>NZ_BAAKFX010000001.1:0-1558469 GCF_057536195.1 Enterobacter sp. C3_dUdeg
GGGCTATAGCTCAGCTGGGAGAGCGCTTGCATGGCATGCAAGAGGTCAGCGGTTCGATCCCGCTTAGCTCCACCAAAATTGTAAACCCTCGTTAAAAGACGAGGGTTTTTTTTATGTGTTTGTAACACCCGCCACCGTATTTTGTTATCAAAAAGAAGGTATTCCCGTACCTCACCTCAATCGACATCAATAAACCAGTCTAAAAATAGACTTGAACTTGATTCGCGCAATTAATAAACCTATTATCCATCCGGTCAATAATTCTCTCGGAAAATAACGCCCAGGTTAATGAATAGAAAAGCTTACAATAATGTAAAGATATTTATGATTGCTCTGGCTTTATGCCTGATTGCGGTACCTGTCTCCCGTTATCTCTCTCCCCGCGCAATTGTTAATGGTCACGACGTTTATTTAGCATGGTTACCTTTAAGCGTAATGCTGGCGGTAATTCTGCTATTTGGGCGCAGGGCTATTCTTCCCATTTTGTTAGGTTTTACTGTCACTAATTTATTCTATGTAAATTTAGCACCGCTACAATATTCAGTATTACTGTTCTGTCAGACCTTTGCGTTGTTCGCGGCGTGCGGTCTTCTTCGCATCATGCTGGGTAAGCGTTGGCGCTACTCCATCCCTAACAAGCACATCGGATTGCGGATATTCTGGCTCGGTTTTATGGTGCCAATAGGGATTAAGCTGTCGATGTATTTGGCGGGCTATTTGTTTGATTTTCCTGTGACAATTTCGACCTTTTTCGGCGAAGGGACGGTAATTTATAACGTTGTGGATATACAAAGCCTGATATGTGCGGCATTGATTTTTACCATGATGTTCTATTACCCGTTAAGAATGATAATTAATCCTCGTTATGCAATAAGTTTCTGGCGACGAAGCGTGAAGCCCGTGTTTTTTCACAAGAATTCATTATATATTTTTGCCTGGCTGGTGCTTTTAAGTTTCATTCTCGTCATTTTATGTGGTCCTTTTGAATCTCCCGTCATTGCGGGCTATTTGATGCCGCTGATTTTTATTCTTTTTACCTTAGCGATAAGCCGACTGACCTATGCGTTGATTTCTCTGCTGTGGGCTGTATCTGCGCTCCTGCTGTTGACCTACAACTACAACTTCCTTAACGGGGTGGAATCGGGCCATTCGCTCTCTTTTATTCTGTCCGTGCTTATCTCATTCGCGATCTGTCTGCTTTACATGTCGCGCATTTATCAGCGCAGCGAGTGGCTTAAGCGGGGCTGGCAGGGGAGGGCGCTCACCGATCCGCTGACCGGATTGCCCAATATTCGTGCGCTGGAGGATTATCTTGAGATTCACCCGGATGCAAAAGTGAGCATTCTGCGTATGGATAACCTGGAATTTTTGAGCCGCCACTATGGGATCCTCATGCGGGTCCATTGCAAACGTACGATCGCAACGTCGCTGCAGCCTCTCCTGCAAAAAGATGAGACGCTCTTCCAGCTTCCCGGAAGCGAGCTTGTGCTGGTATTACTGGGCCCGGGAACCGCTGAGCGCCTCCAGCATATGGTTGATCGACTGAACAGCCGTAAGATTTTTTGGAACAACACCGGGCTGGATATTGAATTCGGTGCGTCCTGGGGAATGGTCGAAAACGGCGAAAAACTGCACCACACGCTGGGGCAGCTGAGCTGGCTGGCCGAGCAATCCTGCGGAGCAGCAAACAACGTGCTTGCGCTCACGAATAGCCTCGAGGCGGCATCAGGGCAAACGACAGAGCGAGTCCTGATGCTGGCGCGAATTAAGCATGCCCTGGAGGCGGGACAGTTCCATTTGTACGCGCAACCGATCCAGAAGGCGGACGGGAGCGGCTACTACGAAATTCTGGCGCGTATGGAGAGCGAGGGCGAGATCTTCACTCCTGACCGCTTTATTCCGTTGATTGCCCAGTTCAACCTTAGCCACCGGTTTGATATGTGCGTCATGGAGAAATTACTGCTGTGGCTGCGCGATCACCCTTCAACGCAGGCTGGCGCTCGTTTCTCCGTTAATCTGATGCCGCTTACGCTGATGCAAAAAGAGGTGGCGTCCGAGATTTGTGCGCTCTTTGAACGCTACGGCGTTGCGCCTCAGTCCGTCGTGATTGAGATTACCGAAGAGCAGGCCTTCTCAAATTCAGGCAGCAGCATCCACAATATTCAGCAACTGCGGGATTACGGTTTCCGGATTGCTATAGATGATTTTGGTACCGGCTACGCCAACTACGAGCGCCTCAGACGCCTGCAGGCAGACATCATTAAAATTGACGGCTGCTTTATTAAAGACATTTGTACCGATGATATGGATGCGATGATCGTGCAGTCGATGTGTAATCTGGCGAAGACGAAATCGCTGTGCGTCGTAGCGGAATACGTCGAAACACCGGCGCAGCGCGAGATGCTGCTTCGCTTCGGCGTGGATTACCTGCAGGGCTACCTGATAGGCAAACCCAAACCGCTGGAAGAATTGCGGGCATAAAAAAACCGGGAGCCAGGCTCCCGGTTTTTGTTTAACGCTAAACGTTAGAGTACCAGTGCCGCGATAGAAGCAGACAGGACGCTCACCAGCGTAGAGCCGTAAACCAGCTTCAGGCCAAAGCGAGAAACCACGTTGCCCTGTTCTTCGTTCAGACCTTTAATCGCGCCCGCGATAATCCCGATGGACGAGAAGTTCGCGAAGGAGACCAGGAACACGGACAGAATGCCTTCCGCGCGCGGAGAAAGCGTGCTCGCAATTTTCTGCAGATCCATCATCGCAACGAATTCGTTAGAAACCAGTTTGGTTGCCATGATACTGCCCACCTGCAGCGCTTCGTGAGCCGGAACACCCATCACCCAGGCAACCGGGTAGAAGATGTAGCCCAGAATACCCTGGAAGGAGATACCCAGCACCGCGGCGAACAGGGCGTTCAGCGCAGAAATCAGCGCAATGAAGCCGATCAGCATGGCGGCAACGATAATCGCCACTTTGAAGCCCGCCAGAATGTACTCACCCAGCATTTCGAAGAAGCTCTGGCCTTCGTGCAGGTTTGACATCTGAATGTTCTCTTCGCTTGCGTCAACGCGGTACGGGTTGATCAGCGACAGAACGATAAAGGTGCTGAACATGTTCAGAACCAGCGCCGCAACAACATACTTTGGCTCCAGCATGGTCATATACGCGCCCACGATAGACATGGACACGGTAGACATTGCGGTTGCCGCCATGGTGTACATGCGGTTGCGGGACATTTTGCCGAGAATATCTTTATACGCGATGAAGTTCTCAGACTGACCGAGGATCAGGGAACTGACGGCGTTGAAGGATTCCAGCTTGCCCATGCCGTTCACTTTGGATAACAGGAAACCAATTCCACGAATAACGAACGGCAGAACGCGGATGTGCTGCAGGATACCGATCAGCGCGGAGATGAAGACGATAGGGCAGAGAACCTTCAGGAAGAAGAACGCCAGACCTTCGTCGTTCATTTTACCGAAGACAAAGTTGGTCCCTTCATTGGCGAATCCGAGCAGTTTTTCGAACATTTCGGAGAAGCCTTTCACGAAGCCGAGGCCTACGTTGGAGTTCAGGAAGAACCACGCAAGTAAAACTTCAATGACCAGCAGCTGGACAACATAACGGATACGAATTTTTTTGCGGTCTGTGCTGACCAGCAATGCAAGTGCAGTAACGACAACAAGTGCCAGGACAAAATGAAGGACGCGGTCCATATTTGCTCCAAATATGAGGCAGGTTTAATTTTCGTGCACATTCTATGTAACAAGCGAAAAGAAAACGAGATCGAGGACACACTATAGTTACATCCTGTGACGAGTCTCAAAAATAGTGATCCACAATACATTTTTGTTATGTTAGGTAAATGAGTGAAAAGTTAAGTTTGTGTGCTAGTCTTCACAAAAGCGCGCGCGATTTTAGTTTCTGTTAGATCGCCCCACTTACCCGCCCGTCTATCGTTCAAAGCTATCAGAGAAATCACTGTAAACAGCATAAATGATCTTGATAATCATTCTCATTTTGATAGCATTAAACATAGCAAAGGCTATATTTCAGAGGCAGAAATGACAAACAGTCGCGTAGAGGGTAGCAGTGGCAGAGCCGCGCGCAAGTTGCGGTTCGCATTAATGGGACCTGCGTTCATCGCTGCCATTGGCTATATCGATCCAGGTAACTTTGCGACCAATATTCAGGCCGGGGCCAGCTTCGGCTATAAGCTGCTGTGGGTGGTCGTCTGGGCTAACCTGATGGCGATGCTGATTCAGATGCTCTCCGCAAAGCTGGGGATTGCCACGGGTAAAAACCTGGCGGAGCAAATTCGCGACCATTATCCACGTCCGGCCGTCTGGCTCTATTGGGTCCAGGCGGAAATTATCGCCATGGCCACTGACCTCGCTGAATTTATCGGTGCAGCGATCGGCTTTAAGCTGATTCTGGGCGTGTCGCTGTTGCAGGGGGCGGTACTGACCGGGATTGCCACTTTCCTGATCCTGATGCTACAGCGTCGGGGTCAAAAGCCGCTGGAGAAGGTTATCGGCGGTCTGCTGCTGTTTGTCGCGGCGTCTTATATCGTCGAGCTGATTTTCTCACAGCCGAATCTGGTGCAGCTCGGTAAAGGTATGGCAATCCCAAGCCTGCCAACCTCGGAAGCGGTGTTCCTGGCCGCCGGAGTGTTGGGGGCGACCATCATGCCGCATGTGATTTACCTGCACTCCTCGCTGACCCAGCATCTCCATGGTGGAACGCGCAAAGAGCGTTACTCCGCCACCAAATGGGACGTGGCGATTGCCATGACCATCGCGGGGTTTGTCAATCTGGCGATGATGGCTACCGCAGCCGCCGCTTTCCACTTTAACGGCCACACCGGTATTGCCGATCTCGACCAGGCCTATCTCACGCTGGAGCCCTTACTGAGCCATGCTGCCGCCACGATATTTGGTCTCAGCCTGGTGGCTGCCGGTCTCTCTTCTACGGTGGTGGGCACGCTGGCAGGTCAGGTGGTGATGCAGGGATTTGTCCGCTTCCATATTCCGCTGTGGGTTCGCCGCTCCGTCACCATGCTACCGTCATTTATCGTGATCCTGATGGGGCTTGATCCTACGAGAATTCTGGTCATGAGCCAGGTGCTGCTGAGCTTTGGTATCGCGCTGGCGCTGGTGCCGCTGCTGATCTTTACCAGCAACAAAACCCTGATGGGCGAACTGGTTAACTCAACGCTGGTGAAACGGACCGGGTGGGCAATCGTGGTGGTGGTAGTGGCACTGAACCTGTGGCTGCTTATTGGCACCGCATTGGGGCTCTAAAAGAAAAAGGAGCCGGGAGGCTCCTTTTTGCATTAATGGTGACCGTGGCCATGACCGTGGCCACGTCCTTTCCCGCCGCGATCCCAGCCGCCGCGACGGTCGTCACGATCGTTCCAGCCTTCACGGTAGCCGCGCTCATACGCGTTGTCTTTATACCAGCCGCGGTGTCTGCCGTTATCATGTTTCCACCAGCGGTCTCCGCGCCACTCATAGTGACGGTTCCAGTAGTCACGGTCGCGCCAGTAGCCACCGTCCCAGTATCTGCCGTAGTCGTCACGATCGCCAATTTGTAATTTTACTGATGGCAACAGGGTGATTTCGCCCGCATTGGCGATCAGCGGGGCTGAAGCCAGTAATACCGCTGCAAGAATCAGTGACCTGAACATACTCTTTCTCCTTCACGATCGGGGCCCTTGTGGGGCCTGTTAACGCAATATTACGAGTTGGTAAAGCCTCGTTTCATCGCCTCAACTCCGAATTCCTGAATGAGAGCACTTTTTGCTAAAGGTGATTCTATTTTGAGCTGTTCAGGATCGTGTCAATACGGACAAGTTCTTCCGCAGAGAAATGGCGGTTTTCCAGCATCCCCACGGCATCATCAATCTGGGCCGTTTTACTTGCCCCAATCAGCACTGACGTCACGTTCTCATGGCGTAATACCCAGGCCAGCGCCATCTGGGACAGCTTCTGACCGCGCTCTTCCGCCATGGCGTTCAGCTTTCTTACCTTCTCCAGCTTCTCTTCGGTGATCTGGTCAGGGTTCAGGAACTGACTGCCGCTTGCCGCGCGTGAGTCTGCCGGAATGCCGTTGAGATAGCGGTTAGTCAGTTGTCCACCGGCCAGCGGTGAGAAGGGAATGCAGCCGACCCCTTTTTCCTGCAGCACGTTTAGCAGTCCCTCTTCCGGCGCACGCTCAAAAAGGGAGTATTTCGGCTGGTGGATCAGGCAGGGCGTACCGAGATCGTCAAGGATATCAATCGCCTTGCGGGCCAGTTCTGCAGGGTAGTTGGATAACCCGACATACAGGGCTTTTCCCTGGCGCACCGCATGGTCAAGCGCTTTCATGGTTTCCAGCAGCGGCGTTTGTGGGTCAGGACGGTGATGATAGAAGATATCCACATACTCCAGCCCCATGCGCTTCAGGCTCTGATCGAGGCTTGCCAGCAGATATTTGCGTGACCCCCAGTCGCCGTAAGGGCCATCCCACATGGTATAACCTGCTTTGGTAGAGACGATCAGCTCGTCGCGCCAGGGCAGGAAATCCTCCTGCAAAATACGGCCGAAATTACGTTCGGCCGATCCCGGTGGCGGGCCATAGTTGTTGGCAAGGTCGAAATGCGTAATGCCCAGATCGAACGCGCGCTGTAAAAGTTGACGGCTGTTTTCGATAAGCGTGGTGTCGCCAAAGTTATGCCACAGCCCAAGCGAGATGGCGGGCAACCTGAGTCCGCTTTGCCCGCAGGGACGATACTCCATTGTCCGATAACGATTTTTGTCCGGCTGATAACCCATTCTCATGACCTCTGGCGCTGAAGAAAAAATCAGTGTATGCGTTTACATTAACGTGAAAAAAAGCAGCATAGCGCAGCCTTTTTTGTAAAGCATTCTTTCCATGCTCTTCTTATCGCCAATTCTGGACAGTCATCACGCTTATTTAATACTCAAGGTGAGGTCAACATTAGAAGGATACCTGTTCATGCGTACCCCATACTGCGTCGCCGATTACCTGCTGGACCGTCTTACGGATTGTGGAGCCGATCATCTGTTTGGCGTGCCGGGCGACTATAACCTGCAGTTTCTCGACCATGTGATAGACAGCCCGGATATCTGTTGGGTGGGCTGTGCCAACGAGTTAAACGCCTCCTATGCCGCGGACGGATATGCCCGATGTAAGGGCTTTGCCGCGCTGCTGACGACATTTGGCGTAGGAGAGTTAAGTGCGATGAACGGCATTGCGGGCAGCTACGCTGAGCACGTTCCGGTACTGCATATTGTGGGCGCGCCGGGTACGGCGTCACAGCAAAGAGGGGAGCTGCTGCACCATACGCTGGGCGACGGTGAGTTTCGTCATTTTTACCATATGAGCGAACCGATCACCGTTGCTCAGGCGATCCTGACCGAACAAAACGCCTGTTATGAGATTGACCGGGTATTAACTACCATGCTCCGGGAGCGTCGCCCCGGCTATCTGATGCTGCCTGCGGATGTGGCAAAAAAAGCCGCCACGCCTCCTGTAAACGCTCTCACTCTCAAACACGCGCATGCCGATAGCGCCTGCCTGAAAGCGTTCCGGGATGCCGCTGAGAACAGGCTGGCCATGAGCAAGCGTACTGCGCTGCTGGCCGATTTCCTTGTCCTGCGCCATGGCCTGAAGCATGCCCTACAGAAATGGGTCAAGGACGTGCCGATGGCACACGCCACCATGCTGATGGGTAAAGGCATATTTGACGAGCGTCACGCCGGTTTTTACGGCACCTACAGCGGTTCGGCGAGCGCCGGTGCGGTAAAAGAGGCGATTGAAGGGGCAGACACGGTGCTGTGCATCGGGACGCGATTTACCGATACCCTGACCGCCGGCTTCACGCATCAGCTAACCCCGTCACAAACAATTGAAGTTCAGCCTCATGCCTCACGCGTCGGTGACGTCTGGTTTACCGGCATCCCCATGCTTCAGGCAATCGAAACGCTGGTAGAGCTGTGTAAACAGCACGTGCACGATGCGCCGGTACCGTCGTCTCAAAGCACGATTGAATATCCGCAGCCGGATGGCTCGCTGACGCAGGAGAATTTCTGGAAAACGTTGCAGACGTTTATCCGCCCTGGAGACATCATCCTTGCGGATCAAGGCACCTCGGCCTTCGGCGCGATCGACCTTCGTCTGCCGGCTGATGTGAATTTTATCGTCCAGCCGCTGTGGGGATCGATCGGCTATACCCTGGCCGCAGCGTTTGGCGCGCAAACCGCCTGCCCGAACCGGCGCGTGATTGTGCTGACGGGGGATGGCGCAGCGCAGCTCACCATCCAGGAGCTTGGCTCGATGCTGCGGGATAAACAACACCCGATCATTCTGGTCCTTAACAACGAAGGGTACACGGTGGAAAGAGCGATCCACGGGCCGGAACAGCGATATAACGACATTGCGCTATGGAACTGGACGCAAATCCCGCAGGCCCTGAGCCTTGATCCTCAGGCCCAGTGCTGGCGGGTCAGTGAAGCGGAGCAGCTGGCGGATGTCCTTGAGAAAGTGGCGCACCACGAGCGGCTCTCGCTAATTGAGGTGATGCTGCCGAAAGCCGATATCCCGCCGCTGCTGGGGGCGATTACTAAAGCGCTGGAAGCGCGCAATAGCGCCTGATTACTTGTCATTTCGCCAGGCCATCATCATCGGTTTGCCCGCCAGCAGGAGCCAGGCGGGCAACATCACGATACAGAGCAAGGGGAAAAGCGTCGAATCGGGTACCACTACCGCCGCCATAAACAGGCTGAGCCAGGCGTCGCGCGTGACCACCAGAACCAGCCCCAAAATAGAGCAGGAGACGGTAATGGCCGCAGGCACCGCATCGACGTGTTCGTGCAACATCAGCCCCAGCGCTACACCGACAAAGACCACCGGGAAGATGCGTCCACCGCGAAAACCGCAGGCTGCAGCCACCACCAGCGCGGCCAGCTTAATCACGGCAAACAGCAGATAGTCGGAGACGCTAAATACCTGGCTGAAGGCCAGCTGCTGCATCTCGTCCAGACCTTTGAACAACGTCACCGTCCCGCCGATTGCCCCTAAAATACCGAGGATCAAACCACCAGCCCCCAGAACTAACACCGGGTGTTTGAGTTTATGCATCAGCCGGTGCAGGCGAGGAAGGCACCATACCGCCACCATTCCCAGCGCGATGGCGATCGCGACGACGATGGCGCCGCTGAAAATATCGGCTATCTGCATTTGGCCGTAGTGGGGGAGAGAGAGTGAGAAGTGGGGATGGAAAAACAGGCTGGTCGTCAGCGCGCCAGCGGCTGCTGCCATCAGCGGCGCAAAGAGTTTATCCCACAGCGGGACGTCGTTATTGCTGCTGAGCGTCTGAGAAAAGATCAATGCGGCAGCGACGGGCGTGCCGAAAAGTGCCCCGATGGTGCCTGCGGAGGCGAGGATGGTCCAGTCCAGCGCGCCGACGCGGGGCAAAATGCGTGAACCGAGGAAAACCGCCAGGCCAATATTCACCGCCATAATCGGATGCTCCGGCCCCAGGCTGACGCCGCCGGCCAGACCGATAATCAACGCAATGAGCAGCCCGGGCAGCGCCGAAGGGGGAACCGGGGCGCCAATCAGCGGTTCCTGCGCCGGATCGGGGCCGGCATGGCCGGGACTGAAACGGATCACCAGGCCTACCGCAATACCGGTCAACGTCAGCATCACAACGATCCAGGCAGGAGAATCAGCATTGACGCCCAGTTTTGTCGGAAGCGCTGTCCACAACATGGCTTGCAGCACCGAGGCGACTTTCATCACGACAATGAGCACCAGACTTGAGGCCACGCCAATAATTAGCGCCGGAATTGCCAGCAACAGCATGGTTCTGGCTCGCGGGTGGAGCATGATGATTTCCTTGTACAAAACGGTATTACGTTACTTTGCACATTAAGCTTTATGGCAATAGTGCAAAAGGTGCTGAAACGGTAAAGTTATTCTGTGACGAAGATCGATAATCCATGGGCATTCACCTTATGGCCGTTGTTGTTATCACGCCTTGAATTTACAGTGTCCCAAAGATTTATTCTGACTTTAGCGGAGCAGTAGAAGAATGACAAAGTATGCTTTGGTAGGTGATGTGGGCGGCACGAACGCGCGCCTCGCATTGTGCGATGTTAGTAGCGGTGAGATTTCCCGGGCGAAAACCTATTCCGGGCTGGATTATCCAAGCCTTGAGGCCGTTGTCCGCGTCTATCTGGAAGAGCATCAGGTGAGCGTTGAAGACGGCTGCATCGCGATAGCCTGCCCGATAACCGGCGACTGGGTCGCAATGACCAACCATACCTGGGCATTCTCCATCGCCGAGATGAAAAAAAACCTCGGTTTTTCGCATCTTGAAATCATCAATGACTTTACCGCGGTGTCCATGGCGATCCCAATGCTGAAGCCAGAGCATCTGATCCAGTTTGGCGGCGCTGAACCGGTCGAAGGCAAGCCGATTGCGGTTTACGGGGCCGGTACCGGCCTCGGCGTGTCGCATCTGGTGCATGTTGCTCAGCGCTGGGTGAGCCTGCCGGGTGAAGGCGGCCACGTAGACTTTGCGCCAAACAGCGAAGAAGAGGGGATTATCCTCGAAGAGTTACGCGCTGAGATCGGCCATGTCTCCGCCGAGCGCGTCCTTTCAGGTCCGGGGCTGGTGAACCTGTATCGGGCGATTGTGAAATCAGACGGCCGTCTGCCGGAAAACCTGCAGCCGAAAGACGTCACCGAACGCGCGCTGGCGGACAGCTGCATTGACTGTCGTCGTGCCCTGTCGCTGTTCTGCGTGATCATGGGACGTTTCGGCGGCAACCTGGCGCTGACGCTGGGCACCTTCGGTGGGGTCTATATCGCGGGCGGGATCGTACCGCGCTTCCTCGACTTCTTTAAAGCCTCGGGCTTCCGCGGCGGGTTTGAAGATAAAGGGCGTTTCAGAAGCTACGTGCAGGACATTCCGGTTTATCTGATCGTGCATGACAATCCAGGACTGCTGGGTTCCGGGGCCCATCTGCGTCAGGTTCTCGGTCAAATCCTCTGATGCAGAGCCCTCTCCCGCAGGAGAGGGCCTTTTCTTTACAGGTGCATCAGCTGACGAAACTCTTTCACCTTGCTGCGGCTTACCGGCACCTGAAAATCCAGATCCTTCAGACGCAAAATGTAGGTGTTGTTAAACCACGGTTCGATCTCGCGGATCTTATTTAAATTCACGCAAAACGACCGGTGGCAGCGGAAAAAGTGTGCTGTCGGCAGCTTGCTGCAGAATTCGGTAATGTTCATCGCCATCACGTACGATTCCCGCCGCGTATAGACAAACGTCATCTTTTCGTGCGCTTCGGCGTAATAGATATCGTTGACCGGCGTCACGATGATGCGCTCGTCTTTGACCAGATTAATGGTGTCGTTTTCCCGTACAGTCGGGGTGGCGCTAGCGGGAGCGGTCTGCTGCTGCCATGCGGCCTCCAGCTTTTGCAGCATGCTGACAATCCGCGACTCCTGATAAGGCTTAAGAATATAGTCAAACGCCTCCAGCTCGAAGGCCTCTACGGCGTGCTCTTTCCAGGCGGTAACGAACACAATAAACGGCTTATGGGCAAACTGATTGATGTTTTGCGCCAGCAATACGCCATCCAGCGACGGGATATTGATATCCAGGAAAATCGCATCGACCCGGTTATGCTGCAAAAATTTCAGCACGTCCAGACCATCATCAAACGTGCCCACAATCTCCATCTGGCTGTGGGTTTTGATAAGCCAGGTGAGCTCCTGCTGAGCCAGGAATTCATCTTCTACGATGATAACTTTCATGGGTTACTCCACCTGGGGCAACAGTGATGTCGTCGTATGCGCGCGCGAGCGCTCATTCGGGACGTAAAAAGCAATTTCGGTGCCCGGCTCAAGACGTTGAATATGCAGACCGTCGCCGTAAAGCAGCTTGACCCGGTGGTGCACGTTCAGCAGACCGATTTTATTCCCCGGCATCTCGTTAGACTCCACGCGCTCAATGACTTTTGGATCAATCCCGTGGCCGGTATCGCGCACGGCAATCCGCACCCGGTTGCCGCTTTCGGTGACGCTAATGGTGACGACGCCTTTGCCTTTACAGGGCTGAATACCGTGAACAATCGCGTTTTCGACCAGCGGCTGAATAAGCAGGCTCGGGATCACGCAGTTGACCTCTTCATCAATATCGTAAATGACCGTGAGCTTGTCGCCAAAGCGGGCCTGCTCAATAGCGATGTAGTCCTTGATCTGATACAGCTCTTTTTTGATGTCGATATGCTCGTCATCTTTCAGCTCGATGTTGTAGCGCAGATAGCGCGACAGGTTAAAAATCAGCTGGCGCGCGGTGTCCGGATTAAGGCGAATGGACGAGGAGATAGCGTTCAGCGCGTTAAACAGGAAATGGGGATTGATTTTACTCTGCAGCGCGCGCAGTTCTGCCTTATTTGCCATCTCGCGCAGCTGTTCCGCCCGCGAAACCTCAAGCTGGGTGGAGATTATCTGCGACAGGCCGATGGCCATCTCCTGCAGCGTCGAGGTGATCTGATGCGCGTGGCAGTAATAAATTTTCAGCGTGCCCGTCACGACGCCTTTCTCCCACAGCGGGATGACCAGCATCGAGTGAATTTCCGGCGTTCGGTGGGCTTCATCATTGTTTTTAATAATGATTTTACCGTAGTTAATCGCCTGTCTGGTGGTCGGGCTTATGGTGTCATCGTTGTCGCGATAGTTGTGCTCCCCGACGCCAACGTAGGCCAGCACGTGGTCAATATTGGTGATGGCGACGGCGTCAGCGTGGATGTCATGGCGAATGATCTCGCAGACCTGACGCAACGATTCCGCGTTAACGTGGCGGAAGAGAGGCAGCGTTTTGTTGGCGATATCCAGCGCCAGCTTGGCCTGACGGGCGGCGCTGGCCTCTTTTTCCCCTTCAACGCTTTGCACCAGCAGCACGATAAAACCGATGCACACGCTGCCCAGGATCATCGGAATACCGATTTTCGAGACGATATCCAGCCCCAGCGCGGTGGTGGGAGCCCAGACGACGACCAGGATCATGGTCAGCGTTTCGCACACCATGCCTGCGACGATCCCGGCGCGCCAGCGCTGTTTTTTCGGGATTTTGCGGCTGATCCAGCCGGAAAGCACCCCGGCGATAATGCTGGTGATAAAGCACGGCACCGCCGTTACGCCACCGATATCAATCAGATAGCGGTGCGTCCCGGCAATCAGGCCGGTGATAACGCCCACCCACGGACCAAACAAAATCCCGCCGGACATGACGGCGATAATGCGCACGTTAACCAGCGAACCCTCTACCGGCACGCCGGACCAGGTGCTGAACAGGGCGAACAGCGAAAAGATGGCGGTAACGGCCAGCAGCTCTTTTGGCGAGTGGGCTGATTTGTGCAGCAGCTCGCGAAACAGGCGCATGCGAATGAGGAAGAACAGGCAAATCAGCATTAATGCCGCACGGTCAAAAACCGCCAGCAGCATAGTGAATATTTCGTGCACGAGTAGACCTGGGAAAACGGGAAAGAACCATGATAAAAAACCTGGCGCGTATTGACCAGCTATCCGTCAGGTTTATCAAATGAGGAAAAACCATAATTTACAAAGGGGATTGTCTGGCGATGACCGATGCGTCCTGTTTTTTTCTGAACGGCGCATCGTCAGGTTACTGGTTTGATATCATCCTGTTAAATAACAGCTATCAGACAACCGATCCCGAAACAGGGGCTTCCGCTTTTAGGCGCAGCCGGGTTCCGGTTTTTAGTCGATCGCTTTTTTTTTATTTCCCTCTCGACAGCATGATTTTTTTCAGGTTATTTTCTAGTCATGCCACATCGGTGGCAGCGTCGCTCGGACGGTCCGGGCGCTAACGTTAATCTGAGGAATCTATGGCTGAATTCAGTCCTGAACGCCGTTTTACGCGTATCGATCGTCTCCCCCCTTATGTTTTCAATATCACTGCTGAACTGAAAATGGCTGCGCGTCGGCGCGGCGAAGATATTATCGATTTCAGCATGGGTAACCCTGACGGCCCAACGCCACCGCATATCGTTGAAAAGCTCTGCACGGTTGCCCAGCGCCCGGATACGCACGGCTACTCGACCTCTCGCGGTATTCCCAGGTTACGTCGCGCGATCTCGCGCTGGTATCAGGATCGCTATCAGGTTGATATCGATCCGGAAAGTGAAGCGATTGTCACCATCGGCTCGAAAGAGGGGCTGGCACACCTGATGCTGGCCACGCTGGATCATGGCGACACGGTGCTGGTCCCTAATCCAAGCTACCCGATTCATATCTACGGCGCGGTGATTGCCGGTGCGCAGGTCCGTTCTGTGCCGCTGGTGGAAGGTGTCGATTTCTTTAACGAACTGGAACGTGCGATTCGCGAAAGCTATCCGAAACCTAAGATGATGATCCTCGGTTTCCCGTCGAACCCAACGGCGCAGTGCGTGGAGCTTGATTTCTTCGAGAAAGTGGTTGCCCTGGCCAAGCGTTATGACGTGCTGGTGGTTCACGATTTAGCCTATGCAGATATCGTCTATGACGGCTGGAAAGCCCCGTCGATTATGCAGGTCCCGGGCGCGCGTGATGTGGCGGTAGAGTTCTTCACCCTGTCGAAAAGCTACAACATGGCGGGCTGGCGCATTGGCTTTATGGTGGGTAACAAAACGCTGGTGAGTGCCCTGGCGCGCATTAAGAGTTACCACGACTACGGTACCTTCACGCCGCTGCAGGTCGCCGCTATCGCTGCCCTGGAAGGCGACCAGCAGTGCGTCCACGAGATTGCCGCCCAGTATAAGCGCCGCCGCGACGTGCTGGTAAAGGGGTTGCATGAAGCGGGCTGGATGGTGGAAATGCCGAAGGCGTCTATGTACGTCTGGGCGAAAATTCCGGAGCCCTATGCGGCGATGGGATCGCTGGAGTTTGCTAAAAAGCTGCTTCAGGATGCAAAGGTGTGTGTCTCGCCTGGCATTGGATTCGGTGATTATGGCGACACCCATGTGCGATTTGCCCTGATTGAAAACAGCGACCGTATTCGTCAGGCGGTGAGGGGCATCAAGAGTATGTTCCGGGCCGACGGTCTTCTGACCTCAAAGAGCGTCGCTGAACATCCCGCGTCGTCATGACATAAAAAAACAGGAGCCGTTGGCTCCTGTTTTTTTGACTGCATGTTCTTCACTAGATCATCAGGGCAAAGGTTCCGGCCCAGACTAAAACAATCACCGAAATGCCCATAAAGAAATATTTCACGTTTCATCGCTCCGCGTATCTTGTGGTACGCATTTAAAAACAGAGTCCACCTGATTATAGAGAACTGAAATCCGGTCAAAACGGAAATGAGAATTTTCCCGTTATGCCGTTAACTCCAGCTCAGAATTCTGTGCTTTCCTGTTGCCAGACGGCGCTAATGTACGCTTAAAAATGAGGGGTGACAAGAGGGATTTTTTTAAATAATTTCCGTCACTTACGAGTGTCGTGGAACGGCGACAGTTTGATTTCACTTCGCAATAAATTCACTTTGGGCGACGCATTAAAAGACAGTTACTCAGCGGGAAGACAGGTGATTGAAAAGGTTAGTTTCTTAGCGAAACTAACCTTCATGAAGGGCTAAATATAGAGCGAGGCTTCGCCAAGAGGGCGGGTTTTGAAACGACGATGCATCCACAGATACTGCTCTGGCGCGCGCATGATTTCAGTTTCGATGACTTTATTGATAAACGCTGCCGCTTCGCACTCGTTTTCCGGATAGTTAGCCATTTCAGGGGAGATGTGCAGGCGGTAGCCTGACTTATCTGCTTTTCTCACCATCGTCACGGTCAGCATGGAGGCACCAGACAGACGCGAAATGACAAAGGTGCCGTTAGTCGTCGCAACGTCTTTCACCGCAAAGAAAGGCGCAAAGCTGCTGCCTTTACGTCCATAATCCTGATCGGGTGCAAACCAGACGGCTTCTCCTTTCTTGAGAGCACCGACCATACCGCGCAGGTTATTACGGCTGATCATCGCCTTATTGGAACGCATACGGCCTCGCGTCTGCACCCATTCCATAAGCGCACTGTTGTGCGGTCTGTAGGTTGCCATCATTGGCTGGCAAAGCCCCATCACGCGGCCGCCCAGCTCCAGCGACATAAAGTGAACGCCGACGACCATCACGCCGCGTTTTTGCATCTGCGCGCGTTTAAGGTTATCCAGGCCTTCCACGTCAAACCATTTGCGGACACGTTCATCTGGCCAGAACCATGCCATGCCGGTTTCAAGCAGCGCCATGCCGATAGACTTGAAGTTTTCAGCGATGAGTTTCTCACGCTCCTCTGCATTGTACTGCGGAAAACAAAGCTCAATATTTTTACGCGCGATGGATTCGCGACGTTTCAGGAAAACGCGGGAAGCGCTGCCCAGTTTTGACCCCAGCAAGCGCAGGACAGGGTACGGAAGTTGAACCAGCAACCAGAGTACGCCAAGGCCAAACCATGTAAACCAGTAACGCGGGTGTAAAAACGCACGTTGAAATTTGGATTGAGACAAAATAGTAGAACCTATGTGAAGCCTGTAAAGGTAGCGCAGAGTTTGCGATACGACGTGCCGATAAGACCGTTCTTCAAGGTGATGGTTGCAGGCTTTACCGAACTTTACGGCGGCGTTGCCTGGCCACTGCTGATTTGGGCGGGCGGCGTAATGTAGCACCGTTATACGATATGTGCTATTACTCGTTTTTGATTAAAAAAGCGGCGATCCGGGAGGTGTTTGATTTTACACTGTATAAACTCCAGAAGGGAGAGCAGTTCTCATGCCTGAGAGGAGAACTGAAGTCTTTGCGCAAGGAGGAGTGGGCCGACAAAAGAGCAGCAGTGTTTATTTTCGGACCCGCATCTACATTTTATTTTCCTTCGAATAATAAATAAGAATTTTCTTTGTGAAAATTCTTATTTATTATTCATGTCATCAATCAATTCTTCACTCTTCTTCATTCATTAACCTCTGTCATTTATCTGCTTCCAATAACCTGTTGCCGTTCCTTCATCTTTTTTTAATATCATGTTGTGATGCAAATCAAAACAAGATGGTTTTATTAGCATCTCTCTGGCTGCGATCCTTTTTAAGGTGCAAATATTCGCTTTGCGTGAAAAAAGCAGTGTCTTTCCCTGAGCTGAATGGATAATCCGTAATAATATCTTAGTGGAAAATTCTTAATAAATTTCTCATTGCGGATAAATGATCTGTGTATTTGATTTTGCATCGATTATTATTCTAATATTGCGCATCAAGAACGATACCGTGAAGTTGGCGTAGCAAAAACAAAGAGGGATGATGAGATGGCTGACAGTTTTCAGAATGAGGTGCCTAAGGCACGTATTAACCTGAAGCTTGACCTGCATACAGGCGGGGCAAGCAAGAAAATGGAATTACCGCTGAAATTACTGGTTGCGGGTGATTTCAGTAATGGGCAAGAGTCTGATCAAATATCTGAGCGTGAGAAAGTTAACATCACGAAAAATAATTTCGACAGTGTTCTTTCTGAATACTCCCCAAAACTTAATCTAACCGTTAAAAATACGCTCTCTGATGATGGTGGTGAGGAAAATGTTCAGCTGACTTTCCAGAGCATGAAAGATTTCACGCCAGAGCAGGTGGCTGCTCAGATACCGGGCGGGGAGCTTCACTCGGACCTGATGACGCTGCTGTATGTGTATCTTGGGACTCGCCTGGATGTCCGTCTGCAGCTATCCGTCGACCGTAGCCTGCTGCCGGACGTGACGATGAACATTAAGCCCGATGCCGGAGCCGGGCAGCTGGGCCGCACCGCCGTGATGCGGCCGCTGAATGCAGCGAACACCGTCACGCACTCAAAAACCATAACCATCAATCTTGGCCGCTATGAGCGGGCAGCTGGCCTGAATGAAGGGCTGGCGATTCTGGAGGCCCTGATTAGCCACCAGTGGGACATCTTATGGCCGAAGACGCAACACGCTCGTATGGAAATCCTTAGCGGCCTTAGCCAGCGCCTGCAGCAGCGCATGCGTATGCTGCCATTCAACAGCAGCCATCTTAGTGAGCTTTATCGTGCTGAAGCGTTACTTACCAGCCTGAGCGCGGTGCTCCAGCGCCTTGAGCTTAAACACCTTAGCCAGTTCGATACGTTACGAACGTTGATACGTTCAAGTGCTGAACGGCTGGAAAGCAGTAATGACACGTCCGATTTGAATGTGAACATGAAGCCCGATAGCGAATCGACTCTGGAGAAAGCCGAACCGATCGAAGAAGTGAAATGGGTATATGTTGTGCATCAGGAAAATCAGCCGAATGGGGAGGATCGTACGACAGCCCCCGTGCCTGTCAGACAGTGGAAGCCCTTTATTACCGGGATGTGTTCCACACTGGTGGTGTGCTTCGCTGTGGCGTGGGGATGGGCTTCTTTGTCCAGACCCGACCCCCTGGCGACTCAGGCTTTTGCCTCTCTGGCTCCGTTACCTGAAGTGCTCACGCCTGTGCAGCAAGACGCGTTAACACTGCGAGGTACTTTACCGTCCACGTTTATCACAGACACGCAGCAGCAGCTTGCCCGCCTGGATAAACTGCCTCCTGACTGGAATCTTTCCTACAGCCTTCAGCTGTTAAAGCAGCTCCAGACATTATGGCCGGAGGAGGCGAAACCGCTCACAATGCAGTGGCAGCAAAAATTTAACGCGGCAGCGTTACCTGTCGACGCAATGAACAGCTGGTATCAGGGAATGATGACGCTTCAGCAACTGAGTCATCGGCTGAGTAGTCTGGACGAGCAAAAAGGAAAATACATCACGGTAAGCGAGCTTAAATCGGTAGTTTTTTCGACTATACAGTCATTTAACCAGACGATACCGGCTGAAGAACAACTCAGGCGCCTGTCACAGCATCCAGCAGGAGATGCGCTTCCTGAAGCAGAAAAGACTCAACTGGAGTTGCGTCTTAAACAGCTGGCAACGCGTTACGCTCAAATAAAACAGGATTCTTCTGCTCAGTGAATTCTGGCGGTAGACAGACGAATGTGCTGGAAAAAGCGGGAGGGTAAAGTGTCCCCTGCAGGAATCGAACCTGCAACTAGCCCTTAGGAGGGGCTCGTTATATCCATTTAACTAAGGGGACGAGGCGGCACGAGTATAGCCTTATTTACACTTTGCGTTAAGCGCATCGCCGCCTGACTGCTCAAAGAGTCACCATTCAGGTCGATTTTTTTGTCGATTTATCATCATTTTCCCGTGCCTTAAGCTCAGCTTTGCGTTTGTTCGACATGTCGTTACGAATTTGGGCATGGCTTAAAAGCGCGAAGATAAACGTTCCGCCGCAAATGTTTCCTGCCAGCGTCGGAAGGGCAAACGGCCAGAAGAAATCGCTCCAGTGAAGCGTACCGTTAAAGACCAGATAGAGGATTTCAACGGTACCGACCACAATATGCGTGGTGTCCGCCAGCGCAATCAGCCAGGTCATCAATATGATCACCACAATTTTGGCGCTTCCCGCTGAAGGAAACATCCAGACCATTGTGGCGATAATCCAGCCTGAGATGATGGCGTTTGAGAACATCTCGACCGGCGTGTTTTTCATTACGTCCATGCCGATTTTCACAAACGCATCCCGGGTGGGTTCATCAAAGATCGGCATATATTCAAACGCCCATGCCGCGATGCCCGTGCCGATGATATTACCCAGCAGAACCACGCTCCAGAGCCGCATCAATAAACCGAAATTACCGAGTGTGGGGTTTTGCATCACCGGCAGAACGGCGGTCACCGTGTTCTCGGTAAACAGCTGCTGGCGGGCCATGATGACAATAATAAAGCCGAAGGTATAGCCGAGGTTTTCCAGTAAAAATCCACCGGGTACGCCTTCCAGCTGCACATGAAATATCCCTTTCGCAAGCAGAGATGCGCCCATTGAGAGTCCGGCAGCAATGGCTGACCAGAAGAGGGCCATCGCGTCGCGCTCCATCTCTTTTTCACCATCCTGGCGTATATGCTCGTGGATGGCCATTGCGCGGGAGGGGAGGCGATCTTCATCAATTTCTATCTTCTCGCCGCGCGCTTTCTCCTCGCTTTCAATTTCAAGCTCCTCAGTGCTCTCGCCAATTTTTTCTTCGCCTACATCTTTCATATCTGCTCCCGGAGGTTGATCTTTCTGTTAAGCGTAGCGGCTTTTATCGGGATGCCTGTGGGGATGCTCTTAAATTGGCGGCAATGACAACAAAGGTGATACATCTCTTTCAAAGTCATTATAAAATTGCCAGCGAAACGAATTCCAAAAGCCAGGCTATGCTGAGATCAGAGTCACGGTGGTTACTGCCCGTAATTGTGCTCATAGACATCGGTAAACGTGCTGTTACAATCGCTTGCACGTTTACAGACGGAGCGTCAACGGCTCCGTTACGGATGGCAATCAACGATAGCCATACTGAACAGGGAGATATTTATGAAACTTCGGCTGTCGGCGCTTGCGCTTGGCGCGACGATGCTTGTGGGCTGCGCCAGCTCCGGTGAGCAAACGGGACGCTCCGATCCTCTCGAAGGATTTAACCGCTCAATGTATAGCTTCAACTACAACGTACTGGACCCGTATGTGGTTCGTCCGGTGGCAGTAGCATGGCGCGATTATGTTCCACAACCTGCGCGTAACGGGTTAAGTAACTTTACCAGCAACCTCGAAGAGCCTGCGGTAATGGTGAACTACTTCCTGCAGGGCGACCCGTATCAGGGGATGGTCCACTTTACCCGCTTCTTCCTGAACTCCATTCTGGGGATGGGTGGCTTTATTGATGTTGCAGGTATGGCTAACCAGAAACTGCAGCGTGAACAACCGCACCGTTTCGGCAGCACGATGGGACACTATGGCGTCGGGTATGGTCCGTACGTGCATTTACCGTTCTACGGTAGTTTCACCCTCCGTGATGATGGCGGCGATATGGTGGATACGCTGTATCCGGTTCTGTCGTGGCTGACCTGGCCGCTGTCGGTGGGTAAATGGACGGTGGAAGGGATTGAAACCCGCGCGCAACTGCTCGACTCCGATGGTCTGCTGCGCCAGTCTTCTGACCCGTACATTATGGTGCGTGAAGCGTACTTCCAGAATCATGACTTTATTGCCAACGGCGGCAAGCTGAAGCCGGAAGAGAATCCAAACGCGAAGGCGATCGAAAACGAACTAAAAGATATCGATTCGGAGTAAATAAAAAAGGTGAGCAATGCTCACCTTTTTTGATTCCAGCGCGATTAGAACGCGTAGTTGAAGTTCGTACCGAACAGCCAGGCTTTACCTTCAGAGGTAAACTCGTACGGACCTTCCTTGAACGTCACTTTCTGACCGTGCATATAAGATACGCCCGCATCGATGGATGCATTCTCGTTCAACGCATAGGTCGCGCCAGCACTTAACCAGAAGCGGTCCTGATCCGGAATGGAAATGGAACGTTTATCTGCCGGAACCGGGCTGTCGTCAAATGCGATACCGGAGCGGAAAGTCCAGTTCTTATCGTAGTAGTAGGTGGTACCCAACGCTATACGATAGGCGTCGTGGAAGCTTTCGTCCTTATAGAACAGCGTTTGACCATTGGTACCGGTCGCTTTCAGCTCCTGGAACTGACTCCAGCTGGTATAGGCCAGGCTATAGTGAATAGCCCACTGTGGCGCAACGCGGTTGTAACCGGAGACTTCCCACATTTCTGGCAAATGCAGTGACAGTGAACCTGGAACGGTCTGGTTGGACGTTCCCCAAGGAATGGTGGTGCCCGCACCTGGAACCAGATTGTTCACAGGCGTCAGGATACCGCTCTTGTAATCGCCGTCGAAGTCAATTTTCACTTCGGAACGATAGGTCAGGCCCCAACGGTTGTTTTTATCCAGCTCGTACAGGATACCGGCGTTCCAGCCATAGCCCCACTCATCACCTTCAAGACTGGCAATTTTATTGCTGTTTTTAGGCAGGCGAGCGGTCTGTTCCCCGGAATAACGTTCGATCTTCGCATCGGCGTAGACGGCATCAAAGCCCAGGCCAAAACTCCAGTTATCGTTCAGGCGATACGCACCGCTCAGGTTGAGGTTCAGCGTAGTAAGGTCTGTTTTACCGCCGTATTCACCAGCCGGGTAGTTGTTATTGAACTCGGTAGCCAGGCCGTAGTTAGACGTTACCGATGCACCCCAGCCAAACTGTTCGTTGATAGGTGCAACGAAGTGCAGGTTTGGGATCCATGCTGTTGGGGCAATATTGTCTGCTTTAAGGCTCGCACCCGTGTAAGGCGACTTACCAGAAACGTTGACATCAGGATCGATATAAACCGCACCGGCAGAAAAAGTCGGACGATCGAACATCATGATCAACGCGGGGTTACGACTCGCGTTACCCGCATCATCAGCGATAGCGCCTTCCCCGGAATACGCACGGCCAAGGCCAGAGGAAGAAAATTCGTTTAACTGAAAGCCCGCTGACCAGGCGGAAGTGGAGACGAGTGCCACTGCGACTGCCAGCGCAGTCTTGTTGAACAGGGTTTTCTGGCTCATGACCATAACCTCATTGAGTTATTTTTATTCAATAATTGTTACATACCGTAACAGGAGCGCGAAGTGTAGGGTCTGAGGTATGACAGACAAATCAGACCAGTGGCCAGAGTATAGGTCTGACCAGCCGGAATGTTGCAAGTTTGTTTATTAATATTTTCAAACATGTTTCGTGAAACGAGATCTGGTTGGCAAAATTGTGACCATCACGACTCACCCAAAAGGGTGGTTTTTGTTTTAGATCATTTTTTAGTGTGATATTGGTCACTTCTCCGATTTTGCGCCATTAACGGCTGGAGAGCGCCCGCGCCGGGGCGTAAAATATCAGCATCGTGTCTATCTCGCGCGCTGCGCGAATACAGAGGAAATTGAGCTATGAGTAAATGCAGTGCTGATGAAACCCCGGTTTGCTGCTGTATGGATGTTGGGACCATCATGGACAACACCGATTGCACCGCCTCTTACAGCCGTGTATTCACCAACCGTGCCGAAGCGGAAGAGACCCTGACTGCGCTGAGCAAGCGTGCGCGTGACGTTGAATCCGATCCGTGTGAAATCAAGTCTACCTTTACCGAAGTGGAAGGCGGCGTGAAGCTGGACATCGACTTTATCTTCGCCTGCGAAGCAGAAACGCTGATTTTCCAGCTGGGCCTGCGTTAATCTCTGCGGCCTGATGCCCTCACCCCCAGCCCTCTCCCACGGGAGAGGGTGCAAACACTAAAAACGGTAACCTGTGGGTTACCGTTTTGCTTTTTCCTTGCGCACCCGGCAACAAACCGCACAAATGCCTCTGCCATGCAGGGGCATTTTCTTTTTCTTCTCTGTGTTTTAGCTCGCACTTTTTCGTTTCCCCGATTGGCTGAATGTAAAAAAATGGTTAAGACTATTATCAGGTCAGACCACTTTATGTTTGCGAAAATTTTTTACAGGGGAGTGTTATGAGTCAGGCATTACCGCTTATTACCCGTCAGGGCGATCGCATTGCCATAGTCAGTGGATTGCGCACGCCATTTGCGCGTCAGGCAACGGCGTTTCATGGCATACCGGCCGTCGACCTGGGGAAAATGGTAGTGGGGGAGATGCTGGCTCGCAGCGAAATTCCGCCTGAGGTCATCGAACAGCTGGTATTCGGTCAGGTCGTGCAGATGCCTGAAGCCCCCAATATTGCGCGTGAAATCGTCCTCGGTACCGGGATGAACGTGCATACCGATGCCTACAGCGTCAGCCGCGCCTGCGCAACCAGCTTTCAGGCTGTGGCTAACGTCGCTGAAAGCCTGATGGCGGGCACTATTCGCGCCGGGATTGCGGGTGGAGCGGACTCCTCTTCGGTGCTGCCAATTGGGGTCAGTAAAAAGCTGGCGCGCATCCTGGTGGATGCCAATAAAGCCCGCACGACGGGTCAGAAACTCAAACTCTTCTCGCGTTTACGCCTGCGCGATCTCATGCCTGTACCACCTGCCGTCGCGGAATACTCCACCGGCCTGCGCATGGGCGATACCGCCGAGCAGATGGCAAAAACGTACGGCATTACGCGTGAACAGCAGGATGCCCTGGCGCATCGTTCACATCAGCTTGCGGCAAAAGCCTGGTCGGAAGGCAAGCTGGCCGACGAGGTCATGACCGCCTATATTCCCCCCTACCGTGAACCGCTTGCGGAAGATAACAATATTCGCGGCACCTCAACGCTGGCGGATTACGCCAAACTGCGCCCGGCGTTTGACCGCAAACACGGCACGGTGACGGCGGCGAACAGTACGCCGCTGACGGATGGTGCCGCCGCCGTGATCCTGATGACCGAATCCCGCGCGAAGGAGCTGGGCATCACTCCCCTGGGCTATCTACGCAGCTATGCCTTCACCGCAATTGATGTCTGGCAGGACATGCTGTTAGGTCCGGCGTGGTCCACGCCGCTGGCGCTGGAGCGTGCGGGGCTGACGCTGGCTGATTTAACCCTGATCGATATGCACGAAGCGTTTGCCGCGCAAACCCTGGCAAACGTACAGCTGCTGGCAAGCGAGCGTTTCGCGCGCGATGTGCTGGGCCGCGCCCATGCCACAGGCGAAGTGGATCAAAGTAAATTCAACGTGCTGGGCGGCTCTATCGCCTACGGTCATCCATTTGCCGCCACAGGGGCGAGGATGATCACGCAAACTTTACATGAACTCCGTCGCCGTGGCGGCGGGTTTGGCCTCGTTACCGCCTGTGCGGCGGGTGGCCTTGGCGCAGCAATGGTTCTGGAGGCTGAATAATGGATATGCCATCTGCATTTAATCTGACGGTTCGCCTCGATAACGTGGCCGTTATCACGATCGATGTGCCTGATGAAAAGATGAATACCCTGAAGGCCGAATTTGGTGTTCAGGTGCGCGCGATGCTAAAGCAGATCCGCGACAACAAAGCGATTCGTGGTCTGGTCTTTATCTCTGCCAAGCCGGATAACTTTATCGCCGGCGCGGATATCAACATGATCGCCCGGGCGCAAAGCGCTCTGGAAGCCGAAGAGCTTGCGCGTCAGGGCCAGCAGGTCATGGCGGAGATCAACGGTCTGCCGATCCCGGTCATTGCCGCGATCCACGGTGCCTGTCTGGGCGGCGGGCTTGAGCTGGCGCTGGCCTGTCACAGCCGGATTTGCACCGACGATGCGAAAACGATTCTGGGTCTGCCGGAAGTGCAGCTGGGCCTGCTGCCTGGCTCCGGCGGAACGCAACGGCTGCCGCGCCTGGTGGGCGTAAGCACGGCGCTGGAGATGATCTTAACCGGTAAACAGCTGCGTGCCCGCCAGGCGCTGAAAGCCGGTCTGGTCGATGACGTCGTGCCGCAGTCCATTTTGCTGGAGGCCGCCGTTGAGCTTGCGCTGAAAGGGCGTCAGGCAAAACGTCCTCTGCCGGTACGTGAGCGCGTGCTGGCCGGCCCGCTGGGAAGAACGCTCCTGTTCAACATGGTGGGCAAAAAGACCGAACAAAAAACCAAAGGCAATTACCCGGCGGCAAAGCGGATCCTCGAAGTGATCGAGACCGGGCTGTCGCAGGGAAGCAGCAGCGGCTATGCCGCGGAGGCCAAAGCCTTTGGCGAACTGGCGATGACGCCGCAGTCGCAGGCGCTGCGCAGCATCTTCTTCGCCAGCACGGAAGTGAAAAAAGATCCGGGCAGCGAGGCGCAGCCCGCTCCGCTGCGTGCGATTGGCGTACTGGGTGGGGGGCTCATGGGTGGCGGAATTTCTTTTGTTACCGCCAGCAAAGGCAAATTGCCTGTACGAATCAAAGACATTAATCCTAAGGGGATCAATCACGCGCTACAGTACAGCTGGCAGAACCTTGATCAAAAGGTCAAGCGCCGCCATATCAAGGCAAGCGAGCGCGACAAAACCCTGGCGATGATCTCCGGTACGACGGATTACAGCGGTTTTGCTCACCGCGATCTGGTGATTGAAGCCGTGTTTGAAGATCTGGCGCTTAAGCAGCAGATGGTGGCAGACGTTGAGCAACATTGCGCCCCGCATACCATTTTTGCCTCCAATACGTCGTCATTGCCGATTGGCGATATCGCGGCGAAAGCCGCGCGTCCTGAGCAGGTGATTGGGCTGCACTTCTTTAGCCCGGTTGAAAAAATGCCGCTGGTGGAAGTTATTCCGCACGCGACTACCAGTCCGCAAACTGTTGCCACCGTGGTGAAGCTGGCGAAAAAACAGGGCAAAACCCCGATTGTGGTAGCGGACAAAGCTGGCTTCTACGTCAACCGCATTCTGGCTCCCTACATTAATGAAGCAATGCGGTTGCTGACGGAAGGGGAGAAGATTGAGCACGTCGACGAGGCGCTGGTAAAGTTTGGTTTCCCCGTTGGCCCAATCCAACTTTTGGATGAGGTGGGAATAGACACCGGCACTAAAATTATACCAGTGCTGGAAGCTGCATATGGCGATCGTTTTAGCCCACCTGCAAACATTGTTTCTGCGATTTTGAAGGACGATCGCAAAGGCAGAAAAAATGAACGCGGTTTCTATCTTTACGGCGCGAAAGGGCGTAAAAGCAGGAAACAGGTCGACCCTTCGGTATATGGACTCATTTCGACCACAGGTCAGGGAAAACTGTCCGCCGTTCAGTGCGCTGAGCGCTGCGTGATGATGATGCTCAATGAAGCGGCGCGCTGCTTTGATGAGCAGGTGATTAAGAGTGCACGCGATGGTGACATCGGCGCGGTATTTGGCATTGGTTTCCCGCCGTTCCTTGGCGGCCCGTTCCGTTACATGGATACGCTCGGCGCGGGTGAAGTGGTTGCTATCCTGCAACGTCTGGCTTCGCAATATGGTCCACGGTTTACGCCGTGTGACGAATTATTGCAGATGGCGGAACGCGGCCAGACATTTTGGCCTGCAAGGGAAACTGTCCTCGTAAGCTGAGGTCAAAGAAGGGTAAATCCTGAAGTGAATGGACCTGTTCTGGCGATTTTGTAAACAGAGATTGACTATACTTACGCCATTGAGGTAAAAAACAGCGTTTCATTCACCGAATGGATCAGGCACAATGCCCGGCCATCGGGTTTTCTACCTCTTAGCATTTATCGCGGGTAGTTAACGCCGGTGATTCTGGTTAACAAAAGCGGTGCAATATGCAAGTTTTTATCATGCGTCACGGCGACGCGGCACTCGATGCCGCCAGTGACTCAGTACGTCCTTTGACCGTCTGTGGCTGCGACGAATCTCGTCTGATGGCGACCTGGCTTAACGGTCAAAAAGTGGACATCGAACGCGTTCTGGTGAGTCCGTTCCTGCGTGCAGAACAGACGCTGGATGTGGTAGGGGAGTGTATGAACCTGCCGACCAGTGTAGATGTTCTCCCTGAACTCACCCCGTGTGGCGATGTAGGCCTTGTCAGCGCTTATCTTCAGGCGCTGTGCAATGAAGGTGTCGCTTCCGCGCTGGTCATTTCCCACCTGCCACTGGTTGGCTATCTGGTATCTGAGCTGTGCCCGGGCGAAACCCCGCCGATGTTCACGACATCCGCCATTGCCAATGTTTCTCTCGACGAAACGGGCAAAGGTGTCTTCAACTGGCAAATGAGTCCGTGCAACCTGAAGATGGCAAAAGCTATCTGACGTGACGTGCGATATGGCGGGGTGCAATGTGCTTCCCGCCATTCTGTCAGGGCAACTCTGGCGGCTGCCACTCTTCCACTTCAATCAACACCAGCAACGCGGCATCTCCGCCGTACTCTTTCGGTGCCTGATGAAAAGCCATGACGTGTGGGTGCTGAGCCAGCCACAGCGGCGTCTGTTGCTTGAGGATATGTTTACCGTGGCCGTGCATCACGCAGGCGCAAAAAACATGTTCACGGCGACAGGCGGCGATCAACGCCCCCAGCTCTTGTTTCGCCTGCATCTGCGTTAAACCGTGCAGATCGAGAAACAGCTCCGGCGAATAATCCCCGCGGCGTAATTTTTTCAGCTCAAAATGGCTGACGTCTTCGCGTACGTACTTCACAGCCCCTTGCGTGTTGAGCAGCGGCTGAAATTCATCTGAAAAATAGTGGCTGTTATCGGCCTGCTCCTGCAGAAGACGCTTGACCGGTACTTCGCTGATTTTTTTACGCAGCGGGCGATGGACGATGGTGTCCTGCGTGATTTTACGCGTCCCGGTCATCAGCTGACGGAAGAGCGCCTGATCCTCCTCGCTGAGCGATGTTTTCTTTTTCATTCGTCATTCTCATCTCGTATTTCCGACAGTGTACCCGACTAAATGCATTTTTTAACCTCAAGCGAGACGCGTCATTGCTGATTTATCGCCGTCTTCATGGCAAACTAGCCGCCGAAAATTATGCGAGCATGCCCTGGAGGAAAGAGTGGATAAAATATTTGTCGATGAAGCAGTAAACGAGCTGCATACCATACAGGACATGTTGCGCTGGTCGGTTAGCCGCTTCAGCGCCGCTAATATCTGGTACGGTCACGGTACCGATAACCCGTGGGATGAAGCCGTGCAGCTGGTGCTGCCGTCTCTCTACCTGCCGCTGGATATTCCGGAAGACATGCGCACCGCGCGCCTGACTTCCAGCGAAAAACACCGCATCGTTGAGCGCGTGATCCGCCGCGTGAACGAGCGCATTCCGGTCGCCTATCTGACCAACAAAGCCTGGTTCTGCGGCCACGAGTTCTATGTCGATGAACGCGTGCTGGTGCCGCGCTCGCCGATTGGCGAGCTGATCAACAACCACTTTGACGGTCTGATTGGCCATCAGCCGCAGCACATTCTCGATATGTGTACCGGCAGCGGCTGCATCGCGATTGCCTGCGCGTACTCCTTCCCGGAAGCGGAAGTGGACGCCGTCGATATCTCCACCGACGCGCTGGCCGTGACCGAGCACAACATCGAAGAGCATGGGCTCATCCATCACGTTACGCCAATTCGCTCTGACCTGTTCCGCGATCTGCCGACGCTGCAGTACGATCTGATCGTCACCAACCCGCCGTACGTCGATGCTGAAGACATGTCCGATCTGCCGAACGAATACCGTCACGAGCCGGAGCTGGGTCTGGCGTCAGGCTCTGATGGCCTGAAGCTGACCCGCCGCATTCTGGCCTGCGCGCCGGATTACCTGACCGACGACGGCGTTCTGATTTGTGAAGTGGGCAACAGCATGGTACATCTGATAGAGCAGTACCCGGATGTGCCGTTCACCTGGCTTGAGTTCGACAACGGCGGTGACGGCGTCTTTATGCTGACTAAAGCGCAGCTGCTCGACGCGCGCGAACACTTCAGCATTTATAAAGATTAATCCAGCGGGCTTCGGCCCGTTTCACAACGCTCAAACACAAACTACAACATCGGAGCCGTGATGGCAGGAAACAGTATTGGACAGTTATTCCGCGTGACCACCTTTGGCGAGTCGCACGGGCTGGCGCTGGGCTGTATCGTTGATGGCGTACCGCCAGGCATCGAACTGACCGAAGCCGATTTACAGCACGACCTCGACCGTCGTCGCCCGGGCACCTCTCGCTACACCACGCAGCGTCGCGAGCCGGACCAGGTCAAAATTCTCTCCGGCGTCTTTGAAGGGCGCACTACCGGGACCAGCATTGGCCTGCTGATCGAAAACACCGATCAGCGCTCCCAGGACTACGGCGCCATCAAAGACGTCTTCCGTCCGGGCCACGCCGACTACACCTACGAACAAAAGTACGGCTTCCGCGACTATCGCGGCGGCGGACGTTCTTCCGCGCGTGAAACCGCGATGCGCGTGGCGGCAGGGGCGATTGCTAAGAAATACCTGCAGCAGAAATTTGGCATCGTTATCCGCGGCTGTCTGACCCAGATGGGCGACATTCCGCTGGCGATCAAAGACTGGGATCAGGTTGAACAAAACCCGTTCTTCTGCGCCGATGCCGACAAGCTTGAGGCGCTGGACGAACTGATGCGTGGCCTGAAAAAAGAGGGCGACTCCATTGGCGCGAAAGTGACCGTGGTGGCCGACGGCGTCCCGGCTGGCTGGGGCGAGCCGGTATTTGACCGTCTCGACGCCGACATTGCCCATGCGCTGATGAGCATCAACGCGGTGAAGGGCGTTGAGATTGGCGACGGCTTTGACGTTGTTCAGCTTCGCGGCAGCCAAAACCGCGATGAGATTACGAAAGCGGGCTTCCAGAGCAACCATGCGGGCGGCATCCTGGGCGGTATCAGCAGCGGGCAACAGATTGTTGCCAACATCGCGCTGAAGCCAACTTCCAGCATCACCGTGCCGGGCCACACGATTAACCGCGATGGCGAAGAAGTTGAGATGATCACCAAAGGACGTCACGATCCGTGCGTGGGGATCCGCGCGGTGCCGATCGCAGAAGCGATGCTGGCGATCGTGCTGATGGATCACTTCCTGCGCCAGCGCGCGCAGAATGCGGATGTGACGACCACCATTCCACGCTGGTAAACATGAAAAAAACCGCAATTGCTCTGCTGGCGCTGCTTGCCAGTGGAGCCAGTCTGGCCGCGACGCCATGGCAAAAAATCACCCACCCGGTGGCGGGGAGCGCGCAGTCCATTGGCGCCTTTTCCAACGGCTGTATCGTCGGTGCCCAGGAGCTTCCTCTCCAGTCTGATACCTATCAGGTGATGCGCACCGATCAGCGGCGTTATTTCGGCCACCCGGACCTGGTGCTGTTCATCCAGCGTCTGGGCAATCAGGTACATAATCTGGGGCTGGGCACGATGCTGATTGGCGATATGGGGATGCCTGCCGGCGGGCGTTTTAACGGCGGACACGCCAGCCACCAGACCGGACTGGATGTTGATATCTTCCTGCAGCTGCCGAAAACGCGCTGGACCTCCGCCCAGCTGCTGAAACCGCAGGCGCTGGATCTGGTGGCGAGCGACGGTAAGCGCGTGGTGCCGTCCCTGTGGACGCGGGACGTATCCAGCATGATCAAGCTGGCCGCGGAAGATAACGACGTCACGCGTATTTTCGTCAACCCGGCAATCAAGCAGCAGCTCTGCCTGGACGCCGGAACCGATCGCGACTGGCTGCGCAAAGTGCGCCCGTGGTTCCAGCATCGTGCGCACATGCACGTTCGTCTGCGCTGCCCGGCGAATAGCCTGGAATGTGAAGATCAGCCGCTACCTCCGCCAGGCGATGGCTGCGGTGCGGAACTGCAAAGCTGGTTTGAGCCGGCAAAACCTGGAACCTCTAAGCCTGAGAAGAAGACACCGCCTCCGTTGCCGCCTTCCTGCCAGGCGCTACTGGATGAGCATGTACTTTAATGGATAATTTCGTCGATCTGTTTATGGTGTCGCCGCTGCTGCTGGTGGTGTTGTTCTTTGTGGCCATGCTGGCCGGTTTTATCGACGCGCTCGCGGGCGGCGGCGGGTTGTTAACCGTGCCCGCGCTGCTGGCGGCGGGCATGAGCCCGGCGCAGGCGCTTGCCACCAATAAGCTTCAGGCCTGCGGCGGTTCGCTCTCGGCGTCGCTCTATTTTATCCGCCGCAAGGTGGTGAGCCTTGCCGATCAGAAGCTCAATATCCTGATGACCTTTATCGGCTCCACGTCGGGCGCGCTGCTGGTTCAGCACGTGCAGTCCGATATTTTGCGCCAGATCCTGCCGATTCTGGTCATCTGCATCGGGCTTTACTTCCTGCTGATGCCAAAGCTCGGTGAAGAAGATCGCCAGCGTCGCCTGTACGGCCTGCCGTTTGCCCTGATTGCCGGGGGCAGCGTGGGTTTTTACGACGGTTTCTTCGGGCCGGGGGCGGGTTCATTTTATGCGCTGGCGTTCGTGACGCTGGCCGGGTTTAACCTCGCCAAATCCACCGCCCATGCCAAAGTGCTCAACGCGACCTCAAACGTCGGCGGCCTGCTGCTGTTTATCATCGGCGGCAAGGTTATCTGGGCAACCGGATTTGTGATGATGGCAGGGCAGTTCCTGGGCGCGCGCGCGGGCTCGCGTCTGGTATTAAGCAAAGGACAAAAACTTATTCGCCCGATGATCGTCATCGTCTCGGCCGTAATGAGCGCCAAACTTCTTTATGACAGCCATGGACAGGAGATCCTCACCTGGTTGGGGATGCACTAATGAACAGTACGCATAAATACGAACAGCTGATTGAGATTTTCGACGGCTGTTTTGCTGACGATTTTAATACCCGTCTGATTAAAGGCGACGACGAACCGATCTATCTTCCTGCTGATGCGGAGGTTCCGTATAACCGCATCGTCTTTGCCCACGGCTTTTATGCCAGCGGCTTGCACGAGATTTCGCACTGGTGCATTGCGGGTAAAGCACGGCGCGAGCTGGTGGACTTCGGTTACTGGTACTGCCCGGACGGACGTGATGCCGCCACTCAGGGCCAGTTTGAAGATGTGGAAGTGAAGCCGCAGGCGCTGGAATGGCTATTCTGCGTCGCGGCGGGTTTCCCGTTCAACGTCAGCTGTGACAACCTCGAAGGCGACTTCGAGCCAGACCGTATCGTCTTCCAGCGCCGCGTTCACGCGCAGGTGATGGAATATCTTGAGAAAGGCATCCCGGAACGTCCGGCACGCCTGATCGAGGCCTTACAGAATTATTACCACACGCCGGTTATCACGGCGGAATGCTTCCCTTGGCCGGAAGATCTTTAACAGAGGAAAGAAGATGATCGCAGAATTTGAATCACGCATTCTGGCGTTAATTGATGACATGGTGGAACACGCCAGTGATGATGAGCTGTTCGCCAGCGGTTATCTGCGTGGTCACCTGACGCTCGCGGTAGCCGAGCTGGAAGCGGGGGACGATCACTCTGCCGACGCTGTTCACGCTGAAGTCACTCGCAGCCTGGAAAAAGCCATTCTGGCCGGGGAGCTCTCGCCGCGCGACCAGTCTCTGGTGTTAGGCATGTGGGACACTTTGTTCCAGCAGGCGAAAGCCAAGTAAGTGTTTCACCACCCTCTCCCTGTGGGAGAGGGTTAGGGTGAGGGCACCAGACCGCACCTTACTTAACCTTCTTCCCCTTCAGCAGTTTCCGTACCCACAAGCGATTCGGATTCAGCCCTGCAAGCGTAACCCTGTCCAGCGGCATCGGCTCGCCGCTCATTTGTGCGGCTAACACTTCTGCCAGTAGCGGTGCGGAACAGAGCCCGCGAGATCCTAATCCACCCAGCATAAACAGCTCCGGATAAACCGGCGCGCTTACCGCGTTATCCCGGTTATCAGCAAGATCCTGATAGGCCTCAAGCGTCGCATCGTAGTCCGGCACATTTCCCGCCATCGGCAGATGATCGCGGGTGGCGCAGCGCACGCCGCAGCGCGCGTCACCCTCGCTGACGTCAACCTCTCTCGCCCACGCCGCATCCGGGAAACAGTCAATCAGGCGCTGGCGGTTCTGGGCCTGATCCGCGTCGCTGTAGCGCATATCCGTTTCGCCACGATGATAGCTGGCCCCGATGCAGTGGTGGCCGTTAGACGGATTTTGCGGCGTCAGATAGCCGTCATAGCACAGCACCTGACGCAGTTTGTTCAGTTCGGGCGCGGAAGGAATATGGCTTACCTGGCCGCCGACCGGATAAACCGGCAATGACTCTGTCTGGATAAACTGGCTGATGTTATGTCCGTTTGCCAGCACAACGCTGGCATGGCTTGCCTCTTTGCCATCAGCAAAACGCAGATTCCAGCGTTCTGTCCGGCTCAACGATTCAACCTTGTGGGCATAATGCGCCGTCAGCCCGCGCGACTGCGCCAGCGCAATGACCGCCGCGGTCAGTTCAGCCGGGCACAGCCAGCCGCCGAGCGGATACTGAATGCCCCCACACCCGGTTTCCACGCCAGCGGTGTCTGCCACCTCTTGCGCACTTACCGCGCGTGCAATCTCGTCAGGCAGGCCCAGTGACAGCATCTGCGTGATTTTTTGCTGGCTCTTTTCATCCCAGCCGAGCTGCGTCACGCCGCACCAGTCATGATCGAACGCCACCGGCAGGGCGTCATACAGGCGACGAGCGAAGGTAAACGCCGCCGGGAAAAACCGGAACAGGGCCGGGTCGTGCGCGCTTAAAAGCGGATAGAGCGCACCCTGGCGGTTGCCGGATGCGCCGCTTGCTGGCGCGTCGTCAGCACAGTAGAGCGTGACCTGCCAGCCACGGTGGAGAAGCGCGAGAGACAGCAGAGCGCTGGCGATCCCCCCGCCGACTATCGCCACCTCACGGGATGCGCTGGCGCCGCGTGCAAACCAGGGGGCACTTGCGGGGATATCCAGCGTCTGCTCCATTCTGCCGACCAGCATGTCGCGTTTGCGGCCAAAACCTTTGGTTTTCTGCATGGTAAAGCCCGCCTCCTGCAGCCCGCGGCGGACAAAGCCTGCCGAGGTGAAGGTGGCAAGCGTTGCGCCCGGGCGCGCCAGCCGCGCCATCGCGCTAAACAGATGCTGGCTCCACATGTCCGGGTTTTTGGCGGGGGCAAAGCCGTCAAGGAACCACGCGTCCACCGTCTGATTCATCGAATCATCGAGCGTATCGGTCAGGTCATTGATGTCGCCAAGCCATAAATCCAGCGTCACGCGTCCGCCGTCCAGAATCAGACGGTGGCAGCCGCCGATGTGGGGTGGCCACTGCGCCTGAAGCTGCTCCGTCCAGGCAGCAAGCTCTGGCCAGCGCTGATGAGCGAGCCGCAGATCGTGCGCGGTGAGCGGGAATTTTTCAAAACTGATGAAATGTAATCTTTGTAGCGTAGCCTCAGGGTGGGCAGCGTGAAACTGGTCAAACGCCTGCCAAAGGGTCAGAAAATTGAGCCCGGTACCGAATCCGCTTTCCGCGACCACAAACAGGCTCCGCGGATGCTCCGGGAAGCGGGTGCTGAGCTGGTTTCCGTCGAGGAAAACATAGCGAGTTTCTTCGAGTCCGTTATCATTAGAAAAATAGACGTCATCAAAATCTCGGGAAACAGGTGTACCCTCAGCGTTGAATTCGAGGTTGGCGGGTTGTATAGCGTTTTGTTTCACGTAAGTTACTCGTCTGACAGGCAGTGGCACGATCTTAACGATGTGAGTCCATCGGTGCAAATTTCCGCAGAAAATGTCTGATCGGACTTGTTCGGCGTACAAGTGTACGCTATTGTGCGACTCGAAACTTACTATAGTGCGACTTACAGAGGTATTGAATGAAACGTGCAGTGATTACTGGCCTGGGCATTGTTTCCAGCATCGGTAATAACCAGCAGGAAGTCCTGGCATCTCTGCGTGAAGGACGCTCCGGGATCACTTTCTCTGAAGAGTTTAAAGATTCAGGTATGCGTAGCCACGTATGGGGTAACGTCAAACTGGACACCACCGGTTTGATTGACCGCAAAGTGGTTCGTTTCATGAACGATGCCTCTATTTATGCTTATCTCTCCATGCAGGAAGCGATCAAAGATTCCGGCCTGAGCGAAGAGGTTTATCAGAACAACCCGCGCGTGGGTCTGATCGCCGGTTCCGGCGGCTCATCAAAAGCGCAGGTATTCGGCGCTGACGCAATGCGTAGCCCGCGTGGTCTGAAAGCAGTAGGTCCGTACGTGGTAACAAAAGCCATGGGCTCTGCGGTTTCCGCTTGCCTGGCGACCCCATTCAAAATCCACGGTGTGAACTACTCCATCAGCTCCGCGTGTGCGACTTCCGCGCACTGCATCGGTAATGCTGTTGAGCAGATCCAGCTGGGTAAACAGGACATCGTATTTGCTGGCGGCGGCGAAGAGCTGGGCTGGGAAATGGCCTGTGAATTCGACGCGATGGGCGCACTGTCCACCAAGTACAATGAAACTCCGGATAAAGCCTCCCGTACCTATGATGCGCACCGTGACGGTTTCGTTATCGCGGGCGGCGGCGGTATGGTTGTGGTTGAAGAGCTGGAGCATGCCCTGGCACGTGGCGCGCGCATCTACGCTGAAATCGTGGGCTACGGTGCAACGTCTGACGGCGCCGACATGGTTGCGCCATCCGGCGAAGGCGCGGTGCGCTGCATGAAGATGGCGATGCACGGCGTTGACACCCCAATCGACTACCTGAACTCCCACGGTACCTCTACTCCGGTAGGCGACGTGAAAGAGCTGGGTGCGATCCGTGAAGTCTTCGGCGACAACAGCCCGGCAATCTCCGCGACCAAAGCCATGACCGGTCACTCTCTGGGGGCGGCTGGCGTGCAGGAAGCGATCTACTCTCTGCTGATGCTGGAAAACGGCTTTATCGCGCCAAGCATCAACATCGATGAGATGGACGAGCAGGCTGCTGGCCTGAACATCGTGACCAAACCAATGGACGCGACGCTGACCACCGTCATGTCAAACAGCTTCGGCTTCGGTGGCACCAACGCCACGCTGGTTATGCGTAAGCTGAAAGCATAAGTTTTACGTTTGATTCCGGAAGGGAGCCATAAGGCTCCCTTTTTTTATGCATTGACAAGCGGCTGATCTCACAGGCAAACTTCACCCCTCAACATTATCCTCACGATAATGCGTAAGCGTTTAACGTCAACCAACGCACCTTAATCCTGATCATCAGGTAGAGGGGGCGTGGCATTTCCCCGCCTTACTCTTCATTTCGGAGTAAAGCATGACTGCAGTAACTCAAACAGAAACAACCCCTTCAGCGAACGTCTCGCTGTTCCGTATCGCTTTTGCGGTATTTCTGACCTATATGACCGTCGGCCTGCCGCTGCCGGTGATCCCGCTGTTCGTTCATCAGGAGCTGGGCTATGGCAACACCATGGTCGGCATTGCCGTGGGCATTCAGTTTTTAGCCACGGTATTGACCCGCGGTTACGCCGGACGGCTGGCGGATCAGCACGGTGCAAAACGTTCGGCGTTACAGGGGATGTTTGCCTGTGGGCTGGCGGGCGGCGCATGGCTGCTGGCTGCTCTCCTGCCCGTAGAAGCGGCGTATAAATTTGCGCTGCTGGTGCTGGGCCGTTTAATCCTTGGCTTTGGTGAAAGCCAGCTGCTCACCGGCACCCTGACCTGGGGAATGGGTCTGGTGGGGCCGGCACGCTCCGGCAAGGTGATGTCCTGGAACGGCATGGCCATCTATGGCGCGCTGGCCGCAGGCGCACCGCTTGGGCTGCTGATCAATAGCCAGTTTGGGTTTGCGGCGCTGGCTGCCACCACCATGGCTTTACCCCTGCTGGCGTGGGCGTTTAACGGCTCGGTGCGTAAGGTGCCCGCGCACAAAGGCGAGCGTCCTTCCCTGTGGAGCGTGGTCGGCCAAATCTGGCAGCCGGGTCTTGGCCTGGCGCTGCAGGGAGTGGGTTTTGCGGTGATCGGTACCTTCGTCTCGCTCTATTTTATGAGCCGCGGCTGGGCGATGGCCGGTTTTACGCTCACCGCGTTTGGCGGCGCGTTTGTGCTGATGCGCGTGCTTTTCGGCTGGATGCCGGATCGCTTTGGCGGCGTGAAGGTGGCGGTGGCGTCGCTGGTGATTGAAACCATCGGTCTGCTGCTGCTGTGGAATGCACCCGTGGCCTCCGTTGCGCTGCTTGGCGCGGCGCTGACCGGCTGCGGCTGTTCACTGATCTTCCCGGCGCTGGGCGTTGAAGTGGTGAAGCGCGTGGCCCCACAGGTGCGCGGTACGGCGCTGGGCGGCTATGCGGCCTTTCAGGATATCTCATACGGGATAACCGGGCCGCTGGCCGGGGTGTTAGCCACCTCGTTTGGTTATCCGTCCGTCTTTTTGGCCGGTGCGGTTTCTGCGGTGGTTGGGATCGTGGTGACGCTGGTGGCGTTTCGCAGATCGTAGTTTTTGCCCGGTGGCGCTTCGCTTACCGGGCCTACAACCGCACTAGCCGTAGGCCGGGTAAGGCGAAGCCGCCACCCGGCAGTGTTAAGCAACCAGCCAGAAAATCGCCAGCGCAATCAGTAGCGCAATAAACATCAACCCCGGACGCGCAGAGAGCGTTCTGAACGTCTCGACGACCGGCGCAAACAGCGGGCTGTAGATCGGCTGAATGTTTCTCACCTCCGGCACGCCGCCTTCGCGCTCGGCGCGGCGAACGAAGATTTGATTGAGCAGATCCAGCACCTGCGCGGTGGTCAGAACCGTTTGCGGCGTGGCCTGCCAGTTTTGCTGGGCGTAATCCCGGATGACTTCAAACTCGTGCGGCTCAAGCGGCTGCTTCAGTGCCGCCTGGACGGTATGCAGGGTAGGGGCATTCTGGGTGCTGAGCGTCTGGCGCGCCTGGAGCCAGGTCACCAGATGCGTAAACTGTTTGGCCGGTATTAACTCACCCGCCTTCACGCCGGACAGCTCCAGCATGGATTGCCAGATAAGCTTCGTCGGTTCGCCGGTGGCCGCAGCCAGCTTCGTCACCATCTGCTTGAGCGTGTTGTGCTCGGCTGGCAGCAGCGGACGCTCGGTCGCCGGGCGCACCTGAGGCTGCGGAATAGACAGCTCGTTGTTCTGCAGCAGGGTCAGCACGGTTTTGAGCTGGTCGGGCGTCAGCTGGCCCAGCGCGGTCTGACCATACTGCTGGCGAATAAAATCGCTCACCGCCTGCCGGTTATTGCCCTGACCCAGCAGCTCCGTCAGCTGAGCAACAATCTGGCGCGTGGTGTGGTTCTGCTGCGCGGTATTGATACGCTGGTTCAGGTTTTGCTCGGCCGCAGGGAAATGGCGCGACTGCAGCGGTGCGTCGTTCCTCACGCCTAAATCATGCTTTACCCCGGCCCAGACTTCCGCATTTTGCTGTGAAGTCAGCGCAATCAGGCGCGTGATCAGTCGCTCCAGCACGGTGCGCTGTTGCGTGGATAGCGGTTGTTCACCGGCAACGTTTGGCGTGACGGGGCCTTCACCCGGAGGGCGTGGCGGCGTACCTGAAATGGGCTGCATCGTCAAAAATCCTTAAAGTCAAAACTCAGCGTAAACCAGGCATACATATATGCCTGGCGGCGAGATTATGGCACACTTGGCAGGTTTTCTTCCTCTCAAACAGGTACTCAGACGTGAAAATCCTCGTTGATGAAAATATGCCTTACGCCCGTGAGCTGTTTAGCCGCCTGGGTAACGTTAAGGCTGTCCCTGGTCGCCCGATCCCGGTCAACGAACTGGATGACGCAGACGCGCTGATGGTGCGCTCGGTGACTAAAGTAAATGAGGCGTTGCTCGCCGGTAAAGCGATTAAGTTTGTCGGAACCGCAACGGCAGGGACCGATCATGTGGATGATAAATGGCTGAAGCAGGCCGGAATCGGTTTTTCCGCCGCGCCGGGCTGTAACGCCATTGCCGTTGTGGAATACGTTTTCTCCTCCCTGCTGATGCTGGCCGAGCGCGACGGGTTTGCGCTGAAGGACCGCACCGTGGGGATTGTCGGCGTGGGTAACGTCGGCGGGCGCCTGCAAAAGCGCCTTGAAGCGTTAGGGATCCGCACGCTGCTGTGCGATCCGCCGCGTAAAGATAACGGCGATGACGAGGATTTCCGCTCGCTGGATGAGCTGGTTGAACAGTGTGACGTGCTGACGTTCCACACGCCGCTGTTTAAAGAGGGGCCGTATAAGTCGCTGCATCTTGCTGACGAGGCGCTGATCCGTCGTCTGAAGGCTGGCACTATTCTGATAAATGCCTGCCGTGGTCCGGTGGTAGATAACGCCGCGCTGCTGACATGCCTGAACGAAGGACAAGACCTCAGCGTGGTGCTGGACGTCTGGGAGCCGGAGCCGGATCTCAACGTTGAGCTGCTTAACAAGGTGGACGTGGGCACGGCGCATATCGCTGGTTATACCCTGGAAGGCAAAGCGCGCGGTACCACGCAGGTCTTTGAAGCCTACAGCGCCTTTATTGGCCATCCGCAGCAGGTGGCGCTGGATACCTTACTCCCCGCGCCTGAATTTGGCCGCATTACCCTGCACGGCCCGCTCGATCAGGCAACGCTGAAAAGGCTGGTGCATTTGGTGTATGATGTGCGCCGCGATGATGCGCTGCTGCGTAAAGTGGCGGGGATCCCGGGTGAGTTTGATAAGCTGCGCAAGAACTACGTTGAGCGCCGCGAGTGGTCTTCCCTGTATGTAATATGCGACGACGCCCCGGCGGCGACGCTGCTGCATAAGCTGGGATTTAACGCCGTTCATCACCCGGCGCATTAATGTCTTCTTAATGCTCCCTGTCGGATACTCCGACAGGGACGCTTTTTTATTTCTGGAGTAAACCACCATGTCTGAAGGCTGGAACATTGCCATTTTAGGTGCCACGGGTGCCGTGGGCGAAGCCCTGCTCGAAACCCTTGCTGAGCGTCAGTTCCCGGTGGGCGACATCTATGCGCTGGCCCGTACCGACAGCGCAGGTGAGCATCTGCGTTTTAACGGTAAATCCGTCATGGTCCAGGACGCGGCCGCGTTCGACTGGACGCAGGCGCAGCTGGCGTTTTTCGCCGCGGGCGCTGAAGCGACGGCTGCGTACGTTGAAGAGGCGACTAACGCAGGCTGCCTGGTGATCGACCTGAGCGGCCTGTTCTCAATGGAGCCGGATGTGCCGCTGGTGGTGCCGGACGTGAACCCGTTTGTGCTGGCTGACTACCGCAATCGTAACGTTATTGCGGTGCCGAACAGCCTCACCAGCCAGCTGCTGACCGCCCTGAAACCGCTGATCGACGATGGCGGCCTGTCGCGCATTACCGTCACCAGCCTGCTGTCCGCGTCCGCGAACGGCAAAAAGGCCGTTGACGCGCTGGCCGGGCAGAGCGCGAAGCTGCTGAACGGTATCCCGATTGACGAAGACGATTTCTTTGGCCGTCAGCTGGCGTTCAACATGCTGCCGCTGCTGCCGGATCGCGAAGGGTCTGTACGCGAAGAGCGTCGTATCGTCGATGAAGTGCGTAAAATTCTGCAGGACGATGGCCTGATGGTTTCCGCGAACGTCGTGCAGTCTCCGGTCTTCTACGGCCACGCGCAGATGGTCGGCTTTGAAGCCCTCCGTCCGCTGGCGGCTGAAGAGGCGCGCGACGCGTTTGGCCGCGGTGAAGACATCGTGCTCTCTGAAGAGAGCGAGTTCCCGACGCAGGTAGGTGATGCCACCGGTAGCGCGCATCTTTCCGTTGGCTGCGTGCGTAACGATTACGGCATGCCGGAGCAGGTTCAGTTCTGGTCCGTTGCCGATAACGTTCGCTTCGGCGGCGCGCTGATGGCGGTCAAAATCGCTGAAAAACTGGTGCAGGAGTACCTGTACTGATGTCAGACGTGGAACAAAAGCCGGTCCATAGAATTGCCCTCGGAATTGAGTACGACGGCAGTAAATATTATGGCTGGCAGCGTCAGAACGAGGTGCGCAGCGTCCAGGAGAAGCTGGAGAAAGCGCTCTCTCAGGTGGCAAACGAGCCGATTAACGTCCTGTGCGCGGGACGTACGGACGCGGGAGTTCACGGCACGGGGCAGGTGGTGCACTTTGAAACCACCGCCGTGCGTAAGGATGCCGCCTGGACGCTGGGTGTAAATGCGAATTTGCCTGGTGACATTGCGGTGCGTTGGGTAAAAGCTGTGCCGGATGATTTTCACGCGCGCTTCAGCGCCACGGCGCGTCGCTACCGTTATGTCATCTACAACCAGCGCCTGCGTCCGGCGGTGTTAAGCCAGGGCGTCACGCATTTTTATGAACCGCTTGATGCAGAACGTATGCATCGCGCGGCGCAGTGTCTGATTGGTGAAAATGACTTTACGTCGTTTCGTGCGGTGCAGTGTCAGTCCCGCACGCCGTGGCGCAACGTCATGCACATAAACGTCAGCCGTTTTGGCGCGTATGTGGTGGTGGATATCAAAGCCAATGCCTTTGTACATCATATGGTTCGGAATATTGTGGGCAGCCTGATGGAAGTGGGTGCCGGACACCAGCCGGAGAGCTGGATTGCAGACCTGCTGGCAGCGAAGGACAGAACGCTTGCGGCAGCCACGGCGAAAGCGGAAGGATTGTATCTGGTCTCAGTAGACTATCCGGATCGATTTGACCTGCCGAAACCGCCAATGGGCCCGCTGTTTTTAGCGGACTAAACAAAGGTGCAATTAGGGCTTAGACAATATGGACGTAATACGTTTTCTGATTGATTTCATTCTGCATATTGATGTTCACCTGGCAGAGCTGGTCGCGCAGTATGGCGTCTGGGTTTACGCCATTCTGTTCCTCATTCTGTTTTGTGAAACCGGTCTGGTCGTTACCCCATTCCTGCCAGGGGATTCACTGCTGTTCGTTGCCGGGGCGCTATCGGCGTTACCCACTAACGATCTGAACGTGCATCTTATGGTTGTGTTGATGGTGATTGCCGCCATTGTCGGTGATGCGGTCAACTATACGATTGGACGGGTTTTCGGTGAGCGGCTTTTCAGCAATCCTGATTCGAAAATTTTCCGTCGCAGCTATTTAGACAAAACCCATGCGTTTTATGAACGCCATGGCGGGAAAACCATTATCCTTGCGCGTTTTGTGCCTATTGTGCGCACATTTGCACCGTTTGTGGCGGGAATGGGGCATATGTCCTATCGTCATTTTGCGGCATACAACGTGGTTGGCGCGCTGCTGTGGGTACTGCTGTTTACCTACGCAGGCTATCTGTTTGGCGATCTCCCGGTGGTTCAGGAAAACCTTAAGTTACTGATTGTAGCGATTATTGTGCTTTCCGTACTGCCTGGCGTTATCGAAATCATTCGTCACAAACGTGCGGCGGCAAAACAAGCGAAGTAAATGCACACTGGCGGTTCGACCACTTTTTTATCCAAAGTTTCGGGCTGTTATGTTTTAATGTGCAACATTCATGGTCTGTTGGAGGCAAAAATGGCATTATTCGCCTCTTATAGCAAAACTGGCATACGACCAGGTTCAGGCAGAAAGGTTATCAATGAGCTGGATTGAACGAATTAAAAGCAACATTACCCCAACGCGCAAAGCGAGCATTCCTGAAGGGGTATGGACGAAGTGTGATAGCTGCGGTCAGGTTCTGTATCGCGCAGAGCTGGAGCGCAACCTTGAGGTGTGTCCGAAGTGTGACCACCATATGCGTATGTCGGCGCGCAACCGCCTGCATAGCCTGCTGGACGAAGGCTCTCTGGTAGAGCTGGGTAGCGAACTTGAGCCAAAAGACGTGCTGAAGTTCCGCGATTCTAAAAAATACAAAGATCGTCTGGCCTCTGCACAGAAAGAGACCGGCGAGAAAGACGCGCTGATCGTCATGAAAGGCACCCTGCATGAGATGCCGGTTGTCGCCGCTGCTTTTGAGTTCTCCTTTATGGGCGGCTCAATGGGCTCCGTGGTCGGTGCGCGCTTCGTGCGTGCCGTTGAGCAGGCGCTGGAAGACAACTGTCCGCTGATCTGCTTCTCTGCCTCCGGCGGCGCGCGTATGCAGGAAGCGCTGATGTCGCTGATGCAGATGGCGAAAACCTCTGCTGCGCTGGCGAAAATGCAGGAGCGCGGTCTTCCCTACATCTCCGTGCTGACCGACCCAACCATGGGCGGCGTCTCCGCGAGCTTCGCGATGCTGGGCGACCTGAACATCGCTGAGCCAAAAGCGCTGATCGGCTTTGCGGGTCCTCGCGTTATCGAGCAAACCGTTCGTGAAAAACTGCCGCCGGGTTTCCAGCGCAGTGAGTTCCTCATTGAGAAAGGCGCTATCGATATGATCGTCCGCCGTCCGGAAATGCGCCTGAAGCTGGCGAGCATTCTGGCGAAGCTGATGAATCTGCCAGCGCCGAACCCGGATGAGCCGCGCGAAGGCGTGGTGGTACCGGATCAGGAACCCGAGGCCTGATAACTGAAAAGGGCAGGGCCGGTTGGCGCTGCCCTTTTGCTTTCTAATCTGTTAATGACAACCGGGCATTATGGAAAATAAAAGCATTCCCCAAGCCACGTCGCCCCTGGCCGCGTGGCTTTCTTATCTGGAAAACCTGCACAGTAAAACCATCGATATGGGGCTTGAGCGCGTAAGCCAGGTCGCCGCGCGTCTTGATGTGCTCAAACCGGCACCTTTCGTGTTCACCGTCGCGGGTACCAACGGTAAAGGCACGACCTGCCGCACGCTGGAATCTGTCCTGATGGCCGCGGGTTACAAAGTTGGCGTGTACAGCTCTCCACACCTGGTCCGCTACACCGAGCGCGTTCGCGTGCAGAACAGCGAGCTGCCGGAATCGGCGCATACGGCGTCGTTCGCGGAAATTGAAGCCGCACGCGGTGAGATCTCATTAACCTATTTTGAATACGGCACCCTGTCGGCGCTGTGGCTGTTCAAACAGGCGCAGCTGGATGTCGTGATCCTTGAGGTCGGCCTCGGCGGACGTCTTGATGCGACCAATATCGTGGATGCGGACGTGGCGGTGGTCACCAGCATCGCGCTGGACCATATCGACTGGCTTGGACCGGATCGTGAAAGCATTGGCCGCGAGAAGGCCGGTATTTTCCGCGCAAATAAGCCCGCCGTGGTCGGCGAGCCAGATATGCCGCACACCATTGCTGACGTGGCAAACGAGAAGGGCGCGCGTCTGCTGCGCCGCGGCGTTGACTGGCAGTATGAGGTTCAGGATAACGGCTGGCGCTTCAGCGATGCCCAGGGCGCGCTGGACAACCTGCCGCTGCCGCAGGTGCCGCAGCCGAACGCGGCAACCGCGCTGGCGGCACTGCGCGCCAGCGGCCTTGTGGTCAGCGAGCAGGCGATCCGCGACGGTATTCAGAGCGCAATTCTGCCCGGGCGTTTCCAGATTGTCAGCGAGTCACCGCGCCTGATTCTGGACGTGGCGCATAACCCGCATGCGGCGGCGTATCTCGCGGGACGTCTCAAATCGTTACCAAAAACCGGGCGCGTGCTGGCGGTTATCGGTATGCTTCATGATAAAGATATCGGCGGGACGCTGGCCTGCATGGAGACTGTGGTCGATAGCTGGTATTGTGCTCCACTGGAGGGGCCGCGCGGCGCGACGGCTGAGCAGCTGATGGAACATCTCGGCAAAGGCGCAATCTATAGTAGCGTGGCTCAGGCCTGGCATGCCGCGATGGCGGATGCTAAACCAGAAGATACCGTGCTGGTGTGTGGTTCATTCCACACGGTGGCACATGTCATGGAAGTGATGGACGCGGGGAGAACCGGTGGCGAGTAAGTTTCAGAACCGTTTAACAGGAACCATTGTGCTGGTCGCGCTCGGGGTGATTATTCTCCCGGGTCTGCTCGACGGGCAGAAAAAGCATTATCAGGACGAGTTTGCCGCTATTCCGCTGGTGCCGAAACCGGGTGACCGCGATGAGCCGGATATGCTGCCAGCGGCGACGCAGGCGCTGCCTGCTCAGCCGCCGGAAGGCGCGGCGGAAGAGGTGCGTGCAGGCGATGCCGCCGCACCGTCGCTCGATCCGTCTCGTCTGGCGGCAGCGAGCAGCAGCGATATCGATCCAGTGCCGGTAGAGCAGCCTAAACCCGTTGAAAAACCGAAGCCGGTTGAGAAGCCGCAGCCGAAACCGCAGCGGGATAAAGCCGCAGAGCAGCTGGCTGCCGCATCAGAAACCCCACCGCCGGCAAAACAAGACGCGGCACCGACCGGAAAAGCGTACGTTGTGCAGCTCGGCGCGCTGAAAAACGCCGACAAAGTTAACGAGGTCGTGAGCAAACTGCGCAGTGCGGGATATCGTGTTTACACTTCACCTTCCACGCCGGTGCAGGGTAAAATTACCCGTATCCTCGTGGGGCCAGAAGCGTCCAAAGATAAGCTTAAAGGTTCGCTCGGCGAGCTGAAGCAGATCTCCGGCCTGAGCGGTGTGGTGATGGGCTACAGCGCGAACTGATAAGATCTACCCCTCACCCTAACCCTCTCCCCAGAGGGGCGAGGGGATGGTTTGCTCCCTCTCCCTTGAGGGAGAGGGCTGGGGTGAGGGGGAATGGCAGACGTCCAAAGAGACGTAATGAGCCAACGGCGTTGAACATTTTTTCAGCGCCTTTTTTATTTACGCGCGGGAAGGAAATCCCTACGCAAACGTTTTCTTTTTCTGTTAGAATTCGCCCCGAACTGGATGACAGGGCGTTAAATCGTGGGACACATATGGTCTGGATTGATTACGCCATCATTGCGGTGATTGGTTTTTCCTGTCTGGTTAGCCTGATCCGTGGCTTTGTTCGTGAAGCGTTATCGCTGGTAACCTGGGGTTGTGCTTTCTTTGTTGCCAGTCATTACTACACTTACCTGTCTGTCTGGTTCACGGGCTTTGAAGATGAACTGGTCCGAAACGGAATTGCCATCGCGGTGCTGTTTATCGCAACGCTGATTGTCGGCGCTATCGTGAATTACGTGATAGGTCAGCTGGTCGAGAAAACCGGTCTGTCAGGAACGGACAGGGTGCTCGGGATCTGTTTCGGGGCGTTACGAGGCGTGCTGATTGTGGCCGCGATCCTGTTCTTCCTGGATACCTTCACCGGGTTCTCCAAAAGCGAAGACTGGCAGAAATCGCAGCTCATTCCAGAGTTCAGCTTCATCATCAGATGGTTCTTTGACTATCTGCAAAGCTCGTCGAGTTTTTTGCCCAGGGCATAAACCCTGAGATGTGGCTTAACGAGGAAAAGACGAATGTGCGGTATTGTCGGTATCGCCGGTTTCATGCCGGTAAACCAGTCGATTTATGACGCGTTAACGGTGCTTCAGCACCGTGGGCAGGATGCTGCGGGTATCATCACCATTGATGCAAACAACTGCTTCCGTTTACGCAAGGCGAATGGCCTGGTAAACGATGTGTTTGAAGCCCGCCATATGCAGCGTCTGCAAGGTAATATGGGGATCGGTCACGTTCGTTATCCTACTGCTGGCAGTTCCAGCGCCTCTGAGGCACAGCCTTTCTACGTCAACTCACCGTATGGCATCACCCTTGCTCATAACGGCAACCTGACCAACGCGCATGAGCTGCGTAAAAAGCTGTTCGAAGAGAAACGTCGCCACATTAACACCACCTCTGATTCTGAAATTCTGCTCAATGTGTTCGCCAGCGAGCTGGATAACTTCCGTCACTACCCGCTGGAAGCAGACAACATCTTTGCTGCGATTGCCGCGACCAACCGCCAGATCCGCGGCGCGTACGCCTGCGTAGCGATGATCATCGGTCACGGCATGGTCGCCTTCCGCGATCCAAACGGCATTCGTCCCCTGGTGCTCGGCAAGCGCGACCTTGGCGATGGCCGTACCGAATATATGGTTGCCTCTGAGAGCGTGGCGCTGGATACCCTGGGCTTTGAGTTCCTGCGTGACGTTGCGCCGGGCGAAGCGGTCTATATCACCGAGAAGGGCCAGCTGTTTACCCGCCAGTGTGCCGATAACCCGGTCAGCAACCCGTGCCTGTTTGAATACGTTTACTTTGCCCGCCCGGATTCCTTCATCGACAAGATTTCCGTCTACAGCGCGCGCGTCAACATGGGCACCAAGCTGGGCGAGAAGATTGCCCGCGAGTGGGACGATCTCGACATCGACGTGGTTATTCCTATCCCGGAAACCTCCTGCGATATCGCGCTGGAGATCGCCCGCATTCTGGACAAGCCATACCGTCAGGGCTTCGTGAAGAACCGCTACGTTGGCCGCACCTTTATCATGCCGGGCCAGCACCTGCGCCGTAAGTCCGTGCGCCGCAAGCTGAACGCCAACCGCGCGGAATTCCGCGACAAGAACGTTCTGCTGGTGGATGACTCCATCGTTCGCGGCACCACCTCTGAGCAGATTATCGAGATGGCGCGCGAAGCGGGTGCGAAGAAAGTCTACCTGGCCTCTGCTGCGCCAGAGATTCGCTTCCCGAACGTGTACGGCATCGATATGCCAACCGCCAACGAGCTGATCGCTCACGGCCGTGAAGTGGATGAAATTCGCCAGATCATCGGTGCCGACGGCCTGATTTTCCAGGATCTGAACGATCTCATCGACGCGGTGCGTGCCGAGAACCCGGAAATTCAGCAGTTTGAATGCTCCGTGTTCAACGGTATTTACGTGACCAAAGACGTTGACCAGCAGTACCTCGACTATCTTGATTCTCTGCGCAACGACGATGCGAAAGCCGTTCAGATGCAGAACGATCTTGAAAGCTTAGAGATGCACAACGAAGGTTGATGCTCCGGCAGGTGAGGGCGAATGCCCTCACTTGCAACTCCCCGCAAAATCCTGCACAGTCTGCCCTGAAATCAGTAAGGGCGAAAATCATGAAACGACTCATTGTTGGGCTCAGCGGCGCCAGCGGCGCGATCTACGGCGTACGTCTGTTACAGGTTCTGCGTAACGTGGCGGAAGTCGAGACCCATTTGGTGATGAGCCAGGCGGCGCGGCAGACCCTCTCTCTGGAAACCGATCTCTCCCTGCGCGATGTTCAGGCACTGGCGGACGTGGTTCACGATGCCCGTGATATCGCCGCCAGCATCTCCTCAGGCTCGTTTAAAACGGCCGGCATGGTTATCCTGCCCTGTTCAATTAAAACGCTCTCCGGCATTGTGAACAGCTATACCGACACCCTGGTGACGCGCGCGGCGGATGTGGTGCTGAAGGAGCGTCGTCCTCTTGTGCTCTGCGTGCGGGAAACGCCGCTGCATCTCGGTCATCTGCGTTTAATGACCCAGGCCGCCGAGCTTGGGGCCATCATCATGCCGCCGGTTCCGGCGTTTTATCATCGCCCGACCTCGCTGGATGACGTGATTAATCAGACCGTTAACCGCGTGCTGGATCAGTTTGACATCGACCTGCCCGAAGATCTCTTCACCCGCTGGCAAGGGGCCTGATTCTGTGCACAAACAGAGTGCATGAAAAGAGACGTTGCCCTGTTTCAGGGCAATTATGCAACGGCGATCATATCCTCGACATTTAATTCGTTTTTTCCCTTTTTCTCTTTCCGGTTCGTTCGGCAGACCTGCTATCTTTCACCATTAAGGCAATATCGCAACGTTTTATTAACATATTTAACGTCGAAGTTTTGACCAGACGGCAATGTGGCATAAGACCTGCAAGATGAAGCCTGCAACACAACACACAACACAATACATAATAAAATCACGGTACTTGAGGGTAAATGTATGAAGAAGACGGTTCTGGCTCTGTCTTTGCTCGTGGGGTTAAGTGCGGCAGCAGGTAGCTACGCAGCGCTTCCACAGACGGTTCGTATCGGTACAGACGCAACCTACGCGCCATTCTCTTCCAAGGATGCGAAAGGCGATTTCGTGGGGTTTGATATCGATCTGGGAAATGAAATGTGCAAACGCATTGCGGTGAAATGCACATGGGTGGGCAGCGACTTTGACGCGTTAATCCCGTCGCTGAAAGCCAAGAAAATCGACGCCATTATCTCTTCTCTTTCCATCACCGAAAAACGCCAGCAGGAGATTGCCTTCTCTGACAAGCTCTACGCCGCGGATTCTCGCCTGATTGCGCCGAAAGGCTCCCCGATTAAGCCCACCATCGACTCGCTGAAAGGCAAGCATGTTGGCGTGCTTCAGGGGTCGACGCAGGAAGGTTATGCCAATGCGACCTGGCGTGAGAAGGGCGTAGACGTGGTGGCTTACCAGAACCAGGATCTTATTTACTCTGACCTGGCCGCAGGCCGTCTGGATGCGGCATTCCAGGATGAAGTCGCCGCGAGCGAAGGCTTCCTGAAACAGCCTGCGGGTAAAGACTATGCGTTTGCGGGCCCGTCGGTAAAAGACAAAAAATACTTTGGTGACGGCACCGGTGTTGGCCTGCGTAAGGATGATACCGAGCTGAAAGCCGCCTTTGACAAAGCCTTTGCAGAGCTGCGTAAAGACGGTACTTACGACAAACTGGCGAAGAAATACTTCGACTTCAACGTATACGGTGAATAATGCCTGACGCTAACGCACTGCAAAGGTGCGTTGCGGGAGCGGTTGACCCAATGCGGTGCATTTGTTGCACCGTATTGGATCACTTTGTGCATACTTACGCATTTATAATGCAAAAATTCCCGACTGAAGGGCATTAGTCTTTGCCTGAAAGAGGGGATTAATGGCACATTAGCACCACCCCGTCGTCGTAAAAATCCCGTATGAAGACAGTTTGTTGAGGACAAATATGAAAAAACTCGTGTTGTCACTATCTCTGGTACTGGCCTTTTCCAGCGCCACCGCGGCATTCGCAGCCATTCCGCAGAAAATTCGGATTGGTACCGATCCAACCTATGCGCCGTTCGAATCGAAGAATTCAAAGGGTGAACTGGTCGGTTTTGACATCGATCTGGCCAATGAGCTATGCAAACGCATCAAAGCACAGTGTACCTACGTTGAGAACCCGCTGGATGCGCTGATCCCGTCCCTGAAAGCGAAAAAAATCGACGTGATTATGTCCTCGCTCTCCATCACCGAAAAACGCCAGCAGGAGATTGCCTTCACCGACAAACTCTACGCGGCCGATTCTCGTCTGGTGGTGGCTAAAGCTTCTGACATTCAGCCAACGCTGGAGTCCCTGAAAGGCAAACGCGTCGGCGTGCTGCAGGGCACCACGCAGGAAACCTACGGCAACGAACATTGGGCGCCGAAGGGGATTGAAATCGTCTCCTATCAGGGCCAGGAAAATATCTACGCTGACCTGACGGCAGGCCGAATTGATGCGGCATTCCAGGATGAAGTCGCGGCAAGCGAAGGCTTCCTGAAAACGCCGGTGGGTAAAGATTACAAGTTTGGCGGCCCGTCCATTAAGGACGTGAAGTTGTTTGGTGTGGGCACCGGCATGGGCCTTCGCAAAGAAGACAACGAGCTGCGTGAGGCGCTGAACAAAGCGTTTGCTGAAATGCGCGCTGACGGCACCTACGACAAGCTGGCGAAAAAGTACTTTGATTTTAATGTTTACGGCGGCTAATCGCCCCGTCAAATAACGTGCGGCCCCTCCCGATGCGGGAGGGGAAAAGACACGGTTCCACCACTCACGATACGACAGGGCTCGCGGTATGCTGTACGGATTTTCTGGCGTTATTTTACAGGGCGCGCTTGTCACCCTTGAGCTGGCTATCAGCTCCGTGGTGCTGGCGGTGCTGATAGGTCTGGCGGGCGCAGGGGCGAAGCTTTCAGCTAACAAACCGCTGGCGCTCATATTTGAAGGCTACACCACGCTTATTCGCGGCGTTCCCGATCTGGTGCTGATGCTGCTTATCTTTTACGGTCTGCAGATTGCGCTTAACAGCGTAACGGACGCGATGGGCATGGGACAAATTGATATCGACCCGATGGTGGCCGGTATTATTACCCTCGGTTTTATCTACGGTGCCTACTTCACTGAAACCTTCCGCGGCGCTTACATGGCCGTGCCGAAAGGCCACATTGAGGCGGCAACCGCATTTGGTTTTACCTCTTCACAAACGTTTCGTCGGATTATGTTCCCGGCCATGATGCGCTATGCGCTGCCGGGCATCGGCAACAACTGGCAGGTTATCCTCAAAGCCACCGCGCTGGTCTCGCTGCTCGGTCTGGAAGACGTCGTGAAAGCGACTCAGCTGGCGGGTAAGAGCACCTGGGAGCCGTTCTACTTTGCGGTGGTCTGTGGCGTGATTTATCTGGTCTTTACGACCGTCTCCAATGGTGTGCTGCTTCTGCTCGAGCGTCGCTACTCCGTGGGTGTGAAGAGGGCTGACCTGTGATTGAGATTATTCAGGAATACTGGAAATCGCTGCTGTGGACGGATGGCTACCGCTTTACCGGCGTGGCGATTACGCTCTGGCTGCTGATCTCCTCCGTGGTGATGGGCGGCATTCTGGCGGTGTTTCTTGCTATTGGCCGCGTGTCGAACAATAAATTTATCCAGTTCCCGATCTGGTTGTTTACCTACGTGTTTCGCGGTACGCCGCTGTACGTGCAGCTGCTGGTGTTCTATTCGGGAATGTATACGCTTGAGATCGTAAAAGGCACTGAGATGCTGAATGCGTTCTTCCGCAGCGGCCTGAACTGTACGGTGCTGGCGTTGACGCTCAACACCTGCGCCTACACCACCGAGATTTTCGCCGGGGCAATTCGCTCTGTCCCTTACGGTGAGATTGAAGCGGCGCGCGCGTACGGCTTTTCCTCGGTGAAACTTTATCGCTGCATTATTCTGCCGTCGGCACTGCGTATCGCGTTACCGGCGTACAGTAACGAAGTGATTTTGATGCTGCACTCCACCGCGCTCGCCTTTACCGCGACGGTGCCGGATCTGCTCAAAATCGCGCGCGATATTAACTCCGCGACCTATCAGCCGTTTACCGCGTTTGGCATTGCGGCGGTGCTCTATTTAATTATCTCTTATGTTCTGATTAGCCTGTTCCGTAAGGCTGAAAAACGCTGGTTGCAGCATATAAAACCTTCTTCGACGCACTGAGAAAGATGATGGCTGAGAACAAATTAAACGTTATTGATTTGCACAAACGCTACGGCGAACATGAAGTGCTGAAAGGGGTGTCGCTGCAGGCGAATGCGGGCGACGTGATCAGTATTATCGGCTCATCCGGCTCGGGTAAAAGTACCTTCCTGCGCTGCATTAACTTCCTCGAAAAACCGAGCGAAGGCTCGATTGTGGTGAGCGGGCAGAATATTAACCTGGTCCGTGACAAAGACGGCCAGCTGAAGGTCGCGGATAAGCACCAGCTGCGCCTGCTGCGTACGCGCCTGACGATGGTGTTCCAGCACTTCAACCTCTGGAGCCACATGACGGTGCTGGAGAACGTGATGGAAGCACCGATTCAGGTGCTGGGCCTGAGCAAGCAGGAAGCCCGCGAGCGCGCGGTGAAATACCTGGCGAAAGTGGGTATCGACGAGCGCCAGCAGATGAAATACCCGGTACATCTCTCCGGCGGTCAGCAGCAGCGCGTCTCCATCGCGCGCGCGCTGGCGATGGAGCCCGAAGTGCTGCTGTTTGACGAACCGACTTCCGCGCTGGACCCTGAACTCGTTGGCGAAGTGCTGCGCATCATGCAGAAGCTGGCCGAAGAGGGCAAAACGATGGTGGTGGTGACGCACGAGATGGGCTTCGCCCGTAACGTCTCGAACCACGTTATCTTCCTGCATCAGGGGAAAATTGAAGAGCAGGGCCACCCGGACGAGGTGCTGGCGAACCCGCAAAGCCCGCGCCTGCAGCAGTTCCTGAAAGGGTCGTTGAAGTAGGTTTTACCTTTCCCCCTCTCCCTGTGGGAGAGGGGCGGGGTGAGGGCATCAGACCGCAGTGCAGCCCAATCGCCCGGTGGCGCTTCGCTTACCGGGCCTACTGGCTGGGTGTTCTCCCTCTCCCTGTGGGAGAGGGTTGGGGTGAGGGCATCAGGCCGCACCGCACTCCAACCGATACACCCAGTCGTCATAGCGCACGCCGTCAATTTCATACGCCTTTTCCAGCACCTGCGTGCGCACAAACCCGGCTTTCTCCAGCACCCGCACCGAACCGCCATTATCCGCCAGCACATATGCGTTAATCGCTTTTACGCTGGTCTTGTTAAACGCGTAATCGCACACCGCGCGCAGCGCCTCGCTGGCAATCCCTTTTCCCTGCGCGGCAGGCACAACCGTGTAGCCGATATCGGCCTCTTCACGATTCTCAGGGCTGATTTGCAGGCCGATATCGCCAAGCGGCGTATCATCATCCCGCAAGCGAATAACAAACACATGGGCAGCAGTGAGCCGAGCGGCAAACACGCGGCGGGTCTCTTTTTCCGGCGCGATGGCGGCCATGTAGCGCATGATGCGGCGATCTTCACGCAGCGAGCGGAAGAAGGCCCAGTCAGTGGGTTCGAAAGGGGTGAGGTGAAGCCGGGGAGTGGTGATCGTTGCCATTGTTACGCCATATCTTCGGAACATGGCCTGTCACTGTAACATATTCACCGCACCACATCCCCCAGCGCCTCTTCTAATTCATACCAGCGGAACGCAAAGCCGGCCGCTTCCAGCCGTTTTGGCTGCGCCCGCTGTCCGCCTAATACCAGCACAGACGCTTCACCCATCATCAGGCGAATGACCGTGGCAGGCACGCGCAATATCGCCGGGCGGTGCAGGGCATGCCCCAGCGCGTGGGCAAACTGTTCGTTACGCACCGGATACGGCGCAACCATGTTAAACGGCCCGCGCAGATCGTTATCCAGCAGCCAGAGAATACCGTTGACCATATCGTCGATATGGATCCAGGCCAGATACTGACGGCCATTACCGATCGGCCCACCGAGTCCAAGCCGGAAAGGGGGAAGCATCTTCGCCAGAATGCCGCCCTTCGGCGCAAGCACGACGCCGGTCCGCAACAGGCAGACGCGGGTGCGATCGCTCTGCGCCGCGCAGGCGATACGCTCCCACTGGGCGCAGAGCTTATGGGTAAACTCGTTATGCGGCGGCTCTTCCTCGGTCACCACCACCTCGCCGAGATCGCCGTAATAGCCCACGGCTGAACCCGAAATCAGCACCGAAGGCGGCGTGTGGCTATTGCGGATCAGCTCGACCAGCTTTTCGGTGATGTTCCACCGGCTGCTGCATAACAGCTGTTTTTGCTCTTCCGTCCAGCGCTTATCGGCGATGGGTTCCCCCGCGAGGTTAATGACGGCGTCGAAGCCGTCCAGATTTTGCTGCTCGGCCAGATTTTTCCAGATATCGATACCCGCCCCGAGCACCTGGCGCGCTTTCTCCGGGCTGCGCGTGACCACGGTAATGTCGTGATGCAAGGCCTGCAGACGCGCAATGAGGTGACGACCAATAAGGCCCGTGCCGCCGGTCAGCAAAATCTTCATACAACCTCCAGGGTTACGCCTGGCGTCGCCAGCTTAGCGTCATGGAGACGGAATCGGCGTAGCGCAGGGCGTGAAGTTTATCGATCTCAACTTCAGCATAAGTGACCCAGTGATGTTCGCGTGCGATATCGAGCACATCCTGAGTTAATTTTTCCAGCAGAGAGAAGCGGTTATTCTCCACGTACTGAATGATGTTTTTGGTAATTGTGCGGTAGTTCAGCGCGTCGTTGATGTCTTCGCTGGCCCGCGCTTTGTCTGCGGGATAGTGAATTACCACGTTAATGACAATATCCTGACGGTTGGCGATCTCTTCCTCTTTGATGCCGATGAAGGTGCGCAAGCGTAAATTTTTTATGCGAATAATAGCGTCTGGCTGTGACATTGCAGGTCTTCTCCGTGTCAGTATTTCCTGCTCATCATACATGAGAGGCTCGCGGGCACCCAGCCTCATAGAGGGTTAAATCTGCTGGATTTTTTGCATCGCTCGCTCGGTGGCCGGGCGGGTTCGTATGCGCTCAAACCAGTTGTTCACCGCCGGGTAAGCGGCCAGGTCAATTCGGTGTTTTTCATGCGTATTCACCCACGGCCAGCAGGCGATGTCGGCAATACTGTAATGATCGCCCCCGAGCCACGGCGTTTTCTCCAGCCGACGGTTCAGAACGTCATAGAGCCGTTGAGTCTCAACCTGATAGCGTTCTATTGCATAAGGAATGGGCTGCGGGGCGTAAGCGGTAAAATGATGATTTTGCCCCAGCATGGGCCCCAGTCCGCTCGCCTGCCAGAAGAGCCATTGCAGGGTATGGTGACGCTCGCGCAGTTCGCCGCTCAGCAGTTTGCCGGTTTTCTCCGCCAGATAGAGCAAAATCTCACCGGACTCAAACAGGCTCAGCGGCCTGCCCCCGTCTGCCGGGTGGTTATCAATAATGGCCGGGATTTTATTATTCGGCGAGATAGCCAGAAAGAGAGGGCTGAACTGATCGCCTTTGCTGATATCCACGCGAATGATCCTGTAATCCAGCTCGGCTTCTTCAAGAAAAAGGGTGATCTTATGGCCGTTTGGGGTAGGGGCGTAATAAAGGTCGATCATTCTCAACTCCTGTCCATGCGAATAGTGGTGCCATGACAAATGAGTATAGGTGGTTGTTGTAAATCGTGAGTTTTCATCAAGTGACAGCGGGGCAAAGAGATTATATGTTGAGTAAAAAACCGATCAGCCGATGAGGATGTTATGAACCAGCCCGTAATCACGTTGTGGTCCGATGCGAATTTCTTTTCTCCCTATGTCATGAGCGTATACGTTGCGCTGGCCGAAAAAGGGCTCACTTTTACGCTGAAGACCGTTGATCTTGACGGCGGTGAACATCTCAAACCGCAGTGGCAGGGCTACGACCTGACCCGACGCGTGCCGGTGCTGGAGATCGACGGTTTTGCCCTGAGCGAATCGTCGGCGATCGATGAATATCTGGAAGATCGGTTCGCGCCGCCTGAGTGGGAGCGCATTTATCCTCACGATCTGCAAAAACGCGCGCGGGCGCGGCAGATCCAGGCGTGGCTGCGGAGCGATCTGGTGCCGATTCGCGTGGAACGCTCAACTGATGTCGTGTTTGCCGGGGTCAAAAAGCCAGCGCTCAGCGCAGAAGGCCGTGAAAGCGCGCAAAAATTGATTGAAACCGCCACCTCGCTCCTCGCACACGGCAACCCGAACCTGTTCGGCGAGTGGTGCATCGCCGACGCCGATCTGGCGTTGATGCTAAACCGCCTGATCCTCAACGGCGATGAGGTGCCGCAGCTGCTGGTGGATTATGCCGCGTTTCAGTGGCAGCGCGCCTCCGTGCAGCGCTATGTGGCACTATCTGCCAGGCGCGCGGGCTGATAAGCCCTGACGCTTCAGGTATGATGGGGGCAGTCTGTTTTCCCGAGGAGTGACTGATGAAACTGATGTTTGCGTCGGATATCCATGGATCGCTGCCCGCTACCGAGCGTGTTCTTTCCCTGTTTGCACAAAGCGGCGCGCAGTGGCTGATTATTCTGGGGGATGTCCTCAACCACGGCCCGCGCAACGCGCTGCCGGAGGGCTACGCCCCGGCGCAGGTCGCGGAAAAGCTCAACCCGTACGCCTCGCGCATCATTGCCGTTCGCGGCAACTGCGACAGCGAGGTGGACCAGAAGCTGCTGCATTTTCCCCTTACCGCGCCATGGCAACAGGTGCTGCTGGAACAAAGCCGCCTGTTCCTGACGCACGGGCATCTTTTTAGCCCGGATAATCTCCCGGCGCTCGCGGCTGGCGATGTCCTGGTTTACGGTCATACTCATATTCCGGTTGCTGAAAAACGCGGTGAGATTTATCACTTCAATCCGGGTTCGGTCAGCATACCGAAAGGCGGTTATCCTGCGAGCTATGGCATGCTGGATGGAAATACCCTGAGCGTTATCGCACTTAATGATCAGCAAGTTATTGCGCAGGTAGCGATTAATCCGTAAGTTACACCTCAACTGCAAACGCGCCGAAAGAGCGCTTAGAAGAGAAGGTTTCCCGATGGTGGAGCAGAGTCATTTGGCAAGTACAGAGTGGGTTGACATTGTCAGCGAAGAGAATGAAGTGATCGCGCAGGCCAGCCGCGAACAAATGCGTGCGGAGCGTCTGCGCCACCGCGCAACGTACATCGTTGTGCACGACGGGATGGGCAAAATTCTGGTCCAGCGCCGCACGGACACCAAAGATTTTCTCCCGGGTATGCTGGATGCCACCGCTGGCGGTGTTGTTCAGGCAGATGAAGTGCTGCTGGATTCCGCACGTCGCGAAGCAGAAGAAGAGTTAGGCATCGCCGGTGTGCCGTTTGCCGAGCACGGTCAGTTCTATTTCGAAGACGAAAACTGCCGCGTCTGGGGCGGGCTGTTTAGCTGCGTCTCCCACGGCCCGTTCGCTCTGCAGGAAGAAGAGGTGAGTGAAGTCAGCTGGATGACGCCGGAAGAGATCACCGCGCGCTGCGACGAGTTCACGCCGGATTCGTTAAAAGCGCTGGCGCTGTGGATGACCCGCAACGCCAAAAACGAATCGACCAAATCAGAGAAAGAGGAAGAAGCTGAGTAAGCGTCAGCAACTCTCTCTCAGACAAAGACTGGACGCGATGGGCTTTTGATCGCGCCAGTCCCCGTCATTCAGACGCTCCAGTAGCGCTTTCCCGGCTTCAATTCCAATCTTACGATGCGGCACCGCCATCGTCGTCAGCGGCGGCTGACAGACGCGGCTCACATCGCTATCGCCAAAGCCTACCACCGCCAGATCGTCCGGCACCTTGATTCGCCTGCGCTGGCACTCGTACAGCGCCCCGCAGGCCAGCTCGTCTGAGACGCATACCAGCGCATCCAGCTCCGGCCACGCCAGCAGGAATTCTGGCAGCTGTGCCGCGCCGGTCGAGAAGCTCGGCGGCATCGCCGCGTTAATCACCCGGTTCGGCGACATATGGTGGCGAAGCATGGCTTTGTACCAGCCCTGCAAATGCTGCTGGAAAATCCACTGCTCCTGGTTGGCGCAAAGCAGGCCAATATTTTGGTAGCCGCGCTTAATCACCATTTCCGTAAGTTCATACATGGCCGCTACGTTATCAATCCCGATATTCATATCAATCGGGTCGGCGCGCATGGCACCCATTTCCATCACCGGAATAGAGGCGTTTTTCAGCCAGTGGCGAACGGTATCGGTATGTTCAACGCTGAGCAGGATAGCGGCGGCAATATTCGATGCCAGCAGCGTCTCCAGCAATTTCTCCTCCTGCTCAAGACGATGCTGGGATTCAGCCAGCATGATCTGATACCCGGCAGGCTGTAGCACCTGCTGTAGTCCGGCGAACATCTCCGAGCATCCGGCTTCGGAGAGGTTAGGCACCACCATGGCTATCGTCCATGACGACGCCGAGGCCAGCGCGCTGGCGGCAAGATTAGGCATATAACCCAGCTCCTGCACGGCAGCTTCAATTTTTTCACGTAGTTTATCGGAAACCTGTTCGGGCGTGCGGAGTGCACGGGACACGGTCATCGTGCCCACACCGGCAAGCTGTGCGACATCGGCGAGTGTCACTTTACCGGTACTGCGCCGTTTTCGGGTTAGAGACATACACCTTCCTGCTGACCAGACGCGTTCTTCATTTCCTTCGCTTCACGTGACAGGCAGTATACGCCTTAAATCCCTTTTTTTGCTGTGATTTAGCACCGTGATCGCAATTTGATAGCGCTATCACATTTCTGCATGTTAAGCATTGGTAGCGCTATCTTTGTGATCCCGATCGCAGTCATCCAGCGATGTGTTGAATAAAGTTTGCTCATCTTTAGCGTGTAGCGGGAGTGAAAAGTGCTCAAAAAATGGATATATGATACAACCATCACGCTGCAGGACAGCGTGGAAAACTGGCCGCAGGCGCTGGAGCTGTGCGCGAAGCCGCTTCTGGATTTGCAGGTGATTGAGCCTGAATACGTCACGGCCATCATCCAGCAGCACCACACGTTAGGACCCTATTATGTGCTGGCACCAGGGCTGGCGATGCCGCACGCGCGGCCGGAGGAAGGCGCCAAAGGACTGGGGTTGTCTTTATTAAAACTAAAACAGGGCGTCTCGTTTGGTGCCGGTGAGTTTGACCCTGTCGATGTCATTATTATGCTCGCGGCACCGGATAAACATAGCCATATCGAAATGATATCCGCACTCGCAGAATTATTTTCCAGCGACGAGGATATGGAGAAACTGCATCAGGCGAATACCCTGGAGGAAATTAAAACGGTTATTGACCGCTTCTGATTTAATTCTTTAATCCGATTATTCACAACATTACGCGACAGCGTGATGGGGCGTGCTCTACTCAAAATAAGGGGACAACAATGAAAATCATGGCTATTTGCGGCTCCGGCCTGGGCAGCAGTTTTATGGTCGAAATGAATATTAAAAAGGTGCTTAAAAAACTGGAGATTGAGGCTGAGGTTGAACATTCCGATCTCTCCTCGGCCACGCCGGGCGCAGCCGATCTGTTCGTGATGGCAAAAGACATTGCGGCCAGCGCCAGCGTGCCGGAAAGCCAGCTGGTGGTGATTAACAACATCATCGACATCAACGAACTTGAAGCGCAGCTGCGCGCCTGGTTCGAAAGACAATAACCCTGATAAGGCGAGGTGGATATGTTTATCCTTGAAACGCTGAATTTCGTTGTTGATATTTTAAAAGTCCCTTCGGTGCTGGTCGGCTTAATTGCGCTTATTGGTCTGGTTGCGCAGAAAAAAGCGTTTTCGGACGTGGTGAAAGGGACGATTAAAACCATTCTCGGCTTTATTGTGCTGGGCGGCGGTGCCACGGTGCTGGTGGGGTCATTAAATCCTTTGGGCGGTATGTTTGAGCACGCCTTTACGATTCAGGGCATTATTCCAAACAATGAAGCGATTGTGTCAATTGCGCTGGAAAAATACGGTGCAGCGACCGCGCTTATTATGGCCTTCGGCATGGTGGCGAATATTATCGTCGCGCGCTTTACCCGCCTGAAGTACATCTTCCTGACCGGGCACCACACGTTTTATATGGCGTGCATGATTGGCGTGATCCTGACGGTAGCGGGCTTTGAGGGCGTGGGGCTGGTGTTTACCGGCTCGCTGATCCTCGGCCTGATCATGGCCTTCTTCCCGGCGATTGCCCAGCGCTACATGAAGCGCATTACCGGCAACGATGAGATTGCCTTCGGGCACTTCGGCACGCTGGGCTACGTGCTGTCCGGCTGGATTGGCAGCAAGGTTGGCAAAGGCTCCCGCTCAACCGAAGAGATGAACCTGCCGAAGAACCTGAGCTTCCTGCGCGACAGCTCGATCTCGATCTCCCTGACCATGATGATTATCTACCTCATCCTGGCGGTGAGCGCCGGGCGTGAGTATGTGGAGGCCACCTTCAGCGGCGGTCAGAACTACCTGGTCTACGCCATCATCATGGCGATCACCTTTGCGGCGGGCGTGTTCATCATCCTGCAGGGCGTGCGCCTGATTCTGGCGGAAATCGTTCCGGCCTTTACCGGCTTCTCGGAAAAACTGGTGCCGAACGCGCGTCCTGCGCTGGACTGCCCGGTGGTGTATCCCTATGCGCCAAACGCGGTGCTGATTGGCTTCCTGTTCAGCTTCCTCGGCGGGATTGTGGGGTTGTTGATCTGCGGTCAGTTTAGCTGGGTGCTGATCCTCCCGGGCGTGGTGCCGCACTTCTTCACCGGCGCAACGGCGGGCGTGTTTGGTAACGCCACCGGCGGACGCCGCGGGGCAATGATTGGCGCCTTTGCTAACGGCCTGCTGATCACCTTCCTGCCGGTCCTGCTGCTGCCGGTGCTGGGCGCCATTGGCTTTGCCAACACCACCTTCTCGGACGCCGACTTTGGCGCGGTCGGGATTGTGCTCGGCAACCTGGCGCGCTTCCTGTCGCCGCTTGCCATCACCGGACTGGTTGTGGCGTTGTTCGCGCTGCTGGTGGCGTACAACGTCTTCGCGAAAAACAAACCTGCGGGCGGTAACGCGCAGGAAAACACCGGAGCCAAATCATGAATGAGAAAGAGATAACCGAACTCGCGCGTCAGATCCGTCTTGAGACGCTGAAATCCCTGACGCAGCTGGGCTTTGGACACTATGGCGGCAGTATGTCGGTGGTTGAAACCCTGGCCGTGCTGTACGGCGCGGTGATGAAAATCGACCCGGCGGATCCGGACTGGCCGGAGCGAGACTATTTTGTCCTGTCGAAAGGCCATGCGGGCCCGGCGCTCTACAGCACGCTGGCGATCAAGGGCTACTTCCCGGTGGAAGAGCTGATCACCCTGAACCAGAACGGCACGCGCCTGCCAAGCCACCCGGACCGTCTGAAAACGCGCGGCGTGGACGCTACCACCGGTTCGCTGGGGCAGGGGATCTCAATTGCCGGCGGTATGGCGCTCTCGCACAGGCTGGCGGGGCGACCGAACCGCGTCTTCTGCATCGTCGGTGACGGCGAGCTGAACGAGGGGCAGTGCTGGGAAGCCTTCCAGTTTATCGCTCATCATCGCCTTAACAACCTGACGGTGTTCGTGGACTGGAACAAACAGCAGCTCGACGGCGAGCTGGACGAAATTATCAGCGCGTTCGACCTGGAGGGGAAATTCCGCGCCTTTGGCTTTGACGTGGCGACGGTGAAGGGCGACGACATCCCGGGACTGCTGGCGGTGACGTCGCGGGTCCCGGCTGCCGACGCGCGTCCGATAGTCGTCATCCTCGACAGCATCAAAGGGCAGGGGGTGCCGTACCTGGAACAGCTCAGCAACTCGCACCACCTGCGGTTGACCGCGGAGAGCAAAGCGGCCCTCAACGAGACGATTCGCCAACTGGAGGCTTCACATGATTAAGGTTGCACCGGCAGGAGAGAAAGACGCCGTTGAGATGCGTAAGGTCTACGCGGGCTTCGTGGCAAAGCAGATTGAGGCAGGAAGCGAGATTATCGCCCTGGAAGCGGATCTGATGAGCTCGATGGCGATGGACGGCGTGGCGCGCGATTATCCGCAGCACGTGATTAACTGCGGCATTATGGAGGCCAACGTCATTGGCACTGCGGCGGGGCTGTCGCTTACCGGGCGTATACCGTTCGTTCATACCTTCACCGCGTTTGCCAGCCGTCGCTGCTTCGACCAGCTGTTTATGTCCCTGGACTATCAGCGCAACAACGTGAAGGTAATTGCCTCGGATGCGGGCGTGACGGCCTGCCATAACGGCGGGACGCATATGTCGTTTGAGGATATGGGCATCGTACGCGGTCTGGCGCATTCGGTGGTGCTGGAGGTGACCGACGCGGTGATGTTTGAGGACGTGCTGCGCCAGCTTATCGACCTCGAAGGCTTCTACTGGGTACGCACCATCCGTAAGCAGGCGCCGAGCGTATATGCCCCGGGCTCAACCTTCACTATTGGCAAAGGCAACGTGCTGCGCGAAGGAACCGATATAACTCTGATTGCCAACGGCATCATGGTGGCGGAAGCGCTGGAAGCGGCGCGCCAGCTTGAGCAGGAGGGGGTCAGCGCGGCGGTCATCGACATGTTTACCCTGAAGCCCATCGACCGGATGCTGGTGAAAAACTACGCCGAGAAAACCGGTCGCATCGTCACCTGTGAAAACCACAGCATTCACAACGGGCTGGGATCGGCGGTGGCGGAAGTCCTGGTGGAAACCTGCCCGGTACCGATGCGGCGGGTGGGCGTCAAGGAGCGTTACGGCCAGGTGGGGACACAGGATTTCCTGCAGAAGGAGTATGGCCTGACGGCACATGACATTGTATCGGCGGCGCGAGAGCTGCTGTAAATAAAAAAGGCGACCCGTTAAGTGGTCGCCTTTTTGTTGCCCGGTAAGCGCTAGCGCCACCGGGCTTTTTAACATTACTGCTGCTGCGAAGACTGGATCGCGGTCAGAGCGATGGTGTAGACGATATCGTCAACCAGCGCGCCACGAGACAGGTCGTTCACAGGTTTGCGCATGCCCTGCAGCATTGGCCCGATGGAGATCAGGTCTGCTGAACGCTGCACCGCTTTATAGGTGGTGTTACCGGTGTTCAGATCCGGGAAGATGAACACGGTAGCGCGACCTGCAACCGGCGAGTTTGGCGCTTTGGATTTCGCAACGTCGGCCATTACGGCGGCGTCGTACTGCAGCGGACCGTCGATCATCAGGTCAGGACGTTTTTCCTGCGCCAGACGGGTCGCTTCACGCACTTTCTCTACGTCGCTACCAGCACCAGAGGTACCGGTAGAGTAGGAGAGCATCGCAACGCGCGGTTCGATACCGAAGGCAATCGCGGAGTCCGCGGACTGGATAGCGATTTCTGCCAGCTGCTCTGCGGTTGGATCCGGGTTGATCGCGCAGTCGCCGTAAACGTAAACCTGTTCAGGCAGCAGCATGAAGAACACGGAAGAAACCAGAGAGCTGCCTGGCGCGGTTTTGATCAGCTGCAGCGGTGGACGGATGGTGTTCGCCGTGGTATGAACCGCACCGGAAACCAGACCGTCAACTTCGTCCTGCTCAAGCATCAGCGTGCCCAGCACCACGTTGTCTTCCAGCTGTTCGCGCGCAACGGCTTCGGTCATACCCTTGCTCTTACGCAGCTCAACCAGACGGGCAACGTAGCTCTCGCGAACCACTTCAGGGTCAACGATTTCGATGCCAGCGCCCAGCTCAACGCCCTGAGAGGCCGCAACGCGGGTGATCTCATCCGGGTTACCCAGCAGCACGCAGGTCGCGATGCCGCGCTCTGCACAGATAGCAGCCGCTTTAACGGTACGTGGTTCGTCGCCTTCTGGCAGAACAACGCGTTTGCCCGCTTTACGCGCCAGCTCGGTCAGCTGATAACGGAATGCAGGAGGAGACAGGCGGCGGCTGCGCTCGGAGGTCGCAGTCAGGGATTCGATCCAGTCTGCGTTGATGTAGCCCGCAACGTATTCCTGAACTTTCTCGATACGCTCGTGGTCATCAACCGGCACTTCCAGGTTGAAGCTCTGCAGGCTCAGGGAGGTCTGCCAGGTGTTGGTATTCACCATGAAGACCGGCAGGCCGGTCGCAAACGCGCGTTCGCACAGCTTGCTGACGCGTGGGTCCATCTCGTAGGCACCGGTCAGCAGGATCGCACCGATTTCCACGCCGTTCATCGCGGCCAGGCAGGCGGCAACCAGCACGTCAGGACGGTCTGCGGAGGTTACCAGCAGGGAACCTGCGCGGAAGTGTTCCAGCATGTGCGGAATGCTGCGCGCACAGAAGGTCACGGACTTCACGCGGCGGGTGTTGATGTCGCCTTCGTTAACGATGGTAGCGTTCAGGTGACGCGCCATATCGATTGCACGGGTTGCAATCAGATCGAAGCTCCATGGCACCGCGCCCAGTACTGGCAGAGGGCTGGATTCCTGCAGCTTAGCCGGGTCAACTTTGATGACTTTCGCTTTGGAAGAGTCGTCGAAAATCTCGGACAGGTCAGGGCGAGTACGTCCCTGCTCATCCACCGGTGCGTTCAGCTTGTTCACGATCACGCCGGTGATGTTGGTATTTTTCGCGCCGCCGAAGCTGCTGCGCGTCAGTTCGATACGCTCGTTCAGCTGCTCTGGGGTGTCGGTGCCCTGAGACATCACGAAAACGATCTCTGCGTTCAGGGTTTTCGCGATTTCAAAGTTAAGAGACTGGGCAAACTGGTGTTTGCGCGTCGGGACCAGGCCTTCAACCAGCACCACTTCCGCGTCTTGCGCGTTAGCATGGTAGTTAGCGATGATCTCTTCCATCAGCACGTCTTTCTGGTTGCTGGACAGCAGAGACTCAACGTGGCTCATCTTCAGCGGTTCAGCCGCTGGCAGATTGGAGTTCTTGCGAACGATAGTGGTGGTCTGGTCTGGCGCATCGCCACCAGCACGTGGCTGGGCGATTGGCTTAAAGACGCTCAGACGAACGCCTTTGCGTTCCATAGCACGGATAACGCCAAGGCTGACGCTGGTCAGGCCGACGCTGGTTCCGGTAGGGATCAGCATAATAGTACGGGACACGGTTTATCCTCTTTCGTTACCGCCGCAATTGGGCGGGTTACAAAACAGCACCGCCAGCATTGCTGGCGGTGTGGAATCAGGCAGTCAGGCGGTGCGCGTCTTGCGCAATGACCAGTTCTTCGTTAGTTGGGATAACGAGAGCAGGGCGGGTGCCTTCTTTGTTGATGAAGCCAGACTTGCCGAAGCGGGCAGCCAGGTTACGCTCGTGATCAACGTCGAAGCCCAGAACGCCCAGTTTGCCCAGGGACAGTTCACGAACCATTGCCGCGTTCTCACCGATACCACCGGTGAAGATAACCGCGTCCAGACGACCGTCCATCAGCGCAGTGTAAGAGCCGATGTACTTCGCCAGACGGTGGCAGTAAACGTCCATTGCACGTTTAGCGTCTTCTTTCTCTGCGTAGTTGTCTTCAACGTAACGGCAGTCGCTGGTGACTTCGGTCAGACCCAGCAGGCCAGACTCTTTGGTCAGCATTTTGTTGATCTGGTCAACGCTCATGCCCAGGGTGTCGTGCAGGTGGAAGATGATCGCCGGGTCGATGTCACCGGAACGGGTACCCATCACCAGACCTTCCAGCGGGGTCAGACCCATGGAAGTATCAACACATTTACCGTTGCGGATAGCAGAAACAGAACCACCGTTGCCCAGGTGGCAGGTGATGATGTTCAGTTCTTCAACCGGCTTGTTCAGAACTTTTGCGGCTTCCTGAGTTACATAGAAGTGGCTGGTGCCGTGCGCGCCGTAGCGACGTACGCCGTGTTCTTTGTACAGGCTGTATGGCAGGGCATAGAGGTAAGACTCTTCCGGCATGGTCTGATGGAACGCGGTGTCGAATACGGCCACGTTTTTGTCTTTCAGATTCGGGAAGGATTTCAGCGCTTCAGCGATACCGATCAGGTGAGCCGGGTTGTGCAGCGGTGCGAAGGACGCAGAGTCCTTGATGCCCTGGATCACAGATTCGTCGATCACGACGGAGCTGGTGTATTTTTCGCCGCCGTGGACGATACGGTGACCAATCGCAGTCAGCTGAGCAGACAGTTCTGGTTTTTGTGCCAGAATAGTGTTAACGATAAAGTTCAGCGCTTCACTGTGAGCGGCGCCTGCACCTAAAGCCGCTTCTTGTTTGCTGCCGTCCATCTTCCACTTGATACGTGCTTCAGGCAGATGGAAACATTCGGCCAAACCAGAGAGGTATTCGTCACCGTTGAGCGCATCGATGATGGCGAATTTCAGTGAGGAGCTACCGCAGTTCAGAACCAGTACTAACTTACTCGACATGGAAGTACCTATTATTGATACGTGGCTAAAAAAACGTCAGTGAGTCTAACAGCGTAACGCATGAGGACTCAGACATTTATGATTAACATCATGCCAAACGAACATTGTGGCATGATGGAAGAAATAACTATGATTTTATGCCATTTTGCACAATTTTCAGCCAATGGCATAATATGCAATAATTTGACGAGTTAATGATTCTCGTCTAGGGCCCTATCAGGCTGGCACAGGATACCCGATACGGGGTAGAGATGACAAAATATTTTGAACGTTGTCATAGCTTGTTGTGGTTTTGCACGAAAATTTTAATTTTTATATGTGAAATTGAGGTACAGCCATGTCGACACCAGAGAACCCGTCCGTAAATTTCTTTAGTCTGTTTCGTCGGGGACAGCATTACGCGAAGACGTGGCCGATGGAAAAGCGCCTTGCGCCAATGTTCATTGAGAATCGCACCATCCGCGCTACGCGCTATGCGATTCGCTTTATGCCGCCTGTCGCTGTCTTTACGCTGTGCTGGCAGATTGCGTTGGGCGGGCAGCTTGGTCCTGCAGTCGCGACGGCGCTCTTCGCCTTAAGCCTGCCGATGCAGGGCCTGTGGTGGTTAGGTAAACGGTCCATCACTCCGCTTCCCCCTTCTATTTTACACTGGTTTTATGAAGTGCGCGGAAAACTGGAGGAGGCCGGACAGGCGCTCGCCCCGGTCGAAGGCAAGCCGGACTACCAGGCGCTGGCGGACACGTTAAAGCGCGCTTTTAAGCAACTGGATAAAACATTCCTCGATGATTTGTGATTGATCATCGAAACGACGACGAAAAGAAGGCACAGTAACAATCAGTTACCGTGTCTTTTTTTTAAAGTGCAATGCGCTACAGGAGTCGAAAGATGGAAATGACCCATGCTCAACGTCTGATTTTGTCCAACCAGTACAAGATGATGACTATGCTTGATCCCGATAACGCTGCGCGCTACAGCCGCCTGCAAACCATCGTCGAACGCGGTTTTGGTTTGCAAATGCGTGAACTGGACCGCGAGTTTGGCGAGCTGAAAGAAGAAACCTGTCGCATCGTGATCGACATTATGGAGATGTATCACGCCCTGCACGTGTCCTGGACGAATCTCAAAGATCAGCAGTCCATCGACGAGCGCCGCGTGACCTTCTTAGGCTTTGATGCCGCAACGGAAGCGCGTTATCTGAGCTATGTTCGCTTTATGGTGAATACAGAAGGGCGCTATACCCACTTTGACGCGGGCACCCACGGCTTCAACGCGCAGACCCCAATGTGGGAAAAATATCAGCGTATGCTGAGCGCGTGGCACGCCTGCCCGCGTCAGTACCATTTAAGCAGCAACGAAATTCAACAAATCATTAATGCCTGACGGAGGTGCGTGTGCAGTGTAGAGGTTTTCTGTTTGATCTGGACGGTACGCTGGTGGATTCGCTGCCGGTTGTGGAGCGTTCCTGGTGCCATTGGGCTGACAGACATGGCATCGACCATCAGGACGTGCTGAATTTTATCCATGGCAAACAGGCCATCACCTCGCTACGGCACTTCCTGGCCGGACGCTCTGAGGACGAAATTCAGGCGGAGTTCAAATACCTGGAACATATTGAAGCCACGGATACGGACGGCATCACAGCCTTACCGGGCGCGCGCGAGCTGCTTGAGCATCTGAACGAGGCGCAGATCCCATGGGCTATCGTTACCTCAGGCTCCATTCCCGTCGCCCACGCCCGTCACAAGGCGGCAGGTCTGCCGACGCCAGAAGTGTTTATCACGGCGGAGCGCGTAAAGCGCGGTAAACCGGAGCCCGACGCGTTTTTACTGGGCGCTGAACTGCTGGGCCTCGCCCCTGAAGAGTGCGTGGTGGTGGAAGACGCGGCCGCTGGCGTACTGGCCGGGCTGAACGCCGGAAGCCACGTTATCGCCGTTAACGTTCCGGCGGGATCCTCCCGGCTGGAGGAGGCAGACTTTGTGCTGGATTCCCTGACGGCGCTGGCTGTTTCGAAAGCCTCTGACGGGGTTGTAACCGTCTCGCTAAAAATGTAATCACATGATATAGCCCCACATTGCTGGGGCTTTTTTATGGCACAATTTCTCATCTCCCACTGACAAGGACATGTTGTGAACGGTGAACTGATTTGGGTCCTGAGCCTGCTTTTAATCGCCATCCTTCTTTTTGCAACGGGCAAGGTACGCATGGACGCCGTCGCCTTGTTTGTCATCGTCGCGTTTGTGCTGAGTGGAACGCTCACGCTACCGGAAGCGTTTTCCGGGTTTAGCGATCCCAACGTTATCCTGATTGCCGCCCTGTTTATTATTGGTGATGGGCTGGTGCGTACCGGCGTGGCGACCATCATGGGGTCGTGGCTGGTGAAGGTGGCGGGCAGCAGCGAAACCAAAATGCTGATCTACCTGATGGTGACCGTCGCCGGGCTGGGGGCGTTTATGAGCTCAACGGGCGTGGTCGCCATCTTTATCCCGGTGGTGCTGAGCGTCTCCATGCGGATGCAGATCTCGCCGTCGCGCCTGATGATGCCCCTGAGTTTTGCCGGTTTGATCAGCGGCATGATGACGCTGGTGGCAACGCCGCCGAACCTGGTCGTCAACAGCGAGCTTATCCGGGAAGGATTCCAGGGCTTCAGTTTTTTCAGCGTCACCCCGCTTGGGCTGGTCATTCTGGTGATGGGCGTGGTCTACATGCTGCTGACCCGGTTTGCCCTGAAAGGTGAAAAACAGGACAAAAATAAAGAAGGGTGGAAGCGACGCACCTTCCGCGATCTGATTAAGGAGTACCGCCTTACCGGGCGCGCGCGCCGTCTGGCTATTCGCCCCGGCTCGCCGATGGTGGGACAGCGTCTTGACGACCTGAAGCTGCGTGAGCGCTATGGCGCGAACGTGATCGGCGTTGAGCGCTGGCGTCGTTTTCGCCGGGTGATTGTCAACGTCAACGGGGTGTCGGAATTCCGCGCGCGGGATGTCCTGCTGATTGATATGTCCACCGCGGACGTGGATCTGCGCGAGTTTTGCAGCGAACAGCTGCTGGAACCGATGGTGCTGCGCGGGGAGTATTTTTCGGATCAGGCGCTGGATGTCGGCATGGCCGAAGTATCGCTGATCCCGGAATCGGAACTGCTGGGCAAAACCGTGCGGGAAATGGGGTTCCGAACCCGCTATGGCCTGAATGTCGTGGGGCTGAAGCGCGATGGCGTAGCGATGGAAGGGGCGGTGGTGGATGAGCCGATCCTGCTGGGCGATATCTTCCTCGTTGTCGGTAACTGGAAGCTGATTAGCCAGCTTGGGCAAAAAGGGCGCGATTTTGTGGTGCTCAACATGCCTGTCGAGGAGAGCGACGCGTCGCCTGCGCACAGCCAGGCGCCCCACGCGATTTTTTGTCTGGTGCTGATGGTGGCGCTGATGCTGACCGATGAAATTCCCAATCCGGTCGCGGCAATCATCGCCTGCCTGTTGATGGGCAAATTCCGCTGCATTGACGCCGAAAGCGCCTATAAAGCCATTCACTGGCCGAGCATTATCCTGATCGTCGGGATGATGCCCTTCGCCCTGGCGCTGCAAAAAACCGGCGGGGTGGATCTGATTGTTAAAGGCTTAATGGACGTTGGCGGCGGGTATGGGCCGTACATGATGCTGGTCTGTCTGTTCATTATGTGCGCCACCATCGGTCTGTTTATCTCCAATACCGCGACGGCGGTACTGATGGCGCCGATTGCGCTGGCGATGGCCAAATCCATGGGCGTGTCGCCGTATCCCTTTGCGATGATGGTCGCAATGGCGGCCTCCGCGGCATTTATGACGCCGGTCTCTTCACCGGTGAATACGCTGGTGCTGGGGCCCGGGAATTATAAGTTCAGTGATTTCGTGAAGCTGGGCGTGCCGTTCACCGTGCTGGTGATGGTGGTGTGCGTGGTATTGATACCGGTCCTGTTCCCGTTCTGATAATTTTGCCGGGCGGCGGCTGCGCCTTACCCGGCCTACTACCCGAAGGCCCTGCAAGCGCAGCGCCGCTGGGCAAACAGATTACAACGGTGAATCCTGGCTAATCTCATCCAGCGACAGATGGAAGCTCGGCACAAACACCTGCATAAAATAGTCCATCTCTTCGCTGCGGCGGGATTCCAGCGTTTTTTCCAGACGCGTTTTTGCCAGTAAAAATTCGTTATTCCCCGCAGACAGCTCTTCCAGACACTTCAGATAGGCGCAGAGCGCGTCGGCCTGCTTGACCAGCGACTTTTCATCTTCCGTGTACTGATGCTCATCGATGAGCGGCTCAAAAATGTCGCGCAACTCATCCGGCACCATGTCAATCAGCTTCTGCTGGGCAATTTTCTCGATGGCCTTATATTCCTGCGCAATTTGCGAGTTGAAATATTTCACCGGCGTGGGCAGGTCGCCGGTCAGCACTTCTGACGCATCGTGGTACATCGCCAGCAGGGCGATGCGCTCTGGATTAACCTGGCCGTTGAATTTGCGGTTTTTAATGGCGGCGAGCGCATGAGCAACCATGGCAACCTGCAGACTGTGCTCTGACACGTTCTCAGTGCGCACGTTGCGCATCAGCGGCCAGCGGTTGATGAGTTTCAGGCGGGAGAGGTGGGCGAAGAAATGACTCTGACTCATAGGTTACCTTTTGTCTTCACTGCGACAGGCGTTCATTGTGCGGGGAGGGGAGGAAAGATGCAAATCAGGCTACCGAAGTAGCCTGATTTTAAGATTACTGATGGTATCCGGAGAGGAAGCGCCCGAAGCGGCTGATGGCCATTTCGAGGTCATCTTCGCGCGGCAGCGTCACGATGCGCACGTGATCCGGCCACGGCCAGTTAAACGCCGTCCCCTGAACCAGCAGCACTTTTTCCTGAAGCAGGAAATCGAGCACCATTTTCTGGTCGTCGTGAATATTAAAGCGCTTCGCGTCAATTTTCGGGAACATATAGAGCGCGCCATTCGGCTTCACGCAGGAGACGCCTGGGATATCGTTGATCAGCTCCCACGCGCGGTTGCGCTGTTCGTACAGGCGACCACCGGGAACGATGAACTCGCTAATGCTCTGATAACCACCCAGCGCCGTCTGGATTGCGTGCTGCGCCGGCACGTTGGCGCATAAACGCATCGAGGCCAGCATCTCCAGCCCTTCGATATAGCCTTTGGCGTGCTTTTTCGGGCCGTTCAGTACCATCCAGCCCTGACGGAAACCGGCCACGCGGTAGGTTTTAGACAGGCCGTTAAAGGTGACGGTCAGCAGATCCGGTGCCAGCGCAGCGATTGAGTGGTGCTGTGCCGCGTCGTACAGGATCTTGTCGTAAATTTCGTCGGCAAAGATGATCAGGTTGTGCTGGCGGGCGAGCTCGACGATCTCCATCAGCAGCTCTTTTGAGTACACTGCACCCGTCGGGTTGTTCGGGTTAATGATCACGATGCCGCGCGTGCGGGGCGTGATTTTTGCGCGAATATCATCGAGGTCCGGGAACCAGTCGGAGGACTCGTCGCACAGATAGTGCACGGCTTTCCCGCTCGACAGTGATACGGCAGCCGTCCACAGCGGATAGTCCGGCGCGGGCACCAGCATTTCGTCCCCGCTGTTCAGCAGCGCCTGCATCGCCTGCACGATCAGTTCGGAAACGCCGTTGCCGATATAGATATCTTCAACGGTAACATCGCGCATACCGCGTGCCTGGTAGTGCTGCATGATGGCTTTACGTGCGGAGTAAAGTCCTTTTGAATCGCAATAGCCTTGTGCAGTTGGAAGGTTGCGGATCACATCAACCAGAATTTCATCCGGCGCTTCAAAACCAAATGGCGCAGGGTTACCAATGTTGAGTTTCAGAACCTTATTGCCTTCCTCTTCAAGGCGTTTTGCCTCTTTCAGAACCGGGCCGCGGATGTCATAACAGACGTTATCTAGCTTGCTGGATTTTTCGATAGGGGACATGAACCTTTAACCTTTTCGCTATTATTGCCGCTCCCTGCCGTGGAAGTCAGCACGGAATAATGTACTCCCCCCTCGCTTCGTTTTGAAGGGTGTGCAGTAGAAGATTTTGTGCCTGGAGCAAAATTTTGATAAATCTTTTTCGCTGTGCGTTAGCTTTTTTACTGTCTTAAAGTTGTGCGCATGGCACGATGATAGGTTAAATGTGCTATTCATTTGTCAGAATTCTGTATATTGTGCTGGTAAAAATAAGTGTTGAACCTGACAACGGTAGCAATCACCCTGCGTGACTTTTCGTAAAACCTGAATGCTTGATAAATGTTCCTGTAAAAGCATAATGTGGCTAAAAGTTACTCATGTGAAATTAATGTTAAGTGCCATTAATGAATGGTCTTAATCTAAATTAAAATTTATTTATTATTAACCTATAAAATGCAACTTTAGTTAATTTTAATAAAATTAGTTTAGAAGCTTAACATTCTTCTTTAATCCTCAATATTGCAATAAGACTTATAAATAAAGTGGATTTGGGTTAAGATGTCTTTCAGGAAAGCAGAGGACAGATGCAAAAATTTTGTATATCTGGCACTGACTTTTCGAATTAATTGATTGTTATTGTTGGAGTTATCTCTGGCTGGAATGTGTCGCACATCTCCTGCTACGTTGACAGCGCTGCGATAAAGATGGCAGAAAAGGTGTTATACCTTTAATGTAATTTACATAAACCTGCGAACATCTAAATATCCTGAACGTTTAAGAGAATAAAAATAACGTCATGAAACGTGCTTTCTGACTGTTGATATAAAGCAGCACAATAACTATCTGTCAGGCAGTCTGCCGGGCCGGGATGCGAGGGAAAACCTTCAGAGGGAATTGCTTAACTGTTACACACAGCTTCAACCCGGGCAGCTCCGCACGAGCAACCTGAAAGTGAATAGATATGATAAATGCAAATCGTCCGATAATGAATCTCGACCTCGATCTGCTGAGAACGTTTGTTGCGGTCGCCGATCTCAACACTTTTGCAGCAGCTGCTGCCGCCGTTTGCCGAACTCAGTCCGCCGTTAGCCAGCAAATGCAGCGGCTGGAGCAACTGGTTGGTAAAGAGCTTTTTGCACGTCACGGGCGTAATAAGCTCTTAACGGAACACGGTATTCAGCTACTGGGTTATGCCAGGAAAATTCTTCGCTTTAATGATGAAGCATGTATGTCATTAATGTTTAGCAACCTTCAAGGGGTGCTAACGTTAGGTGCATCTGATGAGTCAGCGGATACTATATTGCCGTTTCTTCTCAACCGTATTAGTTCGGTTTATCCGAAGCTTGCGCTGGACGTTAGCGTAAAACGTAATGCCTTTATGGTTGAGATGTTAAATGAGCACAAAGTCGACCTTGTGGTGACGACGCATCGTCCCGGGCAGTTTGATTGCCTGACGCTGCGCACATCACCTACACACTGGTATTGCGCAGCCGAGTACGTGCTGCAAAAAGGGGAGCCGGTTCCGCTGGTCTTGCTGGATGACCCGAGCCCGTTCCGCGATATGGTGCTCACGGCGCTGAATGAGGCCAACATTCCGTGGCGTCTGGCGTATGTGGCTTCCACGCTGCCAGCGGTTCGTGCCGCCGTGAAGGCCGGTCTGGGCGTAACGGCCCGTCCGGTAGAGATGATGAGCCCCGATCTGCGCGTTCTGGGGAAATCCGACGGTCTTCCTGCGCTGCCGGATACGGAGTATCTGCTCTGCCACAATTCGTCCAGCCATAACGAGTTGGCCAAAGTGGTGTTCGAGGCGATGGAAAACTACCATAACCCGTGGCAATTCGAGCGCGTTACCTCCGAAGGGGGGGATGACTCCCTGATCGTCGAAGGGGATTTTGAGTGATCGATAGCTCAATATTCTGGTAACAAAATGTAAGTGTAAAAAACAGCCACTCGTGTGATTTTCACATGCAGTGGCTTTTTTTACGCAATAATACCCGCTTATGGCGCAAGGGTTTTTAGGATACTCTCTTATTTATCAATAAGCTGAATACTTTTGCTTAAAACTTGTCCGTTTTCCGTTCTAACTTCGCCCATATCCCTCTCATGTTAAAAAAACAGGAAATATGTTGCCGTTTTCCATGTTGAATTAACAAAAGCGTGTCGCAGATCAAGAAAATACTCCTATTTGGGGGGAGGAATCGTTGGCAAATCCTGTCAAAATAGGAGGGTTATTTTTTTTACTTCCGAAACGGACACGATTCAACAACATACATTTGACGGAAAGTCATGCACCCACCAGGGTTAAAGGGCACCAAATGTTAATGAGAATCGCTCGATGTAATTTAATGTGAAGAAACCTTTGTTAAAGTTGACAATAGGTTATAGAAAGGAGTAAAAAACCCCATCATTTTGCTGTCTACGTCTCATTTCTGACAGTTAGTGTAAGGTTATTTGTTCCTCCCCATGAATCGATGTGATGCCCATCTGCCAGCAAGAGCAGTGTCGTTGGTATCACTTTTGATGAGTAAGCAATGAGTATGTCAACATCCACAGAAGTCATCGCTCATCACTGGGCATTCGCAATCTTTCTTATTGTAGCCATTGGCCTGTGCTGCCTGATGTTAGTCGGCGGCTGGTTCCTGGGCGGTCGCGCCCGTGCAAGGCACAAAAACACACCTTTCGAATCAGGTATTGATTCAGTAGGTTCCGCTCGCTTACGCCTGTCTGCCAAGTTCTATCTGGTAGCCATGTTCTTCGTCATCTTCGACGTGGAAGCGCTTTACCTTTTCGCATGGTCAACGTCCATCCGCGAAAGTGGTTGGGTGGGCTTTGTCGAGGCCGCAATTTTCATTTTAGTGCTACTGGCCGGTCTGGTTTATCTGGTGCGTATTGGCGCGCTTGACTGGACGCCTGCGCGTTCACGTCGTGAACACATCAACCCGGAAAACAGTATCTCTAATCGTCAGCAGTAACAGCGAGGCAATAAGATGGATTATACGCTCACCCGCATAGATCCTAACGGTGAGAATGACCGTTACCCCCTGCAAAAACAGGAGATCGTAACCGACCCCCTGGAGCAAGAAGTCAATAAAAGCGTGTACATGGGCAAGCTCGAACATGCCATGCACGATATGGTCAACTGGGGTCGTAAGAACTCCATCTGGCCTTACAACTTTGGTCTTTCTTGCTGCTACGTTGAAATGGTGACGTCATTCACTGCGGTGCATGACGTTGCGCGTTTTGGGGCCGAGGTACTCCGTGCTTCCCCGCGTCAGGCTGACCTGATGGTGGTTGCCGGTACGTGCTTTACCAAGATGGCACCTGTTATTCAGCGTCTGTATGACCAGATGCTGGAGCCAAAATGGGTTATCTCCATGGGCGCATGTGCAAACTCTGGCGGTATGTACGACATTTATTCCGTCGTGCAGGGCGTAGATAAATTTATCCCAGTGGATGTGTACATCCCGGGTTGTCCGCCACGTCCGGAAGCCTACATGCAGGCGCTGATGCTGCTGCAGGAATCTATTGGTAAAGAACGTCGCCCACTGTCGTGGGTTGTTGGCGATCAGGGTGTGTATCGCGCGAACATGCAGTCTGAGCGCGAGCGTAAACGTGGTGAACGTATTGCCGTCACCAATCTGCGTACGCCTGACGAAATTTAATTTGCGCCTGTAGGCCTGGAGAACACCTTCGCATATCACTACTCAAATAGCGCGAAGCCAGGCTCAACAGTCACCACGGACCATTTGCAATGGTGAACAATATGACCGACTTAACCGCGCAAGAAGCCGCCTGGCAGACCCGGGATCATCTGGATGACCCAGTCATTGGCGAACTGCGCAACCGTTTTGGGCCGGATGCCTTTACTGTTCAGGCTACCCGCACCGGGGTACCCGTTGTTTGGGTGAAGCGTGAGCAATTGCTGGAAGTTGTCGATTTCCTCAAGAAATTGCCAAAACCGTACGTCATGCTGTTTGACTTACACGGCATGGATGAACGTCTGCGTACCCACCGCCAGGGTCTCCCTGCTGCGGATTTTTCCGTTTTCTACCACCTGATCTCAATAGACCGTAATACGGATATCATGCTCAAGGTGGCATTGTCTGAAAACGACATGCATCTGCCGACGATCACCAAACTTTTCCCGAACGCGAACTGGTATGAGCGTGAAACCTGGGAAATGTTCGGCATGACCTTCGACGGCCACCCGCATCTGACGCGCATCATGATGCCGCAGACCTGGACCGGCCACCCGCTGCGTAAAGACTACCCTGCGCGTGCAACCGAATTCGACCCGTTTGAGCTGACCAAAGCCAAACAGGATCTGGAGATGGAAGCGCTGACCTTCAAACCGGAAGACTGGGGCATGAAGCGCGGTACCGACAACGAGGACTTCATGTTCCTCAACCTCGGTCCAAACCACCCGTCTGCGCACGGTGCATTCCGTATTATCCTTCAGCTTGATGGCGAAGAGATTGTCGACTGCGTTCCGGACATCGGCTACCACCACCGTGGTGCTGAGAAGATGGGCGAGCGTCAGTCCTGGCACAGCTACATTCCTTATACCGACCGTATCGAGTACCTCGGCGGCTGCGTCAACGAAATGCCATACGTGCTGGCCGTTGAGAAACTAGCGGGTATCGTTACGCCGGATCGCGTTAACGTGATTCGCGTTATGCTGTCAGAACTGTTCCGTATCAACAGCCACCTGCTGTACATCTCCACGTTCATTCAGGACGTCGGCGCGATGACTCCGGTCTTCTTCGCCTTTACCGACCGTCAGAAAATCTACGATCTGGTGGAAGCGATTACCGGTTTCCGTATGCACCCGGCCTGGTTCCGTATCGGCGGCGTGGCACACGATCTGCCGCGCGGCTGGGACCGTCTGCTGCGTGAATTCCTCGACTGGATGCCAAAACGTCTGGCGTCTTATGAGAAAGCCGCGCTGCGTAACACCATCCTGAAAGGCCGTTCCCAGGGCGTTGCTGCCTACGGCGCGAAAGAAGCGCTGGAGTGGGGTACGACAGGTGCAGGTCTGCGTGCGACCGGTATTGATTTCGACGTGCGTAAAGCCCGTCCTTACTCTGGCTACGAGAACTTCGACTTTGAAGTCCCGGTGGGCGGCGGTGTTTCCGACTGCTACACCCGCGTGATGCTGAAAGTGGAAGAGCTGCGCCAGAGTCTGCGCATCCTTGAGCAGTGCCTCAACAACATGCCGGAAGGCCCGTTCAAGGCGGATCACCCGCTGACGACGCCGCCACCGAAAGAGCGCACGCTGCAGCATATCGAAACCCTGATCACCCACTTCCTGCAGGTTTCCTGGGGTCCGGTCATGCCGGCGCAAGAATCCTTCCAGATGATTGAAGCGACCAAGGGTATTAACAGTTACTACCTGACCAGTGACGGCAGCACCATGAGCTACCGTACCCGCGTGCGTACGCCGAGCTTTGCGCACCTGCAGCAGATCCCGTCCGCCATCCGCGGCAGTCTGGTCTCCGACCTGATTGTGTATCTGGGTAGTATCGATTTTGTTATGTCAGATGTGGACCGCTAATTATGCACGAGAATCAACAACCACAAACCGAGGCTTTTGAGCTGAGTGAAGCAGAACGTGCCGCGATTGAGCACGAGATGCACCACTACGAAGACCCGCGTGCGGCGTCCATTGAAGCGCTGAAAATCGTACAGAAACAGCGTGGTTGGGTGCCGGATGGGGCGATCTATGAGATCGCGAAAGTGCTGGGTATTCCGGCAAGTGACGTAGAAGGCGTAGCCACGTTCTACAGCCAGATCTTCCGTCAGCCGGTTGGCCGCCATGTGATCCGCTACTGTGACAGCGTTGTCTGCCACATCACCGGTTATCAGGGCATTCAGGCTGCGATTGAGAAGAAGCTCAATATCAAGCCGGGCCAGACCACGTTCGATGGACGCTTTACCCTGCTGCCAACCTGCTGCCTGGGTAACTGCGACAAGGGGCCGACCATGATGATTGATGAGGACACTCACAGCCATCTGACGCCGGAAGCGATTCCTGACCTGCTGGAGCAGTACAAATGAAAACTGTAATTCGTACTGCTGAGACGCATCCGCTGACCTGGCGTCTGCGCGATGACAAACAGCCGGTATGGCTCGACGAATACCAGAGCAAAAACGGCTATGCCGGCGCGCGTAAAGCCCTTGGCGGCATGGCACCGGACGACATCGTTAATGCGGTGAAAGACTCCGGCCTGAAAGGGCGCGGCGGTGCGGGCTTCTCCACCGGTCTGAAGTGGAGCCTGATGCCGAAAGACGAATCCATGAACATCCGTTACCTGCTGTGTAACGCCGATGAAATGGAGCCGGGCACCTATAAAGACCGCCTGCTGATGGAACAGCTGCCGCACCTGCTGGTGGAAGGCATGCTGATCTCCGCGTTCGCGCTGAAAGCGTACCGTGGCTACATCTTCCTGCGCGGTGAGTACATCGAAGCAGCGGAAAACCTGCGTCGCGCGATTGCCGAAGCCACCGAAGCCGGCCTGCTGGGTAAAAACATCCTGGGTACCGGGTTTGACTTTGAGCTGTTCGTGCACACCGGTGCAGGGCGTTATATCTGCGGTGAAGAAACCGCGCTGATTAACTCCCTGGAGGGCCGCCGCGCGAACCCGCGTTCCAAGCCACCGTTCCCGGCAAGTTCCGGCGTATGGGGTAAACCGACCTGCGTAAACAACGTTGAAACCCTGTGTAACGTTCCGGCTATCCTCGCCAACGGCGTGGAGTGGTATCAGGGCATCTCCTCAAGCAAAGATGCCGGTACCAAGCTGATGGGCTTCTCTGGTCGCGTTAAAAATCCTGGCGTCTGGGAACTGCCGTTCGGTACCACCGCACGTGAAATTCTTGAAGACTACGCTGGCGGCATGCGCGATGGCCTGAAATTCAAAGCCTGGCAGCCGGGTGGGGCAGGGACAGACTTCCTGACCGAAGCCCATCTTGACCTGCCAATGGAATTCGAAAGCATTGGTAAAGCAGGCAGCCGTCTGGGTACGGCTCTGGCGATGGCCGTCGACCACGAGATCGGCATGGTCTCGCTGGTGCGTAACCTGGAAGAGTTCTTCGCCCGCGAGTCCTGCGGCTGGTGTACACCGTGCCGTGATGGTCTGCCGTGGAGCGTGAAGATCCTGCGTGCAATCGAACGTGGCGAAGGCCAGCCTGGGGATATTGAGACGCTTGAGCAACTGTGTCGATTCTTAGGCCCGGGTAAAACCTTCTGTGCCCACGCACCGGGTGCCGTCGAACCTCTGCAGAGCGCGATCAAATATTTCCGCGACGAGTTCGAAGCAGGCATCAAGCAGCCGTTCAGCAATACCCATGCCATCAATGGGATTCAGCCGAACCTGCTTAAAGCGCGCTGGTAACGACAAGAATTTTGATTAACGCTCGGTTTCGACCGAGCCAACTGGAAGCATGCTAATGGCTACGATTCATGTAGACGGCAAAGAATACGAAGTCAACGGGGCGGACAACCTGCTGGAAGCTTGTCTGTCTCTTGGCCTCGATATTCCGTACTTTTGCTGGCATCCGGCGCTGGGCAGCGTCGGTGCTTGCCGCCAGTGTGCGGTGAAGCAATATCAAAACGCGGAAGACACGCGTGGTCGCCTGGTGATGTCCTGTATGACGCCAGCCACCGAAGGCACTTTTATTTCGATTGATGACGAAGAAGCTAAACAGTTCCGCGAAAGCGTTGTGGAATGGTTGATGACCAACCACCCGCACGACTGTCCGGTCTGTGAAGAGGGCGGTAACTGCCACCTTCAGGATATGACCGTGATGACCGGCCACAGCTTCCGTCGCTATCGCTTTACCAAGCGTACCCACCGTAATCAGGACCTGGGGCCGTTCATCTCTCACGAAATGAACCGCTGCATCGCCTGCTACCGCTGCGTGCGTTACTACAAAGATTACGCAGACGGTCAGGATCTGGGCGTGTATGGCGCGCACGATAACGTCTACTTCGGTCGTCCGGAAGACGGCGTGCTGGAAAGCGAATTCTCCGGTAACCTGGTAGAAATCTGCCCGACAGGCGTATTCACCGATAAAACCCACTCCGAGCGTTACAACCGTAAATGGGACATGCAGTTTGCGCCAAGCATCTGCCAGCAGTGTTCCCTCGGCTGTAACACCAGCCCGGGTGAGCGTTACGGCGAGCTGCGTCGTATCGAAAACCGTTACAACGGTACCGTTAACCACTACTTCCTCTGCGACCGCGGTCGTTTCGGCTATGGCTATGTGAACCTGAAGGACCGTCCGCGTCAGCCGGTTCAGCGCCGTGGCGACGACTTCATTACCCTGAACGCTGAGCAGGCGATGCAGGGCGCGGCAGATATTCTGCGCCAGTCGAAGAAAGTGATCGGTATCGGCTCCCCGCGTGCCAGCATCGAAAGCAACTTTGCGCTGCGCGAGCTGGTTGGAGCGGAAAACTTCTATACCGGTATCGCTCAGGGCGAGCAGGAACGTCTGCAGCTGGTACTGAAAGTGCTGCGTGAAGGCGGTATTCATACCCCTGCGCTGCGCGAAATCGAATCTTATGATGCGGTCCTGGTGCTGGGTGAAGACCTGACGCAGACGGGCGCACGCGCGGCTCTGGCGGTTCGTCAGGCGGTGAAGGGGAAAGCACGTGAAATGGCAGCGGCGCAGAAAGTGGCTGACTGGCAGATTGCGGCGATCCTGAACATCGGCCAGCGCGCGAAGCATCCTCTGTTTGTGACCAACGTCGACAACACCCGTCTGGACGATATCGCCGCGTGGACCTACTGCGCGCCGGTTGAAGATCAGGCGCGCCTCGGCTTTGCCATTGCCCACGCGCTGGACAGCAGCTCGCCGGCCGTTGAACTGGATCGCGACCTGCAGAACAAGGTCGACGTGATTGTTCAGGCCCTGGCGGGTGCGAAAAAACCGCTGATTATTTCCGGTACCAACGCCGGCAGCGCGGAGATCATTCAGGCGGCAGCCAACGTTGCCAAAGCCCTGAAAGGCCGCGGTGCTGATGTCGGTGTGACCATGATTGCCCGTGCGGTGAACAGCATTGGTCTGGGCATGATCGGCGGCGGCTCGCTGGAAGCAGCGTTAAGCGAACTGGAGTCCGGTGCCGCTGACGCCGTTGTAGTGCTGGAAAACGATCTGCATCGCCACGCCTCTGCCGCTCGCGTTGACGCCGCGCTCTCCAAAGCGCCGCTGGTAATGGTCATTGACCATCAGCGCACCGCGATCATGGACAAAGCGCACCTGGTGCTCTCTGCGGCAAGCTTCGCAGAAAGCGACGGTACCGTTATCAACAACGAAGGTCGCGCCCAGCGTTTCTTCCAGGTTTACGATCCGGCGTACTACGACAGCAACACCGTGATGCTGGAAAGCTGGCGCTGGCTGCACTCCCTGCACAGCACCGTGCAGAGCCGTGAAGTGGACTGGACGCAGCTCGACCACGTTATCGACGCGGTAGTGGAAAAACTGCCTCAGCTGGCAGGCATTAAAGATGCCGCACCTGAAGCAAGCTTCCGCATTCGCGGCCAGAAACTGGCGCGTGAACCGCACCGTTACAGCGGCCGTACCGCGATGCGCGCCAATATCAGCGTGCACGAACCGCGCCAGCCGCAGGATAAAGACACCATGTTCGCCTTCTCTATGGAAGGGAACAACCAGCCGTCTGCGCCGCGTTCGCAAATCCCATTCGCATGGGCGCCGGGCTGGAACTCCCCGCAGGCATGGAACAAGTTCCAGGCTGAAGTGGGTGGCTCCCTGCGTCACGGCGATCCGGGCGTGCGTCTGATTGAAGCCTCCGAAACCGGTCTGGACTTCTTCACCGCCGTACCGGCGAGCTTCCAGGCGCAGGATGGCAGCTGGCGTATCGCGCCGTACTACCATCTGTTCGGTAGCGACGAGCTGTCTCAGCGTTCGCCTGTCTTCCAGACCCGTATGCCGCAGCCTTACATCAAGCTCAACCCGGCGGATGCCGCGAAGCTTGGCGTAAACGCGGGCGCGAACATCGCCTTTAGCTATGACGGCCAGACAATCAGCCTGCCGCTGATTATCTCCGAAGGTCTGACAGCAGGGCAGGTGGGTCTGCCGATGGGTATGCCTGGCATCGCGCCGGTTCTGGCGGGTGCGCGTCTTGATAATCTGCAGGAGGCAAAAGCATGAGTTGGTTAACGCCGGATCTTATCGACATCCTGCTGAGCATTCTGAAAGCGATCGTTATCCTGCTGGTGGTGGTCACCTGCGGCGCGTTCATGAGCTTTGGTGAACGTCGTCTGCTCGGTCTGTTCCAGAACCGTTACGGACCGAACCGCGTGGGCTGGGGTGGTTCACTCCAGCTGGTCGCGGACATGATCAAGATGTTCTTTAAAGAGGACTGGATCCCACGCTTCTCTGACCGCGTGATCTTTACTCTGGCACCGATGATCGCCTTCACCTCGCTGCTGCTGGCGTTTGCTATCGTTCCGGTCAGCCCGACCTGGGTGGTCGCTGACCTGAACATCGGCATTCTGTTCTTCCTGATGATGGCAGGCCTCGCGGTGTACGCGGTGCTGTTCGCAGGCTGGTCCAGTAACAACAAATACTCGCTGCTGGGTGCGATGCGTGCTTCCGCGCAGACGCTGAGCTACGAAGTGTTCCTGGGGCTCTCCCTGATGGGCGTGGTGGCGCAGGCCGGTTCATTCAACATGACCGACATCGTCAATAACCAGGCCGACATCTGGAACGTTATCCCGCAGTTCTTTGGGTTTATTACCTTTGCTATCGCGGGCGTGGCGGTGTGTCACCGTCACCCGTTTGACCAGCCAGAAGCCGAACAGGAACTGGCCGACGGTTACCACATCGAATATTCCGGTATGAAATTCGGTCTGTTCTTCGTGGGCGAGTACATCGGTATCGTCACCATTTCCGCGTTGATGGTAACGCTGTTCTTCGGTGGCTGGCATGGCCCGTTCTTACCGCCGTTCATCTGGTTCGCGCTGAAAACCGCGTTCTTCATGATGATGTTCATTTTGATTCGCGCAGCGTTACCGCGTCCGCGTTATGACCAGGTAATGTCCTTCGGCTGGAAAGTGTGCCTGCCGCTGACGCTCGTCAACTTGTTGGTAACGGCGGCTGTCATTCTCTGGCAGCAGCCATAAGGGGCTATAGACCATGACCTTAAAAGAATTACTGGTAGGCTTTGGTACCCAGGTACGCAGTATCTGGATGATCGGCCTGCACGCGTTTGCCAAACGCGAAACCCGGATGTACCCGGAAGAGCCGGTATATCTGCCGCCGCGCTACCGTGGCCGTATCGTGCTGACGCGCGACCCGGACGGTTCCGAGCGCTGCGTTGCCTGTAACCTGTGTGCGGTAGCGTGTCCGGTAGGCTGTATCTCTCTGCAGAAAGCAGAGACGGTAGACGGCCGCTGGTACCCTGAGTTCTTCCGCATTAACTTCTCACGCTGCATCTTCTGCGGTCTGTGTGAAGAAGCGTGCCCAACCACGGCGATTCAGCTGACTCCAGACTTCGAGCTGGGTGAGTACAAGCGTCAGGACCTGGTGTACGAGAAAGAGGATCTGCTGATTTCCGGTCCGGGCAAATACCCGGAATATAACTTCTACCGGATGGCGGGTATGGCAATCGACGGCAAAGATAAGGGCGAAGCAGAGAACGAAGCTAAGCCTATCGACGTCAAGAGCCTGTTACCGTAAGGAGAGGGCAATGGAATTCGCTTTTTATATCTGTGGCCTTATCGCCATCCTGGCTACGCTGCGAGTGATTACGCACACCAATCCGGTGCATGCGCTGCTGTACTTAATCATCTCGCTGCTGGCCATTTCCGGGGTCTTCTTCGCACTGGGCGCGCATTTCGCCGGTGCGCTGGAAATCATTGTCTACGCCGGGGCCATCATGGTGCTGTTCGTGTTCGTGGTGATGATGCTGAACCTGGGCGGCTCTGAAATTGAGCAGGAACGTCAGTGGTTAAAACCGCAGGTGTGGATTGGCCCGGCAATTTTGTCGGCCATCATGCTGGCGGTGATTGTTTACGCCATTCTGGGCGTCAACGATCAGGGCATCGACGGCACGCCGATTGGCGCTAAAGAGGTCGGTATTACCCTCTTTGGCCCATACGTTCTGGCGGTTGAACTGGCCTCAATGCTGCTGCTGGCAGGTCTGGTTGTTGCTTTCCACGTTGGCCGCGAAGAGCGTGCTGGCGAGGTGCTGAGCAACCGCACTGACGACCGCGCGAAAAGAAAAACGGAGGAGCGCGCATGATCCCCTTAACACATGGACTGATCCTCGCTGCGATTTTATTCGTTCTGGGTCTGACCGGTCTGGTTATCCGCCGCAATCTGCTGTTTATGCTGATCGGTCTGGAAATCATGATTAACGCCTCCGCGCTGGCCTTCGTGGTCGCCGGAAGCTACTGGGGCCAGACCGATGGTCAGGTGATGTACATTCTCGCCATCAGCCTCGCGGCTGCCGAAGCGAGTATTGGCCTGGCGCTGTTGCTGCAGCTCCATCGTCGCCGCCAGAACCTGAACATCGATTCAGTAAGTGAGTTGCGTGGATGAACATGCTTGCCTTAACCATTATTTTTCCGCTGATTGGCTTCGTGCTGCTGGCGTTTTCTCGCGGCCGCTGGTCTGAGAATCTGTCTGCGACCGTGGGCATTGGCTCCATCGGTCTGGCTGCGCTGGTGACGGCGTATGCGGGTATCGACTTCTTTAACAACGGGCGTCAGCCTTTCAGCGTGCCGCTGTGGACCTGGATGTCGGTCGGTGATTTCAATATCGGCTTCAACCTGGTGCTGGACGGCCTCTCGCTGACCATGCTCTCCGTGGTCACCGGCGTGGGCTTCCTGATCCACATGTTCGCCTCCTGGTATATGCGCGGTGAAGAGGGTTACTCCCGCTTCTTCGCCTACACCAACCTGTTTATCGCCAGCATGGTTGTTCTGGTGCTGGCCGATAACCTGCTGCTGATGTATCTGGGCTGGGAAGGCGTAGGTCTGTGTTCTTACCTGCTGATCGGTTTCTACTACACCGATCCGAAGAATGGCGCAGCGGCCATGAAAGCGTTCGTCGTGACCCGCGTGGGTGACGTCTTCCTCGCTTTCGCGCTGTTCATTCTTTACAACGAACTGGGCACGCTGAACTTCCGCGAAATGGTGGAACTGGCGCCGGCGCACTTCGCTGCAGGCAACAACATGCTGTGGTGGGCTACGCTGATGCTGCTGGGTGGTGCCGTGGGTAAATCCGCGCAGCTGCCGTTGCAGACCTGGCTGGCCGACGCGATGGCGGGTCCAACCCCTGTCTCCGCGCTGATCCACGCCGCGACCATGGTAACCGCCGGTGTCTACCTGATTGCGCGTACCCATGGCCTGTTCCTGATGACCCCGGAAATTCTGCATCTGGTGGGTATCGTCGGTGCGGTCACGCTGGTGCTGGCAGGCTTTGCCGCGCTGGTGCAGACCGACATCAAGCGTGTTCTCGCGTATTCCACCATGAGCCAGATTGGTTACATGTTCCTGGCGCTGGGCGTTCAGGCGTGGGACGCAGCCATTTTCCACCTGATGACGCACGCGTTCTTTAAAGCGCTGCTGTTCCTCTCATCCGGTTCCGTGATCCTGGCCTGCCATCACGAGCAGAACATCTTCAAGATGGGCGGACTGCGTAAGTCCATTCCGCTGGTGTATGTCTGCTTCCTGGTGGGCGGCGCGGCGCTGGCGGCACTGCCGCTGATCACCGCGGGCTTCTTCAGTAAGGACGAAATCCTTGCGGGTGCCATGGCGAATGGTCATATCAATCTGATGGTTGCGGGTCTGGTCGGTGCGTTCATGACCTCCCTGTATACCTTCCGTATGATTTTCATCGTATTCCACGGTAAAGAACAAATTCACGCTCACGCAGGGAAGGGGATCACCCACCACCTGCCGCTGATTGTGCTGCTGGTACTGTCCACCTTCGTTGGCGCGATGATTGTGCCACCGCTGCAGGGCGTACTGCCAGACACCACCGAGCTTGAGCACGGTCGCGTTCTGACGCTTGAAATCACCTCCGGTGTGGTCGCTATCGCGGGCATCCTGATCGCTGCATGGCTGTGGCTGGGCAAACGTACGCTGGTGACTGCCGTTGCCAACAGTGCGCCGGGCCGTCTGCTGGGCACCTGGTGGTACAACGCGTGGGGCTTCGACTGGCTGTACGACATGATCTTCGTTAAGCCGTTCCTGGGCATTGCGTGGCTGCTGAAGCGCGACCCACTGAACAGCCTGATGAATATCCCGGCGATCCTTTCCCGCTTTGCAGGTAAAGGCCTGCTGTACAGCGAGAACGGTTACCTGCGCTGGTATGTGGCGTCCATGAGCATCGGTGCGGTTGTCGTGCTGGCGCTGCTGATGGTGTTGCGTTGATCGTTAAGTGAATTTTATTCGAATTCGTTGAAAATCAGGCCCCTGCTGGGGGCCTTAAAAAGGAATGTAAATCGCCATGTTACTACCCTGGCTAATATTAATTCCCTTCATCGGCGGCTTCCTGTGCTGGCAGACTGAACGCTTTGGCGTGAAGATGCCGCGCTGGATCGCGCTGATCACCATGGGATTGACGCTCGCGCTTGGCCTGCAACTGTGGTTGCAGGGCGGTTACTCACTGACCCAGTCTGCGGGCATTCCGCAGTGGCAGTCTGAGTTCATCCTGCCGTGGATCCCACGTTTCGGCATTACGATCCACCTGGCGATTGACGGTCTGTCTCTCCTGATGGTGGTGCTGACCGGTCTGCTCGGCGTTCTGGCGGTACTTTGCTCCTGGCGAGAAATCGAAAAATACCAGGGCTTCTTCCACCTGAACCTGATGTGGATCCTGGGCGGCGTAATCGGCGTGTTCCTTGCCATCGACATGTTCCTGTTCTTCTTCTTCTGGGAGATGATGCTGGTGCCGATGTACTTCCTGATCGCACTATGGGGCCACAAGGCGTCCGACGGTAAAACGCGTATCACGGCGGCAACCAAGTTCTTCATCTATACCCAGGCGAGTGGTCTGGTGATGTTGATTGCCATTCTGGCGCTGGTGTTTGTTCACCACAACGCGACCGGCACCTGGACCTTCAACTACGAAGACCTGCTGAAGACCCCAATGTCGCACGGCGTGGAATATCTGCTGATGCTGGGCTTCTTCATCGCGTTCGCAGTGAAAATGCCGGTCGTTCCGCTGCACGGCTGGCTGCCAGACGCGCACTCTCAGGCACCAACGGCGGGTTCCGTCGACCTGGCGGGCATCTTGCTGAAAACGGCGGCCTACGGTCTGCTGCGTTTCGCTCTGCCACTGTTCCCGAACGCCTCCGCAGAGTTCGCACCGATTGCCATGTGGCTGGGTGTGATCGGTATCTTCTACGGTGCCTGGATGGCCTTCACGCAGTACGACATCAAGCGTCTGATTGCCTACACCTCCGTTTCCCACATGGGCTTCGTGCTGATTGCTATCTACACCGGCAGCCAGCTGGCGTACCAGGGCGCGGTGATCCAGATGATTGCGCACGGTCTGTCTGCAGCCGGCCTCTTCATCCTGTGCGGTCAGCTGTACGAACGTCTGCATACCCGCGATATGCGTATGATGGGCGGTCTGTGGAGCAAAATTAAGTGGCTGCCAGCGCTGTCCATGTTCTTCGCGGTGGCTACCCTGGGGATGCCGGGTACCGGTAACTTCGTCGGCGAATTTATGATTCTGTTCGGCAGCTTCAAAGTGGTACCGGTGATTACCGTGATCTCCACGTTTGGTCTGGTGTTCGCTTCCGTATACTCGCTGGCGATGCTGCACCGCGCTTACTTCGGTAAAGCGAAGAGCGAAATTGCTGCACAAGAACTGCCGGGGATGTCGCTGCGTGAGCTGTTCATCATCCTGCTGCTGGTCGTACTGCTGGTGCTGCTGGGCTTCTTCCCGCAGCCGATTCTGGATACCTCGCATAGCGCGATGGGTAACATCCAGCAGTGGTTTGTTAATTCTGCTTCTACTACAAGGCCGTAATTCGCCATGACAATAACTCCACAACAACTGATCGCGCTGCTACCGCTGCTGATCGTCGGATTGACGGTGGTGGTTGTGATGCTCTCCATTGCGTGGCGACGCAATCACTTCCTGAATGCCACGCTGTCAGTCATCGGCCTGAACGCCGCGTTAGTCTCTCTCTGGTTTGTTGGTCAGGGTGGGGCGATGGACGTCACCCCGCTGATGCGCGTTGACGGTTACGCCATGCTGTATACCGGACTGGTGCTGCTGGCAAGCCTGGCAACCTGTACCTTTGCGTACCCGTGGCTCGAAGGCTACAACGACAACAAAGAAGAGTTTTACCTGCTGGTTCTGATTGCCGCGCTGGGCGGCATTCTGCTGGCGAATGCGAACCACCTGGCCGCGCTGTTCCTCGGCATTGAGCTGATATCTCTGCCGCTGTTCGGCCTGATTGGTTACGCCTTCCGTCAGAAGCGCTCCCTGGAAGCAAGCATCAAGTACACTATTCTGTCTGCTGCTGCATCCTCGTTCCTGCTGTTTGGTATTGCGCTGCTGTACGCACAGTCCGGTAATCTCTCCTTCATGGCGCTCGGCAAGAGCCTAGGCGACGGCATGCTGCATGAGCCGCTGCTGCTGGCGGGTCTGGGCATGATGATTGTTGGCCTCGGCTTCAAACTCTCTCTGGTGCCGTTCCACCTGTGGACGCCTGACGTATACCAGGGCGCTCCGGCTCCGGTGTCGACCTTCCTGGCGACGGCGAGCAAAATCGCTATCTTCGGTGTGGTAATGCGTCTGTTCCTGTACGCGCCGGTAGGTGACAGCGAAGCGGTTCGCGTAGTGCTGGGCATTATCGCGTTCGTCTCCATCATCTTCGGTAACCTGATGGCGCTGAGCCAGACCAACATCAAGCGTCTGCTGGGCTACTCGTCTATCTCTCACCTGGGCTACCTGATGGTGGCGCTGATTGCGCTGCAGAGCGGCGAGATGTCGATGGAAACCGTGGGCGTGTATCTGGCCGGTTATCTGTTCAGCAGCCTCGGCGCCTTCGGCGTGGTGAGCCTGATGTCCAGCCCGTACCGTGGCCCGGATGCCGATTCACTGTTCTCCTACCGTGGTCTGTTCTGGCACCGTCCGATCCTGTCCGCGGTAATGACCGTGATGATGCTCTCTCTGGCAGGTATCCCGATGACGCTCGGCTTTATCGGTAAGTTCTACGTGCTGGCCGTCGGTGTGCAGGCGCACCTGTGGTGGCTGACCGCGGGCGTGGTTATCGGCTCCGCGATTGGCCTCTACTACTACCTGCGCGTGGCCGTGAGTCTGTACCTGAGCGCGCCTCAGCAGCTCAATCGTGATGCCCCAACCAACTGGCAGTACAGCGCCGGTGGTATCGTCGTGCTTATCTCCGCACTGCTGGTGCTGATCTTCGGTATCTATCCGCAGCCGCTGATTGATATCGTGCAGCGCGCGATGCCGCTGATGTAAGGTGAAAGCAAAAAGGCAACGAAAGTTGCCTTTTTTAATGTTTGCGCCCTCTCCCGGTGGGAGAGGGACGGGGTGAGGGCACCAGCCCGCACGTAACGAAAAAACCCGCCTCGGCGGGTTTTTTTATGGTTTGCCCAGCGGCGCTACGCTTGCAGGGCCTACGGGTTTTGTAGGTCGGGTAAGCGTAGCGCCACCCGACTAAGCCAGCTGCTTCCGGCTAATCAACGGCCCGTCAATCTTCTTCATCGAGCGGTCCAGCACTTCCTCAATCACCGACGACAGCTCGTTCAGCTCAAACTTCGCCACATACCCGTCCGCCTTCACCTTGCGAATATGGTCTTCGTTGGCGTTGCCGGAAAGGGAAGAGTGGATCACCACCGGAATGTCCTTCAATATCGGGTCGGTTTTGATTTTGCGCGTCAGCGTAAAACCGTCCATCTCCGGCATTTCGAGGTCGGTCAGCACCAGAGCGATCTTATCGGTGATGGGAACTCCTTCAGCCTGCGCCTGTGCGGCCAGCACGCCAATTTTCTCCCACGCGTCTTTGCCGGTGATATGCAGCTGCGCGGGGATCTCCATGGCCTGCAGACCTTTCTCCAGCATCGATCGCGCCACCTTGGAATCTTCCGCAACGATGGCGACAGCGCCCGGCTTGATATGGAATTTGGTGGTCTTCAGGTTCGTGGCGTGCAGATCGTGATTGGCCGGGGTGATGTCATACAGGATCTGCTCAACGTCCAGCACCATCGCCAGATCGTTGGTATCGGTCTTCTCGTCAAGACACGCGATGCTGGTGATGTAGCGACCGCTGACGGCGGTTTCCGCCGCATGCACCTGCTTCCAGTCCAGACGCATGATGTTCTCAACCGATTCCACGGCAAACGCCTGCACGCTGCGCGCATATTCGGTGATCAGCAGGATGTTCAATCCGGTGGTAGGCTTACAGCCCGCCACGGCGGCCAGGTCAATCACCGGGATCACCTGATCGCGAATATTCACCATTCCCATCAGCGGTGACTTCATCCCGGCGGGTTTCGTGAACTCCGGCATCGGCACAATTTCACGCAGCTTAAAGACGTTAATGCCAAACAGCTCGGATTTATTTTCGTTCAGAGAGGTGCCAAGACGGAACAGCAACAGTTCAAAACGGTTCGACAGGGTCAGATTCGCCCTGTCATCAATATCTTTCTGGAAATTATCCATTCTACCCTCGAGAGAAATGCTGACCTTTTAATCGTTATCGGCATCCTGAGGGAAAAATGAAGGACTAAACGCTAACCTGAGCGAAATCTTCGGCCAGCTCACATTCCGGAAACAGCGTGCGGCACTCTGCCAGCAGGTTTGCGCATCCCCGCGCGTCGTAGCGCGAGCTGACATGAGTGACGATGAGCCGCCCGACGCCCGCGTCGCGGGCAAGCTGTGCCGCCTGACGCGTGGAGCTATGGCCCCGGCTGTTGGCTTTCTCTTCCATCGCCGTTTCAAGGGTCGCTTCATGCACCATGATGTCCACGCCCTGGGCCAGAGTGAGCGCCGCCGGGCACGGGGCCGTATCGCCAAAAATCGCCAGTTTTTTGCCGGGCTGCGGTGCGGCGAGATAATCCTGGCCGTTTATGACGCGTCCGTCCTCCAGCGTGACGGTCTCTCCGTGCTTCAGACGCTGGAACAGCGGCCCGGGTTTTACGCCGTCGGCCATCAGCGCGGCGGCATCCAGCGCGCCGGGTTTATCATGCGCATCAATACGGTAGCCATAGCACTTCACAGGATGATTGAGCGGTTGAGCGGTAACCCGATAATCCCCGTCGTCGAATACCAGCCCTTCGGCAATCTCAATGACCTCCAGCGGATAATCTGTCCATGACCCGCTCAGGCGCAGCGTAGTTTCGACAAATTCACGAATACCCGCTGGCCCGTAAATCGTCAGCGGGTTGGCGTTACCGGCCATCGAGCGGCTGCACAGCAGGCCGGGAAGGCCAAACAGGTGGTCGCCATGCAGATGGGTGATAAAAATTTTATCCAGCTTGCCGGGGTGGTAAGCGGTGTGTAACAGCTGATGCTGCGTCCCTTCACCGCAGTCAAACAGCCACAGCCCGCCGCGGGTGGGATGCTTAAGATCCAGCAGGATCGCCGTCACGTTTCGTGAGCGGGTTGGCACGCCAGCGGACGTACCCAGAAAAATCAGTTCCATAACGCAATCAGCCCTTTGCCGAACGGGGAGGGGTTTAGTATAACGTGATGAACCCCAGGAAGGAGACTGACATGATCCAGTGGCAAGATTTACATCATAGCGACCTCACCGTTCATTCACTTTACGCCCTGCTGAAGCTGCGCTGTGAAGTGTTTGTTGTGGAACAGACCTGCCCGTATCAGGACATCGATGGTGATGACCTTGTCGGTGAGAACCGCCATATCCTCGGCTGGCGGGATAACGAGCTGGTGGCGTATGCGAGGATTCTGAAAAGCGAAGACGATTTTGAGCCCGTCGTCATTGGCCGCGTCATCATTAGCGGCAAAGCGCGAGGGGAAAAACTGGGCTATCAGCTGATGGAAAAAACGCTGGAGGCGTGCCGGAAACAGTGGCCGGACAAGGCGTTATACCTCGGCGCGCAGGCGCATCTTCAATCCTTTTACGGGCACTTTGGCTTTGCGCCAGTGACGGAGGTATACGATGAAGATGGCATTCCGCACGTCGGCATGGCGCGAGAAGTGAAACAGGCGTAATAGCATCTCGTTGGCTATAGTTAGCGGACTGGTGTACTAACATGGAGAAAAATATGTCATTTCAATCCTGGGATACCCGTATCGACGACGACCTGGCCTTGCTGAGCGAAACGCTGGAAGAGGTGCTACGTTCCTCGGGCGACCCTGCCGATCAGAAATATATTGAGCTAAAAGCCCGTGCCGAGCAGGCGCTGCATGAAGTGAAAAACCGTGTCAGCCATGCGTCAGATACTTACTACTACCGTGCCAAAAAAGCGGTGTATCGTGCCGATGACTACGTGCATGAAAAACCGTGGCAGGGTATTGGGGTGGGTGCTGCCGTGGGCCTGGTGCTGGGGCTGCTGTTAGCCCGTCGTTAAGCCGCTTAACCACTCCCTATACGTGGGTACTGCTATTTATGGCCAGTACCCCGTATAATATGAGGTTTTAACAGGGAGAGGTTCGCGTGAATTCGATTTTCCTCGCGCTGGAGCAATTGCGTACCCAGCTATCGCAAGCGTTACCCGCAGCACCCGGTATACGTCATTTCGACGTCTCTTTCCCGTTAAACGACGCCTTCGATCCCCTCGCCTGGCTGGGCGAGCAGCAGTGTTATCCGCAGTTTTACTGGCAGCAGCGTAACGGCGATGAAGAGCTGGCCGCGCTGGGGGCGGTCAACCAATTTTCCTCTCTGGCATTAGCCTCGCAGTTTTTGCGCGAGCAAAATGCGGCGCAAGATACTCGCATCTGCGGCCTGAACGCCTTTAATCCCGAACAGGGGAGCCTCTTTTTACCGCGACTGCTCTGGCGACGTACCGCCGGCAACGCCACGCTGCGCCTGCAGCTCTGGAGCGACCGCTCGCTTGTGGAGGATGCCCGCGTCGCGCAGGATTTTTTACAGCGGCTTCGTCCTGCCAAATCTATCCGTCCGCTCTCCGTGCAGGTTGAGCACGAAACCCATCAGCCGCAGCAGGCCGAATGGCTGAAACTTATCCGCAGGGCGACGGAGACCATCGCGCGCGGTGAGTTTGAAAAAGTGGTGCTCGCCAGGGCAACCGATCTTCAGTTCACGCAGCGCGTTAACCCCGTCGCGCTGATGGCCGCCAGCCGCGCCCTGAATTTACATTGCTATCATTTCTGCATGGTATTCGACGCCAGCAACGCGTTTCTCGGCTCTACGCCCGAGCGTCTCTGGCGGCGGCGCGGCAAGCTGCTGCGCACGGAAGCGCTCGCTGGCACCGTCGCCAGCCATACCGATGATAGCCAGGCGCAGCGTCTCGGCGAGTGGCTGCTGAACGATGATAAAAACCAGCGCGAAAATATGCTGGTGGTGGAAGATATCTGCCAGCGTCTTCAGCACTCTACGCAGACGCTTGAGGTACTGCCCCCCCAGGTGGTACGCCTGCGTAAGGTGCAGCATTTGCGCCGCTGTATCTGGACCGAGCTGAAACAGGCCGACGACGAGCAGTGTCTGCTCATGTTACAGCCGACCGCGGCCGTTGCCGGATTACCCCGACAGCCCGCGCGCGAGTTCATCCAGAAGGTTGAACCCTTTAACCGCGAGTGGTATGCCGGTTCGGCCGGGTACTTATCCCCCGAACAGAGTGAGTTCTGCGTGGCGCTGCGCTCCGCGCGCGTTCAGGAGGACTCCCTGCGGCTCTACGCCGGTGCCGGTATTGTCAGCGGGTCTGACCCGGAGCAGGAGTGGCAGGAGATTGAAAACAAAGCCGCCGGATTGCGCTCTCTGCTCCTAAGGGATTAATACAGATTCGCGCAATCCCGATTCATATCAAAATTCCAATTTTTTCTATTATTTATACTGTGTCGCATTCTTGATACCGGACAATCTCATGTCAGTAAGTTCTTTTAACCGACGCTGGGCGGCGGTGATCCTTGAAGCCCTGACGCGCCATGGCGTCAGGCACGTGTGTATTGCACCGGGTTCTCGCTCAACGCCGCTGACGCTAGCGGCCGCAGAAAACCGGGCGTTGATTCACCACACCCACTTTGATGAACGCGGCCTCGGCCATCTGGCGCTGGGTCTGGCGAAAGTCAGCAAAGAACCTGTGGCGGTGATCGTCACCTCCGGTACCGCCGTGGCGAACCTCTATCCGGCCCTGATAGAAGCCGGGTTAACGGGTGAAAGACTGATCTTACTGACGGCCGATCGTCCCCCTGAGCTTATCGACTGCGGCGCCAATCAGGCCATTCGCCAGCCGGGGCTCTTTTCTTCGCATCCTTCGCAGACGATTTCGTTACCGCGTCCCACCCAGGATATTCCGGCAAGCTGGCTGGTCTCCACTGTCGATCACGCCATGGAGACGTTGCGCAGCGGGGCGCTGCATATCAACTGCCCGTTTGCCGAGCCGCTCTACGGCGAGCTGGACGACACCGGTCTTGACTGGCAGCAGTGCCTCGGCGACTGGTGGCAGAGTGAAAAACCGTGGCTGCGCGAGCAGACGCATCTTGAGAGCGCGAAGCAGCGCGACTGGTTCTTCTGGCGGCAGAAGCGCGGCGTGGTGATTGCCGGGCGCATGAGCGCCGCCGAAGGCAAGCTGGTCGCTGAATGGGCGCAAACCCTTGGCTGGCCGCTGATTGGCGATGTGCTTTCCCAGACCGGTCAGCCGCTGCCGTGCGCCGATCTCTGGCTGGGTAACGCGAAAGCTGTCACCGAACTGGCGCAGGCGCAGATTGTGGTCCAGCTTGGATCGAGTTTGACCGGCAAACGGTTACTGCAGTGGCAGGCCACCTGCACGCCGGAAGAGTACTGGCTGGTGGATTCGCTGGAAGGGCGGCTTGACCCGGCGCACCACCGCGGCCGTCGTCTGGTCAGCAGTATCGACGCCTGGCTGACGCTTCATCCGGCTGAGAAACGCAAGCCCTGGGCGGTGGCTATACCGGACCTTTCGCGCCAGGCGTGGGAACTGACCAAAGCGCACTGCGAAGCGTTTAGCGAAGCCGGGCTGGCGCACCGCATTCGCCAGTACCTGCCTGAACAGGGGCAGCTGTTTGTCGGCAACAGCCTCGTCGTGCGGCTGATTGACGCTTTCTCGAAGCTGCCCGCGGGCTACCCGGTGTACAGCAACCGCGGTGCCAGCGGCATCGACGGGCTGATCTCCACGGCGGCGGGCGTGCAGCGCGCCAGCGCGAAATCGACGCTGGCGATCGTGGGCGATCTCTCCGCGCTCTACGATCTTAACGCGCTGGCGCTGCTGCGTCAGGCGTCTGCCCCGTTTGTGCTGATTGTGGTCAACAACAACGGCGGACAGATTTTCTCCCTGTTGCCAACGCCGCAGAGCGAGCGCGAGCGCTTCTATCTGATGCCGCAGAACGTGCAGTTCGAACACGCCGCGGCGATGTTTAGCCTGAAATACCATCGCCCGGAAAGCTGGGAACAGCTGGACGCGGCGTTAAGCAGCGCCTGGAAACAGCCGGGCGCGACGCTGATTGAGCTGGTGGTGAACGAGGCTGACGGTGCGCAGGCCCTGCAAAGCCTGCTGGCGCAGGTGAGCCAGCTGTGATCCTCTCTGGCGTGCAGCAGGCTGGCAAACCGGGCTATCCCTGGCTGGTCTTTTTGCACGGTTTTTCCGGCGACCGCCGCGAGTGGCAGAGGGTCGGTGAAGGGCTCAGCGATTATCCCCGGCTGTATCTGGATCTGCCGGGGCACGGTGGATCCCGGAATCTGGGCGTGACGGGGTTTGACGAGATGAGCACGTTGCTCACCCGAACCCTTCTTAGTTACAACATACTTAAATTGTGGCTCATCGGGTACTCCCTCGGCGGCCGCATTGCGATGTTTCATGCCTGCCAGCAGCCGAAGGGGCTGCTCGGGGTGATTGTTGAAGGTGGACACCCGGGCCTGCAGGATGCCGATGCGCGAAGTGCGCGGCTGGCGTCCGACCGCCGCTGGGCAACGCGTTTTCGCACCGAACCGCTGGAGAAGGTGTTCGCTGACTGGTACCAACAGCCCGTGTTCGCCTCCCTCACGGACGCCCAGCGCGATGCGCTTATTACCCTGCGCAGCCAGAACAACGGCGCGACGCTGGCGATGATGCTTGAGACGACCTCGCTGGCCGTGCAGCCTGACCTGCGTGCCGCGCTTAGCGCACGCGATTTCTCTTTTGACTATCTCTATGGCGAACGGGATGAGAAGTTCGCGGCCCTTGCCGCGGAAGTGAACGCCGTTCGCCATGCCATTCCAGACGCCGGACACAACGCCCACCGGGAAAACCCCGATGCGGTTATCGCGAGTCTGGCTCAGATACTGCGTTATCGAATAAAGGACACTCTATGATCTACCCTGATGAAAACATGCTTTACGCCCCGGTTGAATGGCAGGACTGCTCCGAAGGCTACACCGACATTCGTTACCACAAATCCACCGACGGCATTGCCAAAATCACCATCAACCGCCCGCAGGTGCGTAACGCCTTCCGTCCGCTGACCGTGAAAGAGATGATTCAGGCTCTGGCGGATGCGCGCTACGACGATAACATCGGCGTGATTGTCCTGACCGGCGAAGGCGATAAAGCGTTCTGCTCCGGCGGCGATCAGAAAGTGCGCGGCGACTACGGCGGATACCAGGACGATGCGGGTACGCACCACCTGAACGTCCTCGATTTCCAGCGCCAGATCCGCACCTGTCCAAAACCTGTGGTGGCGATGGTGGCGGGCTACTCCATCGGCGGCGGTCACGTGCTGCACATGATGTGCGATCTGACCATCGCCGCAGAAAATGCCATCTTCGGCCAGACCGGTCCGAAAGTGGGATCCTTCGACGGCGGCTGGGGCGCCTCGTACATGGCGCGCATCGTCGGGCAGAAAAAAGCCCGTGAAATCTGGTTCCTGTGCCGTCAGTACAACGCTCAGGAAGCGCTGGATATGGGCCTGGTGAATACCGTGGTTCCGATTGCCGATCTCGAAAAAGAGACCGTTCGCTGGTGCCGCGAAATGCTGCAAAACAGCCCGATGGCGCTGCGCTGCCTCAAAGCCGCTCTCAACGCCGACTGTGACGGTCAGGCGGGTCTGCAGGAGCTGGCTGGCAACGCCACCATGCTGTTCTACATGACCGAAGAGGGTCAGGAAGGGCGCAACGCGTTTAACGAAAAACGCCAGCCGGACTTCAGCAAATACAAACGGAACCCATAATGCGTCGCGCGCAGGTTTACCGCTGGCAGATACCGATGGACGCGGGCGTGGTGCTGCGTGAACGGCGGTTAAAAACCCGTGACGGCTTCTTCGTGCATCTGCAGCAGGACGAGCGGGAAGGCTGGGGCGAGATTTCGCCGCTGCCGGGCTTTAGCCTGGAGTCGCTGGATGACGCGCAGTCTGTATTGCTGGCGTGGTCGGACGCGTGGCGTGAGGGCGCGGATCCGGCGCTGCCGGACGTGCCTTCCGCGGCTTTTGGCATCAGCTGCGCGCTGGCGGAGCTTGACGGCAGCCTGCCTGAAGAGGCTAACTACCGTGCGGCACCGCTCTGTACGGGCGACCCTGACGAGCTGTTCGCGCTGCTCACCGCCATGCCGGGCGAGAAAGTAGCGAAAATTAAAGTCGGTCTTTACGAAGCGGTGCGCGACGGCATGGTCGCCAACCTGCTGCTGGAGGCGATCCCCGACCTTCATCTGCGTCTTGACGCTAACCGCGCCTGGACGCCGCTCAAGGCGCAGCAGTTTGCAAAGTACGTCAACCCGGCGTACCGCAGCCGCATTGCCTTCCTCGAAGAACCGTGCAAAACCCGCGACGATTCGCGCGCGTTCGCCCGCGAAACGGGGATTGCCATCGCCTGGGATGAAAGCCTGCGCGAGGACGATTTTGAATTTGTCGCCGAGCCCGGCGTCAGCGCGGTAGTGATTAAACCAACGCTGACCGGCAGCCTGGCGAAGGTGCGCGAGCAGGTCGCGGCAGCGCATGCCTCAGGGCTGACGGCGGTCATCAGCTCGTCGATTGAGTCCAGCCTTGGGCTGACCCAGCTGGCGCGCATTGCCGCCTGGCTAACGCCGGATACGATCCCTGGCCTCGACACGCTGAACCTGATGCAGGCTCAGCTTATCCGCAGGTGGCCGGACAGCGCGCTGCCGTGCCTCAACGTCGCGGCGCTGGAGCCGTTGTTATGAGTTTTACCGATTGGCCGTGGCGGCACTGGCGCGCGCAGTTTGCTGATAAACCGGCCCTCAGGCTGAACGACGAGGTGCTCAGCTGGCAACAGCTGTGCGCCCGCGTCGACCGCCTTGCGGCAGAGTTTCACCTGCAGGGCGTGGAGGAGGGCAACGGCGTGCTGCTGCTGGCCCATAATCATCCGCGAACCCTGCTGGCGTGGCTGGCGTTGCTCCAGTGCGGGGCGCGTATTCTTCCCGTTAATCCGCAGCTGCCTCGCCCGCTGCTGGACGTGTTGCTCCCGCAGATGACGCTGCGCTTTGCGCTGGTGCTGGACGGTACCTGCGACGGTCTTCCTGCCCTGAGCATGCGCGAGCGCGCGGGGGAATATCGCGTTGCGTGGCAGCCGGCGCGGCTGGCGTCGATGACGCTGACCTCCGGCTCTACCGGGCTGCCGAAAGCAGCGGTGCATACCTGCGACGCCCATCTCGCCAGCGCGCGCGGCGTGCTGGCGCTGATGCCCTACGGCGAAGACGACGACTGGCTGCTTTCGCTGCCGCTGTTTCACGTTTCCGGCCAGGGAATTTTATGGCGCTGGCTGCAGGCCGGCGCGCGGTTAACCGTGCGCGAGAAACAGCCGCTGGCGCAGGCTTTGCGCGGCTGTACGCACGCTTCGCTGGTGCCGACCCAGCTCTGGCGTCTGCTTAATATCCACCAGCCTGTTGCACTGAAAGCGGTGCTGCTGGGCGGGGCCGCCATCCCTGTTGACTTGACGCAGCAGGCGCGCGAGCAGGGTATTCACACCTTCTGCGGCTACGGCCTGACCGAGTTTGCCTCTACCGTCTGCGCGAAAGCGGCGGACGGCGAGCCGGACGTAGGCTATGCGCTGCCGGGCAGAGAGGTGCAGGTGGTTGACGGTGAAGTCTGGATCCGGGCAGAGAGTATGGCCTCAGGCTACTGGCGGGACGGCGAATTGGTTCCGCTGACCAACGCGCAGGGATGGTTCGCTACCCGCGATCGCGGGGAATGGCATGACGGCCGCCTGACGATCCTGGGCCGCATGGACAACCTCTTTTTTAGCGGCGGAGAAGGGATCCAGCCGGAAAGCCTTGAGCGCGTTATCGCCCGCCATCCGCAGATTAACCAGGTGTTTATCGTCCCGCTGGACGACGCCGAGTTTGGACAGCGTCCGGTGGCGGTGGTGGAGTGCGAGCCGGGAACGGATATCACCTGTTTACCTGACTGGGTCAGGGATAAGGTGGCGCGTTTTGAACAACCCGTCCGCTGGCTGCTGTTGCCGACCGAACTCAAAAATGGCGGCATTAAAGTCTCGCGCCGCGCGTTGCAGCAGTGGGTGAACGCCTCGCTGAAGGGATAATAGCCGTTTCAAATAATTACAATCTACTGACCTGCCGCACGCAGAGTGCTTGATCCCCGGGAGACTCCGGTTAAAATCTCGCGGTTTTGGGACTTCTTTATAATAATTGTGCGGGATCACGACAATGAAAAAAGTGGCATTCGTGGGCTTCGGCCTGATGGTTGTATCTGCGGCGGCTAACGCCATCAGCATTAACGGATCGGCGGGTCAGGATTATACCCACCTGGGCTTTGGCATGGGTACCGAGACTTCCGGTCTGGCGATGACCGGCGGCTGGACGCATAACGATGACGACGGCGACGCGGCGAGCCTCGGCCTGGGTCTGAACGTTCCTCTTGGCCCGTTTCTGGCCACCGTCGGCGGTAAAGGTATCTACACCAACCCAAATGACGGTGACGAAGGGTACGCGGCGGCAGTGGGCGGCGGCCTGCAGTGGAAAATTGGCGACAGCTTCGGCCTGTTTGGTGAGTACTACTATTCGCCGGACTCCCTCTCAAGCGGTATCGAAAGCTATGAAGAGGCCAACGCCGGCGCGCGCTGGACCATCATGCGTCCGATTACCATCGAAGCGGGCTATCGCTATCTGAACCTGGCCGGCAAAGACGGCAACCGCGACAACGCGCTGGCCGACGGCCCGTACGTGGGCGTCAGCGCAGGCTTCTAATCACTCCGGCGCGGCGTTCTGTCGCGCCAGTTTCTCTCTTCTCCACCCCGCGTTTGCGCTATAGTGTTTTGACTAAATAAGCGGGAGAACATAATGATTAACGTGGAGATGTTATCCACCGGCGACGAAGTGCTGCATGGACAAATTATTGATACCAATGCTGCCTGGCTTGCCGATCTTTTCTTTGAGCAAGGATTGCCGTTAACGCGCCGCAATACGGTGGGCGACAATCTTGAGTCGCTGGTCGCTATTCTGCGCGAGCGCAGCGAACACTGTGACGTGCTGATTGTGAATGGCGGACTCGGCCCCACCGGTGACGATCTCAGCGCGCTGGCCGCCGCGACCGCAAAAGGCGAAGGGCTGGTGCTGCACGAGGCGTGGCTTTCGCAGATGGAGCGCTTTTTCTCCGAACGCGGCCGCGTCATGGCCCCCAGCAACCGCAAACAGGCTGAAATTCCCGCCAGCGCCGAGCTGGTCGATAACCCGGTGGGTACCGCGTGCGGGTTTGCCATGCAGCTGAACCGCTGCCTGATGTTCTTCACGCCGGGCGTGCCCTCAGAATTTAAAGTGATGGTCGAGCAGCAGATCCTGCCGCGCCTTCGCGATCGTTTTACCCTGCCTGAACCGCCGCTGTGCCTGCGTCTGACCACCTTTGGCCGCTCGGAAAGCGATCTGGCCCAGAGCCTTGACCCTCTCCCGCTGCCGCCGGGCGTCTCCATGGGCTACCGCTCCTCCATGCCGATCATTGAGCTCAAGCTGACAGGTCCGGCCGAGCAGAAAGAGGCGATGCTGGCCCTGTGGCCCGAGGTGCAGCGCGTGGCGGGCGAAAGCCTGATCTTTGAAGGGACGAAAGGGCTACCCGCGCAGATTGCGACGCATCTGCAGTCGCGTCAGCTGAGCGTGACCTTAAGCGAGCAGTTCACCGGTGGCCTGCTAGCGCTGCAGCTGTCGCGCGTCAACGCGCCGCTGCTGGCCAGCGAAGTGGTGCCGTTCCAGCAGGAGACCCTGGCGCAGACCGCCCGCTGGGCTTCCGAGAGAAGGGTGAAGCATTTTGCCGGTCTGGCGCTGTTTGTCGGGGGGCTGGATGAGGAACACCTTAACTTCGCGCTGGCGACGCCGGAAGGCACCTGGGCCCTGCGGGTAAAAATGAGCATTACCCGCCACAGCCTGGCGGTGCGTCAGGAGGTTTGCGCCATGATGGCGTTGAACATGCTGCGCCGCTGGCTGAATGGCAAAGAGGTTGCCAGCGAGCACGGCTGGATTAACGTTGTCGAGTCGCTGTTCGTGGAGTAAAACCTTGGCCGGGGCGTTTCGCCCCGGCCGTGTTCAGCCCAGCGCCTTCGCCAGCAGGGTGACTGGATGTTCGCAGCGCTTGCTGGTGGACATCTCAATCTGCCACTTGCAGGTTTCGCAGTCCGTTACCACGATATCCGCGCCGCTCTCTTCAATCTGACGGAACAGCGGGGCGCCAATCGCCTGCGACGTTTCGTAGTTTTCACGCTTAAAGCCGTAGGTTCCCGCAATCCCGCAGCAGCGCGAATCCAGCACCGTCAGCTCCAGGCCCGGAATTAACCGCAGCAGCTCAAGCGTATAGAGCGACCAGCCCATTTTCTCCATATGACACGGCGTGTGATACACCACTTTCAGGGGCAATTTTCCCAGCGGCAACGTCTGCCCGCTATCGAGCTTGCGCCACAGGAAGCGTGTCGCCAGCTCGATGTGCTCGCGCAGGCCGGTATTATCCACGTCCAGCAGATGCGGGTACTCATCGCGCAGGGTGAAGGTACAGGTGGACGAGGTCGCCAGCACCGGAATACCTTTATCGACAATCGCTTCGCGCAGTGACGTGACATTGCTCTGAGCCTGCCTGCGCGCTTTATCGGTAAACCCGTTGGCGATCAGCGGTACGCCGCAGCACTTCTCTTTGTTCAGCAGCTGAACGCCCGTTCCCATGGCGTTCATCACCTTCAGCAGATCTTTGCCCAGCTGCGGGTGGTTGTAGTTCACATAGCAGCCGTGGAAAAAGGCCACCTGGTCGGCGTACTGCGCCTGCTCCGCCGCGACGGATTTGTACCAGCGGCGGAAGGTGCCGTGAGAATATTTCGGCAGGCTGCGGTGATGGTCTATCTTCAGCGTGGCATCCAGCAGCTGACGCACCGGTTTGAGGGAGGTCGCGGCATTCACCAGCGGGGCAAACGGCGTCGAGACGCTGCCCATCAGATCGGTATGGCTCAGAATAGCGTCCCGCAGCGTCGGCTTTTGCGTGCTGTAGCGCGCCCGGGCGCGCTGGATAATATCGCCGATTTTAACGTCCGACGGGCAGGCGACTTCGCAGCGTTTGCAGTTGATGCAGTATTTCAGCGCCTCGTCGTACAGCTTGCCGTCCTTCAGGCGCAGACGCTCGCCGTCCGGCCCGGCCTGCTTTGGTCCGGGATAGCGTGGGTTCACGCCGCTCACCGGGCAGACGGTGGTACACACCGTGCATTTAATGCAGCTTTCAAAACGGGTGTCGTTCATTGTTCAGCCTCCGTGCTCTGGCTAATCTGCTCTGCCACATACAGCGCCGTGACGGCGCAGACCCCGCCACCGCATCCCTGGGCAATGGGATCGTACCCGCCCAGCAGCGAGCCGATGGCAAAAAGATTACTGACGGGCTTACCGGAAAGTTGCGGATGCAGCTGGTTATCGACAATCACGCCGAACTGCTGCCAGGGCTGCGGCGAGAAGAAATCACTTTGATACCAGTCCGCGCGGGAGGCACGCTGGCGAACATCCAGCCCCATAATGGCTTCCCGGATGCCCTCCCGGCTGCTCAGTAGCCCGTTGCTGAAGAAGCTGCCGCTTGCCAGAACCGTAAAGCGCGCGCGAAGCGGAATATCGTCGTGGTTGCGCGTCCAGATTTCGCTGACCGCGCCGTCGGTCAGGGTGATTTTTTTCACCTCATCACCCGCCATCCACACGCCGCCCTGCGCGACAAACTGGCGCTGGAGCTGGGTATGCAGGCGAATGCCGGGGACGGAAGGGGGCAGGGTTGGCAGCAGGCCAAGCGAGCAGGGCAGACGATCCGAGAGCCAGCGCCAGAGCCGGTTGTCGCGTAAACCAAAGCAGGCGGGCATCAGCAGGGCGTCACAGCTGTCGCTGAGCGGTCTGAGCGCGTCATACAGCAGCGGCCATTTGTCCTCGTTATCCAGAAAACGGGCGATATTCACCGCGCGAAATTCGCTCGGGTTGTCGCGCAGGACATCAAGCTCAGGCAGCTCTATCTCTGCCGTTTCGGCATTGACGCCCTGGCGACAGAGCGACGCCGCCGCGAGATGGGGCTGAAAATCCAGAAAGCCGCTAATGCCCACGACCCGCACGCGCGCGGCGTTGAAGGGAGCAACGGGCACTTCTTCCGGGCTGAGCCAGGCAGAGCGCAGGGTGCCGAGCGGCGTGACGCGCTGGTGATTGAGCCGGGCGCTTCCCTTCAGACGCGCGCCGCAGTCTGCCAGCAGCGCTTCGGTTTCCAGCGCAAAGCGGTCAATATGCTGGGCGCCAATCAGGTGATACGGATGCTCCGGCGGGAGCTTATCGCGGTACGCGTCGTCCACCAGATCCAGCGAGCCCGACGAGAAGTGCAGGGCGCTCTGGCCCCGGGTGATAATGGCGCAGCGCAGCCCCTGCTTCGTGAGCTTGATGCCGCAGAGCAGGCCTGCCAGCCCGCCGCCGACGATTACGGTATCAAATTTCATCGCGTTGCTCCTTCTCAAGACCGCAAAGCCCCTGGTAGACCCAGCGGGTAAATTCGCTTTCGCGCAGGGCATCGCCCCAGGCGACAGGCTGAATGCCTTTCCAGCGCTCGTTTAAAAACGCGCTGAGCTGATCGAGCGACTGGGTGGCGGTAGTGGTGTGAAAACGCTGCAGCAGCCCGGCGGCACGACAGGCGCACAGCTCGCCCTGACAGGTACCCATTCCCACGCGGGTGCGGCGACGAAGATCGAGCAGGCTTGTGACCGTCAGGCTCTCCACCGCATACTGCACCTCACCGGCGGTGACGGCTTCGCACTCGCATACCAGGCTGCGGCTCAGGCGTCCTTCACCGAGCCACTGCGGCGTTCTGTCGCCGTGGCGGTAGATAGCGGATCCGCGCAGCGGCGCGGGCAGGGAGATAATTTTTTGCAGCGTTTTTTCGGTGGACTGACGCGAGCCGGGCAGTGGCTGCTCTGCCGTCACGCACCGTTCGGTATTGCCCAGCTTGCGGCAGACGGCATCGGTCGCCCACTCGGCCATCAGGCGGTAGGTCATCAGCTTGCCGCCGGTGATGGTGATAAACCCGTCCATGCCGTCGCGTTCGGCGTGATCGAGCAGCACGATGCCCCGGCTGACGTTACGTCCGCTCGGGTCGTTGTCGCTGGCAACCAGCGGACGCACGCCCGCGTAGGCGCGCAGAATACGCGTCTGCGCCATCACCGGGGCCAGTTTTTCCCCTTCGCGCAGCAGGATGTCGACCTCTTCGGCGATCACGCGGTTGTAGTCAATCTCGCTGTAGTCGACGTGGGTTGAGGTGGTACCGATTAACGAAATGGTGTCGCCCGGGACGAGGATATCGGCATCAGACGGTTTGCGGCAGCGGTTGATCACGTGGTTATTGATACGGTGGTCGAGGATCAGCAGCGAGCCTTTTGCCGGGAACATGCGTACCGACAGGTCCGCGTATTCCGCGATGCGCTGCCCCCAGATCCCCGCCGCGTTAACCACCACGGCGGCATACAGCTCGCTGTGTTCGTTATATTGCGTATCAAGGATCCGCACGCCGCAGATACGATGACCTTCACGGATAAGCCCGGTCACTTCGTGCCCGGTCAGGATTTGCGCGCCATGCTCGCGGGCGTCCAGCATATTGGCGGCGGTCAGGCGGAAGGGGTCAACGGTGCCGTCAGGCACTTTTACCGCGCCGATAAGCGCCGGGTTAACCGACGGTTCCAGCCGCCGCGCCAGCGCCGGGTCCATGGCCTCAGCCTGAATGCCCGCCGCAGTGCAGGCGGTAATAAAGGTGTCCTGAAAGGCGAGGTCATCTTCGGGAAGAGTAATAAAGAGGCCGTCGGTCGGCTCAATGCAGTGGCGGGCGATACGCTTGAGGATCTGGTTTTCAGCAATACATTCGCGTGCGGATTCACCGTCGGTCACCGCATACCGCGCGCCGCTGTGCAGCAAACCATGGTTACGCCCGGTTGCGCCCGTGGCGATATCGTGGCGCTCCAGCAGCGTGACGCTTAAGCCGCGAAGGGCGCAGTCGCGTGCGATCCCGGCGCCGGTTGCGCCACCGCCAATGATTATCACATCGCTGTAGCGAGGATCGTGAATGGTCATTGTTTACCCTCTATGTTCGTTTTTTTATCATTTAGCCATACCAATAGTGTGGTTTGTTTGATTTCGAACATAAACGCGCGAAATTCGAAAGTGGAACGTGATTTCATGCGCTTTTTTGCGCATTCTGTCATATTTCTGTAACAATCTGTGCGTTGATTCACAGTAACAATCACCGTGATTTCTTAACATCCCCGCCTCTGGAATTCAGGTGCGAGCCACCTGCCCATTCAATTCAAGGCCACGGAGGCTGTTATGCTCAGTATCTTCAAACCTGCGCCGCACAGGGCGCGTCTGCCAGAGGCAGAAATTGATCCGCTATACCGCCGTCTGCGCTGGCAAATTTTCCTGGGGATCTTCTTCGGGTACGCGGCGTACTACCTTGTACGTAAAAACTTCGCGCTCGCGATGCCGTATCTGGTGGAGCAGGGCTTCTCCCGCGGCGATCTGGGGTTCGCGCTGTCGGGGATCTCAATTGCCTACGGTTTTTCCAAATTCATCATGGGCTCCGTATCGGATCGCTCGAATCCGCGCGTGTTCCTCCCCGCCGGCCTGATCCTGGCGGCCGCGGTCATGCTGTTCATGGGCTTTGTGCCGTGGGCGACGTCCAGTATTGCGATTATGTTCGTGCTGCTGTTCCTCTGCGGCTGGTTCCAGGGGATGGGGTGGCCGCCGTGCGGACGTACCATGGTGCACTGGTGGTCGCAGAAGGAACGCGGCGGGATCGTGTCGGTTTGGAACTGCGCGCATAACGTCGGTGGCGGTATTCCGCCGCTGCTGTTCCTGCTGGGGATGGCCTGGTTCAACGACTGGCACGCTGCGCTCTATATGCCTGCCTTTGGCGCTATCGTCGTGGCGATTTTCGCCTTCGCGCTGATGCGCGATACGCCGCAGTCCTGCGGCCTACCGCCGATTGAAGAGTACAAAAACGACTATCCGGATGATTACAGCAAGGAGCACGAAGAAGAGCTGACCGCAAAACAGATCTTCATGAAGTACGTTCTGCCGAACAAGCTGCTGTGGTACATCGCGGTGGCTAACGTGTTCGTTTACCTGCTTCGCTACGGCATTCTGGACTGGTCCCCGACCTACCTGAAAGAGGTGAAGCACTTCGCGCTGGATAAATCCTCGTGGGCCTATTTCCTGTATGAATATGCCGGGATCCCGGGCACGCTGCTTTGCGGCTGGATGTCGGACAAGGTGTTTAAAGGCAACCGCGGCGCGACGGGCGTGTTCTTTATGACCCTGGTCACCATCGCGACCGTCGTTTACTGGCTCAACCCGCCGGGCAACCCATCAGTAGACATGGCCTGCATGATCGTTATCGGCTTCCTGATTTATGGTCCGGTAATGCTGATCGGCCTGCACGCGCTGGAACTGGCGCCGAAAAAAGCGGCAGGCACGGCGGCAGGCTTTACCGGTCTGTTCGGCTACCTGGGCGGTTCGGTCGCGGCGAGCGCCATCGTGGGCTACACCGTAGACTTCTTCGGCTGGGACGGCGGGTTTATGGTGATGATCGGCGGCAGCGTGCTGGCGGTACTGCTGCTCATTGTGGTCATGATCGGTGAGAAACGTCACCACGCGGAAGTGCTGGCGCGTCGTCAATAAGGAGCATTGCGATGAAATTATCTTACGTAACAACCGGCCTGCTGCTGGCGGGCCTGATGACAGGCTCCGCGCTGGCGGCGGATAAAATCGTTATCGCCCACCGCGGCGCCAGCGGCTATCTGCCGGAGCATACGCTCCCGGCGAAAGCGATGGCCTATGCCCAGGGCGCGGATTATCTGGAGCAGGATCTGGTAATGACCAAGGACGACCAGCTGGTCGTCCTGCATGACCACTATCTGGACCGCGTGACGGACGTGGCGGAGCGTTTCCCGGACCGCGCGCGCAAAGATGGTCGCTACTACGCCATTGATTTCACGCTGGCGGAGATCCGTTCCCTGAAGTTTACCGAAGGCTTTGAGATTGAAAACGGCAAGAAGGTGCAGGTCTATCCGGGACGTTTCCCGATGGGCAAGTCTGACTTCCGGATCCATACCTTCCAGGAAGAGATTGAGTTTGTTCAGGGGCTGAACCACTCAACCGGTAAAAATATCGGCATCTACCCGGAGATCAAAGCGCCGTGGTTCCACCATCAGGAAGGCAAAGACATTGCCGCGAAGACGCTGGAGGTGCTGAAACAGTACGGCTACACCAGCAAGAAGGACAAAGTTTACCTGCAGTGTTTTGACGCCGCCGAGCTGAAGCGCATCAAAACCGAGCTGGAGCCGAAGATGGGGATGAACCTCAATCTGGTTCAGTTGATTGCCTATACCGACTGGAATGAAACCCAGGAGAAGCAGCCGGACGGCAAGTGGGTGAACTACAGCTACGACTGGATGTTTAAGCCGGGCGCGATGAAGCAGATTGCGCAGTACGCCGACGGCATCGGGCCGGATTACCACATGCTGGTGGCGGAAGGCTCAGCGCCGGGCCACGTGAAGCTGACGGCGATGGTGAAAGAGGCGCACGCCAGCAAGATGCAGGTGCATCCGTATACCGTGCGTGCAGACCAGCTGCCGCCGTATGCCACGGACGTGAATCAGCTTTATGAGGTGTTGTATAACCAGGCGGGCGTGGACGGACTGTTTACGGATTTCCCGGATAAAGCGGTCGAATTCATTCACCGGAAGTAGGTTTGGCAGGTCGGGTAAGGCGAAGCCGCCACCCGACAATCAGGCTCTGCGGCCTGATACCCTAACCCTAACCCTCTCCCACCGGGAGAGGGGATACGGACAACATCACATCTCGATCTCTATATCGCCTTTTGCCCGGCAGCAGCAGGGCAAAATTTCCCCTTCGTTGATAAAGGCCAGCGGCTCGGTCAGCCAGTCCACCTGGCCGGCGACCAGGCGGCAGCGGCAGGAGCCGCAGTAGCCGGAACGACACTGGTACTCTACTTCTACCTGATGCGCCTCAAGCGCCACCAGCAGAGAAGGGTGCTCCTCCCGACACAGTACCTCAGTGCCGGAAAGACGTAGCGTGACGCGTGACATCAGAGCTGGAAGTTGCTCAGGTCGTCGGTGTTGACTTCAGAATCAATCTGACCGACCAGATAAGAGCTGACTTCCACTTCCTGCGGCGCAACCTGCACGTTATCGGACACCAGCCAGGTGTTGATCCACGGAATCGGGTTAGAGCGCGTCTGGAACGGCAGGTCAAGACCGACAGCCTGCATGCGGATATTGGTGATGTACTCAACGTACTGGCACAGGATGTCTTTGTTCAGGCCAATCATGGAGCCGTCGCGGAACAGGTAGTCTGCCCACTCTTTCTCTTGCTGAGCCGCCAGCACGAACAGGTCGTAGCACTCCTGCTTGCACTCTTCGGCAATTTCCGCCATCTCCGGATCGTCCGTCCCGCTGCGCAGCAGGTTCAGCATGTGCTGGGTACCGGTCAGGTGCAGGGCTTCATCGCGGGCGATCAGACGAATGATTTTGGCGTTGCCTTCCATCAGCTTGCGCTCTGCAAAGGCGAAGGAGCAGGCGAAGCTCACGTAGAAGCGGATCGCTTCCAGCGCGTTGACGCTCATCAGGCACAGGTACAGCTGTTTTTTCAGCGCGCGCAGGTTAACGGTGATGGTTTTACCGTTCACGTTGTGCGTACCTTCGCCCAGCAAATGCCAGTAGCTGGTCATCTCGATCAGCTCGTCGTAGTAATGGGCAATGCCTTCCGCGCGCTTCTGGATCTGCTCGTTGGTGACGATATCGTCAAACACCACCGCCGGATCGTTCACGATGTTGCGGATGATGTGGGTGTAAGAGCGGGAGTGGATCGTCTCGGAGAACGCCCAGGTTTCCACCCAGGTTTCCAGCTCAGGAATGGAGATCAGCGGCAGCAGCGCCACGTTCGGGCTTCGACCCTGAATGGAGTCCAGCAGCGTCTGGTACTTCAGGTTGCTGATGAAGATATGTTTTTCGTGATCCGGCAGCGACTGGTAGTCAATACGGTCGCGGGAGACGTCCACTTCTTCCGGGCGCCAGAAGAAGGAGAGTTGCTTTTCAATCAGCTTTTCGAAGATGTCATATTTTTGCTGATCGTAGCGTGCCACGTTGACCGGCTGGCCGAAGAACATCGGCTCTTTGAGCTGGTCGTTTTTCGTCTGTGAAAAGGTGGTATATGCCATGAGTGTGTCCTGTCTTACGAAATAAAGGCGGGGATATCCCCGCCCTTCATTAGATCTTACATGCGCCGCTTTCGCAGCCATCGTCCTGAATTGACGGTACCATGTCGTCCTGCGCGTCTTCCGCACCGTCACGGGTGTTGTGATAGTACAGCGTTTTCACGCCAAATTTGTAGGCTGTGAGCAGGTCTTTCAGCAGCTGCTGCATCGGTACCTTGCCGGACGGGAAGCGCGTCGGGTCATAGTTGGTATTGGCAGAGATCGACTGGTCGATAAACTTCTGCATGATACCCACCAGCTGCAGGTAGCCGTCGTTGTTTGGCATTTCCCACAACAGCTCGTAGTTATTGCCCAGCGTTTCGTAATCCGGCACCACCTGACGCAGCACGCCGTCTTTCGACGCTTTGATGCTGACGTGGCCGCGCGGCGGTTCAATACCGTTGGTGGCGTTAGAGATCTGCGAAGAGGTCTCGGACGGCATCAGGGCAGAGAGCGTGGAGTTACGCAGGCCGTGGGTCTTGATGGACTCGCGCAGGCCTTCCCAGTCGAGGTGCAGCGGCTCGCTGACGATCGCATCCAGGTCTTTCTTGTAGGTGTCGATTGGCAGAATGCCTTTCGCGTAGGTGGTTTCGTTGAACCACGGGCACGCGCCTTGCTCTTTCGCCAGCTCGTTAGAGGCTTTCATCAGGTAGTACTGAATCGCTTCGAACGTCTGGTGCGTCAGGTTGTTAGCGCTGCCGTCGGAGTAACGCTTGCCGTTTTTCGCCAGCCAGTAGGCGAAGTTGATCACGCCGATACCCAGGGTACGGCGGCCCATTGCACCGCGTTTAGCGGCCGGGATTGGGTAATCCTGGTAGTCCAGCAGGGCGTCGAGCGCGCGAACCGCCAGCACCGCCAGCTCTTCCAGCTCGTCCAGGCTCTTAATTGCGCCCAGGTTGAACGCGGAAAGCGTACACAGCGCGATTTCACCGTTTTCGTCGTTCACGTCTTCCAGCGGTTTGGTCGGCAGGGCGATCTCCAGGCACAGGTTAGACTGGCGCACTGGCGCAACTACTGGATCAAACGGGCTGTGGGTGTTGCAGTGGTCCACGTTCTGGATGTAGATACGGCCGGTAGAGGCACGTTCCTGCATCATCAGGGAGAACAGGTCTACCGCCTTCACGCGCTGCTTGCGGATGCTGTCGTCTTTTTCGTATTTGGTGTACAGACGCTCGAACTCGTCCTGATCGGCAAAGAACGCGTCATACAGGCCCGGAACGTCGGACGGGCTGAACAGGGTGATGTCTTCGCCTTTCAGCAGACGGGTGTACATCAGCTTGTTGATCTGCACGCCGTAGTCCATATGGCGCACGCGGTTGCCTTCCACGCCGCGGTTGTTTTTCAGAACCAGCAGGCTTTCCACTTCCAGGTGCCACATCGGGTAGAACAGGGTCGCAGCACCGCCGCGCACGCCGCCCTGAGAGCAGGATTTTACTGCCGTCTGGAAGTGTTTATAGAACGGGATACAGCCGGTGTGGAACGCTTCACCGCCGCGAATCGGGCTGCCCAGCGCACGGATGCGACCGGCGTTGATGCCGATACCGGCACGCTGGGAGACGTATTTCACGATCGCGCTGGAGGTGGCGTTGATGGAATCCAGGCTGTCACCACACTCGATCAGTACGCAGGAGCTGAACTGACGGGTTGGGGTACGCACGCCAGACATGATTGGCGTCGGCAGAGAAATCTTGAACGTGGATACCGCATCGTAGAAACGCTTCACGTATTCCAGACGGGTGTCACGCGGGTAGTTAGAGAACAGGCAGGCGGCCACCAGAATATAGAGGAACTGGGCGCTTTCGTAGATCTCACCGGTTACGCGGTTCTGAACCAGGTATTTGCCTTCGAGCTGCTTCACCGCCGCGTAGGAGAAGTTCATGTCGCGCCAGTGATCGATAAACCCGTTCATCTGCTCGAACTCTTCTTCCGTATAGTCTTCCAGCAGATGCGTGTCGTATTTGCCCAGCTCAACCATTTTCACTACGTGATCGTAAAGCTTCGGCGGCTCAAACTGGCCGTAGGCTTTTTTACGCAGGTGGAAAATCGCCAGACGTGCAGCGAGGTACTGATAATCCGGTGCTTCGCGGGAGATGAGGTCTGCCGCTGCTTTAATGATTGTTTCGTGGATATCAGACGTTTTGATGCCGTCGTAGAACTGAATGTGGGAACGCAGTTCAACCTGGGAGATAGATACGTTGTTCAGTCCTTCTGCTGCCCAGTCGAGAACTCGATGGATTTTGTCCAGATTGATACGCTCGGTAGTACCGTCGCGCTTTGTCACCAGCAGACTCTGATTCATGTGGGTTTTACCTGTCCGTGAAATAAAAAATATCCCCCGTTTATCCACAGATCCGTCTTGTGACTAACTCTGTGGATAAATACTACATGTAGGGGGTTTGCGATAAGAAAAACGCTATATGGTGAGTATTCTAGTATCGAATCTTTTCAGCACAAGGGTTGATTTTGGCGTTAAATTGAGGTTGTGAAAGGGTAAAAAAGGCTAAGTCCTCGTACCGTAAGGCCTGGAAGACATGTCAATAATTAAGAAAAAAAATTCAAAATTTGATCGAGTGCTGATTTCTTCAACGGGAGGTCAGAATTGCGCAACATGATGTCGCGCAATCTTTATAAGAATAACGAATGACGTTAGTCGTTTTTGGCGGTGGTATGCAACATATAGTTAACATCTACGCCCGGTGCGAGCTTGAATTTATCGGTCAGCGGATTGTAGTGCAGGCCGGTGATGTGCTGCTCTTTGAGCCACGTCTGGTCAACCCAGCCTAACAGTTCCGCAGGCTTGATGAATTTCTTCACGTCGTGCGTCCCTTTCGGCACCATGCGCAGCACATACTCCGCGCCGACAACGGCCATCAGCCAGGCTTTACCGTTACGGTTGATGGTTGAGAAGAAGACCTGGCCGCCCGGTTTCACCAGTTTTGCACAGGCGTGCACCACCGACTGCGGATCGGGAACGTGCTCCAGCATCTCCATGCAGGTCACCACATCGTACTGATGGGCGTGTTTTGCCGCGTGCTCTTCCACGGTTTCCTGCACATATTCCACTTGTATGCCGGACTCCAGCGCGTGAAGGCGGGCCACCTGGAGCGGTTCAAAGCCCATATCCAGGCCCGTAACATTCGCCCCTTCGCGCGCCATGCTCTCAGCCAGGATGCCGCCGCCGCAGCCGACGTCGAGCACTTTCTTACCGAACAGACCGCCGGAACGCTCCGCGATATAGCCCAGACGCAGCGGGTTAATGCGATGCAGCGGTTTGAACTCACCTTCGAGATCCCACCAGCGGGACGCCACCGCTTCAAATTTGGCAATCTCTTCGTGGTCAACGTTGTGAGCCACCGGGGATTTTTCGGCATTCATGGGCGCTTTTACTCCTTATTTAGCAAGACAAAGGAGTATATCAGGCAATCCCCGTGAATAAAGCGTATAGGTTTACCTCAATCACCTCGGCTGTGTTATAATTTGCGACCTTTGAATCCGGGATACAGTAGAGGGATAGCGGTTAGATGAGCGACCTTGCGAGAGAAATTACACCGGTTAACATCGAGGAAGAGCTGAAGAGCTCCTATCTGGACTATGCGATGTCGGTCATTGTTGGCCGTGCGCTGCCGGACGTCCGCGATGGCCTTAAGCCGGTACACCGTCGCGTACTATACGCCATGAACGTATTGGGCAATGACTGGAATAAAGCCTATAAAAAATCTGCCCGCGTCGTCGGTGACGTCATCGGTAAATATCACCCGCATGGTGATACCGCCGTTTATGACACCATCGTTCGTATGGCGCAGCCATTCTCCTTGCGTTACATGCTGGTAGATGGTCAGGGTAACTTTGGTTCAGTCGACGGCGACTCCGCTGCGGCGATGCGTTATACGGAAATCCGTATGTCGAAAATCGCTCATGAGCTGATGGCCGACCTGGAAAAAGAGACCGTTGATTTCGTCGATAACTACGACGGCACCGAGCGCATCCCAGATGTGATGCCAACCAAGATCCCGAACCTGCTGGTTAACGGTTCGTCCGGTATCGCGGTCGGTATGGCAACCAACATTCCGCCGCACAATATCACCGAAGTGATCAATGGCTGCCTGGCCTATATCGACGATGAAGACATCAGCATTGAAGGGCTGATGGAACACATCCCGGGTCCGGACTTCCCAACGGCGGCGATTATCAACGGTCGTCGCGGTATTGAAGAAGCGTACCGCACCGGCCGCGGCAAGATTTACATCCGTGCCCGCGCCGAAGTGGAAGCGGACGCTAAAACCGGCCGTGAAACCATCATTGTTCACGAGATCCCGTATCAGGTGAACAAAGCGCGTCTGATTGAAAAAATCGCCGAGCTGGTAAAAGAAAAACGCGTTGAAGGCATCAGCGCGCTGCGTGACGAGTCTGACAAAGACGGTATGCGCATCGTGATTGAAATCAAACGCGACGCGGTGGGTGAGGTTGTGCTGAACAACCTGTACTCCCAGACTCAGCTTCAGGTTTCCTTCGGTATCAACATGGTTGCGCTGCACCATGGTCAGCCGAAGATCATGAACCTGAAAGAGATCCTGAGCGCGTTCGTGCGTCACCGCCGTGAGGTGGTGACCCGTCGTACCATCTTCGAACTGCGCAAAGCGCGTGACCGTGCGCACATCCTTGAAGCGCTGGCGGTTGCGCTGGCCAACATCGACCCGATCATCGAACTGATCCGTCGTGCGCCAACCCCGGCGGAGGCGAAAGCCGCCCTGATTTCCCGTCCGTGGGATTTGGGTAACGTCGCCGCGATGCTGGAACGTGCGGGCGATGACGCAGCCCGTCCTGAGTGGCTGGAACCTGAGTTCGGCGTGCGTGACGGTCAGTATTACCTGACTGAACAGCAGGCTCAGGCGATTCTGGATCTGCGTCTGCAGAAACTGACCGGCCTTGAGCACGAGAAACTGCTCGACGAATACAAAGAGCTGCTGGAACAGATTGCTGAACTGCTGCATATCCTGGGCAGCGCAGAGCGTCTGATGGAAGTGATCCGTGAAGAGCTGGAGCTGGTCCGCGATCAGTTCGGCGATGCGCGCCGCACCGAAATCACCGCGAACAGCTCTGATATCAACATTGAAGATCTGATCAACCGCGAAGACGTGGTGGTCACCCTGTCTCACCAGGGCTATGTGAAGTATCAGCCGCTGACCGACTACGAAGCACAGCGTCGTGGCGGTAAAGGTAAATCTGCGGCACGCATTAAAGAAGAAGACTTTATTGACCGCCTGCTGGTGGCGAACACCCATGACACGATCCTCTGCTTCTCCAGCCGCGGTCGTCTGTACTGGATGAAAGTCTATCAGCTGCCGGAAGCGAGCCGTGGCGCGCGTGGCCGTCCAATCGTTAACCTGCTGCCGCTGGAAGCGAATGAACGTATCACCGCCATCCTGCCGGTACGCGAGTACGAAGAGGGCGTGAACGTCTTTATGGCGACCGCCAGCGGTACCGTGAAGAAAACCGCGCTGACCGAGTTCAGCCGCCCACGTTCCGCCGGGATCATCGCGGTGAACCTGAACGAAGGCGACGAGCTGATCGGTGTGGATCTGACCTCCGGTTCTGATGAAGTGATGCTGTTCTCTGCGGCCGGTAAAGTGGTGCGCTTTAAAGAGAACGCCGTTCGTGCAATGGGTCGTACCGCTACGGGCGTTCGTGGTATCAAACTGGCTGGCGAAGACAGCGTTGTTTCTCTGATTATTCCGCGCGGTGAAGGGGCTATCCTGACCGTGACGCAGAATGGTTACGGTAAACGTACGGCGGAAGGGGAATACCCAACCAAGTCTCGCGGCACGCAGGGCGTTATCTCTATCAAAGTGACCGAGCGCAACGGTTCCGTTGTGGGCGCGGTGCAGGTAGACGATGCCGATCAGATCATGATGATCACCGATGCCGGTACGCTGGTGCGTACCCGCGTGTCTGAGATCAGCGTGGTGGGGCGTAACACCCAGGGCGTGATCCTCATCCGTACAGCGGAAGATGAAAACGTGGTGGGTCTGCAGCGCGTTGCTGAGCCGGTGGATGACGAAGAGCTCGATTCCATCGACGGTAGCGTTGCGGAAGGCGATGATGATATCGCGCCGGAAGCCGACACCGACGATGACGTAGCGGATGACGCTGACGAGTAATGTCTCCTGATGCAAAAAAGGGCCGGATTCCGGCCCTTTTCTTTTGCACAAGCAGATAAGTCAACGTTGCGACCTGGCGCGTTTACCGCTACCTTAACCACATTCTTTTGACCCCGACGGCGGAGCCTCGCCCCCTTGAAATACCTCGTCTCCTTTCGTACTACGCTGAAAGTTTCTCGCTATCTGTTTCGGGCGCTGGCGCTCTTGCTTTGGCTGCTGGTGGCCTTGTTCTCGGTGTTTTACATCGTTAACGCGCTACACCAGAAAGAAGCGGAGATCCGCCAGGAGTTTAACTTAAGCTCCGACCAGGCCCAGCGCTACATTCAGCGAACGTCTGACGTGATGAAGGAGCTGAAGTATATTGCCGAAAATCGTCTGACGGCGGAAAACGGCATTCTTGCGCTTCGCGGGCGTAACGACAAAACCGAAGTCCCGGACTTCCAGCCGCTGTTCCCGGATTCCGATTGCTCCACCATGAGCAATACCTGGCGCGGGTCGCTGGAATCCCTTGCCTGGTTTATGCGCTACTGGCGCGACAATTTCTCCGCCGCCTATGACCTGAACCGCGTATTCCTGATTGGCAGTGAAAATCTCTGCATGGCTGACTTTGGCCTGCGCGACGTGCCCGTTGAGCGTGACGATGCGCTGAAAAGCCTGCATGAACGTATTGTGAAATACCGCAATGCGCCGCAGGACGAGCGCGGGAATAACATCTTCTGGGTTAGCCAGGGCCCGCGACCGGGCGTGGGCTATTTCTATGCCCTGACGCCGGTGTATCTGGGCAATCGCCTGCAGGCGCTGTTGGGGATTGAGCAGACCATTCGTATGGAAAACTTTTTCACTCCGGGCAGCCTGCCTATGGGGGTGACCATTCTGGATGAAAACGGTCATCAGCTGATCTCACTCGCCGGGCCGGATAACCGGTTAAACGTTGAACCTCACTGGATGCAGGAGCGGTCGTGGTTTGGCTATACCTCTGGCTTCCGCGAGCTGGTGCTGAAGAAGAGCCTGCCGCCTTCGTCGCTGAGTATTGTCTATTCGCTGCCGGTGGATATGGTGCTTGAGCGGATACGTATTCTCATCATGAATGCGATTCTGCTGAACCTGATCGCGGGCGGGGCGCTGTTTACCCTGGCGCGCATGTATGAGCGGAAAATCTTTATTCCGGCCGAAAGCGACGCCCAGCGGCTGGAGGAACACGAACAGTTTAACCGGAAGATTGTCGCGTCGGCGCCGGTGGGGATCTGCATTCTGCGTACCCAGGACGGAACCAACATCCTGAGTAACGAGCTGGCGCATAACTACCTGAACATGCTGACGCACGAGGACCGCCAGAGGCTGACGCAAATTATCTGCGGTCAGCAGGTTAACTTTGTCGACGTGCTCACCAGCACGCACACCAACCTGCAGATCAGCTTTGTGCATTCCCGCTATCGCAATGAAAACGTGGCGATTTGCGTGCTGGTGGATGTCTCCGCGCGCGTGAAGATGGAAGAGTCGTTGCAGGAGATGGCGCAGGCCGCGGAGCAGGCCAGCCAGTCGAAATCCATGTTCCTTGCCACCGTCAGCCACGAGCTGCGAACGCCGCTGTACGGGATCATCGGTAACCTCGACCTGCTGCAGACCAAAGAGTTGCCGAAAGGGGTCGACAGGCTGGTGACGGCAATGAACAACTCCTCCAGCCTGCTGCTGAAAATCATCAGCGATATTCTCGACTTCTCTAAAATTGAGTCTGAGCAGCTGAAAATCGAACCGCGGGAGTTCTCGCCGCGCGAGGTGATGAACCACATCAGCGCCAACTATCTGCCGCTGGTGGTGCGTAAACAGCTGGGGCTCTACTGCTTTATTGAACCTGACGTGCCGCTGACGCTGCACGGCGATCCGATGCGCCTGCAGCAGGTCATTTCTAACCTGCTCAGCAACGCCATCAAATTCACCGACGTTGGCTGTATCGTGTTGCACGTCTGCCGGGCGGGGGATTACCTGAGCATTCGCGTGCGCGACACGGGCGTCGGCATCCCGGCGAAGGAAGTGGTCCGCCTGTTCGACCCGTTCTTCCAGGTCGGGACCGGCGTGCAGCGTAACTTCCAGGGCACCGGACTGGGGCTGGCGATTTGTGAGAAGCTCGTCAGCATGATGGACGGCGATATCTCTGTGGATACCGAGCCCGGCATGGGCAGCCAGTTCACCATCCGTATTCCGCTCTATTCGGCGCAGTATCCGGCAAAAGCGACGGTGGACGGGCTGAGCGACAAGCGCTGCTGGCTGGCGGTGCATAACGCCTCGCTGAATGACTACCTGACGGCGCTGCTTGCCCACAGCGGCGTGAGGGTGTGTCTCTATGAAGGTCAAACACCGGATGTGGACGATGTGCTGATTGCCGACGAGATGCCGGAGCAGCCGTGGCAGGGGAGAGGGGCAGTGCTCTTCTGCCGTCGCCACATAGGCATTCCTGTCGAGCGTGTGCCCGGGGAATGGGTACACAGTGTTGCAACGCCGCACGAGCTGTTGAGCCTGCTGGCGCGCATCTACAAAGTGGAGCTGGAAGAGCGCGACGGCGCGGGCGGATTGCCGTCACCGGAGTCTCTGGCGTCGGTGAATGACGATATGATGATTCTGGTGGTGGATGACCATCCGATTAACCGTCGCCTGCTGGCTGACCAGCTTGGATCGCTGGGCTACCAGTGCAAAACCGCCAATGACGGCGTGGATGCGCTGAATGTGCTGAGTAAAAATCATATTGATATCGTGCTTAGCGACGTCAACATGCCAAACATGGACGGCTACCGTCTGACGCAGCGCATCCGACAGCTTGGCCTGACGCTGCCGGTAGTGGGCGTAACGGCGAACGCGCTGGCGGAAGAGAAACAGCGTTGTCTGGAGTCAGGCATGGACAGCTGTCTGTCGAAACCGGTGACGCTGGACGTGCTGAAGCAGACATTGTCGATTTACGCGGATCGCGTGAGAAAAACCAGAATATAAAAAAGGCCCGTAAGGGCCTTTTCGTTTTTTCACCCTCTCCCCGCGGGAGAGGGACGGGGTGAAGGCCTCAGGCCGCACACCCGTCCGGGATCAATCCTTGTCCGTTGCGCTCAGCGTAACGGAGGAGAGATAGTTCAGCAGAGCAATATCGTTGTCCACGCCCAGCTTCATCATCGCTGATTTCTTCTGGCTGCTGATGGTTTTAATGCTGCGGTTCAGCTTCTTGGCAATCTCGGTTACAAGGAAACCTTCTGCGAACAGGCGCAGAACTTCACTCTCTTTCGGGGACAGGCGTTTGTCACCGTAGCCACCCGCGCTGATTTTTTCCAGCAGACGAGAGACGCTCTCAGGCGTGAACTTCTTACCTTTCTGCAGCGCAGCGAGCGCTTTTGGCAGATCGGTCGGGGCGCCCTGTTTCAGCACAATCCCTTCGATGTCCAGATCCAACACCGCGCTCAGGATCGCCGGGTTGTTGTTCATGGTCAGAACAATGATCGAGATATCCGGGAAGTGACGCTTAATGTATTTGATGAGCGTGATCCCATCACCGTATTTGTCTCCAGGCATGGAGAGATCGGTAATGAGCACGTGCGCATCAAGCTTTGGGAGGTTATTGATCAGTGCTGTAGAGTCTTCAAATTCACCGACTACATTCACCCACTCGATCTGTTCAAGTGATTTGCGAATACCGAACAGTACAATCGGATGGTCATCGGCAATAATTACGTTCATATTGTTCATGTATAAGGCTACCTTGCTACAGCAAGCTTTTGACGTAGGCGTCAATGTCGCTGATATATTTTTCAATGCCAGAGGCATCTTTCTCACGAATTAGATGTTCCAGCGTTTCACATAACTGCTTGCCGGGAACCAGATTAAGCATGGCAAACACCCCTTTAAGCCGGTGTGCTGTCTGTGCCAGCGCTGCAAAATCATTCGCAGCGGACTCAGTATACAACCGCTTAACATCATCTGGTACTGTATCAACAAAGAGTGAATAGTATCCGCTGGCGTGAAGCTCGGCATTTTCATTGCCGCCTAACGGTGACTCCGTTATCTCTTCCTGCGCCAGCTGCTCTTCTATTAGTTGTAGTACAGCTTCCTGCATCGCATTGCTTATATTAAAGTTGACGCGCAGCTGGCCAGGGCCGATTTTCCGCACGCCTGACTCATCATCGCTTAAAAGCAAGCCGGAGGCAGTAAGATTAGACGGATTATCAGTTAAAAACAGATCAAATTCTTGACTTGCAAGTCTTTCATCCGGCGTGATGCAGGCCGCTCCCCAGTTTTCTAACTGACGAACGACAATATTGCGGATCTCGTTCGAGGTCACGTCGACCATCACCACGACATCATCCAGCAGACGTTCCTCATCTTCTTCCTGCGGATTGGCCGCCATTTTCACGTGCAGAGAATAGCGGGTGCCGAGGGATTCACGAGCTTTGATATTCAGGTGGCCGCCGAGCTTACGCGCCAGCTGATCGCACAGCCAGAAGGTCAGGGCATTGGCCTTGCCGTAGCGATCGCTCTGCGTGTCATTCAGGAACGGGAAGTGCAGATTATCAATTTCACTCGTTGTGACGCCTTCCCCGGTGTCCAGGATGCGGAACGTCAGACGGTCTTCTGCCGACTCCTCGGTGCTGACTTCAAGGGTGATTTTGCCGATCTGCGTGGTGGTCACGGCGTACTGAATAATCATCAGCAGAATGCGGCGCAGCGCTTCGCGATCGCCGTGGCGTTCGTCATTCGCAGGGAGATTGTTATTGATCAGCAGCTGCAGCCCTTTGCGCTTGATGACGGGCAGTACTTCAGGCACCACTTCATCGATCAGATCCTGAATGGAGAAGAGGGCTGGCGTTCCCTTCCAGAAATCATTCTCCAGCATGTTCGCCAGCTGGATCTCATCAACCATTCTGACCAGCGAATCGGCCTGGCAGGCAAGCTGGTGGCTTTCAGAGATGTTTAACGCCGCCGCCTGGGTCGCCAGCGTTTTTAACGGCTGCTTGAAGGCATCGCCAATGTTCTGCATAAATGCGGCGCGCCCCTGCTGGTTTTTCTCATACAGCCTTTGCGCCTGCTTGAGCTTTTTATTGACCAGCACTTCGCGATCCTGGTCGCGAATAATGAAGATTTGCGTGCGGGGAGCCACCTGGCTGCGGAACTGACGGATCTCGTACAGTTCATTGTTGATGGTGGCCTGAATCACCCCCTGGTGTTGATCCGCCATGGTGGTGATGTTCTGCAGGTTAAGGTGCGGCAGCAGATGGTCGGCAATTTTATTGCTCATCACCGTACGATTCGCCTCCTGGTCATGAACCAGGACCCCAAGCGGCAGCACGGAAACAATCTCTTCATTCAGTGCACGTAATACGCGCAGCTCATTGCTGGTGCCGGCCGGAACCGCAGAGGCGTCGCTCTGACGACCCGTCTGGAAACGGAAGGTGCTGTAGCCAAACAGGGCCAGAGCCAGCAGACCGATATTCAGCAGCAGGGGCAGCAGGATATTTTGCAGGGTGTCGAGCAACAGCGTGCCAAACGGCACCTGCCACACCAGGCGCATACCGGTCGAGTTCAGCGATGAGGCAATTTCGATTTTCGAGCCGTTAAAGGAGATCGATACGCTCTCTGCGGCCTCTTTGTCGGACGCCACACGCATGTTCTGGGTGCTGCTGTCTGGCTCCAGGCGGAAGCTGTCGAGCGGCATGTCCGGCGGAATTAAGTCATTAATCGGTAAATCGAAGGCCACTACCGTCGCCAGATGTCCGGGCTGGTTGAACGTGGTACGCAGGGTAAAATAATGGCCGTTTTGCCAGGCCAGACGACGCAGGGAAGAGAAACTCTCACGTTCATCAAGGGCGTTCGCCTGCTGCAGCATCTCTGCCCGGCGGGAATCGACGATGCTGCCCACGGTTGTCTCTTTAAAGCCGGACGAGAGATCTTTTAACGGCAGCGTTGAGATCAGGATCATGCTGTTATCCTGACCGTTCAGATAATACATCGACCACGGTACCGTTTCGGCACCCCAGAGGGTATCCAGATAGGTCGAAATACGCTGCGTCATCTCAAGCGTCGCGCTGTCGTGAGAACCGAAAATAAGAGCCTCGGTCTTACGCTGCGGTTTTTCGAGATAATAGACATCCTGCTTAAGCCGCGTCTCCTGAAGTCCATCCCCGGATGAGGAGGTCGGGGCAGCCGCGATATTGTCGTAAATCTGCCAGGTGGCGTAGCGCCAGGTGTCTATGCGCTTGTGCACGGCATGAGTGATATCAACGACCTGATAGCTCTTATCCTTCAGCCAGGCGTTAACCGCGCTTTGTACCATCACCCCCATGGTGACTAACAGCACAACGATCAAAAGAAGAAAGAAACGGGTGATGCTCCCGGGGAGGAGGGAGAATTTGCTCGGGGCGGTAGTTTCAGTCTGACTCATTGATATCTTTAACCCGTTATGGTCGTGCTCTGTGGCGATAGGGCAGTATAAAGGGTAATAACTGAATTTCCAGCGCGACTGTCCGGGAAGAGGCGACTTTTTCTCCGGGCAATATCGGCGGCGGGGAGTGCAGAAAACATGTACAAACTCGCCATGCGCGTACAAATAATCGACCCACGCCGTCAATAAATAGCACGAATTAACAAGAAATTAAGTTTTGCACCAATTTATGGGCTTCGGAGAATACCCGACGAGAATTTAGTTAATAGTCGTTACAATTACGGTGCGGTAGCACAAAAAAAGAGAAGTTACGTAAAGAAAGGTAAAAAAAAACCGAATGCGAAGCATCCGGTTCAATTAGGGATAAACAGACATTCAAAACTGAATGACGGTAATAAATAAAGTTAATGATGATAGCGAGAGTTATTTTAGAGATTAGCTGCGATCTTGTTTTGTCATTCAGTGCTGTAACGGATTTTATTGTAACTTACTGATGTTTATGGGGTGATTTTTTCGTTTGATTATAAGTGCTAATTTTCTAAGCTATTTGTGCTTTGTAAAAGTTCCTTGATATTTACATTTTGAAACATGTTGATAGATAAATGAAACATCTTCAAAGTTTTCGTATCATATTCGCATTGGATTATTCTGTAATTTTGAGGAGAATGAAATTGCCGACTGGTTAATGAGGGTTAACCAGTAAGCAGTGGCAATTATAAGGCATATAACAGAGGGTTAATAAAATGAAAGTTAAAGTACTGTCCCTCCTGGTACCAGCACTCCTGGTGGCAGGCGCAGCAAATGCGGCCGAAATTTATAACAAAGATGGCAACAAATTAGATCTGTACGGCAAAGTCGATGGTCTGCACTATTTCTCTGACGACAAGGGTGCCGACGGCGACCAGACCTACATGCGTCTTGGCTTCAAAGGCGAAACTCAGGTTAACGATCAGCTGACCGGTTACGGCCAGTGGGAATACCAGATCCAGGGCAACACCTCCGAAAGCGAAAACGATGCCTGGACGCGTGTGGCGTTCGCGGGTCTGAAATTCGGTGACGCGGGTTCTTTCGATTACGGTCGTAACTACGGCGTAATCTACGACGTAACCTCCTGGACTGACGTTCTGCCAGAATTTGGCGGCGATACCTACGGCGCAGACAACTTCCTGCAGTCCCGTGCTAACGGCGTAGCGACCTACCGTAACCAGGACTTCTTCGGTCTGGTGGATGGTCTGAACTTTGCCCTGCAGTATCAGGGTAAAAACGGCAGCGTAAGCGGTGAAAACGTAGGTGGCCGTAGCCTGTTGAAACAGAACGGCGACGGCTACGGTGCATCCGTGACCTATAACCTGGGTGAAGGTTTCAGCGTGGGTGGCGCAATGTCCTCCTCCAAACGTACCGCCGATCAGAACGGCGCAAGCGTTTACGGTCATGGCGATAACGCAGAAGTCTATTCTGGCGGCCTGAAATACGATGCCAACAACATCTATCTGGCAGCGCAGTACTCCCAGACCTACAACGCAACCCGTTTCGGTACCTCTAACGGCGACAGCCCGACTACCGCTTACGGCTTCGCTAACAAAGCGCAGAACTTCGAAGTGGTTGCTCAGTACCAGTTCGACTTCGGCCTGCGTCCATCCGTGGCTTACCTGCAGTCTAAAGGGAAAGACATCGAAGGTTACGGCGATCAGGATCTGCTGAAATATGTTGATGTTGGTGCGACTTACTACTTCAACAAAAACATGTCTACCTACGTGGATTACAAAATCAACCTGGTTGATGAAAATGAATTCACCCGTCAGGCGGGTATCGGTACTGACGATATCGTCGCGCTGGGCCTGGTTTACCAGTTCTAATCGCTTCACCGTGTGACGTAAGGGGCCTGATGGCCCCTTTTTTGTGCTTCCCGGATTCTCACAACTCACCCGTTTTGGTGTACTCTTGCCGCCCTGGCATGAGGATAATAATGAATGGACATGACTTTTTTACGCGCCAGCTTTCTGGCTATGCTTTTTTTCCTGACCGCGTGTAACGATCCCACTCCCGTGGCGAAAACCGACGCACCCGCCGCGACGGTGCTCGAAGGCAAAACGATGGGCACCTTCTGGCGCGTCAGCGTGATGAACCTCGATAAAACACGCACAGATGAACTTCGCGGCAAAATCCAGTCTCAGCTGGATGCCGACGATCAGCTGCTCTCAACCTATAAAAATGATTCGGCGCTGATGCGCTTTAATCTCTCCACCAGTACCTCCCTGTGGCCGGTGAGCGAAGCGATGGCCGATATCGTGACCGAATCCATACGCGTGGGTTACAAAACCAACGGGGCGATGGATGTGACCGTCGGACCTCTGGTGAACCTCTGGGGATTTGGCCCTAACAAACAGCCGATGACCACGCCTGAACAGGCGGCCATTGATGACGCCCGCGCCCGGACAGGGCTGCAGCATCTGACGGTGATCAATCAGTACGGGCAACAGTACCTGCAAAAAGATATCCCCGATCTGTTTGTCGATCTGTCGACGGTTGGGGAAGGCTATGCGGCGGATCATCTTGCTGCACTGATGGCCCAGGAAGGCATTTCCCGTTATCTGGTCTCCGTGGGCGGCGCGTTAGTCAGCCGGGGGATGAACGCCAGCGATAAGCCGTGGCGCGTAGCGATTCAAAAACCGACCGATCGGCAAAATGCCGTGCAGGCGATAGTGGATATCAACGGTCACGGCATCAGTACTTCCGGAAGCTACCGTAACTATTACGAGCTTGACGGGAAGCGTATTTCGCATGTTATCGATCCGCAGACCGGCCGTCCCATCACGCATAATCTGGTCTCGGTGACGGTCATTGCCCCCACCGCGCTGGAAGCGGATGCCTGGGATACCGGATTAATGGTTCTCGGCCCGGAAAAAGCCAAAGAGGTGGTTCGCCAGGAAGGACTGGCGGTTTATATGATCACCAAAGAGGGCGACGGGTTCAAAACCTGGAGCTCGCCGCAGTTCAAGAGTTTCCTGGTGCACGACAAAAATTAAAAAGCAAGGTTGCGGGTTTTTTATCACTGGCGCTCAGGCACGCTCTATGTATGCTTACATGAGGAGCCGATAATGAGAAACCCGACCTTTATTACCGATGAGGATCGCTGGCAGGCCGTGCTGGCCCGCGATCCGCGCGCTGACGAGCGGTTTGTCTTCGCCGTACAGACTACGGGAATTTTCTGCCGCCCGTCATGCCGTGCCCGCCACGCGCTGCGTAAAAACGTCCGCTTTTATCCCGATGCCCACCATGCCGTACAGGCAGGGTTTCGCCCGTGCAAGCGCTGCATGCCGGACAAACGCGATCCGCAGGAGCAGAAGCTGGCAAAAGTGGAACACGCCTGCCGTCTTCTGGAGCAGGATCCCACGCTAACCCTGGAGGGGCTGGCGCAGCAGGTGGCCATGAGCCCTTTCCATTTCCACCGTCTGTTTAAGTCCGTGACCGGCATGACGCCAAAGGCCTGGCAGCAGGCGGCGCGAGGCCAGCGCCTGCGCACCGCGCTTGCACAGGGAGACAAAATTACCGACGCCGTGCTGGCGGCGGGTTTTCCCGACAGCAGCAGCTATTATCGTAAAGCCAACGATGCGCTGGGTATGACGGCGAAGCAGTACCGCAAAGGGGATGCGGCAGTGCGTTATGCCATCAGCGACTGTTCGTTAGGACGCTGTCTGGTGGCAGAAAGCGAGCGGGGGATCTGCGCGATCCTGCTGGGTGACAGCGATGCGGAATTAACCGAAGAGCTTGCCGCGCAATTTCCAAAAGCAGCACATGCGCCGCTGGAAGAGGATTTCGCGCAGCGGGTCCAGCAGGTGATTGTCAGTATCGATAATCGCGACGTACCGCTTGCGCTGCCGCTGGATATTCGCGGAACCGCGTTCCAGCAGCGCGTCTGGCAGGCCCTTCGCAACATTCCCTGCGGCGAAACGGCAAGTTACCGGCAGGTGGCGCAGGCGATTGGCCAGCCCAGTGCGGTACGCGCCGTTGCCGGAGCCTGTGCGGCAAACACGCTGGCGATTGTGATCCCCTGTCATCGCGTGGTTCGTAACGACGGCGCGCTGTCGGGTTACCGTTGGGGGACGGCGCGAAAAGCGCTATTACTGAAACGCGAGGCGAAACGCCAGGAGGGATAATGCTCGATCTTTTTGCGGATGCTGAACCCTGGCAGGAGCCGCTTGCGCCGGGAGCTGTGATCCTGCGTCGCTTTGCGCTCTCCCGTGCGGCGGCGCTGCTGGCCGGTATCGACGAGGTGACGGCGGTTTCGCCGTTTCGCCATATGGTGACGCCGGGCGGCTACACCATGTCAGTAGCCATGGCCAACTGCGGGGAACTGGGCTGGGCGACGAACGAGCGGGGCTATCTGTATGCCCCGAACGATCCCGCTACCGGCCAGCCGTGGCCCCCGATGCCTGCGGTTTTTCAGGCTCTCTGCCACGAGGCCGCCGTAGCAGCGCAGTATCCTGACTTCCGGCCGGATGCCTGCCTGATCAACCGCTACGCCGTTGGCGCGAAGCTCTCGCTGCATCAGGACAAGGATGAACCCGATCTGCGCGCGCCTATCGTCTCGGTATCGTTAGGTTTGCCTGCCGTCTTCCAGTTTGGGGGATTACGCCGCAACGACCCGCTCAAGCGCATCATGCTGGAACATGGCGATGTGGTGGTGTGGGGCAGGGAGTCGCGGCTGTATTATCACGGCATTCAGCCGCTGAAGCCCGGGGTTCACCCGCTCACGGGCGAGTACCGTTATAACCTGACCTTTCGTCAGGCGGGGCACAGTAAACTAAAATAAGAATTATTCTTGATGTACACGCAGGGCAGTTTACACTGCTGGCTGATTTTTATTGTCCGGATTGCCTGCATGCAACTACTTCTCCTCGTCTGGCGCCAGTATCGCTGGCCTTTCATCGCAGTAATGGCGTTAAGCCTCGCCAGCGCCGCGCTGGGTATTGGCCTGATCGCGTTTATCAACGTGCGGTTGATTGAAATGGTCGATACCTCGCTCTCCGTTCTGCCGGAGTTTCTCGGCCTGCTGCTCCTGTTGATGGCGGTTACGCTCGGTTCCCAGCTGGCGCTGACCACGCTCGGGCACCATTTCGTTTTCCGTTTGCGCAGTGAGTTTATCAAGCGGATCCTCGATACTCAGGTTGAGCGCGTTGAGCAGCTCGGCAGCGCATCCCTGCTGGCGGGGCTGACCAGCGACGTGCGCGCCATCACCATCGCGTTCGTTCGGCTGCCGGAGCTGGTGCAGGGGATCGTTCTGACCTTTGGATCGGCTGCCTATCTCGCCTGGCTCTCCAGCAAAATGCTGGCGGTGACCGCCCTATGGATTGCCATTACCATCTGGGGCGGCTTTATGCTGGTGTCGCGCGTCTATAAACACATGGCGGTGCTGCGCGAAACCGAAGATAAGCTTTATAACGATTACCAGACGGTGCTGGAAGGGCGCAAAGAGCTCACCCTGAACCGCGAACGCGCCGAGCATATCTTTAATCATCTCTATATCCCGGACGCGCGCGAATACCGTCATCATATTATTCGCGCCGACACCTTCCACCTGAGCGCGGTGAACTGGTCAAACATCATGATGCTGGGTGCCATTGGCCTGGTATTCTGGATGGCGAACGGCCTGGGCTGGGCGGACACCAACGTCGCGGCAACCTACTCGCTGACGCTGCTGTTTTTACGCACGCCGCTGCTCTCGGCGGTCGGTGCGTTGCCCACCCTGCTGAGTGCGCAGGTGGCCTTTAATAAGCTCAAAAAATTCGATCTCGCGCCGTTTAAAGCCGAATTCCCGCGCCCGCAGGCCTTCCCGAACTGGCAGACGCTGGAGCTGCGTAACGTCACGTTTCGCTATCAGGACAGCGCCTTCTCCGTGGGGCCGGTCAACCTGACGCTACGCCGCGGTGAACTGCTGTTCCTCATCGGCGGCAACGGCAGCGGTAAATCTACGCTGGCGATGCTGCTGACCGGACTCTATCAGCCGCAGTCGGGCGAGATTTTGCTGGATGGCAGGGCGCTGAGCGCGGAGAAGCCCGAGGATTACCGCAAGCTTTTCTCGGCGGTGTTCACCGACGTCTGGCTGTTCGATCGGCTGCTGGGGCCGGAAGGGCAACCGGCCAATCCTGCGCTGGTGGAAAAATGGCTGGCGCAGCTGCAGATGTCGCACAAGCTGGAGTTACAGGACGGGAAGATCCTCAACCTGAAGCTTTCCAAAGGGCAGAAAAAGCGCGTGGCGCTGCTGCTGGCGCTGGCGGAAGAGCGTGACATCATCCTGCTGGACGAGTGGGCTGCGGATCAGGACCCGCATTTCCGCCGCGAGTTTTATCAGGTGCTGTTGCCGCTGATGCAGGAGATGGGCAAAACCATTTTCGCCATCAGCCACGACGATCACTACTTCATTCATGCTGACCGCCTGCTGGAGATGCGTGACGGCAAGCTGAGCGAGCTGACCGGTGAAGAGCGCGTTGCGGCCTCGCGTGACGCGGTAGCGCGCACGGCCTGATGCCCTTACCCTGGCCCTCTCCCACTGGGAGAGGGGATAAATCGTGGCCGCGATGCCGCTTTTTTCTCCATCCCGCCGCGTTGTTTATTCTTATTTACATATCCCCGCGCTATGCTTAACCCCAACTCATTTAATGGATTTATGATTGATGTCGGTATTAAAGAAAAACAGCGCCAGACAGCGTGACCAGGAGCGCGCGCGACTCATCTGGCTTCTCACGACCGATAAAGCGGTCACTTCTACGCTTTTAGGCAAACTCACCCTGGCTGAGCAATATGATGTCGGCACCCTGGCCGACGATATTGCTGAGGTAGGTGCGCTGGTTGCTCATTTACCCCCGCCGGATCTGGCGGATACCCTTGAAGCGCTGCCCTCGGAAGAACGCCACGCCCTGTGGCGTCTGGTGCAGGATCACGAGCGCGGGCAGGTGCTGCTTGAGGCCTCCGAAAACGTCTGGGACGACCTGATCGACGAGATGAGCGACCGGGATATTCTCGACGCTCTGCAAACCCTGGATATCGACGAGCAGATTTACCTCGTTCAGCACCTGCCGCGAAACCTGACCGGTCGCCTGCTGGCGTCGCTGCCTGCCGATGAACGCGCGCGCGTGCGTCAGGTGATGCACTACGAGAAAAACAGCGTCGGCGCGATCATGGAGTTCGGCGTTATCACGGTGCGCCCGGACGTGACGCTCGGTACCGTGCAGCGCTATCTGCGTCGCCTGGGCAAAATGCCGGACAACACCGATAAACTGTTTGTTACCTCCCGGGATAAAACCCTGCTTGGCGAACTTGAGCTGAAAACCATCCTGCTCAACAGCACCCAGCGGAAGGTGAGCGAGGTGATGGAAAACGAGCCGATGGTCTTCTCTCCGGAGGACGACGCGGAGAAAGCGGCGCGTACCTTCGAGCGTGACGACCTGGTGAGTGCCGCCGTCGTGGATTCAGTCGGCAAACTGATGGGGCGTCTGACCATCGATGAGATCGTTGATGTGGTCTATGAAGAAACCGACAACGACCTGCGCGCGCTCGGGGGGATCAGCGCCGAAGATGACGTCCATGCCTCCGTCGGCAAGGCGGTGAAAACGCGCTGGGCGTGGCTGGCCATTAACCTGTGTACCGCGTTTATCGCCTCCCGGGTGATTGACGGATTTGAACACACCATTTCTCAGCTGGTGGCGCTGGCCTCGCTGATGCCGATTGTGGCCGGAATCGGCGGCAACACCGGAAACCAGACCATCACCATGATCGTCCGCGCCCTGGCGCTGGAAAATATTCAGCCCGGTAACTTCGCCTTTCTGATCTTCAGGGAGATGGGCGTGGCGCTGATCAACGGCCTGGTGTGGGGCGGGATTATGGGCGGCATCACCTGGTGGCTGTACGACGATATGGCCCTGGGCGGCGTGATGATGCTGGCGATGGTGCTGAACCTGCTGGTGGCATCAATGATGGGGGTCATTATCCCGCTGACGATGACCAAACTGGGGCGCGACCCCGCGGTGGGGTCGAGCGTGATGATCACCGCCATCACTGATACCGGCGGTTTCTTTATTTTTCTTGGGCTGGCGACGATTTTTCTGCTTTAAGCCGACGCTTAATGGGGGCGGGGAGGAGTGCCATGACGATAATCCCGCCCAGCACGCCAATCGCCAGATTGCCGGTTGATACCGTGGCGGCAACGGTGACCAGCATGACGACCGTTTCTGCTATCGGGGCCGTTTTCACCGTGGCTGGCTGAAGGCTGTGCCAGCTGAAGGTTTTGACGGCGACAATCGCCATAATACCCGCCAGCACCGCCATCGGGATGTTGGCCATCATGTCGCTGAGCGCCGTCACCAGGATCAGCAGCACGATGCCCGCCGCAAAGGTTGAAATGCGGCTTCGACCTTTCCCCATCTCCACGTTGACGATGGTTTGACCGATCATCGCGCAGCCTGCAATCCCGCCATAAAATCCGGCCAGAATATTGCCGACGCCTAGTCCAATGCTTTCGCGGCGTTTACCTGACGGTGTCGAGGTCAGCTCATCCACCAGCTTTGCCGTCAGCAGGGATTCCAGCAGGCCGACAAACGCGATGCTCAGCGCGCACGGCCAGATAATGCTCAGCGTCTGCACATTGAGCGGGACCAGCAGCTCGGTAAGACCCGGCAAACCGCCGCTCATGGAGCCTTCATCGCCCACGGTCGGCAGGGTTTGACCGGTTGAAACGGTGAACAAGGTAAGCACAACAATCGCAATCAGCGGGGAAGGGATGCTTTTGATATAGCGCGGCACCCACAGCACAATCAGTAGCGTCAGGACGAACAGGCCCACAATCAGCGGGCTTCGGCTCCAGAAATGCGGCACCTGAGCGAAGAAGATCAAAATGCCCAGGGCGTTAACAAATCCGGTCATGACCGACTGGGGTATAAAGCGCATCAGCCTTGCCATGCCCAGCACGCCAAACAGAATCTGAATCACGCCCGCCATCAGCACGGCGGGAAGAATGTACTGTACGCCGTGCTGATGCACCATCGGGCCAATGACCAGCGCCACGGACCCGGCCGCTGCCGTGACCATCGCCGGACGGCCCCCGAGTACAGACAGGGCAAGACACAGCACCACGGAGGCGATCAGGCTGACCTTCGGGTCAACACCCGCCACCACCGAAAATGAGATAACCTCGGGGATCAGCGCCAGGGCGGTAATCACGCCTGCCAGCGTTTCACGCGTCAGCCGCTTTGGGGAACGCAGCACGTTGGCTACGCGGTCTTCGGGGGATACAGCAGAATTGGGTAGGGACATAACAGTTCGCTGGTTAGGGCAGGCTTCCGTGCGCGCGATCGCAAAACGCAACATACTATCCAGTAAAACCGCGCTTTACCAGACGCATCGATAATTCCTCACAAACAATCCATCATTAAATTTCACAATTACAATAATTTCGTAACCTTTAAACAATATTTAAAAGTTGTTACCGTGCCCCCGCAGCTTTTTTCACCTGCAATTTCCACGCATCAAGCACTTTTACACTAAGGCATAAATTATGAAAAAAATGACTGCCATGCTCTTTTCTCTGGCCGTGGGGCTTAACACCGTCTCCATGGCGGCGAAAGCTGACGCACCAAAAGAGCAGGAAACGGACGTCCTTTTAATTGGTGGCGGTATCATGAGCGCCACGCTGGGAACCTATCTGCAAGAACTGCAGCCGGACTGGTCTATGACCATGGTCGAGCGCCTTGATGGCGTGGCGCAGGAGAGTTCGAACGGATGGAATAACGCCGGTACCGGACATTCGGCACTCATGGAACTGAACTATACGCCGCAGAAAAAGGACGGTTCCATTAGTATCGAGAAGGCGGTAGAGATCAATGAAGCATTCCAGGTTTCTCGCCAGTTCTGGTCTCATCAGGTCAACAGCGGCGTGATGCACGACCCGCACTCCTTCATCAACACCGTGCCGCACATGAGCTTTGTGTGGGGTGAGCAGAACGTTAACTTCCTGCGCGCGCGCTACGCCGCTCTGCAGCAGAGCACGCTGTTCCGCGGGATGAAATACTCTGAAGACCACGCGCAGATTAAAGAGTGGGCTCCGCTGGTCATGGAAGGTCGTGACCCGAACCAGAAAGTGGCGGCAACCCGTACCGAAATTGGTACCGACGTTAACTACGGCGAAATTACCCGTCAGCTGGTGACGTCTCTGAAGAAAAAAGAGAACTTCAACCTGCAGCTCAGCACCGAAGTGCGCGGCTTCAAGCGCAACGCGGATAACAGCTGGAGCGTGACCGTCGCCGATCTGAAAAACAACGAAGCCGAGCACGTCATCAAGGCGAAATTTGTCTTTATCGGTGCGGGCGGCGCGGCGCTGAAGCTGCTGCAGGAGTCCGGTATTCCGGAAGCGGACGACTACGCGGGCTTCCCGGTGGGCGGCCAGTTCCTGGTGTCCGATAACCCGGAAGTGGTGAATCGTCATCTGGCAAAAGTGTACGGCCAGGCTTCCGTTGGCGCACCGCCGATGTCTGTTCCGCACATCGACACCCGTATGCTTGACGGCAAACGCGTGGTGCTGTTTGGGCCGTTCGCGACCTTCTCCACCAAATTCCTGAAAAATGGCTCCCTGTGGGATCTGCTCAGCGCCACGACCACCTCTAACGTCAAGCCGATGATGGACGTGGGTCTGGATAACTTCGACCTGGTGAAATACCTGATTAGCCAGGTGATGCTCTCTGACGACGACCGTTTCGAGGCGCTGAAAGAGTACTATCCGCAGGCGAAAAAAGAAGACTGGCGTCTGTGGCAGGCGGGTCAGCGCGTACAGATCATCAAGCGCGATCCGAAAGAGGGTGGCGTGCTGCGTCTGGGTACCGAAGTGGTAAGCGATAAGGATGGCACCATCGCCGCGCTGCTGGGTGCGTCGCCGGGCGCGTCTACCGCTGCGCCAATCATGCTGCACCTGATGGAAAAAGTGTTTAAAGATAAAGTCGCCAGCCCGGAATGGCAGGCGAAGCTGAAAACCATTATTCCATCCTACGGCACGAAGCTGAACGGTAACGTGAGCGCGACGGAGCAGGAGCTGGAATACACCAGCCGCGTACTGCAGCTGCAGTACATCAAGCCACAGGCTGCGGATGCGGCGCCAAAAGCGGAGCTGAAGCCTCAGCCGGAAAACAAACCGGTTGCGGATATCGCGCTGTAAGATAAAAGCAAAACGGTAACATCCGTTACCGTTTTTAGTGTTTTCTCCCTCTCCCGGTGGGAGAGGGGTGGGGTGAGGGCACCAGAGCGCACCCTTTCCGGGTCGGGTAAGGCGAAGCCGCCACCCGACTTAATTTCAACGTACTACGGCTTGTCCGATGTTCTCATCAGCCTTCCAGATGCGATACTTCACTTCCACGTTTTCAGGCGTATAGACCACGATCGGCAGCTTGCTGTTGTAGCGCAACAGACTGTTGTCGCCCAGATACGCCGTTACAAATTTCTTCTCTTTCTTGCCGTCCGGGCAGGCCATCATGGTGGAGACCGGAGAGGTCACTTTGTCAAAGACGTAATAGTCGTAACCCCAGCCTTCCAGGGTTTTGCTTTCCAGCTGACCGCCCAGACGGTGCTGGTTGCAGTCCACTTCCAGCGTCTTGCCAATTAACAGTTCCACTTTGAAGTTCGCTTCATCCTGCTGAACCGGCAGCTGAATCACCTGACGCTTCATCCCTTTGTCCGCCTGCGGGTACGGAGCCACTTTTTCCAGCTGCTGCTGTTTTGGGGTTTCGCTGGCGAAAGCGCTGCTGCTGACGCACGCGGCGGCGATGAGGGCGATGGCAAATTTAGGTGCGTTTTTCATTGTCATTCCTTTATGTCAAAACGATCCTGCGCAGGTTAACATAACAACGATGAATGATTGGTGTTATTTACTTACATTTTCACTATAGGTAGCGTTATGCGCTTTTAATTTACCTGTTTAGTGGTTGTTTGTGCTGGTGTGGAGTCGGGTGCCAGTTCGTGTTATTTTAGACCCTATATATTGTTATTCATCTGTAAAAGGGAAGAGAGATGGTTCGTGCAAAACTGAAAACGCCTGAAGGCCGCAAGTTCCTCCTGGCGCTGCTGGTCGTATTTATGATTGCCGCCGCGTGCGTGGGGCGGGCAACCATTGTTGGCGTTATCGAACAGTACAATATTCCCCTCTCAGCCTGGACAACCAGCATGTATGTCCTGCAGTCGGCGATGATCTTCGTCTACAGCCTGGTGTTCACCGTTCTGCTGGCCATCCCGCTGGGCATTTTCTTCCTGGGCGGACGTGAGAAGCATTAAGCGCGGACTCGCAATAGCTAAGCCATCCTGCCGGATGGCTTTTTTTATGGTCTCATCCCACTCTCCTCAGGTTTTTTTAATCCGCGATATCCTATCCTGTAAGCATTCAGGCAACTGTTTTTAAAGCAGGAGCAGTAGATGCGTTCCAGATTTCCAGTGCTCAGCCAGATCCCCAAAGGCGTCTGGGTTGTGGGAGGCGTCAGTATGTTGATGGATATCTCGTCAGAGAGTATTCACAGCCTGCTGCCACTTTTTATGATGACCACCCTCGGTACGAGCGTGCTGTTTATCGGCCTGATTGAAGGGCTGGCGGAGGCCACTGCGCTTTTTATTAAGGTCTTTTCGGGGGCGATAAGCGACTACCTGGGTCAACGTAAGGGGCTGGCCCTGCTAGGGTATGGCCTGGGGGCGCTAAGCAAACCTCTTTTCGCATTAGCCTCCTCTTCCGGGATGGTTTTAGGCGCACGTCTGATAGATCGTACGGGGAAGGGGATACGGGGCGCACCGCGGGATGCACTGGTTGCAGACGTCACGCCGCCGGAAATGCGTGGTGCGGCATATGGTCTGCGTCAGTCAATGGATACCACAGGCGCATTTCTTGGCCCATTACTGGCCGTAAGCTTAATGCTATTGCTGGACAACGACTTTCGCACTGTTTTCTGGATAGCCCTTATCCCCGGTCTGCTTTCAGTTGCTTTGCTCTATTTTGGCCTTCAGGAGCCGAAAACTCCCCTCGAACATAAACGTACTAATCCCATTAAACGAGAGAATTTAAGGCGGCTGGGTAAAGCGTGCTGGTGGGTGATTGGCCTTGGTGCAGTGTTCACGCTTGCCCGGTTTAGCGAGGCTTTTCTCGTCCTTCGTGCGCAGCAGTCGGGCGTTCCTCTGGCCCTTATTCCGCTGGTGATGGTGGTCATGAACGTACTCTATTCCCTTTCCGCATACCCTTTTGGCAAACTTTCTGATGGCATGAGCCACACCCGGCTTCTGCAGTGGGGGCTAATGGTGCTGATTGGTGCAGATGTTGTTCTGGCGCTGAGCAGCCACTGGATGGGGGTCATTTTAGGCGTCGCGCTTTGGGGAATACATATGGGTATGACCCAGGGACTACTGGCGGCAATGATCGCTAAAACCGCACCGCCCGATCTGCGCGGTACGGCTTTCGGTATTTTTAGTCTGGTCAGCGGCGTAGGATTGTTAATCGCCAGCGTGGGAGCCGGCGCGATATGGGAAACGTTTGGCGCGGAATATACGTTTTATGCCGGAGCGGTGATTTGTCTGACTACGCTTGTGTATCTGCGCAAAACGCCGGACGAGGCGAAATAAAAAAACCAGCCATCAGGCTGGTTTTCAATATGTTTTTGGTCGGCACGAGAGGATTTGAACCTCCGACCCCCGACACCCCATGACGGTGCGCTACCAGGCTGCGCTACGTGCCGACGCATAAAAAGAATACTACTCGATTCCGTTTTGAATGCAAGGGAATCTGTCGCTAACTGGTTTATTATTAATCAGTTAGCGATGAAGCGCTTCTCATCCGTCAGGACCTGCAGCAGCAGGCTCAGCTGCGGTTTCTGGTCTTTCAACCGTTCGCCCTGCAGATTATACGTCTGATAATTCCCGTTGCTGTTCAGCACCAGCGTCAGCTTCGGCGTGGTCACCACCAGCGTATTATTCCCCGCAGCCGTCACCCAGCTGTGGCGGCGCGCGGCGCTGAAGAGATCCTGCCCCTGCGAATACTCGTTTGCTGGCGTGCTGACGTGCAGCAGGCGTTGCATCAGGGTGGTCATCACATCTTTATGCTCGGTGAGCATATTGATGCGCTGCGCCGGGGTGCCAGGCCAGTGGATCACCAGCGGAACCTGCAGATTCGGGCGAGACCAGCTCATACTCTTCGTCTCGTCACCTAGCGGGATGCCATGGCCCGCGGTCACGATCACCACGGTATTGTCCAGCTTGCCCGACTCGCGAAGCGCGTCAAGTACGCGGCCTATCTGCGCATCAACATCGCCAGCCGCGCGACCGTAGCGGCGCGCAAAGTCACTCTTATTGCTGTTGGCAAGCGTTGTGCCGTTAAAGGCAACCCATGAGAACCAGCGGTTATCTTCCTGGGCGTAGCGCTGCAGCCAGTTTATCCATTGGCCGGCGGTCTGCGCGTCGGACTGATTTTGCGCCGTCGGCAGTGAGAAATCGGACAGCAGCGCCTGACGGTAAAGCGGGCTGTTAAAGCCATCGGAGGAGAACAACCCTAGCTGATAGCCTTGCTGATTCAGCCCGGTGATCAGCGCCGCAGGCGTGCGGGTAGACAGTACGCCGTCCATATAGCCGGCTGAAATGCCATAGAAGAGGCCAAAGATGCCCGCATCGGTTGTGTTACCGGAGCTCATATGCTGAGTAAACGAGACGTTCTGACTCGCGAAAGCGGCCAGCGCAGGCATCTGCTTCTCGAAACGGGAATAGTTCAGGCCATCGACGGTGATCAGCAGGACGTTTTGCCCGCGCCCCATATCGCGGTAGTTCAGGTCGCTCAGAGGATACTGAACGCTGACGGCTTCCGGGTTGCCCTGCTCGATAAGACGGCGCTGGTACTCTTGCGCATCAAGCAGACCGTGTTTCTCGAGGAAGCGACGGGCCGTCATCGGGTACGAGAGCGGCAGGTTCGCGCGCTGCATGGTAATAGGGCGATAGAAGTTCGCATCCGCCCAGATATACATGATGTGCGAACTGATAAAGGAGACGAAAAAGAGCGCGGCGACGGGCTTCGCATAATGGCGTCGCCGGGTCAGACTGCGGAGCTTTTGCCAGCTCCAGGTGGCGAACAGCATCTCAATCAGCAGGATCACAGGGACGCTGATAAACATCAGCTGCCAGTCACGGGCCGTTTCGTTCTGGTCGGGGTTAATCACGAGTTCCCAGACGATGGGGTTGAGGTGCAGGTGGAAGCGGGTGAACACTTCACTGTCGATAAGCAGCAGCGTCATCCCCACAGTCGCAAGGATGGCGGACAAGAACCGCATCAGACGCTGCGACATGACGATAAACGTCAAGGGGAACAGGATCAGCAGATAGGTGGCGAAAACCAAAAAGCTAAAGTGACCGACAACGCTTATCCAGGAGTAGATACGCCCGGTTAGCGTTGTTGGCCAGTCTGCGACAAACAGATAACGGCAGCCAATGACCGTCGCCAGCAGAATGTTGAACAGGGCAAACCAGTGCCCCCAGCTGACCATCTGGGAGACTTTTTCACGGTAGCGCTGACGATTCGTCACCATAAACTGTTGTTCGTATCCCTTAATGGGCCGGGTCGTTGCTGACGGACGACTGTAAAGCCTGGGCGAAAGATTTTGCGATCGCCTGACGCTGAGCCGGAGCAACGCTGGTGTTAATCAGGTTGGTGACCATATTTCCCAAAACCATCAGGGAGAGATCGGTCGGCGTTTTATGTTTTTCCAGTACGTTGACCAGCTCACTGAGCAGTTGTTCAACGTGTTCATCACTGTAGCGGGAATGTTGTGGCATAAATCAAAATCAGTTTGTTGATGAAAGGGCAACATATTACCGTAGCAACAGCTTTTTTTCCCCTTTTTTATCTGTTGTTGCACACATGTCCTGGTGGTGGTTGAATACCGCCCGGTCTAAAAGGAGAGTTTATCATGAGTCTGGAAATCAACCAGATTGCCTTGCACCAGCTTATCAAGCGTGATGAGCAAACCCTTGAAGTGGTGCTGCGCGATTCGTTACTGGAACCCACGGCGACCGTGGTGGAGATGATGGCAGAGCTGCATCGCGTCTACAGTGCCAAAAATAAAGCCTATGGCCTGTTCAGCGAAGAGAGTGAACTGGCCGATAGCCTGCGCCTGCAGCGTCAGGGCGAAGAGGATTTCCTGGCGTTTAGCCGCGCCGCCACCGGGCGTCTGCGCGACGAGCTGGCGAAATATCCGTTCGCCGACGGCGGGATCGTGCTGTTCTGCCACTATCGCTACCTGGCGGTCGAGTATCTGCTGGTTACCGTGCTGAATAACTTAAGCAGCATGCGCGTCAACGAGCAGCTGGATATCAGCTCAACGCATTATCTGGATATCAACCATGCGGATATCGTGGCGCGTATTGATTTGACCGAGTGGGAAACCAACCCGGAGTCGACCCGCTACCTGACTTTCCTGAAGGGGCGCGTGGGCCGCAAAGTGGCGGATTTCTTTATGGATTTCCTCGGTGCCAGCGAAGGTCTTAACGCCAAAGCGCAGAACAAAGGGCTGCTCCAGGCGGTTGACGACTTCACGGCTGAAGCGCAGCTCGATAAATCTGAGCGCCAGACCGTGCGCCAGCAGGTTTACAGCTACTGCAACGAACAGCTGCAGGCAGGGGAGGAGATCGAGCTGGAGTCCCTGTCAAAAGAGCTGGCGGGCGTCAGCGAAGTCAGCTTCCAGGAATTCACCGCGGAGAAAGGCTATGAGCTTGAAGAGAGCTTCCCGGCAGATCGCAGTACGCTGCGTCAGTTAACCAAGTTTGCCGGCAGCGGCGGTGGGTTAACCATCAACTTTGACGCGATGTTGCTGGGTGAACGCATCTTCTGGGATCCGGCCACCGATACGCTGACCATTAAAGGTACGCCGCCGAACCTGCGCGATCAGCTTCAGCGCCGCACCTCGGGTGGGAAATAACAGCCATAAAAAAACCCCGCAGAAGCGGGGTTTTTTTCGACGAGTTTGCGATTACGCGCGAACGAAGTCGATGTGAGTCAGTTTTGGCTTGAACGCGTGACGCTGAACAGCCTGAACTTTCACTTTTTCTTCTTTACCGCCAACAACGATGGTCAGAACTTCGCTGTAGAATTCAGCTTTGGTCTGCAGGTTCCACAGTTTGTCGTGATCCAGTTCGATTGCAACTGGAGCAGCTTCGCCACCGTAAACGATAGCCGGGAACTTGTTAGCGTTACGCAGGCGGCGGCTCGCACCCTTACCCTGCACGTTACGTACTTCTGCTTCGATAGTGAACATTGATTTCTCTCTGTATTTAAAACCCTACTACAGGCGACCCAGCAGCAGGTGAGTGTTCTGCCTCACGGATGTGAAGCGGGCGGCATTTTATACTCAAATGCCCCTCACATCAATGAAAAGTCCCGCTAACCGCGCAATTCGTTGGCGCGACGGAAGCGACCTTCGTAGTCAAAGAGCTTCTCGCGCACCTGCCAGAACTGGCCTTTCTTACGGGCGACGACAAAATCCGGATGGCGCAATAACACCTGCTGACGCACGATATCTGCTACGGTTATCCAGCGCAGGGGCACGCCCGGCGTGCGGGTATGCGGGCGGATAAACAGCTGTTCGAAGGCCATTCGCTGGGCAGGCGTCTGGACGCGGAAGCGCTCGCTGACGTCCGCCCCGTCTTCGTCGTAATAGGTGATTTTCAGCCACTCGCCTTTTTCATCGGCGCCGGGCTGCAGTGCCATGCCGGAACAGCGCAGCACCAGGGCATCTTTCAGCTTTAGCGCCGCTTTCAGCATGTCGTCCGGGTCAACCAGCACCGTGTCGCATTCCCGGCAGCGGCGGGCGGCAATATCGTTTTCGGCGTTGCACTGCGGGCAGTTTTTGAACCGGAAGCGGAAATCGCACTGCTCGCGATGCCCGTCATCATCTTCAAACCAGCCCTGACAGCGGCGGCCAAAGTGTTCGAGCAGCGTACCGTCGGCGGTGGTTTTTCCCCAGAAGGTGTTGGCAAACCCGCAGGCAGGGCAAAAGACCTGTACGGGCACGTTGTCGCTTTTCCCTTTTGGCGCGCCGACCTCAGGCGTATAGAGATCGTGCGGGTTACCGGCATAATCCAGAATCAGGCAGTCGGTTTTCCCCGGGGCCAGGCGCAGGCCGCGGCCAACAATTTGCTGATACAGACTGACCGATTCGGTCGGGCGCAAAATGGCGATCAGGTCGACGTGCGGGGCGTCAAAGCCGGTGGTCAATACCGACACGTTTACCAGATAGCGGAACCGCTGGGCTTTAAAGTCGTCAATCAGGCCGTCGCGCTCCGAACCGGGCGTTTCGCCGGTGATTAACGCCGCGTCGCCGGCGGGCAGTAACCCGGTAATTTCGCGCGCGTGCTCAACGGTGGCGGCAAAGATCATCACCCCCTTGCGCGTCGCGGCGAACTCCTCAATCTGGCTGATGATATGCGGCGTAATACGCTTTTGCTTTTTCAGCTCCTGGTTGAGATCCGCTTCGCTGAATAAGCCGTTGCTCTGCGCCTGCAGACGGCTGAAATCGTACTGCACCACCGGCATATCCAGCCGTTCAGGCGGCGTCAGGTAGCCATGTTTAATCATGTAGCGCAGCGGAAGTTCGTAAATGCAGTCGCTAAACAGGGCCTTGTCATCGCCGCGCACCATGCCGTGATAATGGTAGCGATAGATCCAGCCTTTCCCCAGGCGAAACGGGGTCGCCGTCAGGCCCAGCAGGCGCAGGTGAGGGTTCACCGCTTTCAGGTGAGCCAGGATTTGCTGATACTGGCTGTCGTCGTCATCGCTGATGCGGTGACACTCGTCAACAATCAGCAGCGAAAATTCGCTGCGAAATAGCTCCAGATTGCGCGCCACCGACTGCACGCTGCCGAAGACCACTTTGCCGTGGCTCTCTTTGCGCTTTAGCCCGGCGGCGAAAATATCGGCTTCCAGCCCAAGCGCACAATACTTGGCATGGTTTTGCGCGACGAGCTCTTTGACGTGCGCCAGCACCAGCACGCGACCACGGGCCAGACGCGCCAGTTCGGCGATGACCAGGCTTTTGCCTGCGCCGGTCGGGAGCACAATCGCCGCCGGCTCGCGATGTTTACGGAACCAGGCGAGGGTGGCGTCAACGGCTTCCTGCTGATAGGGACGAAGTGTAAAAGTCATAGGGTCTCGGTTTCGTTATTCCGCACATATACCCGTCATACTTCAAGTTGCCTGTGCGTTGGCTGCACTCGTTCACCCCGGTCACTTACTTATGTAAGCTCCCGGGGATTCACTCCTTTGCCGCCTTCATGCAACCCGAATTATTTAGGGTATAGATAGTATGCCACGAAACTTTTTCCCTTGAGTGGCGCAACCAGACCATTATACTGAACCGTTCCAGACTGCTTCTTTTTTCGGACCTGTTGTCCGACTTCCAGCACCATTAAGGCTAAAAAGATTTCATGCGACTTGATAAGTTTATCGCTCAGCAACTCGGCGTAAGCCGCGCTATTGCCGGGCGCGAAATTCGCGCCAGCCGCGTTACCGTGGATGGCGACATTGTGAGAGACAGCGCGTTCAAACTGCAACCTGACCATCAGGTGGAGTATGACGGCAATCCGCTGACCCAGCAGCACGGTCCGCGCTACTTCATGCTCAATAAGCCGGAAGGCTACGTCTGCTCAACGGAAGATCCCGATCACCCGACGGTGCTCTATTTCCTCGACGAACCGGTGGCGCACAAGCTGCACGCCGCAGGCCGCCTCGACATCGACACCACGGGTCTGGTGCTGATGACCGACGACGGGCAGTGGTCGCATCGCATTACTTCCCCGCGTCACCACTGCGAGAAAACCTATCTGGTCACGCTGGAGTCGCCGGTGTCGGATGACACGGCAGAGCAATTCACGAAAGGCGTTCAGCTGCATAATGAAAAAGATCTGACCAAACCCGCCGTGCTTGAGGTGATCACGCCGACGGAGGTCCGTCTGACCATCAGCGAAGGGCGCTACCATCAGGTGAAACGTATGTTTGCCGCGGTGGGGAACCACGTTGTTGGCCTGCATCGTGAGCGGATTGGTGCGATCGAACTCGATCCCGACCTGGCGCCAGGCGAATATCGCCCGTTAACGGAAGAAGAGATCGCCAGCGTCGGTCTGCCTTCGCACTAATTTCAGGAGAGCTCTGTGACCACCAGGCCACACTCGTCGTTCAAAATCGTCTTCATTCTTGGCCTGCTGGCCATGCTGATGCCGCTGTCTATTGATATGTACCTGCCCGCGCTGCCGGTCATTTCCGCGCAGTTTGGCGTTCCGGCGGGCAGCGCGCAGATGACGCTCAGCACCTATATTCTCGGCTTTGCCCTCGGCCAGCTGTTTTATGGCCCGATGGCGGACAGTCTTGGACGCAAGCCCGTTATTCTGGGCGGGACGCTGGTCTTTGCAGCCGCAGCGGTGGCCTGTGCGCTGGCGCAGACCATCGATCATCTGATTATCATGCGCTTCTTCCACGGTCTGGCGGCGGCTGCGGCAAGCGTGGTGATTAACGCCCTGATGCGCGATATCTACCCGAAGGAAGAGTTCTCCCGCATGATGTCGTTCGTGATGCTGGTGACGACGATTGCGCCGCTGGTGGCCCCGATGGCCGGTGGCGCGGTGCTGGTGTGGTTTAGCTGGCATGTGATTTTCTGGATCCTGGCCCTGGCCGCGCTGCTGGCCTCGGCGATGATCTTCTTCTTTATTGATGAAACGCTTCCCGTCGAGCGCCGTCAGAAATTCCACATCCGAACCACAATCGGCAACTTTGCCTCGCTGTTTCGCCACAAGCGCGTGCTCAGCTACATGCTGGCAAGCGGGTTCAGCTTTGCCGGGATGTTCTCCTTCCTGAGCGCCGGGCCGTTTGTCTACATTGAACTGAATCACGTTTCGCCGCAGCACTTCGGCTACTATTTCGCGCTTAACATCGTCTTCCTGTTCATCATGACCATCATCAACAGCCGTTTTGTCCGGCGGGTGGGGGCGCTGAACATGTTCCGCGCCGGGCTGTGGATCCAGTTTGTGATGGCTATCTGGCTGGTGGTGAGCGCGTTTATAGGCGTGGGCTTCTGGGCGCTAGTGGTCGGCGTAGCGGCCTTTGTCGGCTGCGTGTCGATGGTGTCATCTAATGCGATGGCGGTGATCCTGGATGAGTTTCCGCATATGGCGGGCACCGCCTCTTCCCTGGCGGGGACGTTCCGCTTCGGCATCGGCGCTATCGTTGGGGCGTTGCTTTCAATGGCTACCTTTACGACGGCATGGCCCATGCTGTGGGCGATGTCTTTTTGCGCAACCAGCTCGATACTCTTCTATCTTTACGCCAGTCGACCGCGAAAAGCGGCCCACTAAAATACAGAGAAGGCCCGACAGGGCCTTTTTTGTTGATGCATATCAACCAAACCCCCGTTCGTTTATTCCGTGTTTGTTTATTTTATGTAAAATCTATTTGTGTAAAAAGTCACATCATTGTATTCAAAAAGGTTGAGTTAGATCGCAGAAACGGGTACATATAGCGCCGACGCGAGCCTGGATATCGATAAAAAAGCGCTGAATAGTGCAGGCTGGCGATGATGTGTTACTATAAATGTAAATAAATTGTGAAGTAAATTTTGCTTCCGGGGAACGAACGTGAATACATTACAACTCTCCATTGTCCATCGCTTGCCCCAGAGCTATCGCTGGTCGGCGGGTTTTGCAGGTTCGAAAGTTGAACCGATTCCGCAAAGCGTCGCGGGCTGTGAAAACTGCCTGGTGGCACTCAAGCTGCTGAGCCCGAGCGACGAAAATGCATGGCGGGTGATGGAGCGTCTCAGTCAGGCCCTGACGGATATCGAAGTGGACAGCTCCGTGCTGGAGTGTGAAGGTGAGCCGTGCCTGTTCGTGAAGAGCCAGGACGAGTTTGCCGCCACCTGCCGTCTGAAGAATTTTGGCGTTGCCATCGCGGAGCCTTTCTCCGGCCAGTACCCGTTCTGACCGCTAGTCTGCCGACAACAGCTGGCGCGTGTAGCGCTGCGTTGGCGCGCTAAATACGCGCTGGCACTCTCCCTGCTCGACCACTTCTCCCTGTCGCAACACAATCACCTGATGGCATAGCGCCCGCACCACCTGTAGATCGTGGCTGATAAAGATATAGGCCAGCCGGTGCTTTTCCTGAAGCCCTTTCAGCAGCGCCAGGATCTGCGCCTGAACGGTTCTGTCCAGCGACGACGTCGGTTCATCCAGAATAATCAGCTCCGGCTTCAGGATCAGCGCGCGGGCAATGGCGATACGCTGGCGCTGCCCGCCGGAGAATTCAGCCGGATAGCGGTGGCGGGTCCCGGCATCTAAGCCCACTTCGGCCATCACCCGCATAACTTCCTGCTCTCGCTGCTGAGCGCTCAGGCCGGGCTGATGCACGCGCAGACCCTCCTCGATAATCTGTAACACGCTGAGCCGGGGGTTAAGCGAAGAGTTGGGATCCTGAAACACCACCTGCATGCGGGGCCGCACGGGCAGCATCTGGCGGCGGTTCCAGCGGTGCAGCGGCATATCGTCAAAGAAGATCTCGCCCTGCGAGGCAATTAAGCGCAGCAGCGCCAGACCGGTGGTGCTTTTGCCGGAACCGGATTCGCCCACCAGCCCCAGGGATTCTCCCGGGCGCAGCGAGAAGCGGATGTTTTTCAGCACCGGATTCTGGTCGACGATGCGCCGCAGAATACCTTTGCGGATCGGGAACGAGACGGACAAATCCTCAACGCGCAGCAGCGGTGTGCTGTCCGCCTTGACGGGAACCGGGTCGCCGGAGGGTTCGCTGTCGAGCAGGCGCAGCGTATAGGGGTGCTGCGGCGCGCTCAGCAGCGTGGACGCGCTATTCTGTTCAACGCATCGTCCGTTTTGCATCACCGCGACGCTGTCGGCCAGCTTTCTCACAATGCTCAGGTTGTGCGTGATAAACAGCAGGCTCATGTTCAGCTCGTCACGCAGCTCCCGCAGCAGCGTCAATATTTGCGCCTGTACCGTCACGTCCAGCGCCGTTGTGGGCTCGTCGGCAATCAACAGCTCGGGGCGCGTGAGTAGGGCCATAGCGATCATCACGCGCTGGCGTTCGCCGCCGGAGAGCTGGTGCGGAAAATCATTCAGCCGTTTGGCCGCATTGCGTATGCCCGTTCGTTCCAGACAGTCCAGAATTTCTCCCCGCGCGGCCTCTTTGCGCATCCCCCGGTGCAGGGAGAGCACTTCATAGAGCTGTTTTTCCAGGCTGTGCAGCGGGTTGAGGGAAACCATCGGCTCCTGGAAGATCATCGCGATTTTGTTGCCGCGAATACCGCGCAGGGTATGTTCGTCGGCATGCAGCAGCGAGCTGCCGTGAAACAGAATATCCCCTTGCGGGTAGCTCACCGGTGGAGACGGCAACAGCCGCAGGATGGAGAGTGCCGAAACGCTCTTGCCTGAACCCGACTCGCCCACCAGGGCCAGCGTTTCCCCGGGCTGGATCTGCAGCGACAGGTCGGTGACCACGGTGCGCGTCTCGTCCTGCTTTGAAAAAGCAATCGACAGGTTATCAATACTGAGAAGAGGCTGGGTCATTTTATACCGCCTTGTTCGGATCGAAGGCATCGCGCACGGCTTCACCAATAAAAATCAGCAGCGACAGCAGCACGGCCACGGAAAGAAAGGCGGCGATGCCTAACCACGGCGCCTGCAGGTTGTTCTTACCCTGCAGCAGCAGTTCGCCGAGCGACGGGGAACCCAGCGGTAGCCCGAAACCAAGAAAATCCAGCGAGGTGAGGGTGGTGATGGAGCTGCACAGAATAAACGGCAGGAAAGTGAGCGTTGCCACGACCGCGTTGGGCAGCATGTGGCGGAAGATGATCCCCCGGTCGCTCACGCCAAGCGCCTGCGCGGCGCGAATGTAGTCGAAATTGCGGGTGCGCAGGAACTCCGCGCGCACCACGCCCACCAGCGCCATCCAGCCGAACAGGACGGTGATGCCTAACAGCCACCAGAAGCCAGGCTGCACCACGCTGGAAAGCAGGATGATCAGAAACAGCGTTGGCATGCCTGACCACACTTCAATAACCCGCTGGCCCCACAGGTCGATTTTCCCGCCGTAGTAGCCCTGAACGGCACCCGCCACGACGCCCATTACGCTGGAGAATATTGTCAGCATCAGCCCAAAGAGAAGAGAAATTCGCGTGCCATACAGGATGCGCGCCAGCACGTCCCCGCCGTTAGCATCCGTTCCCAGCCAGTTTTGCGCGGAGGGCGGGGAAGGGAAGGGCGTCGTGGTGGCGAAGTTAATGCTGTTTGCGCCAAAGCGCACCGGTGCCCAGAGCGCCCAGCCGCGCCTGTCGATTTGATCGCGAAGCCACGGATCCTGATACTCCGCCGGTGTTGCAAACGGGCCGCCAAAGTCGCTTTCGCTGTAGTTGGCGATAACCGGCACGTACCAGCGGTCGTTAAAATGCACCAGCAGCGGTTTGTCGTTGGCGATCAGCTCCGAACACATGCTTAAGGCAAACAGCACGGCAAAAATCCACAGCGACCAGTAGCCGCGGCGGTTGTGGCGAAAGCGGGCCCAGCGGGCCTGGTTGACGGGGCTTAAACGCGGCATCAGCGGCCCTCAAAATCAATTCGGGGATCGACCAGCGTATAGCTGATATCACTGATGATATTCAGCAGCAGGCCAATCAGGGTGAAAATATAGAGTGTGCCAAACATCACCGGATAATCGCGCGATACGGTAGCCTCATAGCCCAGCAGCCCCAGGCCGTTGAGCGAGAACATCACCTCTATCAGCAGCGAGCCGGTAAAAAACATGCCGATGAACGTGGCCGGAAATCCGGCGATCACCAGCAGCATGGCGTTGCGGAACACGTGTTTCCACATGATCTGCTTCTCGCTCACGCCCTTGGCGCGGGCCGTGACAACGTACTGCTTACGAATTTCATCGAGAAAGGCGTTTTTGGTCAACATGGTCAGGGCCGCAAACCCGCCGATGACCGTGGCCAGCACCGGCAGCGTGATATGCCAGAGATAGTCGGTGATTTTCTGATACCACGGCAGGGAGCTAAAATCGGCGGAGACCAGCCCCCGCAGCGGGAAGAGGTCGAAATAGCTTCCCCCGGCAAAAAAGACAATCAGCAGGACGGCAAACAGAAACGCCGGGATGGCGTAGCCGATGATGATGAACGTGCTGCTCCAGATATCAAACCGGCTGCCGTTATACACCGCTTTGCGGATCCCAAGCGGTATAGAGACCAGATAGATAATCAGCGTTCCCCACAGCCCGAGCGTTATCGAAACCGGCAGGCTTTGCTTGATCAACGTTAACACTGACGCACTGCGAAACAGGCTGTCGCCAAAATCAAAGCGGATGTAATCCCAGAGCATCTTGAAATAGCGCTCGTGAATCGGTTTGTCAAAGCCGTAGCGGTGGGTGATCTCGGCGATCACTTCCGGATCCAGCCCGCGTCCGCCGCGATAATGGCTTTCGCTGATATTCCCTACGCCGGTTCGCGCATGGCTCGCGCCCATCCCTTCACCGCCGCCGCCGGGCATGCCGCCGCTGTTGCCAAATTCAATGGCGGCAATCGCCTGATCGACCGGGCCGCCGGGGGCGATTTGCACGATAAAAAAGTTAATCGTGATGATGGCCCACAGGGTGGGGATGACCAGCAGGAGACGACGGAGAAGATAGGCACCCATGATGATTCCTTATCGCCGCTCAGCGGGAAGTCTGGCGGCTTTGTTAACGTCATACCACCAGGTATCAAAGCCCAGGGAGTAGACAGGGCGCACGGCAGGCACGGAGAATTTGTCCCAGCGCGCCAGGCGATCTTCGCCCATATACCACATCGGCAGCATGTAGTAGTTCCAGGTCAGGACCCTGTCGAGGGCGCGCCCGAGCGGCAGGAGCTTTTCTTTATCCCCCTGCGCCGCCACTATTTTCGCAATCAGCGCGTCAATCGCCGGGCTTTTTACACCTGGCGCATTGTATGAGGAGTCAATGTAGCTGGAGGCCCAGGAGATTTGCAGGTCGGAGCTGGGCCACGGCTGCGCGGGCCACAGACGCTGCATCATGTCGTAATCACGGCTGCGCATGCGGCTGGTGATCTGCGCGTTATCGACCTGGCGAATGTTCATGGTCACGCCCAGCCGCTCAAGGTTGTGCTTAAACGGCAGTACCCACTGATCGTTGCCCCCGGACGAGAGCAGCAGCTCAAAGCTGAGAGGTTTACCCGTTTTGGCATCCACACGCTTTTGATTTTTCAGGTGCCAGCCCGCGTCATCCAGCAGCTTGCTGGCTTTCAGCAGGTTGTCGCGGTCGTAACCGTCACCGTCCGACGCGGGTGGCTGAAACACGGTGGTGAACACCTGCGGCGGAACCTCCGCTTTCAGCGGCGCCAGCAGTGTCAGCTCGTCGGCTTTCGGGTAATCGCGCGCGGCGTATTCGGTGTTCTGAAAATAGCTGTTGGCACGGCTGTAAGCCCCGTAAAACAGCGCCTTGTTCATCCACTCAAAATCAAAGGCCAGGGAAATGGCTTCGCGCACCCGGCGGTCATTAAATACCGGACGCTGAATATTAAACGCCAGCCAGCGGGTGTCCTGGGCAGACTCATTTTTGTGCTCGTCTTTGACGATATAGCCTTTGGCGAAATTTTTGCCGATATAGCGGGTCGCCCAGTTTTTGGCGCTGCTTTCTACGCGTAGATCGAAGGCGCCGGCTTTGAACGCTTCAAACGCCACGTTATCGTCGAGGTAGTAATCATAGCGAAGGGTGTCGAAATTCCAGCGCCCGCGGTTTACCGGCAGGTCTGCTGCCCAGTAGTCTTTCACGCGAGAGTAAACGACATATTGCCCCATGCGCCAGTCGGTGATGCGGTATGGGCCGCCTGCCAGCGGCGGCGTGGAAAGCGGGTCGCTTAGCTTATGATTTTTCCAGAACGATTCCGGCATCACCGGCAGCGAGAACAGGCTGAGCATGTTCTCTTTGTTCGGTTCGCTCAGCTCAATGCGCACGGTGAGCGGCGCAATGGCTCTGACGGATGCGCCTTTATACACGATGCGGAACTGGGGGACGCCTTCGGTCATGAATTTATGGAAGGTGAACGCCACGTCGCTGGCCTTCACCGGCGTACCGTCGTGAAAACGTGCTCGCGGATTCAGCGAGATTTCCGCCCAGGCGAAGTTATCGGCGTAACGCACGTTCTCGGCAATCAGCGGATAATAGCTGCCGGGCTCATCATCCGACGTGACGAAGAGCGTATCGTAAAGCGATTCCGTCCGAGCGGCCGCCACGCCGCGCAGGGCGAAGCGGTTGAAGTTGTCGAATGTTCCCGTGGCGGAAAGCGTGACCTTTCCGCCCTTCGGCGCGGCAGGGTTAACGTAATCGAAGTGCGTAAAATTGACCGCATATTTCGGCTCGCCAATCACCGCGAAGGCGATATTTTCTTTGATGGCCTGCGCCTGGCTGGACAGGCTCGTTAGTGCCAACATCAGCAACATGAAGCGCATAAGCATCTTGCGGCGGCTCCCTCTTTTACAGACCGGCTCGGTTAAGCTGAATAATAAGTGACGTCACGGGCAATGTGAAATTAATCACCCTCGGGCGAAATATCAGGCCGCCATTCGCGGAACTGCGCCAGCGGCATCGGGCGGCTAATCCAGTATCCCTGCAGGAAATTAACGCCGTGTTCGCGCAGCCAGGCGGCCTGTTCCGGCGTTTCCACCCCTTCGGCGACGGTCGACATATTCAGTCGTCTTGCCAGCGTCAGGACGGCGTCCAGCACCGGCGACGTCACGGTCTCGGTGCCAATCGCATTAACAAAACCGCGGTCAATCTTGAGGTAGTCCATGGTGAAATGCTCAAGATAAATCAGCGCGCTGTGGCCGGTGCCAAAATCATCAATGGCTATCTCAAACCCTTCGTTGTGCAGCCATTCGAAAAGGCTGTTGGCTTCCCGATGATTGAGCATGTCGCGCTCGGTAATTTCCAGCACGATCTGGAAGTAATCCTGCGGCAGTAGCGCTTTGAAAGTGCGCATATCGTCTTTGAAGCTTTCCGCATGCAGATGCCCCGGCGCAATGTTGATGCCCACCTTTGCTCCCGGAGGTAACAGGGTTTGTAACACGGGGGCATCGTGAATGATAAGGTCAAAGAGATGCAGCGTCAGCGGGACAATCAGCTTCTGCGCTTCGGCAAAGTTGATAAACGCGTCCGGAGGAATTTCCCCCATCGTCGGGTGTTTCCAGCGCATCAGCACTTCAAGCCCGGTCATCTGGAGCGATTTAGCATCGACGACGGGCTGATAGACCACGTAAAACTGGCCGCGCTTAATGGCGCTTAAAATCTCTTTACCCGGATTGAGCCGAATGCTGAGGATATAGTAGTTGAGCGATCCGGCACAAATGCCGCATACCAGCCCGAAGAACAGGGCGTAGAGAATTTCATCGCTGGTCCATGCGTCAGCATACAGGTTGATGGTCAGGGGCACGTCTTTCAGCGTCGCGGTACGGGCCGGCGTTTCATGCAGATCATGCGCAAGGACCAGCGTGCTGGAGCGCGTTGACAGCGCATGGTCGCCAATAATGATGGCAATACCGGCAAATTCGTCCTGGCGCGCGGTGTAGAGCAGGTAAGGCGTCAGATTGAGATTCACCGAGGTAAACACGCCGCCGTCCTTCACTAGCGGGTTACGGTACCAGATGGCAATCGCGGGCTTGTTGGGTAACATGGGGGTGCCGGGAAGTAACGCCATATCAATCTGTTTGTCGATGTGCAGCTCGGGGATTAGCTCCTCCATGGGAACATTCATCGGCCCCGTGGCAGAAGAGCAGAACGCCATTTTGTCTCTGACCAGCAGGAATGCGCGAACGTTAACGCTAAAGGCAGCGCGCGAGGTAAGTTCCTGATTGACGTCGTGGCAGTTGTTTAACGTGAGCGGCTGGAGCACATCGATAGAATTTTTTAACTCATCGAAGTAGCTCTCCATATAGATGCTCACATCGTGGATCAGGGTGTCGAATTTGACTTCCCGCTTGTGGTAGCTCCAGAAAAATTGCAACGAACCCAGGAGCAGGGCGGCGATCAGGCCTGTGATGATGCTGAGGATCAGTATTTTGCGATTGCTGGAGAAATAGCGGGTGAACATAGACGTCGTGATTCCTGAAATGCCGCTGGATGTATTCAGTGTAACGGGCAAAAAAAAACACTGCCGAAGCAGTGCTTTTTTTCATCATATCGTCAGCCAAGGGATAACCAACGATACAATAGTCATATTAACTGCGGGTCAGTACGCGGCGTGCTTCGTTGTAGCGCTTCTTCCAGTACGGTTCATTCATGCTGGAAATGGTCACACCGCTGCTGGTGGAGGCATGTACAAACTGGTCATTACCAATGTAGATGCCAACATGTCGACCTGTAGAACCGGCACGGAACAGGACTAAATCACCGGTGCGCAGTTTGGTACGTGAAATCGACTTGCCCATCTCCTGCTGTTCATAGGTTGAACGCGGAAGATCTAACCCAAATTGCTCACGGAACGTACGCTGTACAAAACCGGAACAATCAATACCTGTTTTTGTGCTGCCACCAAGGCGATAGCGCACGCCTTTCCAGTCAGCATACTGGTCCATAATGCGGGACTTCACGTCCAGATTACGTACCATATTTTCAAATTCATCCTGAGAGGCTTGCAGTGACGAGGAATCTTCCATTCCCACAACACGCGTCTCAGGATGCATATTCTTTGCGGTGTTCGATGTACTACATGCAGACAGCAGTACCGCGACTGCTATCGCCGGGATCCCCCGTAAGATATATCTCAGAAACGGTTGAGATTTGACCATTTTGTTTATTATCCCTTGAAGTCCTTAACGACAAATATCGTTATAAAAATGCCAAACGTGACGAGACTAATTATCTGTTCACATTGAGACAATTCTTTCTGGTCACATTTGTGGCACAGCGCACAAAATTATTCGCCAGTGAAATAATTATCTCTATGGGGCAAAACGAGTTCGAGATTAACCGATTGCCTGGGGTATTGCGAGAAAAAAAAGCCTTTTTTTTATAAGAAAATGTGATACAGAAAGTAAAAACATAGAATTGCTCAAAATAGCGACGGATCCGCTGCGCCAGTATGCAATTGCTTCATTTTTATCATGAATATGATGACGAGAATATGACAGTGGGGAAAGATCGCGGCGAGAACGCTATCAGGGATCGACATGATCCCTGATAGCTCACGTTAATTTAGGTTAGTTATTTGTTTAATTGTTGTTGCGCTCTTCCGGGAAGATAGCGATCGAACAGCGCTATTATCCTGTCGCTCAGTGGGGTCATCAAACACCACGGCAGCGCAATCAGCGCCACGGAGAGCGAACCGACGGCAATATCGGTAAACCAGTGAGCGCCAATCATTACGCGCGGGAAGGCAAAAACCACAAAAATAATCAGGGCTATGGCAAAAGCTTTTCTGCCGAAATAGCGAAGCATAATTGCGGAAAAAATAAGCAGCATCATGCCGTGATCGCCGGGGAAACTGTCCTTCGACGCATCTTTTGTTGGAATATGCAGCAGTTCGCTGACGCGATAAATATCGGTGAAGAATAGCGTTGGGCTTGAACGCTTAACCGGAATAATCGCAGTTGCCAGCTGGTTAATGACAACGGCAAACAGCAGCATCACCAGACCGATAATGAGAATACGCCGACGCCCGGCTTTATCCTCTTTCAGCCAGAAAGAGAGCATCAGGCAGCCCATGGCCAGCAGCGAGAAGCCGTCGAAGGCGCGGTTGTTGGTAATTGCCACCAGCCACAGGAACGCGTTGCTCTTCACCAGCTCCTGGTTGAAGAAGTGAAAAATGGCAGAATCCAGCGGGAACCAGAAACCATGATCCGCCGGGATATACCAGGAGAAGAAAAGCGCCAGACCGGCGACATTAAGCAGTAATATCAGGGGAAATCGAGTTGTCATAACGTTCTGCATAGAGTGAAAACTGGGGCAACGTTAGCCGCCCGAACTTAAACGAATCCTCAACAGGCTGGACTGGAGGGCATTCCAGTCGGCGTTAACCGCACTAATTAACTCTATTCGGCTGTCAGGCGGCGCCACATTCTGCGTTTCAATAAAGAAATCGTCACCCTGACGGTTGATCCTCACCAGCCCGTCTGGGGTGCGCATGATCCCTTTCACGCGATCGACGGGCGCAAGGCGAGCCCACTCGAGGATCCCGATGGTGTCAAAAACGGTTTCAGCATCAAAAATCCATCCGCAGGCCTGATATCCCTGGCCGCTGTTCAGGTTACGACGCCAGCGCTGATGTTCCGGCAGGCTGAGTGCGGCTAAACCTTGCTTAACCGGATGACTGTGCGAATGATCCGCGCTGGCAGGCAACTCGGTGAGGTTCAGACGAGGAAGGTCAAGCAGGGCGCTATCAATATTCCCCTGGGTGGTCTGCACCCGCGTGCGGTTGCCGCCGAAATGTTGCCACCACGCGTCCAGCGCGGCCTGGCTTTCAGCCGTGGCGCGATCTGCTTTATTCGCGACAATAACGTCAGCCGAGGCGAGTTGATCGCGGAAATTCTCATTGGCCACCGCCTTGTCATCCAGAAGCTGACGCGGATCGAGCAGGCACAGGGTGGCGCGCAGGTCGATCCACGGCTCGTAAACCGGGGCGGTCAGTAAATCGAGGATCTGCTTCGGATGACCCAGCCCGGTGGGCTCAATCAGCAGGCGGTCGGGTTTGCCCTGACACAGCAGCGTATTGAGCCCGACCTGCATCGGCAGGCCATTGACGCAGCACATGCACCCGCCAGGGATCTCTTTAATCATCGCGCCGCTGGATGACAGTAACGCGCCGTCAATGCCTACCTCGCCAAATTCATTGACCAGCACGGCCCATTTCTCGGCAGGATCTTTATTCGCCAGCAGGTGGAGAATTGAGGTGGTTTTACCGCTGCCGAGAAAACCGGTGATGAGGTTGGTTTTGGTCACGTGCGCTCCAGATGAGGATTGTGATGCTATAACACTAATCTCTCTATCCTGGCGAAAAACGTGACCGGTGAGAAGGGGGAGGGCGAACGGAGGCTTCATCCGTTCGCGTTAAGCGCAATAATCGTTAAATATTTAACGTTTCGATAACAGCCTGACGCGCGCCGTGGCGGGTGATGCGCTGGTATACCTGGCTGACAGCCTCCACAAACGCGCTGTTTTGCGCGAGATCGTGACCAAAGACCTCGCTCAGCCCCAGCAGGGCGTTAACGCGGTCGGCGTCGCTGCTGGCATTGACCATCGTGCTAATTTTATCGCTGAGGGGATCGCGAACGTCAATCGCATTGCCACGGTCGTCGGTACCGCTGACGTAGCGTATCCAGCCGGCCACGCCCAGAGCCAGCAGCGACCACGGTGCTTTTCGCTCGAGATGAACGCGGATCCCGTCCAGCATTCTTTGCGGAAGCTTCTGGCTGCCGTCCATCGCGATTTGCCAGGTCCGATGCTGAAGTGCCGGGTTGGCAAAGCGCTCGAGCAGGCTATCGGCGTAGGCGGTGAGGTCGACATCCTTAATGCGTAATGTGGGCACCTGCTCGTCCAGCATCAGCCGACGAGCGGCTTCACGGAACGCAGCGTCCTCCATGCATTCATTAATATGGGCGTAGCCCGCGAGGTACCCCAGATACGCCAGGAAAGAGTGGCTGCCGTTGAGCATGCGCAATTTCATCTGCTCCCACGGCAGAACATCCTGCACCATCTGAACGCCCGCGACTTCCCACTCCGGACGGCCGGCAACAAAATTATCTTCCACCACCCACTGAATAAACGGCTCGCAGCTGATGGCGCACGGATCTTCAACGCCGAGCGCGTCGGTGATTTCCGCCAGCGAGGCGTCCGTCGCGGCGGGAACAATTCTGTCGACCATCGTCCCAGGGAAGCTCACGTGGCTGTCAATCCATTCAGACAGCGCTGCGGAACGCTTTTGCGCCATGCCCAGCACCGCGTTTTTCACCACGTGCCCGTTATCAGGGATATTGTCGCAGGAGAGCACGGTAAACGCAGGCAACCCACGCTCGCGGCGGCGGTGGAGCGCTTCGACCAGGATCCCGGGTGCGGAATGCGGCTCTGAGGGGTTTTCAAGGTCATGGATTATCCGGGCGTTGTGCAGATCGAGTTTCCCGGTCGCGGGATCGATGCAATAGCCTTTCTCCGTGATGGTGAGCGACACAATCGCGACCTGAGGCTCGCAAAATTTCTCAATAATGGCGGGCAGAGAGTCCAGCTTTGCGTTAAGGCATTCATGGACGGCACCGACGATAATCGCCTCATTGCCTTCCGCCCCTTTCTCCAGCACGGTGAACAGGTGATCCTGCGCGCGCAGCTGGCTCATCAGCACGTCGCCGCTGAAAAGGCTAATCTCACAAATACCCCAGTCGCCGCCTTTTTCATTAAGCACCCGGTTTGTTAATAATGCCTGGTGCGCACGGTGAAACGCGCCAAAGCCAAAATGGACGATGCGGGAGCGCAGTTGCTGACGATCGTAGCGAGGCTGCTGAACCTGGGCAGGAAGGGCGGTGGAGGCAATTGTCTTCATGAGATACACACCTGATTAACCATTAATTAACAATGCCAGTGTAAAGTTATATGACAGCAAATAAAATTGGTGAGCCGTAAATATCCCCGTTCTGTGAGTTTGATCAATCAATGTGTGGCGGTATGTTGACCCTTAGCGGTAAACATGTATGGTAGTCGTCATTGCAGTAACGCATATTGGTATAACAACTTAAGAGGGTGAGGCAATGGAACAAACCTGGCGTTGGTACGGGCCGAACGATCCGGTTTCTCTTGATGATGTGCGCCAGGCAGGCGCAACGGGTGTCGTCACGGCGCTGCATCATATTCCTAACGGTCAGGTATGGCCGGCTGAAGAAATTCAACAGCGTCAGGCGCTGCTGGCGGAGAAGGGGTTAACCTGGTCTGTAGTAGAGAGCATCCCGGTTCACGAAGACATCAAAACCCATTCCGGGGACTACCAGACCTGGATTGCTAACTATCAGCAGAGCATTCGCAACCTGGCGGCCTGCGGCATTGATACGGTTTGCTATAACTTCATGCCTATCCTCGACTGGACGCGTACCGACCTTGAATATCAGATGCCGGACGGCTCGAAAGCCCTGCGTTTCGACCAGATCGCCTTCGCGGCGTTTGAGCTGCACATTCTGAAACGCCCTGGCGCCGAAGCGGATTACACCGCGGAAGAGCAGCAGCAGGCGCTTGCGTGGTTTAACGCCGCCAGTGATGCAGACATCGAAAAGCTGACCCGTAATATCATTGCGGGCCTGCCGGGCGCGGAAGAGGGGTATACCCTGGATCAGTTCCGCGCGCGCCTGGCGGAATATGGCAATATTGATAAGCAGCAGCTGCGTGAAAACATGGCGTATTTCCTGCGCGCTATCGTGCCGGTTGCTGAAGAAGCTGGTGTGCGTCTGGCGGTGCACCCGGACGATCCACCGCGTCCTATCCTCGGCCTGCCGCGCATTGTTTCCACTATTGAAGATATGCAGTGGCTGAAGGATACGGTAAACAGCATCTATAACGGCTTCACCATGTGTACCGGCTCCTACGGCGTGCGTGCGGATAACGACCTGGTGCGGATGATTGAAACCTTTGGCGATCGCATTCACTTTACGCACTTGCGTGCGACCTGCCGCGAAGAGAACCCAAAAACCTTCCACGAGGCGGCGCACCTGGGCGGCGATGTGAATATGGTAGCGGTGGTAGACGCCATTCTGGCGGAAGAGGCGCGTCGCAAGCAGGCGGGCGATGTGCGTCCTATCCCGTTCCGTCCGGATCACGGCCACCAGATGCTGGACGATCTGCGTAAGAAAACCAACCCGGGCTATTCGGCGATTGGCCGGCTTAAAGGGATGGCGGAAGTGCGCGGCGTTGAGCTGGCGCTGAAGATAACGAAGTATCCGGAGCTTCTGTAAGCGCTGTTGCCCGGTGGCGCTACGCTTACCGGGCCTACACAAAAACCGGCCTGAGAGCCGGTTTTTGTGTTTTTGTCGGTCGGGCAAGGCTAAGCCGCCACCCGACAAACACCGCAATCAGTCGGCGCGACCCATATAGCGTTTTTCTTCGATATGGATGCGGATCTTCTCGCCAGCGGAGAGGTATTCCGGCACCTGCACAACCAGGCCGGTGGTCAGGGTAGCCGGTTTGTTGCGCGCACTTGCGGATGCGCCTTTGATGCCGGGTGCGGTTTCCACGATTTCCAGATCGACGGTCTGAGGCAGCTCCAGCGCCAGCAGCACGCCGTCCCAGGTCAGGACCTGCATATCAGGCATGCCGCCTTCAGGAATGAACAGCAGCTCTTCTTCAATCTGATCTTTGGTGAAGATGTACGGGGTGTAATCTTCTTTGTCCATGAACACGTATTCGTTGCCGTCGATGTAGGAGAAATCAACGTAGCGACGGGTCAGGGTCACGGTATCGACGATATCGTCACCTTTAAAGCGCTCTTCCACCTTCAGGCCGGTACGCACATCGGCGAAACGCATTTTGTACAGCGTTGCTGCACCACGGGCGCTGGGTGCCTGAATGTCGATATCTTTCACAATCAGCAGTTTGCCGTTGTAATTCAGCACCATACCTTTCTTAATTTCGTTCGCTCTTGGCATTGCAGTAATCCTGTTTACGGGAGGTAAAAAATATCGCGCCAAATTACTCGCGCGCGGCCTTTCAGGCAAGAGGAATTCGTGGCTTTTGCTATCAATACGCAAAAGGTGTTACTGTGCGCGCGATGCCCGACTGCGCGGGCGATCGTCAGCGAAAGAGAGCATTTATGGATTGTCGTCCCGATTGTGGCGCGTGCTGTACTGCACCGTCCATTTCAAGCCCCATTCCAGGAATGCCGGAGGGCAAGCCTGCCAATACCCGCTGCGTTCAGCTCTCGGAAACGAACCTGTGCATGATCTTTGGCTCACCGCTGCGCCCGAAAGTCTGCTCCGGGCTTCAGCCCACGGCCGAAATGTGTGGCAGCACGCGAGGGCAGGCGATGACGTACCTTCTTGAGCTGGAAGCGCTCACCGCGCCCTAAACGTCTTTAATCCTCGCCAGACAGCCGATCGTCAGCGTGCACATCACCAGCGCAATCCAGAACACCGTGTGATAGTTCCAGATTTCGGCAACGACACCGGCCATTGAGCCCGCGATAATCCAGCCCACGCGGGTGGTATTAGTATAAAGGGTGGTGGCAGAGCCTGCCTGGCCCGGCATCAGATCCTGGAAATAGAGCATCCCTATCCCGGCGAGAATGCCTATATAAATGGCGTTCAGCAGCTGTAAAGCCAGCAACAGCCCCGGCGTATGTACCGTCAGCATACCGATATAAAACAGCAGACCGGCGATGGCGGCGATGCGCATTAAAAAACGCTTTCCGAAGCGCTTTGCGTAATAGCCCGCAATGAGCATCGTCGGGATCTCAAGCCCGGCCGCGGTGCCCATCATGATGCCCGCCAGCTTCTCCGACAGGTGCAGTTCATCAATAATAAACAGCGGCATATTGACGATATACAGGCTGTTGGTGCCCCACATCAGCGTGCAGATAACAAACAGGAGCAGGGCATCGCGGCGGTTGCGTCGCGGCGCTTCCAGCACGCCCGTTGCTACTTTTGGCTCTTTGCGCATGGACGGCAGGAAGAACCACACCAGCGCGCCGCACACCACAAACGCGACGGCCGCGCTCAGGTACATCACCGTAAAGCCAAAACCCATCGCCAGCGCGTAGGCTAGCGGCGGGCCAATCACCCATGCCAGCGACACCTGAGCACGCAGGACAGAGCTGAACATCACCGCTTCACGTCCGGTATGGTCCGCGTGTTCGCGGGCAAGGGCGAACAGCTGAGGGTTCGCCGTTGAGCCAAAGCTGCTCAGGAATACCCCGACGAAGAGCAGAATGAAATAGTTGCGGTTCCATGCAAACAGAACGCAGGCCATGACCCCGAGCAGACAGCAGAAAACGATCAGGCTTTTACGATCGCCTTTTCTGTCGGATCGTCCCGCCAGAAACTGGCTGACCAGGATGCCGATGATGGCGCTTCCGGTAAAAAAGAAGCCGACCATTGCCGGACGGACGTGAACCTCATTTGTCAGAAATAGGCTCAATGTTGGCGTCTGTAACGCACCGGCAATGCCCGTGAAGAAGGCAACAACCAGGAATGCCGCTGAGGTCAAATCAAAGGGCTTCGGCGAGACGGCCGCAGGGGTGTTATGCATGTTTTATAATTAGCGAGTAGCAGAGAGGGGCGGAGTTTACGCCGTCAGCTAAAAAATAAACAGTGGGTGCGGTCAATGATGCCACGAAAAATCAAAATGGCATTTCAACTTCCGTCCCACCCGGCTGACCTTAGCTGAAACTGTCTTGCTGAACTTCAGCAAAATTCAGCTGAACGAAGAAGAAATGTGCTGTATCTCTAAATTCTGATATCGCAAATACGAGTTTACTTGCAAGACATTGCAGAAAGCGCAAGACTTTTTGAAACGTTTCAGCGCTATCTTGTTTTAACAAACGGAGCAGGCTAGCGCATTTTTTCTCATTAAAGCTGAAACGATTCAAGTTCAGCAGGAGTGGAGAACCATGTTCCAGTTATCTGTTCAGGATATCCACCCGGGCGCTCAGGCCGGGGATAAAGAAGAGGCTATTCGCCAGGTTGCCGCTGCGCTTGTGCAGGCGGGTAACGTCGCGGACGGCTATGTAAACGGCATGCTGGCCCGCGAGCAGCAGACCTCAACCTTCCTCGGCAATGGCATTGCCATTCCGCACGGCACAACCGACACCCGCGATCAGGTGCTGAAAACCGGCGTTCAGGTTTATCAGTTCCCGCAGGGCGTGCTCTGGGGCGACGGTCAGGTGGCGTATGTGGCTATCGGTATCGCGGCCAGCAGCGACGAACACTTAGGCCTGCTGCGTCAGCTGACGCATGTCCTGAGCGATGACGATGTGGCTGAACAGCTGAAGTCCGCGACCACAGCTGAAGAGCTGCGCGCCCTGCTGATGGGCGAAAAACAGAGCGAAGCGCTGAAGCTGGATAACGAAACGCTGACGCTGGACGTGGTTGCCTCCGATCTGGTAACGCTGCAGGCGCTGAACGCGGGTCGTCTGAAAGAAGCCGGCGCGGCGGATGCCACGTTTGTGACGCGCGTGATTAACGATAAGCCGTTGAACCTGGGTCAGGGTATCTGGCTGAACGACAGTGCTGAAGGCAACCTGCGCAGCGCTATCGCCGTGAGCCGCGCGGCCAATGCGTTTGACGTAGAAGGCGAGCGCGCGGCCATGCTGGTGACCGTGGCAATGAACGATGAGCAGCCGGTTTCCGTGCTGAAGCGTCTTGGCGATCTGCTGCTGAACAACAAAGCTGAAAAACTGCTGAACGCTGATGCCTCCACCGTGCTGGCACTGCTGACCAGTGATGATGCGCCGATCGAAGACGTGCAGACCGCGGAGTTCGTGGTACGCAACGAGCACGGCCTGCATGCCCGTCCGGGCACCATGCTGGTGAATACCATTAAACAATTCGAGAGTGAGATCACCGTGGCGAATCTTGATGGCACGGGCAAACCGGCCAACGGCCGTAGTCTGATGAAAGTTGTCGCGCTGGGCGTGAAGAAAGGACATCGTCTGCGTTTCACCGCACAGGGTGCCGATGCTGAACAGGCGCTGAAAGCGATTGGCGACGCCATCGCGGCGGGTCTGGGGGAGGGCGCATAATGAGCAGACGTGTTGCGACTATTACGCTGAACCCGGCTTATGACCTGGTAGGATTTTGCCCGGAAATTGAGCGCGGCGAAGTCAACCTCGTGCGTACCACTGGCCTGCATGCTGCGGGTAAAGGGATTAACGTCGCGAAAGTGCTCAAGGATCTCGGTATCGACGTCACCGTGGGGGGATTCCTCGGTAAAGATAACCAGGATGGTTTCCAGCAGCTGTTCAGCGAGCTGGGCATTGCCAACCGTTTTCAGGTTGTTCAGGGCCGTACCCGCATCAACGTCAAGCTGACGGAGAAAGACGGTGAAGTGACCGATCTGAATTTTTCTGGCTTCGAAGTGACGCCGTCTGACTGGGAGCGTTTTGTTAACGACTCTCTGACCTGGCTTGGTCAGTTTGACATGGTCTGCGTCAGCGGCAGCCTGCCGTCCGGCGTGAGCCCGGAAGCGTTTACCGACTGGATGACGCGTCTGCGCAGCCAGTGCCCGTGCATTATTTTTGACAGCAGCCGCGACGCGCTGGTTGCCGGTCTGAAAGCTTCGCCGTGGCTGGTGAAGCCGAATCGCCGCGAGCTGGAGATCTGGGCGGGTCGTAAGCTGCCGGAATTAAAAGATGTGATTGACGCTGCCCATGCGCTGCGCGAGCAGGGTATCGCTCACGTGGTTATCTCGCTTGGTGCAGAAGGAGCGTTGTGGGTTAACGCTTCTGGCGAATGGATCGCCAAACCGCCGTCGGTTGACGTTGTCAGCACCGTTGGCGCAGGGGATTCGATGGTTGGCGGCCTGATTTATGGTCTGCTGATGCGTGAATCCAGTGAACATACTTTACGTCTTGCCACTGCCGTTGCTGCCCTGGCCGTAAGCCAGAGCAATGTCGGTATTACCGATCGTACCCAGTTAGCCGCGATGATGGCGCGCGTTGACTTAAAACCTTTTAACTAACAGCAGGAGAGGAATAATGAAAACGCTGCTGATCATTGACTCCGGTCTCGGACAGGCTCGCGCCTATATGGCGAAGACCTTGCTGGGAGCGGCGGCGAACAAAGCACATCTCGAGATCATTGATAACCCGGGCGATGCCGAACTGGCCATTGTCCTGGGCGACAACATCCCGGCTGACAGTGCGCTGAACGGCAAAAAAGTGTGGCTGGGCGATATTAATCGCGCGGTGGCACATCCGGAACTGTTCCTGAGCGAAGCGAAAGGGCACGCGTCTGTCTACAGCGCGCCTGTCGCGACGGCACCGGCTGCGGGTCCGAAACGCGTTGTTGCGGTGACGGCCTGCCCGACGGGCGTGGCTCACACCTTTATGGCAGCTGAGGCCATTGAAACCGAAGCGAAAAAACGCGGCTGGTGGGTTAAAGTTGAAACGCGCGGCTCCGTCGGTGCCGGCAACGCTATCACCCCTGAAGAAGTGGCTGAGGCCGATCTGGTGATTGTGGCGGCGGATATCGAAGTGGACCTGGCGAAATTTGCCGGTAAGCCAATGTACCGCACGTCTACCGGCCTGGCGCTGAAAAAGACCGCGCAGGAGTTTGATAAAGCGCTGGTGGAAGCGAAGCCGTATCAGGCAACCGGCGCGCGTCAAACCGCGACGGAAGGTAAGAAAGAGTCTGCAGGCGCCTATCGCCATCTGTTGACCGGTGTGTCTTACATGCTGCCGATGGTGGTTGCGGGTGGTCTGTGTATCGCCCTCTCGTTCGCATTTGGTATTACCGCGTTTAAAGAGCAGGGCACGCTGGCCGCTGCGTTAATGCAGATTGGCGGCGGTTCCGCGTTCGCACTGATGGTTCCCGTTCTGGCAGGCTTTATTGCCTTCTCCATCGCTGACCGTCCTGGCCTGACGCCGGGCCTTATCGGCGGTATGCTGGCCGTGAGCACCGGTTCTGGCTTTATCGGCGGTATCATCGCGGGCTTCCTGGCCGGTTACGTCGCGAAGCTCATCAGCTCGAAGCTCAAGCTGCCGCAGAGTATGGAAGCGCTGAAACCGATTCTGATCATCCCGCTGATTTCTAGCCTGGTGGTCGGTCTGGCGATGATTTACCTGATTGGTAAGCCGGTTGCGGGCATCCTGGCGGGTCTGACCCACTGGCTGCAAACCATGGGCACCGCGAACGCGGTTCTGCTGGGCGCAATTCTCGGCGGCATGATGTGTACCGACATGGGTGGTCCGGTGAACAAAGCGGCGTACGCCTTTGGTGTTGGCCTGCTGAGTACTCAGACCTACGCACCGATGGCAGCGATCATGGCGGCAGGTATGGTGCCTCCTCTGGCGCTCGGCCTGGCGACGATTATTGCCCGTCGTAAGTTCGATAAAGCGCAGCAGGAAGGCGGTAAAGCCGCGCTGGTGCTGGGTCTGTGCTTCATTACCGAAGGTGCCATTCCGTTCGCGGCCCGTGACCCAATGCGTGTACTGCCGTGCTGTATCGCGGGTGGTGCAGTGACCGGGGCGATCTCCATGGCGATTGGCGCAAAACTGATGGCACCACACGGCGGTCTGTTTGTACTGCTGATCCCTGGCGCCATTACGCCGGTGCTGGGCTACCTGCTGGCCATCGTTGCCGGTACGCTGGTGGCGGGTCTGTCATACGCGGTGTTGAAACGTCCTGAAGCGGAAGTCGTGGCGAAAGCAGCGTAAGCGATAAACCACAAAAAAGCCGGGTTGCATAATGCACCCGGCTTTTTTTATGCCGCCTGTTCAGCGGTTTGCTGTGCCTTCAGCCAGGCAATCTCTTCTGCCCAGATGTCCGGATTAATGGTTTCCAGCACCATCGGAATACCGTCGAAGCGGGCGTCCTGCATAATGAAGCGGAACGCATCGTGGCCAATGTTGCCTTCGCCCAGGCTGTCGTGGCGGTCAACGCGGCTGCCAAAGGCGCTTTTCGCATCGTTTAAGTGCATTCCGCGCAGGTACTTAAAGCCAACAATGCGCTCGAACTCATCGAACGTGTTTTTCGTTGCCTCGGTGGTGCGCAGGTCATAGCCGGCGGCAAACGCGTGGCAGGTATCAATGCACACGCCAACGCGGGATTTATCCTCCACGCCGTCGATGATCGCCGCCAGATGTTCAAACCTAAAGCCGAGATTGCTGCCCTGACCGGCGGTATTCTCTATTACCGCGGTGACGCCTTTGGTCTTGTCCAGCGTGATGTTAATGGATTCGGCAATGCGCGCCAGGCAGGCATCTTCATCGATTTGCATCAGATGGCTGCCCGGATGGAAGTTCAGCAGCGTCAGCCCCAGCTGTTCGCAGCGCTGTACTTCATCAAGAAACGCCTCGCGGGATTTTTCCAGCGCTTCTTCAACCGGGTGACCGAGGTTGATCAGGTAGCTGTCGTGGGGAAGGATCTGGCCTGGCCCGTAGTGGTACTTCTCACAGGCGGCTTTGAAATCATCAATCACGTCAGCGGTGAGCGGCGCGGCGCGCCACTGGCGCTGGTTTTTGGTGAACAGGGCGAAAGCGGTCGCCTCGATTTCGGCGGCGCGAATGGCGGCATTCGCAAGGCCACCTGCAGCGCTGACGTGCGCTCCAACATATTTCATAAAAAAACTCCTGCTAACCCGAAACGCTTATGATAGCGGGTTAGCAGGAGAAGGACGAGATGGTTTATGCTATCAGGCTATGGACCGCGAGGTTAATCGCCCCGCCCCCGACAATCAGCCAGATGAAGAGCACCAGAGCCATCAGCAGCGGTTTCGCACCGGCTTTTTTCAGCGCGCTGACGTGTGTGGTGACCCCCAGTGCCGCCATGGCCATCGCCAGCAGCACGGTATCCAGCGTCACCAGCATATCCACCACCGCTTTCGGCAGCAGGTGGAAGGAGTTGAAAATCGCTACCACGATAAACAGGATCGCAAACCACGGAATGGTGATTTTGCTTTTCTCGCTGCCGCCTGCCGGTGCCAGCTGCTTAACCCGCGCCGCGAGGAAAATCAGGAACGGTGCCAGCATCATCACGCGCAGCATTTTGGCAATCACCGCCGCGTTTTCGGCTTCCGGGTTAATGGCATGTCCTGCCGCCACCACCTGGGCCACTTCGTGCATGGTCGAACCGATATAGATGCCGTAGGTTTCCGGGCTAAACCAGTGGGCAACCAGCGGATACATCGCCGGGTAGAGGAAGATCGCCAGCGTACCGAAGATCACCACCGTCGCCACCGCCACGGTCACCTTGCTGGCTTCGGCTTTAACGACGGGCTCTGTTGCCAGCACCGCCGCGGCCCCGCAGATACTGCTCCCGGCACCGATCAGCCAGCTGGTTTGCTTATCCAGGCCAAAGATTTTCTGGCCGATAAAGCAGGCCAGTAAAAAGGTGCTGGTCAGGGTAAGGACGTCGATGGCAATTCCGCTCACGCCCACGTCCGCAATCTGCGAAAAGGTGAGACGGAAGCCGTAAAGGATGATCCCGAGACGCAGCAGGTGCTGTTTGGCAAAGATCACGCCGCCGTCGCAGGATTTCCAGATATGCGGGTAAACGGTGTTTCCCACGACCATGCCCAGCAAAATGGCCAGCGTCAACGCGCTGAAACCTGCGCCTGCGATAGCCGGGATGCTGCCGCCCCATAATGCTACGGCGGTCACTGCTGCGCTAAGCGCGAGGCCCGGCACGAAGTGCCAAACTGTACGATGATGTTGTAAGGTGATTTCTGACATAACCTTCTCCTTTGTCTGGCTAAAGGTTACGGCGCTCTGGCTTAAAAATAAAATTGATTATATACTTATAATCAATCTATATAAGTGGTAAGCAACAATGCACATTACATTGCGTCAGCTGGAAGTGTTTGCCGAGGTGCTGAAAAGCGGCTCGACGACCCAGGCGTCACAAATGCTGGCGCTCTCGCAGTCTGCGGTCAGCGCGGCGTTGACCGATCTTGAAGGGCAGCTGGGCGTTCAGCTTTTCGACCGGGTAGGGAAGAGACTAGTGGTCAACGAGCACGGTCGTCTTCTTTATCCACGCGCGCTGGCGCTGCTGGAGCAGGCTATCGAAATCGAACAGCTGTTCCGCGAAGACAACGGTGCGATCCGCGTCTACGCCAGCAGCACCATTGGGAACTACATCCTGCCGGAAGTGATTGCCCGCTACCGCCGGGATTTCCCGACCCTGCCGCTGGAGATGAGCGTGGGCAATAGCCAGGACGTTATCAACGCGGTGATCGATTTCCGCGTGGATATCGGCCTCATCGAAGGGCCCTGCCATAACGTCGATATCATTGCCGAGCCCTGGCTGGAAGATGAACTGGTGGTGTTTGCGTCCCCGGCTTCGTCGTTATTGCAGGGCGAGGTGACGCTGGAGCGCCTGGCGCAGGCGCAGTGGATCCTGCGCGAGCAGGGCTCCGGCACGCGTGAAATTGTCGATTATCTGCTGCTTTCCCATCTGCCGCATTTCCAGTTAGGGATGGAGCTTGGGAACTCTGAGGCTATCAAGCACGCGGTGCGTCATGGCCTGGGGATCAGCTGTCTTTCCCGGCGCGTCATTGCCGAACAGCTTGAGACGGGGTCGCTGGTTGAAATCCCGGTTCCGTTGCCGAAACTGGTGCGCACGCTATGGTGCATCCATCATCGTCAGAAACACCTTTCCAGCTCTCTGCAGCGTTTTCTGCGCTACTGCGCCATTTAACGTTTCCCGGTGGCGCTTCGCTTACCGGGGCTACGCGCGCCTGTCACCCCACGTTTTTATGCTTTACTTATAATCCTGGCCGAGTCATGAAGCTCTCTTATAACTGAGTATTTCTGCCGGAAGGAACGCGGATCGTCTGCTACAATCGCGCCTCATTTATTAAATGGACAGCATTTTCATATGGTTTCAGAAATTAAAACCACAGAAGCGCCCACGCTACGTCGTGAACTCAAGGCGCGTCACCTGACGATGATCGCCATTGGCGGCTCAATCGGTACAGGTCTTTTCGTTGCCTCTGGCGCAACGATTTCGGCAGCAGGCCCGGGTGGGGCGCTCTTCTCTTATATCCTGATTGGCCTGATGGTGTACTTCCTGATGACCAGTCTCGGCGAACTGGCCGCGTACATGCCGGTATCCGGTTCGTTCTCGACCTACGGTCAAAAATACGTTGAAGAAGGCTTCGGCTTCGCGCTGGGCTGGAACTACTGGTACAACTGGGCGGTCACTATCGCCGTTGACCTTGTCGCCGCACAGCTGGTGATGAACTGGTGGTTCCCGGATACGCCGGGCTGGATCTGGAGCGCCCTGTTCCTGGCCGTCATCTTCCTGCTGAACTACATCTCCGTGCGCGGTTTCGGCGAAGCGGAATACTGGTTCTCTTTGATCAAAGTGGCAACCGTCATCATCTTTATCGTCGTCGGTGTGGCGATGATCGTTGGTATTTTCAAAGGCGCAGAACCTGCGGGCTGGAGTAACTGGGCGATAGGCGATGCGCCGTTTGCCGGTGGCCTTTCGGCGATGATTGGCGTGGCGATGATTGTCGGCTTCTCCTTCCAGGGGACCGAGCTGATTGGTATCGCCGCCGGTGAGTCAGAGAATCCGGAGAAAAATATTCCGCGTGCGGTCCGTCAGGTATTCTGGCGTATCCTGCTGTTCTATGTGTTCGCGATCCTGATTATCAGCCTGATCATCCCGTACACCGATCCAAGCCTGCTGCGTAATGACGTAAAAGACATTAGCGTCAGCCCGTTCACGCTGGTCTTCCAGCACGCCGGTCTGCTTTCGGCCGCGGCGGTGATGAACGCCGTTATCCTGACCGCAGTGCTTTCAGCCGGTAACTCCGGGATGTACGCGTCCACCCGTATGCTCTACACGCTGGCATGCGACGGTAAGGCGCCGCGTATCTTTGCGAAACTGTCCCGTGGCGGTGTGCCGCGTAACGCGCTGTACGCCACAACGGTGATTGCCGGTCTGTGCTTCCTGACCTCCATGTTTGGCAACCAGACGGTGTACCTGTGGCTGCTTAACACGTCCGGGATGACGGGCTTTATTGCCTGGCTGGGGATTGCTATTAGCCACTACCGTTTCCGCCGTGGTTTCGTCAAGCAGGGCCACGATATTAACTCGCTGCCGTATCGCTCCGGTTTCTTCCCGCTGGGTCCTATTTTCGCCTTCATTCTGTGCCTGATCATTACGCTGGGACAGAACTATGAAGCGTTCCTGGCGGACACCATTGACTGGGGCGCCGTGACGGCGACCTACATTGGTATTCCGCTGTTCCTCGTCATCTGGTTTGGCTACAAGCTGACGAAAGGAACAAAATTCGTTCGCTACAGTGAAATGGAATTCCCGGAACGATTTAAACAATAACCGCACTTCCTCTCTTTTAACCCGCTCAATCGAGCGGGTTTTTTTATTCCCGCATTCTGATACAAAGATATATTTCTTAAAAATTTAATTGATAATAATTATCGTTTGCTTTATCGTTATCAAAAACAAGCGTGTCACCGACCCACCGCAGATGTGGGCGGCAAGGAAGACGCTGTGAGCAATGATGATTTGATTTAGTTGTATTTACCTCATGGAGATATGGAATGTTTAGGTTGAATCCCTTCGTCAGGGGAGGACTTTGTGCGTCCGCAATGTCCCTGGCCCTGCCTGTTATCGCAGCGGAATCCGGCGACACAATGGTTGTAACGGCCTCCGCGACCGAGCAAAACCTGAAAGACGCCCCGGCAAGCATCAGCGTGATTACCCAGGAAGATTTGCAGCGCAAACCCGTTCAGAATCTGAAAGATGTGTTACGGGAGGTGCCGGGCGTTCAGCTCACGAGCGAAGGGGACAACCGTAAAGGGGTAAGTATTCGTGGACTGGACAGCAGCTATACGCTGATCCTGATCGACGGCAAGCGCGTCAACTCGCGTAACGCGGTATTCCGCCATAATGATTTCGACCTCAACTGGGTGCCGGTTGACGCCATCGAACGAATCGAAGTGGTGCGCGGACCGATGTCTTCTCTTTACGGTTCCGATGCGCTGGGCGGCGTGGTGAACATTATCACCAAAAAAATCGGCCAGAAATGGACGGGCACCCTGAGCGCCGATTCCACGATTCAGGAGCACCGCGACCGTGGAGACACCTACAACGGTCAGTTCTATACCAGCGGTCCGCTGGTGGACGGCCTGCTGGGGCTGAAAGCCTACGGTAGCCTCGCGAAGCGTGAGAAAGACGGTCAGCAGAAGTCCTCTACCACGGCGAGTGGTGAAACGCCGCGCATTGAGGGCTTCACCAGCCGCGATGCGAATGTGGAGTTCGCCTGGACACCGTCTGAAAACCACGACTTTACGGCGGGCTACGGTTTCGACCGTCAGGATCGCGACTCGGATTCCCTCGACAAAAACCGCCTTGAGCGTCAGAACTATTCTCTCAGCCACAACGGCCGTTGGGGCGTCGGCAACAGCGAGCTGAAGGTTTACGGCGAAAAGGTGGATAACAAAAACCCGGGCAACAGCAATCCGATCACCTCCGAGAGCAACGCGGTGGACGGGAAATACGTGCTGCCTCTGGGCGAAATCAACCAGCTGCTGACCTTCGGCGGGGAATGGCGTCACGATAAGCTGAAGGATCCGGTCAACCTGACGGGCGGTTCCAGCAGCAGTACCTCGACAAGCCAGTATGCCCTGTTCCTTGAAGATGAGTGGCGTATCTTTGAACCTCTGGCGCTGACCACCGGCATCCGTATGGATGACCATGATACCTACGGTGACCACTGGAGCCCGCGAGCCTATCTGGTTTACAACGCGACCGATACCGTAACGGTGAAAGGGGGCTGGGCTACCGCGTTTAAAGCGCCGTCACTGCTCCAGCTGAGCCCGGACTGGGTCACCGGCTCGTGCCGCGGTGCCTGTGAGATTGTCGGTAACCCGGATCTGAAACCGGAAACCAGCGAGAGCTTCGAATTCGGTCTGTACTACAGCGGGGAAGAGGGCTGGTTAGAGGGCGTGCAGGCCAGCGTTACCACCTTCCAGAATAACGTGGATGATCGCATCAGCATCAGCCGTACGGCCAATGCGAAACAGGCGCAGGGCTACCCTAACTACGTTGGCCTGAATGCGGACGGTGAACCAATTTTCCGCTACTACAACGTTAACAAGGCGCGTATCCGCGGGGTGGAGACCGAGCTGAAACTCCCGCTGGCGGACGACTGGAAACTGACCCTGAACTACACCTACAACGATGGTCGCGATATCAGCAACGGCGGCAACAAGCCGCTGTCCGATCTGCCGTTCCACACCGCCAACGGTACCGTTGACTGGAAGGCGACGCAGGACTGGTCGTTCTACGTTCAGGGCAACTACACCGGTGAGAAACGCGCGCTGACCAGCAGTGCAGCAACGCCGGGTGGCTATGTCATCTGGAATACCGGCGCCGCGTGGCAGGCGACGAAAAGCGTGAAGCTGCGCGCGGGCGTGCAGAACCTGCTGGATAAAGATCTGAGCCGCGACGATTACAGCTATACGGAAGATGGCCGTCGCTACTTTGTCGGTGTGGATTACAAGTTCTGATGCGGCCAGGGTAAAAGCAAAACGGCAACGTAAGTTGCCGTTTTTAGTATTTGTTCCCTCTCCCTGTGGGAGAGGGCCAGGGTGAGGGCATCAGAGCGCACGTAGCCGCACTTACCCAAACAAATGCTCCGCATGGAAGCGGAGATGATCCTCAATAAAGGATGCGATGAAGTAATAGCTGTGGTCATACCCCGGCTGGATGCGCAGCGTCAGCGGCCAGTCCTTCTGGCGTGCCGCTTCTGCGAGCACCGCAGGCTGTAGCTGTCCGGCGAGGAACTGATCCGCATCGCCCTGATCGACAAGCATCGGGATCGCATTTGCCGAGCTGCTGGCCAGCATCAGCGCACAGCTGTCCCATTCCTGCCATTTTGCTTCATCTTCACCCAGATAGTTCGTGAAGGCTTTTTGCCCCCACGGCACCTGCGTTGGGTTCACAATTGGCGCAAATGCCGACACGCTGACGTATTTTCCCGGATTTTTTAACGCCATGATCAGCGCCCCGTGACCGCCCATAGAATGTCCGCTGATGGCGCAGCGGTCGCTTACCGCAAACCCGGACTGAATCAGCGCGGGCAGCTCGTCGCGAATGTAGTCATACATGCGGTAGTGGCCTGCCCACGGCTGCTCGGTCGCATTGAGATAAAACCCGGCGCCTTTACCCAGGTCGTATCCTGCATCGTCGGCCACATCATCGCCACGCGGGCTGGTATCAGGCATCACCAGCGCAATACCCAGCTCGGCGGCAAGTCGCTGCGCGCCCGCTTTGGTGGTGAAGTTTTCGTCGTTGCAGGTCAGGCCTGAAAGCCAGAACAGAACCGGCGGGTTTTCCGTCGGCGGCAGGAAAATGCTGAACGTCATCGCACAGTTCAGGACGGTGGAGTCATGCCGCCAGCGCTGCTGTCGACCTTCAAAACAACGGTGCTCTTCGAGCAGTTCCATGCAGGGCTCCTTAATGAGAATGCGTATTCATAAAAATCATAATACAGCCTTTTCATTGACCTGTGAGTAACTTTCACTTTCGCCAGACGGCGAGATGCTGCATCATAAATTTACTTTTCTTTAACAATTGGAGCGGTCATGGCGCTGCGTATTGCGCTCAGTGGATTTGTCGTTCTGGTGGTGGCGATGGGAATAGGGCGCTTTGCCTTTACGCCTCAGGTGCCGCTCATGATTGCTGCCGGGCAGCTTACGCTGACCAGCGCGGGTCTGGTGGCGGCGATGAATTATCTGGGCTATCTGGTGGGCGCATGGGATGCCATGCGCGCGCACCGCTTTGTGGAAACGCGCCTCTGGCTTGGCATCACCGGCGCGGTTGCGCTGACGCTGCTCTCCGCGGCGGCGGATAACGCCGTCGTGCACGGCCTGCTGCGCTTCGTGATTGGCTGCATGAGCGGCTGGTCGATGGTACTCATTGCCGCCTGGACCAACGAACGGCTGGGGCAGCTGGGTAAACCGGGCCTGAGCGCCGCCGTGTTTGCCGGGCCAGGGGCGGGCATTGCCCTGAGCGGGCTGCTCGCCGTCTATATCCAGGCGAAATCCCTTTCGGCCGGGGCGGCATGGCAAATCTACGGCGTGCTGGCGCTGGTGCTGATTGCGCTGGTGGCGCGCTACCTGCCGCGATCCGGGCAGCTCCATCGCCCCGGCACCGCGCCGGAGCCGCTGGTGCTGACGGCGGATTTAAAGCGCCTGGTCTGGAGCTACAGCCTGGCCGGGTTTGGCTATATCCTCCCGGCGACATTTCTGTCGCAAATGGCTGCGGTGCGTTTTCCCGGCAGCCTGTTCGCCCAGTTTGTCTGGCCGATTTTTGGTATCGCCGCCGTGGTGGGCATTGCGCTCAGTATTCTTTTACGCCACACCTCAACGGCGAACCGCAGGCTGGCTATCGTGCTGTGGTTACAGGGGGCTGGCGTGCTGGCGGCCTGGCTGCTGCCGGGGATTGGCGGTTTGCTGACGGGCGGGCTGCTGGTGGGCGGCGGTTTTTTGTGTGCCGTGCAGCTCTCTCTTTTATACGGCCGCGAGCTGGCGCCAAACCATACGCGCTATATGGCAGGCCTGCTCACCACCGGGTATGCGATTGGTCAATTGATTGGCCCGATGACCTCGGCGTTATCAACCTGGCTTACCCACCGGCTGGAGCCCGCGCTGGGTCTGGCGGGCGTTGCGCTGTTCGTCGGCGGAGCGCTGGTCTGGAATCGTCACGCTGAAAGGCAACAGCAATTGCAATAATTATCGTCGTGAATACTGGATTATGTGCGCCGCCTCACGCACAATGAGCGCATACTTTTGCCACAACGAGGGCAAAAGACGCCACACCTGCAGGAGAACAAAATGTCATCACTCAGTAAAGAAGCTGCCCTGGTCCACGAAGCCCTGGTTGCGCGCGGTCTTGAAACGCCACTGCGTCCGCCCGTACAGGATTTGGACAATGAAACCCGCAAGCGTCTGATTGCCGGTCATATGACCGAGATCATGGAGCTGCTGAATCTCGATCTGAGTGACGACAGTCTGATGGAGACGCCGCACCGCATCGCGAAAATGTACGTCGACGAAATTTTCTCCGGGCTGGATTACGCCAACTTCCCGAAAATCACCGTCATTGAAAACAAGATGAAAGTGGACGAGATGGTGACGGTACGCGATATCACGCTGACCAGCACCTGCGAACACCACTTCGTGACCATCGACGGTAAAGCGACCGTGGCGTATATCCCAAAAGATACGGTGATTGGCCTGTCGAAAATCAACCGCATCGTGCAGTTCTTTGCTCAGCGTCCGCAGGTGCAGGAGCGTCTGACTCAGCAGATCCTGACCGCGCTGCAAACGCTGCTGGGCACCAATAACGTGGCCGTCTCTATCGACGCGGTTCACTACTGCGTGAAGGCGCGCGGCGTGCGTGATGCGACCAGTGCAACGACCACCACGTCGCTGGGCGGCCTGTTTAAATCGAGCCAGAATACCCGCCAGGAGTTCCTGCGCGCCGTACGTCACCACAACTAAGTCTTACAGGGCAGGAACCATGGAGCGAAACGTCACGCTCGATTTTGTTCGCGGCGTCGCCATTCTCGGTATCCTGCTGCTTAATATCAGCGCCTTCGGCCTGCCGAAGGCGGCTTATCTCAATCCTGCCTGGTATGGCGACATCACGCGCAGTGATGCCTGGACCTGGGCTGTCCTCGATCTCTTCACGCAGGTTAAATTCCTCACGCTGTTTGCCCTGCTGTTTGGTGCAGGTCTGCAACTCCTCCTCAAACGCGGTACGCGCTGGATCCAGTCGCGCCTGACGCTGCTGGTTCTCCTCGGCTTTATCCACGGGCTGTTCTTTTGGGACGGCGATATTCTTCTCGCGTATGGACTAGTCGGGCTCATCTGCTGGCGTCTGATTCGCGATGCGCACAGTGTAAAAAGCCTGTTTAACACCGGCGTGATGCTCTATGTCATGGGGCTTGGGGTCCTGCTGCTGCTGGGGATGATCTCCGGCGAGGCGACGAACCGTTCCTGGATACCGGATGCCGCTAACCTGCAGTACGAACAGTACTGGAAGCTGAAGGGCGGTACGGAAGCGATAAGCAACCGCGCGGATATGCTGGGGGATAACCTCCTTGCGCTGGGCGCGCAATACGGCTGGCAGCTGGCGGGCATGATGCTGATGGGCGCGTCACTGATGCGCACCGGCTGGCTGAAAGGGGAGTTCAGCCTGCGTCACTATCGGCGAACGGGTGTCGGGCTGGTGCTGATCGGCGTGCTGATTAACCTCCCGGCGGTAATCACGCAGTGGCATATCCACTGGGATTACCGCTGGTGCGCGTTCCTGCTCCAGGTGCCGCGCGAACTGAGCGCGCCGTTCCAGACCATCGGCTACGCGGCGCTGATCTATGGCAACTGGCCAACGCTTTCCCGCCTGTGGATCGTCAGCGCTATCGCCTGCGTGGGCCGCATGGCGTTGAGCAATTACCTCCTGCAAACGCTGATATGCACCACGCTTTTCTATCGCTTTGGCCTGTTTATGAAATTCGACCGCCTCACGCTGCTGGCGTTTGTTATTCCGGTCTGGGTGATTAACCTGGCGTTTTCTGTTCTCTGGCTACGCTATTTCCGCCAGGGACCGCTGGAGTGGGTGTGGCGTCAGTTAACCTCACATGCTTCAGGGGTATCATTGAGGAACACATCCAGATAACGATCTGGATCACAATCATTAACAAAACGGATGTAAGCGTTTTCATGAGTGTGAGCTTCTTCACGTAGTCCCCTTTCTCTCGCTGCCAAAATAGCCACCTTGCTAAACACAGGGGGTGTCTGTGAGTTGCTGCAATCCTTTGAAGGATGGTGAATATGATCACCATTCGTGACGTCGCCCGTCAGGCGGGCGTTTCTGTGGCTACCGTCTCACGCGTGCTGAACAATAGCGCGCTGGTCAGCCCTGAAACCCGTGAAACCGTAATGAAAGCCGTGACCCAGCTCGGGTACCGGCCAAATGCCAATGCCCAGGCGCTTGCGACGCAGGTCAGCGACACCATCGGCGTGGTGGTGATGGATGTATCGGATGCCTTTTTCGGCGCGCTGGTCAAAGCGGTCGACGTGGTCGCCCAGCAGCATCAGAAATATGTCCTGATCGGCAATAGCTATCATGAGGCGGAAAAGGAGCGCCATGCCATCGAAGTGCTGATCCGCCAGCGCTGTAACGCCTTGATTGTCCATTCAAAAGCCTTGAGCGATGAAGAGCTAACCGGCTTTATGGATCAGATCCCGGGCATGGTGTTGATCAACCGCATCGTCCCCGGCTATGCCCATCGCTGCGTCGGGCTGGATAACGTCAGCGGCGCCATGATGGCGACGAAAATGCTCATCAACAACGGGCATCAGCGGATCGGCTATCTGGCCTCCAGCCATCATATTGAAGATGACGACCTGCGGCGCGAGGGGTGGCAAAACGCCCTGAAAGAGCACGGCATTACGCCGTCAGAAAGCTGGACAGGCACCGGTACGCCTGACATGCAGGGCGGTGAGGCGGCGATGGTGGAGCTGCTGGGCCGCAACCTGCAGCTTACTGCGGTGTTTGCCTATAACGACAGCATGGCGGCAGGCGCCCTGACGGCGCTGAAAGATAACGGCATTGCGGTGCCACAGCATTTATCACTCATTGGTTTTGATGATATTCCGATTGCCCGTTACACCGACCCGCAGCTGACAACGGTGCGTTACCCCATTGCCTCTATGGCGAAACTGGCGACTGAGCTGGCGTTACAGGGGGCTGCAGGGCTGCTGGATCCGGGCGCAACGCACTGTTTCATGCCGACTTTAGTGCGTCGGCACTCCGTCGCGGCCCGGCAAATTGTGGTTCCGATCACTAACTGATAACGTGAGGTGATGTAACCGTTTTCAATCTGTGAGTAAATTCACAGTATCTTAACAAGGCGCTGACTATGATGTCAGCGTTTTAGGGGCTGAAACGCTATGTAACGGTGATTATTCACTTTCACTATAGCCAATGTGCCGCAAACAACGAATAAAACGCATTTCTGGAGCGTTACCGAACACGGAAGATAGAAATTTTATAAGTGAACTTCGGCTGTCAGTAACGTTTTATTAACACCTGCCCGCCGATCGTTATTCACAAGAACTACCCTGCATAAAAAAACCGGAGATACCATGAATAAGAAGGTGTTGACCCTGTCTGCCGTAATGGCAAGCATGCTTTTTGGTGCAGCAGCGCACGCTGCGGATACCCGTATTGGTGTGACCATCTATAAATACGACGACAACTTCATGTCTGTTGTACGTAAAGCGATTGAGAAAGATGCGAAAGCAGCGCCAGACGTTCAGCTGCTGATGAACGACTCCCAGAACGACCAGTCCAAACAGAACGACCAGATCGACGTTCTGCTGGCGAAAGGCGTGAAAGCCCTGGCCATCAACCTGGTTGACCCGGCTGCAGCAGGCACGGTTATTGAAAAAGCGCGCGGCCAGAACGTGCCAATCGTCTTCTTCAACAAAGAACCTTCCCGTAAAGCGCTGGATAGCTACGACAAAGCGTATTACGTCGGTACCGACTCCAAAGAGTCCGGTATTATTCAGGGCGATCTGATCGCGAAACACTGGGCGGCGAACCCGAACTGGGACCTGAACAAAGACGGTCAGATTCAGTTCGTGCTGCTGAAAGGCGAACCCGGCCACCCGGATGCTGAAGCCCGTACCACCTACGTTATCAAAGAGCTGAACGACAAGGGTCTGAAAACCCAGCAGCTGGCGTTAGATACCGCGATGTGGGATACCGCTCAGGCGAAAGATAAAATGGACGCGTGGCTGTCCGGCCCTAACGCGAACAAAATCGAAGTGGTTATCGCCAACAACGATGCGATGGCAATGGGTGCGGTAGAAGCGCTGAAAGCGCACAACAAATCCTCCATTCCTGTGTTCGGCGTAGATGCACTGCCAGAAGCGCTGGCGCTGGTTAAATCCGGTGCGATGGCCGGTACCGTTCTGAACGATGCCAACAACCAGGCGAAAGCGACCTTCGATCTGGCGAAAAACCTGGCCGATGGCAAAGGCGCGGCAGATGGCACCAGCTGGAAAATTGAAAACAAAATCGTTCGCGTACCTTACGTGGGCGTAGACCAGTCCAACCTGGCTGAGTTTATCGGTAAATAAGTTAGCGGTACTGTCTCCACTGGGCGCAATTCGTTGCGCCCTTTTATAACGCGATATGCGAGGCCAACAAGGTATAATTATGGTCAGCACAAATACTCAGTCATCCGGTGAATACCTGTTGGAAATGAGCGGTATCAACAAGTCATTTCCCGGCGTTAAGGCACTCGATAATGTTAATTTAAAAGTTCGTCCTCACTCTATTCATGCCCTGATGGGGGAGAACGGTGCGGGTAAATCAACATTATTAAAATGTCTTTTTGGGATCTATCAAAAAGATTCTGGCAGCATTCTTTTTCAGGGGAAAGAGATCGATTTCCATTCAGCGAAAGAAGCACTGGAAAACGGTATCTCGATGGTTCACCAGGAATTAAACCTGGTGCTGCAGCGTTCAGTCATGGATAACATGTGGTTGGGGCGTTATCCAACCAAGGGTGTCTTTGTCGATCAGGACAAAATGTATCGCGACACCAAAGCGATTTTTGATGAGCTGGATATTGATATCGACCCGCGCGCCCGCGTGGGAACATTATCCGTCTCCCAGATGCAGATGATCGAAATCGCCAAAGCGTTCTCCTATGATGCGAAAATCGTCATCATGGACGAACCGACATCGTCATTAACGGAAAAAGAGGTTAATCACCTTTTTACCATTATTCGTAAGCTAAAAGATCGCGGCTGCGGCATTGTGTATATCTCCCACAAAATGGAAGAGATCTTCCAGCTGTGCGATGAGATTACCATTCTGCGCGACGGTCAGTGGATTGCCACGCAGCCGCTGGAAGGGCTGGACATGGACAAGATCATCGCCATGATGGTCGGCCGTTCCCTTAACCAGCGCTTCCCGGATAAAGAAAACAAGCCGGGCGAAGTGATCCTGGAAGTACGTAATCTGACCTCGTTACGCCAGCCGTCTATTCGCGATGTCTCCTTCGACCTGCACAAGGGCGAAATCCTGGGGATTGCCGGTCTGGTCGGGGCAAAACGTACCGATATCGTGGAAACTCTGTTCGGTATCCGTGAGAAAGCCGAAGGCACTATTACGCTGCACGGTAAGAAAATTAACAACCACAACGCCAACGAAGCCATTAATAATGGTTTTGCGCTGGTGACGGAAGAGCGTCGTTCGACCGGTATTTATGCCTATCTGGATATTAACTTTAACTCGTTAATTTCTAACATTCGCAATTACAAAAACAAAGTCGGACTGCTGGATAACTCCCGCATGAAGAGCGATACCCAATGGGTTATTGACTCCATGCGCGTGAAAACGCCAGGACACCGCACCCAAATTGGTTCGCTGTCAGGCGGTAACCAGCAAAAAGTCATTATCGGACGTTGGTTATTAACCCAGCCAGAAATTCTGATGCTGGATGAACCGACCCGCGGTATTGACGTCGGCGCGAAGTTTGAAATTTATCAGCTGATTGCCGAGCTGGCGAAAAAGAATAAAGGGATCATTATTATTTCTTCCGAAATGCCGGAATTGTTAGGGATCACGGATCGTATTCTGGTTATGAGCAATGGTCTCGTTGCCGGTATTGTTGACACCAAAACGACAACGCAAAACGAAATTTTGCGTCTTGCGTCTTTGCACCTTTAAGATCAGGGGCTCCTCATGAGTGCGTTAAATAAAAAAAGTTTTCTCACTTACCTGAAAGAAGGCGGTATTTACGTTGTTCTTTTAGTACTGCTGGCTATCATCATTTTCCAGGACCCTACGTTCTTAAGCCTGCTGAACCTGAGTAACATTCTGACCCAGTCCTCCGTGCGTATTATTATTGCGCTGGGCGTGGCGGGCCTGATCGTAACCCAGGGGACGGACCTTTCTGCCGGTCGCCAGGTGGGGCTGGCGGCGGTTATCGCGGCAACCCTGCTGCAGTCGATGGAAAACGCCAACAAGGTCTTCCCGGAAATGGCCACCATGCCGATTTTCGTGGTGATCCTGATTGTCTGCGCCATCGGTGCGGTGATTGGTCTGATCAACGGTATCATTATCGCCTACCTGAACGTGACGCCGTTTATCACCACGCTGGGTACGATGATCATCGTTTACGGTATCAACTCCCTGTACTACGACTTTGTCGGTGCTTCCCCCATCTCGGGTTTTGACAGCGGCTTCTCGACCTTTACGCAAGGGTTCATCGCGCTGGGCAGCTTCCGCCTGTCGTATATCACCTTCTATGCGCTGATTGCGGTGGCCTTCGTCTGGATCCTGTGGAACAAAACGCGCTTTGGTAAAAACATCTTCGCTATCGGCGGTAACCCGGAAGCGGCGAAAGTCTCCGGCGTGAACGTTGCCCTGAACCTGCTCATCATTTATGCCCTGTCCGGCGTGTTCTACGCCTTCGGCGGGATGCTGGAAGCGGGCCGTATCGGCTCTGCAACCAACAACCTTGGCTTCATGTACGAGCTGGATGCAATCGCAGCCTGCGTGGTGGGCGGCGTCTCCTTCAGCGGCGGCGTGGGTACGGTACTGGGCGTGGTGACCGGTGTGATCATCTTCACCGTCATCAACTACGGCTTGACCTATATCGGCGTGAACCCGTACTGGCAGTACATCATCAAAGGCGCCATCATTATCTTCGCGGTCGCGCTGGATTCACTGAAGTACGCGCGTAAGAAGTAATTGCTCCTCGCGATATCCGGCCCGCTCATCGAGCGGGCTTTTTTATGACTTATGCCAGCAGTGACTCCTCTCGGGTCACGATGCGCTCAAACCAGTCGAGTTCAGAGAGCTTGCAGGCGACCCACTGTTCGGAAAAGGCGTCGCCCAGGCTGTCGGTGAGGTACTGACAGCGGGCAAAGGTCTCAATCGCCTCCTGCTGAAACAGCGGCAGCGCGGGTTCATCATGCTGCGGTTCGGGCAAATCCTCGTCGTCGATGTTTTCCAGCCCGTACAGCATGCCGGTCAGGATAGTGGCTGCCACCAGATAGGGATTGGCATCGGCCCCGGCCAGCCGGTACTCGATACGACGGTTGTGGTCATCCGAGCAGGGAATACGCAGGGCGGCGGAGCGGGTGTTATAGCCCCAGGAGTTAAATACGGGCTCCGTCAGGTTTTTACGCAGGCGACGAAACGCGTTAACGCCCGGCGCAAGAATGGCGACGGAGGCGGGCATCAGCGCCAGCTGCCCCGCGATGCACAAACGCATCATGCTGTTAAGCGCGTTCACCGGGGAAGCAAAAACGTTTTCGCCGTGACGATTGTTCAGGCTGAAATGGAAGTGCAAACCGCTGCCGGACAGCTGGCTGAAAGGCTTCGCCATAAAGTTGGCCTGCAGGCCGTGCTTTTCGGCAACGTAACGGGTCAGGCGACGAAGCGCCAGCACGTTATCGCAGACCTCAACGACGCGATGGCTGTGCTTCAGGTTTAATTCGTACTGACCGGACTCGGCTTCCGCCACGATCCCGGACAGCGGGATGCGCTGAAGGTGCGCCAGCTGTTCCAGCTCGTCAAACAGTGCCGCATGGGCCGTCGTAGTATCCATATGAAAACAGCCCTGATTTTGCGGATCCCGATTGTCATGTCCCGTCAGATAGAACTCGATTTCCGGGGCAATCACCGGGAAGAGACCGTGCTGGTGGAAGCGGGCCAGCACGTTCTGCAGTATCACGCGCGGCTCAAGCGGGCAGGGGGTATCGTCACTGTCTTTCATCGTCAGCAGGATCTGCGCATTGTGCTGCGGATCCTGCGGGCAGGGGCGCAGGGAGCCGGCGACCGGCACGCAGAGTCGGTCCGGTTCATCATGAAGTGGGGCGGCGATTTTTCCTTTCTGATCCATCGAGTAGACCGAAAGGGGAAAATAACAGCCTTTTTCCAGGCTCAGCATGCTCTCCACCGACAGACGCTTGCCGCGCATCGTGCCGTTGATATCGTTCAGGTAAACGTCTACATGTTTCGTCTGCGGGTAACGTTCCAGATAATCCGCTACTTCCACTGAAATGTTGTGCTGCAGGGCATCAATTTTTTCATCAAGCCAGAGACCGGAATTGAGTGCGCCAGGAAGTGATAAACCGGGAAAGTTAAAATACGGACGGAGACTTTTGAGGAAAAACGCATTCATTATCGAGTTCATAGTCATTCTTCAATGAAGCCGTAGCGGCAGTGAACTCAGCTTAAAAGAGCCGACGTAAAGGGGGGATAAAAAGCGTCAGGCCCGGCGTAAAGAAAGTATAAAGGCGGTCCTGTTATTTCTCCTTTTTCTGCATATCAAGCAGCTGCTCGGGCGTGACGGCCGGGTAACCCTGCGCGTCTTCCGGCACTTCGTGCATCGCCGGAATCGGCACCAGCGGGCCTAAAAAGCGCGGTTCGCGTTTGAAGATATACAGATCGGCCAGGGCGCCAAACCGCGCGCCGAACTCGCGCACGCGCACGCTCAGCATATCTTTTGGCGACGGCACCGCGTAACACTGCGCCTGAATGCCCATATGCAGCGCGATAAACAGCGCGCGCTCGCAGTGGAAGCGCTGGGTAATGATGATGAAGTCGTTGGTATCGAAGACTTTACGCGTGCGCACGATGGAGTCCAGGGTGCGGAATCCGGCGTAGTCGAGCACGATATCGGCAGGGTCCACGCCCGCGGCAATCAGGTCCTTACGCATCGTCACCGGTTCATTGTAGCTTTGCAGCGCGTTATCGCCGCTCAGCAGCAGGTAGTTCACCTTGCCGCTGTTGTAGGCGTTCAGCGCGCCCTGAATGCGGTAACGGTAATACTGGTTGATCACGCCGGTGCGGTAATACTTGGCGGTGCCGAGCACCACGCCAACCTGACGATAGGGCAGGTCCTGCAGGTCGTCAAAGATGTAGGGGGCGGTTTTCCAGCTCATCCAGCGATCGAGACCCAGCACGATCAACAGCAGTATGCCGACCAGGACAGACAGGCTGTAAAAAACGCGCTTTAACATGGAGATGGCTCGTTCGTGGATGAAATTTAACTCAGGCTACTTTACCCGCCTGGTTAGCGCAAGAAACAGCGACTTAACTGAGGGGTTTTTCAGCAAACTGGCGGGCATTTCTGCCCGCCGGAAGGATTACGCAAGCAGTACGCGGTCAATCGTCGTGCAGCCCAGCGCTTTAAGCGTCGCGGCGGTCGCATCCCACTGAATCAACGGCGCATCGGCAATTTCTGCCAGAATAGCGCGCTGAATGTCCGGATAGTCATAGCCGTTCAGGCTCAGCAGGTTAAGCGCGCCCTGCAGCGGTGGCAGGGTTGGGTTAAACGCGGCGTTTTCCGCGTAGCTGCCGCTAAAGATCCGGCCATCGCGGCACTGCAGCGCCACGCCGCTCGGGGACTTGCTGTACGGCGTGTGGCTTTTGTTGGCCGCGCGAATGGCCGCCTGGCTCAGGTCATCGCCGGACAGGGCGTAACCGTGGTCCTGCTCGTCCATCAGCAGCGTTTTGATCTCCAGATCTTTCGGGCCAAACGCGTCAGGCAGATAATCCCCCAGCGTGTGCGGCGCGCGGCCCGGCAGGTTGATGCGCAGCTGCAGCCCGCTGTTCAGCTCGTTCATAAACTGACGGCAGTGGCCGCAGGGGGTGTAGTTAACGGTAATGGCGCTCAGGGCTTTTTCACCGCGCAGCCAGGCGTGGCTGATGGCGCTCTGCTCGGCGTGAACCGTTTGCTGCATGGTCGCGCCCAGGAACTCCATATTGCCACCGAAGTACCAGGTTCCGCTGACGCCGCGCGCAATGGCCCCGACGTTAAAGTGGGAGAGATCGGCCCGCGCGCAGGCGGCAGCCAGAGGAAGCAGTGCGAAAGCCAGCGCGTCTTCTTCCAGTCCCGTTGCCTGTTTCAGCATCGTGACCTGCTCCGCGGTCAGCAGGGCGGGGAAGTGTGCATCTGCCAGAACGGGAGCCAGGGCTGACTGCAAATTCTCTGCAAGCTGGGCGAAAGCAGCTTGAAAACGTGGGTGCATGGCGTTTGCCTCATAAAGGTTAATGGATCGGTAGTTTACGGAGCCGTCAGGGCTTTATATGTGATCCACTTCTCATTATGTATGCAACTTATGAAATCAAAATGAAATTTGCGCGACGCATCGCAAATTTTAGCCCATCACCGCCAGAATCAGCGGGAAAATGAACGGGGCCAGCAGGGAGGTGATAATCCCGCAGATCACCAGCGCCAGGGAGCTAAACGCCCCTTCCTGATAATCCAGCTCCGCGCAGCGGGCGGTGCCCAGGGCGTGGGAAGCTGTTCCCATCGACAGCCCCCGTGCCGCTTTAGTGTGAATACGCATCCCGTTCAGCAGGGTGTGACCAAACACCGCACCCAGAATACCGACGAAAATGACGCACATCGCGCTGATGGCCGGGATCCCGCCGAGGCTGCCGCCGACCGCCATCGCGATAGGCGTGGTCACCGATTTAGGCAGGATAGAGGCGGCAATTTGCGGGGAGGCCCCCATCAACAGCGCCACCGACGTGCCGGTGATCATCGCCACCAGGCTGCCCACAAAACAGATGGTAATGATGGATTTCCAGCGGGCGCGGATCTGATGGAGCTGCTCGTATAAAGGAAAGGCGAGCGCCACAACGGCAGGCTGCAGCAGGTCGTTTAAAATTTTGCTGCCGGCAAAGTAGCGTTCGTAGGGAATGCCGGTGAGCAGCAGGAACGGAATAATTACCACCATCGCCACCAGCAGCGGGTTCAGCAACGGCATTTTAAAACGTGCGGCAAGCTTGCGCGCGGCGAAGAACACCGCCAGGGTTAACGGCAGCGACCACCAGATATTGGCCATCATTTTTTTGTTTTCTCCCCGACCACGTTACGTTCGCCATGCACCAGATGCGAACTCCAGCTCACCACAAGGAAAACCACCAGCGTACTGACCGCGCAGGAGACCACAATCGGGCCGAACTGGGCCTTGAGCAAATCAAAATACTGCATGACCCCGACGCCGATGGGCACGAAAAGCAGCGCCATGTAGCGAATGAGGACGAAGCAGCCGGGGTTGACCCATTTTGCGGGCAGGATTTGCAGCGCCAGCAAAACGAAGAGGATCAGCATACCGATAATGCTGCCGGGAATGACGATCGGCAGCAGCGACGCGATGAAAATCCCGGCGTACAGGCAGGCGTAAATTAGGACGAATGCGCGCAGATATTGCCAGATAATATTCAATGATTTGCTCATGGTGATAGTCCTTGCTGAAACGCATTCATCATACAATTAAACCTAAAAATGTGCCACGGATCACATCATGAAATTTGAGCATACCAGACATTCCAGAATGGAACGTCTGGTATCACCGCACAGGGGCAGGCTACAGTTTAGAGGAAAGGGCGTGCGGTGGCGAAGTGACGAGCCAGAGAAATGCCACTGAGTCAGGCCTCGCGTTGGGCGGCGAGTTTATCCAGAAAAGAAAACAGCACCTGGTTCATTTCGCGATAATCATGCGAGCGTAGTTTTTCCGCCGTTTCGACAAAACGAAATTCAGCCGCGCGGCTGAGATCGTTCTGCGAATGTTCAATCAGCAGCTCAACCACCTCCGGCGTCAGTTCCATATGACACTGAAAACCGTAAACCCGTTCGCCATATTGCACGATCTGACGGGGGCAGCCCTCGCTGTAAGCCAGCACTTTAGCCTGCGGCGTCAACCCTGGCATGTCGTTATGCCAGTGTCCGACGTTCAGCTCGTGGCCAAAATCCTCAAACAGCGGGTTCGCCTTGCCAGCATCTGTGAGCCTGACGGGAAATTTGCCGATCTCTTTTTCCGGGCTATGGCAAAACGCTGCGCCCAGCGCTTCACCGATAAGCTGCGAGCCCAGACAAACGCCAATCACCGTTTTACCTGCCTCTATTGCGCGGCCGATGAGCCGCATTTCCGCCTGCGCGTCAAACCAGGGGCACTCCTGAAGCGTGGTGGCAGGTGACTGCGGGCCTCCCATGATGATAAGCAAGTCTGTGCTCTGCAGATCCTCGGGTAACGGATCGCCCTGATAAACTCTGGAGTAGCTCATACTACAGCCGCGATTTTCCCCCCAGACTTCATATGCGCCTGGCGCTTCGAAATATTCATGAATGATAAAATGAATGTGCATTGCGTCTCTCTCCGGTTACGTGTACAAGCAGCATCATAAGAGGAAGGGAGGAATGTGAAATGCCAACCGTTATCGATAAAACGCCAATTCACGACGATGCCATCGGATGGTCCAGAGGGGCTATTAGCTATACGCGCGGCGAAGTGGATCCCCCTCACCAGCATCCACAGGGGCAACTTTTGTTTGCCATCAAAGGGGTGATGCTGGTCGAAACCGGCAATAAGCGTTGGGTCATACCGCCACAGCGCGCGCTCTGGATCCCTCCCTTTCAGGAGCATACCTACAGCGTGTTATCCGCAACGGAGCTCCGCGCGGTCTGGTTTAGCCCCGCGCTGATATCGCAATGCCGATCTTTTAAACGGAAAGAAGAGGTTCACGTGATTATGGCGACGGCGTTGTTCAAAGAGCTGATTGCCGGGCTGTTCAGTGCGCAATACCGGCCAGCCAGCCAGCGCAGCATGGCCGTTTTGCTGCTCGAAATCCTCAGCGAGGCGCAGCAGATTTCGGCCGAATTACCGATGCCCGTGGATGAGCGGTTACATCGCGTTGCCTGTGACATCATTGCCAGCAATTTCTGGGACGTTTCGATGGACAGGCTGGCGGAACAGGCCGCGATGTCTGAACGCACATTCTCACGCGCCTTTATCAAAGATACCGGCTTTAGCTTCCGGGCCTGGCGACAGCGCGCAAGGATTTGTGCCTCGCTGGATCTGCTCGCCAACGGATACCCGGTTAAGCAGGTGGCCTGGATGCTGGGGTTTTCCGGGCAGGCGGCATTTGCGGCGGCGTTTCGCGCCATTGTGGGGGCAACGCCGGCTGACTTTCTCCCTGAACAGAAGCGCTTCCCAGCGATATAGAGAGCGGCTACTATAGCGCGTCTTTTTTCACAGGTACTGCTATGCGTGTTTTACTGGCCCCAATGGAAGGCGTGCTCGACTCCCTCGTGCGCGAGCTTCTGACCGAGGTGAACGATTACGATCTCTGCGTGACGGAATTTCTGCGCGTGGTCGATATGCTGTTGCCGGTAAAATCCTTCTTCCGCCTGTGCCCCGAGCTGCACAACCAGAGCCGGACCTCTTCCGGCACGCTGGTGCGTATTCAGCTGCTCGGCCAGTATCCCGAATGGCTGGCGGAAAACGCCGCCCGCGCGGTTGAGCTGGGCTCTTACGGGGTGGATCTCAACTGCGGCTGCCCGTCGAAGCTGGTGAACGGCAGCGGCGGCGGGGCGACGTTGCTGAAAGATCCTGAGCTGATTTACCGCGGCGCGAAGGCCATGCGTGAGGCCGTGCCTTCGCATTTGCCGGTGACGGTGAAGGTGCGCCTGGGATGGGACAGCGACGCGCGGCAGTTTGAAATCGCCGATGCGGTGCAGCAGGCCGGGGCCACCGAGCTGGTGGTGCATGGCCGCACCAAAGAAGATGGCTACAAGGCCGAGCGCATTAACTGGCAGGCGATCGGTGAGATCCGCAAGCGCCTCACCATTCCGGTGATCGCCAACGGTGAAATCTGGGATTATGAGAGCGCGCAGGCCTGTCTGAAGGCCACCGGCTGCGATGCGGTGATGATCGGTCGCGGCGCCCTGAATGTGCCGAACCTCAGCCGGGTGGTGAAATATAACGAGCCGCGAATGCCGTGGGAAGACGTCGTCACGCTGCTGCAAAAATACAGCCGACTGGAAAAGCAGGGCGATACCGGTTTGTATCACGTCGCGCGAATTAAACAGTGGCTGAGCTATTTACGCAAAGAGTACGATGAAGCGCTGGGATTATTTCAGGAAATTCGGACATTGCAGACTTCGTCTGATATTGCCCGGGTGATTCAGTCAAAATAATAAGCGTTAAATTGCTCACACTTTTTTAAATCAGAAAACAGTTCAGGTTTTCAACGTGGCGCGACGGTGTTAAGGTGCCACTGTTTTCAACGCAGGATTGTTACTGGTTAACAGGCAAAACCTAAGCGTTTCACAGCATTTTCGCTGTGGAGCGCTTAGGTTTTTTTTTGCCTCTCGTTTACGCAGGAGAGAAATTTGGCTTAGCGCTTTTTACTGATTTTAAAAAAATGAAATATCGACAGGAAATAGAAAAATTTCCTGCGGCCGGTTACGCACAAAATACTCAATCACAGGTTGTTATTATGGCATATAAAAATAAATTCTTTGCGCTCGCCTTATTAGCGATATCCCCGCTGTCGGTGGCGCAAGACTGGAACGGAACGGTATTAGGTTTTGAAGATCCACCGGAGCCTGTTCTGGGCGAAATGCTCGGCATACGTAAAATCCTCAACGATAACGGTTTTACCTGGAATCTCGGATACCTGAATGAAATTGGCTGGAACGGCGGTGGCGGATATAACCACGACTCCCACGTGGCCTATATTGACCAGTTTGCGCTGACCTTCAACCAGGACCTGGAGCGCTGGACCGGTATCCTGGACGCGCGTATCGAGGGGAATATCGTCAACCGTAACCACAATGACGACCTTACCACCAAACGCGTGCAGGACCCGCGCGTTAACTTTAACGATCTGACCCAGGAGAGCTGGGGCGGGCAGTCGATTACCCGTCTGGGCTGGCTGACCTTTGCCCGCAGCTTTGACGACCGGCGTCTGACCTGGCGCATCGGGATGATGAACAAGGTGCAGACCTTCGATCAAATCATCCCCTGTGATTTCCAGCTCCTCTCGCAGTGCGGCGGGAAGTCAGCCAACTCGCTGACGTGGAACAACTGGAACGTTCACACCTGGGGCACCACGCTTGCGTATAAATTAACGCCGACGCTGACCCTGAAGGGCGGCGTGATGGAGCAAAATCCCGAGGCCTCCAGCCGCAGCCACGCGTGGAGCTGGTCGACGAAGGGCAGCAAAGGGGTCTTACTGCCGGTTGAAATCGAAGCGCGTCCGCTGATTAACGGCCTGCCGGGCGCGTATAACCTGGGCGTGGTGTTTACCAACGCGCCGCAAACCGATCTCTATCGCGGCAAATCCGACGGGGCGGGCGCGACGGACCCGAACGGCTTTGATACCCACAGCCGGACCTGGTTCATGTACGCCGGGCTGAACCAGCAGCTTACCCAGCATCAGGATGACCCGAATCGCGGGTTGAGCACCTCTTTCAGCATGAGCCTTGCGGATCAGAGTACCAACTACATGCACCAGGTTTACGCCGCCTCGCTGCGCTACCGCGGGCTGTTTGACGCGCGGCCGGAAGACTGGATTGGCTTCGGGCTAACCTGGATTGATATGAGCAGCCAGTACGCCCGCAACCAGCGCTATATGAACAGCCTGAGCGGCGTGTCGGACTATAACGATCCGGCGTATCACCCGGAGCCAGGCCACTCCCTGAACGGTGAGTTTTATTATCGCTTCCGTCCGGTGTCGTGGCTGGAGCTGCAGCCGGGCATTCAGTACTGGCACCATCCCGGCGGCGTATCCCGGACGCAGGATGCCTGGGTGACGGAGCTGAAAACTGTCGTGACGTTCTAGCAAGTTCGATCCGCGTCACGTTTCTGATGCGTGATGCATTGAGGCTATGAATGAAACTGATAGAGTGCCAGAACTGGATTGTTACTGCTTAGGCAGGCAAAACCTGATTTTCTGGCATCTGCCGGAGGTCAGGTTTTTTTGTTTCTGGGGTTCAGATGAAAATCGCCAAGATACTCAATAATAACGTGGTGGTTGTTCAGGATGAGCGCGGGCGCGAACAGGTGGTGATGGGCCGTGGGCTGGCCTTTCAGAAGCGCGTCGGCGAAGCGCTGGATACCGCGTTGGTTGAAAAGGTGTTTGCGTTACAAAGCGATGAACTGGTGCGTCGACTTGGCGAGCTGCTGAGTCAAATTCCGCTGGAAGTGATGACCACCTGCGACCGCATCATCGGGCTGGCGGCGCAGCGGCTGGGCAAGCTGCAGGAGAGTTTGTATATCACCCTCACCGACCACTGCTACTTTGCGATTGAGCGGCAGAAGAACGGGCTGGCGATCAAAAACGTGCTGCTGTGGGATATTAAACGGCTGTATCCAAAGGAGTTCGAATTAGGGCAGGAGGCGCGGGCCATTATCGCCAGACGCCTGAACGTCGAGCTGGAGGAGGATGAGGCCGGGTTTATCGCGCTGCATCTGGTCACCGCGCAGCTGAACAGCGAAATGCCGGAAGTGATGCACGTGACGCGGGTGATGCAGGAGATCCTGCAGCTGGTGAAGTATCAGCTGCAGCTTGAGTACGATGAAGACTCGCTCAGCTATCAGCGTTTTGTCACGCATCTGAAGTTTTTTGCCCAGCGGATGCTCACCCGCACCGTGGTGGAAGATGACGACGTCTCGCTGCATACGGCGGTAAAAGACAACTACGCGAAGGCGTGGAAATGCGCCGAGAAAATCGCTCAGCACCTGAACAAAAGCTATCAGCGTGAGCTGACGACCGAAGAAATTATGTTCCTCGCCATTCATATCGAGCGGGTGAGAAAAGAGGGGCGTTAAGCCTCAAAACAGGATTGTTACTGCATCACGCAGGCAAAACCTGAGCGCGGCCTTCGTCAGAAGGTCGTTCTCGGGTTTTTTTATTTTTTGTACTCAGTCAACAGGTGCCTGCGGGCATCGGATGTAAGGAAATCGAGATGGAATACCAGGCTTTAGCGAAGGATATTCTCGGCCACGTTGGCGGAAAAGAGAACATCGTCAGTCTTGTACACTGCGCGACCCGGCTTCGCTTCAAACTGAAAGAGAATCAACGGGCGGATGCGGAAGGGCTCAAGAAAAACCCGGGCGTCATCATGGTGGTCGAAAGCGGCGGCCAGTTTCAGGTAGTGATTGGCAACCACGTCCACGACGTCTGGCAGGCGGTGCGCCATGAGGCAGGCCTTACCGATGACGCGCCCGTCGTGGAAGAGAGGGGCGAAAAAGGGAATCTGCTGGGCCGCCTGATTGACATTGTCTCCGGGATTTTCACCCCGTTTATCGGCATTCTGGCCGCGTCCGGTATTCTGAAAGGGCTGCTGGCGCTGGCCGTTGTGTGCGGCTGGCTCAGCACTGAGAGCGGCACCTATAAAATCTGGTTCGCCGCCAGCGACGCGCTGTTCTTCTTCTTCCCGCTGGTGCTGGGCTATACCGCCGGGAAAAAATTTGGCGGCAACCCGTTTATTACCATGGTCATCGGCGGGGCGCTCACCCATCCGATGATGATTGCGGCGTTTAACGCCAGCCAGCAGCCGGGCGCGGTATCGGACGCTTTTTTGGGCATTCCTGTCACCTGGTTTAACTACAGCTCGTCGGTGATCCCGATTATTCTCGCCGCGTGGGTCAGCTGCTGGCTGGAAAAGCAGAGCACCAGGCTGCTGCCATCCTCGATGAAAAACTTCTTCGCGCCGCTGATCTGTCTGGGCGTGACCGTGCCGCTGACTTTCCTCGTTATCGGGCCGCTGGCGACCTGGCTGAGCCAGATGCTGGCGAACGGCTATCAGAGCATTTACGTTCTGGCACCGTGGCTGGCGGGCGCGGCGATGGGCGCGCTGTGGCAGGTCTGCGTTATTTTTGGCCTGCACTGGGGGCTAGTGCCGCTGATGATCAACAACCTGGCGGTGCTGGGGCATGACTCCATGCTGCCAATGCTATTGCCCGCGGTGTTTGGCCAGGTGGGGGCGGCGCTGGGGATCTTCCTGCGTACCCGCGATGCCCGTCAGAAGATGCTGGCGGGTTCATCGGTAACGGCCGGGATATTTGGTATCACCGAACCCGCTGTGTATGGCGTAAACCTGCCGCTGCGCCGCCCGTTTATCTTTGGCTGCGTGGCGGGAGCTATCGGCGGCGCGATTGTCGGCTTCAGCGATACCCACGTTTACTCCTTCGGCTTCGCCAATATCTTTACCATCGCCCAGATGATTCCGCCGGGTGGAGTAAACGCCACGCTGTGGGGCGGCGTGATCGGCACCGCGGTAGCGCTGGTGCTGAGCTGTGGCCTGACGCTGGTGGCAGGTATGCCGGGACGCGCAGAGGCGGAAGCTGCGGTTATGGCAAGGGAAAACGATGTTTTATCCCCGATGACCGGGACCGTTCTGGCGCTCGACCAGGTGCCGGATACCACGTTTGCCAGCGGCCTGCTGGGCAGCGGTGCCGCGATTATTCCCTCGGATAACAAAGTGGTGGCCCCGTTTGCCGGCGTGGTGGCCTCGCTGTTTCAGACCAAACACGCCATCGGCCTGCTCAGCAACAGCGGAATTGAAGTGTTGATTCACGTGGGGATCGATACCGTGAAGCTCGACGGCAGGCCGTTTACCGCCCACGTGAAGGTGGGCGACAGGGTACAGCCCGGCGATCTGCTGCTGGAGTTTGACCGACAGGCGATTATCGATGCCGGATACGACCTGGCGACCCCGATCATTATCAGTAACAGCGATGAGTATCGAGATGTGGTGACCGTGGCGGCAACGTCCGTCAGCGCCGGTGCGCCGTTACTCAGCGTAAGCCATCAATAACAGGAGAACGTGATGAAAACTTTCCCGGACGATTTTTTATGGGGCGGCGCGGTTGCCGCGAATCAGGTAGAAGGCGCGTATCTGGAGGAGGGAAAAGGGCTGTCCACCTCAGACGTTCAGCCGCAGGGTGTCTTCGGCCCGGTGGTTGAGCGCGTGGCGGGCGACAGCGGCATCAAGGACGTCGCCATCGACTTCTATCACCGCTACCCGGAAGACATCAAACTGTTCGCTGAGATGGGCTTTAGCTGCCTGCGCGTCTCCATTGCCTGGACCCGCATTTTTCCGAACGGCGACGAGCAGCAGCCTAACGAGGCGGGGCTGGCGTTTTACGACCGGCTGTTTGACGAGCTGGCCGCGCACAGCATTACCCCGCTGGTGACGCTCTCGCATTACGAAATGCCGTGGGGGCTGGTGAAGCAGTACGGCGGGTGGGGCAGCCGCCAGACCATTGGGTTCTTCGAGCGCTACGCCCGTACCGTGTTTGCGCGCTACAAGGAGAAGGTGAAGCTCTGGCTGACCTTCAACGAGATCAATATGTCTCTGCACGCGCCGATGACCGGCGTGGGCCTGCCGGAAACCAGCAGCAAAGGTGAGGTGTACCAGGCGATCCACCACCAGCTGGTGGCCAGCGCGCTGGCTGTGAAGGCCTGCCACGAGATTATCCCGGATGCCAGAATCGGCAACATGCTGCTGGGCGGCCTGATGTATCCGCTGACCTGCAAGCCGGAAGATGTTCTGGAGACGCTGCAGGAAAACCGCGCGTGGCAATTCTTTGGCGACGTGCAGTGCCGTGGCGCCTATCCGGGCTATATGCAGCGCTTCTTCCGCGACAGCGGGATTCAGCTTGAGGTAACGGATGCCGACCGCGAGGCGCTGAAATCGACCGTCGATTTTATCTCGTTCAGCTACTACATGACGGGCTGCGTCACCGCGGATGAGGCCCTCAACCAGCAGGCGCGCGGCAATATCCTGAGCATGGTGCCAAACCCGCATCTGGCAAGTTCCGAATGGGGCTGGCAGATTGACCCCATCGGCCTGCGTACCCTGCTAAACGTGCTCTGGGATCGCTATCAGAAGCCGTTGTTTATCGTGGAAAATGGCCTGGGGGCGAAGGATAAACCGGATGCGGACGGCGTGGTGCAGGATGACTATCGCATCAGCTACCTTAACGACCACCTGGTGCAGGTGCGTGAAGCCATTGACGATGGCGTTGAGGTGATGGGGTATACCAGCTGGGGGCCAATCGACCTGGTGAGCGCGTCTAAAGCTGAACTCTCCAAGCGCTACGGCTTTATTTACGTCGATCGCGATGACGGCGGTAACGGCACGCTGGCGCGCAGCCGTAAGAAGAGTTTCTACTGGTATAAAGAGGTGATTGCCACGAAAGGGGCTTCGCTGAAAGCCTGATATTAATGACGTTGCCCGGCTCTGAGCCGGGCAAATAGATCAGAAAATCATCTTGAATACGCCGGTGACCACTAAGAGCCCTATCAGAAATATAATTAAAATAACCCACAGTAATATTTTCATCCCTTTCTCCCGCTCATGTATGTCCTGAATAAGTGTAGCAGCGTATTTATATTTGGCGTGAATGCATTGGATTTAATCATTCTCTTTGGGAATAAATTTCCGGGTATTAAAATGTATGACAATTTGCGGATTGCCACGCGTTACTAAAAAAATGAGCGATAGCGAGCGTAACGTGCGCCTTTATTTTTTGAGTGTATGGCGTCATGAAACGTTCTCTTATTTTATCTCTGAGTGCACCCTTCGCTTTTATTCTGGCAGCCTGTGCGCCTGAACATGCCACGGTGTCTCCCATTAAAACGCAAACCGCTGCGGCGTCGGTGAATACAATTCTTAATCATCAGGACTGGCCGAAGAATGAGTGGTGGAAAGCGTATAACGATCCCCAGCTTAACGGGCTGATTGCGAAAGCGTTGAGCGATGCGCCGGATATGCAGATTGCCCGTCAGCGCATTACGCTTGCCGAAGCCCAGGCCAAAGCCGCAATGGCCGCTGACGGTCCGCAGATTGATTTTTCCGCCGATGCGGAACGCCAGAAAATGTCCGCCGAAGGGCTGATGGGGCCTTTCGCCCTTACCGACCCGGCTGCAGGCACCACCGGGCCGTGGTACACCAACGGCACCTTTGGGCTGACCGCAGGCTGGGATCTCGATCTGTGGGGAAAAAATCGCGCCCGGGTCGAGGCCCGGATTGGCAAAGTGAATGCGCAAAAAGCGGAGCTGGAGCAGACCCGCCAGCTGCTGGCCAGCAGCGTGGCGCGGCTCTACTGGGAGTGGCAAACTCAGGCCGCCGCAGGGGAGGTTCTCGCGCAGATCAAACATGAGCAGGACAACATAATCGGCGCCGACCGCGAACTGTATCAGCACGGGATCACCTCCTCCGTTGAAGGGGTGGAAACCGATATCGACGCCAGCAAAACCGAAGAACAGCTGGCAGAAGTCAACGGGAAGATGAAAGCCGTTGAGGCGCGTCTGGTCGCGCTGACGAATTCTTCCTCCGTAACGCTTACGCGGCATGCGCTGCCGACGGTTGACGCCGCGCTACCGCCGACGCTCGGTTATGAACTGCTGGCACGCCGTCCCGATCTTCAGGAGGCGCACTGGTATATCGAAGCCTCCATGAGCGAGGTGGAGGCCGCCAGAGCGGCTTTCTATCCTGACGTGAACCTGATGGCGTTCTTACAGCAGGATGCCCTCCATCTGAGCGATCTGTTTCGCGCTTCAGCGCAGCAGATGGGCGTGACCGCCGGGCTTACGCTGCCGATCTTCGACAGCGGCAGGCTGAACGCCAGCCTGGATATCGCCCAGGCGCAGAACAATCTCTCGGTCGCGAACTACAACAAAGCGGTGGTCGAAGCGGTCAATCAGGTGGCGCGCACGGCCAGTGAAGTCGAAACGCTGACGGCGAAGAACCACCATCAGCAGCAGGTTGAAAAAGATGCGGCGCGGGTTGTGGCGCTGGCGCAGGCGCGCTTCAGCGCGGGGATCGTTGCGGGCTCGCGGGTCAGTGAAGCCAGGATCCCGGCCCTCAGGGAAGACCTCGCCGGATTGTTGCTGAAAGGCCAGTATGTCGACGCCACGCTGCAGCTGACGTCGGCGCTGGGCGGCGGCTATCATCATGGCTAAAAATGGTCATTATCTATACTTACCTCTTTGCAGTTTTTCAGGAGGTGAGTATGACCAGAGTAGCGATAGTGACCGCATCGGATTCCGGGATTGGTAAAACCACGGCGCTGATGCTCGCAGAGCGCGGGTTTGATATTGGCGTCACCTGGCACTCGGATGAAAAAGGGGCGCTGGAAACCTGCCGCGAAGTCGAAGCGCAGGGGCAGCGCGCAGAGGCTATCCATCTTGATTTAAGCGCGCTGCCGGAAGGCGCAAAGGCTATTGAAACGCTGATTGCGCGTTTTGGTCGGCTGGACGTGCTGGTTAACAATGCCGGAGCGATGACCAAAGCGCCGTTCCTTGAGATGCCGTTTGACGACTGGCGGAACATTTTCACCGTCGACGTGGACGGCGCGTTTCTCTGTTCGCAGATTGCCGCCCGGCAGATGGTGAAGCAGGGGGAAGGGGGGCGGATTGTGAATATCACCTCGGTGCACGAGCACACGCCGCTGCCGGAGGCCAGCGCCTACACGGCGGCAAAACACGCGCTCGGCGGGTTAACCAAATCCATGGCGATGGAACTGGTTAAGCACAACATTCTGGTGAACGCCGTCGCGCCGGGCGCCATTGCCACACCGATGAACGACATGGACGACAGCGAAGTGAAGGAAGGCTCAATGCCGGAAATCCCGCTGGCAAGACCGGGCCACACCAGAGAGATTGCCAGCTTGGTGGCATGGCTGTGCGACAGCGACGCCAGCTACACGACGGGACAATCGTTTATTGTCGACGGGGGCTTTATGCTGGCGAACCCGCAGTTTAAGCCGGAGGGGTAGTTTTCCCTCACCCTAACCCTCTCCCAAAGGGAGAGGGAACTAAAAACACCCTCTTCCTTTGGGAGAGGGCCGGGGTGAGGGGAGGAGACCGCACTCACTCCTCATCCCGCGTCTTATCCCGGTGCTTCAGCCACAGCCTGACCCCGATCACCGCCGCAACCACCAGAATCAACCACGCCCAGTGCTTCAGGTGCTGGTCGAGATTATGCAGCCACGGGCCAATCACTTCGCCCCCGACGTAGCCGAGCGTCGTAAAGATCAGCGCCCAGGCAATCGCACCAAGAACATTGAGCGGCAGGAAAATTTTTGGCGGCAGATGGCTGGCGCCAATCAGTATCGGCCCGATAATGCGAAAACCATACATAAAGCGCGTGCCGATGACGAACAGATAGGGATGACGTTGAATGAGCCGTTGAGCGCGGCGGATTTTCTTCTGATGCTTTGCGAAACGCTTAAGCAGCGTTGGCCCGAAGCGCAGCCCGAGAAAGTAGAGCAGCTGATCGCCAATCATTCCGCCGAGCGCGACCGCAGCGACGACCAGCGGGAATTTCAGTAAGCCCTGATGCGCGGCGACGCCGCCTAACAGCGTGATGGTTTCACCTTCTGCCACGCTACCGACCACCAGCGCGGCATATCCATATTGTTCAATGAGTGCGTTAATATCCATTACGTAAATGTTATCTCCCTCTGCTTACCTCGTTTAATCATATACCCCATGAATCAACAGCGGGGAAATCAACGGAAATTTCCCACTGTACATAAAATAATCTAAAGCCTGCATTATACTTAAGGTATCGCTGACGGGCCGACAACAAGGGGGCGCTATGAACCATGTCTGGGGACTTTTCTCCCATCCCGATCGTGAGATGCATGTCATTAAAAGTGAGAACGAAACGGTCTCGCATCATTACACGCACCACGTGCTGCTGATGGCTGCGGTGCCGGTAATATGCGCTTTTATCGGAACAACACAAATCGGCTGGAACTTCGGTGACGGCACCGTGGTTCAGCTTTCCTGGTTTACCGGACTCTATCTGGCCATCGTTTTTTATGGCCTGATGCTGGCGGGTGTGGCGGTAATGGGGCGCGTCATTCACTGGATGGCGCGTAACTACCCGCAACGTCCATCGCTGGCGCACTGTATGGTCTTTGCCGGATACGTCGCGACCCCGCTGTTCTTAAGCGGTATTGTTGCGCTCTATCCACTGGTCTGGCTGTGCGCGCTGATCGGTACTATTGCCCTCTTTTACACCGGATATCTGCTGTATCTGGGGGTTCCAACCTTCCTGAATATCAATAAAGAAGAAGGCCTGAGTTTTTCCAGTTCAACACTCGCTATTGGGGTGCTGGTGCTGGAGGCGCTACTGGCGCTGACGGTTATTCTTTGGGGTTACGGATACCGTCTCTTCTGAGTTCACTGCATTGCTGGCGTAAATGCCAGCAATGCAGCATCTGTTCACGATTATCCGCTGGCGACAACGCCCGGTGACCGCTATGATGCCGAAGCCAGCCTGTGTTTATCCGTTGATACAGGCGGTGTACGTCATGACGTGCGTGAATAATTATCAGAAGTCTCACCATGCTGAAATTCCGAGTCTCTTTACTTAGCCTGGCGCTGCTGCTGGGCGCGTCCGCTGCCGTGCCGGCCGTCGCTAAAACGCCCGCGGTGACCGCCGCTGCTGCTCAGCCGCAAATTGCGTCCGGCAGCGCGATGATTGTCGATCTCAACACCAATAAGGTGATCTACGCCAGCCATCCGGACCTGGTGCGCCCGATCGCCTCGATTACCAAATTAATGACCGCGATGGTGGTGCTTGATGCACATCTGCCGCTGGACGAAAAATTGAAAGTGGATATCAGCCACACGCCGGAGATGAAGGGGATCTACTCCCGCGTGCGTCTGAACAGTGAAATCAGCCGTAAAAATATGCTGCTGCTGGCGCTGATGTCGTCTGAAAACCGTGCGGCGGCGAGCCTGGCGCACCACTATCCGGGCGGCTATGACGCCTTTATCCGCGCGATGAACGCGAAAGCCAAAGCGCTGGGGATGACCAATACGCATTATGTTGAACCGACGGGTCTGTCGATCAACAACGTCTCCACGGCCCGCGATCTGACGAAACTGCTGATTGCCAGCAAACAATATCCGCTGATTGGTCAGCTCAGCACTACCCGTGAAGAGATGGCGACCTTTGCGAACCCGGCCTATACGCTGCCGTTCCGCAACACTAACCATCTGGTATACCGCGATAACTGGAATATTCAGTTAACCAAAACCGGCTTTACCAACGCGGCAGGACACTGTCTGGTGATGCGCACCGTGTTTAACGGTAAGCCGGTGGCGCTGGTGGTGATGGATGCCTTCGGCAAATATACCCACTTCGCGGACGCGAGCCGCCTGCGTACCTGGATTGAAACCGGGAAAGTGCAGCCCGTTCCGGCCGCAGCATTGACGTATAAAAAGCAGAAAGCGGAACAGATGGCGACGGCGCAGAACGACTGAGTCGTTTGTGCGCGCTGATGCCCTCACCCCGACCCTCTCCCACAGGGAGAGGGAGAAAACACTAAAAACGGTAACCCAGGTTACCGTTTTGCGTTTATTCCGGCAGCGTCCAGTCCCCATCGTTGAGCGAGCGCTGCATAATCACCGTATCCCGCCAGTCGCCTTTCTTATACCCCACGCTGCGCAGCTGACCGACAATCTCGAAGCCGTGCTTTTTATGCAGCCGCAGCGAGCCGGCATTATTGTTGCCATCGCCCACAACGGCAATCATCTGCCGCCACGGGCCTTGCTCGCAGCGGGCGATCAGCGCATCCATTAATGCCGAACCAAAACCGCGCCCGGTAATGCTGGCATCCACGTAAATCGACTCTTCCAGGGTATAGCGGTAGGCGTGTCGCGGGCGGTAAGGCGTGGCGTAGCAGTAGCCCACCACGATGCCGCGATACAGCGCGATAAGCCACGGCAAACCGCTCTCAGCCACGCTTTTCATACGCTGACGCATTTCGTCGATGGTAGGGGGGACTTCTTCAAATGACGCGCGCCCGTGCAGCACATGCCATGCATAGATGGCGGCGATGGCATGCACATCATCGGGAAGGGCATCGCGCACTTCCAGTTCGGTCTCGGATAAAACATCAACAGCCGACATGATGTGCCTGCTCCTCGTTATAGAAAGCCGGAGAAACGTTCCTCCGGCGTCAGACGGTTACTCTATTACGATTAAGGCGCGCTAAACAATCTCTCAAATTTGGCTATAGGAATTAATCAGACGCTTGCGTTACGCGCTGCTCCGCGTCCGCGCTCTCTTTCCAGTATTTCTTCCGCGTTGTTTTACCAATGCCGGGATTCATGCTGTTTGTAGGGTCATTCTCGCGATAAAACTGCTTAAGTGCGTCAGGGGCTTTATAAAGATGCCCGACGTTATGTTCCGCAGGATATTGTGCGCCGCGTTCACGCAGCAGGGCGAGCATCTGCTCCTTCAGTTCGTGCGCATCGACCCCTTTTTTGACGATGTAATCCTGATGGAAGACATAACACATAAAGTGGCCGTAATAGAGCTTATGCACCAGCTTGCTGTCGATTTCCGGCGGGAGGTGCTCAAACCACTCGGTGTCGTTACGTCGCAGGGCGATATCCAGCGCCAGAATGTCTTCCACCTCTTCCGAATGCACCGCCTGATAACGGATGGCGGCGCCCGCGGCGGCAAAACGGTGCAGGAACGCTTTGCTGCCCTCTTCAGGCGTACAGGCAAAGAAATCCCCTTCGGCGGTTTTGAAGAATTCGGTCAGCCAGGACTGCGCTTCGGCAATTCCGTCCCCGGCCATTTTCAGCAGCAGGTGGTGCTCGTACTTATCGCGCCAGGTTTTCATTCGCTCCGGCAGATGCGCCGGGAAAACGTTGCCCAGCTTCTGCATAAAGCGGTCGGTGAAGTGGGGTTTGAACAGCGACACCTTCTCCAGCATCGCGTCGGTGCGGCCCTTCATGGTGAAGAAGAACGGCATTTTGTCGGTGCCGAGCTTGTCGATCATCAGGAACGTATCTTTGCCGTAACGCTCGGCGATGTCGTAAATGTCCCGGTGCATGTACTCGCCCGCCACCGGCAGATGGGTGAATTCGCCCAGAATATGACGACGAATTTCGGTCAGAACCTCAGGCTGATTGGTACCAATGTAAAACACCTGCTGCTTTTTCTCCGCCGGGAAGGTATCCAGACGTACGGCAAACACGGCCAGCTTCCCGGCGCAGCCGGAGGATTCAAACAGGCGGTCCGGGTCGGCGTTGTAGCGCGCCGGCGTATCGGCGTCGATATCCCGCACGCGGGTGACGTAGTCGTGATCGTGCGCATGACGACCGTCGTGCTGAACGTCTTCGTCCTTCACGCGATCGTCGTCGAGCTTGCTGAGGATCTGTTCCGGCGTTACGCCGAGATCGATACCCAGATGGTTCACCAGCGTCAGCTTGCCGTTTTCGTCAATACGGGCAAACAGCGACATCTCGGTGTAGGCCGGGCCGCGCTGCACCAGCGAACCGCCGGAGTTGTTGCAGATCCCACCGACCACCGAGGCGCCAATGCAGGAGGAGCCAATCACCGAGTGCGGCTCACGGCCCAGCGGCTTAAGCGCTTTTTCCAGGGAGTAGAGCGTCGTGCCGGGGAACGCGAGCACCTGCTCGCCTTTATCCAGCAGGTGCAGTTTGTCGAGGCGCAGGGTGCTGATAATCACGATGTCGCGATCGTAATCGTTGCCGTTCGGCGTGGAGCCTTCGGTCAGGCCGGTATTGGCGGCCTGCATTAAAATAATCTTGTCGGCGGCGACGCATGCGCTCAGCACGCGCCACAGCTCCAGCAGCGTGCCGGGGAAGACCACCGCCAGCGCCTCGCCCTGACCGGAGCGGAAACCTTTGCGGTAGCGGGCGGTTTTGGCCGGGTCGGTAAGCAGGTGAGAGGAGCCAACCAGGCGCGACAGTTCGTTAATAAAAGTCGTGTTATCGTTTGTTCGAACAGAAGTCATCTTCCACTCCTTGTGGTGGGGCAAATTTCTCGCTGTAAAGCATAGCGCGATTAACTGTTAAGCGGTCGAGTATTCACGAGAAAAATCAGAGAATAACCCTGCAACGTTTCGAGGGTTTGTGGCACACTGCGCTTTTCGCACGGTATGGCCGAGATCGTCCGGCGGTTATTGATGAGAGAGTAAAACGACATGAAATGGCTATGTTCTGTAGGTGTCGCCGTCAGCCTGGCGCTGCAACCTGCGCTGGCAGAGGATTTGTTTGGTAATCACCCGCTCACGCCTGAAGCACGGGACGCGTTTGTCACGGAATTGCTCAAGAAAATGACGGTTGATGAGAAAATCGGCCAGCTGCGTCTTATCAGCGTCGGTCCGGATAATCCGAAAGAGGCCATTCGCGAGATGATCAAAGACGGGCAGGTAGGGGCCATCTTTAATACCGTCACCCGCCAGGATATCCGTAAGATGCAGGATCAGGTGATGGATCTCAGCCGCCTGAAAATTCCGCTGTTCTTTGCCTATGACGTGGTGCACGGCCAGCGTACCGTTTTCCCGATTAGCCTCGGTTTAGCCTCCTCCTTTAACCTTGACGCGGTGAAAACCGTCGGGCGCGTGTCGGCTTATGAAGCGGCGGACGACGGCCTGAACATGACCTGGGCGCCAATGGTGGACGTCTCGCGCGATCCGCGCTGGGGCCGCGGTTCGGAAGGCTTTGGTGAAGACACCTATTTAACCTCCACGATGGGGAAAACCATGGTGGAAGCGATGCAGGGCAAAAGCCCGGCGGATCGCTACTCGGTGATGACCAGCGTCAAACACTTCGCGGCCTATGGCGCGGTTGAAGGCGGGAAAGAGTACAACACCGTCGACATGAGCCCGCAGCGCCTGTTCAACGACTACATGCCGCCGTACAAGGCAGGGCTGGATGCGGGCAGCGGCGCGGTAATGGTGGCGCTGAACTCGCTGAACGGCACGCCTGCGACGTCCGATTCATGGCTGCTGAAAGACGTCCTGCGCGACCAGTGGGGCTTTAAGGGCATCACCGTTTCCGACCACGGCGCGATTAAAGAGCTGATTAAGCACGGTACCGCCTCCGATCCGGAAGACGCGGTGCGCGTGGCGCTCAAGTCGGGCATCAACATGAGCATGAGCGACGAGTACTACAGCAAATACCTGCCGGGGCTGGTGAAGAGCGGCAAGGTCACGATGGCGGAGCTGGACGATGCCGCGCGCCACGTGCTGAACGTGAAATACGACATGGGGCTGTTTAACGATCCGTACAGCCATCTGGGGCCGAAGGATTCTGACCCGGCAGATACCAACGCTGAAAGCCGTCTGCACCGCAAAGAAGCGCGTGACGTGGCGCGCGAAAGCCTGGTGCTGCTGAAAAACCGCCTCGACACGCTGCCGCTGAAAAAATCCGGCACCATTGCCGTAGTGGGCCCGCTGGCCGACAGCAAGCGCGACGTGATGGGCAGCTGGTCTGCGGCAGGCGTAGCCGATCAGTCCGTGACCGTGCTGACCGGGATTAAGAGTGCCGTGGGTGATAACGCGAAAGTGGTGTACGCCAAAGGGGCGAACGTCACCAACGATAAAGACATCGTCACCTTCCTCAACCAGTACGAGGAAGCGGTGAAGGTCGATCCGCGCACGCCGAAGGAGATGATCGACGAGGCGGTGAATACCGCGAAACAGTCTGACGTGGTTGTCGCGGTCGTGGGCGAAGCGCAGGGTATGGCGCACGAGGCCTCCAGCCGTACCGACATCACCATTCCGCAGAGCCAGCGCGATCTGATCGCCGCCCTGAAAGCCACCGGCAAGCCGCTGGTGCTGGTGCTGATGAACGGTCGTCCGCTGGCGCTGGTGAAAGAGGACCAGCAGGCTGACGCCATTCTGGAAACCTGGTTCGCTGGTACCGAAGGCGGTAACGCCATCGCCGACGTGCTGTTTGGTGATTACAACCCGTCGGGCAAGCTGCCGATGTCCTTCCCGCGCTCCGTTGGGCAGATCCCGGTCTACTACAGTCACCTCAACACCGGTCGCCCGTATAACGCCGACAAGCCGAACAAGTACACGTCCCGTTACTTCGACGAAGCTAACGGCCCGCTGTATCCGTTTGGTTACGGTCTGAGCTACACCAGCTTCAAGGTTTCTGACGTGAAAATGTCGGCGCCGACCCTGAAGCGTGACGGCAAAGTTACCGCCAGCGTCGAAGTGACCAACACCGGCAAGCGCGAAGGGGCAACGGTGATCCAGATGTACGTGCAGGATGTCACCGCCTCGATGAGCCGTCCTGTTAAGCAGCTGCGCGGCTTCGAGAAGGTCAATCTGAAGCCTGGCGAAACCCAAACCATCAGCTTCCCGATTGACGTGGAGGCGCTGAAGTTCTGGAACCAGCAGATGAAATACGATGCGGAACCGGGCAAGTTTAACGTCTTTATCGGGGTGGATTCTGCCCGCGTGAATAAAGGCGAGTTCGAGCTGCTGTAACCTTCCCTTCTTTGCATCCCCCGGCTTCCGGGGGATGCGTCTTACGTTATGCTAAAAAGGCATTTTGCCGGGTAAATCCGCTGTTTTAAGCTACGCTTTTCTCTCAAGCCTCTGAAAAAGGCGATAAAAAAATGAGGATAGCGGAATGACGATTGCAAAGGGGATGTTGGGATCTGCGGTGCTGCTGGCGGCGCTAAGCCTGCCGTTACAGGCGGCGGAGCCGGTAAAAGTGGGCTCAAAGATCGATACCGAAGGCGCGCTGCTCGGCAATATTATTTTGCAGGTGCTGGAAAGCCACGGCGTGAAAACCGTCAATAAAGTTCAGCTGGGCACCACGCCCGTCGTGCGCGGGGCGATCACCTCCGGCGAGCTGGATATCTATCCGGAATACACCGGCAACGGGGCATTCTTCTTCAAAGATGAAAACGATCCGGCATGGAAAAACGCCAAAGCCGGGTATGAGAAAGTCAAAAAACTCGACGCAGAACAGAACAAGCTGGTCTGGCTGACGCCGGCCCCGGCCAACAACACCTGGACTATCGCCGTGCGCAAGGACGTGGCGGAGAAAGGTAAGCTGACTACGCTTGCGGATCTCAGCCGCTATCTGAAAGAGAAGGGCGACTTTAAGCTGGCAGCGTCCGCGGAGTTTATCGAGCGTCCTGACGCGCTCCCGGCGTTCGAAAAAGCCTACGACTTCAAGCTTGACCAGGCGCAGCTGCTCTCGCTGGCGGGCGGGGATACGGCGGTAACCATTAAGGCGGCGGCGCAGCAAACTTCCGGCGTTAACGCGGCAATGGCCTACGGCACCGACGGCCCGGTGGCGGCGCTCGGCCTGCAAACCCTGACCGATCCAAAAGGCGTACAGCCGATTTACGCCCCGACCCCGGTCGTGCGCGAGGCGGTGCTGAAAGCCTATCCGGATATTGCAGAATGGCTCAAGCCGGTCTTCGAAAAACTGGATGAAAAAACGCTGCAACAGCTGAATGCCAGCATTGCCGTCGAGGGGCTGGATGCCAAAAAAGTGGCCGCCGACTTCCTGAAACAACAAGGGCTTGTGAAGTAACGGGAAAGGGCTGTGCCAATAAAATGTCATAACCGCGTACTGCTGCTGTTGGCCTGCGTGGCCATCGCGGCGGTCGCGCTGCCGTTTGTGAATGTCGCCCCTAACCGCCTGATGTCAGGGGAGGGGCGCTATCTCTGGGAAGTGTGGGCGTTCACGCCGTGGTGGCTGGCGGCGGCGCTGGGCGCGTGGGTTACGCTATCGCTCTGGCAAGGCCGCACGGCGCAGTGGCTGACGCTGCTCCTCGCTGAAGGGCTGTTTATCATCCTGTTCTGGGGGGCCGGGCAGGCGGCGACGCATATGGCGTCGGCGGAAAGCCCGCTGGCGAGAACCACGGTGGGCAGCGGCCTCTGGCTGTGGCTGGCGCTGTGTCTGCTGGCCAGCAGCGACGCCATTCGTCGACTCATCACCAGCGGCGTCTGGCGCTGGGTGCTCAACGCGCAGATATGGTGCATTCCCTTGTTCCTGCTGTTCAGCGGTGAGCTGAACAATCTCTCGCTGCTGAAAGAGTACGCCAACCGTCAGGAGGTGTTTGATGATGCCCTGGCGCAACACCTGACGATCCTTTTTGGCACGCTGATCCCGGCTCTGCTGATCGGGATACCGCTCGGCATGTGGTGCTATCGTCATCCTTCACGCCAGGGTGGGGTGTTTGCCGTGCTCAACGTGATCCAGACCATACCTTCCGTCGCGCTGTTTGGCCTGCTGATTGCCCCGCTGGCGGGGCTGGTGAAATCATTTCCCGTACTGGGTACGCTCGGCATAGCCGGAACGGGGTTAACGCCCGCGCTTATTGCGCTGGTGCTGTATGCGCTGCTGCCGCTGGTGCGCGGCGTTGTCGCGGGGCTGGGTCAGGTCGCGCCGGATGTGCTTGAAAGCGCCCATGCGATGGGGATGAGCGCGCGGCAGTGTTTCTGGAAAATTCAGCTCCCGCTGGCGCTGCCCCTGCTGCTGCGCAGCCTGCGGGTGGTGGCTGTACAAACCGTCGGCATGGCGGTGATAGCGGCGCTGATTGGTGCGGGCGGCTTTGGCGCGCTGGTGTTCCAGGGGCTGCTCAGCAGTGCCCTCGATTTGGTGTTACTGGGCGTGGTGCCCACGATTGCGCTGGCGGTTGTCGTCGACGCGCTGTTTGCCTTATGGCTCGCGCTGCTCAGGAGAAGAGCCAATGATTGAATTTCATGATGTCAGTAAAACCTTTGCCGGTCGCCCGGCGGCGAGCCACCTGAACCTGAACTTTGCCGAGGGCGCGTTTTCCGTGCTGATTGGCACCTCCGGCTCGGGAAAATCCACCACCCTGAAGATGATCAACCGCCTGGTTGAGCACGACAGCGGGCTGATCCGCTTTGCCGGGGAAGAGATCCGCAGCCTGCCGGTGCTGGAGCTGCGCCGCCGGATGGGCTATGCCATTCAGTCTATCGGCCTGTTTCCGCACTGGACGGTGGCGCAGAACATCGCCACCGTGCTGCAGCTGGAGAAATGGTCGCGGGTGAAAATCGCCGACCGGGTGGATGAACTCATGTCGCTCCTGGGGCTGGAGCCCGCGCTGCGCGATCGCTATCCGCACCAGCTTTCCGGAGGCCAGCAACAGCGCGTGGGCGTGGCGCGCGCGCTGGCGGCTAACCCGCAGGTACTGCTGATGGATGAACCCTTCGGCGCGCTGGATCCGGTTACGCGCGGGGCGCTGCAGGCGGAGATGACCCGCATTCACCGCATTCTCGGACGGACGATCGTTCTCGTGACGCACGATATTGATGAAGCTCTGCGCCTGGCCGACCATCTGGTGCTGATGGATCATGGCGAAGTGGTGCAGCAGGGCTCGCCGCTTGAGCTATTAACATGGCCGAAGAACGACTTTGTGCGCGAGTTTTTTGGCCGCAGCGAGCTGGGCGTGAGGCTGCTCTCCCTGCGGACGGTCAGCGACTATATGCGTCGGGAGGAGGTACCGGTGAGCGGCGAACCGCTGCAGGCGCAGATGAGCCTGCGGGATGCTCTCTCGGCGTTTGTCGCGCGCCAGTGCGAGGTATTGCCCGTCTCGGACTCCCGCGGTACGCCGTGCGGAACCTTACATTTTCGCGATCTGCTGGCCGGGGAGGTGACGCGTGAAGGCACTGCGTGATCCGCTCCTCTGGCTGGTAGCGCTCTTTGTCGCCTTACTGTTTCTGATGCCCCACAGCGCGGCGCTGTTTAACGCTCTTTTCCCTGGGCTGCCGCGGCCGGTTTATCAGCAGGAGAGCTTTATTAATCTCGCTCTGGCGCATCTCTGGCTGGTGGCGCTCTCAAGCGCCATCGCGGTTGTGTTGGGGGTTGGGGCAGGCATCGCGGTCACGCGGCCTGCGGGCAAAGAGTTTCGTCCGCTGGTGGAGACGATAGCGGCGATTGGCCAGACGTTTCCCCCGGTGGCGGTGCTGGCGATAGCGGTGCCGGTGATGGGTTTTGGTCAGCAACCCGCCATTATTGCGCTGATTTTATACGGCGTATTGCCGGTGCTGCAGGGCACGCTGGCGGGCCTCGCGGCGGTACCGGCGTCGGTGCTGAGCGTGGCAGAAGGGATGGGGATGAGTCGCGGCCAGCGGCTGCGCAAGGTTGAACTGCCGCTTGCGGCGCCGGTTATCATTGCCGGGATCCGCACGTCGGTGATTATTAACATCGGGACGGCGACCATTGCGTCAACGGTCGGTGCCAATACGCTGGGAACGCCGATTATTATCGGCCTGAGCGGGTTTAATACGGCTTATATCGTGCAGGGGGCGGTGCTGGTCGCGCTGGCGGCAATCGTCGTCGATCGCCTTTTTGAGCGGCTGGCGCTGTACCTCAGCCGACACCGCCGCGAACAATAAACGAGTATCCTGCCAGCATCACGCCGCCGATACCGCTCACGGCCATCAGGACAAAAAGGGTAATAATGGCCAGTTTGGTTGCCTTCATCATGTGCTCCTGTTGTTAACGGAACAATTATACGGTGAAGCGCAGCTGTTAATGAACCATTAAATGCCGTTATGGCTCATCCGGGCCAAGGGAATAAACCGGGTAACCATTCTCTCGCCATTCCGTCAGCAGCTGTTGCTGCGTGGCGGACGGCACTTCTCCACACCAGACCAGCAGGGTCTGACCGTCGAAAAACTCGGGCTTAAGCTGCGCCAGCGAGTGCGCCAGGACATCCACGCGCCAGCCCTTCTGGGTCGCAATCCACGCTTCCAGCCACAGGCGGGTGGTATCGTGCACGTTCCAGCCGACCACCAGCGCATCTTTTCCGGCTTTGTTCTTCGCTGAGGCAAGGCAGACGGCAATATAGTTGATCAGCACCCCGTCGAGCATGCTGAGCAGCGCCTGCAGGGTGGACTGCTGGCATTGCAGACGTCGACGGAGCGGAATGAAAAGATGGGAGATCAGCGTCTGTGCCGGATAGTCGCGGCCCTGCTCTTTTATCCATGCGCGCAGGCGCTGAAGATTCCCCGCCTGCAGAAGCCGCAGCAGGGTTTCCTGTTGTTCGCGCCAGAGGTGTTGCGTGTCCGGGTCATCATGGCTCAGCAGGGACTTCACTTTGCCGACCTGCACTCCGTTGTCGATCCAGCTTTTAATTTCGCGGATGCGGTCGATATCGGCCTCATTGAAAAGGCGATGCCCACCGTCGGTCCTCTGCGGTTTAAGCAATCCATACCGTCGCTGCCACGCCCGTAGGGTAACGGGATTGATATCACAAAGGAGTGCCACTTCACCTATCGTGTAAAGCGCCATATTCGCCCCCTGGCTTACGCGTTCCCAGCTTAACTGTAGACCCACTTTGGCGAACCAGGAAGGATTGATTGATTTTTGAACAAACAATGCGAAGCATGCGCGATATTCAGAAAAAGGTGTGATAACGGACACGATTTTGCGCTTTTTTGGGATGCTTCAAAGAAAGTAAACCCGCATCAGTGTATGTTACGCGTTTTTAGCGTGTGCGGTTTTGAGTATGTACGAGTTTAATCTGGTGCTGCTGTTGCTTCAGCAGATGTGCGTGTTTCTTGTCATTGCCTGGCTGATGAGCAAAACGCGCCTGTTTATCCCGCTGATGCAGGTTACCGTACGTCTGCCGCACAAGCTGCTCTGCTACGTTACCTTCTCTATTTTCTGCATTATGGGGACCTATTTTGGCCTCCATATCGAAGACTCTATTGCCAACACGCGCGCTATCGGCGCGGTGATGGGCGGGCTGCTGGGCGGTCCCGTCGTCGGTGGCCTTGTTGGCTTAACCGGGGGGCTGCATCGCTATTCCATGGGCGGAATGACGGCGCTCAGCTGTATGATCTCAACGATCGTGGAAGGGCTGCTCGGCGGCCTGGTGCACAGCTACATGATCAAACGCGGCCGCCCGGATAAAGTCTTTAGCCCGCTTACCGCCGGTGCCATTACCTTTGTGGCCGAAGTGGCGCAGATGGCGATCATTCTGCTCATTGCCCGTCCGTTTGAAGATGCGCTGCACCTGGTCAGCAGTATTGCCGCTCCGATGATGGTCACCAACACCGTGGGTGCGGCGCTGTTTATGCGCATTCTGCTCGACAAGCGCGCCATGTTTGAGAAGTACACCTCGGCGTTTTCCGCCACGGCGCTGAAGGTCGCCGCCTCGACCGAAGGGATCCTGCGCCAGGGGTTTAACGAAGAGAACAGCATGAAGGTCGCGCAGGTGCTCTACAAGGAGCTGGATATCGGCGCGGTGGCCATAACCGATCGCGAGCGGCTGCTGGCCTTTACCGGCACCGGGGACGATCACCATCTGCCGGGTAAACCGATCTCCTCAGCCTATACGCTGCGCGCCATTGAAACCGGTGAGGTGGTGTATGCCGACGGTAACGAAGTGCCTTACCGCTGTTCGCTGCATCCGCAGTGCAAGCTGGGCTCCACGCTGGTGATTCCGCTGCGCGGGGAAAATCAGCGGGTGATGGGGACTATCAAGCTGTATGAGGCCAAAAACCGTCTGTTCAGCTCCATCAACCGCACGCTGGGGGAGGGGATAGCCCAGCTGCTGTCCGCGCAAATCCTCGCCGGGCAGTATGAGCGGCAGAAAGCCCTGCTGACGCAGTCCGAAATTAAGCTGCTGCATGCTCAGGTCAACCCGCATTTCCTGTTTAATGCCCTCAACACGCTCAAAGCGGTGATCCGCCGCGACAGCGATCAGGCCGCGCAGCTGGTGCAGTTTCTGTCGACCTTTTTCCGTAAGAACCTGAAACGGCCGTCTGAGATCGTGACCCTCGCCGATGAGATTGAGCACGTGAATGCCTATCTGCAGATCGAGCAGGCGCGTTTCCAGTCGCGCCTGCAGGTGTCGCTCTCCGTTCCGGACGAGCTGGCGTATCAGCATCTCCCGGCCTTTACCCTGCAGCCTATTGTCGAAAACGCCATTAAACACGGCACGTCACAGCTTCTGGGAACGGGGGAGATAACCATTGCCGCCAGCCGTTTCAACCACCATCTGGTGCTGGATATTGAAGATAATGCCGGGCTTTACCAGCCTTCCGCCTCGGGCGGTTTAGGGATGAGCCTGGTGGATAAACGCCTGCGCGCCCATTTTGGCGACGACTGCGGCATTACCGTCGCCTGTGAGCCAGACCGATTTACCCGTATTACCGTACGACTGCCGCTGGAGGAAAACGCATGTTAAGAGTGCTGATTGTGGATGACGAGCCGCTGGCACGAGAAAATCTGCGCGTTCTGCTGCAGGAGCAGCCCGATATTGAGATTGTGGGGGAGTGCGCGAACGCCATTGAGGCCATCGGCGCGGTACACAAGCTGCGCCCGGACGTGCTGTTCCTCGATATTCAGATGCCCCGCATCAGCGGGCTGGAGATGGTCGGCATGCTCGACCCGGCGCATCGCCCCTATATCGTGTTTCTGACGGCGTTCGACGAATATGCCGTTAAGGCCTTTGAGGAGCACGCGTTTGACTATTTACTCAAGCCAATTGAAGAGAAGCGTCTGGAAAAAACGCTCACCCGTTTACGCCAGGAGCGAACCGTACAGGACGTCACGCTGCTGCCGGAAAACCAGCAGCCGCTGAAGTTTATCCCCTGCACCGGGCACAGCCGAATTTATCTTCTGCAGATGGATGATGTGGCGTTTGTCAGCAGCCGCCTGAGCGGGGTGTTTGTCACCAGCGCGGAAGGGAACGAAGGGTTTACCGAGCTGACCCTGCGCACGCTGGAGAGCCGCACGCCGCTGATCCGCTGCCACCGCCAGTATCTGGTGAACATGGCGCACCTGAAGGAGATCCGCCTGGAAGATAACGGCCAGGCCGAGCTGGTGCTGCGTGCCGGGCAAACGGTACCCGTCAGCCGTCGCTATCTCAAGAGTTTGAAAGAGGCGATTGGCCTGTAAAACTGGTACACTGCGCGCCATTGCATCATCGACATTCGAAGGCTCTATGCTAAGTAACGACATTCTTCGTAGCCTGCGCTACACCCTGAAAGCAAACAACAACGACATGGTGCGCATTCTTGCGCTGTCGGACATGGAATCCACGTCTGCCGGTTTCGATACCTGGATGACCAAAGAAGACGAAGAGGGCTTCGTTCGCTGCCCGGACATTATTCTGTCGGGTTTCCTGAACGGTCTGATTTACGATAAGCGTGGCAAAGATCCGGCCGCGCCGGAGCTGGCGCTGGAGCGTCGCGTGAACAACAACACGGTACTGAAAAAGCTGCGCATCGCGTTCTCGCTGAAAACGGACGATATCGTGGCGATCATGACGGAGCAAAAATACCGCGTATCCGTGCCGGAAGTGACCGCCATGATGCGCGCGCCGGATCATAAAAACTACCGCGAGTGCGGCGATCAGTTCCTACGTAATTTCCTGCGCGGGCTGACCCACCGGGTGCATCACCCGAAAGCGTGATTTAGCCGGGTGGCAGCTTCGCCTTACCCGGCCTACAAAACCCGTAAGCCCGTGCAAGCGTAGCGCCGCCGGGCAAAAAAAAGCCGGAGATTATCTCCGGCTTTTTTGTTATTTCACCTGCTGGCCAGGCTTCGCGCCTTCATCAGGGCTTAACAGGAAGATATCTTTCCCGCCAGGGCCTGCGGCCATCACCATCCCTTCAGAGATGCCGAAGCGCATTTTGCGCGGCGCCAGGTTCGCCACCATCACGGTCTGACGACCGATCAGCACCTGCGGGTCCGGGTAGGCTGAACGGATGCCGGAGAAGACGTTACGCTTCTCGCCGCCCAGATCCAGCGTCAGGCGCAGCAGCTTGTCAGAACCTTCCACGAATTCCGCGTTTTCGATCAGCGCCACGCGCAGGTCGACTTTGGCGAAATCGTCAAAGGTAATGGTTTCCTGGATCGGATCGTCTGCCAGCGGGCCGGTCACCGGTGCCGCAGCCGCTTTAACCTCTTCTTTAGACGCTTCCACCAGGGCTTCAACCTGCTTCATCTCGATGCGGTTGTACAGCGCCTTGAAGGTGTTCACCTTGTGGCCGAGCAGCGGCTGCGCCATGGCATCCCAGGTCAGTTCGGTGTTCAGGAACGCTTCAGCGCGGGCTGCCAGCTGCGGCAGAACCGGCTTCAGGTACGTCATCAGCACGCGGAACAGGTTGATGCCCATGGAGCAGATGGCCTGCAGATCGGCATCGCGACCTTCCTGTTTCGCGACAACCCACGGTGCCTGTTCGTCCACATAGCGGTTTGCCAGGTCGGCCAGGGCCATGATTTCGCGCACGGCTTTACCGAACTCACGGGTTTCCCACGCGTCGCCAATGGCGGCTGCCGCGTCGGTAAAGGTTTTGTACAGGGCAGGGTCAGCCAGTTCAGCCGCCATCACGCCGTCAAAACGCTTGGCGATAAAGCCCGCGTTACGGGAGGCCAGGTTCACCACCTTGTTGACGATGTCCGCGTTCACGCGCTGCACGAAATCTTCCAGGTTCAGGTCGATATCGTCGATGCGGGAAGAGAGCTTCGCGGTGTAGTAGTAGCGCAGGCTGTCCGCGTCGAAGTGGTTCAGCCAGGTGCTGGCCTTAATGAACGTCCCGCGAGACTTGGACATCTTCGCGCCGTTCACCGTCACGTAGCCGTGTACGAAAAGGTTGGTTGGCTTGCGGAAGTTGCTGCCTTCCAGCATCGCCGGCCAGAACAGGCTGTGGAAATAAACGATGTCTTTACCGATAAAGTGATACAGCTCTGCCGTGGAATCTTTCTTCCAGTATTCGTCGAAGCTGACGGTGTCGCCACGCTTGTCGCACAGGTTCTTGAAGGAGCCCATGTAGCCGATTGGCGCGTCCAGCCAGACGTAGAAGTATTTGCCCGGCGCGTTCGGGATTTCAAAGCCGAAGTACGGCGCATCGCGGGAGATATCCCACTGCTGCAGGCCGGATTCGAACCACTCCTGCATTTTGTTCGCCACCTGCTCCTGCAGCGCGCCGCTGCGGGTCCACGCCTGCAGCATTTCGCTGAAGGACGGCAGGTCGAAGAAGAAGTGCTCGGAGTCACGCATCACAGGCGTGGCACCGGATACCACGGATTTCGGCTCGATAAGCTCGGTCGGGCTGTAGGTCGCGCCGCACACTTCGCAGTTATCGCCGTACTGGTCCGGGGATTTACATTTCGGACAGGTGCCTTTGACGAAACGGTCCGGCAGGAACATGCCTTTTTCCGGATCGTACAGCTGAGAGATAGTGCGGTTTTTGATAAAACCGTTCTCTTTCAGGCGGGTGTAGATCAGCTCCGACAGCTCGCGGTTTTCGTCGCTGTGCGTGGAGTGATAGTTGTCATAGCTGATGTCAAAGCCAGCAAAATCGGTCTGATGCTCCTGACTCATTTCGGCAATCATCTGCTCCGGGGAGATCCCCAGCTGCTGCGCTTTCAGCATGATCGGCGTGCCGTGAGCATCGTCCGCACAGATGAAGTTAACCTCGTGGCCGCGCATTCGCTGGTAACGGACCCAGACATCAGCCTGGATATGCTCCAGCATGTGGCCGAGGTGGATTGAGCCGTTGGCGTACGGCAGTGCGCACGTTACCAGAATTTTCTTCGCGACTTGAGTCATAGTAGGCATTACTTCTTTTAACTGTGAAAAGGGTTTTTGATGTTACCCGAAAGGTAATAACTACGCCAAGTGATAAGGGCATTAATCCATAAATGAATAATTGTTACCTCTGGGGTAAACTTGGTAATTACACGTCTTTTTTCAGAACAACTACAAAGGAGTCGGGATGAGTTCTCAATCCCAGGCCAAATCACCGGAAGCCTTACGAGCAATGGTCGCCGGGACGCTGGCTAACTTTCAGCATCCAACCCTGAAGCACAATCTCACTACGCTGAAAGCGTTACACCACGTTGCCTGGCTGGACGATACCCTGCACATTGAGCTGCAGATGCCGTTCGTCTGGACCAGCGCCTTTGACGCGCTGAAAGAGCAGACCAGCTCTGAGCTGCTGCGTATTACCGGTGCGAAGGCGATCGACTGGAAGCTGAGCCACAGCATCGCCACGCTGAAGCGCGTGAAAAACCAGCCTGGCGTGAACGGCGTGAAAAATATCATTGCCGTCAGCTCGGGCAAGGGCGGGGTAGGGAAATCTTCTACCGCCGTTAACCTGGCGCTCGCGCTGGCAGCGGAAGGGGCAAAGGTCGGCATTCTGGATGCGGATATCTACGGTCCGTCTATTCCTAACATGCTGGGCGCGGAAAACCAGCGCCCCACCTCGCCGGACGGGACCCACATGGCGCCAATTATGGCGCACGGTCTGGCGACCAACTCCATCGGTTACCTGGTGACTGACGATAACGCCATGGTCTGGCGCGGCCCTATGGCCAGCAAAGCGCTGCTGCAGATGCTGCAGGAGACGATGTGGCCTGATCTGGATTATCTGGTGCTGGACATGCCGCCGGGCACCGGTGACATTCAGCTGACGCTGGCGCAGAACATTCCGGTCACGGGGGCGGTCGTCGTGACTACGCCGCAGGATATCGCGCTGATTGACGCCAAAAAAGGCATCGTGATGTTCGAGAAGGTGGAAGTGCCGGTGCTCGGTATCGTCGAGAACATGAGTATGCACATCTGCAGCAACTGCGGTCACCACGAACCTATCTTCGGTACGGGTGGTGCAGAAAAACTGGCCGCGAAGTATCACACCCAGCTGCTGGGACAGATGCCGCTGCACATTACCCTGCGTGAAGATCTGGACAGCGGAAAGCCAACGGTGGTCAGCCGTCCGGACAGCGAATTTGCGGAAATGTATCGCCAGCTGGCGGGACGCGTTGCGGCGCAGCTCTACTGGCAGGGCGAAATCATCCCGGGGGAAATCGCGTTCCGCGCGGTGTAATTCCTCAGCTCCTAATTGCCGGGTGGCGCTTCGCTTACCCGGCCTACAAATGGCACCATCACGTAGGTCGGGTAAGGCGAAGCCGCCACCCGACTTTAACCCAACCGATAGTGCATCAAATAATACTCTCCGTCCGGAGAATTACCCGTCGCCTCGATGTGCCAGCCGTGTCGCTGGTAAAACGCAATAGCCCGCGCATTCTTCACCAGACACTTAAGTGAACCCGTACTGGTAAACGTTTTCTGTACGTGCTCAAGCAACTCATGCCCGACGCCCATGCTCTGATACTGCGGATCGACAAACAGGTTGTGCAGGAAATTATCGTTCGTCCAGACGGAGGCAAAACCCAGGCGATGACCGTTCTGAACAGCAACCCAAATCACTTCGTCGCGGGTTGCCGCGTCAAAGTCTTCAAGCTGCCAGTCCGCGTTGTCCAGCCATGGCCAGGCTTCACGCCGGGCGTGGAGGTAGAGCGTGCGCAGGAAAGGGCGGTCGCTTTCCTGCCAGGGGCGAATCAGAATTGCGTTAGCGGTGATAGAAAATATCTCCATTGTAGGCTTTGTAGATCTTGCCATCAGCATCGCCGATCAGTACGTAGTTCTCACCCATGTAGGTCCAGTGGGTTCCGGCATCCGGAGCCGGCAGGTTACGCAGCTGGTACTGTTTGATAGTGTACTCCGGCGTTTGATACTGCGCCGGCGCCGTGTCGCCAATCTTGAATTTCGTAAAGTCAGCGATGAACTCTTGTTCTTCATAGGCCTTGATGCCCGATGGCGCAGCGGCCGTTTGCGGGGCAGCGAATGCGGATCCCGCCAGAGACAGTAATACACCCAGAAGCAGCAATTTACGCTTAGCCATTTTTTCTCCAGTGATATCGTTACAGATACTTTTCGTCTGCAGGTCGTGCAAAGCGGAGCAGACAGTCCATTTTAAGTATCAACGCAGGGTATGTTTGAAAAAAAATGTAACAAAAGTGGACGGTTTTGTGTAGTCAAACTGGATGATGTTTATCATTGTGGTGAATATTGCCTGTGCTTTATATTTTTAATATTTATTATTTCGATACTCGAACCTGAAAATAACTTTTTACGTCAAAATTGGACTGTAATACGAATGCTTTCCCACTGAAGGACATTTAATATTGCCTTCGGGCGAAGCGCACTTACTACCTTTTTTACAAGATCAATCGTTTTTTTTAGAGGCCAGTTGGCTTGCGCTTTATCATGCCGAAATTACATGCCGAAGTTGAATAAATAATTAAATTTCATGAGCTTATGTTGAGTTCATTTGCAAGCTTTACGATAAGCGCAACGTTAAAAAGAAATAGTTATATAAATGAAAAGTACAACTGCATTTTCGCTGTTATTTCTCACCATTAGTCAGTTAACGGGATGTGTATTTTCCCCCGGACAGAACTTGAGCGTGTACGGGAAAAAAGTCAATACGGCGGAAGATGTTAATTATCAGCTTGATAAGCACGTGGAAATTTTTCCACTAACGCCGGGGTTGATTGAAAAGCTGCGTCCAACCGTATCGAAATCTCAGGCAAATCCTAATCTGGATGAGCAGATCAAAAACTGGGAATACCGTATTGGTACAGGCGACATCCTGACGGTCACCGTCTGGGATCACCCTGAATTAACAACGCCCGCGGGACAATATCGTAGTGCGAGCGATGCCGGCAACTGGGTCAACGCCGATGGTACGCTCTTTTATCCCTACGTCGGTAAGCTGCGGGTGGCGGGAAAAACGGTTTCACAGGTACGTGAAGAGATTACATCTCGACTGGATAAAGTCATTGAGAGCCCGCAGGTGGACGTCAGCATTGCCGCCTTCCGTTCCCAAAAAGCGTATGTCACCGGAGAGGTCGAAAAATCAGGCCAGCAACCCATAACCAATATTCCGCTGACGGTGATGGATGCAGTTAACGCCGCTGGCGGTCTTTCTGCGGATGCCGACTGGCGTAACGTCGTGCTGACGCATGATGGCCAGGACTCTCGCCTTTCTCTTTATGCACTGATGCAGCATGGCGATTTGACACAAAATAAGCTGCTTTATCCGGGCGATATCCTGTTTATTCCCCGAAACGACGCGCTGAAAGTGTTCGTGATGGGCGAGGTGGTTAAACAGAGCACGCTTAAGATGGATCGTAGCGGCATGACGCTGGCCGAAGCCCTGGGCAATGCAGGGGGACTTAACCAAAATATGGCTGATGCAACCGGCATTTTTGTTATCAGGCAGGTAACGGAAAAAGGCGACACGGGCAAAATTGCCAACATCTATCAACTCAATGCGGAAGATACGTCAGCCATGGTGCTGGGTACGGAATTCCAGTTGGAACCGTATGACATTGTCTACGTCACTACGGCACCGTTATCACGCTGGAATCGCGTGATCACCCAGCTGGTACCTACCATCAGCGGCGTCCATGACCTGACCGAAACCGTTCGTTACATCAGATCGTGGCCGCAGTAATGTTTCAGTCAATCTTAGTGGTCTGCACCGGCAATATTTGCCGTTCACCGATTGGTGAGCGGCTGTTGCGTCAGCAATTGCCCGGCAAGCAGGTGTCCTCGGCAGGTATTTTTGGGCTTGAAGGGTGCCCGGCGGATGCGGCTGCGCAGTCTGTCGCCTGGCGTCATGGCGTTTCGCTGGAAGGGCATGTTGCCCGCAAGGTGACGCGCAGCCTGTTGCAAAAATCCGATTTGATTCTGGTAATGGAGCCGGAACACCTCCGTTTCATTGCCGCAATGGCCCCGGAGAACCGGGGAAAATCGCTGCTCTTTGGACAATGGCTTGAAACAAGGCACATTCCCGACCCGTATCACAAAAGTCGCGAAGTCTATGAATATGTTTTCGAGCAATTGGGAAAAGCCAGTCAGGAATGGGCTCGTCGTTTGAGTCAACAAGGAATGAAGCCGTAATGTCGTCTTCTAAATCAGACAAATATAGTGCTGCGACACCGCAGAATAATGAAATCGATCTTCTTCAGTTGTTTGCTGAGATGTTTGATCACCGGGTGACGATCGCGTGTGTCACGCTCTTGCTCACGGTATGTGCGGGGATATATGCGTTCAGCGCCACGCCAGTTTATCAGGCTGATGCCCTGTTACAGGTTGAAGAGAAGCAGAATAACTCGCTAATCAAGAACCTGAACCCGTTCGGGTCCGATCTCTCACCCGATGTCGCGCCGGAACTTTTACTCCTTAAATCACGGATGATCCTGGGAGAAACCGTTGATCAATTAGGGTTGACGTACAACGCCAGGCGACGCGTGTTTCCTGTCGTCGGGCCTTTGTGGGAACATGTGCGGGGACGTAAATCCGCTGAAATAACGATTGGCGCGCTGACTATTCCCCTTCTGAAAGGGCAGCCACAAACGCTTTTACTCACCGTACGGGAGAAAGGTCGATATCGTCTTGAGGGAAAAACGCTTGAAGCAGACGGCATCGTGGGGGAAACGCTGGTTAAAGACGGAATGTCGCTTCTGGTGACATCCCTCAGCGCGGAACCTGGCACCCAGTTTACCCTCGAAACCGTCACAAGGCTTGACGCGATCAACGCCATTCAGAACAGGCTTACGGTTGTGGAGTCGGCGAAACAGAGCGGTATGATCTCCTTAATGTTATCGGGTGAAGACCCCGCCAGGATCGCCACGATACTTAATGCCATTGCTGAAAATTATCTTAGCCAGAATATTGCGCGCCAGGAAGCGAAAGATTCCCGCAGCCTCACGTTCTTACAGGATCAATTACCTAAGATCAGCCGGGAGCTGGATGAAGCCGAAGCGAGACTGAATGCCTACAGAGAGCAACGCGATTCTGTCGACTTATCTCTGGAGGCTAAGTCAGTGCTTGATCAGGTGGTTAACGTGGAAAACCAGCTTAACGAGCTGACGTTTCGCGAAGCAGAAGTTTCCCAGCTTTTCAAAAAAGACCATCCCACCTACCGTGCCTTGCGGGAGAAGAAACAAACGCTTGAGCGGGAGCGCGCGCGCCTGAACAATCGCGTTTCATCCATGCCTTCCACGCAGCAGGAAATCTTACGCCTGAGTCGTGACGTTGAATCCGGGCGTACCATATATCTGCAGCTGCTGACGCGTCAGCAAGAGCTGAGTATCTCGCGCTCCAGCGCTATCGGGAACGTGCGGATTATTGACCCGGCCGTTACGAAGCCAGATCCGATCAAACCGCACAAAGCGCTAATTATCGTACTGGGTATGCTGATGGGGTTGATGCTCTCTGCCGGCATGGTTTTAATGCGCTCAGCCTTTAATCGGGGCATTACCTCGTCTGAACAACTGGAAGTGCAGGGGATACCGCTTCTGGCGACGCTTCCGCGCTCGGTATGGCTCTGGAAAAAAACGCACCTGCGCAGGAAAACCCTGTTTGCTTCCCGATGGAAGCACAGGACGTCGAATGTTCCTTTTTTGCCCGTTGACCGCCCGGCAGATATGTTTGTCGAGGCGGTGCGCGGCCTGCGCACCAGTCTGCATTTTACCATGATGGATGCCAAAAACCGGATCGTCGTGGTGTCTGGCCCCACGCAGGACTGCGGAAAGACCCTGGTCAGTACTTCACTGGCGTCGATTGCCGCTCAGGCCGGACAGCGAGTGCTGTTTATTGATGCGGATATGCGCAAGGGATATGTCCACAATGTTTTCAAACTGCGCAATCATCGGGGATTATCCTGCGTGCTCGGAGGAACCGTTGAGTGGCAGGAAGCAATTCAACGCGTTGAGAAAGGCGGTTTTGATGTATTGACCTGCGGACCCCAACCTTCACATCCCGTTGAGCTGCTCATGAGTGAACGCTTCCAGGCCGTAATGTCGCAGATAGACAAACTGTATGACATCGTGATTGTCGACACTCCACCCGTGCTTGCCGTAACGGATGCCTTGCTGATAGCCAGAGCAGCGGCTACCACGCTTCTGGTCGCCCGCTTTGGTAAAACCAGCGTCAAGGAGATCGAGAACTGCCTGAAACGTCTGCAGCAGATGGGTGTGCAGGTGAATGGCGCGATCCTCAATGATATCGTGAAATCGGCTGCGCTCTATTACAACTCGGGATATAGCCATTACGACTACGGTTATACCCAGGAATAAACCTGACGCGACATTTCTTTACAGCGTGATGGCGTATTGCCCGTTAAGATGACCTTCGTTAAAACATGAGGTCACAATGGATAACCGCAAAAACAGTCGACTGCGCCGCTGGGTGCGGGAAGGGATCATATTCGTTCTGCTGACGCTGGCCGTAGTGTGGGGTGTTGATCGGTACCGAAAACCGACACTCCCCGCCAGTTTTAGTGCAACACCGATGCAGAGCATCGACGGCAATATTCACGATATCGCGGCGCTGGGCCAGGAACGCCCGCTGCTGATTTACGTCTGGGCCACCTGGTGCAGTATATGCCGTTACACGACGCCTTCGGTCAATAAACTGGCGAAAGAGGGGGGCAACGTCGTAAGCATTGCCATGCGTTCCGGCGATAACGCAAAGCTTGCGCGCTGGGTTGAAAAGAAACAGCTGAAAATGCCGGTGATTAACGATGAAAACGGTGCGTTGTCGCAGCAGTGGCAGGTGAGCGTCACGCCGACGCTGGTCATTGTGGCGAAGGGTAATGTGGTCAGCACCACGACGGGCTGGACGAGCTACTGGGGTTTAAAATTAAGGATGTGGTGGGCAGGCGTATAAAAATAACCCCTCTCCCGGCGGAAGAGGGGTGTTGTATTACTTAGCCAGAACTTCCTGCGCGGTGCGCTCAACCAGAGACAGCAGGATTTTAATATCTTCCAGCGTCACGGTTGGGTTCAGCAGCGTCAGCTTCAGGCAGGTGACGCCGTTGTGCTCGGTCACACCAACGTTCGCACGGCCGGATTCCAGCAGCGCATCACCAATTTTCTGGTTCAGCAGGGCGATGCCCGCGTCATCCATCTGAACCTGTCCGCGGAAGCGGAACAGAACGCTTGCCAGCTGTGGCTGCATAACCAGTTCCAGAGCAGGCTGCTCTTTCACGTAGGCCGCAACCTGCTGAGCCAGGGTCACGCCGTGATCGATGATCGCCGCGTATTGCTCCTGCCCCAGCGCTTCCAGGCTCATCCACAGCTTCAGCGCGTCAAAACGACGGGTGGTCTGCAGAGATTTTGACACCAGGTTAGGCACGCCGGCTTCTTCGTCGAACTCGGAGTTCAGGTAGGCCGCCTGATAGCGCATCAGCTCATAGTGACGCGCTTCTTTCAGCAGGAACGCGCCGCAGCTGATGGTCTGGAAGAACTGCTTGTGGAAGTCCAGGGTGACGGAATCCACCAGCTCGATGCCGTCCAGGTAGTGACGATACTGCTCAGACATCAGCAGCGCGCCGCCCCAGGCCGCATCAACGTGTACCCAGATGTTCTGCTTCGCGGCCAGCTCTGCAATCGCACGCAGCGGGTCGATAGCACCGGCATCGGTGGTGCCTGCCGTTGCGACGATCGCCAGAATCTGCTCGCCGTTCGCGTTGCACTGTTCGATTTTCACCGCCAGATCGGTCAGATCCATGCGGGAGAATTCGTCCGTTTTCACCTGCACGACGGACTGGTAGCCGAGACCCATCAGCGCCATGTTTTTCTGCACGGAGAAGTGTGCGTTTTCAGAGCACAGTACGCGAATTTTGCGCAAATCGCCGACCAGGCCGTCCTGCTGAACGGAGTGACCCTGACGCGCGAAGAACGCATCGCGAGCCAGCATCAGGCCCATCAGGTTGCTCTGGGTGCCGCCGCTGGTGAAGACACCGGCGTCGCCGGCCTGATAACCCACGCGGGTACGCAGCCACTCGATCAGCTTGATCTCGATAATGGTTGCGGACGGGCTTTGATCCCAGGAGTCCATACTCTGGTTAGTGGCGTTGATCAGCACTTCCGCCGCCTGGCTTACGACCAGGCTTGGGCAGTGCAGGTGCGCCACACACTGCGGGTGATGAACGGACAAGCTGTCTTTCAGGAAGAACTCCACGGCGCGTTCAATCGCCGCTTCGTTGCCCAGCCCTTTCGGGTTGAAATCCAGCTTAATGCGGTCGCGCAGCTCTGCGACCGTTTTGCCCTGGTACATCTCAGGCTGTTTCAGCCACTGCATCACAGCCTGAGTGCTTTGTTCGATCGCCTGCTGGTAAGCTTCAATGCTCTGCGCAGAGGAGAACAAAATTGGGTTTGAATCAGACATCGTAATCAATAACTCCGGTTACGCCGGGCGAACGCCCGCAGCAAGCAGTGCCTGCTCAAATTTATCCAGGAAGATTTTCAGCTCTTCGTCGCTGATCAGCAGTGACGGCAGCAGACGCAGAACGATACCGTTACGGCCGCCGCGCTCCAGAATCAGACCGGCTTCGAAGCACTTCTTCTGAATCAGTGCAGACAGCTCGCCGTCGCCCGGGAAGCAGCCCATGTGGTCAGCGGCTTCGTGTGGCTTAACGATCTCAATACCGATCATCATGCCCAGACCGCGCACGTGGCCGATAACAGGATAGCGTTTCGCCATCTCTTTCAGCTGGCCTTTCAGCCATTCGCCCTGAGCGGCAACTTTGCCCGCGATGTTCTGATCTTTCAGGATTTTCAGCGTCGTCAGACCGGTTGCCATCGCCAGCTGATTGCCGCGGAAGGTACCGGTGTGGTGGCCTGGCGCCCATGCGTCGAACTGCTTTTTGATACCGAGCACGGCCAGCGGCAGACCGCCACCTACGGCTTTAGACATCACGATAATGTCTGGCTCAATGCCTGCGTGTTCGAAGGCGAAGAATTTACCGGTACGGGCAAAGCCAGCCTGAACTTCGTCGAGGATCAGCAGAATGCCGTGTTCCTGAGTCACTTTACGGATGCGCTGCAGCCACTCAGCCGGAGCCGGGTTCACGCCGCCTTCGCCCTGAACGGCTTCCAGAATCACCGCAGCAGGTTTACGCACGCCGCTTTCAACGTCGTTGATCAGGTTATCGAAGTAGTACGTCAGCGCTTTCACGCCCGCTTCACCACCGATACCCAGCGGGCAACGGTACTCGTGCGGGTAAGGCATGAACTGCACTTCTGGCATCATACCGTCAACCGCTTCTTTCGGAGACAGGTTGCCGGTCACGGACAGCGCGCCGTGGGTCATACCGTGGTAACCACCAGAGAAGCTGATGATACCGCTACGACCGGTCACTTTTTTCGCCAGCTTCAGCGCCGCTTCAACGGCGTCAGCACCGGATGGGCCGGTGAACTGCAGGCAGTACTCTTTGCCCTGGCCAGGCAGCAGAGAGAGCAGGTATTCAGAAAACGCGTCTTTCAGAGGCGTAGTCAGATCCAGGGTATGTAACGGCAAGCCGCTGGTAATGACATTTTGGATGCTTTTCAGCACATCAGGATGGTTATGGCCAAGCGCAAGGGTCCCTGCGCCTGCTAAACAGTCAAGGTATTCTTTATTATCTGCATCGGTGATCCACACGCCTTCTGCTTTAGTGATGGCTAAAGGCAGTTTGCGCGGATAACTCCTGACGTTAGATTCAAACTCGGCCTGACGGGCCAGATAGGTTTCGTTGCTTTTGTGGGCATCTACGGTGTCAATACGGACTTTATCCGTCATCATATCACTCCTACAACCGCCGCTTCGTTATGAGCCACGATTGAATAAAAAGTTAAAAAACAGATGGGGGCCTGAAAAAAACGCCGCCAATATAGAGCCTTTTGCCACGGGGCTCAATGGTTAATTTGTTTACTGTTTTGTGACATGGCGCTCAGGGGAGAGGATATCCCGTTTTTAAGAAAGAAAATTGCACTTTATGGTAAAGAAAAACAGACTGTTACGTGTGTTCTGCCCTGACTGTAAATTCATAAAAAAGAGTGTGACAAATCGTGCCATTCGCTGACCGAAAAGGAGGCAGACTGCCTCCTTGTTCGCTTTATTTCTGCGACACCTGCAAAATGCCGTGGTTACGCCCCGTCGTCTTATTCCAGGACGCCGCCGTAATGCCGTTCTCATTAAGGCTTAGCGATATAACAAAACCATTACCGTGAATCTCATAGAAATGAGCATTCAGACGCTGAACGGTGGCCTTTTTGCCGTTAATGGTGGCGTTAAAAAAGCCATTTGAAATCGTGGCGTTAACCGCATCCGATGTAAAAGTGGTTTCACGCAAAGGGTCGTGGCCCGCAGCTGTTGCGTGCTGCGCCGCATTTTGGGCTTTTGTTTTGTGGATATCACAAGAGCCGTCATTCGCGTTCATCTCAGTACATCCTGAACTCTCTAATTGAGCGCGATAGTGCGCGTTAATTGCATGAGCCGGTGTTGTCGCTACCGTCAACATCAGTGCAATCCATATTAATTGAGTTTTCATGGCTAAACTTTTGTTCACCTTATAAAACGCACAGATAATAGGAGACGTACATCATGCCGATCCAAATACCGACGCCAATGAGCATCAGATACAGGGTCGCTGAAATAATGATATGTCTGAGCATGTTTTTTCTGTCATCGCTATTCTTGCCGGAGGCAAGCAGGTTATTAACGTAATGGCGCCGGTTAATAATGCTTAAGTTCTATTTCGTTAAAAGCCCATTCCGACGCCAACTGACGCTCCCATATTATTGGCGGTATCATCAGAGAAGCTCACTTTCGCGATCACATGTGAACTAAAGTTAACGGATGCCCCAACGGCTAGGGCGCTTTCACTATTGAATGTGGCTCCGCCAGCAGAGAACATAACATGCTGATTCGTTTGTACCTGCGGTAATCCAGCCATCGCCATGGCACCTGAAATACCGGCATTAGCTTGCTTCTTATTATTATCTACTTCATCGTGCAGTGATTTAAATTGCTGGTTGGTATTGTTATTCATTGCCTGTAACGTCTGTTTCGTTGCCAGCAGATCCTGTGCGGTGGCGGTAACTGCCTGGGTATTATTAGCCACTTTAGTTTGTGTTGCTGCGTCTACCTGCATGTGCGTCACGGTGGTCGTCACGCCATCTTTGCCATCTACGCCGTTAGTGGGTTTAGGGGCATTTTCCAGGCTATCAAGACGGTTATCTTGCACTTTGTTAACGTTTCCCATATTGATAATTTCTGTGCCGTTCGTCATAACGCCCTGTAAAGCCGCATCGCTTTTTTGATTGGCGGTATCTGCAAGCGCGCCAGCAAGCAAGGCTTTTTGGTAAGCGTCATTTGTGGCTTGCTCAATAACCAAAACACCTAATTTAGTGGATTGAAGGTCGCTATCCACCTGCGTTAAGCGATTTTCAGTTGAGAGATCGCGAGCAATACTATCGGCCCTGTTTTGCGTAATTTGGTCTTGATGGTCATTCACAATATCTGTGATTGATGCGTCATCCCAAACGGCAGCAGCAGCGTTGGTAATATTCATGGCGCTACCGGCGACCACCCCAAATATAAAAACAGAAATAACAGATTTATTGAAAAGTTTCATTCGAAGGACTCACATCATTAACGTATTAAAAAACAAAATTAAGCAGAACAGTTTTGGCTTTAGTGGTATGTGGATATCTGTATTTCCATATCTCAATACAGGATATTCAATGCTCGGACCTTTTTTAGTGGCGTGAATAAACTATCGATTAAACCCAAATCGATGATTTTGATCTAAATCATAAATGATATGAATAAATGAAAGGGCAGGGTGCGGTATCGAGGAGGTTTATTTAATGTATACATTAACTTATGGATTATGCGATAAATCAAGGGAAGCGTTAAGCTATTGATCAAAGTACAAATGTTTAATAGAGTTAAATAAATTAATACTTTCTTATTCTTTCATGCGAAAGAAGTTTATCTATCTTATAAAAGCGGAATGAGCGTGTAATAAAAAATAAAAATAATAGTCTCAGCAAAAGTACGTAATAAAGTTTTTCAATAACGTATTAACAATTACTGAACCAGAATTAACTAAAGCGTAATAAATATAGGCAAATGACGGGAAAGAGCGCCTGGAGATTTCCGCGGTGACAACGGCGTGATAAATCGAAACTTCTTGCGCCTGGCCTGGGGCCGCGGTTACACTACATAACGTTAATGAGTTTCATAACTCGCTGTTTTAAAAGTATTTTGACTCGGGGTGCCCTTCCTTGTGAAGGCTGAGAAATACCCGTATTACCTGATCTGGATAATGCCAGCGTAGGGAAGTCAGATGCCTTCCCGGTCATCGCTTCTTCACGCAAGGCAGGAGCGAACCCATGCAGCCTGACCTGCTCGATTTACACGTTTTACACCACTTCCGAACCCGTTCTCCACTGACCCACTGTATGACCAACGATGTCGTACAGACCTTCACGGCCAACGTTTTGCTGGCGCTTGGCGCATCACCCGCGATGGTGATTGAGGCCGAAGAGGCTGAACAGTTTGCCGGCATCGCCGATGCGCTGCTGATTAACGTTGGCACGCTGACCTCGCCGCGCGCCCAGTCGATGCGTCGGGCAATAGAAAGTGCGGTGGCGGCAGGCAAGCCCTGGACGCTGGACCCGGTTGCTGCGGGCGCCCTGACGTTCCGCACCCGTTTTTGCCATCAAATCCTTGCCCTGAAACCGGCCGCCATTCGCGGCAATGCCTCCGAGATTCTGGCCCTTGCCGGAATGAGCGCGGGCGGGCGCGGCGTCGATACAACCGATACCGCAGCCAGCGCGGTGCCTGCTGCGCAGGCGCTGGCGCGCCAGACCAATGCCGTTGTGGTCGTCACCGGTGAGGTGGATTACATCACTGACGGGCAACGCACCCGCACGGTAACGGGCGGCGATCCGTTGATGACGCGCGTAGTGGGAACGGGATGCGCGCTTTCTGCCGTTGTGGCGGCGAGCTGCTCGCTGCCGGGCGACCGGATGGATAACGTCGCTGCCGCCTGCGGATGGATGAAGCGGGCCGGAACGGTGGCCGTTGCGCAGTCACGTGGGCCTGGCAGTTTTGCCAGCGCGTTTCTGGATGCGCTCTATACGCTGGAGGAGCAGGCATGAAGCGGATTAACGCCCTGACCATTGCCGGCACCGATCCCAGCGGCGGCGCGGGTATCCAGGCCGATCTCAAAACCTTCTCGGCCCTTGGCGCGTACGGCTGCTCGGTCATTACCGCGCTGGTGGCGCAAAACACGCGCGGCGTGCAGTCGGTCTACCGTATTGAGCCGGATTTTGTTGCCGCACAGCTGGATTCGGTGTTCAGCGACGTCCGCATCGATACCACCAAGATCGGCATGCTGGCCGAGACGGACATTGTGGAAGCGGTGGCCGAGCGGCTTAAGCGCTATCAGGTGCAAAACGTGGTGCTGGATACCGTCATGCTGGCAAAAAGCGGCGATCCGCTGCTCTCCGCCTCCGCCGTGGAGACGCTGCGCAATAAGCTGTTACCGCAGGTGGCGCTCATTACGCCCAATCTGCCGGAAGCCGCCGCGCTGTTAGGCACATCGCATGCGCAAACTGAACGCGAGATGAAAGCGCAGGGAAACGCGCTGCTGGCGATGGGCTGCGGGGCGGTGCTGATGAAGGGCGGTCATCTGGATGACGCTGAAAGCCCGGACTGGCTCTTTACCCGCGACGGCGAAGTACGCTTTACCGCGCCGCGCGTGCAGACCAAAAACACCCACGGCACGGGCTGCACGCTCTCCGCCGCGCTGGCGGCGCTGCGCCCGCGCCATGAAGGCTGGGCCGATACGGTGTGCGAAGCGAAAACCTGGCTCTCGGCGGCGCTGGCAAAAGCCGATACTCTGGAAGTGGGTCACGGTATTGGGCCGGTTCATCATTTTCATGCATGGTGGTAACCCAGTATACTGGCAAGAAACACCACGCCTGAGAAAACAGAGATGGAACAAGCGCATACCCGGTTAATCGCTCAACTGAATGAACGGATCGCCGCGCCTGACAACACGCCGCTGTACCTGAAATTTGCCGAAACGGTAAAAAACGCGGTGCGCAGCGGGGTGCTGGAGCACGGGAATATTTTGCCCGGCGAGCGCGATCTGAGCCAGTTAACCGGGGTGTCGCGCATCACCGTACGAAAGGCGATGCAGGCGCTGGAGGAAGAGGGCGTAGTTACGCGCTCTCGTGGCTACGGCACGCAAATCAACAATATCTTTGAATATTCGCTGAAAGAGGCGCGCGGTTTTTCCCAGCAGGTAGTGCTGCGCGGCCAAAAGCCTAATACGCTATGGGTCAACAAGCGGGTGGTGAAATGCCCGGAAGAGGTCGCAAACCATCTGTCGGTCCCTCCGGACAGCGAGGTCTTTTTGCTCAAGCGCATTCGCTATGTGGATGACGATGCTGTGTCGATTGAAGAGTCCTGGGTGCCGGTCGGGCTCATTCCCGATCCGGATGCGATTGGCATTTCGCTGTATGACTACTTCCGCAGTCAGAATATTTTCCCGCAGCGCACCCGTTCACGGGTTAGCGCCCGCATGCCGGACAGCGAGTTTCAGGCGCACATTAAGATGGACGAAAAAATACCGGTGCTGGTGATCAAGCAGGTTGCGCTTGACCAACAGCACCGGCCGATTGAGTACAGCATCAGCTACTGCCGCAGCGATCTATACGTCTTTGTGTGCGAGGAATAATTCGTCGCGAGTCGGGGCGCAGTCCCCGCCGCGGTGGCTGACCACCCAGGACGCCACGGCATTTCCCAGCAGAACGGCGTCTGCCAGTGACCATCCCGCCGCCAGCCCGGCAAGCGTGCCGCCCGCGTGGCTGTCGCCAGCGCCAATGGTGTCCACAACCGTCGCCGGGAACGCCGGAACAACGCCCGCATCGTCGCCGTCATACCACGCGGCACCGTCTTTATCATGACGCACAATCAGCGCGGCGCCGAAGCGCTGCTGCCACTCCGCACCCAGGTTGTCAGCCGCTACGCCCAGTCGTTCGGCTGCGATCTCTGCTTCCTGACGATTAAGCGACACGATCGGCCTGCAGGCCATAATCCGCGCCATCAGAGCGTCGGGAATATCCGCGATGCGGGGGCCGAAATCGATAAAGGCCGTCACGTCCTGTAATCCCTCCAGCCAGCGAGTCAGCAGCTCGCCGCACGGCGAGGCCAGCTGATAGCCGGATAAATAGACCAGGCTGTTCGACGGGATGTTAAGCACTTCAAGCCAGCGCTGCTGCCACTGGTTCTCCACGCCGCTAAAGGACATAAAGGTGCGCTCGCCGTCTGGCTCCACCAGCGCCAGGCACCAGCCGTTGTCGCCGGTTTCGGCCTCAATGGCGCTGTGCAGATCCTGCTTCGCCATCGCGTTGCGGATAATATCCGCCCAGACGCCGTGGCCGACGGGCAGGGCGTTTTGCGACGCAATGCCGAGCCGCTTCAGGGCAATCGCAATGTTCAGCGCACAGCCGCCGATATTCACGCCCTGTTGTTTGAGCTCGATATCGCACCCGCGCCAGGGCAGGGCGTAGGCGTCGGCGATGACGTCAATCACCGCCGCGCCCAGCACCGTTACCGGCCGCGCGGCGTGCAGGGTGTCGAGACGTTGGGCAAACGAATTCATACGCCCTCCCTTTGCTCCCGGTAGTGCAGCAGTTTCGCGCAATAGTGGCCGAAATCGAGCCGGTTAACGGCGTCGAGCTCGGCCTTCAGCGCCGGGTCAATGGCCTGGACGCCGTGGAGCGCGCCGCAGATGGCCGTCGCCATCGCGCCAATGGTGTCTGTATCACCGCCTAGGTTGGCGCATAAAATGGCGCAGCGGTTTGGGTCGGTTCCCGCCAGTTCGACCATCGCAATGGCCGCCGGAACGGACTCAATGGTGCTGGTTCCGGCCCCCACGAGCTGGTACACCTGCTCGCTGGCGGACTCAATCCCGTTGGATTCCCGCACGGTTTTCAGCGCGAGCTCAATACGTGCCGCGAGCGACGCGCTGAAAGTGGTGGTTTTCGCCTCCTGGGCATAGCGGGCGATCCCTGGTAGCGCATCGACGATGTTCTGCCAGCTTTCGCCGTCGATAGCGCGGGAAACCGCCCAGGCAATCACCACCGCGCCGGCAATGGCGAGGTCGGATTTATGGGTCGGGCTGGAGGCCAGCGCCACCTGCTCAACAAAGTGTTCCAGACGCGTGGCCGGGAGCAGGCAGCCCAGCGGGGAGGCGCGCATCGCTGCCCCGTTAGTCACGCCGTTGTTGTCCAGTTCGCTAACCGGCTTGCCGTCGCGAATCGCGTTAAGCGCGATTTTTGAGGTCGGGCCGAGCACGTTCTTATTAAACGCGTCGAAATCGAGCGCCCAGCGCAGAATATGCTTGCCGATAACGTCCGCGTTAATCTCCCCGTCGCACTCGATGAGCGCGTCCGCCAGGCACAGCGCCATTGAGGTATCGTCGGTGAACTCTGCCTGTTTGAAATAGCAGGCCGCATTATTCTCTGCCGGGCCGGGTAAAAAGCGGTCGATCCAGCCGAAGTGCGCCTTGACGCGCTTTCTCGGCCACAGCTCCGACGGCATGCCCATCGCATCCCCTAACGCCTGCCCGTAAAGGGCACCGAGAACACGTTCTTGTTTCATTTAACTTCCCCTTGTGTCAGCGCGGCATCGCCATCAACCACCGCAATGGCGGCGATCTCTTTATCCGATTCGCGGAAAAACAGCATAAACAGCACGGCAATCACGGCAATCATGATTGCACCAAACGTCCACATTCCGGCCCAGTTGAAGGTCAGCCCATTCACAGGCTCTTTGTATGCGAACATTTTTTCCATCATCACGCCGCCCAGGCGGTAACCCAGCAGGCTCCCAAAGCCCTGACAGCACAGCGTAATCAGGCCCTGCGCGGCGGTGCGCATGTGCACCGGCGCTTTTTTGTCCACGTAGATGTACGCGGTGACGTAATAGAAGTCGTAGCTCACGCCGTGCAGCAGAATGCCGAGGAACAGCAGGGCGTAGGTGAAGTACTGTTCCGCTCCGCCGTAAACAAAGAACCCGTAGCGGATGGCGGCGGTAATCAGGCCCAGCAGTAAGACCTTCTTAATACCAAAGCGTTTGGTAAAGAACGGCAGGGCGAGCATAAAGAAGATTTCGGAGAACTGGCCGAGCGTCATCCAGCCGGTGGCGTTTTTCATCCCCACTTCGGTGAGATAGCCGTTGGCGAAGATGTAATAGAAGGCCAGCGGCATGGCGAACAGGAACGAGCAGAAGAAGAACACCAGGAAGTTTCTGTCGCGCAGCAGGATCAGCGCGTCCAGCCCGAGCATCACTTTGAAATCCAGCTTGCCGGTACTTTTCGGCGGCGTATTCGGCAGGAACAGGGCAAACACGCCGAGCAGGGCGGAGCTGGCTGCCGTCATCAGCAGCGGGATGTTGGTGTCGGAAATATCGCTGTAGCCCAGCATCTGCGGCAGGAAACCGCACGCCAGCCCGGAGGCGATCCAGCCGATGGTACCCATCACGCGGATGCGCGGGAAATCGGCCTCAACGTCGTCCACGTTGGCAAAGGCGATACTGTTGGTCAGCGCGATGGTCGGCATATAGGTCAGGGAGTAAACCAGCAGCAGCGGGAAGAAGGTGCTGAACTGGGTTTGCTGCGCGGCTAAGTACATCAGAATGGCTCCGGCGAACATCAGCACTGACAGCACTTTCTGCGCGGCGAAGAAGCGGTCCGTCAGCGAGCCGACCAGAATCGGGGAGAGGATCGCGGCAATAGCGGTACAGGCGTAAGACCAGCCGATTTCCCCGGCGGTAAAACCGCTTTTGCTCAGCCACAGCCACAGCGGCACAAACCACGCGCCCCAGATAAACCATTCAACAAACATCATGAATGACAGTTGGACTTTCGTTTTCATTTTTTAATCCTGCATGTCAGAGAGGGTACGCCTTTAACATACCACTCAATAATACCTTTTAAATACCTTTGTGGCGATTGTTTGATCAATGTAACAGTTTTGTTGTACACGAATCGAGCCAGCAGATTGTGCTGAAAAAAAAAGCAAAGAGTGGAAAATCTGTTAAGTCGGTACCAGGCTTAGTCTGCCCATAAAAGATGGGACTGGATAAACACACACCGACACGACGTCGGACTTACGGGAGTATCACATGACTGATATTGCGCAGTTGCTTGGCAAAGACGCCGACAGCCTTTTACAGCATCGTTGTATGACCATTCCAGCCGACCAGCTGTATCTGCCTGGTCATGACTACGTTGACCGCGTGATGATCGATAACAACCGTCCGCCTGCGGTCCTGCGAAATATGCAGACGCTTTACAACACCGGGCGGCTCGGCGGCACCGGGTATCTCTCTATTCTGCCGGTGGACCAGGGCGTAGAGCACTCTGCGGGCGCCTCTTTTGCGGCGAACCCGCTCTACTTCGATCCGAAGAACATTGTTGAGCTGGCGATTGAAGCGGGCTGTAACTGCGTGGCCTCTACCTACGGCGTGCTGGCCTCGGTTTCGCGTCGCTATGCCCACCGCATTCCGTTCCTTGTGAAGCTGAACCACAACGAAACCCTTAGCTATCCAACCGAATATGACCAGACCCTCTACGCCAGCGTCGAGCAGGCGTTCAACATGGGCGCGGTGGCGGTAGGGGCGACGATTTACTTCGGCTCCGAACAGTCCCGCCGTCAGATTGAAGAGATCTCCGCGGCGTTTGAGCGCGCGCACGAGCTGGGCATGGTCACCGTACTGTGGGCATATCTGCGCAACAACGCGTTCAAGAAAGACGGCGTGGATTACCACGTGTCGGCCGACCTGACCGGGCAGGCGAACCACCTGGCGGCGACCATCGGCGCGGATATCGTGAAGCAGAAAATGGCCGAGAATAACGGCGGCTACAAAGCGGTGAACTTTGGCTACACCGACGATCGCGTTTACAGCAAGCTGACCAGCGATAACCCGATCGACCTGGTGCGTTACCAGCTGGCGAACTGCTACATGGGCCGCGCGGGGCTGATCAACTCCGGCGGCGCGGCGGGCGGTGATACCGATCTGTCAGATGCGGTGCGTACGGCGGTGATCAACAAACGCGCGGGCGGCATGGGGCTGATCCTTGGCCGCAAGGCGTTTAAGAAATCGATGGCCGACGGCGTGAAGCTGATCAATGCGGTTCAGGACGTCTATCTGGACAGCAAAGTCACGATTGCCTGACGGCTCCCTCTCCCTCTCCCCGGTGGGAGAGGGTTGGGTGAGGGCATCATTGCTCACCGTGTGATACATCAGCGCAAAAGCACGCAGTCCGGCGGTAGCCGGCACTGCAGCGCGCCGGGCAACACCTCAATGCGAAACTGCGTTCCGCTCAGCGGCTCTCCGTCGAGGTTAAAGGTCATCCCGTGCGGCGCATTCACTTCAAACCACGCCGATTTCCCGGCGATGATATTCGGACTCTCTTCCGGCTGCGTCAGCGTGGTAAACAGCGCGGGCAGCAGGCCGTCGCCCGTGAAAATACGCAGCTGGAGCTGACCGTCATTAATCAGCGCCTCCGGGCAGAGCTGCTGTCCGCCGCCCGCCTGACGCCCGTTGCCAATCCCAATTACCAGCGCATCACCCTGCCACTGAAAATCCTCGCCGCGAATTTCGCAGCGGTCAGGCTTGAGGGTGTCCATGCGCATCAGGCCGTGGATCAGGTACGACACGCCGCCCAGCGCCGCCTTCAGCTTTTCCGGCGTTTCGCTGGTGATGCGCGTGCCAAACCCGCCCGTCGCCATATTGATAAAGCAGGTTTTATCATTCACCTGCGCAATATCCACAGCGGTGGCCTTGCCGAGGATCGCCAGCTGGAGCGCTTTCTCCAGCTCCTCCGGGATCCCTGCGCTGGTGGCAAAATCATTGGCGGTGCCGAGCGGTAAAATACCCATCACCGGCCGGTTTGCCGGGGACAGGTCGATAAGCGCTGACGCAATCTCATTGATGGTGCCATCGCCGCCGCCGGAAATGATGGTGCTGACGCCAAGCCCGAGGGCTTCATTGATATAGCGTGCCGCGTCGCCTTTTTCCCACGTCACCCTGACGTGAATGCGCGCGCCGTCATCGCGCAAACCCTGAATTGCCTGACGCAACAGATCGTTGCCCGCGCTTTTGCCATTGAGAATCAATAAACTGTCTGGATAGGTTGCCATCCGCGCTGCTCCCTTTTTTAGCGTTAGTAAGAGTGTATAGCAGAGAGGTAAAAAGCGGGTAAGAACAGGATGAAAGGAACAAAATATGCCCGAAAGCGCGTTACACTCCAGCGATGGTAGTAACGTAATCACAGGAAAGTGATGATGAATAAAATTTTGGTAAGCGCGTGCCTTATGGGCTTTAAGGTTCGTTATAACGGAAGTGAAAAAGCGCGAATGAACGAGCTGCTCGCTCGCTGGCAGCAGGAACAACGTCTGGTTATCCACTGCCCTGAACTTGCGGCCGGGATGCCTGTCCCTCGTCCTCCGGCAGAGATTATGTCCGCTGATGGCAAAGACGTAATGCACGGGCAAGCCAGAATTACTGAAAATACAGGGCAGGATGTGACTGAGCAGTATCAGCTTGCAGCCTGGCTCGCGCTACGCGCTGCTCAGGAGTCGGGGTGTAGCGCAGCGCTATTAACCGATGGCAGCCCCACGTGCGGCAGTCAGTTTATTTATGACGGATCTTTTCGCGGGATCCATAAAGCGGGGAGGGGGGTGGCTGCATCGTTGCTCGCAGAGCATGGGATAGCCGTATTCTCTGAGGGGCAAATCGACGAGCTTATTGCCTGGGTTGAGGAGAGAGAAGGCAAAAAATAAGCCCGCGTAAGGGAGATTACGCAGGCTAAGGAGGTGGTTCCTGGTACAGCTAGCATTTATGGGTTATGTTTTTCAGCGGGGGGATAATACCCGTATTGAACGAAGCGGTATGTGATCCGATTCTAAGAATTATCCCAGCGCGAAAAAATTTCCCTGATTAACTATTTGCCGTGTGGGTTTCGGGTGCTTTCACCGTTGAAGTTACGCATCAGCAGCGCAAACTTCAGCTCCACCTCTTCCGGAACCGGCAGCCAGACGGTATGCCCGTCGCCCGGCGCCACGTCAATCGCCTCGCCTTTGCCGTTTTCCAGATGCTCCAGCGTAAAGTTCATGTTGCCCTGCGGGGTCATCAGCTCCAGGCTGTCGCCTTTGGTGAATTTGTTTTTCACCGCGACGGCCGCCAGCGCGCCTTTGCGCTCGCCGGTAAAGTCACCGACAAACTGCTGGCGCTCGGAAACGGAGTAGCCGTGCTCGTAGTTCTGGTAGTCATCGTGAGTATGACGACGCAGGAAGCCCTCGGTATAGCCGCGGTGCGCCAGGCCTTCCAGAGTTTCCAGCAGGCTGGTATCGAATGGTTTACCGGCCGCCGCATCGTCGATGGCTTTGCGGTACACCTGTGCGGTGCGCGCGCAGTAGTAATAGGATTTGGTGCGGCCTTCGATCTTCAGGGAGTGCACGCCCATCTGGGTCAGACGCTCAACATGGGCGATGGCGCGCAGATCTTTCGAGTTCATGATGTAGGTGCCGTGCTCGTCTTCAAAGGCGGTCATGTACTCGCCCGGACGTTTGGCTTCTTCAATCATAAACACGCTGTCGGTTGGCGCGCCGATGCCCAGCGTCGGCTCAACGTTGGTTACCGGAATAGGCTCGTGCTTGTGCACGATATTACCGACGTCATCCTCTTTGCCTTCCTGGACGTTATATTCCCAGCGGCAGGCGTTGGTGCAGGTGCCCTGGTTCGGGTCGCGCTTGTTGATATAGCCGGAGAGCAGGCAGCGGCCGGAGTAGGCCATGCACAGCGCGCCGTGAACGAAGATTTCGATTTCCATATCCGGCACCTGGGTGCGGATCTCTTCGATCTCTTCCAGAGACAGTTCGCGGGACAGGATGACGCGGGTCAGCCCCATCTGCTTCCAGAACTTCACCGTCGCCCAGTTGACGGCGTTAGCCTGGACGGAGAGGTGAATATCCATCTCCGGGAAGTTCTCCCGAACCAGCATGATTAAACCCGGGTCCGACATGATCAGCGCGTCCGGCCCCATATCCACCACCGGCTTCAGGTCACGGATGAACGTTTTCAGCTTGGCGTTGTGCGGCGCGATGTTCACGACCACGTAGAATTTTTTGCCCAGGGCATGCGCTTCGTTGATGCCGAGCTGCAGGTTCTCGTGGTTGAATTCGTTGTTGCGCACGCGCAGCGAGTAGCGCGGCTGGCCCGCATAAACGGCGTCGGCACCATAGGCGAAAGCGTAACGCATATTTTGCAGCGTTCCCGCCGGGGAAAGGAGTTCCGGTTTAAACATGTTTGTTCTCGTTCTGATGACAGGTCAGATCCGCGTGCACCAGGTGCAGCGGTAAGGGGAGATCCCCCACTTTAAGGGCGGGCATTGTAGCGCTGCGGGGCAGGGAGGTAAAGATTGAATTATTATTTATTTTAGCCGTAAAGTTAATTACGGCTAAATTTGCATTGTTATTTATTTTTTTCTGATGTAATTTTTATTTTGAGTTGCTGCTGTAGGTATTTTAGATGCCATCTCATTTCTCTGGCTTCAAGTTCTGATACTTTATTTCCTTCGATAACACTTAGCACAATTGAATATAGTGTGTAAAGGTCTCTCACTTCTGCATTAATTTGTTCCAGAGGATGTATTTCAAATTCGTAAAGTATCAGGTTAAGATAATCAAGGGTTGAATTCTTGTTTCGATGATGATTGTTTTGTGTTCTGTGAAAAGAGATCATGGAACGAATCATTCTTGCTATATAAATCCAGTCTCTAATAAATGAATTGGTTGCAGTGCTTTCATTATTAAGATAAAGTGGTGGTATTCTTTCGGAAAGAATAATAGCTATATTATCCTCAGAAAATTTCTCTTGGATCTTAGCATTTATTTCCGATTGCTCACTCTCTCGATTATCAATATATCTAAAGTCAACCAATATTTGAGCATCTTTATCAACATTAAAATAGTGATGTAAAAAAGGATGGGTGGTTAATTCTTCCATCATTCTTATACGCTTATGGTAATGGTCACCGTGACGCTTATTTACTATTTCTATGATTATAATTTCTTTTTTGTCTTTGCTAATTGCAACTAAATCAAATAGAAAATTTTTATATGAAGGTGTTCTTGGTATGTCTTCATAAACAATATACTCTTTTAAAGTATATTCTGTTTTAATTAATTCAACCTGGTAATGGTAATAATCATAGTAGTTTACCATAGCTTGCCTCCATTGCATTTATATTTTTCAAGTTTAATTAAGGTTATATATTCTGCAGGTGAGTTGTTTTCTCTTATTTCTAATATTTTAGCAATTGAGGGAGCTAGGGATAATGGAACGACAAGGGATTTCCCAGGCTCCTTCACGAATCGCTCAGCAATAATGCGCGTTATTTGCCTGTCATTCTCCATGACTACCGGAGCCAGGGCATCAATGGTAAATTTAAGTCCATTGTCTACGTCTGAATAAGAGTTGTTATGTGGGAAATAAAATATTTTAAAAGTTGTCTTATACTTAACCTGCATGCCAGTATATTCTGCGCTTGCAGAATTAAAAACTTTCGATTGCCAGATTGCCTTCAAAGATTTAGGGCCTTTCCTGTTAACCGTGGCTGGTCGGCCAAAGACGATCATTTCCAAAAGATTATCTGCCATGATATTTCCTTAAAGAAAAAAATAGAACCAGACTTCTTTTCTGTATTGTTTAAAAATACGTGACTGTACTATACATAGCTGTAAATCATCGTTAATCACATTATCCTGCACGCATCCGCTTCCCAGCGATACCCCACGCCGTACACCGCGCGGATAAACGACTGCTCGGCGTCCAGCGCCTCCAGCTTGCGGCGCAGGTTTTTGATGTGGCTGTCGATGGTGCGGTCGGTCACGACGCGGTAATCGTCATACAGGTGGTTCAGCAGCTGCTCGCGGGAGAACACTTTTCCCGGCTCGTGGGAGAGGGTTTTCAGCAGGCGGAACTCCGCAGGCGTCAGGTCCAGCAGCTTGCTGCGCCAGCTCGCCTGGAAGCGGCTTTCGTCGACAATCAGCGGGCTTTCGGCATCGAGCACCTGAAGCTCGCGCTGCGGCCTGCAGCGGCGCAGAATGGTTTTCACGCGGGCGACCACTTCACGCGGGCTGTAGGGCTTGCAGATGTAATCGTCCGCGCCAATTTCGAGCCCCAGCAGGCGGTCAATCTCTTCAATTTTGGCGGTGACCATGACGATCGGCACGTCGGAGAAGCGACGAATTTCCCGGCACAGGGTCAGTCCGTCAACGCCCGGCAGCATTAAATCCAGCAGGATCAGATCCGGCGGGGTCTGACGCACGTATGGCAGCACCTGGTCGCCGTGGCTGATCAGCGACGGGGCGTAGCTGGCCGCGCGTAAATAGTCGATCAGCAGCTGCCCAAGCTTGGGCTCGTCTTCCACAATCAAAATGCGCGGCGTGTTTTCGTCAATCGGTAACTCGGTCATACTTCTCTCGATAAATCCCGTTCCAGAGGTAACTCTACTGTAATGCTAACCCCGCCAAAAGGCGAATGGGCGGCGCGGATCGTGCCATTATGCGCCTCGACGATGTTAACGCAAATCGCCAGCCCCAGTCCGGAACCGCCGCTGGCGCGGTTACGGGAGCCTTCGGTACGGTAGAAACGTTCAAACAGTTTTTCCAGCTGCGCGTCCTGCACGCCGGGGGCGGAATCCGCGAAGGTAAGGGCAAAGCGTCCGTTTTCCTGCCTGCCGGAGATGTGCAGCCCGCCGCCGCTGTCGGTGTAGCGCAGGCTGTTTTCCAGCAGGTTATTGAACAGCTGCATCAGCCGGTCCTTGTCGCCAAACACCACAGCGCTGTCCGGCAGGGAGAGGTCGATTTTCAGGTTGCGGCTGGCAAAGCGCTCGCGGAACGCGCCGCTGATCACTTCCAGAATGTTAATCACGTCCACCGGCGCCTTCTGGTAGGCCAGCGCGCCTTCGTCGGACATGGAGAGCTGGTGGAGATCGTCCACCAGCTTGGTGAGCGTGCCCACCTCCGCCTGCAGAGAGGCCACCGATTCAGGCGTAAACTGGCGCACGCCGTCCTGGATGGCCTCCAGCTCGCCGCGCAGCACCGCCAGCGGCGTGCGCAGCTCGTGGGAGATATCGGCCATAAAGTCGCGGCGCATCTGCTGGTTCTTCTCCAGCGTGCTGGCGAGCTGGTTAAAATCCTGCGCCAGCTTGCCCAGTTCGTCCTGGCTGCGGGTATCGACGCGGGTGGTGAAATCCCCGGCGGCCAGCTTGTGCGTGCCTTCCACCAGCCGTTTCACCGGGGCGAGCAGACCGCGCGCCAGCGGGAAGGTGGCGAGCGCGGCGAGCAGGGTGGAGAGGGCGACAATCAGCCAGCTTGTCCGGCGCTGCTGGCGGTCAAAGTTGATGTCGGTGTTGCGCGTCAGGCGCTCCACCGGCGAGGCGATAACCCAGCCGACCGTCGCGTTGTTGACTTTGATCGCACGACGGGTGCCGTCCGGCGGTATCGGCGCACGCGGACCCACCAGCGTGCGCATGTCCTGGTCAATCACCCAGAACTGGGTGCGCCAGCCGTGCGGCGGCATGCCCGGCCCCGGGCGATCGTCACCGGTATCGTGCTCCAGCGAGCGCAGGATCTGGAAAATAAAGCGGTCATTATTGCGCAGAAAACGCCAGTTGCCGTGCTGGGCGTACTGTTCACTCAGCGCATCGCTTAAGCCCTGTAAACGCTGTTCATTGCCATGCTTGATGTAATCAATAAAACCGCGCTCAAAGCTGATCCGCACCGCCCAGTGCATGGTGATCAGCAGGACGATACAGGTGGCAAATATCGCCACGAAGAGCTTGCCGGTAATGCCCGGACGCCAGAATTTCATGAGCCACTCCTTTTGCCGCGCCTAATCACGACGTTCTTGCTGGTATCATCCGGCACTCTGGCGAAGATGAAAGCGGGCAGGGCGATGATGACCGCCATGCTGAGATAGGTATACAAAAAGACCTGATGCGCCACCGGCGTGTCGACGCTGAGATGGTGCTGGCCGTACATGCCGAGCAGTAAACCCGCGATGGTCACCCCGACGCTCATCGAGAGCTGCATGATCATCGACAGCAGGCTATTGCCGCTGCTCGCCAGATCGTCCGGCAGATCCTTCAGCGTCAGGGTATTCATCGACGAGAAGCGCATGGAGTTGACGATCCCCTGGCAGAACAGCACCAGCGGCAGAACGTAGTACCAGCCCATCAGCGCCACGGCCATAAACAGCAGGCTCACCAGCGCAAGCCCCAGCGTGGCGGTCACCAGCACGTGACGATAGCCAAAGCGGTTCACCACCTGCACCACGATGCGCTTCATTCCCATGCTACCGAGCACCATCGGGATCATCATCAGGCCCGCGTGGAACGGCGAAAATCCCATTCCGATTTGCAGGAAAACGGGCGTCATAAACGGCAGCATGCCGCTGCCGACGCGCCCGGCGAAGCTGCCAAACAGGCCAAGGCGATAGGTGGGGTTTTTAAACAAGCTCAGGCTGAACAGCGCCTTATCGTTACCTCTGGCATGCCGCAGATACCACAGAATGGCGGTGATGCCGATAACGACCAGCATCCCCAGCGTCAGGGGCGAAATGCCGAGCCTCTTTTGCCCGTCGAGCGCCAGGGTCAGCGTGGCCATGCCGGCCGCCAGCATGATAAAGCCGAAGAAATCAAAGCGCCGCGTCTGCATTTTGTAGTTCGGCATCAGCGTCAGGGTGGCGATGGCGCCGATGATGCCAACAGGAAGATTGATTAAGAAGATCCAGTGCCAGGAGGCGTACTCCACCAGAATGCCGCCGAGCGCCGGGCCCAGCAGCGGCCCCACCTGACCGGGTAACGTCACAAAGGTCATCGCCGCCATGTACTGCTCGCGCGGCACGATCTTCATCACCGTTAGCCGCCCGACGGGCACCATCATCGCCCCGCCGACGCCCTGCAGCACGCGTGCCATCACCAGCTGGTCGAGGGTGTTGGCCTGGGCGCAAAACAGCGAGCCGGTGGTAAACAGCACGATGGCGGTAAAGAAGATATTCCGCACGCCCACTTTGTCCGCCAGCCAGCCGCTGGCTGGCAGCATGACGGCCACCGTCAGCACGTAGGAGACAATCACCATATGCATATGCAGCGGGCTCTCCCCCAGGCTTTTCGCCATTGAGGGGAGGGCGGTGTTGACGATGGTCGTATCCAGCGACTGCATAAAGAAGCCGAAAGCGACTATCCATAGCTGCCAGCGAACGTTAGCGGGGAGATCGGTCATTTACTCGGTCACCGTGGTTCTGTTTTTACGCGAAAAGCGCAGCCGCAGGCGGTCGAAGAACAGATAGACCACCGGCGTGGTGTACAGCGTCAGCAGCTGGCTCATGACCAGGCCGCCGACAATGGTGATCCCCAGCGGCTGGCGCAGCTCTGAGCCGTCTCCGCCCGAGATAACCAGCGGCAGTGCGCCAAACAGCGCCGCCAGGGTGGTCATCATGATCGGACGAAAACGCAGCAGGCAGGCCTGGAAGATGGCCTCTTCCGGCGACAGATTGCCGTTGCGCTGGGCGTCCAGGGCGAAATCCACCATCATGATCGCGTTTTTCTTCACGATGCCGATCAACAGCATGATCCCAATGAGCGCGATCAGGCTGAACGGCGCGCCGAACAGCTCCAGCGCCAGCAGCGCCCCCACGCCCGCCGACGGCAGCGTCGAGAGAATGGTCAGCGGGTGAACGTAGCTCTCGTACAGCACGCCCAGCACAATATAGACCGTGGCGATGGCGGCCAGAATCAAAATCACCTGCGAGTTCATCGTCTCCTGGAACACCTGCGCGGTGCCGGCAAAGCTGCCGCGCACGGTGGACGGCACGCCAAGCTGCGTCATCGCGCGGTTGATTGCGTCGCTGGCTTCTGAAAGCGACGAACCGGCGGGCAGGTTAAAGGAGATGGTCGACGCCGCCGACAGCCCCTGATGGTTCACCGACAGCGGCGCGTTGGCAGGCTGCCAGCTGGCAAAGTAGGAGAGCGGAATCGCCTTGCCGTCGTTGTTAATCACAAACATTTTGTCCAGGGCGCTGATGTCCTGGGTGTAGCGCGGGTCAACCTCCATCACCACCTTATACTGGTTCATCGGCTGGTAGATGGTGGAGATCTCGCGCTGGCCGAAGGCGTTGTTCAGCAGGCTGTTGGCGGCTTCAACGTTAATGCCCAGACGCGACATGGTTTCGCGGTCGTAGGTCAGGGCCATCTCGGCGCCGTTGTCCTGCTGATCGGAGTTGACGTCCGCCAGCTCCGGCAGGGCGGCCAGCGCCTTGCGGATCTTCGGCTCCCACTCGCGCAGGGCGGCTAAATCGTCCGAGAGCAACGTGTACTGATAGCTGGCGTTCGCCTGACGGCCGCCGACGCGGATATCCTGAACGGCCATCAAAAACAGGTTTGCCCCCGGCTCTTTGGCGAGCTTCACCCGCAGGCGGTCAATCACCTGCTGGGCGGTTTCGTTGCGCTCGCCGCGCGGTTTCAGGGTAATAAACATCATCCCGCTGTTAACGCGTGACCCGCCGGTAAAGCCGGTGACGTTATCCACGGCTTTGTCTTCACGAATGATCTTCATGAAGTCCTGCAGCTTGCCGCGCATCGCCTGGAACGAAATGCTCTGGTCCGCCTGAATCCCCCCCATCAGCACGCCGGTGTCCTGTTCGGGGAAGAAGGTTTTCGGGATGGTGATGTACATCCAGACGTTCAGCCCAATGGTGGCGATAAGCACCAGGCCGACCAGCCGGGTATGGTTCAGCACCCACTTCAGCGATTTGCCGTAGCCTTCCTGCATGGCCATCAGGAAACGGCCAAAGCCTTTACGGCGCGGCTGCGAATGCGGTTTGCTGCGCTTGAGCATCCAGCCGCACATCATCGGCGTCAGCGTTAAGGAGATCGCCAGCGAAATGCCGATGGCGACGGAGAGGGTGACGGCGAACTCGCGCAGCAGCCGGCCCGGCAGCCCGCCCATCAGCAGCAGCGGCAGGAATACCGCCACCAGCGACAGGCTCATGGAGAGCACCGTAAAGCCCACCTCGCGCGTGCCCTGCAGCGCGGCCTGGAGCGGCTTCACGCCCGCTTCCAGGTGGCGGGAAATGTTTTCCAGCACCACGATGGCGTCATCCACCACGAATCCCGTCGCTATCGTCAGGGCCATCAGCGACAGGTTGTTGAGGCTAAACCCGCACAGGTACATGGCGGCAAAGGTACCGATCAGCGAGACCGGCACGGCCACCGCCGGAATAAGCGTCGCGCGGCCGGATCGCAGGAACAGGAAGACCACCAGGATCACCAGGGCGACGGAGATAATCAGCGTTTGCTCCACCTCTTCAAGCGAGGCGCGAATGGTCGGGGAGCGATCCTGGGCAATTTGCAGATCGATCGCTGCCGGGATGGTCTCCTGCAGGTCCGGAAGACGGGCGCGAATGCTGTTCACCGTCTCAATAATGTTCGCTTCCGGCAGCTTGCGGATCATCAGCAGAATGGCCGGCTTAGCGTTGGTCATCCCGGCGTTGCGCACGTCCTGCACCGAGTCGGTGACGCTGGCAACGTCGCTTAAGCGCACCGCCGCGCCGTTGTTGTAGTGAATAATGAGCGGCTGATATTCCGCGGCGGTTTTCAGCTCGTCGTTAGTGTGGATCTGCCAGCGGTGGCTACCGTCCTCAATCGCCCCCTGCGGTTTGCGGACGTTAGCCGTGCTGATGGCGGAGCGCACGTCATCCAGCGACACGCCCTGGTTGAACAGCGCCTGCGGGTTTAGGCCCACGCGCACGGCGGGCAGAGAGCTCCCGCCGACGCTCACGTCACCGACGCCGTTAATTTGTGAGATTGTCTGCGCCAGCTGGGTAGACGCAAAGTCGTAAAGCTGCCCCTGAGAATACGTGTCCGAGGTCAGCGTCAGGATCATGATCGGCGCATCGGACGGGTTGGCCTTGCGGTAGGTTGGGCGGCTCGGCATCCCGCTCGGCAGCAGGCTTTGCGCGGCGTTGATGGCCGCCTGCACGTCGCGCGCCGCACCGTTAATATCCCGGTCGAAGCTGAACTCCAGAATGATGCGCGTGCTGCCCAGCGAGCTGCTGGAGGTCATCTCGTTGACCCCCGCAATCCGCCCGAGCGAGCGCTCCAGCGGCGTGGCAACCGACGAGGCCATGGTCTCCGGTGACGCGCCCGGCAGCGAGGCGCTGACCATGATCACCGGGAAATCCACCTGCGGCAGCGGCGCTACCGGCAGCAGCCGGAAGCCCAGCACGCCGCAGAGGGTAATGGCGAGCGAGATTAAAATCGTCGCCACCGGGCGATAAATGAAGAGGGCGAAAAACTTCACTTATGCCTCCTCTTCACGTTTCGGGAAGCGGCTTTTGGTCCACAGCGCCAGGCGGTCAAACAGCAGGTAGATCACCGGCGTAGTGAAGAGCGTTAATACCTGGCTCACCAGCAGACCGCCGACCATGCCGATACCCAGCGGACGGCGCAGCTCCGCGCCAACGCCGGTGCTGAGCATCAGCGGCAGCGCGCCCAGCAGGGCGGCCAGCGTCGTCATCAGGATTGGACGAAAACGCAGCAGACAGGCCTGGAAGATGGCGTCGCGCGGCGACATGCCCTGCTCGCGCTCGGCGGCCAGGGCGAAGTCGATCATCATGATGGCGTTTTTCTTCACGATCCCGATAAGCAAGATAATGCCGATGATGGCAATGACGTCCAGCTCGCTGCCCGCCAGCATCAGTGCCAGCAGCGCCCCCACGCCCGCCGTCGGCAGGGTAGAGAGGATGGTGATCGGGTGGATAAAGCTTTCGTACAGCACGCCGAGCACGATGTACATCGCCACGACCGCCGCGACGATAAGCCAGATGGTGTTACCCAGCGCGGCCTGAAACGCCAGCGTGCTGCCCTGGAACTGGGTCTGAATATCGGACGGGAAGCTGAGCTCTTTTTCAGCAGCCTGAATGGCCTCCACCGCTTCGCCGAGAGAATAATTGTCCGGCACGTTGAAGGAAATGGTGGTGGACGGGAACTGATCCAGATGATTAATCGACAGCGGGGTATAGCGTTCTTCCACCGTGGCGATAGCGCTCAGCGGCACAATGCCGCCGTCTTTGCTGGTCAGGCGCACCGAGTCCAGCCCCGCCAGTCCTGGCGTGTTCTCTGTGTTGTGCTCCAGCACCACGCGATACTGGTTGGCCTGGGTGTAGATGGTGGAGATCAGGCGCTGACCGAAGGCGTTGTATAGGGCGTTGTCCACATCCGACATGGTAATGCCCAGACGGCTGGCGGTATCGCGGTTGACGTTCACGTATGCCGCCAGCCCTTTGTCCTGCCAGTCGCTGCTGACGTCGGCGAGCTGCGGCAGGGTGTTAAGCTTATTTACCAGCTGCGGTACCCAGGTGCTGAGCGCGTCCAGCGAGGTGGCCTGCAGCGTGAACTGGTACTGCGTGCGGCTGACCTGGGTATCAATGGTCAAATCCTGAATCGGCTGCAGGTAAAGCTCAACGCCCGGCACCCGCGCGACGGCGTTTTGCAGACGCTCAATGACGGCGTTGACGCGATCGTCGCGTTCATCCAGCGGCTTGAGGTTGATCTGCAGACGCGCGCTGTTGAGCGACGGGTTGGTGCCGTCGACGCCCACGTAGGAGGTCAGGCTCTCGACCGCCGGATCCTTCATGATGATTTCAGACACCTGCTGCTGGCGCTGGGCCATACTGGCGAAGGAGACCGACTGCGGAGCCTGCAGCGTGCCCTGAATAATGCCGTTGTCCTGGATCGGGAAGAAGCCTTTCGGAATGAAAATCCACAGCATCACGCTGAGCGCCAGGGTTCCCAGCGCCACGCCGAGCGTGGCCCACGGATGGTTCAGAACTTTCGCCAGCACGCGGCCGTAGGCGGCAATAATCTGATCGAACATCCGCTCGGAGGCGCGCGAGAAGCGGTTTTGCTTGCGCAGGGACTCGTGGCTCAGCATGCGGGCGCACATCATCGGCGTCAGGGTCAGCGACACCACGGCGGAGATCAAAATGGCGACCGCCAGCGTCACGGCAAACTCGCGGAACAGACGCCCGACGATATCGCCCATAAACAGCAGCGGGATCAGCACCGCAATCAGCGAGAAGGTCAGCGAGATAATGGTAAAGCCGATTTCGCCTGCGCCCTTCAGCGCGGCCGCCAGCGGCTTTTCGCCTTTCTCGATATAGCGCGAAATGTTCTCGATAACGACGATGGCGTCGTCCACCACGAACCCGGTGGCGATGGTGAGCGCCATCAGCGTCAGGTTGTTAATCGAAAAATCGAGGAACACCATCACCGCAAAGGTCCCGACCAGCGAGAGCGGCACGGCGACGGCGGGAATAATGGTGGCCGGAACGTTGCGCAGGAACAGATAGATGATCATGACGACCAGCGCAATCGCCAGCATCAGCTCAAACTGGGTGTCGGTGACCGACGCGCGAATGTTCGTGGTGCGGTCGGAAAGCACCTTCACGCTGACCGATTTCGGCAGGCTTTCGATCAGCTGCGGCAGCATGGTGCGGATGCTGTCGGCGGTTTCGATGATGTTAGCGCCCGGCTGGCGCTGCACGTTCATCACGATTGCCTGCTGCCTGTTGGCCCAGGCGCCGAGCCAGCTGTTTTCAGCACCTTGTTCCACGGTCGCCACGTCGCCCAGACGCACCGGGGCGCCGTTCTGGTAAGCAATAATCAGCTGACGGTATTCATCGGCGGACTGCATCTGATCGTTGGCAGAGAGCGTCACGGCGCGGGTGGGACCGTCCAGCGAGCCTTTTGCCGAGTTAACGTTGGCACTGCTGATGGCGGTGCGGATGGTTTCGCTGGTCAGCCCCAGCGCGGCAATCGCCTGCGCGTTCAGCTTAACGCGCACGGCGGGACGCTGGCCGCCCGCGAGGGTGACGAGGCCGACGCCGGAGACCTGTGAAATTTTCTGCGCCACGCGCGTTTCGACCATATCCTCTACCTGGGTCATCGGCATGGCGGAGGAGGTGACGGCAAGCGTCATGATCGGCGGATCGGCCGGGTTCACCTTGCTGTAGACCGGCGGGTTAGGCAGGTCCGAAGGCAGCAGGTTGGTGGCGGCGTTGATGGCGGCCTGTACCTCCTGCTCGGCGACGTCCAGCGACAGCGTCAGCTGGAACTGCAGCGTCACGACGGATGCCCCGCCGGAACTCTGGGAGGACATCTGTTTTAGCCCAGACATCTGCCCAAACTGGCGCTCCAGCGGAGCGGTAATGGCGGACGTCACCACGTCCGGGCTGGCTCCGGGATAGAGAGTGACAACCTGAATCGTTGGGTAATCCACCTCCGGTAGCGCCGACACGGGCAGGAAGCGATAGCCGATAATCCCGGCGAGCAGGATCGCCACCATCAGCAGCGTGGTGGCGACAGGACGGAGGATAAACAGGCGTGACGGCCCGCCTGTAGAGCCTGGGGGCATAACCTGCATCAGGATTTCTCTCCCTGTTTCGCAGGTTCAACCACTTCCACTTTAGCCCCTTCGGTCAGACGGTCAATGCCGTCGGTGACCACGCGGTCGCCTGCGGAAAGGCCTGCGGCGATGACCACCGTCTGGCTGTCCTGGATACCGGTTTTCACCAGGTGCTTGCTGACCTTATTGTCGCTGTTAAGTACCCAGACGAAGTTACCTTCGTTACCCATCTGCAGGGCAGCCGTTGGGATCACCACCGCGTTCTCTTCGGTGGCGACCAGCATGCGCGCGTTGACGAACTGGTTCGGGAAGAGGGCATCGTCCTGGTTGTTAAAGCGCGCCTTCAGCTTGATGGTGCCGGTGGTGGTGTCGATCTGATTATCCAGGCTGAGCAGGGAGCCTTCGCTCAGTTTCTGCCTGTTGCTGCGGTCCCAGGCTTCCACCACCAAACCTTTACCGGCTTTTTGCGCCTGCACCACCGTCGCAATGTCGCTTTCCGGTAGGGTAAAGACTAAATCAATCGGGTGAGTCTGGGTGATCACCACGATGCCCGTGGTGTCGCCGCTGGAGATCTGGTTGCCGATATCGACCTGCTTCAGGCCCACGCGCCCGTCAATCGGCGCGGTGATGCGGCTCCAGTCCAGCTGCAGCTGTGCGCTGGCGACGGCGGCCTCGTCGGCTTTGATGGTGCCCTGCGTTTCGCTGACCAGCGACTGCTGGGTGTCCAGCTCCTGACGAGATACGAGGTTGGTTTTCACCAGCTGCTGGTAGCGGGCCAAATCGCGACGGGCGTTAGCGAGGGTGGCTTTGTCTTTCGCGAGCTGCCCCTGCGCCTGGGCGAGGGCGACCTTAAACTGGCTCGGGTCGATTTCCGCCAGCAGATCGCCCGCTATGACCTGCTGACCTTCCTGGAAGTGAATGGCCTGAAGCTGACCGTCGACGCGGCTGCGCACCGTCACGGTGTTGGCGGCGGTAATGGTCCCAAGGCCCGTTAGATAGCGAGGAACGGCTTTATTCACTGCCGTCGCCGCCTGTACCGGCGCCAGCGCGCCGCCGCGCATGCCGTGACGCCCTCCGCCTGCCGGGCGCTGTGCCTGACTATTGGCACCGGCGGGGGCTGCGGTGTTCGCGGATTGACTGTGCCAGTACCAGGCGGCGGCAAGGACCACCACAATGATGCCAGCGGCGATTGCCCAGCGGGATTTGTTACTGCCTTTCATCGTTGTACGTTCTCATCCTGAAGACTTCGGGGAATGATACTAGTTTAGTCAGCTAACACAGCGGAAAAATGGAGGAAATATGGAAGACTGTCAGGAATGGTCTGAATGGAGGTAAACGCAAAACGGCAACATCCGTTGCCGTTTTTGGTGTTTTCTCCCTCTCCCTGTGGGAGAGGGCACCAGACCGCACCGCAACAACGCTAGCTAAACATCACCTGCGCCCAGCGCGCCAGACCAGCGGTAACGGAGCCAAAGTCATCGCCACCGGCAATCGGAATGCCCGGCAGCTGTTCCGCCAGTGCTTTCTTGATCAGCGGCGAACGGGCGCTACCCCCGGTCAGGTAGATAACGTCCGGCTTCTCTTTACCGTTCTCCAGCGCCAGCTGCACCTGCTCCAGAATACGCTGCAGCGGCTGCGCGAGCGCCGCCTCCAGCCCGTCCTGCGAAATCGCGGTGGCCAGTTCGTCGCTGATAAACGGCAAGGAAACCGCATGCTCAGCGCGGTCGGAAAGGGCAATTTTGCTCTCTTCGGCAGTGCGCACCACGCGATAGCTCAGGCGCTGACGCCACACTTTATACAGCAGGGCGACTTTTTCGGCGTCCTGCGCGTCGCGCACCAGATCGTTAAGGAAGCGGCCGTTTGCGGTGCTGTAAAAATCACTTTGCGCAGGCACGTCGTTGATGGCAATCGCGTTCCACCACGGCAGGATCGGCAGGGCGATGCCTTTTTCCGTCTGACCGCCCATGCCGAGCAGCGGCATCAGACTCTTGAATGCCAGCGCGATATCGAGATCGTTACCGCCTACGCGGCAGCCGCTGTGCCCGAGCAGGCTATTTTCACGATCGCGTCGGTTATGCCACTGCGGCCCCATCAGCAGCAGCGAGCAGTCCGTGGTGCCCCCGCCGATATCCACGACTAATACGCGCTTCTCTTCCGTCAGCGTGGCTTCAAAATCCAGCCCCGCGGCAACCGGCTCGTACTGGAACACCACGTCGCGGAAGCCTGCCCGGTGCGCCGCGCGTTCAAGGATCCCCTGCGCCTGCTGGTTGGCCTCGTCGCCGCCCAGCCCCTGGAAGTTGATTGGTCGACCAATAACCGCCTGGGTAATCGCATCGGAGACCTGCGTCTGTGCCTGATTGCGAATATGCAGCATCATCGCGCACACCAGGTCTTCGAACATCGCCACCTGCTGCGGCTTCAGCCCGCTGGCGCCGAGGAAGGATTTTGGCGACTTAACGAAGTAGACCTCTTCCGGGTCTTCAATGTAGTGCCCGAGCGAAGAGAGGCCGAACTGCACGCTGGACGGCGAAACGTCGATGTCTTCCTCGCGGTTAAAGCTGACCGCCCGGCGCAGCAGCGCCTGGGTCTCCGCCGCCGTGGCCGGAACCTGATGGTGGCGGAACAGCCATTCGCTTACCGCTTCACGCGTCGGCGCGCAGAGCATTGAGGGCAGCAGCGTGCTCTCTTTTTCCATTTTCAGGAGCTGTGGCTGCCCGTTTTGCATAATCGCAACCGAGCAATTTGCCGTACCGTAGTCGAATCCAATAAACACGATTAATCCCCATGCCAGTGAGAAGGGGCGAGACTTTAACGAAATGTCCGCATGGCGACAACAGGAATATGAAAGCAAGGCGAAACAGGACCTTTCCGTTTATGCTGTGGAGAACCCAAAAGGAGAGACGATGTACACCCTGAACTGGCAACCCCCTTACGACTGGCAGTGGATGTTTGGCTTTCTCGGCGCGCGTGCGGTGACGGGCATTGAAACCGTCACGCACGACTACTACGAGCGCAGTTTTGCCTGCGAAGGGTATCAGGGGATATTTCGCGTGACGCCGGATATCGCTACCCATACGCTGAACGTGACGCTCAGTCCGGGGTTAATCCCGGTTGCGCAGACGTGCCTTGAACGCATCGAACGCCTGTTCGATCTCACCTGTAACCCGCAGCACATTGCGGATACGCTGGGCGATCTCGGCGCTGCCCGGCCAGGCTTGCGTTTGCCGGGGGCGATGGATGCGTACGAGCAGGGCGTCCGGGCGATCCTCGGGCAGCTGGTGAGCGTGGCGATGGCGGCGAAACTGACGTCGCGCGTGGTGGCGCTGTGCGGTGAGCCGATCGCGGATTGTCCGGGGTATCTCTGTTTCCCCACGCCGGACGCGCTGGCGGCAGCGGACCCGCTGGCGATGAAAGCGTTGGGCATGCCGGTAAAACGCGCGGAGTCGTTAATTCACCTGGCGCAGTCGGTCATCGACGGGACGTTTCCGCTTTTCCCACCCGAGAATATTGAGGCCGGGATGAAGGCGCTACAGCAGCGGCCGGGGATAGGGCGCTGGACGGCAAACTACCTGGCCCTGCGCGGCTGGCAGGCGAAAGATGTCTTTCTGCCTGATGATTATCTGATTAAGCAACGCTTTGCCGGGATGACGCCCGCGCAGATTCGGCGTTATGCCGAACGCTGGCAGCCGTGGCGCTCTTACGCGCTGCTGCATATCTGGTATACCGACGGCTGGACGCCGTCAGTTGATGGCGAAATAGCTGGTGTTGAGCAGTAGATCCAGCGGCTGCGGCTCGGCGATGGTGTCGCCATAGATGAAATCAATGCCGATGCCGGAGAGCGTATCCATCATGATGGGCTGATTGCACGGGCCCGCGATGGTTTTCATCCCCAGACGCTGGGCGTGGCCCTGCACAATGGTCACCATCATCTCATCCATCAGGTTGCCATACACGTTGCTTACCACCTCTGCGTCCAGCATCAGATAGTCGGCCATATTGGCGGTCAGGTGGGTGAAGACGTTCATGTCGCGGCCTACCTGGCTGAAGATCACGCGGCAGCCCGCCTGGCGAAGCTTTTGCAGACTCCGCTGCAGGTTTTTATCCGGGCTACACACCACGTCGGCAGAGATAACCAGATGCAGGAGACGACCCGGCATCGGGCTTTTATCCAGCAGGTCGAGAAGCTCATCGACCAGCGTTACGCTGGCTAAACCGGCCTCAGAAAGCGGCAGCGCCACCCCCATGCCTTTACTGGCGACCTGTGCGGCAGAGGCGCGGAAAAACTCATTAAAAATACGTCTGTCGAGGGCGTGCAAAAGCTCAGGCTCGGCCAGACCCGAGCGGAAGGCATGCTCTTCCTGGACTTCGCCCTGGCTGGTCCACAGGCGTAACGACAGCAGCCAGAAATTACTGCTTTCCGGGATACGCGGGGAAGCGACGCTGCGGGCGATCATCATCAGGTGATTGTCTTTAATCATGTGCCACTGTTCATCAAGCGACATCATGCTGCGCGTGTTGTGATCCCGCTCCTGCTGGGGTTCGTAAACCGTCACCATGCCGCGCCCGCTGTTTTTCGAGGCATAACAGGCTATATCCGCCTGCGACATCACCTCCGACGCCTGATGGTTATTTTCATCAATCAGCGTGATGCCTGCGCTGGCGCCGATCCGGTGCAGGCGGCCTTCCCACATAAAGTGATAGTCATTGATCGTGTGGATCAGGCGCCCGGCGATATAGCGCGCGCTTTCAATATTGCAGTCCGGCAGCAGTAACCCGAACTCATCTCCGCCCAGACGCGCCAGCACGTCGCTGGAGCGGAGCATGGTCAACATTAGGGAAGAGAGTTCCCGCAGCAGGGCATCGCCCGCCGCATGGCCTGCCGTATCGTTGACGGCTTTGAAGCGATCGAGATCGATAAAGACCAGAGCATGACGCTGGCGCGTTTCGCGAACGGTCTGCAGGAGGCGTTTAAGATGATTTTCGAAGCTGACCCGGTTTGCCAGATGGGTCAGGGCATCGTGGGAGGCGCTGTAGCTCAGCTGACGCAGCATTTTGCGCGACTCGGTCACGTCCTGAATCACGATAACCGAGCCAATATTCTGCCCGTCCAGCGTGCTGAGCGGCGTAATGCTGTAGTGAATATCAAAATTCCCGCCGGTCCGGCAGTTCAGCACCACGTCCTGATCGATATCGGAACGGGACATATCGCCGCTGTGAATATTCTCCATCAGCGGCCCTTTTTCACCAAAGGTGATGTGCAACACCTTGAGGATCGGCTGGCCGATAGCCTCGGTCTGCAGCCAGCCGCTCATTTTCTCGGCCACCGGGTTCATGAAGGTGACATTCATGTTGATATCGGTGCACAGCACCGCTTCACCGATGGAGTCGAGGGTGATGTGCAGACGCTCTTTTTCCTGGAAGAGGGCCTCGTTGAGCTGCTTCACCTCGGTCATGTCCATGTTGATCCCGAGCAGCCGTTCGACTTCACCCTGCTTATTGAGCACCCGGTTCGCCAGGGAGCGAATGTGGCGCACGCCTTCCTTCACGCGAATGCGGAATTCCAGCTTAAACGGCAGACGGGAAATCAGCGAGTCCCGCAGCACCTGCTCAGCGTGGGCACGATCTTCCGGCAGCATCGTGTCATGCCAGAGCTGCCAGGTAGGCTTGATGTGCGGCGGAATTTCATACAGCTCAAACATCCGCTTGTCCCAGCTGATAATATCTGGCTCCAGATCCCACTCCCAGATGCCGATGCCGCCCGCTTCGTTAGCCAGCGTAATGCGCTCCATCAGGCGTTTGTTGACCCACTCGGTCTGCTTCAGGTCGTTAATATCTTCAATCTGGGCGATAAAATAGAGCGGCGAGCCGTCGGCATGGCGCACGACGGAGACGGCAAGGAGTGCCCAGACCACTTCCCCGTCGCGAGTGTAATAGCGCTTCTCAAGGGTATAGGTATTGATGTCGCCGTTGACCAGCTGTTCGAGCTGTTCCAGGTCGGTGTGCAGATCTTCCGGCCAGGTGAGCTGCTGGAAGGTCAGCGACTGGAGCTCCGTCTGGCTGTAACCGAGGAAATTGCACAGCGCCTTGTTAGCCTGCAGCCATTTGCCCTCAATGCTGACCAGCGCCATACCGATGGCGGAATACTCCATCGCATTGCGGAAACGCTCCTCGCTTTCGGTGATGTGTTTGCGCTCAGCGCGGAAGGCGTACATCACCATGGTCATCACGTTGGCAGGCAGGAGCAGCATCAGGAACGGCAGCCAGGGGGCGTTCAGCATCGCCCCGACGTGCTGGGTTGTCAGCGCCACAGGATTTCGGGCAATCATCAGCGACACAACCATCACGGTAACCAGAAACACCAGGAACGCTTCCATTCGCGGCAAGCGCACGGCGCTCCACATAAGCAAAACGATAACGCAGGTGAAAGGCCACGGCAGCCAGGTGATGGCTGCCCAGCTGAGGGCCAGCGTTACGGCCAGCGTGGTCAGGGTTTCCAGCAGCAGTCTCGGGTCACGGTGGCGCAGCAGATAATGCGGTTTAAACAACAGCCCCAACGGTACCACCGCCAGCGCGCCGATGGCTTCGGACAGCACCCAGACGAAGAAATTACGCAGGGGTTCAGGGCCGGGAGCCAGCAGGGATACCAGCAAGCCGCCCACCAGCGGCGGGATCACCGCGCTGCCGATGGCCACGCGGATCCAGTCATTCAGATTCTGCAGCGGGTTGTACCACGGGAGCAATTTGCGCAGCAATAGCGCACCGGTAAAGGCTTCAACCACGTTAATCGAGGTGTAGGTGAGGCTTATCGATCCCCACGAAAACAGCATCCAGGTGGCCAGAATATTGCCGAACGAACAGGCCAGGGCAATTCCCGGCCACATTTTTCCTGCATGGCGATAAAACGCCACCATCATAATGGCGGTGGGGAACCAGAGCGGGGCCAGCAGGGTGCCGAACCGGGTAAGCTCCAGGGAAAATAAGGTAAAGATAAAGGTGACCAGGCCCAGACAGACAAGTCGTATTAAAGGATGTGGGGTGGTAACCAAAACCCGCTGGTATTGTTTATTCATTACCGCTTTATCCAGAGACGCCATGCCGTCAGGGAAGATGTCCGAACGCGTGAATTTGATAATTTGGTTTATGCTAGTACAAACAATTTACAATTCATATGGTGACCGCTCAGAATTTGACACCACAGACTTATTAAATAGAGGCTCCGTGAAAAAAAAAACGGTTAAACGCTGAAAAAACGTTCATTTAAATTTCACTCAGGGAATAAGACGTCACTTTTCGGCCAGTCTCGCAGAACCTGTGCTTTCGACTGGTATCACGCCCGCGAAATCCCTATAATTGCCGCGTTTGACGCTCCGGCGTCGTCCTTCCTTAACATCCAGGTTAATCAGGTCGCTAAATTTATGACTGATAAGTCTCATCAATGCGTCATTATAGGCATCGCCGGCGCATCGGCTTCAGGTAAAAGTCTAATTGCCAGTACGCTTTATCGCGAACTGCGTGAACAAGTAGGTGATGAGCATATCGGCGTCATTCCCGAAGACAGCTATTACAAAGATCAATCCCATCTGTCGATGGAAGAACGCGTCAAAACCAACTATGACCACCCAAATGCAATGGATCACAGCTTGCTGTTCCAGCATTTAGAAGCGCTTAAGAGCGGCCAGGCCATTGAACTGCCCGTTTACAGTTACGTAGAACACACCCGCACCCGGGAAACCATCCGCATCGAGCCGAAAAAGGTCATTATCCTTGAAGGGATCCTGCTGCTGACCGACGCCCGCCTGCGTGAATCCATGAACTTCTCGATTTTCGTCGATACCCCGCTGGATATCTGCCTGATGCGCCGCATCAAGCGTGACGTGAATGAACGCGGCCGTTCGATGGACTCCGTCATGGCGCAATATCAGAAAACGGTCCGCCCGATGTTCCTGCAGTTTATTGAGCCATCCAAACAATACGCCGATATCATCGTGCCGCGCGGGGGTAAAAACCGCATTGCTATTGATATCTTAAAAGCGAAAATCAGCCAGTTTTTTGAATAACCCGCGTGAATTGTGTACCGTTCAGAGATAACCTGGTTTTACCCTGAGCGCTTACCGCCTCAGGGTACGATGCATGAAAGGAGAAAGTGGCATGCGTCTTTGCGATCGCGATATTGAAGCCTGGCTGGATGAAGGCCGTTTGTCTATTACCCCGCGCCCACCCGTTGAGCGTATCAATGGCGTGACCGTTGATGTCCGCTTGGGGAATAAATTCCGCACCTTTAGTGGCCACACTGCGCCGTTCATTGACCTCAGCGGGCCGAAGGACGAAGTCAGCGCCGCGCTCGATCGCGTGATGAGTGACGAAATCGTAATTGATGAAGGCGAAGCTTTTTATCTGCATCCGGGTGAACTGGCCCTGGCGGTGACGTTTGAATCCGTCACCCTGCCTCCGGACCTGGTCGGCTGGCTTGATGGCCGTTCTTCGCTGGCGCGACTGGGGCTGATGGTTCACGTGACCGCGCACCGTATCGATCCAGGCTGGTCGGGGCGTATCGTGCTGGAATTCTTCAATGCCGGTAAATTGCCGCTGGCGCTGCGTCCGGGCATGATGATCGGCGCGTTGAGCTTTGAACCGCTGTCAGGCCCGGCAGATCGTCCTTATAACCGTCGGCAGGACGCAAAATATCGCGACCAGCAGGGCGCGGTTGCCAGCCGTATTGATAAAGACTGATCGTTAGTCCATTGAGGATGCCATGAGAAGAGTTCTGACGACGCTGATGATTTTGCTGGTGGTGCTGGTGGCTGGTCTTTCGGCGTTGGTTCTGCTGGTTAACCCCAACGATTTCCGCGCTTACATGGTGCGGCAGGTCGAGGCGCGCAGTGGTTATCAACTGAAGCTTGACGGGCCGCTGCGCTGGCACGTCTGGCCGCAGCTCAGCATTCTCTCTGGCCGCATGTCGCTCACGGCACCGGGGGCGTCCCAGCCGCTGGTGTCCGCAGACAACATGCGTCTCGATGTGGCGCTGATCCCGCTCATTTCCCATCAGCTGCAGGTTAAGCAGGTGATGCTGAAAGGCGCGGTGATTCAGCTCACCCCGCAAACCGAAGCCGTGCGTGATGCCAGTGCGCCGGTTGCGCCGCGCGAAAATACTCTGCCCGATGAACCGTCCGATACCGGCTGGTCCTTTGATATCGGCAAGCTGAAAGTTGCCGACAGCGTGTTGGTTTTCCAGCATGAGCACCAGGAGCAGGTGACCATTCGCAACATTAACCTGCAGATGGAACAGGATGCTCACCATCTTGCGTCGCTGGAATTTAGCGGGCGCGTGAACCGCGATCAGCGCGATTTGACCCTGTCGCTGAATGCTAATGTGAACGCCTCGGACTACCCGCATCAGCTCACGGCCGACATCCAGCAGCTGAACTGGCAGCTGACGGGTGCCGATCTCCCCACCCAGGGAATAACCGGGCAGGGAACGCTGCAGGCCGTGTGGCGCGAAGAGCAAAAGCAGCTCGAGCTGGATAATCTCAACCTGCAGGCAAATGACAGTAGCCTGAAGGGGCAGGCGAGCGTCACGCTCGAAGAGAAGCCGAAGTGGGTGCTGAATCTGCAGTTTGACAAGCTCAATCTGGAAAACCTGCTGCCGCCTCTGCCGGCCAGCGCCACGAACAACGATGCCACCCAGACGGGGCAAAGCCAGGCACCGGCATCACGTCCGGTTATCTCGTCTAATCTCGATCAGCCTGACTATAACGCGCTGCGCGGATTCACGGCGGATATTCTGCTGAAAGCCAATAGCCTGCGCTGGCGCGGCATTGATTTTACCGACGTGAGCAGCCAGATGTTTAACCATAACGGTTTGCTGGTGATCTCCGAACTGAGCGGGAAGATGGGCGCAGGAAACCTCTCGCTGCCCGGCACGCTGGACGTCCGTAAAGACGTTGCCAGCGCCGAATTCCAGCCGCGTCTCGATAACGTTGAGATAGGCACCATCCTGAACGCGTTTAACTATCCGATATCCCTGACGGGGCAGTTGACGCTCGCGGGTGACTTCTCAGGCACGAAAATTGATGCCGATGCTTTCCGCCGCGAGTGGCAGGGGCAGGCGCATCTTGATCTGAAGAATTCCCGTATGGAAGGGCTTAACTTCCAGCAGCTGGTGCAACAGGCGGTTGAGCGCAGCAGCGATGTAAAAGCCCAGGATAACTACGACAGCGCCACGCGCCTCGACAGCTTCACCGCGGACCTGACGCTGGACAACGGACAACTTACTCTCAACGGAATGCAGGGCGCCTCTTCACTTTTATCAATGACCGGTGAAGGTAAGCTGGATCTGGTGAAAGAGACGGCGGATACGCGCTTTAACGTGCGGGTACTTTCCGGCTGGCAGGGTGAAAGCAAGCTCATCGACTTCCTGAAAGAGACGCCGGTCCCGCTGACCGTATACGGCAAATGGCAGGCCCTGAATTACAGCCTGCAGGTGGATCAGATCCTGCGCAAGCATCTGCAGGATGAAGCGAAACGTCGGCTTAGCGGCTGGGCGGATCGTAATAAAGATTCACAGGACGGTAAGGATGTGAAGAAGCTGCTGGATAAGCTTTGATGTCCGTTGCGCCGGGTGGCGTTGCGGCCTGATGCCCTCACCCCGGCCCTCTCCCACGGGAGAGGGAGCAAACACTAAAAACGGCAACCGGGTTGCCGTTTTGTTTTACCTAAACCTCAAAATCCAGCTCTTCCTCATCCCGCAGCGGAATGAGCTGAACCTTCTGCACGCGATGGTTTTCAATCTGCAGCGTTTTGAGCCGATAGTCGCCCACCTGAACCTCTTCTCCCGGCTGCGGGATACGCTGCAAATACTCCATCAGCAGGCCGGCAATGGTGTGATATTCCCGTTTTTCATCCAGCGGCAGCGGCACGTATTGCACCAGGTCTTCCAGCGGCATGTGGCCGTTAGCCGTCCACGACCCGTCTGCGTTTTTCTGAATGTCATGGCGGGCGTCAATCTCATCCACCTCGTTAGGCAGATTACCGGCAATGGTTTCCATGACGTCGCTGAGCGTGACCAGCCCTTCCACCGAACCAAACTCATCCACCACAAAGGCAAAGTGCGTGCGCGCGTTACGGAATTGCTCAAGGGCGGAAAGCAGCGGTAGTCCCTCAGGGAAGACCAGCGGCTGGCGCACCAGAACGCGCAGGTTGAGCGCCTCGCCGTGAAGCTGCTGCTGGAGCAGGTCAATAACGTGCACCACGCCCAGCAGCTCCTCTTCCTCTTCACCGCCGGTCACCACCACGCGGGTGTGCTGGTTTTTATCCAGCAGGGCGCGAATGTGCTCTTCTGGTGCCGTCAGGTCGATATGCTCAATGTCGTGCCGCGAGGTCATGATGCTGCTGACCGTCCGCTGATTCAGATTAAGCACCCGCTCGATCATACGTCGTTCCTGCGGGTCGAAGATCAGCCCGTCGCTGTGATCGGCCAGCATGGCAGAGGATTCTGCATCCAGCTCCGCATCCTCTTTCTTACCGCTTAGCAGGCGCATAACCGTGTCGGCCGTGCGCTGACGCAGGGTCTGATTCGCGGACAGGAAGCGGCGGCGGTTAAATATCGCCAGCTGATTAAGCGCTTCAATCATGACGGAGAAGCCGATGGCGGCGTACAGGTAACCTTTCGGAATATGGAAGCCAAAACCATCGGCCACCAGGCTAAAGCCAATCATCAGCAGGAAGCTCAGGCAGAGGATCACGATAGTCGGGTGACTGTTCACAAAGCGGGTCAGCGCCTTGCTGGCCATGACCATCAGCGTGATGGCAATGATCACCGCGGCCATCATCACCGCAAGGTGGTCGACCATCCCGACGGCGGTGATCACCGAGTCGAGGGAGAAGACCGCATCCAGTACCACGATTTGCGCCACTACCGGCCAGAATTTCGCTCCGCGGCGCTGGGTTGGATTCTCGCTGTCTTTGCCCTCCAGCCGCTCGTTGAGCTCCACCGTGGCTTTGAACAGCAGGAACAACCCGCCGAAGAGCATGATCAGATCGCGGGCGCTGAAACTCAGGCCGTGAATGGAGAACAGAGGCTGAGTGAGCGTCACCAGCCAGGAGATAGAGGCCAGCAGCAGTAAACGCATCACCATCGCCAGCATCAGACCCGTCACGCGCGCGCGGTCGCGCTGGGAAGGGGGCAGTTTTTCAGCGAGGATGGCGATAAAGACCAGATTATCAATCCCGAGCACCAGCTCGATGACGACCAGCGTAACCAGCCCGGCCCAGATTGAGGGATCGGCAATCCATTCCATAGTAATAGCAATACCTTCTGTTATATGACAAATGTCACACTTCGATCATGGATAAAGCTGGGGGAAATTGCAATGCCGGTCTGAGATTTCTCTTAATACGACGGGTAAAAAAGAGAGCATTCTCAATAGGGTGTAAATAAGCGAAATACGTATATTTCATTACAAGGAATGCATTTTAGGATATATCGCAGGTGATGATTTTTACTCTCATTTTGTCAATATAAAGAAATTCCTAAAAGGTCAAAAATTTGCTCTTAATATTAATCTTAAAAACCGATATTAGGACGGTTGTCTCCTTGCCTGCTATTAGGTTAGCTGCAACAATTCTCCCAGCATCAAATGTTAAATCTCGGTGTTGCTATTAATGTTCGGTCTTCAGGGATGGTTATTCATTATCCGTCGGGTTTCTCAAGCGACTGATATATTTCCAGAAGACCTTGCTCAAGAGGGTGTCTATCCATAACACATTGTTTAGTCAGTGGATTGGTAACTGAAAGCCAAGGGCGGTAGCGTGCCTGAAAGCGTGTGAATCAGCCTCGATTATTCTGTCAATAGCCAATGGATGAATAAGCTTTTTTTAGGACTGATGCCAGTTATATTTCTATTTGATTAACTGCATGCTGAAACCCAATACGACTCGAGCTTATTTAAATTGCACAGGATAATTACTCTGCCAAAGTGATAAATAATCAATGATGAAATCCAAAATGAAATTGATGCCATTATTGGTGTCTGTGACCTTGATGAGTGGTTGCACGGTCTTTCCCGGCAGCAATATGTCAACAATGGGTAAGGATGTGATCAAGCAACAGGATGCCGATTTTGATCTCGACAAAATGGTGAATGTTTATCCGCTTACGCCTCGTCTGGTCGAACAATTACGTCCACGTCCGAATGTTGCCCAGCCGAATATGTCGCTGGACCAGGAAATTGCGTCCTACCAGTACCGCGTGGGGCCGGGTGACGTGATCAACGTGACCGTCTGGGACCACCCTGAACTGACCACGCCAGCGGGCCAGTACCGTAGCTCAAGCGACACCGGTAACTGGGTGCAGTCAGATGGCACCATGTTCTATCCCTACATTGGTAAAGTCCATGTTGCAGGGAAAACGCTTGCCGAGATCCGTAGTGATATTACCGGCCGCTTAGCGCAGTACATCGCCGATCCGCAGGTGGACGTTAATATCGCCGCATTCCGCTCGCAAAAAGCCTATATCTCCGGCCAGGTGAACAAATCCGGCCAGCAGGCCATCACCAACGTTCCTCTGACCGTCCTGGATGCCATCAACGCCGCAGGCGGGTTAACCGACGGCGCCGACTGGCGCAACGTGGTGCTCACCCACAACGGGAAGGAGCAGCGCATTTCGCTGCAGGCGCTGATGCAAAACGGCGATCTGACCCAGAACCGCCTGCTCTATCCGGGCGACATTCTCTACGTGCCGCGCAATGACGATCTGAAAGTCTTCGTGATGGGTGAAGTGAAGAAACAGAGCACCCTCAAAATGGACTTCAGCGGTATGACGCTGACCGAAGCGCTGGGCAATGCTGAAGGTATCGATCTGACGACCTCTAACGCGACCGGTATCTTCGTTATCCGTCCGCTGAAAGGTGAGGGCAGTGCGAAAGGCAAGATTGCCAACATCTACCAGCTGGATATGTCCGATGCGACCTCTCTGGTGATGGCAACGGAGTTCCGTCTCCAGCCATACGATGTGGTGTATGTCACCACCGCGCCGGTTGCCCGCTGGAACCGTCTGATCAACCAGTTGCTGCCAACCATCAGTGGCGTTCGCTACATGACGGATACGGCGCGCGACATTCATACCTGGTAATCCGCGATGTTTAACAAAATTCTGGTGGTATGCGTGGGGAACATTTGCCGTTCCCCTACGGCTGAACGGTTGTTGAAACACTACCAGCCCGAACTGACCGTTGATTCGGCAGGGCTGGGTGCACTGGTCGGTAAAGGTGCCGATGAGCGCGCAACGAGCGTGGCGCGGGATCATCACCTCTCTCTCGACGGCCACGTGGCCCGCCAGGTCACTGGCCGCATGTGCCGGGAGTATGACCTGATCCTGACGATGGAAAAACGCCATATTCATGCGCTGTGCGATATCGCTCCGGAGATGCGCGGCAAGGTGATGCTGTTTGGTCACTGGGACAATGAACGTGAAATCCCCGATCCGTATCGCAAAAGCCATGAGGCCTTTGAGGCGGTTTACACCTTACTTGACCAGTCTGCCCAACAGTGGGCGCAGGCACTGAAAGTTCAGCAGGGATAACAATGACAGAAAAAACAAGACCTTCTGCCGCCCCGACTTCGGGCAGTGATGAAATTGATATTGGGCGCCTGGTCGGCACTGTTGTAGAGGCAAAGTGGTGGGTGCTTGGCATTACCGCCGTGTTCGCTGCGGCGGCCGTCGTCTATACGCTGTTCGCCACCCCTATCTACAGCGCCGATGCGCTGGTGCAGATCGAGCAGAATACCGGCAACTCGCTGGTGCAGGACATTGGTTCCGCGCTGGCGAACAAGCCGCCGGCATCCGACGCCGAAATTCAGCTCATCCAGTCACGCCTGGTGCTGGGTAAAACGGTTCACGACCTCGGGCTCGATATCTCCGTCACCAAAAATACCTTCCCAGTCTTTGGTGCCGGCTGGGATCGGCTGATGGGGCGCAACAACGACACGGTGAAAGTCACTGACTTCGTGCTGCCAAAAGGGGCAGGCGATCAGACGTTTACCCTGACGGTGCTAGGCCCGAAACAGTACCAGCTAACCAGCGACGCAGGTTTTAGCGCCCGCGGCGAAGTGGGGCAGATGCTGACCAAAGACGGCGTCAGCATGATGGTCAGCGCCATCAACGCTCAGGAGGGCGGCGAATTCACCGTCACCAAATTCTCCACCCTGGGGATGATCAACAATCTGCAAAACAACCTGACCGTCACCGAAAACGGTAAGGACACCGGCGTGCTGAGCATGACCTTTACCGGTGAAGATAAGGATCAAATCCGCGACATCCTGAACAGCATTACCCGCAACTATCTTGAGCAGAACGTTGAGCGTAAGTCGGCGGAAGCGGCGAAAAGCCTGGCCTTCCTCGCGAAACAGCTCCCGGAAGTGCGCGCTCATCTGGATGATGCCGAGAACAAGCTGAACGCCTATCGTCAGGATAAAGACTCCGTTGACCTGCCGCTGGAGGCGAAATCGGTCCTCGATTCGATGGTCAACATTGATGCGCAGCTCAACGAGCTGACCTTCAAAGAGGCGGAGATTTCCAAGCTTTATACCAAACGTCACCCGGCCTACCGCACGCTGCTGGAGAAACGCCGTACCCTGGAAGAGGAGAAGGCGAAGCTCAATGACCGCGTGACCGCGATGCCGAAAACGCAGCAGGAGATCGTGCGTCTGACCCGCGACGTGGAGTCAGGACAGCAGGTTTACATGCAGCTGCTGAACAAGCAGCAGGAGCTGAAAATCACCGAAGCCAGTACCGTCGGTGACGTGCGCATCGTCGACCCGGCCATTACCCAGCCTGGCGTGCTGAAGCCGAAGAAAGCGCTGATTATTCTCGGCAGCATTATTCTCGGCCTGATGCTCTCCATCGTGGGCGTGCTGCTGCGTTCCCTGTTCAACCGCGGTATCGAAAGCCCGCAGGTGCTGGAAGAGAGCGGTATCAACGTCTATGCCAGCATTCCGCTGTCCGAGTGGCAAAAATCCCGCGACAGCGTCAAAACCATCAAGGGCGTCAAGCGTTACAAACAGAGCCAGCTTCTGGCGGTGGGTAACCCGACCGACCTCGCCATCGAAGCGATCCGTAGCCTGCGTACCAGTCTGCACTTCGCCATGATGCAGGCCAAAAACAACGTCCTGATGTTAACCGGCGTTAGCCCGTCAATCGGTAAAACCTTCGTCTGCGCCAACCTGGCGGCGGTGGTCAGCCAGACCAACAAGCGCGTTCTGCTGATCGACTGCGATATGCGTAAGGGCTACACCCACGAGCTGCTGGGCACCAACAACGTGCACGGTCTGTCGGAAATCCTGCTCGGCAAAGGTGAAATCAGCCAGAGCGCGAAACCCACAACGGTGCCGAAATTTGACCTGATCCCACGCGGTCAGGTGCCGCCGAACCCGTCCGAGCTGCTGATGAGCGAACGCTTCACCGAGCTGGTGGAGTGGGCGAGCAAAAATTACGACCTGGTGCTGATCGATACGCCGCCAATTCTGGCCGTGACCGACGCAGCGGTTGTTGGCCGCCACGCTGGCACCACGCTGATGGTGGCGCGGTACGCGGTCAACACCCTGAAAGAGGTGGAAACCAGCCTGAGCCGCTTCGAGCAGAACGGGATCGAGGTGAAAGGGGTGATCCTGAACTCCATCTTCCGCCGCGCGACCGGGTACCAGGATTACGGCTATTACGAGTACGAATATAAGTCTGACAGTAAATAACAAAACACACCCCACACCCCTCACCCTAACCCTCTCCCCAAAGGGGAGAGGGGACTGTTCGGTGCTGGATGTGGGGGACGAACGTAATGATAACCACTGGCTGCCTTTCACCCTCTCCCCTTTGGGGAGAGGGCCGGGGTGAGGGGAAAAGATGACCACACAACGCCCTTTAGTTTCAATCTATATGCCGACATGGAATCGTCAGCAGCTGGCGATCCGCGCAATCAAATCCGTCCTGCGACAGGATTACGATAACTGGGAGCTGATCATCGTTGATGACTGCTCTTCCTCGTATGAACAGCTGCAAAAGTTTGTGACTGACCTCAACGACCCGCGGGTGGTCTATACGCATAACGCCATTAACTCCGGCGCGTGCGCGGTGCGTAATCAGGCGATTATGCAGGCCAAAGGGCAGTTTCTGACCGGGATCGACGACGATGACGAATGGACGCCGAACCGCCTGTCTATCTTCCTGTCGCATAAAGAACAGTTGGTCACGCACGCTTTCCTGTATGCCAACGACTATGTTTGCCAGGGCGAGGTTTATTCGCAGCCCGCGAGTCTGCCGCTGTACCCGAAATCGCCGTATTCTCGCCGCCTGTTCTACAAGCGCAACATTATTGGTAACCAGGTCTTCACCTGGGCGTGGCGCTTCAAAGAGTGCCTGTTCGATACCGAACTTAAGGCCGCGCAGGATTACGATATCTTCCTGCGCATGGTGGTGGAGTATGGCGAGCCGTGGAAAGTGGAAGAGGCCACGCAGATCCTGCATATCAACCACGGGGAGATGCAAATCACCTCCTCGCCGAAGAAGTTCTCCGGCTACTTCCATTTTTACCGCAAGCACAAGGACAAGTTTGACCGTGCCAGCCGTAAATATCAGCTCTTTACCCTCTATCAGATCCGCAATAAGCGCATGAACTGGCGCACGCTGCTGACGCTGCTGTCCTTGCGTAACGGTAAGCGCCTGGCTGACGGGCTTCGGGGGAAATAATGTTTCTGGAAGATTGCCGCGCTAACAGCTGGAGCCTGCGTCCGTGCTGCATGGTTCTGGCGTACCGCATCGCGCACTTTTGCTCGGTGTGGCGTAAGAAAAACGTGCTGAACAATATCTGGGCGGCGCCCGTGCTGGTGCTGTACCGCATCATCACCGAATGCTTTTTTGGCTATGAAATTCAGGCCGCTGCCACCATTGGCCGCCGCTTTACCATCCATCACGGCTATGCGGTGGTGATCAATAAGTTTGTGGTCGCCGGCGATGATTTCACCATTCGTCATGCGGTCACCATTGGCAACCGCGGGCCTGACAGCCTGGCCTGCCCGGTCATCGGCAATAACGTCGAGCTGGGCGCGAACGTGGTGATCGTCGGTGACATTACGATTGGTAATAACGTCACGATAGGTGCTGGCAGCGTAGTGCTGGACAGCATTCCGGATAACGCGCTGGTGGTGGGAGAAAAAGCCCGCGTGAAGGTGATTAAATGAACATTTTGCAATTTAACGTACGCCTCGCAGAAGGCGGAGCGGCAGGCGTGGCCCTGGATTTACACCAGCGCGCGCTGCAAAAAGGACTTCAGTCTCGCTTTATTTACGGCTACGGCAAAGGCGGCAAGAAAAGCGTCAGCCACGATAACTTCCCGCAGGTGCACAAGCACACGCCGCGTCTGACCTCGGTTGCCAACATTGCGCTGTTCCGTCTGTTTAACCGCGATCTGTTTGGCAACCTGAACAATCTTTACCGCACGGTTACCCGCACCGCGGGCCCGGTTGTGCTGCATTTTCACGTGCTGCACAGCTACTGGCTGAATCTGGAAGAGGTGGTGGCGTTTTGCCAGAAGGTGCAGGCCCACAAGCCGGACACCCGCTTTGTGTGGACGCTGCACGATCACTGGAGCGTGACCGGACGCTGCGCGTTTACCGACGGCTGCGAAGGCTGGAAAGATAACTGCCAGAAGTGCCCGACGTTAAGCAACTACCCGCCGGTGAAGGTGGATCGCGCGCATCAGCTGGTGGCCGGAAAGCGTCAGCTGTTCCGCGACATGCTCTCGCTCGGCTGTACGTTTATCTCCCCGAGCCAGCACGTGGCGGATGCCTTCAACAGCCTGTACGGGGCAGGGCGCTGTCAGATTATCAACAACGGCATCGACGTGGCGACGGAAGCCATTCTTGCCGAGCTGACCCCGGTGGCGGAAACCGCGGGCAAACCGAAAATCGCCATCGTTGCGCATGACCTGCGTTACGACGGTAAAACCAACCAGCAGCTGGTGCGCGACATGATGGCGCTGGGTGACAAGATAGAGCTTCACACCTTCGGCAAGTTTTCGCCGTTCGAAGGGGCCAACGTGGTGAACCACGGGTTTGAAACCGACAAGCGCAAGCTGATGAGCGCGCTGAATGAAATGGACGCGCTGGTGTTCAGCTCCCGCGTGGATAACTACCCGCTGATCCTCTGCGAAGCGCTCTCTATCGGCGTGCCGGTGATTGCCACCCACAGCGATGCGGCGCGCGAAGTGCTGGAAAAGTCCGGCGGGAAAACCTTCACGGAGCAGGAGGTTCTGCCGCTGGTACAGCTGCCGAAGGCGCAGATCGCTGAGATCGTTTTTGGCACTGACCTGGAATCGTTCCGCAACCGCAGCCGCAAGGCCTACAGTGGACAACAGATGCTGGAGGAATATGTCTCGTTCTATCAGAATCTGTAGTTATCTGCTGCTGCCGCTGATCTACCTGCTGGTCAACGTCAAAATTGCCCAGCTCGGCGAAAGCTTCCCGATAACCATCGTAACCTTCCTGCCCGTTCTGCTTCTGCTGTATGTCGATAAAATCAACCTCAAGAAGCTGATGATTGCCTTAGGGCTGGGCACGGGCCTGACGCTGTTTAACTACATCTTTGGCCAGTCGCTGGATGCAAGTAAATACGTCACCTCGACCATGCTGTTTGTTTATATTGTCATTATTATCGGTATGGTCTGGAGTATTCGGTTTAAAACTATTTCTCCGCACAATTATCGGAAAATCCTTAGGTTCTTTTATATTGCCGTTGCGTTAATTGTTATGCTTGCCGCACTGGAGATGGCGCAAATTATTCTCACCGGCGGCAGCAGCCTGATGGAGATAATTTCGAAATATCTCATTTACAGTAACAGCTATGTATTGAACTTCATCAAGTTTGGCGGGAAGCGTACTACAGCCCTCTATTTTGAACCGGCGTTTTTCGCTCTGGCGTTAATCTCAATTTGGCTCAGCATCAAACAGTTTGGTATCAAAACGCCTAAGACCGATGCTATGATTCTTGCAGGAATTGTTCTGTCTGGATCGTTCTCAGGGGTAATGACATTTATCTTGTTTTACCTGCTGGAGTGGGCGTTCCAGTACCTGAACAAAGATGCGATTAAGAAAAAACTGCCGCTGGCGATTATCTCCCTGACGGTATTTATGGTAGGCGTGATATTTGCCTTCCCGTACATCTCAGAACGTCTGGGTGATTTGGGAACGGAAGGGTCTTCGTCCTATTATCGCATCATTGGGCCACTGGTGATGGTGGGTTATTCCTTAACCCATATTGATGGGGTAGTAAGATTCGGCTCACTTTACGAATATGTTGCATCATTCGGAATCTTTAACGGTGCGGATGTCGGTAAAACCATAGACAATGGTCTGTATCTGTTAATTATTTATTTTTCGTGGTTCGCCGTACTGTTGACCCTGTGGTATCTGTTTAAAGTTTTCAAAATGATGATTAACGCGTTTGGTGATAACCAGAACTTTCGCGTTCAGCTTTATCTGTTTACTCCGGTGTCGCTGTTTTTTACCGGGTCAATATTTAGCCCGGAATATGCTTTCTTGATTGTCTGTCCGTTTATTCTGCGCAAGGCGCTTAATATTACGAACGTATGACGAAATGAGGTGATTTATGTTTCTTAGCGTCATTACTGTCGCTTTTCGTAATTACGAAGGGGTGGTAAAAACCTGGCGCTCGCTGCGCAACCTGGCGCGCGATCCAAGCCTCACCTTTGAGTGGATTGTGGTCGACGGCGGCTCGAACGATGGCACGGCGGAGTTTCTGGAAAAACTCAACGGTGAGTTCAACTTACGCTACATCAGCGAGAAAGATAAAGGCATCTACGATGCGATGAATAAAGGCATCAGCATGGCGCAAGGCCGTTATGCCATCTTCCTGAATTCGGGCGATATTTTCCATGAAGACGTGGCGCTGTTTGCCCGTCAGCTGGCTCGCCAGAAAGAGGACGCCATGTATATTGGCGATGCGCTGCTCGATTTTGGCGACGGACATAAAGTGTGCCGCAGCGCGAAGCCAGTCTGGTATATCTATCACAGCCTGCCGGCCAGCCATCAGGCCATTTTCTTCCCGGTAAAAGGTCTGAAAAAACAGCCTTACGATTTGCAGTATAAAGTGTCTTCCGATTATGCGCTGGCAGCCAGCCTGTATAAATCAGGTTACCCGTTCCGTCGAATTAAAGGGCTGGTGTCTGAATTCTCCATGGGCGGCGTGTCAACGTCTAATAATCTGGAATTGTGCCAGGATGCCAAAAACGTGCAGCGTAAAATATTACGCGTGCCGGGGTTCTGGGCGGAATTGTCTTATTTATTACGCCTGCGTACCACAGGCAAAACGAAAACCTTATATAACAAAGCCTGAATATAAGGAAACGCAATGCAGGATTTAAAAGGTTTCTCCGTGCCGAAAGGTTTTCGGGGCGGGAACGGTATTAAGGTACAGCTGTGGTGGGCCGTTCAGGCAACGTTATTTGCCTGGTCGCCGCAAATAATGTACCGCTGGCGAGCCTTTTTATTGCGCCTGTTTGGCGCAAAAATCGGAAAAAACGTAGTCATCCGACCTTCTGTGAAAATTACCTATCCGTGGAAATTAACGCTGGGGGATTACGCATGGGTTGGGGATGACGCGGTGTTATATACCCTGGGCGAAATTACGATTGGCGCAAATTCGGTGGTTTCACAGAAATGTTATTTGTGCACCGGCAGCCACGACTTTATGAGTCAGCATTTTGATATTACCGCTTCGCCTGTTGTGATTGGCGAAAAATGCTGGCTGGCAACGGATGTTTTTGTTGCACCGGGTGTTTCTGTTGGCGATGGCACGGTAGTCGGTGCCCGCAGCAGCGTTTTTAAATCGCTACCGGCAAATAAAATTTGCCGTGGCAACCCCGCAGTGGTGATACGCGAACGCGTTGAAACGAAGAGCCTTGTTAAGTAGGCGTAATCGTTGCAGGCAGTTTGAACGCGGACTGCGCGGAGAAACCGGAACGTACTTAGGTACGTGAGGATTTCGAGCACAGCCCACGTTCAAAATGACAAAAAAGATAGCCTACTTAACGGCTCTGATTAAATTCATAAGTAGAGGAATAAAACATGTCTAAAGTCGCTCTCATCACCGGCGTTACCGGGCAGGATGGTTCTTACCTGGCAGAGTTCCTGCTGGAAAAAGGGTATGAAGTACACGGTATTAAACGTCGTGCGTCTTCTTTCAACACCGAACGTGTGGATCATATTTATCAGGATCCTCACGCGGCGAACCCGAAATTCCATCTGCACTACGGCGACCTGACCGATACCTCCAACCTGACCCGTATCCTGCAGGAAGTACAGCCGGATGAAGTCTACAACCTGGGCGCGATGAGCCACGTAGCGGTCTCCTTCGAATCCCCGGAATACACCGCCGACGTTGATGCCATGGGTACGCTGCGTCTGCTGGAAGCAATCCGCTTCCTCGGCCTCGAGAAGAAAACTCGCTTCTATCAGGCATCCACCTCTGAGCTGTACGGTCTGGTACAGGAAATCCCACAGAAAGAGACCACGCCGTTCTACCCGCGCTCTCCGTATGCGGTAGCAAAACTGTACGCCTACTGGATCACCGTGAACTACCGTGAATCCTACGGCATGTACGCCTGTAACGGCATCCTGTTCAACCACGAATCTCCGCGTCGCGGCGAAACCTTCGTGACCCGCAAAATCACCCGCGCTATCGCCAACATCGCGCAGGGTCTGGAGTCTTGCCTGCACCTCGGCAACATGGATTCCCTGCGTGACTGGGGCCATGCCAAAGACTACGTGAAAATGCAGTGGATGATGCTGCAGCAGGAACAGCCAGAAGACTTCGTGATTGCGACCGGCGTGCAGTACTCCGTACGTCAGTTCGTTGAAATGGCCGCGGCACAGCTGGGCATCAAGCTGCGCTTCGAAGGTACCGGCGTGGAAGAGAAAGGTACCGTGGTTTCCGTGACCGGCCACGACGCTCCGGGCGTGAAGCCAGGCGACGTGATTGTCCAGGTTGACCCGCGCTACTTCCGTCCTGCTGAAGTGGAAACCCTGCTGGGCGACCCAACCAAAGCGCACGAGAAGCTGGGCTGGAAACCAGAAATCACTCTGCAGGAAATGGTTTCCGAGATGGTAGCCAAAGATCTTGAAGCAGCGAAAAAACACTCCCTGCTCAAGTCTCATGGCTACGAGGTTGCCATCGCGCTGGAGTCCTGAGAATGACAAAACAACGTATTTTTGTCGCCGGTCATCGCGGAATGGTGGGTTCCGCGATTGTTCGCCAGCTCGAACAGCGCGGTGACGTGGAAGTGGTTGTCCGCACGCGTGACGAGCTGAACCTGCTCGACAGCCGCGCGGTACAGGACTTCTTTGCTAACGAACGCATTGACCAGGTGTATCTGGCAGCGGCGAAGGTGGGCGGCATTGTCGCTAACAACACCTACCCGGCGGATTTCATCTACGAAAACATGATGATCGAAAGCAACATCATTCACGCGGCGCATCTGCACAACGTGAATAAGCTGCTGTTCCTCGGATCGTCCTGTATTTACCCGAAAATGGCGAAACAGCCGATCGCCGAAAGCGAACTGCTGCAGGGCACGCTTGAAGCAACCAACGAGCCGTACGCGATTGCCAAGATTGCCGGGATCAAGCTGTGCGAGTCCTACAACCGTCAGTACAACCGCGACTATCGTTCGGTGATGCCGACCAACCTGTACGGACCGCACGACAACTTCCACCCGAGCAACTCGCACGTGATCCCGGCGCTGCTGCGCCGCTTCCACGAGGCGACCGCCGAGAACGCGCCGGACGTGGTGGTGTGGGGCAGCGGTACGCCGATGCGTGAATTCCTGCACGTGGACGACATGGCTGCCGCCAGCATTCACGTGATGGAGCTGGATCGCGAGGTGTGGCAGGAGAACACCGAGCCGATGCTGTCGCACATCAACGTCGGTACCGGCGTGGACTGCACCATTCGCGAGCTGGCGCAAACCATCGCGCAGGTAGTGGGCTACAAAGGCCGCGTGGTGTTTGACGCGACGAAACCGGACGGCACGCCGCGCAAGCTGCTGGACGTGACCCGTCTGCATCAGCTGGGCTGGTATCACGAGGTGTCACTGGAGCAGGGGCTGGCCAGTACCTACCAGTGGTTCCTGGAAAACCAGCACCGCTTCCGGGGGTAACGATGTTTTTAAGTCAGGAAGATTTTGCCACGGTAGTGCGTTCGACTCCGCTCATCTCAATTGATTTGATCGTGGAGAACGAACGCGGCGAGTTCTTGCTGGGGAAACGAACCAACCGTCCTGCACAGGGCTTCTGGTTCGTGCCCGGCGGGCGCGTGCAGAAGGATGAGCGGCTCAGCGATGCGTTTGAGCGTCTCACTCTGGCGGAACTGGGCCTGCAGCTGCCGATGGCAGCGGGCCAGTTTTACGGGGTCTGGCAGCACTTCTATGACGATAACTTTTCAGGCACCGGGTTCACCACGCACTACATCGTGCTGGGGTTCCGCCTGAAGGTGAGTGAGGCAGACCTGCGTCTGCCTGATTCTCAGCATGACGACTACCGCTGGCAGACGCCAGAGGCGCTGCTTGCCAGCGACAATGTGCATGACAACAGTCGTGCCTATTTCCTGGCTGAACGTCAGGCCGAGGTGCCGGGCATATGAAGATCCTCGTATACGGAATCAACTACTCGCCGGAATTAACCGGCATCGGGAAATACACCGGCGAGATGGTCGAGTGGATGGCGAGCCAGGGACATGACGTGCGGGTCATCACCGCGCCGCCGTACTACCCGGAGTGGAAAGTCGGGGAGCGCTACTCAAGCTGGCGCTACCGTCGCGAAGAGGGTGCAGCGACCGTCTGGCGCTGCCCGCTGTATGTGCCTAAGCAGCCCTCGACGCTGAAGCGGTTAATTCATCTGGGCAGCTTTGCCCTGAGCAGTTTCTTCCCGCTGATGGCGCAGCGTCGCTGGAAGCCGGATCGCATCATCGGCGTGGTGCCGACGCTGTTCTGCACGCCGGGCATGCGCCTGCTGGGCAAACTCTCCGGCGCGCGCACCCTGCTGCACATTCAGGATTACGAAGTTGACGCCATGCTGGGCCTGGGGATGGCAGGCAAAAGCAAGGGCGGCAAGGTGGCGAAGCTCGCCAGCGCGTTTGAGCGCAGCGGCCTGCACAACGTGGATTACGTCTCGACTATCTCGCGCTCGATGATGAACAAGGCGCAGGAAAAGGGCGTTCCGGCAGAGAAGGTGATCTTCTTCCCGAACTGGTCCGAAGTGGCGCGTTTTCGCGATGTAACTGAGCAAGACGCTCAGGCCCTGCGCGCGCAGCTCGGTTTGCCTGAAGATCAAAAAATCATTCTTTACTCAGGCAACATCGGCGAAAAGCAGGGGCTGGAAAGCGTGATTGAAGCGGCCCAGCTGCTGAGTGAACATCCGTGGACGTTTGTGATTGTCGGGCAGGGCGGTGGAAAGGCGCGGCTGGAAAAAATGGCCGGGGAACGCGGCCTGACCAACGTGAAATTTTTCCCGCTTCAGTCTTACGAGGCATTGCCTGCGCTGCTGAAGATGGGCGACTGCCATCTGGTGGTCCAAAAACGCGGCGCCGCGGACGCGGTGCTGCCGTCCAAGCTGACCAACATTCTGGCAGTGGGCGGTAACGCGGTGATCACGGCAGAAGCCGAAACAGAATTAGGCCAGCTGTGCGACAGCTATCCGGGTATTGCCGTGTGCGTGGAGCCGGAATCGGTCCCGGCGCTGGTAACCGGAATTGAGAAGGCACTTGCCATGCCAAAAGTGAACACGGTGGCACGTGAATATGCCGAACGCACGCTCGAGAAAGAGAACGTGCTGAGCCAATTTATTGCAGATATACGGGGATAAATCATGAGTCAAACCACTTTGTATCCGGTTGTGATGGCTGGTGGCTCTGGTAGCCGGTTGTGGCCGCTGTCCCGCGTGCTCTATCCAAAACAGTTCCTCTGCCTGAAAGGGGATCTCACCATGCTGCAGACGACGGTAAACCGTCTGCACGGCGTGGAGTGTGAAAGCCCGGTGGTGATTTGTAACGAACAGCACCGCTTTATTGTTGCCGAGCAGCTGCGCCAGCTGAATAAGCTCACCGAAAACATCATCCTGGAGCCTGCCGGACGCAATACCGCGCCCGCGATCGCCCTGGCGGCGCTAGCGGCAAAACGCAGCAGCCCGGACTGTGACCCGCTGATGCTGGTCCTGGCGGCAGACCACGTTATCCAGCAGGAAGACGCGTTCCGCGACGCGGTGCGTGCGGCGATCCCTTACGCCGAGAGCGGCAAGCTGGTGACCTTCGGCATCGTGCCGGATCTGCCGGAAACCGGCTATGGCTATATTCGTCGCGGCAGCGTGACGCCGGGTGAAGGCGACAGCGTGGCGTTTGACGTGGCGCAGTTTGTTGAAAAACCGAATCTGGAAACCGCGCAGGCGTATGTCGCCAGCGGGGAGTATTACTGGAACAGCGGGATGTTCCTGTTCCGCGCCGGACGCTATCTGGAAGAGCTGCGCAAATACCGCCCGGATATTCTGGACGCCTGCGAGAAAGCCATGGCGGTGGTGGACCCGGATCTCGACTTCATCCGCGTGGATGAAGAGGCGTTCCTCGCCTGCCCGGAAGAGTCCATTGACTATGCGGTGATGGAACGTACGGCGGACGCCGTCGTGGTACCGATGGATGCGGGCTGGAGCGATGTCGGCTCCTGGTCCTCCCTGTGGGAGATCAGCGCCCATACCCCGGAGGGTAACGTCCACCACGGCGATGTTATTAGCCACAAAACGGAAAACAGCTACGTCTACGCCGAATCCGGCCTGGTGACCACGGTCGGGGTGAAGGATCTGGTGGTTGTCCAGACCAAGGACGCCGTGCTGATTGCCGACCGTAACGCCGTGCAGGACGTTAAAAAAGTGGTGGAGCAGATCAAGGCCGATGGCCGTCACGAGCACCATATTCACCGCGAAGTCTACCGTCCGTGGGGGAAATATGACTCCATTGACTCCGGTGACCGCTACCAGGTGAAACGCATCACCGTGAAGCCGGGCGAGGGGCTGTCGGTGCAGATGCACCATCACCGCGCCGAGCACTGGGTGGTGGTCGCGGGTACCGCTAAAGTCACCATCGACGGTGAAGTCAAACTGCTGGGTGAAAACGAGTCCATTTATATTCCGCTGGGGGCGACGCACTGTCTGGAGAACCCGGGGAAAATTCCTCTCGACTTAATTGAGGTGCGCTCCGGCTCGTATCTGGAAGAGGACGATATCGTGCGCTTCCAGGACCGCTACGGGCGGGTGTAGCACTCTGCATTATGCCCGGTGACGCTGCGCTTACCGGGCCTGCGAATGACAAAAAATCAATTTGGCCATTACGTGGTCAGGGCCGACTGTTGCCTGAAAAAGGGGTCATCATGGAAAAATTAACCTGTTTTAAAGCCTACGATATTCGCGGCAAGCTGGGCGAAGAGCTGAATGAAGACATCGCGTGGCGCATTGGCCGCGCGTACGGCGAATATTTAAAACCGCAGACCATCGTGCTGGGCGGCGACGTGCGTCTGACCAGTGAATCCCTCAAGCTGGCCCTGGCGAAAGGGCTGCAGGACGCGGGCGTGGACGTGCTGGATATCGGCCTTTCCGGGACCGAGGAAATTTACTTTGCCACCTTCCACCTGGGCGTGGACGGCGGTATCGAAGTGACGGCCAGCCACAACCCGATGGACTACAACGGGATGAAGCTGGTGCGCAAGGGCGCGCGCCCTATCAGCGGCGACACCGGCCTGCGCGACGTGCAGCGCCTGGCGGAAGCCAACGACTTCCCGCCGGTGAACGACGCGAAGCGCGGCAGCTACAAAAAAATCAACCTGCAGAAAGAGTACATCGACCACCTGCTGGGCTACATCAACGTGGCGAACCTCAAGCCGCTGAAGCTGGTCATCAACTCCGGTAACGGCGCGGCCGGCCCGGTCGTGGATGCGCTGGAAGCCCGCTTTAAGGCGCTGAACGTGCCGGTGACCTTCGTCAAGGTACACAACACCCCGGACGGCAACTTCCCGAACGGTATTCCTAACCCGCTGCTGCCGGAGTGCCGCGACGACACCCGCAACGCGGTGATTGAGCACGGCGCGGACATGGGCATCGCCTTTGACGGCGACTTCGACCGCTGCTTCCTGTTCGACGAGAAAGGGCAGTTCATCGAGGGCTACTACATTGTCGGCCTGCTGGCGGAAGCGTTTCTTGAGAAAAACCCGGGCGCGAAAATCATTCATGACCCGCGCCTTTCCTGGAACACCGTCGACGTGGTGTCTGCCGCAGGCGGCACGCCGGTGATGTCCAAAACCGGCCACGCCTTCATCAAAGAGCGTATGCGCGAAGAAGACGCCATCTACGGCGGCGAGATGAGCGCCCACCACTACTTCCGTGATTTTGCCTACTGCGACAGCGGGATGATCCCGTGGCTGCTGGTCACCGAGCTGCTGTGCCTGAAGGGGCAGACGCTGGGCGAGCTGGTGCGCGACCGCATGGCGGCGTTCCCGGCGAGCGGTGAGATCAACAGCAAGCTGGCGCAGCCGGCCGAGGCCATTGCCCGCGTGGAGCAGCACTTTGCGATCCACGCGCTGGAAATTGACCGTACGGACGGCATCAGCATGGCGTTCCCGCAGTGGCGCTTCAACCTGCGCTCGTCCAACACCGAGCCGGTGGTGCGCCTGAACGTGGAGTCCCGTGCTGACACGGCGCTGATGGAAGCCCGAACGAAGGACATTCTGGCGCTGTTGAATCAGTAACAATTGCCCCTCCCGGCGGGAGGGGGAACCGAATACAGGAACAACGATGACGAATCTAAAAAAACGCGAACGAGCGAGAACGAATGCATCGTTAATCTCTATGGTGCAGCGTTTTTCTGATATCACCATCATGGTCGGTGGATTGTGGGCGGTGTGTCGGATCGGCGGGCTGCCGTTCTTATATATGCATCTGCTGATGGCACTCATTGCGCTGGTCGTGTTTCAGATGATCGGCGGGATGACCGATTTCTACCGCTCGTGGCGCGGCGTGAAAATGACCACCGAACTGATGCTGTTGCTGCAGAACTGGACCCTGAGTCTGATCTTCAGCGCAGGCCTGGTAGCCTTCAGCCATGATTTTGATAATCGCCTCGTCACCTATCTCTGCTGGTATTTGATCACCAGCGTCGGCATGGTGGTGTGCCGTTCCCTGATCCGTTTCGGCGCGGGCTGGCTGCGTAACCGCGGTTATAACCGTCGCTTCGTTGCGGTAGCGGGCGATCTGCCGGTTGGTAAGGTTCTGCTCGACAGCTTCCGCAAAGAGCCGTGGTTAGGGTTTGAAGTGGTCGGAATTTATCACGACGCGAAGCCGGGCGGCGTGCCGTCGGACTGGGCGGGCAATTACGAACAGCTTATTGAAGATGCGAAAGCCGGTAAAATTCACAACGTCTACATCGCTATGCAGATGAGAGACGAATCCCGCATTAAGCAACTGATGCGCGAGCTGGCGGACACCACCTGTTCGGTGATCCTGATCCCGGACGTCTTTACCTTCAACATCCTTCATTCACGCATTGAAGAAGTGAACGGCGTGCCGGTGGTACCGCTGTACGACACCCCGCTGTCGGGCATTAACCGCGTGCTCAAGCGTGCGGAAGATATCGTGCTCTCTTCGCTGATTTTACTGCTCATCTCCCCGGTGCTGTGCTGCATTGCCCTCGCGGTGAAGCTGAGCTCTCCCGGCCCGGTTATCTTCCGCCAGACCCGCTACGGTATGGACGGTAAGCCGATTATGGTGTGGAAATTCCGCTCCATGAAGGTGATGGAAAACGACAAGGTGGTGACCCAGGCAACGCAGAACGATCCGCGCGTCACCCGCGTGGGGAACTTCCTGCGCCGCACCTCGCTGGACGAGCTGCCGCAGTTTATCAACGTCTTCACCGGCGGCATGTCGATTGTTGGCCCGCGTCCCCACGCGGTGGCGCACAACGAGCAGTACCGCTCGCTGATTGAAGGCTACATGCTGCGCCATAAGGTGAAGCCGGGCATTACCGGCTGGGCGCAGATCAACGGCTGGCGCGGCGAAACCGACACGCTGGAAAAAATGGAAAAACGTATCGAATTCGATCTGGAGTACATCCGTGAATGGAGTATCTGGTTCGATATCAAGATTGTTTTTCTGACCATCTTCAAAGGTTTCGTGAACAAAGCGGCGTACTAAGATGAGCTTACGTGAAAAAACCATCAGCGGGGCGAAGTGGTCAGCGATGGCGACCATCGTCATCATTGGCCTCGGTCTGGTGCAGATGACCGTGCTGGCGCGCATTATTGATAATCACCAGTTCGGCCTGCTGACCGTCTCGCTGGTGATTATCGCGCTGGCCGATACGCTGTCTGATTTTGGTATCGCCAACTCGATTATCCAGCGCAAAGAGATCAGCCATCTTGAGCTGACTACGCTCTACTGGCTGAACGTGGGGCTGGGAATTTTCGTGTTCGTGCTGGTGTTCCTGCTGAGCGACACCATCGCCAGCGTGCTGCACAACCCGGATCTGGCTCCGCTGATGCGCACGCTGTCGTTTGCTTTCGTGGTGATCCCGCACGGGCAGCAGTTCCGCGCGCTGATGCAGAAAGAGCTGGAGTTCAACAAGATCGGCATGATTGAGACCAGCGCGGTGCTGGCGGGCTTTACCTTCACCGTGGTGAGCGCCCATTTCTGGCCGCTGGCGATGACCGCCATCCTCGGATACCTGGTTAACTCTGCCGTGCGTACGCTGCTGTTCGGCTACTTTGGCCGCAAGATTTACCGTCCCGGACTGCATTTCTCTCTCGCGTCCGTTTCGTCCAACCTGCGCTTTGGCGCGTGGCTGACGGCGGACAGCATCATCAACTATGTGAATACCAACCTGTCGACGCTGGTGCTGGCGCGTATTCTTGGCGCGAGCGTGGCGGGGGGCTACAACCTGGCCTACAACGTCGCGGTGGTGCCGCCGATGAAGCTGAACCCGATCATCACCCGCGTCCTGTTCCCGGCGTTCGCCAAGATTCAGGACGACACCGAGAAGCTGCGCGTTAACTTCTACAAGCTGCTTTCCGTGGTGGGGATCATCAACTTCCCGGTGCTGCTGGGGCTGATGGTGGTTTCCAGCAACTTCGTGCCGCTGGTGTTTGGCGAGAAGTGGAACGGCATCATCCCGATCCTGCAGCTGCTGTGCGTGGTGGGGCTGCTGCGCTCCGTGGGGAATCCGATTGGTTCCCTGCTGATGGCAAAAGCGCGCGTGGATATCAGCTTTAAGTTCAACGTGTTTAAAACCTTCCTGTTTATTCCGGCGATTATCGTCGGCGGGCATATGGCGGGCGCCATCGGCGTCACGCTGGGCTTCCTGCTGGTGCAGGTAGTCAATACCGTTCTGAGCTACTTCATCATGATCAAGCCGGTGCTGGGCTCCAGCTACCGTCAGTACATCCTGAGCCTGTGGCTGCCGTTCTATCTCTCATTGCCGACCCTGGCGGTGAGCTACGGCCTGGGCATCATCCTCAGTGGTCACCTGCCGCTGGCCGCGCTGCTGGCGGTGCAGGTTGCCGCGGGGGCGCTGGCATTTGGCGTGATGATTGTGCTGTCACGCAATGCGCTGGTGGTGGAGATGAAGCGCCAGTTTTGCCGTAACGAAAAAATGAAAACGCTGCTTCGCGCAGGCTAGTTATTTAAGAGGCCATTATGAAATTATTAATTCTTGGCAACCATACCTGCGGCAACCGTGGCGACAGCGCCATCCTGCGCGGTTTACTGGATGCAATTAACACCCTTAAGCCTGAGACTGAAGTGGACGTGATGAGCCGTTATCCGGTCAGCTCATCCTGGTTACTGAACCGCCCGGTGATGGGCGACCCGCTCTACAGCCAGATGAAACAGCATAACAACGCCGCGGGCGTGATGGGTCGGGTGAAGAAAGTGCTGCGCCGTCGCTACCAGCACCAGGTGCTGCTTTCCCGCGTGACCGATACCGGCAAGCTGCGCAATATTGCTATCGCACAGGGCTTTACCGATTTTGTCCGTCTGCTGTCCGGCTACGACGCCATTATCCAGGTCGGCGGATCGTTCTTCGTCGATCTCTACGGCGTGCCGCAGTTTGAGCATGCGCTCTGCACCTTTATGGCGAAAAAGCCGCTGTTTATGATTGGCCACAGCGTCGGGCCATTCCAGGATCCGCAGTTTAACCAGCTCGCAAACTACGTGTTCGGCCACTGCGACGCGCTGATCCTGCGCGAGTCGGTCAGCCTCGACATGATGAAGCGCAGCGAAATTGACACCTCAAAAGTTGAGCACGGCGTGGACACCGCGTGGCTGGTGGATCACCAGGACGACAGCTTCCAGCCGAGCTACGCGGTGCAGCACTGGCTCGACGTGGCGGCGAAACAGAAAACCGTCGCGATTACCCTGCGCGAGCTGGCGCCCTTCGATAAGCGTTTAGGTACGACCCAGGCGGCGTATGAGAAAGCCTTCGCCGACGTGGTGAACCGCGTGCTGGACAGCGGGTACCAGGTGCTGGCGCTCTCCACCTGCACCGGCATCGACAGCTACAACAAAGACGACCGTATGGTGGCGCTGAACCTGCGCAATCTGGTGAACGATCCGTCCCGCTATCACGTGGTGATGGACGAACTGAACGATCTGGAGATGGGCAAGCTGCTCTCCGCCTGCGACCTGACCGTCGGCACGCGCCTGCACTCCGCCATTATCTCCATGAACTTTGGCACGCCGGCCATTGCCATCAACTACGAACACAAATCAGCAGGCATCATGCAGCAGCTCGGTATGCCGGAAATGGCCGTGGATATCCGTCATCTGCTCGATGGTTCGCTCGGTGCGATGGTGGGCGACACGCTCGGCCAGCTGCCTGCGATCAATGAACGCCTGGCGGTGGCGGTGAAAGCCGAGCGCGAGAAGGGCATTGGGATGGTGAAATCGGTACTTGACCGCGTACGGGAGGGGAAATGAAGGTTGGTTTCTTCTTACTGAAATTTCCGCTGTCGTCTGAAACGTTTGTCCTGAACCAAATCACCGCGTTTATCGATATGGGATATGACGTGGAGATTATCGCCCTGCAAAAGGGCGATACCAAAAATACCCATGCGGCGTATACCCAGTATGGGCTGGAGGCGAAAACCCGCTGGCTGCAGGATGAGCCGTCCGGGAGGCTGAGCAAGCTGCGCCACCGGGCCAGCCAGACCTTGCGCGGGATCCACCGCGCGTCGACGTGGCGGGCGCTGAATGTTTCCCGCTATGGTTCCGAATCCCGCAATCTGATCCTGTCGGCCATCTGCGGGCAAACCGCGCAGCCGTATCGTGCCGACGTCTTTATCGCCCACTTTGGCCCCGCGGGCGTCACCGCCGCGAAGCTGCGCGAACTGGGCGTGATTGACGGCAAAATTGCGACCATCTTCCACGGTATCGATATCTCCAGCCGCGAAGTGCTGAACCACTACACGCCGGAGTATCAGCAGCTGTTCAGGCGCGGCGACATGATGCTGCCTATCAGCGACCTGTGGGCCGGACGCCTGAAAAACATGGGCTGCCCGGGAGAGAAAATTGCCGTTTCGCGTATGGGCGTGGACTTAACGCGCTTCACTCGCCGTCCTGTCAAGGTGCCGGGAAAACCGCTGCAGATCATCTCCGTTGCTCGCCTGACCGAGAAGAAAGGCCTGCATGTGGCCATTGAAGCCTGTCGCCAGCTGAAAGCGCGCGGGGTGGATTTCCACTATCGCATTCTCGGCATTGGGCCGTGGGAGCGTCGTCTGCGCACGCTTATCGAACAGTATCAGCTGGAAGATGTCGTAGAGATGCCGGGGTTCAAGCCGAGCCACGAGGTCAAGGCCATGCTCGACGAGGCTGATGTCTTTCTGCTGCCTTCCGTAACGGGCGCCGATGGCGATATGGAAGGCATTCCGGTGGCGCTGATGGAGGCGATGGCCGTAGGTATTCCGGTGGTATCAACCCTGCACAGCGGGATCCCGGAGCTGATTAAGTCTGACCACTCCGGCTGGCTGGTGCCGGAGAATAACGCGATGGCCCTTGCGGACCGATTAGCAGCCTTCAGCGATATTGACCAGCAGGCGCTGGAGCCCGTGCTCCAGAACGCCCGACAAAAAGTGGAAACCGATTTTAACCAGCAGGTGATTAACCGCCAGTTAGCGAGCCTGCTGCAAACGTTGTAACGCCGAGGATGTATGCTGAAAAAGATTACCCGACGCAACTTTGTCTCTTCTCTCTCCGTTCTGGCGGTCACGCCGCTGCTGTCGTCACGCATCGCGCGGGCGGCAAGCGGCAGAACGGTCTCTGTTAATCAGTACAATAACAACGACTGGATCGCCGCTTTTAAGCAGGCGTTTAATGACGGCGACACCGTCGTGGTCCCTGCCGGGCTTACCTGCGAAAACATCAATACCGGCATTTTCATTCCCGACGGTAAAACGCTGCTGATCCGCGGGGCGTTAACCGGCAACGGGCGCGGCCGCTTTGTTCTGCAGGAAGGCAGCAAAGTGATAGGCGAAGGTGCTGGCCGCACGGAGAACATCACGCTCGACGTTCGCGGCTCTGACTGCGTTATCAAAGGGCTGGCCATGAGCGGTTTTGGCCCGGTGACGCAGATCTACATCGGCGGCAAGAAACCGAGCGTAATGCGCAATTTGCTGATTGATAACATCAGCGTAAGCCAGGCCAACTACGCCATCCTGCGCCAGGGTTTCCACAACCAGGTGGACGGAGCCCGCATCACCAACAGCAAATTTAGCCATCTCCAGGGGGATGCGATCGAGTGGAACGTTGCCATCAACGATCGCAATATCCTGATCTCTGACCATGTCATCGACAACATCAACTGCACCAACGGCAAGATCAACTGGGGCATCGGCATTGGCCTCGCCGGCAGCACCTACGATAACGACTATCCGGAGAAGCAAACCGTCAAGAACTTCGTGGTGGCAAACATCACCGGCAGCAACTGTCGCCAGCTGGTGCACGTTGAAAACGGTAAACATTTTGTTATCCGCAATATTAAGGCCAAAAATATAACTCCCGACTTCAGTAAAAAGGCGGGAATAGACAACGCCACGGTGGCCATTTATGGCTGTGATAATTTCATTATTGATAATGTCGACATGGTGAACAGTGCCGGAATGTTAATCGGCTATGGGGTGATAAAAGGCGATTATTTGTCCATCCCGCAGAACTTCAAGCTCAACAATATTCATCTCGATAATCGTCAGCTTGCGTATAAATTGCGCGGAATACAGATTTCATCCGGTAACGCCACCTCGTTTGTGGCGATAACCAACGTGGAGATGCAGCGGGCGACGCTTGAACTGCACAACAAGCCGCAGCATCTTTTTTTACGCAACATCAATGTGATGCAGGAAGCCGCTGTGGGGCCCGCCCTGAAGATCAACTTCGACCTGCGCAAGGATGTGCGGGGTAAATTCATGGCGAAAGACGAGACGTTGCTGTCGCTGGCGAACATAAAAGCAGTGAATGAGAAGGGGCAAAGCTCGGTCGATATTGACCGGGTCGACCAGCAGGTAGTGAATGTGGAAAGGCTTAACTTTGCGCTTCCGCACAGATAATCGACAATCAGCAGTTTTGAGACTATTCCTGGCATAAAAGCGCGATCTAATCAGATTACAACTACAGAAATTTGTGATGCTAAGGCGTAACATTGCCCAAGGATTACGGCAAATCATGCTGGCGAAAACAGGTTTAAGAGCTATAATTCGTCAACCATTTTAAGGTGGAAGAAATAATGATTAATTTGAAAGCAGTCATTCCGGTAGCAGGCCTGGGCATGCATATGCTGCCAGCCACAAAAGCCATTCCTAAAGAGATGCTGCCGATCGTCGATAAGCCAATGATTCAGTACATTGTCGATGAGATTGTTGCTGCAGGGATCAAAGAAATCGTCCTGGTTACGCACTCCTCCAAGAATGCGGTAGAAAACCACTTCGACACCTCTTACGAACTCGAAGCGCTGCTTGAGCAGCGCGTCAAACGCCAGCTGCTGGCGGAAGTGCAGTCTATTTGCCCGCCGGGCGTGACCATCATGAACGTGCGTCAGGCGCAGCCGCTGGGCCTGGGCCACTCTATCCTGTGTGCTCGTCCGGTTGTGGGTGATAACCCATTCATTGTTGTTCTTCCGGACATCATCATCGATACCGCTTCTGCCGATCCGCTGCGTTACAACCTGGCGGCAATGGTGGCGCGTTTCAATGAAACCGGCCGCAGCCAGGTGCTGGCGAAACGCATGAAGGGCGATCTCTCTGAGTACTCCGTTATCCAGACTAAAGAACCGCTGGAAACGGAAGGGCAGGTGAGCCGCATCGTTGAGTTCATCGAAAAACCGGATCAGCCACAGACGCTGGATTCGGACCTGATGGCGGTTGGCCGTTACGTTCTGAATGCCGATATCTGGGCAGAGCTGGAAAAAACCGAGCCAGGCGCCTGGGACCGTATTCAGCTGACCGACGCGATTGCCGAACTGGCGAAAAAACAGTCCGTTGACGCTATGCTGATGACCGGCGACAGCTATGACTGCGGTAAGAAAATGGGGTATATGCAGGCGTTCGTGAACTATGGACTGCGTAACCTGAAGGAAGGGGCGAAGTTCAGAACCCGTATTGAGAAGTTGCTCGCAAGCGACTGATATTGCTGCAACGTCTTGAACAAGCGGCAGTCATTATTTTGGTGTATTGAAATATAGCCAAAATGATGACTGCCGCTTTTTGTTATTAATCCCATGATTACAGAGAGTTATAGGGTCTTAATCTGGATCGCTTTGTAGCGATTTGTGCTTGTTTCTGAGGTCGTTTAGGACGACAATTAACGCCAGTTTTTGTCTGGATCCAGACAAAAAAATCATTTAATCAGACATCGCTCAGTGCACTGGTAGCTGTTAAGCCAGGGGCGGTAGCGTGCTCAATTTCTGAAACCGTCAATAAATGCTCAGGTTTCAGAACGCCAGTATCCAGACATATACTAGACGGAACAGATAACGTGAAAATTCTTGTGACGGGCGGGGCCGGCTTTATCGGCTCAGCGGTTGTACGACATATTATTAAAAATACCCAGGACGACGTCGTCAATGTGGATAAGCTGACCTATGCCGGCAACCTTGAGTCGCTTAGTGAAGTCAGCGACAGCGATCGATATGCTTTTGAGCATGCGGATATTTGCGATAAAGACGCCATGGATCGCATTTTCGCAAAACATAAGCCTGATGCGGTGATGCACCTGGCCGCCGAAAGTCACGTCGATCGTTCTATTACCGGCCCGGCTGCGTTTATCGAAACCAATATCGTCGGCACTTATGTACTGCTGGAAGCCGCTCGTGCGTACTGGTCAACGTTGGATGAACAGGCGAAGAAAGCGTTTCGTTTCCACCACATATCAACCGACGAAGTGTATGGTGATTTGCCGCATCCTGATGAGCACCCGGCATCAGCTGAGCTGCCGCTCTTCACTGAAACCACAGCTTATGCGCCTAGCAGCCCGTATTCGGCGTCGAAAGCCTCCAGCGATCACTTGGTTCGTGCCTGGCTGCGTACCTACGGTTTCCCGACTATCGTCACCAACTGTTCGAATAACTACGGCCCGTACCATTTCCCGGAAAAGTTGATCCCGCTGGTTATTTTGAATGCGCTGGACGGTAAAGCTCTGCCTATTTACGGCAAGGGCGATCAAATCCGTGACTGGTTGTATGTCGAAGATCACGCGCGTGCACTCTATACCGTTGTCACTCAGGGGAAACCGGGGGAGACATACAATATCGGTGGGCATAACGAGAAGCAGAACCTGGACGTAGTCCATGCGATTTGCGATCTGCTTGATGAGATTGTGCCGAAAGAGGGCTCTTATCGCGATCAGATTACGTATGTTGCTGACCGTCCCGGTCATGACCGCCGCTATGCAATCGATGCGCATAAAATTGGTGTTGAACTAGGCTGGAAGCCTGAGGAGACGTTCGAAAGCGGGATTCGTAAGACGGTGGAATGGTATCTGAGCAATCAGAATTGGGTTACTAACGTGAAAAGCGGTGCTTATAAGAGTTGGATCGAGCAGAACTACGGGGAACGTTAATAATGAATATTCTTCTGTTCGGTAAAACAGGGCAGGTGGGGTGGGAACTCCAACGAGCACTAGCTCCATTAGGTAATTTGATCGCGGTTGATGTACATTCAGAAGAATATTGCGGGGATTTTAGCAATCCTGAAGGGATCGCTGAAACCGTTAGTGCAATTAAACCAGACATCATTGTTAATGCGGCGGCGCATACAGCAGTAGACAAGGCTGAATCTGAGCCGGATTTTGCCAGACTCCTCAACGCAACGAGCGTTGAAGCTATAGCCAAAGAAGCCGCTAAAATAGACGCATGGGTTGTTCACTACTCTACCGACTATGTATTCCCTGGTGACGGTGAAACGGCATGGCGTGAAACGGATTCGACTGCTCCGCTGAATGTATACGGTGAGACAAAGCTTGAAGGTGAAAAGGCATTGCAGGCGCATTGCCCTAAGCATCTTATTTTCCGGACCAGTTGGGTATATGCGGGGAAGGGCAACAATTTCGCTAAAACGATGTTGCGGCTCGCAAAAGAGCGTCAGGAACTCTCCGTTATCAACGATCAAGTTGGTGCTCCAACGGGCGCTGAGTTGTTAGCAGACTGCACAGCGCATGCTATTCGTGTCGCAATGATGAAACCAGAAGTTGCTGGCCTCTACCATCTGGTCGCGTCGAATACGACAACCTGGTACGACTATGCGGCATTGGTGTTTGATGAGGCCAAAAAAGCAGGTGTTGAGTTGGCTATTGAAAAGCTTAATGCTGTTCCAACATCGGCTTACCCAACTCCTGCGCGTCGACCGAAAAATTCACGCTTGAACACAGAGAAGTTTCAGGCGAATTTTGATCTTGTACTGCCCTCCTGGGATATTGGCGTAAAACGAATGCTCGCTGAGCTTTTTACGACTCAATCAATTTAAGAAGATAAATGCCCTTACATGGGCATTTGGCATTTATAGAGAAAAAATGATGGCTACGCGTAAAGGTATTATTCTTGCCGGTGGTTCTGGCACTCGTCTGTACCCGGTGACCATGGCGGTGAGTAAACAACTACTGCCAATTTATGACAAACCAATGATTTACTACCCGCTGTCAACACTCATGTTGGCAGGGATAAAAGATATTCTTATTATAAGCACTCCACAAGACACACCACGTTTTGAACAATTGCTGGGTGATGGCAGCCAGTGGGGACTGAATCTGCAATATAAAGTACAGCCAAGTCCAGATGGTCTTGCACAGGCGTTTATCATCGGTGAAGAGTTTATCGGCAATGACAGCTGCGCTTTGGTGCTGGGTGATAATATTTTCTACGGACATGATCTACCGAAGCAACTTGAAGCCGCAGTGAGTAAAGATAATGGCGCTACGGTATTCGCCTATCATGTTAATGATCCTGAACGCTACGGTGTAGTGGAATTTGATAAGAACGGCACCGCAATCAGTCTGGAAGAAAAACCGTTAGAACCGAAGAGTAATTACGCTGTCACAGGGCTGTATTTCTATGATAATGACGTAGTAGAAATGGCAAAAAATCTGAAGCCGTCTGCTCGTGGTGAGTTAGAAATTACAGATATTAACCGTATTTATCTTGAGCAGGGGCGCTTATCTGTGGCAATGATGGGGCGCGGATACGCGTGGCTGGATACGGGTACACATCAGAGTCTGATAGAAGCAAGTAATTTTATTGCGACAATTGAAGAGCGCCAGGGATTGAAGGTTTCCTGTCCTGAAGAAATTGCATTTCGTAAAGGATTTATTGACGCGGAACAAGTTAATCGCTTAGCGCAGCCATTATCTAAAAATGCTTACGGTCAATATCTTTTAAAAATTGCGAAAGGACTCTAAAATGAATATTATTAGAACAAGCATTCCAGATGTACTTATTTTAGAACCCAAGATATTTAGTGATGAGCGTGGGTTTTTTATGGAGAGTTACCATCAGGACAAATTTAATAAGATTATTGGACGTGAGATAGAATTTGTTCAAGATAACCACTCAAAATCAGCAAAAGGAGTATTAAGGGGGCTTCACTTTCAGAAAGGTGATGATTCACAAGGTAAGCTAATTCGCTGTATAAGAGGTGCAATTTTCGATGTTGCAGTAGATCTTCGTATTAACTCAGGAACATTTGGAAAATGGGTCGGGGAATACATTTCTGCTGAGAATAAAAAACAAATTTGGATACCAGAAGGTTTTGCACATGGTTTCTTAGTCATGAATGATGAGTCAGAAATAGTTTATAAAGCTTCATCTTTTTATAATCCTAATGCAGAAGAAACAATTAAATGGAACGATGAGGACTTGAATATTAACTGGCCGGAGCAACCATCATCATTGTCATTAAAAGACCAAAATGGTATCTCATTAGAAAAATACTTAAGCGAGTGTAAAAATGAAAAATAAAATCCCAGTCACGCAACCACATTTGCCAGAATTGAAAGAATTCTATCCATATCTTGAAAAGATTTGGGATAACAAATGGCTAACTAATAATGGACCATTCCACCAACAACTTGAACAAGAATTGTGTAATTATTTAGGTGTGAAATATATTTCATTATTTACAAATGCGACAATTGCACTTGTTACAGCACTACAAGCATTGCGAATTAAAGGTGAAGTAATTACTACACCTTATTCATTTGTTGCAACATCTCATTCCATTTTATGGAATAACTTAAAACCTGTTTTTGTTGATATTGAAATGGATGGGTTTAATATAGATCCGAAAAAAATTGAGGAGGCAATAACACCTCAGACAACAGCTATCATGCCAGTCCATTGCTACGGATACCCTTCAAAAATTGAAGAGATTCAAAAGATTGCTGATAATTACGGATTAAAAGTTATTTACGATGCAGCACATGCATTTGGGGTAAACTATAAAGGTGAAAGTATTCTTCAGTGCGGGGATCTTTCAATACTTAGCTTCCATGCCACAAAAGTGTTTAATACTTTTGAAGGTGGGGCAATTGTTTCACCGGACGCTAAAACAAAGGAAAGGATAGATCGTCTTAAAAATTTTGGATTTGTCGATGAGTTAACAGTTACAGCTCCGGGCATAAACGGTAAAATGAGTGAGGTGAATGCTGCGTTTGGCCTTTTACAACTGAAACATGTGGACAGTGCAATCAAATCCAGAGAAGTTATAGATACTGCTTACAGACAAGATTTGAAAGAATTCCCGCATTTATCGTTGCCAGAAAAAAGTAGCGTAAGTAATAGCAATTACTCATATTTTCCTCTGTTAGTTGAAGAATCAAATAAATTTAGCCGTGATGGGCTTTATGATTATCTAAAAAATCATAGCATTCTATCAAGGAAATATTTCTACCCTTTGATAAGTAATATGCCAATGTATCGAGGTTATGAGTCATCCTCGATCGAAAGATTACCTAATGCAAATCTTACTGCAGAAAAAGTATTATGCCTTCCAATTTTTGCTGCAATGACAGAAGAACAGTATTCCTATATAATCGATACTATAAGAGGGTATTTCTATGGCATACATGACTGAAGAGCAATTAAAAGAAATGGGTTTTAATTCTCTTGGAAGTAATGTTTTATTATCAACGAAAGCATCGTTTTATAATGCGTCAAAAATATCTTTTGGTAATAATGTCAGAGTTGATGACTTTTGCATTCTATCTGCAGGTGAAAATGGCATCTCTGTCGGGAACTATGTTCATATAGCTGCATATTCATCTTTGATAGGTGCTGAACACATTAAGCTTGAAGATTTCAGTGGATTATCCTCTAGAGTGTCAATCTACTCAAGTAGTGACGATTATTCTGGAAATTGGATGACAAATCCAATGGTGCCTAATGAATTCACAAATGTCATAACCAAACCCGTAGTGATCTGTAAACACGTAATTATTGGTTGTGGCAGTGTGGTACTTCCAGGTGTGGTAATAAATGAAGGAACAGCGATAGCTGCACAATCATTAGTAAAGAAAACCTGTGAACCATTTAGTATTTATCATGGGAATCCCGCTAAAAGAATAATGGCAAGGAAAATGGGAGTAAAAGAATTTGAGCAAAAAATGTTGAAAGAATTTAAAACACATGTCTAAAATAAAAAAAAATATTTTTGCGAATTACTTCGGTGTAATAGTAACAACAGCTTTATCGTTTCTTGTTGTTCCATTTTATCTTAAATTGCTCGGTCAAGATGCTTTTGGATTAGTCGGTATTGCTTCATTAATCCAGGGATGGGTTATGCTGTTAAATTCTGGTCTAGCTCCAGTAACTGGTAGAGAAGCAGCAAAAGCCTATTCCGGAGGTGGAGACTGGAAAATCGCAGCATCTTTTTTCCGCACCGTCGATATATTTCTCATTTCGCTTTCATGCATCGTTGCTATCATTTTTGTTATAATAAGTAAACCATTATCCTTAATGTGGATAAAAAGTAACACACTTGATACTTCAACAATTGCGTTAGCGCTATGTTTATTGGTAATAATGACATTATTCAGATTATTAACCAGTGTAACGAGAGGGATATTAATTAATGTTGATATGCAGGTATGGCTAAATAATAATTTGATTATATTCAGTATGCTTAGATTTGCTGCAAGCATACCTTTATTACATTTTTATCCAAGTGTAAATTTCCTTTTTGCTTGGTGGTTAATTATTTCAATTGTTGAATATGTAATTACTCAGCAAAAAGTGTGGGGTCTAGTCCCAGTTAAATTAACATTATTTACATTCAACTCTAACTTGCTCAAAGAACAGTGGAGGATAATAGCAGCTCTGGCGTCAACCAGTTTGATTTGGGTTCTTATAACAAACATGGATAAGTTAATATTATCAACTTATCTAACCCTTGAGAACTATGGTTTTTATAGTATAAGTACACTACTATCAAGCGGCATTATAATTCTGGCTCAGCCTATTGCTCAAGCTTTTCAGCCCAGGATGACCAGTTCATTCTCAGTCGATGGAATAACTAAAGCAGAGAAAATATTAGAGAACGCAACTCGGTGGGTTGTTTGTCTTATTTTTCCTGTTGCTATGATATTATGTTTTTATCCATTGCAAGTTATATATATATGGACAGGGAATCTTGATGCATCATCCCAAGCTGGTAATCTTCTTCCTGGTTACACCTTTGGAAATATTTTCATAGCTTTAGGTTCATTACTATATGCATTTCAGGTTTCTGTTGGAGTTGTAAGAAAACACTTGCAAGGGAATATATTACTTTGCGCGATCTATCTTCCATTGTTGCCAATAGTTGTCACAAAGTATGGAGCTCTAGGGGTTTCAATGCTTTGGGCTATGATTAATATATCTTATTTTATATTTTGGAACCTTCATTTACTAAATAAAATAACGTTAACCCTATATCCAAAATGGATTTTCCGGGATTGTTTATTACCTCTTCTTTTTAACATAACAATTGCGTATATTGTGCAATCCTCTTTCCCATTGTCAGTTTTTGATTCGCGTATTAAACTCGTTGCAGAGTTATTTTTCTTGAGTTCATTGTTCTTTATATTAAATTTTGTATATATTCGATTAATTCAGAGTAGGTTCTCCTGATGAACAAATATGCACCAATTGCGGTCTATACTTATAATAGATTTGAACATTTTCGTCAGACTATTACTGCACTGGAAAAAAATATTCTCGCAAAAGAATCTACTATTTATATAGTTTCAGATGCCGCTGCTTCTGAAAAAGATGAGGAGAACGTAAAGAAAATTAGGGATTTCTCAAGGAAAATAAAGGGTTTTTTGTCAGTTGAATTGGTTTTTAGACAGAGTAACCTGGGTCCAGCGAAAAGCATATTTGGAGCTGAGCGTGAGATAATTGATCTTCACGGTAAAATTATCTCAATGGAAGATGATAACTTAACATCTTCTAATTTTTTAAGTTTCATGAACTCTGGTCTGGAGTATTTCAAAGATGAGTCTTCTGTATATTCAATTTGTGGATATTGCCCTCCTGTCGATTTAACACCAAATTTAAATGGCGATATATGGTTTTATCCATGGAATATTTCTTGGGGTTATGCTACATGGAAACATAAATACGATTTGTTGAACCCATTAATTAATAACTATGAACAATTAAAAGAAAATGGGATCTTGAAAAAAATAAATAGAATGGGGGGCTTATATATTACTGACTCCCTAAAAAGAGATTATAAAAAACAGGCTCATTTCCCTGACGCTGTACTTTGTAGCAATATGACCAGACTTGATATGGTGTCTGTATTACCGATGAAATCAAAAGTATTAAATATTGGGAACGATGGCTCTGGAACAAGTAGAGGCGTAAATACTGATAAATATAATGTAGAGCTTGATGATGGTGATAAATTAGAATTCTCTTTTGAATGTAATAAAATTAATTCAATGTCGAGCACAAAAAAAGTTTCAAAATTTTATAACGGAAAAAAAATCACACAGATAGCGAGATATCTTGGCGTTTATCAACATCTCTTACAGTTAAAACAATTTTATAAATGAGAACATCATGGCATTGCTAATTTTAGTCCCAAGCTCGATTATCGGTGGGCATGAGTTTCAAAGTGTTGAGTTCATTAATCAAATATATAAACATGAGAAAAGTGAAATAAGTAATACTTTCATTGAATGCGGAAATAAAAAAGTTCTTAATGAAATAGAATTTAGCGATGTGAATAAAGATTATTTTGAATTCCCTCAAGGGTCTTTATTTTCGCTATTATCACAAAGTAGATTTTTAAAAAAACATCTAGAGGGTATTGTTCGCAATAAAAAGATACATAAAGTAATGATCTGTGGAGGTACAATTGAAAGTATTATTTTCTATTCATACTTAATAAAATCTATAAACAAAAATATTAAAACTATTGGTTATGTACCAATGGTAGTTGATAAAAAAATATTGCGGCCATTGATCGGGGTTTTGCAAAATATAATTCTAAGACTAGCATGTGCAAATGTTGATACAGTTATTACTATTAACAGAATTCAAGCATACTTGATTAAAGAATTTTATAATAAAAAATCTTTAATCCTTCCAAACGTAGTTGATAAATTGCCATTAGTTAATGAAGACCGAGGCAAAAGATTAGTATATTGTGGTAGGCTTGACAATATTCAAAAAAATATAATTAATTTAATTAATTTATTAGATAGACATGATAATCCATTTAAGGATTTTATTATCATCGGGGGGGGGCCTGAAGAACAATTAATTAGAAGTATGTGCAGCGAAGCAAAATATATTAATATAAAAATGTTAGGATGGCTAGATACAAAAACACTTCACTCGCATTTAGGTTGTAATGACGTACTCATAATGAATTCTCGCTGGGAAGGTGAACCGTTGGTTGTAAGGGAGTTTTCATCATGCGGACTTCCTGTAATAGCACGAGATATACCTGGTTTTAGAGGCGTTACGTTCAAAAAATATAGATATCAATCCCAGGCTGATTTAATAAAAATTTTGAATGATAATTTTTATAGTTTTAAATATAAGCCCTCACTTAAAGAATCTTTAATTGCGAGCAGGCGAGAGAGAGTTATTGCTTTTATAATTAAGGGGCAAAGTAGTGAAATTGATTAAAAACCCCAAGTTCTTATTTTTATTGTTATTTCTAATAGCGAATATTTATTCATTTATTCATTATTATATAAATGGGAGTTTCTTAGGAGAAGTGTCGCAGTTCGAATATAATAATAAAGAAGCTGCGATGTATATTCTTATCCTTATTTTATTCTTCTATTGTTTCTTTATGGTTTTTTTATACCGCAGCCTCATTCATATTAGGATTAACCCCCTGATTTCAAATTTAAATAAGGTTAACTGGAATAGAAGTGAAGGCTTTTGGGGTTGGTTCGTAATTTTTATACAAACACTGTTTATCATTTATTTCACATTTACTGGGAGTTTTGGCGCAAATTCTACAAATCGAGAAGGTAGCATAATTTCTGCTTTCTGGGTTTTGATTTCACCAGACAATCTCTTTTTTATATATTATTGTGTTTTCAGAAAAAGTAAACTCGCTAAATATAATTGCGCCCTTGCTGTCCTCTCAAATATTTTAAGGGGATGGAGTTCTATTTTTATTTTTATTTTATTTGTTGAGCTTTGCCATAGGTACAGAGAAGGAAGATTGAGAATCGGTGTATTAGCAAAATTTGCGTTGATATTATTTCTGCTTTATCCTTTCATATTAGTTATTAAATATTCAATTCGTGACTCTTTAGCTTTGGGACAAAATTTTACTTCTGTTCTTTCTATTACATGGAGTTATGTTTTTAATAATGAAGGATTACTTGGTTACTTAAACGGATTAATCTTTGGTTTAGATCAGTTTTTTTCTCGCATCCAAATATTCTCTAATGCAACTGTATTATTTTCACTCAAGGATCAAATTTCAACGTACATTGATGCGCATGCAGTCAATAGCTTTTGGAATGAAGGAATATATGGTTTAATCTGGGATCGTATAATAGGTAATCCAAGTGCGAATAACTTAGGTGAGGTTTTTGCATATTTTATAGATCCACAAAGCATTTTAGGTAGTTGGAACTCAAACCCTACGTTCTTGTCTTGGATTTTCATCTATCCTTTTGAAATCGGCGTGTATTTGATTTTTGTTATAATGCTTTGTTTTCTCACTGTTATCTTAATAAAAAAAATAACTTCTGAAGAATTAGCGAATGACATGATTTGGTATATGTGGCTAATTTTAATTCTACCGGGATGGTTCGCCTCGTTCATTCTTTTGCTAAATACCTTGTTCTTATTCTATATTATTACGCTTTTTAAATTAAGTGGAAGGAGTGAACACGTCTGTGAATAATGTTATTATCAATATGTGGCATATTAAGAACACAAATGGGTTATTCTATTATTCTCTTGACTATATTAATAGTTTAGAAGAAACACATATGATTATCTTACGTAAAGGTTTTCCTGAAAATAAGGCTATTGATAGGCTAAAAGAAAAACACAACATAATTAATCTTAGTTTACTTCAGTATGTTATGTTTTTTTTCCACAGTTTTTTTTCTGATGTCTTTATTTTCACACCAAGTTCCCATCCTCTCCCATTCTTAAAAAAACAACTTATAATTGTCCATGATATGTATCCTTTTACAGGTAATAAAGGATGGTTGAAAACTATTTTGTTCAAAATGTCTATAAAATCAGCAAAATGTAAAGTTGGATATATTAACTCTTCCTCAGTCAAAAAGGATCTTATTGAGATATCTATTCCTGAAGATAAACTTTTGTTCTGTCCGAATAAGTTTCCAATTAAAAGTGAACCATCTATTACATTAATGCCTGCAAATGATACCGTAATGAAAATAGGATTGGTTGGCACTGATTCCGACAAAAAAAATTATCATGAACTATTTACACAAGTGCGCCGTCTTAACTTAGAGAAAAAATTTAAATTCTTAATTTATGGTCATGATACCGAATACTATAAAAAATTGCGTAGTAGCTTTCAGGATTTGGACATCTCTCTGATCAGAAGCGATAATTGTCAATTAGAATTTTTCTTCGCCAAAGTTAATGCTCTCATTTCTGTTTGCAGTATGGAAGGTTTTGGCAGACCAATCGCAACAGCACTTGTTAATAACCTCCCCACGCATCTCATAAGATGCGATGTATTTGAAGAATTTTTTGAGGGAGGTGCATATTTTTATCAAAACATTGATGATTTGCTTTTCGGAGTTCAAAAATCCACAGTAAATAGTCCGTTGAAAAGCTATTCCCCCCCCGTTCGTGTTTTGAATGCGTATGAATCAGCAGTTGAATTTATTAAGGCCGGAAGATAACAAATATGTTATACATTGCAGTTGTTTCACATAAACATTATAACATTATTAATGAGCTAAATTGTCTTGCAAAAGTTTCCACACTGCCTGATGTTAAAGTCATCGTTAAAGACAATTATGGTGAAGCTAGATTAAAAATATATTGCGAAGAGAATGGCATCCAGTATTACGATGAAAATAGAGGTTTAGGTTTTGGTGCAAACAACAACTTTATTTTTAAGAAAATTAGGGGGCGGGCGCAGGAGGATGATTTCTTTTTAATTTTAAACCCTGATGTTTATGTCGAAACTGATGCTTTATTATCTCTCATCTATAATATGAGAGAGAGAGGTATTTCTTGCGCAACTATAAATCTATATAATGACGAAGGATTTACTACTTTTGATAATTCAGTAAGAAAATTTCCCACGCCATTAACATTTTTAGGCTCCTATCTTTTAGGGCGAAATAACAGCATTGAAGATAAAACTAAATTTTCTCCTGTCCAGGAAATTGAATGGTGTGCTGGTTCGTTCATTATCCTTAACATCAAAACTTTCGATTTACTTAATGGTTTTGATGAAAAATTCTTCATGTATTGTGAGGATATTGATCTGTGTTGGAGAATTAAATTCATTCTCAAAAGCAAGTTATATTGCTTCGCTGATATAAAAGCAATTCACTACGCTAGATTTAATAATAGGCGACTGTTTTCCAAACATTTCTATTGGCATTTAAAAAGCATTTGTATTTACTTGATAAAAACATATAAGTGGAAACTTTTCGGGCGGTAATTACTATGACAAAACACGATTTGGTTCCTGTAATATTATGTGGTGGCAATGGTTCTCGCCTTTGGCCGCTTTCTCGTGAATTATATCCAAAACAATTTCTAAGTTTCGATGGCAAATCCACTATGTTGGAAAAAACGCTTGAAAGACTAAATGGGCTTGAATGTAGCCATCCTTTTGTTATTTGTAATGAAGAACATAGATTCATTGTGGCTGAGCAATTAAGAGCAAAAAATAAGCTTTCCAAGAATATTTTGCTTGAACCGGTTGGTAGAAACACAGCCCCTGCAATAGCTTTAGCTGCTATGTATCATAAAAAAAACTCGTTACTGCTAGTATTGCCTGCGGATCATTCGATAAACGATATTGAAGAGTTTCAGAAAACGTTAACTAAAGCCATTCCTTACGCTATGAGTGGGAAGTTAGTGACATTTGGGATCGCTCCCGATAAACCAGAAACAGGCTATGGATACATTAAGAGAGGGACTTCTCTTTCAAGTTGTTCCAGTGGGTTATGTTTTAAGGTAGATTCTTTTGTAGAAAAGCCTGATCTTCTTACCGCTCAGTCGTATCTAGATTCCGGAGAGTATTACTGGAATAGTGGGATGTTTTTATTTAATGCAGGAAAATATCTTGAAGAATTAAAAAAATATCGTCCTGATATTTATGAATCTTGCCATAGATGTATGGGTGATAATAGTTTGGATTTTGATTTTATAAGAGTCAATGAGGAGTTTTTCACTGCTTGTGCATCAGAATCCATCGATTATGCTGTAATGGAAAATACCGAGGATGCTGTTGTAATCCCAATGTCGGCAGAGTGGAGCGATGTTGGGTCTTGGGCTGCTCTTTGGGAATTAAGCACTAAAGATGATAACAATAACGCGATAAATGGTGATGTGATTTGTCTCTCATCAGAGAATAATTATATTTATGCCGAATCATCTTTAGTCACCACAATCGGCATAAATAATTTAGCCATTGTTCAAACTAAAGATGCACTTCTAATTTCTGCTCTTTCTTCCGTACAGGATGTAAAAAAAGTAGTCGATCGCATTAAATCTGAAGGAAGAAACGAGCATCACACTCATCTTGAAGTATTCCGTCCTTGGGGTAAATACAACTCTATAGATTCTGGTCAAAGGTATCAGGTTAAGCGAATTACTATTAAACCTGGTGAGGGAATGTCTTTGCAGCTTCATCATCATCGAGCTGAACATTGGATTATTGTGTCTGGAACAGCACAAGTTACAATTAATGAATTGACGAAGCTCCTTACTGAAAATGAGTCGGTTTACATACCAATAGGTACGAAACATTCTATTCATAATCCTGGTAAAATTTCCTTGGAAATTATAGAGGTAAGATCAGGGACTTATCTTGATGAAGATGACATTATCCGCCTTACAGATAGATATGGGCATTCATAATATATGAAAAATATTAAAGAGTTAACAAGCTTTAAAGCCTACGATATTCGCGGCAAGCTGGGCGAAGAGCTGAATGAAGACATCGCGTGGCGCATTGGCCGCGCGTATGGCGAATATTTAAAACCGCAGACCATCGTGCTGGGCGGCGACGTGCGTCTGACCAGCGAGTCCCTTAAGCTGGCTCTGGCGAAAGGGCTGCAGGACGCGGGCGTGGACGTGCTGGATATTGGCCTTTCCGGGACCGAGGAGATTTACTTTGCCACCTTCCACCTGGGCGTGGACGGCGGTATTGAAGTGACGGCCAGCCACAACCCGATGGACTACAACGGGATGAAGCTGGTGCGCAAGGGCGCCCGTCCTATCAGCGGCGACACCGGCCTGCGCGACGTGCAGCGCCTGGCGGAAGCCAACGACTTTCCGCCGGTGAACGACGCGAAGCGCGGCAGCTACAAAAAAATCAACCTGCAGAAAGAGTACATCGACCACCTGCTGGGCTACATCAACGTGGCGAACCTCAAGCCGCTGAAGCTGGTCATCAACTCCGGTAACGGCGCGGCCGGCCCGGTGGTGGACGCGCTGGAAGCCCGCTTTAAGGCGCTGAACGTGCCGGTGACCTTCGTCAAGGTGCACAACACCCCGGACGGCAACTTCCCGAACGGTATTCCTAACCCGCTGCTGCCGGAGTGCCGCGACGACACCCGCAACGCGGTGATTGAGCACGGTGCGGACATGGGCATCGCCTTTGACGGTGACTTCGACCGCTGCTTCCTGTTCGACGAGAAAGGGCAGTTCATCGAGGGCTACTACATTGTCGGCCTGCTGGCGGAAGCGTTCCTCGAGAAAAACCCGGGCGCGAAAATCATTCATGACCCGCGCCTTTCCTGGAACACCGTCGACGTGGTGTCTGCCGCAGGCGGCACGCCGGTGATGTCCAAAACCGGCCACGCCTTCATCAAAGAGCGTATGCGCGAAGAAGACGCCATCTACGGCGGCGAGATGAGTGCCCACCACTACTTCCGTGATTTTGCCTACTGCGACAGCGGGATGATCCCGTGGCTGCTGGTGACCGAGCTGCTGTGCCTGAAGGGGCAGACGCTGGGCGAACTGGTGCGCGACCGCATGGCGGCGTTCCCGGCGAGCGGGGAGATCAACAGCAAGCTGGCGCAGCCGGCCGAGGCCATTGCCCGCGTGGAGCAGCACTTTGCGATCCACGCGCTGGAAATTGACCGTACGGACGGGATCAGCATGGCGTTCCCGCAGTGGCGCTTTAACCTGCGCTCGTCCAACACCGAGCCGGTGGTGCGCCTGAACGTGGAGTCCCGTGCTGACACGGCGCTGATGGAAGAGAAAACGCAAGAAATTCTGGCTTTGCTCAGGAAGTGAGGGTCTGCCGCCAGCGTATTTCTGGCGGCTTGACTGTACCTGGATTGTGCAATCAGTGTGACATAGATCAGCAAAAGCTATTCATGTCACCTAATACTGAGTTAACATCTCAACCACATTTCAAGCCGCGCATAAGCCGTGGTGACCACACCTGACAGGAGTATGTAATGTCCAAGCAACAGATCGGCGTTGTCGGTATGGCAGTGATGGGGCGCAACCTGGCGCTCAACATCGAAAGCCGTGGTTATACCGTCTCCGTTTTCAACCGCTCCCGTGATAAGACCGAAGAAGTGATTGCCGAGAACCCAGGCAAGAAACTGGTTCCTTTCTATACGGTGAAAGAGTTCGTTGAGTCTCTGGAAACGCCTCGTCGTATCCTGTTAATGGTGAAAGCGGGCGCAGGTACCGATGCAGCTATCGATTCCCTGAAGCCTTACCTTGAAAAAGGTGACATCATCATTGATGGCGGTAACACCTTCTTCCAGGACACCATTCGTCGTAACCGTGAGCTGTCTGCTGAAGGCTTCAACTTCATCGGTACCGGGGTTTCCGGTGGTGAAGAGGGCGCCCTAAAAGGCCCATCTATCATGCCTGGCGGCCAGAAAGATGCGTACGAACTGGTTGCGCCTATCCTGACAAAAATCGCAGCCGTGGCTGAAGATGGTGAGCCTTGCGTAACCTATATCGGTGCAGACGGTGCAGGTCACTATGTGAAAATGGTGCACAACGGCATCGAATACGGCGACATGCAGCTGATTGCTGAAGCTTATTCCCTGCTGAAAGGCGGTCTGAACCTTTCTAACGAAGAGCTGGCTGAAACCTTTACCGAGTGGAACAAAGGCGAGCTGAACAGCTACCTGATCGACATCACCAAAGATATCTTCACGAAGAAAGATGAAGAGGGTAAATACCTGGTTGATGTGATTCTGGATGAAGCTGCGAACAAAGGTACCGGTAAATGGACCAGCCAGAGCTCTCTGGATTTGGGCGAACCGCTGTCTCTGATCACCGAATCCGTCTTCGCGCGTTACATTTCTTCTCTGAAAGAGCAGCGCGTCGCGGCATCTAAAGTACTATCTGGCCCGCAGGCTAAACCAGCGGGTGATAAAGCCGAATTCGTTGAGAAAGTGCGCCGTGCACTGTACCTGGGTAAAATCGTTTCTTACGCGCAGGGCTTCTCTCAGCTGCGTGCGGCGTCAGACGAGAACAACTGGGATCTGAACTACGGTGAAATCGCGAAGATCTTCCGCGCGGGTTGCATCATTCGTGCGCAGTTCCTGCAGAAAATCACCGATGCCTATGCTGAAAACGCCGGTATCGCCAACCTGCTGCTGGCACCGTACTTCAAGAAGATTGCGGATGAATATCAGCAGGCGCTGCGTGACGTGGTTGCCTACGCTGTCCAGAACGGGATCCCGGTTCCGACCTTCTCTGCTGCAGTAGCCTACTACGACAGCTACCGTGCTGCTGTGCTGCCAGCTAACCTGATTCAGGCACAGCGTGACTACTTCGGTGCGCATACTTACAAACGTACCGATAAAGAAGGCGTGTTCCATACCGAATGGATGGAATAAGTTAACTTATTCGCTGTAATCAAAACCCGGAGCATGTCTCCGGGTTTTTTTATGCAAAAAGTGTCGCCTGTTATTCGAAGTAGTCTGAATCTCGCCCCGCTCGTAGTGATTACTCCTGGTTTGCCTTGACAGTTCAGTTTGCCAGGAGGTACAAAGCCCAACAGTTATGTTTATCGCGATGGTCTGGCGGCCATCAGTACAGTTAACTCACAGAAGTCATTAGCGAATGAAAATAACAATCTCCGGAACAGGGTATGTCGGTCTTTCTAACGGCATTCTGATTGCCCAGAATCATGAAGTGGTTGCGCTGGATATCGTGCAGGCCAAAGTGGATATGCTCAATCAGAAAAAATCGCCGATTGTGGATAAAGAAATCCAGGACTATCTCAGCAATAAATCGCTGAATTTCCGCGCCACGACAGATAAAGAAGATGCATACCGCGATGCGGATTACGTCATCATTGCGACGCCTACTGACTACGATCCTAAAACCAATTACTTCAACACCTCAACTGTAGAAGCGGTTATCAAAGACGTTATCGCGATTAACCCTGACACGGTGATGGTTATTAAATCGACCATTCCTGTTGGGTTTACCAAATCTATTAAAGAAAAGTTCGGTATTGATAATATCTTCTTCTCGCCTGAATTCCTGCGTGAGGGGAGAGCGCTTTACGATAACCTGCATCCTTCGCGTATCGTCATTGGCGAACGTTCAGAGCGCGCTGAACGCTTTGCTGCGCTGCTTCAGGAAGGCGCAGTGAAGAAAGATATTCAGGTGCTGTTCACCGACTCCACCGAAGCTGAGGCGATTAAGCTCTTCGCGAATACCTACCTGGCAATGCGGGTAGCTTATTTCAATGAGCTAGACAGCTATGCAGAGAGTCTTGGCCTGAATACCCGCCAGATTATTGAAGGTGTGTGTCTCGACCCGCGTATTGGCAACCACTACAACAACCCGTCATTTGGCTACGGCGGCTATTGCCTGCCAAAAGATACTAAACAATTGCTGGCAAACTATCAGGCTGTGCCGAACAACCTCATTTCGGCGATTGTTGACGCTAACCGTACACGTAAAGATTTCATCTCCGATTCCATCCTTGCGCGTCAACCGAAAGTGGTCGGCGTATACCGTCTGATCATGAAGAGTGGCTCCGATAACTTCCGCGCCTCTTCCATTCAGGGGATCATGAAGCGCATTAAGGCGAAAGGGGTTGAGGTTGTTATCTATGAGCCTGCCATGCCGGACGATCAGTTCTTCAATTCCCGGGTGATCCGCGATCTGGATGCCTTTAAGAAAGAAGCCGATGTCATCATTTCAAACCGCATGGCGGAAGAGCTGGCTGACGTGGCGGATAAGGTTTATACCCGCGATCTGTTTGGTAGCGACTGATTCTCTGCGTTATTTTGTAAAAAACCCGGCTGAATTGCCGGGTTTTTTATTTTCAAACCTTGTAGAAATCGCGGTACCAGCCGACGAAGTTCTTCACCCCATCTTTAACCGAGGTTTGCGGTTTAAATCCGATCACTTCATAAAGTGCCTGGGTATCGGCACTGGTTTCCAGAACATCGCCTGGCTGGAGAGGCAGCATGTTTTTCTCGGCTTTTTTACCCAGCGCGTCTTCCAGCGCGGTAATGTAATCCATCAGTTCTACTGGCGAGCTGTTACCGATGTTGTAGACCCGGTAAGGCGCTGAACTGGTTGCCGGGGAGCCGGTCTCAACGGTCCAGTTTGTGTCTGACTGAGGAATAACATCCTGCAGACGAATAATTGCTTCAGCGATGTCATCAATGTACGTGAAGTCGCGCTTCATTTTACCGTAGTTATAGACATCGATGCTTTTGCCCTCAATGATCGCCTTAGTAAACTTAAATAGCGCCATGTCCGGACGTCCCCACGGACCATATACGGTGAAGAAGCGCAGGCCGGTGGTCGGCAAGTTGTATAGATGCGAATAGGTGTGCGACATCAGCTCATTGGCTTTTTTGGTCGCGGCATAGAGTGAGACCGGGTGATCCACGGAATCGTCAGTCGAGAAGGGCATCTTGCGGTTGAGGCCATATACGGAGCTGGATGAGGCATAAAGCAGATGCTGCACGTTATTATGGCGGCAGCCTTCCAGCACATTGAGATGGCCAATAAGGTTGGCGTCCGCGTACGCGTGAGGGTTTTCCAGGGAGTAACGTACGCCCGCCTGAGCGGCCAGATGAATCACACGATCAAACTTTTCACTTGCGAAAAGCGTGGCCATACCTACCCGATCAGCTAATTCCAGCTTGTGGAAGGTGAAACTCTCAGATTTTAACAGTTCCAGGCGCGCCAGCTTCAGGTTGACATCGTAGTATTCATTGAGGTTATCGATACCAACAACCTGATGACCGGCCTCAAGGAGGCGTTTACTGACATTCGCACCGATAAAACCTGCAGCGCCCGTGACTAAAAATTTCATAGCTTCCCTCATAAACCCTATTCTATAGATGCCGTAACGCATCACATGGCGTCTATGATAGCGCGAAGGGTGTAAGTTACATAACCCATCTTTCCGATATTACTCATCGGATTCTTATAGAAAAATCGCCAGTAATGGATAAACTATACAAACAAAATTATGTTTGCCCTTTTTTTATCAGTTAGGGATTGTATGACGCAAAATAACAATAGCCAGGTCAGCCGAAGCAATGACCTGGAGCAAATTGATTTACTTGATTTAGTGCTGCAGCTGTGGCGTGGGAAGTGGGTGGTAGCAACCTTTGTTGTTGTTTGTATCGCCCTGGCAATTGGATATTTATCCGTTGCTAAAGAAAAGTGGACCTCTAGTGCAATCATTGCACAACCTGACGCAGCTCAGATTGCCACCTATTCTAATGCGTTGAATATTCTGTACGGTACCGCCGCACCTACAATGACTGACAACCAAACGCGCGCTATCGGCCGTTTTAGCGCCTCATTCTCGGCATTGTCACAGGCGCTTGAAAATCAGGCTGAGCCTGAAAAACTGACGATTGAGCCCAAGGTTAAAGATCAGCCGCTCCCGTTAATTGTATCGTATACCAGTACATCGGCAGAAGCCGCGCAAAAGCAGCTAGCGCAGTACATTCAGCAGGTTGATGAGCAAACGGCTAAAGAACTCGCCGCTGACCTTAATGACAATATTAAGGAGCAGATAAAGACCCTGAACGATTCTCTGAAAAACCAGGAGAGGGTAGCTCAGGAGCAAAAAGATCTGCGTATCAAACAGATTGCTGAGGCGTTAAAGAACGCTGAAGCGGCGAAAATTACCTCGCCTCAGCTTCAGCAAACCCAGGAAGTGACTCAGGAAACCATGTTCCTGCTGGGAAGTGAGGGGCTGAAATCAATGATTGACAACGAAGCTTCTCTCCCGTTGGTCTTCCCAAGAGCCTATTATCAGACCAGGCGAAATCTGCTGGACATCCAGAATCTGAATGTAAACCCGGAAACGATCCACGTTTACCGTTATGTCATGAAGCCGGAACTCCCTGTGCGTCGTGACAGCCCGAAAAAAGTGATTGTTCTGATTCTTGCTGTACTGCTGGGCGGGTTGCTTGGTTCCGGTTTTGTGCTTGGCCGCAACGCATTGCGCAACTACAAACCAAAAGTCTGATTTGCAGATTAAAAAAACCGGGGATATTCCCCGGTTTTTTTATTTGTGACGTTTGCGAAGATTCTCAATCACCGCCGTCAAATCCAGCTCCTGATCCTGCAGCAGCACCAGCAGGTGGTACATCAAATCAGACGCTTCATTCGTCAGCTCCTCGCGGTCATGCACGGTCGCGGCCAGTGCGGTTTCAACGCCTTCTTCACCCACCTTCTGTGCAATACGCTTGGTTCCGCTGGCGTACAGTTTCGCGGTATAGGAACTCCCGGGATCCGCTGTTTTACGCTCTGCCAGCAGCTGTTCCAGTTGATACAGGAACAACCACTGGTGGCTCGCCTCGCCGAAGCAGCTGCTGGTGCCCTTATGGCAGGTTGGGCCGACTGGGTTTGCCAGCACCAGCAGGGTGTCGTTATCGCAGTCAGGCGTTATGCTCACTGCATTCAGGAAATGACCCGAGGTCTCGCCTTTGGTCCACAGGCGCTGTTTCGTGCGCGAGTAGAAGGTCACTTTGCCGCTGTCGATCGTTTTCGCCAGCGCGTCCTGGCTCATATACCCCAGCATCAGCACTTCGCCTGAGACGGCATGCTGGACAACCACCGGCAGTAACCCGTCAGTTTTTTCCCAGTCCAGCTGCGCCTGTTGTTGCTCTGTTAACATACCCTGATCTCCACGCCCTGGTCGGCCAGGTACGTTTTTAACTCACCAATATTAATAATCTGCTTGTGGAACACGGAAGCGGCCAGCGCGCCGTCCACGTTCGCATCGCGGAAGGCTTCAAGAAAGTGTTCCATGGTGCCCGCGCCGCCGGAGGCGATCAGCGGAACGTGGCAGACCGCACGGACTTTTTTCAGCTGCTCGAGGTCATACCCGTTACGCACGCCGTCCTGGTTCATCATGTTGAGGACAATTTCGCCCGCGCCACGCTTCTGCACTTCCTGCACCCAGTCGAGCGTTTCCCACTGCGTCACGCGCGTGCGGCTTTCATCTCCGGTGTACTGGTTCACGTGGTACTTGCCCGTTGCGGCGTCATACCAGGTGTCGATCCCAACCACAATACACTGCACCCCAAAACGATCGGCGAGGCGGGTGATCAGCTCCGGGTCGGCCAGGGCAGGGGAGTTAATCGAAATCTTGTCGGCGCCAAACGAGAGAATTTTGGCGGCGTCGTCAGCGGATTTAATACCGCCCGCCACGCAGAACGGAATGTCGATCACTTCCGCCACGCGTGCCACCCAGCTTTTATCGACCACGCGGCCATCGCTGGAGGCGGTGATGTCGTAAAAGACCAGCTCGTCGGCGCCTTCATCGGCATAGCGTTTTGCCAGCGGGACGATGTCGCCAATGATCTCGTGGTTGCGGAACTGCACGCCTTTCACGACCTGACCATCGCGTACGTCCAGGCAGGGGATTATCCGTTTTGCCAGCATTGAATCGCCTCCGTCACAGTAAATTTACCTTCCAGCAGGGCCCGGCCCACAATCACGCCCTTCACACCGGTACCGCGCAGCGCGGCCACGTCGCTGATATCACCGATACCGCCCGAAGACTGGAACGCCACATGCGGATAGCGTGCGCAGACCTCTTCATACAGCGAGACGTTAGAGCCCGCCAGCGTTCCGTCCCGGGAGATGTCCGTACACAACACGTGCTTCAGGCCAACGGGCAGGTAGATATCGACCAATTCTTCCAGCGTCACGCCGGAGTTTTCCTGCCAGCCGCTCACGGCAACCTGCTTATTACCCTGTTCGTCAATACGCACGTCCAGCGCCAGCACCAGAGCATCGGCGCCAAAGCGGCGGAACCAGCCTTTCACTGTCTCAGGATCTTTCACGGCGGTTGAACCCACCACCACGCGGGCCACGCCAGCGTCCAGCAGCGCCGCGACGTCATCTTCCGTACGCACGCCGCCGCCGACCTGGACGGGCACATCAACGCCCGCAACAAGTTGTTTAAGCAGCGGGATCTGGCGTTTCGCCGGGTCTTTCGCGCCCGTCAAATCCACCAGGTGCAGTACCTGCGCACCCTGGGCGGCATAATCCTGCAGACGCGGCAGCGGGTCGTTTCCGTAGTCGCGCTGCTGGCCGTAATCGCCCTGATGCAGACGGACAACCGTACCGTCAATTAAATCTAACGCGGGAATAATCATCACATCTCCAGGAAGTTTTTCAGCAGCTGCGCGCCCGCGGCGCCAGAGCGCTCCGGGTGAAACTGTACGCCGAAAAAGTTGTCTTTCTGTACGGCCGCCGTAAACGCCTCGCCGTAGGTGCACTGGGCGATCGTATTCACGTTCACCGGCATGGCGTAGCTGTGCACGAAGTAAAAATACGCGCCGTCTTCGATGCCGCGAAACAGCCGGTCGCCCGCTTTGGCGTAGACGCGGTTCCAGCCCATATGCGGCAGAGGCAGGCCGCGATCGGTCATTTTCGGCACGTCTTCATCAATAATGCCCAGCAGGTCAACGCCGTTGCTCTCTTCGCTGCGGCGGCCCAGGATCTGCATGCCCAGACAAATGCCCAGCACCGGCTGGGTACAGGCTTTGATCAGGTCGACCAGCTCGCGTTCGCGAATCTGATCCATCGCCGCCTGCGCGGTGCCCACGCCCGGTAAAAAGAGTTTGTCGGCGCGCAGCACCACGTCCGGGTCACGGCTTACCACCGGCTCATAGCCGTGGCGCGCAATCGCCGATTTGACGGAGTTCAGGTTGGCGCATCCGGTATCCAGAATGACCACGTTCATTACAGCACTCCTTTCGATGAAGGCAGGGCGTCACCTTCCACGCGAATTGCCTGGCGCAGGGTACGGCCAAAGGCTTTAAAGAGACTCTCCACGCGGTGGTGGTCGTTCTTGCCCTTGGTCTTCAGGTGCAGCGTCAGGCCCATGGTGTAGGACAAGGAGCGGAAGAAGTGCTCCACCATTTCGGTGCTCAGATCGCCCACGCGCTGGTAGGTGAAATCAGCTTTGTATTCCAGGTGCGGACGGCCGGAGATGTCCATCGCGCAGCGCGCCAGACACTCGTCCATCGGCAGGACAAAGCCGAAACGGTTAATGCCGCGCTTGTCGCCGAGCGCCAGCTTCAGGGCTTCACCCAGCGCCAGGCCGGTATCTTCCACGGTGTGGTGATCGTCAATGTAGAGATCGCCTTTTACCGTAATTTCCATGCGGAAACCGCCGTGGGTGGCAATCTGGTCCAGCATGTGATCGAAGAAACCGACGCCGGTGTGGATCTTGCTGCCGCCTTCACGGTCCAGCCAGACCTTCACATCAATCTGCGTCTCTTTGGTGTTGCGCTCTACGTGGGAATAGCGGTCGCGCTTTGTCAGCTGCTCGCCAATCTTCGCCCAGTTAAGGTTGTTGCGATCGTAGCGCAGCCCCGCGATGCCCATGTTTTCCGCCAGCGTGATATCGGTGATGCGATCGCCGATGACATAGCTGTTGGTTTTATCCAGCGCATCTTCAGCCAGGTAGCGCTCTACCAGCTTCACCTTTGGCTTACGGCAGTCACACTCGTCGGCCGGCATGTGCGGGCAAATCAGCACTTCATCAAATACCACGCCCTGAGAGGTTAGCACCTGCATCATCAGATTATGCGGGCCGTCAAAGTCCGCCTGCGGGAAGCTGTCGGTACCCAGACCATCCTGGTTGGTGATCATCACCAGCTTAAAGCCTGCTTTTTGCAGCTTAAGCAGCACCGGGATCACGTCCGGTTCAAAAGCCAGCTTGTCGAATCGGTCGACCTGAAAATCGGCTGGTGGCTCCGAAATAAGGGTGCCGTCACGATCGATGAAAAGGATCTTCTGGGTCATACTTTCTCCGCTTTCAGGGCGTCAATCACGCGCTGGCTCTCTGCATGGGTGCCTACGGTAATGCGCAGGCAGCCGCTCAGAGAAGGTTGTTTATTCTGGTCTCGTAAGATAATGCCCTGATCCCATAAAGATTTAAATACGGCACTCGATGCGGTGAAGCGCACCAGGATGTAGTTAGTTTCCGAGTCGAATACCTGCTCGACGCAAGGGATATCCTTCAGGGCCGTCACCAGATATTGACGTTCCTCCAGGATTTGCGCCACGCGCTCGCGCATCGCGTTGATCCCCTGTGGCGTCAGCGCCTGTGCCGCAATATCGGCAACCGGCGTTGAGAGCGGGTACGGGGCGATCACTTTCAGCAGCAGGTCGATGACCTCTTTATTTGCCAGGGTGAATCCGCAGCGCAGACCCGCAAGGGCATAGGCTTTCGACAGCGTACGCAGCACCACCAGGTGCGGATACTCTTCCAGCCAGCCTGCCAGCGTCGCCTGTGGGCAGAACTCGATGTAGGCTTCGTCGGCAACCACCAGCGCTTTACCGCGCGTCATTTCCAGCAAAGTGCGGATATCCTGCGGGTTGATAATCTGTCCGGTCGGGTTGTTCGGGCTACAGACAAATACCACTTTTACACCATCGAGATTGTCGGCGATCCCCTGAAGATCCAGCTGCCAGTTCTCCAGCGCCTGCACGTTGCGACACGCTACGCCGAAGGTTTCCGCGCTGACGCTGTACATGCCGTAGGTAGGCTGGCAGTACATCACCGCATCTTTGCCCGGCTCGCAGAAGGCGCGGATCAGCAGTTCAATGCCCTCATCCGCGCCGCGGCTGACCAGCACCTGCTCTGGCTTCACGCCCGCGTACTGCGCGTAGTTTTCAATAACGGCCTTTGGCTGACACTCCGGATAGCGGTTCAGCGTTTGCTGCGACAGTTCAAACTGCACCGCCGTCGGGAATTCGTTGGCGTTCAGCCAGACATCCCCTTTACCGCCCAGACGACGCGCCGACTGGTAAGGCGTCAGGCGACGGACATTTTCGCGGGCTAACTCTTCAATGTTCATGCTTGCTCCTTCAGGGCTGCAACGCGCAGCGTAACGGCATTTTTGTGGGCGGTCAGCCGCTCGGCGGCGGCCAGGGTTTCAATAGTAGACGCCAGTGACGCAAACCCTTCGCGGGAGAGCTCCTGCACGGTCATGCGTTTCTGGAAATCCGCCAGGCCCAGGCTCGAACAGGTAGAGGTGTAGCCATACGTGGGCAGCACGTGGTTGGTGCCGGAGGCGTAATCGCCCGCGGACTCCGGTGACCAGTCGCCGAGGAACACCGAGCCCGCGCTGGTAATGCTGTCAACCAGATCGCGCGCGTTGCGGGTCTGAATGATCAGGTGCTCCGGGCCGTACTGGTTGGAGATGGTAATACACTGGTCCAGGTCGCGCGCCACAATCAGGCGGCTGGCCGCTAGCGCCTGACGTGCCGTGTCGGCGCGGGGCAGGTCGGCAAGCTGGCGCTCAACGGCTTCGCCCACGCATTTCGCCATATCGGCGTCCGGCGTCAGCAGGATGACCTGCGAGTCCGGGCCGTGTTCCGCCTGAGAAAGCAGGTCGGAGGCCACGAAGTCCGGCGTTGCGCCGCTGTCGGCAATCACCAGCACTTCAGACGGGCCGGCAGGCATATCGATGGCCGCGCCGTCCAGACGCTGGCTGACTTGGCGCTTGGCTTCGGTCACGTACGCATTGCCCGGGCCAAAAATTTTGTCGACCTTAGGAATGGATTCCGTGCCGAACGCCAGGGCCGAAATCGCCTGCGCGCCGCCCACTTTATAGACCGCCTGCACGCCGCAGAGCTTCGCCGCATAGAGGATCTCGTCGGCAATCGGTGGCGGTGAGCACAGCACCACTTTCTGACACCCGGCAATTCGCGCGGGTGTCGCCAGCATCAGTACGGTGGAGAAAAGCGGGGCAGAACCGCCAGGGATATAGAGGCCAACGGACGCAACCGGGCGCGTGACCTGCTGGCAACGCACGCCGGGCAGGGTTTCGACATCCACGGTCTGCAGCTTTTGCGCGGTGTGGAAGGTATTAATGTTTTTCACCGCGACGGCCATCGCCTGCTTGATATCGTCACCCAGACGATTGCTGGCATCAATGATTTCCTGCTCGGTAACCTGTAATGCACCGACTTTCGTCTTGTCAAACTTCGCGCTGTATTCACGCAGCGCGTCATCGCCACGGGCTTTGACGTTATCCAGGATCTCCGTCACGGTACGTGAGATGCTCTCAGAGGCGGAAATCGCCGGGCGCATCAGCAGCTCGCGCTGCTGTGCGTCGCTACAGGTGTTCCAGTCGATGATTGTGTTAAAGCTCATGGCCATTACTCCATCATCTTCTCAATAGGCAGCACCAGGATGGAGCTTGCGCCCAGCGCCTTCAGTTTTTCCATGGTTTCCCAGAACAGGGTTTCGCTGCTCACCATGTGCATCGCCACGCGCTGCTGATCGCCCGCCAGCGGCAGGATGGTTGGACGCTCAGCGCCCGGCAGCAGGGCAATCACTTCATCCAGACGCTCGGTTGGGGCGTGCATCATGATGTATTTGGACTCACGCGCCTGAATCACGCCCTGAATGCGGGTCAGCAGCTTGTCGATCAGCTGCTGCTTGGCGTCGGCCATGTCGCCGTCGCGCTGAATCAGGCACGCTTTAGAGCGGTAGATCACTTCCACTTCGCGCAGACCGTTGGCTTCCAGCGTCGCGCCGGTAGAGACGAGGTCACAGATGGCGTCCGCCAGACCCGCACGCGGCGCCACTTCAACGGAGCCGTTCAGCAGGCAGGATTTAAACTGCACGCCTTTCTGGTCGAGATAACGCTTTAACAGGTGAGGGTAAGAGGTGGCGATACGTTTGCCGTTCAGCGCGGCCGGGCCGTCCCACGCTTCGTCAACCGGCGTAGCCAGGGACAGGCGGCAGCCGCCGAAGTCCAGACGACGCAGGGTGAAGTAACGCGGATCTTCGCCCTGCGCGCGGCGGGTCAGCAGCTCTTCTTCCAGCACGTTTTCCCCGATAATGCCGAGGTCAACGACGCCATCCATGACCAGGCCGGGAATATCGTCATCACGCACGCGCAGAATGTCGATGGGCATGTTTTCAGCCAGAGCAATCAGGCGCTGGGTGTGCAGGTTAATTTTAATCCCGCAGCGGGCCAGCAGTTCGCGTGAGTCATCGCTCAAACGGCCTGATTTTTGAATAGCTATGCGTAAGCGTGAGTTATCTAACATTCTTTATTCCTCGTTAACCTGTTTTAACCTGTCTGAATTTGGTCCAAAAAAAAGCCCCCGGAAGAAGATCTTCCGGGGGCTTTATCATGCGTTCATGCACCACTGGAAGATCCAAACGTCTTCCAGCACACATCGCCTGAAAGACTAGTCAGGATGATGGTGATGATGGTGGTGTTTAAATTGAACGCGTGTCATATAAATTCTCGATGAATGCTTATTCATTTGATGTCTTTTAACCTAAACCAGTTGTACGACATATTGCAAGGGCTTTTTTTGATCATTAATTCATTTCATATTGATGCTATGAATTGTGTGTTCTGCCGGGCTGGCGTAGCCTTATAAAAGACGAGTGAGAGTCAGGAGAATTCGCATGAAAAAGGTCGCGATTGTCGGTTTAGGATGGCTGGGAATGCCGCTGGCGATGTCATTAGCCGCAAAAGGCTGGCAGGTGACCGGGAGCAAAACCACGGCGGATGGGGTAGAGGCAGCGCGCATGTGCGGTATTGATGGCGTTGAGCTGCGCCTTGAACCGGAGCTGGTGTGTGATGCTGACGATCTGGACACGCTGATGAACGTCGATGCGCTGGTGATCACGCTCCCCGCGCGGCGCAGTGGCCCGGGCGAGTCGTTTTATCTGCAGGCGATGCAGGAGATCGTCGACAGCGCGCTGGCGCACCATGTTCCGCGCATCATTTTTACCAGCTCGACGTCGGTGTATGGCGAAGTTGCGGGCGTGGTGAAAGAGAGTTCCGAGCGCCGTCCCGTGACGGCGAGCGGTCAGGTTCTGAAAGAGCTGGAAGACTGGCTGCATAATCTTCCCGGCACGCAGGTCGATATCGTCCGTCTGGCGGGGCTGGTGGGCCCCGGCCGCCATCCGGGACGCTTTTTTGCCGGTAAGTCTGCGCCAGACGGCCAGCATGTCGTCAATCTTGTGCATCTTGACGATGTTGTTGCTGCGATTGAGCTACTCTTACAGGCTCCGAAAGGTGGACACATCTATAATATATGTGCACCTTCTCATCCGGCACGCAGCACGTTTTACCCGCTGATGGCACGTCAGCTGGGTCTGGCTCCGCCGGTTTTTGGTGAGGCAAAGGATGACAGTAAAGGCAAAATTGTTGATGGCAATCGCATTTGTCATGAGCTGGGGTTTGAGTATCAGTATCCCGATCCGCTGGTGATGCCCATGGAATAAGACCCGCAGCGGAGACGATCGCGCACCAGAAGGGGGCGAGCATGAAACCGCTGCTGGATGTTCTTATTATTCTGGATGCTCTGGAAAAAGAGGGGAGCTTTGCCGCTGCGTCAGCAAAGCTCTACAAAACCCCATCTGCGTTGAGCTATACCGTTCAAAAACTGGAAAGCGATCTCAATATCCAGATCCTCGATCGCACCGGGCACCGCGCACGTTTCACCCGTACCGGACAGATGCTGCTGGAAAAAGGCCGTGAAGTCCTCCATACCGTTCGTGAACTCGAAAAACAGGCCGTAAAACTTCATCAGGGTTGGGAAAACGAGCTGGTTATTGGCGTGGATGATACTTTTCCGTTTTCTCTCCTGACGCCGCTGATTGAAGCCTTCTATCAACACCACAGCGTGACCCGGCTTATCTTTATCAACGGCGTGCTGGGTGGCTCCTGGGATGCCTTAACGCAGGGCAGGGCGGACATTTTCGTCGGTGCACTCCATGAGCCTCCCCAGCTGAGTGATTTTGGTTTTGCCCGGCTGGGCGTGCTGGAGCAGGTATTTGCCGTGGCGCCCCATCACCCGCTGGCTCAGGAACCCGAGCCGCTTAACCGTCGCGTGATTAAAGGCTACCGCGCCATCGTGGTCGGGGACAGCTCTCGTCCGGAATGCTCGGTCTCCTCGCAGCTACTTGATGAGCAGGAGGCCATTACCGTTTTCGACTTTAAAACCAAGCTGGAACTGCAAATAAGCGGCCTGGGCTGCGGCTATTTACCGCGCTATCTGGCGCAGCGGTTTATTGACAGCGGCGCGCTTGTTGAAAAACAGGTACTTGCTCAAAGCAGTAATGAATCGGTGTGGGTAGGCTGGAATGAACAAACTGCCGGGCTTGCAAGCGCCTGGTGGCGAGACGAGATTTTAGCAAATAGTGCTATCGCCGCCGTTTACTCTCAGCCCGACGTCCAGAAATCAGCCAGTTAGTAAAAAGAAAATTGTCCCATGCTTTGCAAAGTATTGCCTTTTGTATCCGATGTGGGGCAAAATGCGGCCGCTGCAACCAAATGAATAATCGACGATATAAAAGGCGTCGGTTATTTTTTTTTGCATGTACGAAACGAAACTAAAAACCAAGAGGCCGGGCTTCGTACCGGATAGATATTTACTAAAATCCGACAGTTGTTGTCGCTGAGGAAGAAAGAAATGGGGCAATTTTTCGCTTACGTGGCGGTTATCACCGTAAAGGAGAATAACTATGTCGCATAACGCAACTCCAAACACCTCTCGCGTGGAATTACGTAAAACGCTTACGTTGATTCCGGTTGTTATGATGGGCCTTGCCTATATGCAACCGATGACGCTGTTCGATACATTCGGTATCGTATCAGGCCTCACAGACGGTCATGTGCCGACGGCTTATGGCTTCGCGCTGATTGCAATCCTCTTTACCGCGCTGAGCTACGGTAAACTGGTGCGTCGCTATCCGTCTGCTGGTTCCGCCTACACCTATGCCCAGAAATCCATCAGCCCGACAGTTGGCTTTATGGTGGGCTGGTCTTCGCTGCTCGACTATCTGTTCGCGCCGATGATCAACATTCTGCTGGCAAAAATTTATTTTGAAGCGCTGGTGCCGTCGATTCCATCCTGGATGTTCGTCGTGGCGCTGGTAGCCTTTATGACCGCCTTTAACCTGCGCAGCATTAAGTCCGTTGCCAACTTTAACTCCGTGATCGTCGTCCTTCAGGTTGTCCTGATTGCCGTTATTCTTGGCATGGTGATTTACGGTGTGTTCCACGGCGAAGGCGCCGGCACTCTGGCGAGCAGCAAGCCGTTCTGGTCTGGTGATGCCCATGTGATCCCGATGATTACCGGGGCAACCATTCTGTGCTTCTCCTTTACCGGTTTTGACGGCATCAGCAACCTGTCTGAAGAAACGAAAGACGCAGAGCGCGTGATCCCTCGCGCCATCTTCCTGACGGCGCTGATTGGCGGTCTGATCTTTATTTTCTCGACCTATTTCCTGCAGCTGTACTTCCCGGATATCTCCCGCTTCAAGGATCCGGATGCGTCTCAGCCGGAAATCATGCTCTATGTGGCGGGTAAAGCGTTCCAGGTTGGCGCGCTGATCTTCTCCACCATTACCGTACTGGCGTCCGGTATGGCCGCGCATGCAGGCGTTGCGCGTCTGATGTACGTGATGGGCCGCGATGGCGTATTCCCGAAAAGCTTCTTCGGCTACGTTCATCCAACCTGGCGTACTCCGGCGATGAACATCATCCTGGTCGGTGCCATTGCGCTTCTGGCGATTAACTTTGACCTGGTGATGGCAACGGCGCTGATTAACTTCGGTGCGCTGGTGGCGTTCACCTTTGTTAACCTGTCGGTTATCTCTCAGTTCTGGATCCGTGAAAAGCGTAACAAGACGCTGAAAGACCACTTCCAGTATCTGTTCCTGCCGATGTGCGGTGCCCTGACCGTGGGCGCGCTGTGGGTTAACCTGGAAGAGAGCTCTATGGTGCTTGGCCTGATTTGGGCGGGTATCGGCCTGATTTACCTGGCCTGCGTCACGAAGAGCTTCCGTAACCCGGTTCCTCAGTACGAAGACGTCGCGTAATGACTCGCCGGGTGGCGCTTGCCCGGCCTACAAAACGACACACCCGTTGGCCTGTGCCAGCGGGCAAAAAAAAGCCGGAGACATCGCCTCCGGCTTTTTTTATACCGCTCGCTCAGACAATCTCTTGAGCGTACTGGAACAGGGATTTCAACAGCGCCTGTTTCTCAGCATTCCCCTCATACTGGCCATAAAGCATTTCCAGCTCCTGGGCATAGCTATTAAGGAACTCAGGGGTAAAGACATTGCGACGATGCTGCAGCCAGCGATCCTGCTCTGCCTCGTCCAGCGTGCCGGGGAAGTTACGCGCGCGGTAGTTAAACATCAGCTTTTCGATGCGTTTATCGGCGAAAGTAATATCCAGCGCCGGTAAGTTACGCGGCTCGGTTTGCAGAACGATATTCATCGCCGCGCGGTCGGCATCGCTGAAGAAGCCGTTGTAGAGCTGGGCATCCACGTTTTCAGACGGCACGAACGGCTCCGCCTCGGCAAAGATGGCGACCACTTTCTCGCGCACCTGCGGGTTATCGCGCAGCACTTTCAGGTTATCGAGGCAGCGCTGACGGTTAATGCCCAGTCTGTCCGCATCTTCCGGGCGCAGCGTATTCGCCTGCGCGAGTACCGGACATTTATTGATATGCACCAGTTTGACCGGCACCGCAGGCAGATCGCCGAGTTCATTTTTCGGGGTATAGAGCCGTTCGCGCAGGGTATCGCTGTCGAGCTCCAGCAGCGGCGAAATATCGCCGGCTAAATCCACCATGATGACCGCATTACGGTTGTCCGGATGCCAGGCCAGCGGGGCGACCCAGCTGGTATTACCGCGCCAGGCTCCAAACATGCCGGAGATATGCACCAGGGGTTTCATCTGCGGTACGTCGATAAGGGTCATGAGCTTCTGCTTGCTGCGGTGGCTCAGCAGATACTCAAACAGCCGGGGCTGCGCGTTTTTCACCAGCTTCGCCATGGCAATGGTGGCATAGACGTCCGCCATCGCGTCGTGGGCATTGCTGTGCTCGATGCCGTTGGCGCGCGTCAGGTGTTCCAGCCGGAAGCTGATCAGCCCTTCCTCGTTTTCCGGCCAGTTAATGCCCTCAGGACGCAGGGCATAACAGGCGCGCATGATGTCGAGCAAATCCCAGCGTGAGTTGCGGTTCTGCCAGCTCCAGGCATAGGGATCGTAGAAGTTGCGATAGAAGATGTTGCGCGTCACTTCGTCATCGAAGCGGATGTTGTTGTAACCGACCACGCAGGTATTGGGGACGGTAAACAGATCGTGGATGCGTCGGGCGAATTCTGCCTCGTTAACGCCTTTCTCGCGCGCTTCCTGAGGCGTGATCCCGGTGACCATGACCGCCCCGGGCTGCGGCAGGTAGTCATCAGCCGGTTTGCAGTAAAAGACCTCAGGCTCGCCAATAATGTTGAATTCGTCGTCGGTACGGATGGCGGCAAACTGCGCCGGTCGGTCCAGCGCCGGGTGCGTGCCAAAGGTTTCGTAGTCATGGAATAAAAAAGTCGGGCGAGCGGCAGAGTCAGACACCAGTAATACCATCCTGTTAAAAAATGACGTCACTATGGTAAACGATCGTGCGGTTCAGACCGAATAAAAAGCACCGCCGTCGAGCAAATTTGCGCGCCAGCTTCAGAGAAAAATCTGTGCTCTGTCACATTTTTTTGCAATTAAGCCAGGTAACGACATCAGAACTCCCGTAAAAAGGTCATCGATTTTTAATGACCTGAGGATATACCGTTGAAACGCCGTCTGTTTATTGCTGTTTCTTTACTCGCTTCGAGTGTCTCATCTGCTTTTGCGGCCGAACCACTGGATTTTTCGCCGCAGCCTCCGGCCATTCAGGCTGGCTCCTGGGTGCTGATGGACTACACGACTGGTCAGATCTTAACGGCGGGCAACGAACATCAACAACGTAATCCGGCGAGCCTGACCAAGCTGATGACGGGGTATGTGGTTGATCGGGCCATTGATAGCCATCGCATTACGCCGGACGACATTGTCACCGTCGGGCGTGACGCGTGGGCAAAAGGCAACCCGGTTTTTGACGGCTCATCGCTGATGTTCCTGAAAGAGGGCGATCGCGTCTCCGTGCGTGATTTAAGCCGCGGTCTGATTGTCGATTCCGGCAACGACGCCTGCGTGGCGCTGGCCGATCACGTGGCGGGCGGTCAGCCGCAGTTTGTGAAGATGATGAACGACTACGTGCAGAAGCTGAACCTGCGCGATACGCACTTTGAAACCGTCCACGGGCTGGACGCGCCGGGCCAGCACAGCTCGGCCTATGACCTGGCCGTACTCTCCCGGGCCATCATTCACGGCGAGCCTGAGTTTTACCATATGTACAGCGAAAAGAGCCTGACCTGGAACGGGATCACCCAGCAAAACCGTAACGGCCTGCTGTGGGATAAAACCATGAACGTGGACGGGCTTAAAACGGGGCACACCTCGGGGGCGGGCTTTAACCTGATTGCGTCCGCCGTTGACGGTCAGCGCCGTTTAATCGCGGTGGTGATGGGGGCGGACAGCCCGAAGGGGCGTGAGGACCAGGCCCGGAAACTGCTGCACTGGGGGCAGCAGAACTTCGATACGGTGCAAATCCTGCATAGCGGTAAAAAAGTGGGGACAGAGCGTATCTGGTACGGCGATAAGGAGCAGGTGAAACTGGGCACCGACCAGGACTTCTGGCTGGCCTTGCCGAAAGCGGAAGTGCCGAACATCAAAGCCAAATACGTGCTGGATAAAAAAGAGCTGGAAGCGCCGATTGCTGCGCATCAGCGGGTCGGGGAGATCCAGCTCTATGACCGTGACAAGGTGGTGGCGCACTGGCCGCTGGTGACGCTGGAAGCCGTTGATAAGGGCGGACTGTTCTCTCGCATGAGCGATTATCTCCACCACACGCTTTAACCGCTGATGGGCAGACTGGCAGGGTTGCGAGTCTGCTCACATAATAAACACTCCTCGTTTGCCGATAATAGTAATCCAGCTTTATAGTGTATAAATATACAGTAATAAATGGAGGCAGCATGGACTACAGCATCAAGCAGCAACAGAAACGTAAGATTGCCGGTTTTCATTTGGTCGGACCGTGGGAACAAACGGTTAAACAGGGCTTTGAACAGCTGGTGATGTGGGTGGACGGGCGCCACATTGAGCCGCTGGAGTGGGTTGCGGTCTACTACGATAACCCCGATGAGGTCCCGGCAGAAAAACTGCGCTGCGATACGGCCGTTACGGTGCCGGACGATTTCGTTATTCCGGAAAACAGCGAAGGCGTCATGATGACGGAAATCGCGGCCGGGGATTATGCCGTGGCGACGGCGCGCGTGGAAAACTACGACTTCGCCACGCCGTGGTATCAGTTCTTCAACTCTCTGCTGCAGGACAATAAGTACCAGATGGCGCTTAAACCCTGCTTCGAACGCTATCTCAATGACGGCAATGCAGACGGCTACTGGGATATCGAAATGTATATCGCGGTAGAGCATAAAACGGCTTAAGCCTGCTAAATGAAGGGTTTTTCAGTCGGGAGCGAGCCGCCCGGCTGAAAACACAGTACAATTGTGATTTGCCGTGTAGCTGGAGAGCGGGTGTGCGTCCCGACAAATCATTAACCCCTTTTGAAATTCGCTTGTACAAACATTACCGCGTGGTGCACGGGTGCCGCATCGCGCTGGCGTTCGTATTGACGTTTGTACTGGTCCGTTTGCTTGATGTTCCGGAAGGAACGTGGCCGCTGATCACCCTGGTGGTGGTGATGGGGCCCATCTCGTTTTGGGGGAACGTTGTTCCGCGCGCCTTTGAGCGAATTGGCGGGACGGTTTTAGGCTCGGCCCTTGGGCTTATTGCCCTGAAGCTGGAACTCATCTCATTTCCCGTGATGCTGGCATGGTGCGGGGCCGCCATGTTCCTGTGCGGCTGGCTGGCGTTGGGCAAAAGACCGTATCAGGCCTTGCTGATTGGGATTACTCTCGCGGTGGTTGTCGGTGCGCCCGCCGGGGATATGACCACCGCGCTGTGGCGAAGCGGGGATGTCATCCTGGGGTCACTGCTGGCCATGCTCTTCACCGGTATCTGGCCGCAGCGCGCTTTTCTGCACTGGCGTATTCAGATGGCGAACTACGTCACCGCCTTTAACCGCGTCTATCAGGCCGGATTTTCCCCGAATCTGGTCGAGCGTCCCCGGCTGGAAAAGCATCTGCAAACGATCCTCAACGACGTGGTCAAAATGCGCGGCCTGATTACGCCCGCCAGCAAAGAAACCCGTATTCAGAAATCGATTTTCGAAGCCATCCAGACGGTAAGCCGCAATCTGGTCTGCATGCTTGAACTGCAAATCAACGCCCACTGGGCCTCGCGTCCCAGCCATCTGTTGATGCTTAACGCGCAGACTCTCAAAGAGACCCAGCAGATGACGCAGCAAACGCTGTTGACCATCGCCCATGCGCTCTATGAAGGGAACCCGCAGCCGATACTGGCCAACAGCGAGCGGCTGAATGAGATCGTCGCGGAGCTGAAGCAGTTAATCAATGAACGCCAGAGCGATAACGTTGCGGAAACGCCTATTCATGGCTACGTCTGGCTGAGCATGGAACTGGCGCGTCAGCTTGAGCTGTTATCGCACCTTATTTGCCGGGCGCTGCGCAAATAAAAGGCGTATGTGACGGCTGCTGCTTCGATTCAGCAGCAATTGGGGTTATGATAGCTTTAAACGATATACTCATTGTCATTCGCAGCCGCTGTCAGTAAGGTTATTGTTACAACGGTTGCCTTAACGAATCCGAATCTCACATTATCAGGGGTGTAAAAATGGAAACTACCAAGCCTTCGTTCCAGGATGTTCTGGAATTCGTCCGCCTGTTCCGCCGCAAAAACAAGCTGCAGCGTGAAATCCAGGACGTTGAGAAGAAGATCCGTGACAACCAGAAACGTGTTCTGCTGCTCGACAACCTGAGCGACTACATCAAGCCAGGTATGAGCGTTGAAGCTATTCAGGGCATCATCGCCAGCATGAAGAGCGACTATGAAGACCGCGTTGATGACTACATCATCAAAAACGCTGAGCTGTCCAAAGAGCGTCGCGACATCTCTAAAAAGCTGAAAGTGATGGGCGAAATCAAAAACGGCGAAGCAAAAAGCGAGTAATCGCAGCGAATAGTGAAAAAGGCTCTCTGGTGACAGAGAGCTTTTTTTTATGACTCAGAACGCGGCTGTAGCTGATAAATCCAGGCCTGAACCTGCTTGCCTTCAAGGGTGGTCACCGTGACCTCAACGCGATCGTAGCCGTCTTCAAATTCGTCCAGCATTTGCCAGTGTGCGGCAAGGTTATCCGAGATAAACAGATAGCCTTCGACGCGGGGGCCGTCAGGGTGGAGCACAATTCCCGGGAAGTCCGCCGCGGCGCCCCAACCGCGTTCGTAAAACGTGCCGGATACGGAACCGGCCAGCCATTCGCCGCCGATGTCTTCAAGAATATGCGCATTAGCGTGGCCCGGGCGCAGCGTGCCGTAGACAAACAGAGCGTTCATTTTCCCTCATCCGCAAAGCAAAAAGCCTGCTTTAAAAGCAGGCTTTTTAAATTTGGCTCCTCTGACTGGACTCGAACCAGTGACATACGGATTAACAGTCCGCCGTTCTACCGACTGAACTACAGAGGAATCGTTGTGGAGGCTTATCTTAGCGGCGAAAAAACTTTTGTCAAACCTGATCTTAGGGAAAATCGACTGATTGCTGATTCTGTCGTCAGTTTGTTGTAAATCCACACATCTTTTTCTGGAAAATACTTTGCAGGATTAGCATTTGTCCCCCATCATTTGAAATGGAGTTTCAACTTTTCTCGCTAAGGTCCATTTTGAACGTCACTGCCTCCTTACGCCAGGCGATAACGCGCACGCCATGGTATGCAAAACGTAAAAGCTATCGTGTCCTGTTCTGGCGTGAAATCACCCCTCTTGCCGTGCCTATCTTCCTGGAAAATACCTGCGTTCTGTTGATGGGGGTCCTGAGCACCTTCCTGGTGAGCTGGCTGGGGAAAGAGGCGATGGCAGGGGTTGGGCTGGCGGACAGCTTTAACATGGTGGTGATCTCGTTCTTTGCCGCCATAGACCTCGGGACGACGGTGGTGGTGGCCTTTAGCCTCGGCAAGCTTGATCCCAAACGTGCACGCGAGGCGGCCCGCCAGTCGCTGATGATCATGACCATTTTTTCGATCGTTCTGGCGGCGGTGATCCACTATTTCGGTAAAGAGATTATCGATTTTGTCGCCGGGGAGGCCACTAACGAGGTTAAAGACCTGGCGCTGACCTACCTGGAAATGACCGTCTTAAGCTATCCGGCGGCGGCCATTGCGCTGATTGGCAGCGGTGCGCTGCGCGGGGCGGGCAACACCAAAATTCCGCTGCTGATCAACGGCGGGATGAATATCCTGAATATCATTATCAGCAGCGTGCTGATCTACGGCGTGTTCTCGTGGGAGGGGCTGGGGTTCGTCGGTGCCGGACTGGGGTTAACCATTTCACGCTATATCGGTGCGGCAGCCATCATCGGGGTGCTGATGGCGGGGATCACCCCCTCGCTGCGTCTGACGCTAAAAAGCTATTTCCGCCCCTTTAATTTCGCCATTATCTGGGAAGTGATGGGGATCGGCATTCCCGCCAGCATTGAATCGGTGTTATTCAACGGTGGGAAGCTGCTCACGCAGATGTTTGTCGCCGGGATGGGCACCGACGTTATCGCCGGTAACTTTATCGCCTTCTCTATTGCCTCGCTGATTAACCTGCCGGGTAACGCGCTGGGTTCAGCATCCACCATTATTACGGGTAAGCGGCTCGGGAAAGGGCAGATAGGCCAGGCGGAGCGGCAGCTGCGGCACGTGTTCTGGCTGTCAACCATTGGGCTGACGCTGATCGCCTGGGGAACCGCGCCGTTTGCCGGGCTGATGGCCTCGTTCTATACCCACGAAGATGACGTTAAAGAGGTCGTTAAGATCCTCATCTGGCTCAACGCGGCCTTTATGCCCATCTGGGCGGCCTCATGGGTATTACCCGCCGGGCTGAAAGGGGCGCGCGATGCCCGCTTTGCGATGTGGGTATCGATGCTCGGCATGTGGGGATGTCGCGTTGTCGCGGGGTATACGCTCGGGGTGATGCTTGGATGGGGTGTGGTCGGCGTCTGGCTGGGGATGTTCCTCGACTGGGCCGTGCGGGGTGCGCTGTTCTACTGGCGGATGGTCAGCGGACGCTGGCTGTGGAAATATCCGCGGAAAAATGCCTGACAATTGCGCGAAGTGGAGAATAATTCGGCAAACGATCGGAAATGTGCATTCTGCCTTTGACATCCCGGGGGAGCATCGATAATATGCGCCCCGTTCACACGATTCCTCTGTAGTTCAGTCGGTAGAACGGCGGACTGTTAATCCGTATGTCACTGGTTCGAGTCCAGTCAGAGGAGCCAAATTTGAAAAGCCTGCTTTTAAAGCAGGCTTTTTGCTTTTCTGCGCAAGGTAAACGCAAAACGGCAACCGGGTTGCCGTTTTTAGTGTGTGCACCCTCTCCCGCGGGAGAGGGCTGGGGTGAGGGCACCAGCCCGCACAATGCACTATCGATCCAAACCAATCGGCGCCGTCGCCTCAACCAGCCACTCACGCGCTTCGCTATTCACCAGAGGTGAGAGCGCCTCGCGTACCTGCCGGTGATACGCATCCAGCCACTGCTTTTCCTGCTCGCTCAGCAGATGCAGCTCAACCTGACTTAAGTCGATCGGGATCAGCGTCAGCGAGGCAAATTTGCAGAAACCCGGACGGCTCTCCACAATCTCCACCTGGTTTTCAATACGAATACCGTGGCTATCGCCCAGATAGTAGCCTGGCTCGATAGTCATGATATTGCCCGCCACCAGCGGCCACGGGTTAACCTTTTTGGCGATGCGATGCGGGTTCTCGTGGATCAGCAGCTGGTGCCCCACGCCGTGTCCCGTGCCGTGATCGTAATCCAGCCCCATCTCCCACAGCGGGCGACGCGCAAACGCATCCAGCTGATGCCCCTGAGTCCCGGAAGGGAACTGCAGGGTAATGAGCGACAGGAAACCTCTCAGCACGGCAGTGTAGTGCAGGCGCTGCTGCGGATCGACGTTACCCCACGCCAGCGTGCGCGTGGCATCGGTGGTGCCGTTAGCATACTGGCCGCCGGAATCGTTCAGGTAAAAATGGTCATGGCCGATGGGCTTATTGCTGGCCTCGCTCGAATGGTAGTGGCACATCGCCGCATTGCTCGAAGAGGCGGAGATGGTCGCAAAACTCTGCTCGATGAACCCGGGCTGCTGTTGACGGAACGCAAGCTGCTGCGCCTGCGCGTCCAGCTCGGTGAGCGGTTGTCCTGCCGCCTCGCGCCGCGGCACTTCGCGGCTCAGCCAGGCGAGGAAGTTGACCCACGCGGCCCCGTCCCGGTGATGGCACTCGCGATAACCTGCCAGCTCGACCGGGTTTTTAGTCGCTTTCATCAGGGTGATGGGATCGGTCCGCCAGACAATTTCTCCCCGTGGTTCAACGGCGAAGCGCAGGGCAACCGGCGCGGAATCGGCATCAATCATCACCCGTTTGCCTACGGCAATCTGCTGGCAGCGTTCAATAAAGGTATCCTGCGGCGCAATGGTGAACGCATTGCGCACACCGTCAGGCAGGGCGCTGAGCTTATTGTCGTTAACAAACCACTCAACGTGACCGTCACGACCGAGAAGGGCAAAGGAGAGCGGTACCGGGCTGTAAGGGATATCCGCACCGCGGACGTTTAACAGCCAGGCGATGTTATCCGGCAGGGTGACGGCGAGATAATCCACATTGTTTGCGGCCAGCACGGCGGCGACGCGCTGACGTTTGTCCGCGCTGCGTTCGCCGCTGTGTTCAACCGGCATCTCACGGATAAGCCCCGCCGGTGCGGCAGGGCGATCGGTCCATAGCGTGTCAAACGGCGAGGCCTTCAGCGGCACCAGCTCGCACGGCGTGGCAGACAGTTGCTCAAATTCCGCGTTGGTCATCAGCAGCGCGTCAAAACCGATGCGCGTTCCTGACTCAACGTTTTCTGCCAGCCATTCCGCCAGCGGCTCGTTGTGCAGGTGGTGGATCTCAACCTCATCCGTATTGACCTGAACGCGCGCCTGAACCTGATAGCGCCCGTCGACGAACAGCAGCGCTTTGTTTTTCAGCACCAGCGCCACGCCGGCCGAACCGTCAAAGCCCGTCAGCCAGGCCAGCTTTTCGTCGTAAGGCGCGCAGTATTCGCTCTGCCAGGCATCCGCGCGCGGGACGATCATCCCGTCGAGATGGCTGGCCTCAAGCCAGTGGCGCAGGGCAGAGAGCGGTGATGTGCTGGACATTGTTTTTCCTTATCGTGATTAGCGGAACGGCGGCTCGTTGAAGGTGCGCAGCTTGCGCGAATGCAGCTTGTCGCCCTCCGCGCGAAGTAAATCAATCGCACGAATACCAATCTGCAGATGCTCAGAGATAGCCCCTTCGTAGAAACGGTTGGCCTGGCCCGGCAGCTTAATTTCACCGTGCAGCGGCTTATCGGAGACGCACAGCAGCGTGCCGTAAGGAACGCGGAAGCGATATCCCTGCGCGGCAATGGTGGCGCTCTCCATATCGATCGCTACCGCGCGGCTCAGGTTGAACCGCAGCGCGGAGGCGGAGTAGCGCAGCTCCCAGTTGCGGTCATCCGTTGTGACGACCGTACCGGTGCGCAGGCGCTGTTTAACCTCTTCGCCCGGCATGCCGCTGACCTCTTTGGTGGCGTCATACAGCGCGCGCTGTACTTCGGCGATGCTCGGGATTGGGATATCCGGCGGCAGCACCGCATCAAGCACGTGATCATCGCGCAGATAGGCGTGGGCCAGCACGTAGTCGCCAATCAGCTGGCTTTCGCGCAGGCCGCCGCAGTGGCCAATCATCAGCCACACGTCCGGGCGCAGTACCGCCAGATGGTCGCAGATGGTCTTGGCATTTGACGGGCCAACGCCGATGTTAATCAGCGTGATGCCCTGGCCGTCGGCGGTGATCAGGTGCCAGGCGGGCATCTGGTGCTTTTTCCACGCCAGGTCGGAAATGGCCTGCTCGGGCGCTTCGGTTTCAGCGGTGATCCAGATCCCGCCCGCGCAGGACAGCGCGATATACGGGCTCTCCGGGTCGAGGATCTGGCTGCAGCCCCAGCGGACAAACTCGTCGACGTAGCGGGTGTAGTTGGTAAAGAGCACGAACGGCTGGAAATGTTCGACTGGCGTACCGGTGTAGTGACGCAGACGCGCCAGGGAGAAATCGACCCGGCGGGCATCAAAATGCGACAGGGGAGAAAATTCTGCCGGGTGATAAATCCCGTCGGCCGTCTCATCGCCAATCTGTGAAAGTTCCGTCGTCGGGAAGTGGCGGGTCAGCCCCGCGCTCATGGAGCGGTCGAGGGTTAACGCCGAACCGTCAATCACGTACGGATACGGGATCTCATGCTGCGAGGGCTCAACGGCAATGTGCGCGCCGTAATCCTGGTACAGCAGCGTGAGTTGTTCTTCAAGATACGGGCGGAACAGCGCAGGGCGGGTGACGGTGGTGCTGTAGCAGCCGGAGTGGGTAAAGCGCGCGTAGGCGCGGGTTTTGGGATTACTGCTGGCGCTGCCGTCCCAGGTCACAGAGAGCGATGGATAAACAAAAAGGCCCTCGGTTCTGGCCTTTTGGTCGGGAAGTTTCCCTGTTTCGATATATTCGCTGATGGCGCCGCGCAGCGCGTTGACGGACTGTTCATACAGCGCGTCGAGTTTTTCCAGCGCCTGAGCCGGGGTCAGGCTGGAGCCCTTATTATTCATCTCTGTCTCCTTGTTCCACAGGTGTGCGACTCTACCCGATAGTATGTCACACGCCTGTGAAACAAAAGGGAGATCAGCCGTGGCTCGTCTCTTTCATCAGCAGCGCCGTCGCCGCCGACAGCAGGCAGCCGGCCAGCAGATAAATCGCCACGCTGTGCCAGTTGCCGCCGGAGAAGGTCACCAGCGCGGCGGCAATAAACGGCGTAAATCCGCCACCGACCACGCTTGCCACCTGGTAGCCCACGCCCGCGCCGCTGTAGCGGTAGCTTGCGCCAAACAGTTCGGTGAACATCGGCTGCTGCACGCACACCACCATGTCGTGAGCGATATTGGCGAGCATGATGGCGAAGAAGACAATCCAGAAGATCGACTGCGCCTCGAGCGCCATAAAGAACGGCCAGGCGCTGAGGGTGCCAATCAGCGCCCCGGTGATGTAGACGCGACGGCGGCCAAACCGGTCCGCCAGCCAGGCGAAGCAGGGGATAGTCAGACAGCTGATCCCGCCGACCAGCAGGCCAATATTGAGGAACAGCTCGCGCGGCAGACCAAGGTTCTGCGTCGAGTAGTTCAGGGCAAACGCGGTGACGATATACATCGTCAGCAGCTCGCACAGGCGCAGGGCGATAATTTTCAGAAAAGCGCCAGGGTGCCGGACGAGGGCTTCCATGACCGGAAGACGTCTGTTCGTGGCCGGTTTTTCCTGCTGCTTTTCAAACTCAGCCGACTCCTCCATCCCGTTACGGATCCACAGCGCGGCGATGACCAGCACGATGCTGAAGATGAACGGAATGCGCCAGCCCCAGCTCAGGAACTGCTCGTCGGTGGTGAGCTGGCTGATTAGCGATACCAGCCCGGTGGAAAGCAGAAGGCCCACGCCGTACCCGACCTGTACGCCGCTGCTGTAAAACGCTTTCTTATTTTTCGGCGCGCTCTCTACGGACAGAAGCGCCGCACCGCCCCATTCGCCGCCGACGGCGAATCCCTGGATGGCGCGCAGGGTGACCAGCAGTACCGGCGCCCACCAGCCAATGGCGGAAAACGAAGGGAGAACGCCAATCAGCGCGGTGGCGATCCCCATCATCCAGACGGTGAGCATCAGCATGCGCTTGCGGCCCAGGCGGTCGCCGAAGTGGCCGAAGATCACTCCGCCCAGCGGGCGAAACAGAAAGCCGACGCCGAAGGTGGCAAACGCGGCAAGCGTGCCCATCGCAGGGCTGACCTGGGGGAAAAACTCGCGGTTAAACACCAGGGCGGCAGTGATGCCGTAAAGCAGAAAATCATACCAGTCGACGACGGCACCCGCGAAGCTGCCTAAGGCTGCGCGGCGGGCACGATTGAGCGAAGGTGTCTCCTCGTTGGGACGATCGGAGATGAGGGTGGAGTCCATAGTTGTCCTGTCCGTACTGATTTTTTAATTATTGGTATAAGAAAAGGTCACTCACATAGCGGCCGTCATATAAACGGAACCTATGAGACTACCGCGACAGAACGCCTGAGAAAACGTTTTTATCTTTCCGGATGGTGCTGAATAAATAAATTTCATCCCCACCTGCAGCGAGATAATTGTGTCTTCTGGCTCCGTTAAAGGCTGAATGGTTTACAGTAATAGTGACCGCTGCGTAAGTTAAGCTGAGGGAATAACGATGCAACGCACCTTTTCGGCATTCTGGATGGTCCTGTTTTTATTCGTCGCACCGCTTCATGCGGAGCCCAACGTCTATGGTGAACAGCGTATCAGCGGCTGGTGGAATGCGCTGACGGATGATATTTCGCAAACCTGGAAAGAGCCCCAACGTTACGACCTGTACCTGCCGTTTCTGAGCTGGCACGCTCGCTTTATGTACGACAAAGAAAAAACCGACAATTACAATGAAATGCCGTGGGGCGGCGGGCTGGGCGTTTCCCGCTATAACGAAGAGGGCAACTGGAGCGCGCTGTTCGCAATGATGTTCAAGGACTCGCACAACGAATGGCAGCCCGCGATGGGCTATGGCTGGGAGAAGGGCTGGTATCTCGATGATGCCAAAGATTTCCGTCTTGGGCTCGGTGCCGCGGCGGGCATCACGGCGCGAGATGATTTTGCAAACTATGTCCCGCTACCGTTCATCTTCCCGCTGTTTTCGGCCGGGTATAAGCGCGTTACCGTCCAGTTCACCTATATTCCAGGAACCTATAACAACGGCAACGTGCTCTTTGCCTGGCTGCGCTTAGGCTTCTAAAGGGTGATCACCTTTTTTGCCACGGCGTTAGACAATACCAGCATGGAGAACAGAACTGAGGTGACGAAGGTGAGCACAATCAACGCCAGCTTCATACCGAGAGAGGTCACCGGTATCAGCGCCGTCAGCAGATGAAACACCGAGTAGTGCACAATATACACGCCGGTCATCGTTTTGCTGATGGCGGCCAGAATGGACTCCTTAAATTCAGCATTGCGGCGAAAGCGCACGCCGTTCGCCGCAATCACCAGCGCGATGATCAAAATGTAAATCTGCGAGCCGGTGAGAATAAAGGCGTTTCTGTCCGCCTTGAACAGCGCGAAGAAGAAGTGGCGCTCGTAAAACCAGGTGAAGAGGTAGATAAACGGGATGGCGACAACCGCCGCCCTGACGACATTTTTGCGGCTAATCCACTCGGCAATTTTCGGGTCGCAAAAGAGTTGCCCCGTCAGATAAAACAGCAGCCATGTCCACAGCCGATACTGCGGTGAAAGAGAAAGGGCGTGCGTTCCAGGATAGAGCGCCGATAGCAGATCGTATCCGTAGGAAAAGAGCAGCAGGGCGGCAATCGCGCCGCAGAACAGCCTTCGCCGCTGGCTGAGCCACTCCACCGCCGGGTGGAAGGTGTAAATCACCACAAACGCAAACACGAACCAGGGCTGGATTAAATACCCGCGCTGATAGGGCTCCCACAGGTAGTAGATCGTTATCCAGAACAGAAAAACAATCACCAGACTTTTAATTTTACCCAGCTGCCAGCGGGTGCCGTGCCGTGATTGTCCGTCGAGATAGCCCGCAACGACAAAAAACAGCGGCGTGGCGATCGTCGAAATAAAGGTTAAAAACCCCAGGATCCAGTGATAGTCATAATCATAATGATCCCAGGTGTTGTAGATGGTAAAGAAGGTCACCGCCGTCATACAGCCCAGCGTCTTGATAATGTTCAGCCCTGTCGCATTCATTGTTGTTTGGCTTCGTCCTTACGATGGAAACACGCATAGATCACGGGGAGTACCAGCAGCGTCAGGATTGTAGCAAACCCCAGTCCAAACATAATCACAACGGCCATGCTCTGGAAGAAAACGTCCAGCAGCAGCGGAGCCAGGCCAAGTACGGTCGTGAACGCGGTGAGCAGGATGGGGCGCAGACGTGAGGTCGCGGCGTACACGATCGCGCTGTGCTGATCCTGTTGCGTTTTCTGCTGTTCGATCTCTTCCACCAGCACGATGCCGTTGCGGATGAGCATTCCGCTCAGGCTCAGCAGACCAATCAGCGCCATAAAGCCAAAGGGAATGCCGGTAAGTAAAAATCCCGGCGTCACGCCAATCAGCGCCAGCGGTACGGTCAGCCAGATAGCGACCGCATTTTTTACCGAGCTGAACATCAGCACCGTAATGACAAACATCACCAGATACCCGAGAGGTAGCGTAGTGAATAGCCCCTGCTGCGCTTCGCTGGAGTTTTCCGCGTCGCCCCCCCACTCGATGCTGTAGCCGTGTGGCAGGGGAAGGGCATCTACTTGCGGCTTCACCCGGGCGAGAATATCCCCGGAGGTTTGCTGGCTCAGCGGGTCCGGGTCCGTCTGCACCGTCAGCACCCGCGAGCGGTCGCGTCGAAGGATGAGCGGATCTTCCCACTCCAGCGAGAAGCGGCTGACGACGTTACTCAGCGGGATATACTGCTGCCGCGTCTGGCTCCAGACCAGCACGTTGTTCAGGTGACTGGCGTCCAGCCGTTCGCTCTCAGGCGGGCGCACCACGACCGGGAGCAGGTCGCTGCCTTCCCGGTACAGCCCCGCCCGGCTGCCGGAGAAGTTCATCTCCAGCGCGTTGTCGACGTCCTGCTTATCTACGCCAAGCTCGCGGCCCAGGGCGGCAACGTACTGTGGGCGGATCACCTTGCTGCGGTTTTGCCAGTCGTTCCTGACGCTGCCCGTGGCCGGGTCGCGCGTGAGGATATCGTCCACCTGGCTGGCAATCAGGCGCAGCCGGTCAGGGTCGGGGCCTTTAATGCGCACCTCAATGGCGCTGTCGCCGGAGGGGCCAAACATCACGCGTTTGGTGCTGGCGTTGACCTGCGGATAGTTTCGCGCGATGTACTCGTCCACGTGGCGCGTCAGGGCGGAGATGTTGCGCTGGTCGTCCATGCGCACCATGATCTGCGCATAGTTGCTGTACTGGCGCTGTCCGCTGTAGGTCAGAATAAAGCGCATACTTCCCTGACCAATGGTTGAGACGGTGGTCTCCACGCCAGGCTGGCCGTTAATGGTTTTTTCGATATCGCTGGTCATTTTCTCAGTCCACTTGATATCGGTACCGTAGGGTAACCACAGGTCGACAAAGAAAATGGGCGTATTAGACGACGGGAAAAAGTTTTGCCGTACGGCGCCGAAGCCCCAGACAGACGCTGCCAGCAGCGCAGCCATCACAATGAGCGTCGGTGCCTTATGGCTCAGCAGCGTGTTAAGCAGGCGCTGGTAGAGGCGGTAGAGATGTTTGTCATAAGGATCTGACTCGTCAGCGTTGTCCGGCGCGCTGTCGTTTTTAAACAACCACCACTTAATCAGCACCGGGGTGAGGGTGAACGCCGAAAACCAGCTCAGCATCAGGGAAATCAGCAGCACCTGGAACAGGGATTTACAGTATTCCCCGGTGGAATCCTGCGACAGCCCGATAGGGGCAAACGCCAGGATGGCAATCACCGTCGCCCCCAGCAGCGGCAGGGCGGAGCGGCGGATGATGTAGTTTATGGCGGTTAGCAGCGGGGAGCCCTGCTGTCGGGCAATCAATACCCCTTCGACAATCACGATGGCGTTATCCACCAGCATGCTGAGGGCGATAATCAGCGCCCCAAGCGAGATGCGCTGTAGCTCAATGCCACACAGATACATAATCAGCAGCGTGCCCAGCACGTTAAGGGCGAGAGAAACCGCAATGATGATCCCGCTGCGTACGCCCATAAAGATCAGCAGCACGCCGATGACAATCGCCAGCGCCATCAGGAAGTTAATAATAAAACCGTTAACAGAGTGGCCCACTTCGGCTGCCTGATCGTAAAACAGGTCTATCCGTATGCCGGCCGGTTTTTCCGCCGACATCTGGTTTAGCTTCGCCTCCAGCGCGTGGCCCACGTCGATCACGTTCACCCCGGGAATAAACGAGACGCCCATGGTGACGGCTTTTTTGCCGTTGGCATGGTAGATACTCGCTGGCGATTCGTTCAGCCCGCGCGACAGCGTGGCGATATCCCGCAGACGCGTCGCCGCCCCGGTGCCGGAAGGCGTGATGATGAGATCCGCCAGTTCATCAAGATTCCCGAACTCGCCGGTCGGGTGCAGGCGAATGGATTCGGTGCCGGAGGTGATTTCTCCTGCGCTGGAAACAACGTTAAGTCTGCTGAGCAGGGCGGAAAGCTGGTTCAGCGTAATGCCGCGCGCGGCCATTTTGCTCAGGGAGATATCAATGTTGACCTGCTGGCTAATCGCCCCACCGATGGCGACCTTCGCAACCCCGGGGACCAGAATTAACTCGCGGCGAAGCTGCTCCGCGTATCTCACCAGTTCAGGGTTACTGAATTCATTCCCGGAAATGGCGAAGAAGAAGCCGAACACGTCGCCGAAATCGTCATTTACAAAGGGCGTGACGACGCCGGGCGGGAACTGACGCGAGGCATCGCCCACGCGGCGGCGCAGTTCATCCCAAATCTGCGGCAGCTCGTTCGAGTGATAGCGTGACGCGATGTTAACGGTGATTTGCGACAGACCGTTTGACGAGATAGAGCTGACGTTATCCAGATAAGGCAGCTGCTGAAGGGCATTCTCCAGCGGAAGCGTCACCTCTTCTTCCACCTGCTGAGCGGATGCGCCGGGGTAGTGGGTGACCACCACTGCGGTTTTGATGGTAAAGGCGGGATCTTCCAGCCTGCCGATATTCAACAGGGCAAAAATCCCCCCGATGCCCAGCAGCAGGATCGTTAGCCAGACGCGAACAGGGTTATTGATAAATTGACGAGAGATATCCATTACAGTCCCCGTTCACGCGTCCAGATACGCACCGGCTGGTTAGCATGGAGCTCCCCAACGCCCGCGGCCACCACGCGTTCGCCCGCCTTAAGCCCGCTGGTGATCACCACGCCTTCAGTACTCACTTGTCCCACGCTGACCTTGCGGTCTTCAAGATGGAGCGCGTCGCCTTCGCCCGTTACGACCCAGACGTGCGGCTCATTGCGCGGGCTGTTGTCCGGGTTAAAGACTGCCTCAACCGGTACGACCAGCGCCTGAGCGCCCGCGCCCGCCGGGAGGTTGGTTAAATTGATGGTCACCGTACCGCTTACGCCACCGACGGCGGGAAAATCATCTGGCCGCGGCATGGTCAGTATGACCTGCCAGGTCAGGGTATTGCTGTCGCTGCTGCCCGAGTGCTCTTTGTAGACGGCGGTAAATTCCCGATCCGGAATGGCGTTAATTCTCACCACGGGCCGATACTGCGCGTTGCGGATATCAAAGGTCTTAAACAGGTTTTCAGGGATGCTGAACACCACGTCAAGCAGGTCGGTGCGGGTTAACGTGGCAATGGGCTGACCGGGGGACACCACCTGATGATTTCGGACATGTACGCTGGCCGCCGTCCCGCTGAAGGGGGCGACGAGCGTCATCTGATTCAGCTCTTCCCGGGCAATCTGCAGCGCCGCATTCGCCGAATCGCGGTTCGCACGCTGCACGTCCATTTCCGCTTTCGAAATCGCCTGCCGGCCCGCCAGCGTCTGGAAGCGATCGAACTGCCTCTGGGCCAGCGTCGCCGCCGTTTGTCTGTCGTTAACCCGCTGCTGGGCTTCACGGGCGTTCAGTCTGGCAAGCTGTTGCCCCTGCTTGATGGCTGCGCCCTGACGCACATCCAGCGCTTCAATTTGACCTGCGCGCTTGAAGGAAAGGTCTGTGGCATCGCCCGATTCAATGCGGGCGGGGAAAACGCGCTGCTGGGCGTGACCGGGAACCGTCACCTCCGCCACTTTTACCATCCTGGGAAGGGGGGAGTCTTGCTTCGGTTTCGGGTCGCACGCCGTGAGCGTTAACAAAACGAACGGTAAAAGAGAGAGGTAGCGGTTCACTGTATTCCCCTAATAAATAACTGTTTTATTTATTCCATAACCTGGACAGGGGTGACACTATTCTGCCAGAACAGTGACGACCATATAGGTAAATAAACCAATCGCCGTGCTGGCGATAATGGCAAGCGCAATAAACATACCCAGACGGATCAGGCTTAAACCATACATACATTCCTCCATGAGCCGGAAGCGGTAGCTGACTATGAGCATAGTCGGCGAAAAGATAAATGTTAAATAACCATTATCAGTGGGGAAGCGCTAAACCTGATATTCCTGTGCTACGTTTAATGTTAATCATCTTTTTTTACCGTAACTGGCATTAAGGGCAACCCCCTGCATTTAATGCGTTTTTTTGCTTCATTCACTCTCGTGTTGGTTATAAAAAGGATGCTCGATATGTATAAAAACATTCTCGTTCCGGTGGATGTCTACGAGACAAGCCTTGCGGATAAAGCGTTGCAGCATGCACAGTTTCTGGCGCAAAGCGCATCGGGTGACATTCATTTGCTGCACGTCATGCCCAAATTTTCAGCCGAACTGACGCGTGGTTTTATTTCAGATGCGCGCAAAATGGATGAATATATGATTAATAATTCGAAAGAAAAGCTGTCTGACCTGGTCAAAAAAGTAAATCTGCCAGAAGAGCGTGTTCATCTCCATGTCCGTAGCGGGAATGTTCGTGATGAGGTTATTAAGCTGGCGGATGAACTTACCGTCGGCGCGATTATTGTCGGCTCGCGAAATCCAAATATTCAAACCCATTTGTTAGGATCGGAGGCGGCAAGTATTGTTCGTTACGCACATGTTCCTGTTTTCGTTATTCGTTAATTACAGAGAAGCAAGGTGATTTCTGAATAGAACCTGAGGAAGGAACGATGAAAACAGGAAAACCTGAACGTCCGTATTATCAACAAACCGTTGATGAAACCCTGTCGAATATTCACTCCACCCTGGAAGGCCTTAGCGGCACAGAGGCATCAGCCCGACTTCAGCAGCATGGTGAGAATGCGTTACCGCAAAAAAAGGGTAAACCCGCCTGGCTGCGCTTCCTGGCGCATTTTAACGACGTATTGATTTACGTTCTGCTGGTGGCCGCGTTGCTTAAGCTCTTCATGGGCCACTGGGTAGACATGTTTGTGATCCTTGGGGTTGCCATCATTAACGCGCTGATTGGCCATATCCAGGAGAGCAATGCTGAAAAATCGCTGCAGAGTATTCGCAATATGCTCTCCAGCGAAGCCGTGGTGGTACGACAGGGGAATCACGAAACGATCCCCACCACGGCGCTGGTTCCGGGAGATATCGTGGTGATCCGCGCCGGGGATCGTATCCCTGCGGACCTGCGCGTGATTGAAGCGCATAACCTTCGCGTGGAGGAGGCCATCCTGACGGGCGAATCCACCGTTGTTGAGAAAAACAGCGATGCGTTAAGCGGGGAACTGCCCTTAGGTGACCGGTATAATCTGCTCTACTCAGGCACTACCGTTAGCTCCGGCGGCGGTAAAGGCGTGGTGGTGGCAACCGGGGGCGAGACCGAACTGGGCCACATCAATCAGATGATGTCCGACATTGAAAAACACCGCACGCCGCTGATGGTGCAGATGGATAAGCTCGGTAAGACCATCTTCATCACTATCCTGGTGATGATGGTGGCGCTGTTTGTCTTTAGCCTCCTGTTCCGGGATATGCCGGTTTCTGAACTGGTGCTGTCGCTTATTAGCCTCGCCGTTGCCGCCGTGCCGGAAGGCCTGCCGGCCATCATTTCCATCATCCTTTCGCTTGGCGTACAGGCCATGGCGCGTCGCAAGGCTATCATTCGCAAGCTGCCTACGGTGGAAACGCTGGGGGCGATGACGGTCATCTGCTCGGATAAAACCGGCACCCTGACGATGAATGAAATGACGGTCAAAGCGGTGATTACCGCTGACACGACCTATCGCGTAGAGGGCGACAGCTACGAACCGGTGGGGAATATTCACCCCGTAGATGACCCGACGCCCGTCAGCGTGACGCAGGGTTCCCTGCTGGAACGCTATCTGCGCACCATTGATCTCTGTAATGACAGCCAGCTGATCAAAGACGAGCAGGGGCTGTGGAAAATCACCGGGGGCCCAACCGAGGGCGCGCTGAAGGTGCTGGCGGCGAAAATCCCGCTCCCACCGCTCGATACCGAAATGCGCAGTAAAATCCCGTTTGATTCGCAGTATAAATACATGTCCACGCTGTACCGGCTGGGCGATGAAGAGGTGATTTTAATCACCGGCGCGCCGGACGTCCTGTTCCGCCTCTGCCAGTACCAGCAGACGAATGACGGGCTGCAGCCGTTCGATCAGCCTTACTGGGAAGGGAAGATTGAAGAGTATGCCCGTGAGGGGCTGCGCATGGTGGCTGCGGCCTGGAAACCTGCCCACGAGGGACAACGCGAGCTGGATCACCCGGACCTGCATGACGGCGTGATCCTGCTGGGTATCGCAGGAATGATGGATCCGCCGCGTCCGGAGGCCATTACCGCCATTGCCGACTGTCTGCAGGCCGGGATCCGCGTGAAAATGATCACCGGTGACCACCCGCAAACGGCCATGAGCATTGGGCAAATGTTGGGGATTGGTAACGCCGCAAGCGCTATCACCGGACGTGAGCTGGAGGCGATGGACGATCGTCAGCTGAGCGACGCCGCACAGCAGTACGATATTTTCGCCCGAACCAGCCCGGAGGATAAATTCCGCCTTGTGCAGGCTCTGCAAAGTAAACAGGAAGTCGTGGGCATGACCGGGGATGGCGTAAATGATGCCCCCGCGCTCAAGCGGGCGGATGTGGGTATCGCCATGGGGATTAAGGGGACGGAAGTGACCAAGGAAGCCGCCGACATGGTGTTAACGGATGACAACTTTGCCACCATTGCCAGCGCGGTGCACGAGGGACGCCGGGTTTACGACAACCTGAAAAAGACCATTCTGTTCGTTATCCCCAGCAACATCGCGCAGGCTCTGCTGATCATCATCGCGCTGCTGGCGGGGAACCTGATTCCGCTGACGCCGGTCCTGATCCTGTGGATGAACATGGCGACGTCGGCAACGCTGTCGTTTGGCCTGGCGTTTGAAGCGGGTGAGAAGGACATCATGAACCGGCCACCGCGCAAGGCGAATCTCCATGTGATGGACGGCTATGCCATCTGGCGCGTGGTGTTTGTCGGTCTGATGATTGCCATCAGCGCCTTCGTGCTGGAAGCCTGGCTACAGCCGCGCGGCTACTCGGCAGAATTTATCCGCACCGTGCTGCTGCAAACCCTGGTCACTGCGCAGTGGTTCTACATGCTCAACTGTCGCGTGAATGACGGCTTCTCGCTGAGCAAAGGCCTGCTGGCGAACAAAGGAATTTGGATCGTGAGCGGCGTACTGCTGGCGTTGCAGCTTCTTATCATTTACGCACCGTTCATGCAGATGCTGTTTGGCACCGAAGCGCTGCCGTTCCGCTACTGGGTCATCACCTTCCTGATTGGTTTTGTGATGTTCCTTATTGTCGAGGCGGAGAAAGTGCTGACGCGCAGGTGGCGCAAAACCGAGGCGTGATAGCGTAAACTGAGAAAGCCTGCCTGAGTCCGGGCTTTCTCTTTTTTGAGCGCAGAAAACTATGATTCGACTTACCTGGTTCGTCCTTACGCTGTGTGCCGCTGTACCCGGTGCGTTTGCCGTAACCTATACGCTCCCGCCGGAAGGCAGTCGTCTGGTGGGCACCCCGATTATCATCACCGTTCCCGAAGGCAATACGCTGCCTCTGGAAGCCTTTGCCGCGCAGCACGGGCAGGGGCTGAGCAACCTGCTGGAAGCAAACCCGGGCGTGGATCCTTTTTTGCCCAAACCTGGCACCCGGCTGGTGATACCCCAGCAGCTGATTTTGCCTGACACCGTCCGCGAGGGCATTATCGTGAATGCGGCGGAGATGCGTCTCTACTACTACCCGCCAGGCGGTAACACCGTTGAAGTGCTGCCCATCGGTATCGGTCAGGCCGGGCGTGAAACCCCGCGTAACTGGGTGACGGCCGTTGAGCGTAAGCAGGAGGGGCCAACCTGGTCTCCAACGCCGAATACGCGCCGTGCCTATGCGGCAGAAGGGAAAACGCTGCCGGCATTCGTGCCCGCCGGGCCGGATAACCCGATGGGGCTGTATGCGATTTATATCGGCAGGCTGTATGCCATTCACGGCACAAACTCGAATTTCGGCATCGGGCTGCGGGTAAGTCAGGGCTGTATTCGTCTGCGTAATAACGACATCAAGTATCTTTTCGATAACGTTCCCGTGGGAACCCGCGTGCAGCTTATCGATCGGCCCGTAAAAATGACCACGGAGCCGGACGGCAGCCGTTGGGTGGAGGTTCACGAGCCATTATCACGTAACCATGCGGAGTTTGAATCAACCCGGAAAGTGCCGCTGCCTATTTCAGCCGCGCAGCGAACGCAGCTGATAAACGAGGGCGCGGGCGCTGAGCTGGAACGGCGGTCGGGGATGCCGGTTAAGATTGGCATGTGAAGGGATAGTGCGGGCTGGTGCCCTCACCCCAGCCCTCTCCCACGGGAGAGGGTGCACACACTAAAAACGGCAACCCGGTTGCCGTTTTGCATTTACCTTGCGCAGAAAAGCAAAAAGCCTGCTTTAAAAGCAGGCTTTTCAAATTTGGCTCCTCTGACTGGACTCGAACCAGTGACATACGGATTAACAGTCCGCCGTTCTACCGACTGAACTACAGAGGAATCGTGTGAACGGGGCGCATATTATCGACCTGCGTTCGCCTTGTCAAAGGGTGGATCAACGCCTTTTGATCGTTTGCTGACAAAATCGGCAAAGTGATGTTTTTGGCAGCGGAATGCACCGTCATGGTGCGGGCATACCCCTAATGGGGCAGATCATAAACTGCTGTTTCGGTAATAAAACCCCCCTCCATGATTAGGTTTCCTTATTTTCAGGCGCTTAGCGAACAATTTAGACCGCCTGGTAAAAGTGGCATTCATATTGCAAAACCTGTTCAACAACGACAGCCGGTTCCGGCACAGCATTTCGAACAGGGGGCAAAATGAACTTAAGACGACTGAAATACTTCGTAAAAATCGTCGATATCGGCAGCCTGACTCAAGCGGCAGAAGTGCTGCATATCGCGCAGCCTGCGCTGAGCCAGCAGGTGGCTACTCTGGAAGGCGAGATGGATCAGCAGCTGTTGATCCGCACCAAACGCGGCGTCACGCCAACGGAAGCAGGCAAAATCCTGTATACCCATGCGCGCACCATCCTCCGCCAGTGTGAACAGGCGCAGCTGGCGGTGAATAACGTGGGACAGACCCTGAGCGGGCACGTGTCTATCGGCCTGGCGCCGGGAACGGCCGCGTCCTCTATTACTATGCCGCTGCTGCAGGCCGTCCGCGCCGAGCTGCCAGAAGTGCTGGTGTACCTGCACGAAAACAGCGGCTCCGTGCTGAATGACAAACTGCTCAACGGCCAGCTGGATATGGCGGTCCTTTACGATCGCTCCCCGGTCGCCGGCATCACCAGCCAGCCGCTGCTGAAAGAAGATCTCTACCTCGTGGGCACCCGCGACTGTCCGGGCCAGAGCGTAGACCTTACCGCCGTGGCAGAAATGAACCTTTATCTGCCGCGCGACTACAGCGCCGTGCGCGTGCGCGTGGACGAAGCGTTCTCCCTGCGCCGCCTGACGGCCAAAATCATCGGTGAAATTGACTCAATCTCCACGCTCACCGCGGCCATTGCCAGCGGAATGGGTGTGACGGTTCTGCCGGAATCCGCAGCCCGCTCGCTGTGCAGCGCGGCGAACGGCTGGATGGCGCGGATCACCACGCCTTCGATGAGCCTGCCGCTGTCGCTGAACATGTCTGCACGCGGTTCGCTGACGCCGCAGGCACAGGCGGTAAAAGAGATTTTGATGTCGCTGGTCAGCAAGCCGTCTCTTGAGAACCGTGAACTCCAGCTCGTGAGCTGATATTCCATAAAAGCATAAGATGCTGGTTTTTATTATTTGTTCTGCAGCGCGGCTGACTCTAACAATAGAGCTATGTCAGATGCGCCGGAGTGAACCGTGAATTTCCAGCAACTTAAAATTATCCGTGAGGCGGCCAGGCGGGACTACAACCTGACCGAGGTCGCCAATATGCTTTATACCTCTCAGTCCGGCGTCAGCCGCCACATCCGCGAGCTGGAAGAGGAGCTGGGCATAGAGATCTTTATCCGTCGCGGCAAGCGGCTGCTCGGCATGACGGAGCCGGGTAAGGCTTTGCTCACCATCGCTGAGCGGATCCTCAACGAGGCAAGCAACGTGCGTCGTCTGGCGGATCTCTTTACCAATGACGCCTCGGGCGTACTCACCATCGCCACCACCCACACCCAGGCGCGCTACAGCCTGCCGCCGGTGATTAAAGCGTTCCGCGAACTTTTCCCCGACGTCCGTCTGGAGCTCATCCAGGGCACGCCGCAGGAAATTGAAGTGCTGCTGCAAAACGGTGGGGCGGATATCGGCATTGCCAGCGAACGCCTGAGCAACGACCCGCTGCTGGTGGCCTTTCCCTGGTTCCGCTGGTACCACAGCCTGTTACTCCCGGTCGATCATCCGCTGAATCAGGTTTCCCCTCTGACGCTGGAAGACGTTGCGAAATGGCCGCTGATCACCTACCGCCAGGGGATCACCGGACGCTCGCGCATAGACGAGGCCTTCAACCGCAAAGGGCTAACGCCGGACGTGGTGCTGAGCGCGCAGGATTCTGACGTGATCAAAACCTACGTCGAGCTGGGTCTGGGCATTGGTCTGGTGGCGGAACAGTCCAGCGGAGAACGCGAGGACGGGAACCTGGTGCGTCTTGATACGCGTCATCTGTTCGACGCCAACACCGTATGGCTTGGCCTGAAGCGCGGGCAGCTGCAGCGCAACTACGTGTGGCGCTTTATCGAACTCTGCAACGCCGGGCTGTCGGTAGATGAGATTAAACGCCAGGTGATGGAGCCGGAAGAAGTGGCGATTGATTATCAGATTTAGGTGCTGATTTGCCCGGTAGCGCTGCGCTGACCGGGCTCATCGCTTAGCTGAACGGATATTTTTTAAAGACCGCCTGTGATTCAAATGATTCGGCAACCGCCTGAATCCCTCTAAAATCCGCTGCGTTAACGATGTGCGGGATCATCGACTGAATAAACGTCCAGACAACCGTGCTCGTGACGGCAACCTGATCGGGAACGGCGGAGGCCGGACGCGTCTCCAGCAAGGCATTCCATTCCCTGCAGGCCGCCAGCAGCTGGGTTGTAATGCGTTCGACCCATAAAGCGTGCTGCTTTTCCACCGGGCGCTGGTTGTGCTCATACACATTTTGCACGGCTTTCTCTGCGGCGGCGAGGATAAAACCCAGCGTCTGAATATCGTTTGCCAGCGCATCCGGCGCGACGGGCAGAAGTCTCCGCTCGGGTGTGGCCTGAGCCTCGAAATAATTCAGTATCAGCGACGAATCCATCAAACGTATTCCGTTATCCAGAATCAGCGTGGGCGCTTTTACCGCGGGGTTGATTCGGGAGAACGCTTCGAAAGTGCTAAAGACCGACAGCGGCTGGCTTTCAAACTCAACGCCATAAAGCTCAAGGGAGATCGCCACGCGCCGTACATAAGGTGAATCCATCATGCCAACAAGCTTAATCATCGTTGCCGTTTTCCTGTCTCTGTGAAATAACGCGTCATTGAAGAGGATGAACAGACAGTACAATACAAACTTCCTGGCGAATATCTTCAGTATCTTACCGTAAAGGTTAGTATTACTGACATGTGGGCAAGTTGCCGTTATACATCCAGCGCGGATAAGGGAGTGCTTTCATGTCGGATTTTCCACCCATTGCCAGTTTGCGAAGCTTTGAAGCCGTCGCCCGTCTTGGCAGCGTGACGCTGGCGGCGAAAGAACTCCACGTTACCCATTCCGCAATCAGCCAGCAGATCAAACTGCTGGAGGAGATGGTGGGCGTAAAGCTCTTTATCCGTCAGGGACGCGGGGTGCAGATCAACGAAGAAGGGCGGCTCTATGCCTTACAGGTACGCGAGGCGTTGAACCATATTGCGGATGCCACCCGGCTTGTACAGGTGAAGCCGAGAAAGCAGGAGCTGACGCTGGCGATGGTGCCGTCTTTTGGATGCCACTGGCTGTTGCCGCGCCTGGAACGCTTTCGGGCGAAATATCCGCTTATCACCCTTCGGATCCAGGCCTGCCTGACGGTCACCAGCCTGCAGCAGGAAGGAACAGACATCGCGATACGAATGGGGAAGGGAAACTGGGAAGGGAGCGAAAGCCAGTACCTTTTTTCCGATGAGCTTATTGTGGTGGCCGCACCCGGCTATAACGACGGTGTGCTGCCCGCTACGCCGGCTGAGATTGCAAAAAGTCATATTATTTTTTCCATGGAGTCGTGGAAAACGTGGTGCGTAAATGCGGGGCTGGAGAAAGAGATCGTGCCTGGCGGTTTATGCATTAACGACTCGAATTTAATTATCGAAGCCGTTCGGCTCGGGAAAGGCATCGCGCTGGAGCGCCGCTCTCTGGTTCAGGATGCCATCACCCGGGGCGAGCTGGTCCAGTTAACCTCCATTACCGCGCCGTATCCCTGGCCTTACTGGCTGGTGAAAGCGCGGTCAACGGAGACGAAGCCGGAGGTGGCTCTTTTTGTCGCGTGGCTGGATGAGGAAGTGGCGGCCTGGCGGCAGTTGCTGGGCTGCTGAACTTTTTCCGATGCTGCTCGTAACAAAATGAATATCCAACAAGGGAGACATAGAATTACTCCGGCACGCATTCAGTATTTCCGTAACCCCACAAGATTCTGCTTTTCCATCTCAGCATAATCATCGCTATAGCTTTGCACGTATATAGCTTTTGATCTATATTGGATGGGAGGTCTTGTGTGGGCAATTAACACGACGGACAGGTTTGATCGCTGGTTCACTTCGCTTGACGATACCGAACGCGCCAGCGTACTTGCAGCACTGCTTGTTTTGCGAGAGAAGGGGCCGGGTTTATCGAGACCCTACGCTGATACGCTTAAAGGCTCTCGTCACAGCAACATGAAAGAGCTACGTATTCAGAGTAAGGGCGATCCCTTGCGGGCGTTTTTCGCCTTTGATCCAAACCGCACGGGTATCGTGCTTTGTGCGGGCAATAAGATCGGCAATGAAAGGCGATTCTACGATGAGATGCTTCTCGTTGCTGACCAGGAATTCACTCACTGGCTGGATACATTAAAAGAGAGGGAATAGCGCGATGGGAAGAACCCTTGAGCAGCTTATAGCGGATGAAAAGCCGGAGGTTGTCGCCAGCGCTCAGGCGATAGCAACGGATATTTTGCTCAACATTCATCTTGCTGAGTTACGCGAGAAAGTACAAAAAACGCAGGTAGAAATGGCGCAGGCGTTGGGTATCAGGCAACCTACCGTTGCGGTAATGGAAAAGCCCGGGCGCGATTTGAAACTCTCTTCTCTCAAGCGCTACGTTGAGGCGGCGGGCGGAAAGCTGCGGCTTGATGTGGAGCTGCCGGACGGCTCGCACTATGAGTTAGTGCTGTAGGGCAGAAAAGCAAAAAACCTGCTTCAAAACCGCCAGCATGACCGTCACTCGCGGTGATGAACGAATAGATGCAGTTATTTATGGGTAGAAGTGGGGACATGCTGCTGCATCAATTCAACGATCCAATCAATAAAAACGCGCAGTTTGGCGTTAACGTGGCGGTTCGGCGGAAAGGCCAGGTACAGGGGCATTGGGTTAATACGCCAGTCTTCAAATAGCGGAATCAAGGAGCCACAAGCCTGATGTGCTGCCGCCATATAAACGGGTAGCGCAATCACGCCTAATCCCGCGAGCCCGGCTTCGAGGTAGGCATTGCCATCATCCACTGCAAGCACGTAGCTGCCCGTGATTTCAATATGTTCGCTCTCACCGTGCAGTACCAGAGGATCAACCTTACCGGTGCGTGAGGACAAGAATCCCACTATGCGATGGTCCGTGTTTTCCAGCTCTCGCGGATGCGCAGGTGCGCCGAGGCGTTCCACATAGCTCGGTGCGACGTAAACACCGATTTGCAGATCGCCGACATGGCGTGCGATCAGGGACTGGTCATTGATTTCCCCGCCGCGCACGACGCAATCCACGTTGTCGCCGATCAGATCCACCACCCGGTCACTCACGCCCATGTCGAACTGGATATCCGGGTAGCGCGCGTGAAAAGCCGGTAGCGCGGGCACCAGCACCAGGCGAGCGAGAGGAGTGGGCACGTCCACCCGTAGTCGCCCCCGGGGCGTCATCGTCGCACTGGACAGGCTGTTTTCAGCATCTTCCATGTCCGCCAGCAGGCGGATGACGCGCTCGTAGTAGACCGCGCCATCAGGAGTTACACCGAGCCTGCGGGTGGTGCGGTGGAGCAGCTTGACGCGCAGGCGCGCTTCCAGCTGTTGAATAAGCTGCGTCACCGTGGTTTTGCTCATATGAAGCGTTTGGGCAGCCTTGGTGAAACTGCCTGCCTCAACCACGCGAGCAAAGGCGCGCATCGCATCGAAACGATCCATCCGTTGTTCTCTCTTTTCACCGATTGTTTGGATATTACAAACAATGATGGACAAAGTCGCTTGTTTATCCGCCCGCTACAGCAACTGTAAAGTGTGTTTATGTTCACCGGGCCGATTTCGCCCCATTACAGAGGCACAAACATGACAACACGCGAAGCCGTTTTTCCCTTCGGTCGGCAGGCGCTCTACGAGCGCAACCGGTATTCACCCGCCATCAAATCTAACGGCTTCCTGTTTGTTTCGGGACAGGTTGGTAGCCGGGAGGATGGTTCGCCTGAAGAGGATCTCAACGCGCAGATCCGGCTGGCATTCGATAATCTTAATGCTGTTCTCGCTGCTGCGGGCTGCACGTTCGGTGACGTGGTTGACGTTACCCTCTTTGTCGTCGATCCCGAGTCAAACCTCGACGCAATCTGGAGTATCCTGCCAGAATATTGGGGGGAAGCGCCTTACCCGACGTTGACCGGGATCGGCGTGACGTGGCTGTACGGATTCCAGTTTGAGATTAAGGTGATTGCCAGGCTGCCCTGAGCGTTACGGGTCTTTCCGACGGTCAAAAGACAATACAGCGGGCGCAGCTCCGATCCGGAAGCCGCCTCGCATTTCGTTTATCCGATTCGCCATAATCCTTTGAACCGCAAAAACAGTTTTCTATTATCAGCCTTCTTAGTTCCGCGCTTCGTTCCCGTCTGCACTGTCCTTCGATGGATAACGGCTTTATGGACACCTAAATACGAAAAGGAAATCACCATGAATCTGATGACTAATTGTGCACTTCCCGCCATGAATGTTATATTAAAATATAATATTCGGAGGTGCGCTATGTATACAACTCGTCTGAAAAAGGTCGGCGGATCCATCATGCTGGCGGTTCCTCCCGCCGTGCTGAAAACGCTGGAGCTGTCGACGGACAGCGAAGTCGGCATGACCATTAATAATGGCTGCCTGATTATTGAACCCCAGAAGCGGCCTCACTATTCGCTTGAGGAGCTGCTGGCGCAGTGCGATCCGCACGCTGAAATGAGCGAAGAGGAGCGGGAATGGATCGATGCGCCTGCGGTGGGCAGGGAGATCCTGTAAATGGACAGAGGGGAAATCTGGCTTGTTTCGCTGGATCCGATTGCTGGCCACGAGCAAAGTGGAAAACGTCCGGTTCTTATCGTATCGAAGGCATCGTTTAACAAGCTGACCCGGCTACCGGTAGTGGTTCCCGTCACCAGCGGCGGAAACTTTGCACGTACGGCAGGTTTCACCGTTTCACTGGAAGGGGCGGGAACAACAACAACGGGCGTTATTCGCTGCGACCAGCCCAGAACCATTGATATGGCTGCCCGGAACGGCATGCGGCTGGAACGCATACCTGACGCCGTTGTAAATGAAGTGCTTGCCAGGCTGGATGCGATTCTGAATTAACATCAGTGACGCAGAAAAGCAAAAAGCCTGCTTCAAAAGCAGGCTTTTCAAATTTGGCTCCTCTGACTGGACTCGAACCAGTGACATACGGATTAACAGTCCGCCGTTCTACCGACTGAACTACAGAGGAATCGTGTGAACGAGGCGCATAGTAGCGGCCTCGGTACGCCTTGTCAAAGGGTGAAAACGCACTTTTCGTTTGTTTGCCGACAATTTCAGCAAATCGCTGATTTTATAGCAAATTCGCGTTGAAATTACACAGCAAAATGCGCCGCCCGCAGGCGGCGCGCAGGATCAGAACAGTACGGAGTAGTTCAGACCAAACGTACGTCCGCGGCCTTTATAGGTATACAGCCCCGGTGCGCCGTAGGTTGGGCTATACAGCCCCGGCGCGCGCTGGCCCCAGGCGGTGGTGTAGTCTTTGTCCAGCAGGTTTTCCACGCTGAAGCTGACCTTACCCACCGGCAGGGCGTAGCTGCCCAGGAAGTCGACCGTGTTATAGCCATCGATCTTCTTGCCGTCGGAGTCTGACACGTCAAAGGTCTGCGTGCTCTGCACGCGCAGGGTCCAGTCGCCCGGCGCCCAGTTGACCCAAGCGCTGGCTTTCGACGGGCTGGCGCTGTCAACCGTCAGCTTCTCCCATTTGCCGTTTTCGCGCGTTTCAGACTTGATGGCGTTAAAGTTCGCACCGGTGCTCCAGTCGCTGTCGGTGAAGAAATAGTCCACCTGACCTTCAACCCCGTAGATACGACGCTTGTCGTCTTCCAGGTTGATGGTCATATCCGTCTTGTTGATGGTGATGGTTTTATCAGAGAGCGAGTAATACGCCGCGACCTGCGTGCGCAGGTTATCGCCGGTGTAGCGCCAGCCCAGCTCATAAGCGTTGACCTTGATACCGTCCAGCGTCGAGTCGTTCACGTTGACGCTGTTCAGCAGGCGATAGTGACCGTTGCTGAGCTGATAGGTGCCGGAGCCGTAGTACTTCGCCAGGTCCGGAATTTCGAAGCCCTGGGAGAAGTTAAACCACAGCTGCTGCTGTTCGGTCAGGCGACCGAGGATCCCGGCGTTAAACAGGAAGTTGTTGTAATCGGTTTTTCCGCCCGGCACCGCGTCGGCGGAGGTGGCTTTCCCGGTGGCGATGGCCTGCTGCTGGGTATAACCGACAAAGTCGTCCACCTTGTTTTCGGTGTACTGATAGCGCACGCCGCCGCTCAGGGTGATGGCGTCAATGTCGTAGCTGGCCTGCAGGAACGGGGCGAGGTTGGTGATGCTGTAGCCCGGGTAACGGCCCACGTTGTAGGCGTTATCCAGCTCCATGCCGCCGCTCGCCGCAGCCTTGCTCAGGTTGAAGAACTGCTGGTTGGCATCGAAGGTTTCGTGGTCGGCATCCACACCCCAGGTCAGCGTTAAATCGTCCACCGGCTTGCTGTTCAGCGTCAGCTTGCCGCCGTAGAAATCTGTTTTCTGCTGGGACGCGCCGATGCTGCTCACCACGCCTTTGGTCAGTGTCGGGAATGGATAATAGGTCAGGCTCTCGTCGCGATAGTAAATCTGCGCGACCAGATCCTGGCCCCAGAAATCGGTATTGGAGTACTGCAGGTTAATCAGATGGCGCTCGGTGCCCGGTACGCGGTCAGAATCAAGATTATCTTTGTTGTACGCGGTCGCATCGCCTGTTACCGCCGAGAAGTTTTTCCCGAGATACAGCCCATGCTTGCCGTCGGACTCGCTCTTGTAGTACTGGGTCGTCAGCTGCAGCTGCTGACGATCGTCAATGTTGATGGTGCCTGTGCCCATCACATCTATACGGTCGGAATACTGGAGGCCGGTCTGGGTGTTATCGATAATCACCTCGTTGCCTTTGCCGTCATACCAGCCGCCGTAGCGCTGATACGACACCGACAGACGACCGGAGGCGTTGTCGTTACCGCCGCTTACGGCTGCCGACACGTTCTCATCGCGATCGTTGTGGCTGTTAAACCCGCTCTTTGCCCCGGTCTGGAACTCCACTTCGGTATCCGGCTGGCCCTTTTTGGTGACGATGTTCACCAGGCCGCCGGTGCTGCCGCCGCCGTAGAGCGAGGTGGCGCCGGAGATCACTTCGATACGGTCAATGTTGAACGGATCGATAGAGTCCAGCTGGCGGCTGTCGCTGCGGGACGAGTTCAGGCGAACGCCGTCCACCATCACCATCATGGAGCGGCCGCGCAGGTTCATGCCGTAGTTGGTACGGCCCTGGCTGCTGACGTCCATACCTGGGATCAGCTGCGCCAGCACTTCTTTAATCTCTTTCCCGCCCTGAACCTGCTGCTCAATTTCAGCCCGTTCAATGACCCAGGTGGTCTGCGCCATCTCCGCCACGCTGCGGTGCGCGCGGCTGGCGGAGACCACGATATTTTCTTCCTTTTGTTCTTCCGCCCACGCAGAGGTAGAAAGCATTGCAAGCAAGCAAGGATTTAAAACCCAAAGATGAGAACGTTTCATTGTTATGTTGATCCTGATTGTGTGTGTCAGTACTCGGTGGTTTTTGCTAATGATTTAAAAACCGGGCTGCTGTCCGGGCTGGTGGTGGTGCGCCAGTGGATAACGCCGGGTGTGGTGGCCAGCTCAAACGGCTCGTCGGCGTGCGCGCGATTAAGAATTCGCGCTGCGCGCCAGGCCATCAGGCTGAGCTGGGGTTCGGCAATGCCGAGACGGTGTATCCCGGCATTCACGGCGAACAGGCGGTTGCTCTGCGGGCCGTCCCATTCGAGGGTGAAATCGTTGTTAATGCAGAAGGCTTCGTCCGTATCCAGATGCAGGCGGTGAGACAGCGGCGCGAGGAACGCGGGCTGCACGGCGCGGTAGCCGGTGGCGAAAATCACCACGTCACTCTCCAGCTGCTCGCGGCCGCCGTCGAGGTGATGCTGAATGCTCAGGCGATGGCCGTTTTCCTGGCGCGTCAGGGACGTCACCGAGCGGGACGGCAGGAGATGCGCCCAGGGTTTTTCACGCAGCACTTCGAAGCGGTGGTACATGGCGCGGTAAATCGCCAGCAGGGACTCGGTGGTGATCCCGTCGGACGTCATCTTCTGCTCGTGCAGCATCTGCCGACGGGCCTCTTCACCCAGCGTGGAGAAGCTGTCCACGTACTCCGGCGTGAAATACTCGTTGGCAAAGGCGGCTTCATCCAGCGCATTATAGTTATTGCGGCGCGATACCCAGTTCAGGCTCAGCGGCTGGCCCCATTCGCCGCGGAAGATATTCAAAAACAGGTCGGCCCCGCTCTGGCCGCCGCCGACGACGGTGACGCGCTTGCCCGCGAGATCCGGCGTGCGCAGCATCATCTCGCTGGCGTGGAAGCAGGTATCGTCCTGCGCGGTGACGCAGTCAGGCAGGTTGATCTGTTTGCCAATCCCCACGCAGACGTGGCGCGCCAGGAAACGGTCGCGCTGGGTCATCACCTCAAACAGGCCGCTTTTCTCATCAAAGCTCACCTGCTGTACCTGCTGGCTGAAGGCGAGATTGGTGAGGTTTTCCGCCGCCCAGCACAGGTAGTCCGCAAACTCTTCGCGGGAGACGGTGCGCTGCTCGGTGGTCAGGAAGCGGTAGAACTTTTTGCGCTGCACCAGGTAGTTCAGGAAGCTGTGGCGGTTGGTCGGCTCCACGGCACTGACCAGGTCCTTCAGGAAGCTGGTCTGCATGTGGCAGTCCGGCACCATCATCCCCGGGTGCCAGGAGAAGTGCGGTTTACGCTCAAGGAACAGCGAGCTAAAGCCGTCCAGCCCTTCGGCCAGAGCGGCGATGCTGAGGTTAAACGGGCCAATACCAATGCCGATGAAATCATAGGTTTTCATTGCGCTGACTCCCGGGAGGCGAGAAAAAGAGGGTTATCAAGGTCGGTGACGTAGTTCGGCAGCATGCGGCTGCCGCCGTCGTGTTCGGAGAAGGTCAGTTTGACCGGGTTGAGGATCACGCGAATAATCTGCGGCTTGAAGAGATCGAATTTGGCGAAGCGTTCTGCCAGATCCGGGTGCGCCGCCATATAACCCCGTAAAACCCCGGCCAGAAGCTGGTAGAAACGCGTTTCGCTCACGCCGCATTGCAGCGTGAGGCGCGACATAAAGCGCAGCACCGTCACAAAATTACCGGTTTGCAGGTCGTGAATAATGTAATCCGCGCTGAGGCGCGCCGTGACGGCCTTCACCTGCTCCGGCAGGCTCTGGGCCTGCGGGAAATCCTCATCCACCAGGCGCATATCGCCTTGGAAATCCTTCAGCAGGATGCGCTGCGGGACGTAATCCTTCATCACCAGCGTCACGTTCTGGCCGTGGGCGATCAGCGCCACGCCGTAGCGGCAGAGCAGGTGATAGAACGGGATCACCGTTGCCTCGAACAGCTTTTCAAGCCACGCGTCGGCGCTTAGCCCCGAGCGTTTAATCCACGCGTCGATCAGCGGGCGCCCGGCGTTATCGGTTTCCATCAGCGCTGCCATCAGCACCGCCTGTTCACCGTCTTCTACATAACAGGACGGATTCTCGCGCCAGATCACCCCCAGCATCTCCTGATAGCGGTAGGGCGCTTTCGGCAACGCGGCATAGCCCGGATGCGACAGATATCCGGCGGCGGGTTCGCCAAGCACCTGAGCACCGGAGCGGATCAGCGTGGCGTCGGTAGCGAACTGCTGCTGCAGCCAGCGCGAAGCCAGCGGCCCGGCGGCAATGTATTTGCCCGGGATGCCGCGATAGCAGGAGGTGTTGTAGATGGTCAGCGGAAGCTTGATGTCATACGGCGCGCGACGGCTGGCGTTGGTGAGCGTGCGCAGGGACTGCTGTGCCAGATACTCGTCGCCAAATTCGCCCAGCTCAACCATCTCACCGCGCGCCAGCTGCGCCAGGAAATGAATGGCGATCTTCTGCTGCCACTGCCACGGGTGCAGCGGCACCGGCAGCCAGCCGTCGTTGAGACCCAGCGCCTGCCAGCGGTCGTTGAAGCGGGCGAGCTCGGCGTTGTCCATGGCGCTGGCCAGCAGAGAGTTGATATCGCAATCGGCGTCGCTGCTCCAGACCAGATGCTCCCGCTGAACGGCGACCCAGTGCAGGCGAAAACGTCCGCGATACTCAGGCGCGTACTGACGCAGCGCGTCCAGGCCCCAGCCGCGGCGACCTTTGTTGAAAATAAACTTCGGGTGACCGCTCATCAGACACTGTAATTCGTCCGGGTCGAGGTGGATCAGCGCGTCCGCGTCCAGCGCTTCACGCGCCTGCAGCAGCTGCATGTCGCCGCGCAGCGTGGCGTAGAGATCTTCCATATGCTCTGCCGTTTGCGCGTCGCTCATCTCCAGCACTTTCGCCAGCTGCAGCAGCGCGCGTTCCGCTTCCACTGCATCGCCGCTGGCTGTAGTCAGGGTATCCGGGTCGATATGCAGCCAGCCCCAGATCCCGCGCGTGGCGCGAAACTGCCAGGACTCGTTGCCCATGGTGATGCGCCAGCCGTTCGACGAAACCGGCTCAGCGCGCAGGGTGCGTTCGTACTCCAGCTCGGCGAGGATCTTCGCCACCATCTCGCGGTTCACTTTCTGCCAGAGCGCGTTCACAGTTCCACCTCGCTGAAGAAGCGGTGGCGCTGGCTCATGATGAGGCGCGAGCGCTTGTGCGGGAAGTCGAACTCTTTCACCGTCTCGAAACCGGCGGAGGCCAGATGGCGGAACAGGCGCTGGTTGTCGAAGCGCGGCTCGGCGACAATTCGCGCGGTGTGCGGTTCATCGAGATACAGATAGTGGCTCAGGCCGCGCAGCCAGCTGCGGATGTACTGCGCGCCGCGCCAGTTCTCTTCGCCCACCAGCATGTGCAGCCCGCGGTCAAACGGCTGCCAGCGGTAGTGGCGGCCAATGCGGTCTTCTGGCGCCCAGTAGAGCTCAAAATAGCCGAACGGCTGGTCGTCGAAGCAGCCGATAACCGGGTAGCAGTAGGTCGAGTCAAGCTGACGGCGCAGGTAGTTTTCCTGCTCGGCCTGCGGGCCAGCCATCTCCCAGAAGGCGTTCACGCGCGGGTTGTTCATCCAGCGTGTAAAGCGCTCGCCGTCCAGCGCCACGTCGACCACGCGGAAGCTGAGGGTGCGCTTAATTTGCGGATCGTAGCGACGGTATACTTCGCCCTGCGGGCGGTGAGGACGCAGCGGGAAGTACAGCTGACGGCTCTCATCAAACTGCATCCCGCCGCTGGCCTGCGGCCGTTCGCCTTTCAGCCACAGCGGCAGCTGCCAGAAGGTTTCGCGTGCCAGATAGTCCCCGTGGGCCAGGCTAAACAGCGCCTGCGCCTGGGGTTCATCCTGCCAGGTTGCCCAGGTCAGGGTAACGCCGGTCAGCGCGGGCGCGGCAACAAACAGCTGATCGAGTGCTTCGACCAGCCAGCCGTCCGGGATCCCATTCAGACGCTCCAGCACCGCGCTGCCGTCGAGACCCAACGTCAGCGGCAGCTCGCGATCCGTTGCGGTGCAGCGAAAGCCGTAGCCGGAATGGACGATATTCGCGATGGACATTACGCCTTCTCCTTGTAAAACGGGTTGCTAAAGTCGAAATAGATCACCGCCGGATCGACGATGGTGTTTTCATTGCGATCGTGCAGGTAGCAGAAGAAGTTGCCTTTGCAGTTCCAGGTCGGGCTGTCGAGGACGTAGTCGAGGCAGCGGGTCTGCTTCGCCGTGCGGCGCAGTTCGGCCAGCGCGTCGCGCACGCGGGACATCAGGCTCTCCTCACTGTCGAAACCGGCGGCGGCGAGGGCGGCGGTGACGGCAAGGGTAGAGTTCAGCAGCAGGTAATAAGGGAAGTAGCGCAGCAGCTGGCTCTCACCGAAGCGGTTTTCCACCTCCGTTTCGCCCGCTGAATTCAGCCACGCGTCGGCCCCTTCGGTCCACGCGCTGCCCTGGCAGTCACGGTAGATCAGTCCGACGGGGAAATCCTGCTGCATCTCAACGAGGATATTTTGCTGGTGCGCCAGCAGGACCAGGCCGTAGTCCGCCTCGGCGCTGAACAGCGGGAGCAACACGCGGTCGCAATAGGCGTCCAGCCAGCAGCGGGCGGCCTTGGCGAGGGGTAAATCCAGACGCTGGCTCAGACGGCGCACCGCGGAGGCCAGCAGGCTGTCGCCGCCGTCCGGCGCGGCCTGGGTAAGGCTCACCAGCACGTTGGTCTGGGTGTCTGGCGTATCGAACAGCAGATTGACGCGCAGGGCCATCAGGCTCTCTTCCTGAATAACGCCGCTTTCGTCACGCAGCCCCGCCCAGCCGTCTTCCTGCATCACGCGCATGGTCGGGTAGCGGGCCTGTAATTCTTGCCAGCGTTCCGTTTTCGCCAGGCGCGCCAGGCGCATTCCGCGCTTAACTTCTTTGACCGACAGCGTGCGCACGGAGTTGGTCAGGCGCACGCTGAGGGAGAACTTAATCATGTCGCTGTTGGTTTCGCTGTACAGCGAGCGGGAGGAGCTGGTGGGCAGCCACTGCGCGCCCGCTTCACCCAGGTCCTGCAATGCACCGTTTTCCGCCAGACGCTGGCACCAGTCCTGCTCCAGCAGAAAGTCGGCCTGCCACGGATGCATCGGCAGCAGCCAGCGGGTGTCGGTGAAGTGGCCGAGCAGCTCAGGCGCGCTCTGGGCCGCGAAGCGCAGCAGACGCTCACGCAGGGAGACGTTCAGGCTGTCGCCGGCAACGAGCGCGCTCTCAACGGCAAACCAGCGAAGCGGGAAGCGGGAGGCAAAATCAGGAAGATAGCGACGCGCCTCTGTTTCGTTGAACGGCTCGTGCGACTTCGGCGCCGGGTGAAACGCGTGGCCGACCAGCAGCGCCTGTTCCGCTTCAGCAAACGTCAGCGGCATATCGCGCAGGTTTACCCAGCCGTGGCGCAGATCGATCGCCTGCCAGGTGTGGGCATGGCTTTCAAGAACGCGCTGCTTAAAACGCGCCAGCGTATCGGCATCCAGCGAGCCTTTTACTGACGGTTTTTCAAGAATTAAATCAACCAGTTGATCAAATGTGACGGCGTCACCGTCATCACTGTTGCTCTGAAGAAGCGTGGCCGGGAAACGGTACTGATGATGCTGGGTGGGAGAGAAATAGCGTACCGGAACCCGAAGCGCTTGGGTTTGGGACAGCGGGATATGAATGTTCGGTAACGCATCCGCAGCGGTAGCGGGGAGATAGCGCCAGTCCTTCGTTTCGCGCAACAGGGCGTTCAAAAAACACTGGGCTGCAACGTCTGTACCGGCAGAGCGGGGCAGAGCACGCATAGATGTACCTCATTCCATGATTGATAATAATTCTCGTTATGATATTCATTCTGTTTACAGTCGCAACCATTTTTGCAATATTTGTTTTCATAAACTTCATGATTTCCACACATTTATTGACACTATGTTCACATTCTCATGCGCACTGACTCTGAAGTATTGACCGAAAAGGTCACCTCAAAAGCCAACTGGCCCCTGGCGCTATGTGCGGGTTTATTAGGTATCGGACAAAACGGCCTGCTGGTGATGCTCCCGCAGCTGGTGACCCTGACCGGGCTGTCGCTCTCGGTCTGGGCCGGTCTGCTGATGTTCGGATCCATGCTCTTTTTACCGGCCTCGCCCTGGTGGGGACGCCAGAGCGAGCGGCGGGGATGTAAGGCCGTGATGGTGGCCTCGCTGAGCGGCTATCTGGCCAGTTTCGCCGTCATGGCGCTGGTGGTCTGGACGATGGCGTCCGGAAGGCTGGATACCTTCTGGGGACTGGCGGGACTGATTCTTTCACGTCTGCTTTACGGACTGACGGTCTCGGGGCTGGTACCTGCGGCCCAGACGTGGGCTATTCAGCGTGCGGGGCTCGAGAAAAGAATGGCGGCGCTGGCGACGATAAGCTCCGGCCTCAGCTGCGGACGTTTGCTCGGCCCGCCGCTGGCGGCGCTGATGCTCAGCGTCAGCCCGGTGGCGCCGCTCTGGCTGATGGCGATCGCGCCGTTAATCGCGCTGCTGCTGGTGCTTCGCGAAGCCGCAGACCCGCCGCTGCCGCCGGTGGCGCACCAGGCGACCCGCCTGCAGGCCTCGATGCTGCCGTTCCTGCTGCTGGCGCTGCTGCTGGCGGCGCTGGTCAGCCTGATGCAGCTTGGCCTGTCACCGCATCTTAGCCCCCTGCTGGAGGGTAATGCCCGGGACATCAGCCATCACGTTGCGCTTCTGCTGAGCCTGGCCGCGCTGGCCACCCTCGCGGCGCAGTTTCTGGTGGTCCGCCCGCAGCATTTCACCCCGGTGACGTTACTCTGCATCGCGGCGGTGCTGATGGTGGCCGGGCTTGGGCTGATGATCGTCGCGGGTTTAACGCTGTTCTACGTGGGGATTGTTATCACGTCACTCGGGGCGGCGATGGCCACGCCGGGCTACCAGCTGCTGCTGAACGACAGGCTGACCACCGGGAAAGGCGCGGGCGTCATCGCCACCAGCCACACGTTAGGCTACGGCGTCAGCGCGCTGCTGGTGCCTGTGGTGACGCGCTTTTACGGCGAGCAGTCTTTGACGGTGGCCGCATGGGGAATGGCAGTGCTGTTTTTAGCGTTGAGCATAGGGGTACGGTCAACCGAGCGGACCCCTTCCGAAAAGCCTTAATGGATCTGGCGGGAGGAATGGCCGCCAGACTCCTCATTTTGCCGCAGACGCTGGAGCGGATCCTGCTGATAAAACTGACAGAAACGCTGCCACAGCGCCGGGAAGCGGGGCGCGAAAAGCTCTGGCGCGCTGAAGAAATACTCCGAGAGCACCGCAAAGCACTCGGCCGGGTCGGTTGCCGCATAGGCGTCAATGCTGGCTGCGCTTTCGCCCACCAGGTCTATTTCATCCTGGATGTTATCCATCGCCGCGTGCAGATCGTGCTCCCAGCCCGCCACCTCGCGAAGCGGGATCAGCGGTACTCCGCTGGCGCGATCGCCGTTGCGGGTATCGAGCTTATGCGCCACTTCATGGATAACCAGATTAAAACCGGACGCATCGAACGAGTCCTGAATGTCGAGCCAGTTGAGGATAATCGGCCCCTGCTGCCAGCTTTGTCCGGATTGCACCACGCGCTGGTTGTGCACCAGCCCGATGTCATCTTCCCACTCGTCATCGACGATAAAGGGAGCTGGATAGATCAGCACTTCGTGGAAGCCATCCAGCCACTCGATACCCAATTCAAGCACTGGCAGACAGAAAAGCAGGGCGATGCGCGCGTTTTTAAGGGGATCGAGTTCGAAACCCTGCAGTGGAACCAGGCGTTTTTGCTGTAAAAAACGATCCGCCAGCTGAACCAGTTTCGCTTGTTCATCCGGCTTAAGATTAGCCAGAACAGGGATCGTCAGCGCGTCATCCCATGGCAGCGCCATATCCCGGCCAGCTTCATTCGTTTTCCAGGGCCACTTTATCATCGCTTTGCTCGCAAACTCGTCACTTGAACAAAAATGGGAAAGTCAGGTTGGTTAAGATGCCAGAAAATCGCTCACTGCGACAATTCCAGCCTGAATAAACTATCATTCGTACGTAGCGGTGGGTAGCGGTTTACGGGCATCACCTTCATTTTGTGAAGTCTGTCGTAGCCTGCATCCACAGGTCTAGTGAAGAAATCAGTACGGTATTGAAAAGATGAGCGATTTCAAAGGTAACAAGCAGAACCTGCCCAGCCGGGCGTGCGCGCACTGCCAGCGGCCCATGACGTGGCGCAAAAAATGGGCAAAATGCTGGGATGAGGTCAAATACTGTTCCGAGCGCTGTCGAAGGAGCCACCGTTGACCGAACTGCGCCTGATCCTCGGCGATCAGCTTAATCCGCACCACAGCTGGTTCGATGCCTGCAATCCAAATGTCATTTACGTGATGCTTGAGCTGCGGGCCGAAACCGCGTACGTGTTTCACCACGCTCAGAAAGTGATCGCCATTTTTGCGGCCATGCGCGCGTTTGCCTCTGCGTTAAAGGAGAAGGGGCATCGGGTGAGGTATGTCCGGCTCTCTGACGACTCAAACCGCGGCGCGCTGGAAGACAATCTCAACGCGCTTGTCGCGCATTACGGCGCCGACAGGGTGATATGGCAGGAGCCCGACGAATGGCGCCTGGACACGCAGCTGCAGGCGTGGGCGAAAGCGGCGTCCGTCGAAACGGCCTGCGTCAGCAGCGAGCATTTCTTCACCACCCGTGAACAGGTGAGCGCGTTCTTTGCGACGCGCAAAAGCTGGCGAATGGAGTACTTTTACCGGGAAATGCGTCGTCAGAACGGCATACTGTTAACCTCAGAAGGCGAGCCGGAAGGGGGGAAATGGAATTTTGATGCTGAAAATCGCAAACGCTGGTCCGGCGAGCCGCCCGCGCCGGACGACTCGCGTCCCAGCCACGATTATTCAGCCTTATGGGCGGAGATCCAGCGCTGCGGCGTAAACACCTTCGGCGAACCGCAGGCCGGGAATTTTCGCTGGCCGCTCAGCCGTTCGGAAGCCAAAGCCAGGCTGGATGAATTTATCGCTCGCGTGCTCCCGCAGTTCGGCGCCTGGCAGGACGCGATGCACGCTGAGGAGCCTTTTCTGTTCCACTCGTTAATTTCGTTCGCGCTGAACACCAAAATGCTTAATCCGCGGGAAGTGGTGGCTGCCGCCCAGCAGGCATGGCGTTTGGGCCATGCGCCGCTGCCAGCCGTCGAAGGGTTTATCCGACAAATTCTCGGCTGGCGGGAGTACGTGCGTGGGATCTACTGGTCGCAGATGCCGGGCTATCGGGAGCTGAATGCCTTAGACCAGCACGCCCCGCTGCCGGACTGGTTCTGGACCGGCAGGACGCAGATGCGCTGCCTGGCGCATGCGATTGGGCAGTCCCTCACCGAGGCTTACGCCCACCATATCCAGCGCCTGATGGTCATCGGGAACTTTAGCCTGCTCAGCGGCCTGTCGCCGCAGGCGGTTCATGAATGGTATCTGGGGGTCTATATTGATGCCTTTGAATGGGTGGAGCTGCCCAATACCCTCGGAATGAGCCAGTTTGGCGATGGCGGGTTGCTGGCCAGTAAACCCTACGTCTCAAGCGCGTCGTATATTCATAAGATGAGTAACTACTGTCAGGGGTGCCGGTATCAACACAGCCAGCGTACCGGAGAGCTGGCGTGCCCCTTCAATGCCCTTTACTGGGATTTCTTTGCGCGCAACCAGGCGCGTCTGGGTAACAATCCCCGCCTGGGCATCGTCTTTAAACAGCTTGCGGACATGAAGGAAGAGGAGCGGCAGGCCATTGCCGATCGCGCCGGGTATATTCGCCTGCATCTCAACGAGCTCTGACGTATTTCACCACCGCGCCGGTTGCGGCGGGTTAATAAGACGCTATTATTTTTGACTTTGTTGCGTATTCCCTGACAGGACATCCAGACGCCATGCCCGTGAATTTTGACCTTAACGATCTTTATGCTTTCAGAGCGTTAGTGGAATACGGTAACTTCCGTGTCGCTGCTGAATCTATCTGCTTATCCCAGTCGGCGCTAAGCCGCAGGATTGAAAAGCTGGAAGCCGCGCTGGGAAACCGGCTGTTTGACCGTACCACCCGCCGCGTGTCCTTAACGTTATACGGGCAAAACTTTGCTGAACGCTCCGCGCAGCTGCTCGACAACGTTGAGTCAATGCTGGCGGATGTCGATAAGGTCAGTGAAGAGCGGACGGGGCTGATCACGGTTGCCACGGTGCCGTCCGCGGCCTGTTACTTTATGCCCGATGTGATCCGTCGTTTTCAGTCTCGCTATCCGCGGGTTCGCATTAAGCTCATCGACAGCAGCGCGGGGAATGTGATTGACGCCGTGGCCCGAAGCCAGGCTGATTTTGGTATCTGCTTCGCAGGAAACCTGCCGTCTGACATCGAATTTTTCCCGCTTGTGGAGGATGTCTATGTTGCGGCGTGCCGGAAGGATCACCCCCTGGCGCAGAAGAGTCACCTGACGTGGCAGGCCTTTTACCAGCAGGATTATATCTCCCTCGATAAAACGTCAGGTAACCGTAACCTGCTCGATCGGATGCTGGGGGATATCGTTCCCGAACGCCCCAGCGTCTGCGAAACGCGCCACGTTACCACGATGCTCGGTATGGTAGAGGCGGGGATCGGCATTGCTGCCGTTCCCGCCATGTCGATGCCGACGTCAGAGCACACGCTGCTGACGCATCTGCCGCTGGTGGCGCCGGAAGTGAAACGCACCGTGGGGCTTATCCGGCGCCGGGGGCGCATCCAGTCCTACATTGCGGCTGAACTGGAAAAACAGATCACCGAGCAGTATCGCCGGACGTAACGGGGATCATTCCCGTCTTCTGGATGACGTCCCTGGAGGGCGGTGAGGCGAGATAGGTCAGCAGCGCTTTCCCCTCTGCGGGATGTTCTGCATGGCGGGTGACCGCACCCGCGAAGCGCGTGATGTACTGCAGGTTATCCGGGATTTTCCCGATAAAGGTGACGCCCTGAACCGGCAGCAGCTCGCTGACCTGCTGGAAACCGACGGCGTATTTTCCTTTCGCCACTTCTGAGGCGACAGGGATACGCTCGACCATTGTCGCTTTACCCGCCACTTCTTTTTCAATCCCCATTTTTTTGAACAACGTCTGGCTGACGTACCTGCCGCTGGCGCTGTCAGAGTAGGCGATGGAGCTGGCCTGCAGCAGCGTTTTACGCAAAGCCGCCTCGCTGCTGATATCAGGGACATCCGCACCTTTTTTCACCACCATGCCAACGGGGGAGTCCGCGAGTTCGGTTCGCGAACCCGGCTGGGTCTGGCCGGCTTTTTCGAGCTTCTCCAGCGCATCGCCCACCATAATCACCACGTCGGCTTTCTCGCCGCGCGCCAGTCGGTTTGGGATCGCCTGCGGCGTAGCGCCCATTGAGGGGCCGGGGATAATCACGATTTTATCCCCGGTCCGGCGTTCATAGTCCGGGGCCAGCTTTTCCAGGGCGGCCTTGAAGCCGCCTGAAATCATGACCTTCACGTCCTGGGCACAGGCATTAACGCTCAGGAGCGTCAGCACCAGCGCGCTGGCGGTAAAGCGATAGGTGCGTTTCATACTGCCCCCTGTGACTTGACGGTGTTTTGCAGCGATACCGCGCGGCGGCGGTAGAGGTAGAGCGTGGCCAGCAGGGCGCACACGGCGGCGAAACTCATCCAGTAGCCAGGCGAGGCTTTGTCACCGGTGTATTCAATCAGCGCGGTGGACATGACCGGGGTAAAGCCGCCAAAGACCGCCGTTGCCAGGCTGTAAGCCAGAGAGAACCCCGCCACGCGCACTTCAGCAGGCATAATCTCCGTCAGGGCCGGGATCATCGCGCCGTTGTACAGGCCGTAGAGGAAGGAGAGCCACAGCAGCACGATCAGCATCATGGAGAAGCTGGGTGCGCTCGCCAGCAGCGTCAGGGCAGGGTAGCTGGTCGCCAGCGCAAGCAGGGCCATGGCAATCAGCACCGGCTTGCGCCCGAAGCGATCCGACAGCGCGCCGCCCACCGGCAGCCAGATGAAGTTAGAAATCGCCACCAGCAGCGTGACCAGCAGGCTGTCCGAGGCGCTGAGCATCAGCACCTTTTTGCCAAAGGTGGGGGCGTAGACGGTGATCAGGTAGAACGCGGTGGTGGTCATCGCCACCATCAGCATGCCTGCGACCACAACCTGCCAGTTGCCAAGGAGCGTTTTAAAGACCTGACGCATCTCCAGATGCTGGCGGCGCGCGCTGAACTCTTCCGTCTCCTCCAGCTTGCGGCGCAGGAAAAAGATAAACGGCACGATTAAGCAGCCGAACAGGAAGGGGATGCGCCAGCCCCATTCGCGAATGGCGCTCTCCTCCATCAGGGCATTCAGGGCAAAGCCCATCGCCGCGGCGACCATAATGGCGACCTGCTGGCTGCCGGACTGCCAGCTGGTGTAAAACCCTTTGCGGCCCGGCGTGGCGATTTCAGCCAGATAAACCGAGACGCCTCCAAGCTCCGCACCGGCGGAGAAGCCCTGCAGCAGACGGCCCATCAGCACCAGCATCGGCGCCCACAGACCGATGCTTTGATAAGAGGGGATAAGCACGATCAGGAACGTCCCCGCCGCCATGATGGAAAGCGTGACGATCAGCCCCTTTCTGCGACCTACCTTGTCGATATACGCGCCTAGCACAATGGCACCGATGGGGCGCATCAAAAAGCCCGCGCCGAAGACGGCGAAGGTCATCATCAGCGACGCAAATTCACTGCTTGCCGGGAAGAACGTGTGGGCGATGTAGGTGGCATAGAAGCCGAACAGAAAGAAATCGAACTGCTCAAGAAAATTGCCGGACGTCACGCGGAGTATGGCGCCCGCTTTCGAGCGTACGGTTGCAGGTGAGGTTGAGGAAAACATGGTTATCTCCAGTTTATTGTTGACGTTTTACGCGTCTGTTTTTGAAAACTGGATCAGGATGAGGAAATAGATAAGCGCAAATGCCGCATCGGCTGATGCACGTTTTGCATGAATAGCCTTCGCGGGATCAATACAATTAATGACAACAATAACTTAACAATTAATTGATTTTTTATTCACCACTTTTTGCTAAGTGGCTGATATCACGGTTTTGTGACATGACGCAGGCGCATGTCTGTCTGCGACTGCCGGGCAGCGTTGCGCCACCCGGCCTGTCTCAACCTAGCGCTGTGAACAACCCGCGCACTGTTTGTTCTGGATCTGCTGGAAGAAATCGTTGCCTTTGTCATCCACCAGGATAAACGCCGGGAAGTTCTCGACTTCAATTTTCCAGATGGCTTCCATTCCCAGCTCCGGATACGCGACGCATTCCAGGCTCTTAATACTGTTTTGCGCCAGCACCGCCGCCGGGCCGCCAATGCTCCCCAGGTAGAAGCCGCCGTGCTTATGGCAGGCGTCGGTCACCTGCTGGCTGCGGTTGCCTTTCGCCAGCATGATCATGCTCGCGCCGTGGGATTGCAGTAAGTCCACATACGAGTCCATACGGCCAGCCGTGGTCGGGCCGAGTGAGCCAGAGGCGTAGCCTTCCGGCGTTTTGGCTGGGCCTGCGTAGTAGATCGGATGGTCTTTAACGTACTGCGGCAGTTCTTCACCATTGTCGAGCAGCTCTTTCAGCTTCGCGTGGGCAATATCGCGCGCCACGATGATGGTCCCGTTCAGCGACAGGCGGGTAGAGACCGGGTGCGCGGAAAGCTGTGCCAGGATCTCCTTCATCGGCTTGTCCAGATTGATGCTCACCACGTCGCCTTCGCCCTGCTGGCGCAGTGATTCAGGAATATACTGGCCCGGGTTGTGTTCCAGCTTCTCAATCCAGATCCCGTCGCGGTTGATCTTCGCTTTAATGTTGCGGTCTGCGGAGCAGGAGACGCCCATGCCAATTGGGCAGGAGGCGCCGTGGCGCGGCAGGCGGATCACGCGGATATCGTGGGCGAAGTATTTACCGCCGAACTGCGCGCCGAGGCCGAGGTTCTGCGCTTCCTGGAGCAGTTCCTGTTCGAGCTGAACGTCGCGGAACGCCTGGCCGTGTTCGTTACCTTCCGTCGGCAGCGCGTCGTAGTAGCGCGTGGAAGCGAGCTTCACGGTTTTCAGCGTGGCTTCCGCTGACGTTCCGCCAATCACAAACGCGATATGGTAAGGCGGGCAGGCCGCAGTGCCCAGGGTGCGCATCTTCTCAACCAGGTAGTTTTTCAGCTTCGCCGGGGTGATCAGCGCTTTGGTTTCCTGATAGAGGTAGGTTTTGTTGGCAGAACCGCCGCCTTTTGCCATGCACAGGAATTTGTATTCGTCCCCGTCCACGCTGTAGAGATCGATCTGCGCGGGCAGGTTGGTGCCGGTATTTACCTCTTTATACATGTCCAGCGCCGCATTCTGCGAGTAGCGCAGGTTATCTTCAATGTAGGTGTTATACACGCCCTGGCTCAGCGCCGCTTCGTCACCGCCGCCGGTCCAGACGCGCTGGCCTTTTTTACCCATGATGATCGCGGTGCCGGTATCCTGACAGGTTGGCAGCACGCCTTTTGCGGCAATTTCAGAGTTACGCAGGAACTGCAGGGCAACGTATTTGTCGTTCTGGCTGGCTTCCGGGTCGTTGAGAATGGCGGCAACCTGCTTCTGGTGGGAAGGACGCAGCATAAACGCGGCATCGTGGAAGGCCTGGTGCGCCAGCAGGGTCAGGGCTTCCGGCTCCACTTTCAGTACTTCCTGACCGTCGAATTCGGCAACGGAGACGTGCTCTTTGGTCAGCAGGTAGTATTCGGTGTCGTCATGGGAAAGAGGGAAGGGGTTCTGGTAGAAAAACGGTTTATTTGACATAGCGTATTGCTCCACAAAAATAAAACCGCCGGAGGAGAAGTCCGGCGGTCAGGAATCAGAACATCATGGACATCCACGGATAACCAATCAGCAGCAGGGCCGCCAGGAAGATGGCACCGAAGATGGTGCCGAGGCGCCAGTAGTCTTTGGTTGGCAGGTAGCCGCTACCGTAGTAAATCGGGCTTGGGCCAGTACCGTACGGGGTGATGATCCCCATGACGCCCAGCGAGGTCACCATCAGCAGAACGAACACTTCCATATTCATGCCCGGGATGGTGGAGGCGATGGTCAGCATCGCAGGCAGCAGCGCCGTGGTGTGCGCGGTGGTGCTGGCAAACAGGTAGTGCAGCAGGTAGAACGCCAGCAGCAGGACGACGGTCGCCACGCCCGGAGAGATACCGCTCATCAACAGACCGCCTTCTTTACCTAACCAGCTGATAAAGCCGGTCGAGGAGAGGCCATCCGCCAGTGCCACCAGGGTGGCGAACCAGACGAAGGTGTTCCATGCGGCCTTGTTACCGGTGATATCGTTCCACTCCAGCACGCCGGTCCACAGCATCAGACCGACGATGAGCAGGGCCGCCATGGCAGGCTCAATCCACGCGGCAGCGAAGATCCACATCAGCAGCGCACAGCACACGAACACCAGCAGCAGAATTTCATTGCGGGACAGTTTGCCGAGTTTTTCCAGCTCGCGGGTTGCCCACAGCGGCACTTCGTTATTCACTTTGACTTCAGGTGGGTAGAACCAGTAGGCCAGCAGCGGCATGGCCAGAATCAGCAGGATACCCAGCGGCAGGAAGGCGAGGAACCAGGTGCCCCAGGAGATATCAATCCCAACCGTACTTTTCACCAGCGCCAGGGCCAGCAGGTTTGGCGCGAGGGCGGAGAGGAACATTGAGCTGGTGATACAGGCCGCGGTGATCGCCACCCACATCAGGTATGAACCAATCTTACGCGCGCTTGGGTCATTAGGTTTTGAACCGTACAGCGGCGGCAGGTTAGCGATAATCGGGTAGATGGTCCCGCCGCTGCGCGCGGTGTTGGACGGGGTGAACGGTGCCAGCAGCAGGTCCGCAAACGTGATGGCGTAACCGAGGGTCAGGCTGCGACGGCCGAGGTACTTCACCAGAATCAGCGCCAGACGGCGACCGAAGCGGGTTTTGTCATAGCCAGCGGCGAACATAAAGGCACCGAAAATCAGCCAGACGGTAGAGTTACCAAACCCGCTCACCGCCCACTTAAAGGAGGCGCCCGCCAGCTTGAATTTCGGGTCAGCCAGCTGATCGGGGCTGAACAGCACCCACTGGCTGCACAGGGCAATGGCGACCACGCCGGTCAGGCCGATCACCGCACCCGGCAGCGGTTCGAAGATCAGACCGACGATCACGCCGACAAAGATGGCGAAGTAGTGCCATGCGTAAGGCGGCAAGCCTTCAGGAACGGGAACAAACAGCAGCAGTACCGCGACGATGACGGGTAACGCCATCATCAGCAATCGTTTTGCGTTTCCATTTGATGCCTGGTTCGCCACAGGGGGCGTTACAGCAGTTTTTGTATTCATAGTTTCACGTCTTAAGTTGTCAAAAATTCGGTCGCACTGAAAAAGCACTTTATTTAGTTTTTTTGCTTTTTTTAGTTATTAAAGGTGCTTTCTTGTATTTTCAGTAATAGCGATTTAACGCGTTTTTGTGTGCGCTAAATTAAAAAAAGATGATGTTTTTATATTGCGCTTTTGAATGCCATAACTATTGATCGCGATCAAAAAAATAGAATTACAGCGTTATTTTTATGCTTTTATTAATAACCACTCTGGCGTATGTGGTTATTGCCTGTTTTTTGCGTGTTTTTTATCATTTCTTTAACAGGATAGATTTTGGTGCGATTGTAATATATTGTTTTTATTGATTTTGTATGTGTTAAGGTGAATTGGTTTTACCATTCATATTTTAACGGTTTTTAAATTATTGTGAATGACTGAATTACAATCGCTAACACCAATGTGTTATTTGTGTTATCGCAGGGATTAAATAGTTTTTTAACTAACGTAATAACTTTAGAAACTAAAAAAATCATTATATTAATATCATGACATCGGCAAATAACGACGAAATAAAAAATCAATCCGATAACGAATTCTTAATTTTTAAAAGTTTGGAGTTTCTATTATGAGCACTAACGAACGCATTCTTAGCCCCTTCACATTACCGAATGGTACTGAACTGAAAAACCGTTTGTTAATGGCCCCTATGACAACCTGTACCGGCTATTTTGACGGCACCGTCACCAGCGAGCTGGTGGAGTACTATCGGGCCCGTTCAGGCAGCATTGGCACCATCATTGTGGAGTGTTGCTTCGTCGACGATCTCGGTCTCGCCTTCCCGGGTGCCATCGGTATTGATAATGACGAGAAAATTGCCGGGCTGGCGAAAATCGCGGAGGCCATCAAATTCAAAGGATCTAAGGCGCTGCTGCAAATCTACCACGGCGGCCGCATGGTCGACCCAAAACTGATTGGTGGCCGTACCCCGGTTGGCCCGAGCGCCGTAGCCGCGCCGCGTGAAGGTGCCGCAACGCCGGTTGCTCTGACCGCTGAAGAAGTGGAAGGCATGATCGGCAAGTTTGGTGAGGCGGTGCGCCGCGCCATCCAGGCCGGTTTCGACGGCGTGGAAATCCACGGGGCGAACACCTATCTGATTCAGCAGTTCTACTCCCCGAATTCAAACCAGCGCGACGACGAGTGGGGCGGCAGCCGCGATAACCGCGCGAAGTTCCCGCTGGCGGTGCTGGACATTACCCACAAAATGGTGCGCCAGTACGCGGATGACGCGTTTATTATTGGCTACCGCTTCTCCCCTGAAGAGATGGAAGTCCCGGGCATCCGCTTTGACGACACCATGTATCTGCTGGAAAAACTGGCGGCGCGCGGCGTGGACTATCTGCACTTCTCCGTCGGCGCTACCCTGCGTCCTTCCATCGTCGACACCCAGGATCCCACCCCGCTTATCGAAAAATACTGCGCGATGCGTTCTGAAACGCTGGCGCAGGTTCCGGTCATGGGCGTGGGCGGCGTGGTGAATGCTTCTGATGTGAATGAAGCGCTGGACCACGGTTACGACCTGATTGCCGTTGGCCGCGCCACCATCGCTTATCCGGACTGGACAGACCGCATTGCGGCCGGGGAAAGCCTGGAGCTGTTTATGGACAGCACCCAGCGCGAGGCGCTGAGCATTCCTGAACCGCTGTGGCGCTTCTCGCTGGTAGAAGCGATGATCCGCGACATGAGCTTGGGTGAATCCAAATTCAAACCGGGTACCTTTGCTGAGAAAGTGCAGGATGACGCTAACGAGCTGGTGATTAACGTCAGTCTGGAAACTGACCGCATTGCGGACATCGAGCTGGCCTCCGGCCCGAGCGAAGACGTTGAGTTTGTAACCAGCTTTGAAGAGATCCGTACCCGCATTCTGGACGCCAATACCCCGCACGTGGATGCCATCACCGGCGCAACCAGCCAGAGCGAGGCGGTGAAGAAAGCGGTCTCTAAAGCGATGCTGAAATCCAGCAAAGCGCTGGCCGCGGAAGAGGGCGTTGACCCGAACGAAACCCGCAGCGTGGACGTGGTCGTTGTCGGCAGCGGCGGCGCCGGTCTGGCGGCGGCGATTCAGGCTCACGACGAAGGCGCGAGCGTGCTGATTGTCGAGAAAATGCCGACCATCGGCGGGAACACCATTAAAGCCTCTGCCGGTATGAACGCCGCCGAAACCCGCTTCCAGCGCGTGAAGGGCATTCAGGACAGCAAAGAGCTGTTCTATCAGGAAAGCCTGAAAGGCGGCGGCAACAAGAACAACCCGGAACTGCTGCGTCGCTTCGTCGAGAACGCGCCGCAGGCAATTGAGTGGCTGGCCACGCGCGGCATCATGCTGAACGACATCACCACCACCGGCGGGATGAGCATCGACCGTACTCACCGTCCAAAAGACGGTTCAGCGGTGGGCGGCTATCTCATCAGCGGCCTGGTGCGTAACGTCAACAAACGCAACATCGAGGTGATGCTGGATACCTCCGTCAGCGACATCATCTTTGAGAACGGTGAAGTGACCGGCGTACGCCTGACTACCGAAGAGAACGAAACCGTCACCGTGGCAACCAAAAGCGTGATTGTCGCCACCGGCGGCTTCAGCGCCAACAGCCAGATGGTGGTGAAATACCGTCCGGATCTGAAAGGGTTCGTTACCACCAACCACAAAGGGGCAACCGGCGGCGGCATCGCGCTGCTGGAGCGCATCGGGGCGGGTACCGTGGATATGGGCGAAATTCAGATTCACCCAACCGTAGAGCAGAAAACCTCGTACCTGATTTCCGAATCCATTCGCGGCGGCGGGGCGATTCTGGTCAATCAGAAAGGGGAACGCTTCTACAACGAAATGTCGACCCGCGATAAAGTCTCGGCGTCAATCATCGCGCTGCCGGAGAAATACGCATACATCGTATTTGACGAGCACGTACGTGCCAAAAACAAAGCCGCGGATGAGTACATCGCGAAAGGTTTCGTGACCAGCGCCAGCTCGCCAAAAGCCCTGGCTGAGGCGCTGGGTATGGATCACCACGCTTTCCTCGCGACGCTGGAACGTTACAACGGCTTCGTTGAAAAACAGCACGATGATGATTTTGGCCGTACCACCGCGCTGCGCGCGCCTATCAACGAAGGGCCGTTCTACGCCATTCAGATTGCACCGGGCGTGCACCACACCATGGGCGGCGTGACCATCAACACCGAAACCTGCGTGCTGGACAGCAACCACAACGTGCTGCCAGGGGCGTTTGCGGCCGGTGAAGTGGTCGGCGGGATCCACGGCGGTAACCGTATCGGCGGTAACGCAGTGGCAGATATCATTATTTTTGGTACGCTTGCAGGACATCAGGCGGCTATGCGTTCGAAAAAGCAGTAAGCCCCCTGTGTTGTAGGCCGGATACGCCCAGCGCTATCCGGCATTTTCCCCGGCGGCGCGGTGCCTGCCGGGGCTACATCTGAGGACTCCAGCCATGCCTGATAGCCATCGCGTTTACAGCTATTCCGCCGTCCTGATGGGCTCACCCATTCTCCTGAAACTCTTCTCCCACGACGAAGCCCTCGCGTCCCGCGTGTTTCGCCTGATCAAACAGTACGAAGATCTGCTCACCGTTAACCGCGCGCACTCGCAGGTGATGGACATCAACCATGCGGCTGGGCAGCATCCGGTTACCGTCAGCCGGCCGGTGTTTGAGCTGATCCGCTGTGCCAAAGCGGCAAGCCTGTTCAGGGACAGCGCCTTTAACCTGGCGATAGGTCCGCTGGTGAAGCGCTGGAAAATTGGCTTTCAGGGGGACAGCGTTCCGCCTGCCGATGAAATCGCGTCGCTGCTGGCGATTACCCGTCCTGAAGATGTCATTCTTGATGAGGCCAGCAGCAGCGTGTTTCTGACCAGAGCGGGGATGGAGATCGATCTGGGGGCCATTGCCAAAGGCTATATCGCCGACAGGGTGCGTGATTACCTGCATAAAGAGGGCGCTGAGCTGGGGCTGATCAACCTCGGCGGAAACATTCAGACGTTAGGCTCGCCGGAAGGGGGCTGGAGCGTGGGCCTGAAAAAACCGTTCGCCGGTGATGCGCTGATCGGCACGATGACCGTAGAGAACCTCTCCGTCGTGACGTCGGGAACGTACGAGCGCTACTTTGAGCAAAACGGCAGGCGCTATCACCATATTCTCGATCCGCGCACCGGGTATCCGCTGGACAACGAGCTGGACAGCGTAACGATTGTTTCGAAGGACTCCATCGACGGCGATATCTGGACCACGCTGATGTACGGCATGGGCGTCGAAAAAGGCTGCGCCGCCCTGCGCGCGCGCGCCGATATTGAAGCTATCTTTGTGACCAAAACAAAAGAAGTGGTGTTCTCTTCAGCACACCACTTCCGCTTTACCCTGCTGGATAACGACTACCGCGTTACTGACAGTATTGCTTGAGCAGGCCGGTCTGCTCCGGCTGGAGACGGTAGCGATACACCGGACGTCCGGTGGCACCGTAGTGAATGCTGGTGAACAGAATGTTGATTTGTGCGAGCCAAATCAGGTACTTGCGGCAGGACACGCGGGAGATATTGACCGCGCTTGCCAGGTCATCGGTAGAAAATTCCGTCTCCGGGTGAGCGTCAATCCACTGGCAAATCGTGCGCAGCGTTTGCGGCGTTAACCCCTTCGGCAGCTTTTTACTGTCCGCCAGTTCCGGCGCCCCGCCGTGGATCAGCCGGTCGACGTCGGCCTGCTCATAATACTGGTGCGAACCCATCAGGCTATGCTTTGCCTTCCAGCCGTTCAGCGCCTCTTCAAAGCGTGGGAACTGGAACGGCTTGATCAGATAATCCACCACGCCGTAGTGGATGGAGGTCTGGATCGTGGCGGCGTCGGCAGCCGACGAGATCATAATCACATCGATTGGGCGACCGGATGCGCGAATAACGGGCAGCAGATCCAGCCCGTTATCCTGCTGCATATAGACATCCAGCAGCACCAGATCGACAGGCTGCCCGGGGTTATTAATGATGGCCTCGGCCTGGTTTAGCGTGGAGGCGACGCCGCAGCAGCTAAAACCTTCAACACGGTTGACATACAGACGGTTGAGGTCGGCTACCATGGCGTCATCATCGACAATTAATACATTTATCACGCGATATTCCTCTCGCTATCCCAGGGGATGTGAACAAAAAATTGGGTAAATACGCCTGGCTCAGACTCGACGGTGATATCGCCGCCGAGGTTCTGGATTTGCTGGCGAGCAAGGAACAGCCCAACGCCGCGGTTTTCACCTTTTGTTGAGAAGCCCTTTGTAAAAATAGCCTCCAGCTGAGCGGGTTCAATGCCGGGGCCATCGTCGCTGACTTCGCAGCTGAGCCAGCCATTCTGATAATGCAGCAGCAGGCCGATCTCACCTTCCTGCTGTCCTTCCATCGCGTCGAGCGCGTTTTCAATGAGGTTACCCAGCACGGTGATCAGCACCGCGACCTGCTCTTCGCTCGCGGTATCCGGTATCTGGCATTCATCCGCCAGCGTCAGGGTGACGCCCGCTTCTTTCGCCCGATTGATTTTACCCAGCAGGAACCCGGCAATAACCGGGGATTTTACCTTGCTCTGTATCGTACCGATATCCGTCTGGTAATTATGTGCCGTCTGGATGATGTACTCTTCCAGCTTGTCGTAGCGCTTCATGTGCAGCAGGCCCAGGATCACATGCAGTTTATTCATAAACTCGTGCGTGTGGCTGCGCAGGGCGTCGACGTAGTTGACCATGCCATCAATACGCTGCATCAGCTGGCTGATTTCCGTTTTATCACGGAAGGTGGTGATGGCGCCGATTACCCGATCCTGACTTTTAACGGGCACCATGTTGCACAGCAATAGACGCCCGTTACAGCTGATCTCCTGATCCTGGCGCGCGACGCCCGTCTTTGAGACTTCGCGCAGGCTGGCCAGCAGGGGGGCGCTGGCGTTTTCGGTCTGCTTGCCGGAGTGGAGAAGCAATATTTCTCTGGCGGTTTGGTTGATCATCGTCACGCGCCCGTGAATATCGACAGCCAGCACCCCCTCGCGAAGCGACTGCAGCATCGCCTGACGCTGTTCGAACAAGGCGGAAATTTCGTAAGGTTCGAGCCCGAACAGGATGCGTTTCAGGACCCGCACCAGACCCCAAATCGCCATGGAGCTCATAAAAATACTGAATAAAATTGTCCAGACGGCGTTTAGCCGCCCGCGAGCGATCTGCTCTTCAACCTTTTTCAGGGAGATACCTACCGCCACCACGCCGATCTGCTCGTGCTGGCCGTCGTAGACTGGGGTGAAGACGCGAAGCGCTTCGGCGAGCGCACCCCGGTTTACCGATACGTTCTCTTTGCCTTCAAGCGCGGGAGCTAAATCGTCACCGATAAAATGCAGCCCCAGCAGCGCCTCGTTCGGGTGAGAGTAGCGGATCCCGCGCATATCGGTGACCACGGTGAACAGCAGATCGTTTCGTTTCGTCACCGCCTGGGCGATGGGCTGAATAATATTCTCCTGCGGTGCCTGCATCAGGCCGCGCTGGATCTCCGGGCTGTTGGCCAGCGTTCTGGCAATACCCAGAGCCGTATCTTTTACATCATCGCGGGTCGCCCGGGTGATTTGCACGGAGTAGAGCGCAAAGACCACCAGCAGCACAGAGGCAATAATCGCGCACACCATCAGCGTGACCAGGGTGTTCAGCTTCATGGGGCGCTTGCGCGTCGGAAGGAAAGGCTGCAAATCGCTCATCAACACTCCGCGATGATTAAGAAAGGGGTAATTATCGCCGATGACGCGCTTTTCTTAAAGCCATGTAAAGGCGTGGATTTGGTCCTCTTTTCGTGACCCTCCTCGCAGGTCATCTATATAAAACACTTTATAGTGTGTGGGTACTCATAATAAGGAGGCTGTTTATGAGCGTTATGCTTACCGGTTCGGTCAAGGAAAGACGGCACGCCAGCACGATGAATATTGATAGATTGTCCACGCTGGACATGCTGAAAGTCATTCACCAGGATGATGCACTCATTTCTGCTGCGATTACCCCCTGTTTAGATACTATTGCCCGCGTGGTGGACAACGCCGCCGCGACGCTCAGCCACGGCGGTCGCCTGATCGTCGTTGGTGCGGGGCCGTCAGGGCGCGTAGCGCAACAGATTGCCGATGAATATGCGCCGGGCAAAACCCCTGTGATGGCCGTTACGGCACAAGAAGGGGAAGGGAGCTACGAGCGCGGCGTTGCCGATCTGCAGGCCATCAAGTTTGGTGAACACGATATGATGCTGGCCGTGACCGTCAGCGGAAAAACGCCGTGGGTCTGGGGGGCAATGCGCCATGCGTGGTCGCTGGGTTCACCGGTCGCTATCGTTACCGGTGATGCGCAAAGCGAAGCCGCGCAGCTGGCGAGCATGGTTATCGCTCCGGAGCTGGGGGCCGACGTCGTCGCAGGCTATATCAACACTAAAGCGGGGATCGCGCAAAAAATGATCCTCTCGATGATTGCCACCGGGCTGGCCGTCCGAACCGGACGGGTTTACAGCAACCTGCGCGTGGATCTTGAGGCAAGAACGACCAAATGGGCTGAACGGCAAATCGCCATTGTGATGGAAGCGGGGGGATGCACACGGGCGGAGGCAAAAGCCGCGCTGGAGAGCTGTAACCATAACTGTAAAACGGCGGTATTGATGGTGCTGACAGGGCTGGATGCGTGGAAAGCCCATGAACTGCTGGCGCAAAATAACGGGTTTATTCGCGTGGCGCTGCAGGAAGCGCCGTAAGATCTTCAGATAGTAAAAAGGCCGCAATTGCGGCCTTTGGTATTTTGGGGAATTAGAACTGGTAGGTCATGCCTACGCCAACGATGTCATCAGTTGAGATGCCATTGGCTTCGTAGAAGCTTTCATCGTTGTCCAGCAGGTTGATTTTATAATCAACGTAAGTCGAGAAGTTTTTGTTGAAGCTGTAGGTCATACCGAGATCGATATAGTTCACCAGATCCTGATCAACATAGTCGTAATTATTACCTGGGTTGTAATCATTGCCGCCAATGCCTTTACCTTTGGAATAAACCCATGCCAGAGACGGACGCAGGCCGAAGTCGAACAGGTACTGCGCTACGGCTTCAAAGTTCTGGGTCTGGTTGGCGATACCAACATTACCATATGGCGTCATGTTGCGGGTTTCCGCATACATCATGGCCAGGTAAACACCCTGCGCATCATATTTTGCCCCAATGGTCCAGGCTTCAGCGCGTTCGCCACCTGCATATGGGCTGTAGCGGTTGTAGTTACCTGCACCGTATGCAACCTGTTTGTTCGTGCGGTCGGAAGATGAATATGCCGCACCCAGGCTCAGTCCGAAGTCAAAATCATAGGTGGTAGACATACCAAAGCCGTCGCCGTTCTGGAAACGAACATTGTCATGGCCATTTTTCGTGCCTTCCTGACCTTCTGTTGCATCCTGACCTTCATTCGCACCCTGATACTGCAGCGCGAAATTCAGACCCTCAGCCAGACCGAAGAAATCCTGGTTACGATAGGTTACCAGACCGTTAGCACGACCGTTCATAAAGTTATCGGTCCAGGTGTAAGAGTCACCGCCAAATACAGGCAGCATATCGGTCCAGGCTTCAACGTCGTACACGACGCCGTAATTACGGCCATAATCAAATGAACCGTATTCACCATATTTCAGGCCAGCATACGCCAGGCGGTTAAACGATTTGTCACCCGCGCCCTCGGTATTATTAGCGAAGGTTTTATATTCCCACTGGCCGTAACCGATCAGATCGTTAGCGATCTGGGTTTCGCCTTTGAAACCAATCTGCACATAGGTTTCGTCGCCGTCGTCGCCAGGGTTGTCAGAGAAGGTATGACGCGCGTCGACTTTGCCGTACAGGTCAACTTTGTTGCCGTTTTTGTTGTACATTTCAGCCGCATTGGCTGCGCCTGCCATTAATAACGCGGGTACCACAATTGCCAGAACTTTTCTTTTCATTATATATTCCCTTCAAGCATAATTTATATGAATATATGTAATCACCCTCCGCAATTACAGGCTTGATACTATTCCAGGAAGTGTTATTTAGTTTCAAAAATAAATGTAATTAAATCCTATGAAATATTGCCAAACATTTCTATTAATCTCTTTATTTTTCTGCTGAATTAATTCATTGAATTTATACGGTGTAATTATTATTAAGTATTTCGTGGCTCTATTTTTAAATTGATTTAATTCGTCTATGTTATAATTCATGCACTTTTAAACAACAGGATATGACGATGGAACTTGCCCGGTGGCAGCAGCGATTTGAGCGCTGGCTTGAGGAAAACCACAGCACCGACGATACCGCACATGATATTTCGCATTTTCGTCGGGTCTGGATGACGGCGCAAAAAATCATGGCTGATCAGGCGGTGGAGCCGCTGGTGATCCTGACCGCATGCTATTTCCACGATATTGTCAGCCTGCCGAAAAACCATCCCGAACGCGGCCGGTCATCCCAGATGGCAGCGCGCAGGACGTGTGACATTCTGCGCCGCGACTTCCCTGAGTTTCCGCCAGAGCACGCAGCCGCCGTTGCGCACGCGATTGAGGCGCACAGCTTCAGCGCCGGGATTGCGCCACAGAGCATGGAAGCCAAAATTGTGCAGGACGCAGACCGGCTGGAAGCGTTAGGCGCGATCGGCCTGGCGCGCGTCTTTGCCGTCTCGGGCGCGCTGGGCGTGCCGCTTTTTGATGCAGACGATCCCTTTGCCGATGCGCGTATCCTTGATGACCGTGCGTTTGCCCTCGACCATTTTCAGACCAAGCTGCTGCGATTGCCTGATACAATGCAAACGGAAATGGGCCGCGAGCTGGCACGTCACAATGCCGATTTCCTGATCCAGTTTATGGCGAAACTCAGTGCCGAATTACACGGCGACTGCATCGGGCTGGATAGCCAGGTGTTGAGCCGCTTCCGTCGCAGTTTGCGCAACTGAACTGTGGTAATCTGTTTCCAGTCTTTACTCTCCGGTTAAAAGAATGCAGGAAAATCGATCAGTGACAGAGCCCGCGCCCGAGCAGGCTGAGAAATCAACGGCAACGGTGCAGGCGTTGCTGCGCCAGCTGTTGGATATCTATGATGCTAAAACGCTGGCCAATCTGCTGGTGGCGCACGGCGAGAGCCACTGGAGCCCGGCGATCCTTAAGCGTCTGCTGACCAGCGAACGCGCAGGGCGTCGCCTGAGCGAAGGCGAGTTTCGTTATCTGCAAAACCTGCTTCCGCGTCCTCCTGCCGCGCACCCGAACTATGCCTTCCGCTTTATCGATCTGTTCGCCGGTATCGGCGGTATCCGACACGGTTTTGAAGCTATCGGCGGACAGTGCGTGTTTACCAGCGAGTGGAACAAACATGCCGTCCGGACCTACAAGGCCAACTGGTACTGCGATCCGCACGAGCACCAGTTCAACGCGGATATCCGCGATGTCACCCTGAGCCATAAAAGCGGCGTGAGCGATGAACACGCCGCCGAGCACATTCGCCAGACGATCCCGGCGCATGACGTGCTGCTGGCCGGCTTCCCGTGTCAGCCCTTCTCGCTGGCCGGTGTCTCCAAAAAGAATGCCCTTGGACGCGCCCACGGCTTTGCCTGCGATACCCAGGGAACGCTGTTTTTTGATGTGGCGCGCATCATCGATGCCCGTCGCCCGGCCATCTTTGTGCTGGAAAACGTTAAAAATTTAAAGAGCCACGACGGCGGAAAAACCTTCCGCATTATTATGCAGACCCTGGATGAGCTGGGGTATGACGTGGCCGACTCGCAGGACATGGGCGTGGACGATCCCAAAATCATTGATGGGAAACATTTCCTGCCCCAGCATCGCGAACGTATCGTGCTGGTGGGTTTCCGCCGCGATCTCAATCTCAAGGGGGATTTCACCCTTCGTGATATCCCGTCTTTGTATCCCGAGCGTCGTCCTACCGTTGCCGACCTGCTGGAACCTGTCGTTGACGCGAAATTTATCCTTACCCCGGTGCTGTGGAAATACCTCTACCGCTATGCCAAGAAGCATCAGGCGAAGGGCAACGGCTTCGGTTTTGGGATGGTAAACCCCAACGATCCGCACAGCGTGACCCGTACGTTGTCCGCTCGCTACTATAAGGATGGGGCAGAGATCCTGATCGACAGAGGCTGGGACAAGGCGCTGGGTGAAAAAGATTTCGACGATCCGCACAACCAGCGCCACCGTCCGCGACGCTTAACGCCGCGGGAATGCGCCCGGTTGATGGGATTTGAGACCCCGCAGGGTTACCGCTTCCGCATTCCGGTTTCGGATACCCAGGCGTACCGCCAGTTTGGTAATTCGGTGGTGGTTCCCGCGTTCGCGGCCGTGGCAAAACTGCTGGCCTCGCGCATCAGACAGGCGGTGGCACTCCGTCAGGGTGAGGCCGTCAATGACGGATGTTCACGATAAGGCCACGCGCAGCAAAAATATGCGTGCCATCGGCACGCGTAACACCGCCATCGAAAAGCGCCTGGCCGGGCTGCTGACGCAGGCGGGGTTTGATTTCCGCGTGCAGGATCCCGCGCTTGCGGGTCGCCCGGATTTCGTCATCGACGCCTGGCAGTGCATCATCTTTACCCACGGCTGTTTCTGGCATCACCACGACTGCTACCTGTTTAAGGTCCCCGCGACGCGAACCGATTTCTGGCTGGATAAAATTGGCAAGAACGTCGAGCGCGACAGACGGGATCTCACCGCGCTGATTGCGCAGGGCTGGCGGGTGCTGATCGTCTGGGAGTGTGCGCTGAGAGGCAGATTAAAACTGAACGATACCGATCTGACCGAACGGCTTGAGGAGTGGATCTGCTGCGGCGGCCAGACCGCGCAGATCGACATGCAGGGTATTCACCTGCTTACGGTTTCTCCACCTCGCAAGGCGTGACCACCGGTTTTGCGGGCAGTAAATATTTGCCCAGAGTGACCAGCACGACGGCAAAAACAATCACCCCTAATGCCAGCCATTCAACGGAAGAGAGCGTTTCTCCCCCCAATCCCGTCCCGAGCAGCACGGCCACGACCGGGTTGACGTAGGCATAGCTGGTGGCGACTGCCGGCGAGACATTGCGGATCAGGAACATATAGGCGTTAATGGCGATGATGGAACCAAACAGCGCCAGGTAGCCTACCGCCAGAAAGCCCGACAGCGGCGGCAGGGTCGTCAGCTTTTCTCCCGTCAGCGTGGAGGCGAGCAGCAGTACAATCCCGGCGGCGAGCATCTCAATCGCGCCCGCCATCATGCCGGTCGGCAGTTCGATACGCGAACCGTAGACGGAACCAAACGCCCAGCTCATCGAGCCAATCAGGATGATGATTGCGCCCCACGGATTCCCGCTCAGGTTACCGCCGCTGTTCAGCAGAATGATGCCGGCAAGGCCAATACCAATCCCCAGCCATTCCAGCTTGCGGGTGCGGATACCGAAAAGGCGGCTAAAGCAGAGGGTAAACAGCGGTACGGTGGCAACGACCACGGCGGCGATCCCGGACGGTACGTTCTGGTGCTCGGCAATCGTTACAAACCCATTTCCCACCGCCAGCAGCAGCAGGCCGATCAGGGCGGCATTCAGCATCGGGCGCAGCGGGGGAAGCTTATGCCCGCGCAGCAGCAGGAAGGCCAGCAGCAGCACGCCAGCCGAGAGAAAGCGGATGCCCGCCATCATCAGTGGCGGCCAGCTTTCCACGCCGATGCGAATGACAAAGTAGGTTGAGCCCCAGATGATGTACAGCGAAAAGAGTGCCCCAATGAGCGGTAGCAATTGCCGGAAACGCATAATCCCTCACGACGAAATAAAAAGGTCGCTGATAGTAAACGCGAAAACTATCTCGCTGGCGAGCCCTTTAATTGTGTAGCAGATGTGAATTTTTTGTTGACGTGAGGTGGGTGTTTCCGGGTTTGCGCTTTTGCTCCATACTATTCACTTAATTACCAAAAAATGAAGGATTAAGATTTTGGCAGGAAGTAGCTTATTAACATTGCTGGATGATATTGCGACCTTACTGGATGACATTTCAGTGATGGGGAAACTGGCGGCGAAAAAAACCGCAGGCGTGCTGGGAGATGATTTATCGCTTAACGCCCAGCAGGTGAGTGGGGTAAGGGCTAACCGTGAACTGCCGGTGGTGTGGGGCGTGGCAAAAGGCTCCTTCCTGAATAAGGTGATTCTGGTCCCGCTGGCGCTGCTGATCAGCGCGTTTATTCCCTGGGCCATCACGCCGCTGCTGATGATTGGCGGGGCGTTTCTCTGCTTCGAGGGCGTAGAGAAGGTTCTGCACTCCTTTATCGCGCGCAAGCAGAGCGATACGCCGGAGATGCGCCAGCAGCGTCTTGAAGCGCTGGCCGCTCAGGATCCGAAAACCTTCGAGCGCGATAAGGTCAAAGGCGCCATTCGGACCGACTTTATCCTGTCCGCAGAGATTGTCGCCATTACGCTGGGTATCGTGTCTGACGCGCCGCTCCTGAATCAGGTTCTGATCCTCTCCGGCATCGCCATTCTGGTCACGGTCGGCGTCTACGGCCTGGTGGGTCTGATCGTCAAGCTGGATGATATCGGCTACTGGCTGGAGGAGAAATCGAGCGCGGTGGCAAGAGGCATCGGCAAAAGCCTGCTGGTGCTGGCCCCGTGGCTGATGAAGAGTTTGTCGGTGGTGGGCACGCTGGCGATGTTCCTCGTGGGCGGCGGGATCGTGGTGCACGGTATCGCGCCGCTGCACCATGCGATCGAACATTTTTCCTCGGCGCAGGGGGCCGTTGTCGCGGCGATTCTGCCCACGCTGCTGAATCTGGTGCTGGGCTTCATCATTGGCGCTATCGTGGTCGCGGCGGTGAAGCTGGTTGAAAAAATTCGCGGCACGTCGCACTAATTGTTACCCGTTATGGGATGCAAAAAGACCATTCCTCGTCTAAATTGAAACAGTTTCACCCTGATACAGGAGGCAGGTATGGTCTTTTTGGTCAGTGATGAAGTTAAGCCTAAGAAGGGCGGCCCACGTATGATTGTCACCGGGTATTCCAGCGGAATGGTGGAATGTCGGTGGCACGATGGCTATGGCATCAAGCGGGAAGCATTTCGTGAAGATGAGCTTCAGCCGGGAGACGGGCAGCACCAGCGGGATAAGGCTTAATCACATAACGCCCGGCTTTGCCGGGCGTTTTTATCTCTAGTACCGGGTGTAAGGCAGCGATCAGGGAGTGTGTGTGCAGCGCGATACCTTTGTTGTAAGACAATCTTTTTTGCAATGGCTGCATAAGCGTAGCAATCCGGGGTTGATTGTTAATCTCTGTTTTCTGGTTGTTCTGGTATTTTCGACTCTACTGACCTGGCGTGAAGTGGTGGTACTGGAAGAAGCGTACATCTCCAGCCAGCGTAATCATCTGGATACGGTCGCCAGTTCGCTGGACAGGCAGCTGCAGAACAGCGTCGACAGGATGCTGTTGTTCCGTCAGGGCATGCATGATGCGATCCAGACGCCGCTGGCATTTGATGTACTTCAGAATGCGGTGTCACGCTTTAGCTCAGTCCGCATGCTCCCCACCTGGCAGCTTGCCGTTGATAAAAAACGCACCCTTCCCATTAACGGTGTCTCGGATGCCTTCGTCGAGAAAACCACGTTTCTGAATCGTGACGCCGAACGCCTCAGCCACGAGATTTCTGCCACGCTCGAAGTGGGGTATCTGCTCAGGCTGGCGTCGTCGAGAGCACAAACGGAAGCGCGCGTGATCTACGTCTCCCGCGCCGGGTTTTTCATTTCCACCGATACGCCGGACCAGGCGGGCGACATTACCTCCCGCTATTACCATCTTGTCACGCAGTCCTGGTTTACCCAGCAGTCAGAGCGGAACAATCGCGCTCGCGCGGTGCGCTGGTTCATCTCCACCCCCTCATCCTGGACCAATGATGAACGAATGATCACCGCCAGCGTCCCCATCTATTTCGACCATTACTGGTATGGCGTCGTGGCGATGGATTTTACGTTGGGCACCATGCAGCGTCTGCTGGCCGATGCGACCGAAGACCGAACGGAAGGGGAGTATCAGCTGTACGATACCCGGCTCAATATGATTGCCACCTCTGCCCATACGGAAAACGCGGTTAACCATTTTGACGAACGCGAAACGGCGCAGATTGCGCAGGCGATTGAGCACGCCACCGGCGGCGGGATCCGCCTCGGAAGCCGTTTTGTGAGCTGGGAGCGGCTCGATCACTTCGACGGCGTTGTCCTGCGGATCCACACCCTGCACGAAGGGGTACAGGACGACTTCGGCAGCATCAGTATCGTGCTGGCGCTGATGTGGGCGCTCTTTACCGCCATGCTGTTGATCTCGTGGCTGGTGATCCGCCGCATGGTGAGTAACATGTACACGCTTCAGCACTCGCTCCAGTGGCAGGCCTGGCATGATCCGCTTACCCGGCTGAATAATCGCGGCGCGCTGTTCGACCGCGCAAAATTGCTGGCGGAAACCTGTCGCCAGCAGTCGCTGCCGTTCTCGGTGATTCAGATCGATCTCGACCATTTTAAAAATATCAACGACCGCTTCGGCCATCAGGCCGGAGATAAAGTGCTCTCCCACACGGCAGGGCTGATTGCCAGCGCGTTACGCAAGAATGATGTGGCAGGGCGCGTAGGCGGGGAAGAGTTTTGCGTCGTCCTGCCGGGGATCGGTCTGGAGGAGGCGAGAAGCGTCGCGGACCGTATACGTTGCCGGATCAACAGTAAGGAGATCCTTGTGAAGAAGAGCACGACCCTGCGCGTCAGCGCGTCGCTTGGGGTCAGCAGCGCGGATGAAGCGGGTAACTACGAGTTTGAACAGCTGCAGTCCGTGGCGGACGTCCGGCTGTATCAGGCCAAACAGAGCGGGCGTAACCGGGTCGTCTGGCGGGATTAAGAGAGGAAGTGATCCAGCCCCTCCTGCCAGCCCGCCGGGCCGGGCTGCCGGGTGTGATAAACCCGGGCGGGGTTATCGTCCCGTAGCGTGATGCCCTGGCGGTTAATGCCCTTAATCACCACCGCGAAGTCAACGCTGTCGAGCAGGGGCGCATCATTGGGACCGTCGCCGAGCCCCAGCGTGGTGGGTTCAATCTCTTCCAGCTCGCGGTATTGCTCAATCAGCCAGTTCACCGCAACGTCTTTGCCGCAGCGAGCGTCCAGAACATGCCAGAAGCGCGCGCCCTGCAGGCATTTCAGGCCGACATTCGCCAGCTCCTCTTCAAACTGGACCAGTTTCTCGTCGGTATCGCGCCAGATGAGCGTGACGGACGCTTCATGCTTGCGGGCAAGCGCCGAACGGTAGCGCGTCAGGCCGGTCCACTCGCTGATAACGTGCTCATCCACGTCGTCAAAGGTAGTGAATTTATAGCCCGTCTGCAGGCGAATTTGTTCGATTCGCGGGCGAATATCCCGGTGCGTCATCCCCCTTATCTGGCGCTGAATTTTATCCCAGCGTACGTCAGGCTGAATCACCGCGCCGTTCTCGGCAATAAAAGGCAAGCCTTCCAGCCCCAGATCCAGCTGGAGATCCAGCATCTCTGCCGCGGTCTTGCTGCTGCAAAGAATGACCGGAACCTGATTATCCAGCAGCCTGTCCAGCCAGGGCATGGCGGGTTGCCACTCATAGGTGTGAATATCCAGCAGTGAACCATCCAGGTCAGAGAAAATCAGCAATGTATCCCGCAGTGAAGGCATAGCGACTCCTGGTAACAGATGCGTCTCGCTCTAAGAAAATTCCTAAAAAATTATGAAGGCGAAAACCGGAGAAAAGAGGAATGCTCCTGGCAAACCCGCATTCGGCGTGTGTTATTGCTCATAACAAAAAGCATTATGTTAAAAATATTATATTCATCGTAAGAATATATGCTTGTCAGCCAAATTCGTTGGGGATAGTGTGGCATGTACATCAGATTTCCTGGTGTAACGAATTTTCAAGTGCTTCTTGCATAAGCAAGTTTTGATCCCGGTCATCCCCATGGCCGGGATTTTTTTCGCCCTACCGATTGGCTTCAGACACGCTAAAGTCGTGAATATCAAGCTCGAAGGCCTCCGCCAGCTCGCGATAGGTGTGATAATCCCTTCCGTTGACAATGACGCGGTCCGAATTGTCGTCCGACCGGCGGACTTCTGACTCACTGATCTCATTGATGGCGGCCAGCAGGGCATCGACATCCACCTCGACTTCGCGCTTGATGGTGTCGCTGTACTCTTTATCGGTCTTCATTACGGGGTTCCTCTTTCAGCCGTGTCCAACGGTAAGTATAGACTGTGTATAAAAACGCCAATCACGCCGGGCGGCGATGTGCGTTTTTGCGTTTTGTTCTACACTGGCTCAAAATCAGAGGAGGAATGTATGAAGGTCAACGATCGGGTAACCGTTAAAACGGACGGTGGGCCGCGCCGCCCGGGTGTGGTGCTGGCAATTGAAGAGTTTAGCGAAGGCACAATGTACCTGGTATCGCTTGAAGACTACCCGCTCGGCATCTGGTTTTTTAACGAACTGGGGCATCCGGACGGCATTTTTGTCGAGAAGGCGGAGTAGCACGGCGTCGGGTAGCACATCGCGTGCCCGACAACCTTTCCAGAAGCAAAAATCTCTGGCCAGGCCAGAGATCAAAGGTAGGGTGCACAGGTCTTAAGCGACTAACGCATGTTGACGAAAATCCCGTTCGTCACATTATCGGTCAGGCGTACCACGTGGTAGATCACTTGCTTATTATGCGTTTTAATTTTCCTTTTAATATTTCCTTTGTGTGACGAAACGGTTTTCGCTTTAATATTCATCTGGTCAGAGATCTGAATAGTTCCTTGTCCCGCCATCCACATTCGCAGCATACTTGATTCAGTCCTGCTTAATGATAGGGTGGGTAAGTTAACCGCTCCTACATTTTTAACTTCTTTATTCAAATAATCACCCAGAATGTCATCCAGCGACTCGGGTTTAATCGATTTAGAACTGATCAATAAATTTTTACGGACCAACAAATACTCATCGAAATGGATATTCGCGATCGCCATAAAAACAATAAACAGGGTTTTTGGATGCTGATTAATGATTTGCTTAATGTGCTGACTGTTGGCTGGATCGTGAATGAAACAGTCCTCATTAATAAACACCACGCCTGGTTTTAGTTCGTCACAAGCGGCTGCGAGTTCGTCAACGGTGTGTGCATCGTTGATGTCTCTCTTTCTTACCCCTCTGCTTGCCAGGTACCCGGTTAACCCTAGCCGGGTGTAGCTGCATAAATCCATAATGATCGTTGACATGGCATACCCTCACTCAATGCGTAACGATAATTCACCATCTGCCTGAGAGCTCAAAACAGCCATACGGGATGGAAAAAAATAATAAACCTGTGAGCATGACAAAGACTTTCAGGCGGACTCACTATCCCGTAAAGTTACGTATAATTTGCCAGGAATCTTCTTAAAGTAAAGTAAATATTAAGTATTGTGAGATGGTTAGAAACAATTAAACCGCGTCAGATATATCCTGGAAGATGTTTTACGCGTTTTATTTTAGGAATATCCTCAGAAAGACAATAGCAACAGTGAGGGCTATTATTTACGTGGCAGCTCGCTGACAATATCCGCTAACAGGTTGAATATCTCGCCGAATAAATGTTCACAGAAGGGAGCGATAAGTGGCATCAGTAATGACATTAATAAAATCCCAACCGTCAGCGTCAGCGGAAAACCAATGACAAACACCGAAAGCTGCGGCGCCATTCGGTTGAGTAAACCTAACGCCAGGTTGACGGTCAGCAGCAGGGTGATGATCGGCAGCGCCAGCATCAGCCCGTTGAGGAAAATCAGCCCCGCAGCGCGGGTAAGCGCGAGGAAAGCGTTGCTGTTCACCGGATTTTCGCCAATCGGCAGCGTATGGAACGTATCCACCAGCATGGAGATAAGCCAGAGATGGCCGTTGAACGACAGGAACAGCAGCATGGCGAGCAGATCGATAATACGCGCCAGCACGGGCATGTTGAGATGACTGCCAGGGTCAACAAACGTGGCGAACGATAGCCCCATCTGCAGGCCGATCAGTTCCCCTGCGGTACGCACCGCGGCAAAGGCGAGCTGCATGGTAAAGCCGACGGCGACGCCAATCATCACCTGCTGCAGGGCCACCCACACCGCGTTCGCCGAGAAGATCGGAATATCCACGGGGGGAAGAGAGGGCGCGACGATAATGGAGATGATGATGCCCAGCCCCACCTTGACGCGCTTGGGTATCGATTTCTCACTGAGAATCGGGGCGGTGGATATCAGCGCCATGATGCGCAGCATCGGCCAGAAATAGACGCCGAGCCACTGAACCCACTGGTCGCTGGTGAAGTGCAGCATCGTCAGTTCAGCCGATGATGTACGGCAGATTGGTAAACAGGTTGCGCATATAGTCCAGCAACAGGTTCAGCATCCACGGCCCGGCCACGATAATCGCCACGAACACGGCAATGATTTTCGGGATGAACGACAGCGTCATTTCGTTAATCTGCGTGGCGGCCTGCAGGATACTGATAATCAGACCGGTAACCAGCGCGACAAGCAGCAGCGGCGCGGCAACGGCAATCGCGATTTTCATCGCTTCCGTGCCCATCATCATGACCGATTCGGGTGTCATTGCCGTTCCTTAACTGTAGAAACTCTGCGCCAGCGAACTGACCAGCAGCTGCCAGCCGTCGACCAGTACAAAGAGCATGATCTTAAAGGGCAGGGCAATGGTCGCGGGCGGCACCATCATCATCCCGAGCGCCATCAGGACGCTGGCGATCACCAGGTCGATAATCAGGAACGGAATAAAGATGGTAAAGCCAATCTGGAACGCGGTTTTCAGCTCGCTGGTGACATAGGCAGGCAGAAGAATACGCATTGGCACCGCTTCCGGTCCCTGCATCTCGCCGGTGTTGGACAGGCGGGCAAAGAGGGCAAGGTCGGCTTCGCGCGTCTGGCGCAGCATAAATTCCCGCAGCGGCTGCGCGCCTTTATCCAGCGCCTCCTGCATGGAGATTTTGTCTTCGCTGAACGGCTGGTAAGCGTCGGTATAAATCTTGTCGATAACCGGCGACATAATGAAAAAGGTCAAAAACAGCGCCAGCCCCAGCAGAACCTGGTTTGGCGGCGCGGAAGGGGTTCCCAGCGCGTTTCGCAGCAGACCAAAGACGATGATGATGCGGGTGAAGCTGGTCATCATCAGCAGGATGGCCGGAATAAACGTCAGCGAGGTGATGAACACCAGCGTCTGCACCGGAAGCGACCAGCTTTGTCCGCCGCCCGCGAGAGGGGTGGAGACCAGACCGGGCAGCTGTGCATAGACCGCGGGAGCAAACAGGCCAACGCCCGCAAGCGTCAGGGATAACAAACGGCGCATCAGGATCTCCCGGAACGCTTAAGCAAACTCTTCATGACGGACTGAAAATCCGCAGGGGCGTCTGCGCGCTCGTCCACCACAACAGGGGCGGGCGGCAGCTTATGTAATACGCTGATGTTTGAGGCCGTGACGCCCAGGACCAGGCGCGCATCGTCTACCTCGACGATGACCACGCGCTCGCGTGGACCCAGCGTGGTGCTGGCGCTGACCTTCAGGCCGCGGGCACCGGCGGTTTTACCCGCCAGGCCAAAGCGCTTCGCCAGCCAGGCGGCGATAAGAATAAAGGCAATAATACCGAACAATGCCCCGCTCACCTGGAGCAGAGGCGAGCCGGGAACGGCAGAAGGCTGTGATATTGTTGCCTGGGTTTTCATGCTTAACGGCTCAGACGACGCATACGTTCAGACGGGGTAATGATGTCGGTGATGCGTACGCCGTATTTATCGGCAACCACCACCACTTCACCCTGGGCAATCAGATAACCGTTGATCAGAATATCCAGCGGCTCGCCGGCCAGACCGTCAAGGGCCACCACGGAACCCTGCGTCAGGCGCAGCAGCTCTTTAATGGTCATGCGGGTGCGTCCCAGCTCAACGGTCAGCTTAACCGGAATATCCATAATCAGGTCTATGTCCTGCAGCGTGCCGCTGACGTCACCGCCGCCGAGCTGCTGGAATACGGCATCCGCTGCACTTTTGGCCGGGGGTGCTTTTTGCTCGTTTAACGCGTCAGCCCACAGATCGTCCAGTGCTCCGCTGTTCTCATCGGACGGATTGTTCATGTCACTCATTTGGGCTGTTCCTCATTCAGCGAATTCAAAATCGGGTTGATCAAGTGCTCAACGCGTAACGCATACTGACCGTTAATCGTGCCGTACTGGCTTGTCAGCACGGGGACACCATCCACATGGGCAATAATGCGGTCGGGTTTTTCTATCGGCAAAACATCACCGGGTTGTAATTTCAGGATCTGAGATAACCGCAGCGGGATATCGGCGAAGCTCGCCACCAGCTCAAGCTGCGAATGCTGGACCTGGCGGACCAGGTTTTCACGCCAGTTCTGGTCTTCGTTGCGGGAGTTCTCCAGCGGCGGGTTCACCAGCAGCTCGCGCAGCGGTTCGATCATGCTGAACGGCAGGCAGATGTTGAACTCGCCGGTCAGGTTACCGATCTCCACGTGGAACGGGGTGTTAACGACGATATCGTTCGGGGAGGTGGTGATATTGGTAAATTTCACCTGCATCTCAGAACGGACGTACTCCACTTCCAGCGGGTTAATCGCTTTCCACGCGTCGCTGTAAGATTCCAGCGCCAGCTTCAGCATGCGGTTAATGACGCGCTGTTCGGTATGGGTGAATTCACGACCTTCTACTTTGGTCGGGAAACGCCCGTCGCCGCCGAACAGGTTATCCACCGCGATGAACACCAGGCTTGGCGAAAACACCACCAGACCGGTGCCGCGCAGCGGCTTCAGATGAATCAGGTTAAGGTTGGTTGGCACCGGCAGGTTGCGGGCAAACTCGTGATACGGCTGAATGCGGATCGCACCGACCGTAATATCCGGGCTACGACGCAGCAGGTTAAACAGCCCCATACGGAACTGACGTGCAAAACGTTCGTTAATGATCTCCAGCGCCTGCAGACGTTCACGTACCACGCGACGCTGGGTATTCGGGTCATAGGGACGAATATCGCTATCGCCGCCAATACCCGGTTTAGGATCATCATTGTTATCGCTGTCGCCGTTGAGCAGCGCATCGATTTCTGCCTGAGAAAGAATACTGTCGCCCATGTCGTTACCGCAGAATGAATGCTGTATACAGAACGTCAGTGACTTCCTGCTTAGGTTGGCCGTTTACCAGCGGGGTCGCCAGCGTTTGTTTAATGGCGTCGACCAGCTTTTGCTTACCCACATCGGTAGCCAGCGCCGAAGCGTCCTGACGAGAGAACAGCAGCAGAAGGCGGCTACGCACTTCAGGAAGGTAATCGTTCAGACGTGAACGGGTGGCTTCATCTTTCAGGCGCAGCGTAATGCCAACATAAAGCACGCGATCCGCATCACCCAGGTTGACGGTGAAGGTATCCAGCGGGAAGAACACTGGAGCCGGCGGAGGCGGTGCTTCAGCTTTGGCTGCAGCGGTGGTCGGTTCCTGCTGCATACGCCAGTAACTATAGCCCGCGGTAGCGCAGGCGGCGAGCGTGATCAACACCAGCAGCGGGATCCAGATGGAACGCTTACTTTTTTTGGTGATAGCGGAGTCAGTCATCTGATACGAGCTTCCTGTTTCGGTACAGCTTAATAAGGTGATTATCCCGTGTCCTGCTGTCGTCAAAGCGTGGAAAAGACGGGGATAATCACGCTACCTCTGGCGTTTAGGCGAAGATGTCTACGGCACTGTTACCGCGCGCTGCGGACTGCAGGGCGGCAGGAACAGGGAGTAACTCATCGCTCTCTTCATTAAAACCGCCGGTGTTGCCGGAACGCGAAGCCTGGTGCTGCTGCTGAGATGAAGACTGCTGCTGCCCGGCGAAGCTCTCGCTGCTGACGCTGCTCTGCGCAAGCTGAATGCCGTTTTCCGCCAGTGAGGTCCGCAGTACCGGCAGCGCGGCTTCCAGTGCCGCACGAACATGGCTGTGCGCAGAGACCATCTGCAGCTGGGCCTGGTTATCATCCAGCTTAAGCGAAATTTGCACCTGACCCAGATCTTCCGGGTGCAGGCGCAGCTCTGCCGTCTGCTGGCCCTGCTTAGTGAACAGGGTGATGTGCTGGCTCAGGGACTGCTGCCATTCGTGGGTCCCCAGAGGCTGGCTTAATACCGGCGCGCTGGCGACGGTGGCTGCCGTCTGACTGGTTGCATGGCTGGACATAATCGGTGCCAGAGTAGCTGTTGGTGATGATGATGAGGACGAACTGGCGAGCTCCTGCTTCTCTGCCGCTGCGGCCACGGCCGGTGTAGCAGGCGCGTTGCCCTGCAGGGCCGGCTCGTGATTTTTCACCTGGTTCTGATAAGGCGTAGCACTCTGCGCTTTATCGTGGCTTCCCGCAGACGCGTTCAGGGACGGTTGGCCCGCGCCGTTTGAAAGCGTCGCGGAATTCAGCGTTGAGGTGGCGGAAACGCCCTCGCTGCCTGCCGCGCGAGAGGCGGTAGTTTGCTGCTGGTGCGGCAGCATCGCCATCAGGGCGCTTAATCCGGCCAGCTCTTCTTCGCTCAGCTCGCTTTTACCGTCATCTTTGCTGTTCGCCGCATTGAGCGTCTTCAGCGCGTCGCCCTTAGACAGCGGCACCAGCCCGGAAACCAGCGTATCAAGCGACGTGACGGGCGACGTTTCATCGCCGTTCAGCGCGGTCTGGCGCGAAAGCAGGTCGGCAATTTTGGCCTGCAGGGTGGTATCCCCTTTGGCGTCCTGAGCCACTTTTGACAGCTTACTGCCGGCGGCTTTCAGGTCAGCCAGGGTCAGCGGCGCATCTTTGCCCTTGCCCGTTGCGTCCGAGAGGGCGCCCGCCAGCAGAGAGAGAAAGTCCTGTGCACCGTCGGTGCCTTTCCCCGTTTGCGTGCCGCCTGACAGGTCGCTGTCGCTCATCAGCAGTTGTTGCAGTGTGATCATTCCGGTTTCCTCATTGATGCGCGCTGGGCAAACTCATCCATTTTCTTCTGATCCAGACGGTTTTCCGCCAGGGTCGTTGCCGCGATCTGTCTGTCCTGTAAAGTCTGCCAGGCCTGCAGTCGCTGCTTCTTCTCGCGCCAGAAATTCAGCGCGGTATCGACTTTCTGGGTCCACTGGTTAAGCTGCTGGCGATGCTGATCTATCGCCTTCTCCAGCGTCTGGATAAACTGCTGATAGTTAATCCAGCGCTGGCTGCCAATGCCCTGTGTCATATCGGTATTGAGGTTGGTGCGATATTCATGCTGATAGTCGATCAACATCTTCAACTGTTCTTCAGCCTGCTGGCACCCGCGTCGCATTGCGCCTAGCTGCAATGCGGCATCATCAACTTCTTTTTCAGCCAGATCTTTCAGCGTTGATAACGCGCTGTTTTGCGCCATGACCTTCGCCCTCCACCTGTGTTACACCTGCGGGAAAATCAGCTCCAATGCCTGAATTGAATCTTCCCAGTCGGCGCGTTCAAAAATGCCTTGTTGCAAAAATGCCTCCAGCTGCGGCCACAGGCTAATCGCCTTGTCGAGCATCGGGTCGCTGCCTTTGGCATACGCCCCCACGCTGACCAGATCGCGGTTGCGCTGGAAGCTGGAAAGCAGTTGTTTGAAGTTACGCACGCGGGCGTAGTGCTTCTCGGTTATCAGCGCCGTCATTGCGCGGCTGATAGAGGCTTCAATATCGATGGCCGGGTAGTGCCCGGCTTCGGCCAGACGGCGCGACAGCACAATATGACCGTCAAGGATCGCGCGCGCGGAGTCGGCAATCGGGTCCTGCTGGTCATCGCCTTCCGTCAGTACCGTATAGAACGCGGTGATGGAGCCGCCGCCGCTGATGCCGTTCCCCGCGCGTTCCACCAGCGCAGGGAGTTTGGCGAATACCGAAGGCGGGTAGCCTTTGGTCGCCGGTGGCTCACCGATGGCCAAGGCGATTTCACGCTGCGCCATCGCGTAACGGGTCAGGGAATCCATGATCAGCAGCACATGCTTGCCGCGGTCACGAAAATCTTCGGCGATACGGGTGGCATATGCGGCACCCTGCATGCGCAGCAGCGGCGACACGTCTGCCGGTGCGGCGATCACCACCGAGCGGGCGCGGCCTTCCGCACCCAGAATGTTTTCAATAAAGTCTTTTACTTCACGACCACGTTCGCCGATCAGCCCCACGACGATCACGTCGGCCTGGGTATAGCGCGCCATCATGCCGAGCAGGACGGATTTACCTACGCCTGAGCCGGCGAACAGGCCCATACGTTGTCCACGTCCCACGGTCAGCAGGGCGTTAATCGGGCGCACGCCGGTATCCAGCACATGCTCGATAGGGGTACGCTGCAGGGGGTTGAACGGTTGGGTGATCAGCGCGCCGGTTTCGGTGGTGTCCGGGGAGGGCAGTCCGTCGAGCGGTTTCCCGCTGCCGTCCAGCACGCGGCCCAGCAGGGCAGGACCGAGCGGCAGCTGTTTCCCGCTTTGCAGCCCATCGCCAGAAATGTTTTTGGCATACACGCGCGCGCCGGGCAGAATGCCTTCCACCTCTTCAAGCGGCATCAGGAACAGGCGCTGGCCGTTAAATCCGACCACTTCGCTTTCAACTTCACGCGTTTCCAGACCATCCTGACGCTCAATGACGCAGGTCGCGCCCAGCGGAAGCTGCAGGCCGGTGGCTTCGAGAACCAGGCCGGTGGCGCGCGTCAGTCGCCCATAACGACGAACAGATGGCAGTTGCGCCATCTTCGTCTCAAAGTTGTCGAGCGTGGTGAGCCAGCGGGTGAGGCGCGCGGTCATCAGACGACTCCCGGTGCCGCCAGGCGGCACAGTTCCTGCCAGCGGGTGGCGACGCTGGCATCCAGGTCACCTTCATCGGCAGAGACTTTGCAGCCGCCGTGATGTAGCGACGGGTCGCCGCGCAGACGCCAGCCGTGCAGGTTAAGCGTCGCGCCCAGGCTCTCTTCAACGCGCTGCAGGTCGTCCGGATGGACGCGCAGCTGAGGTTTCCCGCTGAACAGCGGCTCCTGCTGAAGCAGACCCTGAATTTGTTTGATCAGCGCGGTGTTATCCACCACGGGCGTCTGGCCGATGACCTGACGCGCGGCTTCCAGCGCCATCTGCATCAGTCGCGAGGCAATCACGCTGTCCAGCGCGTCCAGGGTGTGCTGGAACTCGCTGACCAGCTGCTGCATGCGGGCATGGATCGGCGCCTGCTGCTGGCGCGCCTGATCGATACCGTGCTCTAACCCTTTCGCCAGGCCTTCCTGATACCCCTGCTCGTGGCCTTTCTGTCGGCCTTCGTTCAGACCGGCGTTATAGCCCTGCTCGTGCGCCTGCATTTGCAGCTGCGCCAGCATCTGGGCCTGCTGCTCCTCTTCGGTCAGCTCGGGCTGCTCGACGTCAGGGTCAAGCTCTTCGGTTGCGATGACGGCCGGCGTGAACTCGGAGAGGGGAGGCGCCAGATCGTCCGGCGTCCAGCGCTTCCAGGGCAGCTCATTAGACATAGGTGTCGTCTCCGCTGCCAATCACCATCTCGCCGGTTTCCGCCAGACGACGAACAATAAGCAGAATGGCTTTCTGTTCGTTTTCCACCTGAGACAGACGAACCGGGCCGCGGTTGGCAAGGTCGTCGCGCAGGATATCGGCCGCACGCTGAGACATGTTGCGCAGGAACTTCTCGCGCAGCGGCTGCTCGGCGCCTTTGAGGGCGATAAGCAGCGACTCGGAATCCACTTCCTGGAGCAGGCGCTGGATGCTGCGGTCGTCCACTTCCACGAGGTTTTCGAACAGGAACATCTCGTCGATGATTTTCTGTGCCAGCTCGCCGTCGAATTCGCGAACCGCCGTAATGACGGCCTCTTCCTGCTGCGTTTTCATCAGGTTGATGATTTCCGCCGCCGTTCTCACGCCGCCCATTTTGCTGCGCTTGAGGTTCTGACCGTCGAGCAGATTGTTCAGCACTTCGGTCAGCTCCGCCAGCGCGGCCGGCTGGACGCCGCCGAAGGTCGCGATACGCAGCATCACATCGTGACGCAGGCGCTCTTCGAACAGCGCCAGAATATCGGCCGCCTGACCACGTTTGAGGTGGACAAGGATGGTGGCGATAATCTGCGGGTGCTCGTCGCGGATAAGGTCGGCGGCGCTCTGCGGCTCCATAAAGTTGAGCGTTTCGATACCGCTGGCGGTATCGCGCGTTTCCAGAATGTCTTCCAGCAGGCTGGAGGCACGCTCTTCGCCCAGCGCCTTGACCAGCACGGAGCGGAGGTAGTCGTTGGCGTTGATGTTGAGCGCGGCAAACTGTTCCGCTTCCTGTTCAAACTCTGCCAGCACTTCGGTCAGCTGCTTGTTGGAGATCTGACGCACGTTGGCCATGGCCGCACTGAGAATTTGCACTTCTCGCTGGGAGAGGTGTTTAAACACCTCTGCCGCACGATCTTCGCCAATGGTCATCAGCAGGATGACGCTTTTATCGGTGCCCGTAAGCGTATTACTCATGTTCGTTACCCATCCACTGGCGGATGACCAGCGCCACGACGCGCGGATCGTTATCTGACATTTCGCGAATGCGCTGGCTCATGACCTCAGCGCCCATGCGCTGGTTAGCACGACGCTGCTGTATCTGTTCATCTTTGCTGAGGCGCACTTCAACCGCTTCTTCCGTTTCCTGACGCGTGTTCATCTGTTCGCGAGCCGCTTTCTCGGCTTCAGCACGGCGCTGGAGCTGCGGACGAACGCCCTTACGCCACAGCAGCCACGCAACAATCAGCACCAGCAGCCAGCGTCCTGCGGACATCAGCTGGTCGATAAACGCCTGCTGTTGCCAGAACGGCAGTTCACCGCCGGTCTCATCAACCGAGTTGAACGGTGAGTTCACCACGTTGAGGGTATCGCCGCGCTTCTCGGAGTAACCCATCGCTTCACGGGTCAGGTTTTCAATCTGCTTCATCTGCTCGGCAGTCAACGGCAGCGGTTTGCCGTCCGCCAGCGTTTTGTAGTTCACCACTACCGCAACGGAAAGACGCTGAATATCGCCCACGTTCAGTTTAGTGTGGCGAATCGTCCGATCCACTTCGTAGTTCGTGGTTTCGTTACGGCTGCTGGTGCGCGGACCGGCGTTATTGGTCGTTGAGGTGGTCTGCTGATTATTTTGCTGACCGTTCTGCTGATTGGCCGGCGGCGTAGAAATCGGTGCCGCGTTAGCCGGGGCAGGCTGGTTAGACAGCGCGCCCGGCACGCCGCCCGGGTAGGCACCGCCGACCTGCTCGTTCGAATTGATCTGGCGTGAACGCATCACCGCCTGAGCCGCATCGCCGTTCGGGCTGTACTGCTCTTCAGTTTGTTCTTTGTTCGCGAAGTCGATCTGTGCAGTTACCTGCGCGTGCACGTTGCTGTTACCCACCACCGGGCCGAGGATGGCTTCAATACGGCGCTGGAGTCGGCTTTCGACATCGGCGGCATACTTCAGCTGCGCATCATTCAGATCGCGACCGGCGGTATTGGACTGCGTCAGCAGGTGACCGCTTTGGTCAACCAGCGTCACGTTACCCGGCGGCAGACCGGCAACGGCGCTGGAAACGAGGTGCGTCACCGCGCTGATTTGCCCTTCGTCCAGCGCGCGGCCGGGTTCAAGGTTCACGGTAACGGAAGCTGAAGGTGATTTCTGTTCGCGGACAAATAAAGAAGGTTTAGGCATCGCCAGGTGCACGCGGGCACTCTTCACCGGGCCTAATGTTTCAATGGTGCGGGCCAGTTCACCTTCCAGCGCACGCTGGTAGTTCACCTGCTCGCTGAACTGGCTGATACCGAATTTTTCCTGATCCAGCAGCTCAAAGCCAACCGCACCGCCCTTCGGCAGCCCCTGCTGAGCCAGACGCAGACGCAGCTCGTGCACCTTATCAGCCGGGACCTCCAGCGCACCGCCATTATCGGCAAAGCGATAAGGGATGTTCATCTGGGTAAGCTGGGTGACGATGGCACCGCCATCCTGATCGGAAAGGTTGCTGTAGAGCGTCCGGTAATCAGGGCTTTTCGCCCACAGGACCATCGCTACAAGGATCGCAATTGCGGCAGCGCCTGCCACGATCAACGGGATTTTAGGATTCGCGCGAAGGCGGTTCATCCACTCGAGTGATTTATTCTGCGGCGCTGTCGATGCTGTTGCACTCATTGCGCACCTCTTAAATCCTGGTGGTTTACGTTATTCGTGTAGAGAAACAAAACTGACTCCCGGGTCGGCAAACACGACAAAAGTTCCATATTGATGGCCCTGCCATTATTTGATGATTCGTGATTTTCTATGCGTCAAATAACCTGGTTTTTTCATGCTATTTACCGCCATTATCTTATTGACAAGCTGTTAGTCTTGACCGCGTAAAAAACCATCCAGGGGAGAGTCATGGCTATACAGGGCATTGAAGGGGTAATCAGTCAGTTGCAGGCAACGGCGATGACGGCCCGTAATCAGAATGTGGCAGATCAGCAGCCGAGCATCAGCTTCGCGGGGCAACTGCATGCCGCTCTTGACCGTATCAGTGATACCCAGACCGCAGCACGCACTCAGGCAGAAAAGTTCACCCTCGGTGAGCCGGGCGTGGCACTGAATGATGTGATGACCGATTTGCAAAAAGCCTCGGTTTCCCTGCAGATGGGGATCCAGGTGCGTAACAAGCTGGTGTCTGCGTATCAGGAAGTGATGGGGATGCAAGTTTAGGTTTTATAACCTGATGCTATTTATAATTAATAACCATCCGATCCCACAGTCTGGGGCATGGATGGGGCAAACTCACTCAATTTCTGGTTGAGGATGAGTACCTGGTCCTGGTTATTTTCAGCCATCCAGGATCCGTACACCCGGTAAACCATTTGCGCGTCGGTGTGGCCCATTTGCTTCGCGATGAAGTTAGGGTTAGCACCGGCAGCTAACGACCAGCATGCATACGTGTGTCGGGACTGGTATGCTCTGCGATAGCGAATCCCGGCGCGCCGCATTGCTGTCTCCCTGGACTGGTTGATCGACCCCACAGCGTAATGATGCCCTGCACGGCCTTTACGCAATCCGATTTGCGGGTTGAACACGAACGTGCACGGATGCACATCGGTACGACCATACTCACGCAGTTTCGCCTCAACCTGATACTGCTTGCCCAGACGTGTTAATCCTGGCTCTTAAGCACATCGTTCGCCGGCTGAATAAGGTTAATGATGCGGTCCGTTCCGGCCTCAGTTTTCGGAAGGGTGAACTGCTTCGTTAACTTGTGGTTTCGACGGATCATTATCGTACCGGCTTTCAGGTCGATGAAGCTGCAGCCCAAAATCTTCTATCGGAAGCTGCAGAGAACGCCAATTACAAACAGGATATTGAGGATCTGAATACTACCCTGACTGCGAAGGAAATCAGCCAAGAGCAGTACAACCAGACCTCAGAAAGGCTGGCGACAACGCATCATGCTAACCTCGCAAAAATCAGTCTCAACAGGTAGTGACTCCACAGTAGGAAACAGTCGGCGGAATTGACCCTATTCAGCAGCTGGCTAACGAGAACTTCCTTGAGCTCGCGCTGATTCTTGTATACGAGCCGCAGGGGCTGAATTACCGCCATGTTATGGGTACTGAGATTTATCAGTCAGCAGATTACGAATGCGGGCGCGACTTCATACGTGCTATGACGCTGATGTCTTTTTCTGGCAGCCCGGCGCCACGTTCACCAAAGACGGGGCTTCGTCGCCTGGGTTGGCAGCCAGCCTGTGCATGTCTGCCTGATTGCCGACGGTCGCGCGCTGAACAGCCGAAGGGAAAATGGACACATACGGTTCGACGCAATCCGGACAATTCAGAAGCTATTCACCAGAGTGGAGTTTTACCAGTATGCTGGTAATCGAAATTTAGCGCGTTCCGGGGATACCAAAGGACCTGGCGGTAGTTAAAGCCGGCACGGTATTTTCGGAGTGGCTTGAGCATGAAAGTTTTCACCGCGATATCCGCATCAACGTTAACGGCAAAGAGCTGCTGTCTGATGATGAGCTGCAATTTGCACTTCTGGAAAACGACCGGTAATTATTTTCGACCAGCCAAAAGGTGACGGTCTTGTCGGAACGCTGCTAAACCGCTCGAGCACCTTAACCCGATCAAGTTTACCCAAAAAGTGTTGTCTTCGCTGATGCCGAAGCCAAACACGATCGCAGGCGGCGGGAACAGCAAGACATCACCGAATAACAATCTGAAGGGACAGACTAACATCGCGCGCAATGGCGAGGCGAAATCGGACAACTTCGGCCAGGTCCGTTTCTTCCTGGATCTGGCTCAGAAATCGCTATTCGAATATATCAACAATCTGAAATACATCATTGAGCTGATGGTATTCGGTATTGGTAAATACGACGTAACGTCATTGCGCTTCTCTGAGTCTAATCTTGGTTCTATGGCCGGTGCCAGCGACACCATTTCCAGCCCGGAGAAGTAATCCCGGTAGTGAAAGATGGCTATCAGTTCGACGATGTCGACGGACAGGAAGTACCTGGGCTGAACGAGAGCAGCGATTTCCCGATTGAAATGGCGACGGCATCCACTGTCATCAGTGGCGCTTATACTGGCGGGCAGATTGGGATAAAAATCTTCAAACAGGCTGGTTCCGACTTCTTCACTGAGCTGACTTTCCCGCACCCGGTCACGTTCACTATCAACGTGACTTATCCGAATGTCGGAGACGTTTAACCGGACTGACAAACTCACCGCGGTGGGCGGGTTTGGGCGATACTCGATTACCTTCCAGAGAACAGATAATAGCAGCGACGCGAGCAAGCTGCAGGTTGAGGAGACTCATACGATAAACGTCAGGACGAACATTGTTCACGCTGAATATTTGCTGGTGATGGTGAAGGTCCGGGCAACCGAGAAGGCCACAAGCTGGCGTGACAGGAAGTGCAACGCTCTGATCACCCGCCACGTCATCAGCTACAACATGACGATGTAACAGGTCGACTACACGCTGAGGCCATCGCGTAAATTCGCTGATATCGTGTTATTTAACTGGTTGGTCGTCAGGCAGCAGTCGGAGTCGAGCATTGATATTTACGGCCTGTGCCAGATCCAGGCTGAAATTGACGCTATCGATCCGCGCCTCGGGTATTTTGATTATACCTTTGACGATGAGGATGTGCCGCTAGGATCGCGTATGGAGACCATCTGTGACGCCGACAGCGTCTCGGTTTATGACAATAACGGCGTGCTGTCTTTCACCTTGGACGGCAAAAAGACGTCTGCGGCCACGATATTTAACCGCTCAAATACCAAACCTGATTGTTACTCGCTTTCTTACGATATTACTAACCGAAGGTTGTATCTAATAGTGGGGACCGGTCAGCAGTGTGCACTATGATTTCGTTTCAAAAAATGCTTTTCGCCACCGAACGCAATGTGAAGATGGAGTCGGGAAATACCTCAGGGCTCTACCCAACAACTGACAATTCAATAGGCATAGGACTACCCTCAAACAGATGAACTGCAGTGTATGCCGCTAATGGAACAATTCAGACGGTAGGCTTAAGAGTGATGAGAGAAGCATTAGTGATGCGGAACTTTCCACTGCAAGGTCGTTAACAAACATGATCAAGGCCTTTAGATTTACTGATTCGGTTGATACTAAAAGCGATGGTGCAAGGATTCATTTTGGCGTTATTGCACAATAAGTTATTGAAGCGTTTACAGTTAATGGTTTTGATGCGTTCGACTACGGTACGGTTTGCTATGACAAATGGGATGAAGAAGTGGAAGTGGTTGATGAACTTGAGGTTGTCCTTAACCCTACCTGGAAAACAGGCAATCGATATGGGATCAGATACGATGAATTGATCGCATTCATAATTCTTGCACTGTGAAAACAACCTGAGGTCATAGAATATTGCGTTACATCTACTTTCCTGTATCATGAACGTCAATATTAATCATGGTATAGTAAATATGATATTATCAATTCATTATTTGAGAGGGATAGCCGCGTTACTGGTTGTTCTCTTTCATTATAGGGATAGATTAAATAATGTATACGCCCAAAAAGATTTGGGTGATTTATTATTTGGTGGTGGACTTGCTGGCGTGGATTTGTTTTTTCTTATAAGCGGCTTCATAATAGTATATTCAACAAAAAAGAAAGAGATTAATAATGTTTTGTTCTTTTTTGTAAGAAGAGTCTTTAGGATATATCCATTGCTCATTGTTTCATGCGTGTTTTATTATCTGGTGATCACGGAAATGATGAAATATTCAACGGGTGAAGGGTTGGCTAAATTGTTTGTTTCAATGATTCCCTTCAATTTAAATTGGTCTGGAGAGGCTCCTTATTTTGGATATAACTTATTATACCCTGCTTGGACGATTACTTATGAAATAGCGTTCTATATTGTATTTGGACTGTCGATAAGTATTAGTCATAGATATAGGACGATTGTCTCTTCGACATTCTTAATCGCTCTTGTATGTTTGTCACAGTATTATTCGCGCGGTGAATTAAGCATGAGTGGTTCTGTTTCTGCTGGTTTGCTCGAGCATAATACGCTTTTGGGATATATTAATGTCTTCACCTCTCCAATGATGTTTGAATTCGTCGTTGGTATGATGATTGGTGAATTATATATTAAAGCAATACGGATTGAAGCAATATCACAACATATTAAGAATATCTCAACCATATGCCTTTTGCTTGCTTTGTCTATGTGCTTCATTATGTTTTTCTCTAAGGTTCCATATGGACATGGGTTGTTTGGTTTTGGCGTCTTCTCTTTTGTCATAATAACGTCATTTCTTTTTTATGAAAGAACAAATGATATATCTAGAAACAAAGTGCTATCATTTTTGGGAGATATTTCATATTCATTGTACATGTGCCATGCGATTATACTGGCAGCATATCTGTATCTATATACTCGCATGGGTTTTTTACAATATATAAATGGATTTTCTCTTGTGGTCATGCTGTGTAGTGTTTCATTGGTAACTGCGTTCTTAATGCATATATATATAGAATTACCATGCATAAACTATGGCAAAAGAATACTGGTCAGATACGCATCTGAAAAGGAAACGAGCTCAGAGAAAGTTTCCATATTAAATAAAATTTAAAGAAATTAAGGATATAGCCCACCTCGGTGGGCTTTTTTGCTGTAAGTGCCTTGATCGACGTCATCGAACAACAACACTGTATTCATATACAGTTACTGTCATAGTTGCATCATGGGATTTCCATCGGCAGCAGCGATTAAGTTGAGCAACGTATATCACTAGACAAGCGTATCATCACAAGACCAGCGGCTACGTATTTCATGTGAGCCGGTTCAACACACTATCACTAAGGCATCATCAACGGTGCGCTACTCGTCGTCGATGAATCACTCAGCCCGTGTGACGGTTCTTTGCTGGTTTGCAGAAGGGGATGGAGAGGTGAGGATAAAGCGGTATCGCAAGTCTCCAAAGCCACACCTTGAGAATTTGCAGACCGCAGGTGGGAAGTGATACCGGTTCACGATGATGGAACGAGCCCGGATGCGATATTTGGTGTGCTCACCTACAGCATCAACGATGCGCGCTGTGGCGAATTCGACGACTGCCCGGTGATGTGATGGGGCAGGGATGGGGCACAAAACAGCACAAGCTCTAAGGTGAACATAGACGACTGATGTTTTCGACGACTCTAACCATCTATTATTTAGTGCGCTCTTTGACGATCTTCGTCGATTAGAAAAATTATATGCTCATATTGGATAGTAGGTTTCAGACCTGTCGATCTTCGCTGGCAGCCGCAGCGCTTTAATGCCACAATATTTTTTTCTTCGAATGCAGGAAAGATGATGAAAAAAATAGCAATTGCTGGCGCGCTGCTGGCACTGACCGGGTGCGTTCAGGTCGATAACTATAACGACGTGATCAAGCATCCTGTCCCGGCGCATCTGGCGGGATACTGGCAGTCGAAAGGGCCGCAGAGCAACATGGTCAGCCCGAAGGCGATTGCCACGCTGGTGGTGACGGAAGAGGGCGATACGCTGGACTGCCGTCAGTGGCAGCGCGTGATTGCCGTGCCGGGTAAAATCATGCTGCGTTCAGACAGTTATTACAACGTGACGCGTAAGCTGGATATCTATCCGCTGGAGCGCGATGGCTCGACGCTGGAGTATGACGGGCTGGAGCTGCAGAAGGTCGACCGTCCAACGGTTGAGTGTGCCGATTACCTGAGTAAAAATCCGCTAGAGAGTAAACTACCCTAAGGGTAAACGCAAAACGGCAACCTCGTTGCCGTTTTTGGTGTTAGCGCCCTCTCCCTGTGGGAGAGGGACGGGGTGAGGGCATCAGGCCGCACGTTTCCCGTTCTACAGCGCATCCTCTATCACCCAAACGCTGACGCTTCCCCCATTACAGGTAAACGTCCCTTCGCCATCCGCCGCCGTGGTGATGGTTTCTTCGCGATTGCCGAGAAAATCCCTCCACGTTTTGTTGCCGTAGTTTTCCCCAAGACAAATCACCTTATCGCCGTCGTCCCCGTTCGACATCACCACCACGCAGCCGGGATCGTCATCGGTGCCGCTGCGGCTGAAAGCGATGCAGTTAGGATGGTCGAAAAACAGCGTTTGCACGCCGTGGGCAAAACGCTGGCGCGCGAGGATCAGCTCGTGAAGCTGCTCAATGACCGGCATATCAATATGGTACGTTTCACCGTCGCCTCCCGCGTCGTCATAGCTGGCGCCGAAGAGATCCGGATAAAAGACGCTCGGCACGCCATTTTCCCGCAGCAGGATCAGCGCGTACGCCAGCGGTTTAAACCAGGCTTCGACCGGTGCTTCCAGCGCCTGCAAAGGCTGGGTGTCGTGGTTCGCGACGAGGGTGACCGCATGAAACGGATCGGCTTCCACCAGGGTACCGGTGAAGATTTGGCTCATGTCGTAATCCCGGCCCTGACGTGACGCCTCGTGGAATTTCATCTGCAGAGGGGCATCAAACAGCATGGTTTTGCCTTCGACCTGGTCGATATAGGCCTGAAGTTTATCCACCTCATGGGACCAGTATTCCGCCACGATAAACAGCGGCTGGTCGGCGACTTCCTGGACGTGCTCAATCCACTCTTTGTAAAACCAGGCGGGAATATGCTTGACGGCGTCCAGACGAAAACCGTCGCAGCGCGTCTGTTCCATGACCCAGCGGGCCCAGTATTTGATCTCCTCGGTCACGGCGTGATTGCGAAAGTCGATATTTTCGCCCATCAGGTAATCGAAGTTGCCCATCTCATCATCAACCTGATCGTTCCAGCCTTCGCCGGTGTAGTCGTTGACGATTTTAAAGATGCCATCTTCATCGGGGTTTTCAATATGGTCGACGCCGCTGAAGCATTTGTAGTCCCAGATAAACTGTGAGTACTGCCCGGCCCGGGCTGGGAAGGTGTAGCGAGTCCAGGCTTCGCATTCAATTACCTCGTCATCGATTTGCGTGCGGTCCTGTTCGTTCACGCGCTGAACGCGCACGGGCTCTTTTTCATCGGCGCCCATTTTGTGGTTGACCACCACGTCCAGCAGCACGGCAATGTCGTTGCTTTTAAGGGCATCAATAGCCTCCAGCAGCTGCGCCTTGTCGCCGTATTTCGTGGCGATACTGCCTTTCTGGTCAAACTCGCCAAGATCGAACAGGTCATAGGTGTCATAGCCGACAGAATACCCGCCGGATGCCCCTTTACAGGCGGGCGGCAGCCAGATCATGTTGATGCCGATTTCGTTAAGATTGGGAGCTAACGCCGTGACCTCTCGCCACAATTCACCGCCAGCAGGGTAGTACCAGTGAAAACATTGTAACAGGGTGGGGTTTTTCATCATCCTTGCTCCAGAAGCCATTGGCAGACTTCTGGAGTATGGATGAAGAAATCATAGTTGTGTGTCGCGGGTCAAACTTTCTGGATAAAGAATATTCCCTGACAGCTTTCCATAGGTAGACGTGATGGATTGCTGTTTGCCGGTTTGATCAATCAGATTACGCAGTTCGTCCATGCGGACCTTCAGCAGTGCCTTTAGCGCATTCTCGTTTTCAAGGATCATTTCCAGCAGCGCACGCGCTTGCTCAACCTGAGCCGGAGGGCATGACATGATGGGCGTTTGAGATATCTTTTCCACCAGTTGAACATAATGCATTTCCTGCTCGATAAGCGCATCCCATTGACCAGAATGTGCGAGATTTAGCATAGCAATGCTCTGAGCATGTAACGCCTGCCAATGGCTAAGCGCTGCGCTGGGATTATTCATCAAAATTATCCTGAAATAGAGGACGCATTGGGGCCGATTTGCTTCCACGCATCCGCAATGTTGTTTAATAAACCCTCGACTTCAACAATTGCGTCTACGTCGTTACTGACATTCGCCAGCAACAAACGTCGAACCATATATTCGTACAAGGAGGCAAGATTACCGGACAACTCGCTCTCAACCTCCATGTTCAGTCCTGCTTTTAAACCGTTGTCGATGATATTGATGGCTTTCGTTAACGCTTCGCCTTTCTCACGAATTTGTCCGGCTTCCATGAACAAACGCGCGCGAACAAGGGCGCTATGCGCCCCGTCGAACAACATGACAATCAGCTGGTGTGGACTGGCATTCATGACTGCGCTTTCGACTCCTATCTGCTGATAGGATTGAACACCAGAGGTCTTATACATATCCACTCCTGAAGGCTACGACTATTTTTGTGAGAACTGTTGGGTCAGGTAGTTGGCTGTATTGGTCATTTTGGTGACTAATACGTCCAGACTGGTGAACTGGGTTTTGTAACGCGCCATGGTGGCATCAATAGTGGCTTCCATAGCATCGTAACGCTCACCCAGAGTTTTTAGCGTTTTGTTGATCCCGTCTTTCGCGTTCTGGATCACCCCGGCGCTGCCGGTACTGGTGCTGAGCATGGTGGTCAGCGTGTTGTTCATCTGAGTGGCCATACCGGTTTTCTTGCCGTCACCGACAAAATACTGCTGTACGGCGTTCGGGTTCTCGGTCAGCGCTTTTTTCAGCTTATCGGTATCGACTTTCAGGTTACCGACGGTACCGTCAGAACCTTTTACCGGGTCCTGGGTAATTCCAAGCTGGGCCATGATCTGTACCGAGCCGCTCTGCACTTCGGTCAGCAGGCCGCGCAGCTGAGACTGGATCCCGCGCACGTTTGCATCACCAACAAGTGCCCCGTTGCTGGCTGACTGGCTGCCGGCGCCTGCATCAACCGGAACATACTTCGTCAGGCTGTTAATGGTGGACTGCAGCGAGTTATACGCCGTGACCCAGTCGGTGATCGCCTTCTGGTTAGCATCCGTTGCGCGAGTCACCTCTAATGTTTCATCTGCCTTGCTTTCTGCTTTCAGCGAGAAAGTCACGCCAGGCAGGGCATCGGTAATGGTATTCGTCTGGCGCTCAATCGAAATGCTGTTCACTACCACAATTGCGTTTTGAGCTCCGGTGTTAACCGTCAGTGCGCCCGTTTTTGTGGTGGAGTTGTAACCAATTGCGTTTTGCAGCTTATCGTCGCCAGTGACGCTGATCGTCATTTCACCATCCGTACCGGTGGTTTTAGATGACAGCATCAGGCGGTAATCACCGTCTTTCGCTTTAATGACGCTGGCGGTGACGTTGCCGTTCGCTTTATTAATGGCGCTCGCGATCCCGGCCAGAGACGTATCGCCATCCGCCAGGGTGACCTCTAAAGGCGTTTTCGTGCCCGGCTGGGTGATGGTGATTTTACGCGTCGTACCTGTCGTATCGCCCAGCAGATCCGTGTTGTTTGCATAGGAGCCGGTAGTCAGTGCCTGCGCCTTTGCAACCTGGTTGACGTTGACAACAAAGGAACCCACGGACGCGTCAGCCGTTGTCGTGGCGGTAAAGGCCGTGTTGGTGCTGCTAACGGACGTTGAGTTCCAGGTGGTTGCTTTACCCAGCGCAGCGGTCGCAGTCTGCAGCGATGTCATGGCGCTCTGCAGTTTGCCGTAAGCGCTTAACTGTGCGTTATACGTTGATTGCTGGGAAGTAATCGTCGTCAGCTTGGTTCTTTCTGCTGCATCCAACTGATTATATAAATCCCCGAGTCCTGCAGAACCTATCCCGAGGTTACTGATAGTAGCCATGCATATTTTCCTTAAAATACGAAAGTAGTTCAGGACTCTTATCGGCCTCTCAACGTAAAAGTTTACGATGGTGAGAAAAAAATAATCCAAAGAATAGGCACGTCCTGGCGGGGTAAATGAAAGGATTGCACTTTAGGGTCATAATCCGTGCATTGAAAACACGAATAAGTGTGTGCCTTTTTTGTCATCTCTTTGCGCGTTAAAAAAGCATAAATAATAACGCTCTGATGGACCTTAATTGATTTTTTAAAAATAAAATGATTAAAAATCAATGTTTTGCAATTTTTTCGAAATTGATTCTAAAGTCTTTTGGGGACCCGTCGATAACCTTGTTGACGGTGAGAGACGCTGTGAGTGTTAGGCACCGGACCTAAAACCCAATTTTTGAAGGAAACAAAATTATGGCAGTTATCAATACTAACCTGTTGTCCCTGACCACTCAGAACAACCTGAACAAATCTCAGTCTTCTCTGGGCACTGCTATCGAGCGTCTGTCCTCCGGTCTGCGTATTAACAGCGCGAAAGACGATGCTGCTGGCCAGGCGATTGCAAACCGCATGACCGCTCAGATTAAAGGCATGAACCAGGCTGCGCGTAACGCCAACGACGGTATCTCCATGGCGCAGACTGCTGAAGGTTCTCTGAACGAAATCAACAACAACTTGCAGCGCGTTCGTGAACTGGCTGTTCAGGCAAGCAACGGCACCAACAGCACCTCTGACCTGGCCTCTCTGCAGGATGAAGTTACCGCTCGTCTGAATGAAATCAACCGTGTTGCAGGCAAAACTGACTTCAACGGCATCAAACTGCTGGACGGCACTGCAGGTACTGCTGGTGTGGTTAAAATTCAGGTTGGCGTGAACGACGGCGACACCATCGATCTGGACCTGAGCGGTGCAAAAGCTGACACCACGACTCTGGGTGTTGCTGCTATCGACCTGAAAACTATGACCGCTACCGACCTGGGCACCATCGACGCAGCTATCGCTAAAGTTGATAAAGCACGTTCTGGTCTGGGTGCTGTGCAGAACCGTTTCACTTCTGCAATCAACAACCTGAACAACACCTCAACTAACCTGTCTGCTGCTCAGTCCCGTATCCAGGACGCTGACTACGCAACTGAAGTTTCCAACATGTCCCGCGCGCAGATCCTGCAGCAGGCTGGTACTTCTGTTCTGTCTCAGGCAAACCAGGTTCCACAGACCGTTCTGTCTCTGCTGCGTTAATTTTACGCGTGAAACCCCGCTTCGGCGGGGTTTTTTTATCTCTGCTATTTGAGAATCCGCCTGTGAAACAAATCAGTGTCACTCAACCAAAGCTGGTCGCAGATTTTTCATGTGTCGGTGGGGAATGCCGTGAACATTGTTGTCAGGGCTGGACCATCGCGTTTGATAAATCCTCCGTTAATCGCTATCTGAACAGTAAAAATGCCGCTATTCGTCAGACGGCGAAAACGGCGATAAAAGTCACCAAAAAAAACTATGACCACTGGGGTGAAGTGATTTTCCATACGGAAAGTAAAAACTGCCCGTTTATGGATACGGAAAAACTCTGTTCTGTTCATAGCGCCATGGGCATCCAGGCCTTAAGCCCAACCTGTACGTCGTTTCCGCGGACAAACCGGGTCTATAAAAATGAAATCGAAAAATCGCTGAACCTCTCGTGTCCGGAAGTGACCCGACTTCTGTTGAACGATCGGGAGTCTATGTCGTTGATGGAATCTGTCATTGTTCAGCAGGACGTCAATAATGCGCCGATGATTGATTTGAAGGCAAAGGTCATCAATCTCTTCTGCCAGAATATTTTCAGCGTTGAGGGCGTCAGCGTTGAAGAACAGGTTTACGCCGTGGTGAAATTCCTCATGGTGGCGGAAAAGCTCGATAATCTCGAAGAGAATATTAGCACGCTCGAAACGGTCTATTTCTCGCTGGTTAACGAACTGGTGAGCGGTAAAATCAAAACGGAATTAGGCGGATTTAATCAGAACTACAGCCTGAAATTCGCGTTAATTTCGCTCATCCAGAGCTACTTCACGAAGAAAGTGACAGCCCGCGGTGGTGCGGTATTAAACCGTTATTTTACTCAGCTTTATCAACAATTTGAGACTGCGGGTGACACCGTGCCGGCAGACAAGGTCATGGAGAATATCGAGTCCGTCTGGCGCGATGTGGCGGGCAGTTACCTGGCGACACATGACCATTTATTCAAGAACTTTTTTAAATACAAACTCTGGGAGCAGGGCTTCCCGCAGAACAATGGCCGCAGCATGTTGAATAACCTTTATTTAATCGTTGCGGAGTTCTATTTCCTTAAAACGTTACTTGCCGGTCAGGCGATCGTGGCGGGGAAAATTGAACAAGATAATATTATTGATGTTATTTACAGCTTCCACTCCCTTAGCCAGCATAATCAGGAAGCGGGAAAGCTCTTTCATCAACATATAGATAGCGTCAAACTGGGCGACGATCTTTCATTGTTACAACTGTTAATTTAGGCAGAAAAGTTGCCCCTGTTGTGGGCAACCTCAGAATAACCTCACTTTATCCCCCTTTTTCATCCAATTGAACGCCCTGCAGAATCGGATAATCATGCCGATAACTCAACTAACGCAGGGCTGTTTATCGTGAATTCACTCTATACCGCTGAAGGTGTAATGGATAAACACTCGCTGTGGCAGCGTTATGTCCCGCTGGTGCGTCACGAAGCATTGCGCCTCCAGGTGCGCTTGCCGGCGAGCGTGGAACTCGACGATCTGCTACAGGCGGGCGGTATCGGGTTATTGAATGCAGTTGACCGATACGACGCTCTGCAAGGAACGGCATTTACGACTTACGCAGTTCAGCGTATTCGTGGTGCGATGCTGGACGAGCTGCGCAGCCGCGACTGGGTGCCGCGCAGTGTTCGCCGCAACGCGCGCGAAGTGGCGCATGCGATGGGGCAGCTGGAACAGGAACTGGGACGTAACGCAACGGAAACCGAAGTGGCGGAGCGTCTTGGCATTGCTGTTGAAGAGTATCGTCAGATGTTGCTCGATACCAATAATAGCCAACTCTTCTCTTATGACGAGTGGCGCGAAGAGCATGGCGATAGCATCGAGCTGGTGACGGACGAGCACCAGCATGAAAACCCGTTACACCATTTAATGGAAGGGAATTTACGCCAGCGCGTCATGGAGGCTATTGAAGCTCTGCCTGAACGCGAACAGCTGGTATTGACCCTTTATTACCAGGAAGAGCTTAACCTCAAAGAGATTGGCGCTGTTCTGGAGGTGGGAGAGTCGCGGGTGAGCCAGCTGCACAGCCAGGCCATTAAACGCTTACGAACCAAGCTGGGTAAGTTATAGGTGATTGATTCACCTTAAAAATGCCGCACAACGTATTGACAACCAGGAGTTATCATGACGGTGCAGCAATCTAAAAGACGGCCTTTAAGCCGCTACCTGAAAGACTTTAAACACAGCCAGACGCATTGCGCCCACTGTAACAAGTTACTCGATCGTATCACGCTGGTTCGCCGGGGCGAAATCGTCAATAAGATTGCGATTTCGCGTCTCGACACGTTGATGGACGAAGCAGCATGGCTCGAAGAGCAAAAAGAGTGGGTGGCGCTTTGCCGTTTCTGTGGGGATCTCCACTGCAAAGAGCAAAGCGACTTCTTCGATATTATCGGCTTCAAGCAGTTCCTGTTTGAACAAACGGAGATGAGCCACGGCACCGTTCGCGAATATGTCGTTCGCCTGCGCCGCCTTGGGCAACATCTGACCGTAAACAACATTTCTCGCGATCTGCTGAAAACCGGTTATCTGGATGAGAATCTGGAGCCGTGGCTGCCTGCGACCAGCACCAACAACTACCGAATTGCGCTGCGCAAGTATGCTCAATACAAGGTACAAATGCCGGGTGCCATAAAGCAGAAAGCCCACGCCGGAACAACTTCTGATATATATTAAAAAAGAATAAGATGTAGCGCAGTCGCCTTTGACGTTGCAGGCGATTTCTCTACACTACGTAAAAATTCCACTATATCGGGGTATTTATGAAATTTGCACTTCTGGGTCGTCAGGCGCTGATGGGTGTTATGGCCGTTGCGCTGGTTGCGGGCATGAGCGTGAAAACGTTCGCCGCAGAAAACCTGCTGAATAAAGTAAAAGAGCGCGGTACGCTGCTGGTCGGGCTGGAAGGAACCTATCCTCCGTTCAGCTTCCAGGGCGAAGACGGTAAGCTGACCGGTTTTGAAGTGGAGTTTGCTGAAGAGCTGGCGAAGCACCTCGGCGTTAAAGCGTCACTGAAACCGACCAAATGGGACGGTATGCTGGCGTCGCTGGATTCCAAACGTATTGATGTGGTGATTAATCAGGTGACCATTTCTGACGAGCGTAAGAAGAAATATGACTTCTCTACGCCGTACACCGTGTCCGGTATTCAGGCGCTGGTGAAGAAAGGCAACGAAGGCGGAATTAAAACTGCCGCGGACCTGAAAGGGAAGAAAGTCGGTGTCGGTCTGGGTACCAACTACGAAGAGTGGCTGCGCCAGAACGTGCAGGGCGTGGATATCCGCACCTATGATGATGACCCGACGAAATACCAGGATTTGCGCGTGGGCCGTATCGACGCCATTCTGGTTGACCGCCTGGCAGCGCTGGATCTGGTGAAGAAAACCAACAATACCCTGGCGGTAGCGGGTGATGCGTTCTCTCGTCAGGAATCAGGCGTTGCCGTTCGTAAAGGTAACGAAGACCTGGTCAAAGCGATTGATTCCGCGATTGCTGACATGCAAAAAGACGGAAGCCTGAAGGCGCTCTCCGAGAAGTGGTTCGGTGCAGACGTCACGAAATAAGCTTCTGCCGTAAAAAAAGGCGCTTTTAAAAGCGCCTTTTTTATTTCTTTCGCGTCTGCGTGCATAATGAAAAATATCACATTTTGTCAGAGTTACCGGAGAACCCATGTCACTACAGAATTTAACGCGCTTTCCCCGCCTGGGGTTCATCGGCGCGCCGACGCCGCTGGAGTACCTGCCGCGATTTTCTGATTATTTAGGGCGCGATATTTTTATCAAGCGTGACGACGTGACGCCGATGGCGATGGGGGGCAATAAGCTGCGCAAGCTGGAGTTTCTGGCGGCTGATGCACTGCGCGAAGGCGCGGATACGCTCATTACCGCCGGAGCTATCCAGTCCAACCACGTTCGTCAGACGGCGGCAGTGGCGGCAAAGCTCGGGCTCCACTGCGTGGCATTGCTGGAAAACCCGATTGGCACGCGGGCAGAAAACTATCTTACCAACGGTAACCGCCTGCTGCTGGATCTGTTTAACGTGCAGGTCGAAATGGTGGAGGCGTTGACCGACCCGACCGCCCAGCTCGACGAGCTGGCGACGCGTCTGGAAGCGCAGGGGTTCCGCCCCTACGTTGTCCCCGTCGGCGGTTCGAACGCGCTGGGCGCGCTGGGGTATGTGGAGAGTGCGCTGGAAATCGCGCAGCAGTGCGAAGGCGCGGTAAGCCTCTCCTCCGTGGTTGTTGCGTCCGGCAGTGCGGGCACGCATGCCGGGCTGGCGGTGGGGCTGGAACAATTGCTGCCGGACGTCGAGCTGATTGGTGTGACGGTGTCCCGCAGCGTCGCGGATCAGAAGCCGAAAGTGGTTACTTTACAACAGGCGGTAGCCGCGCAGCTGGAGCTGAAGGCAAAGGCCGATATTCTGCTCTGGGACGACTATTTTGCGCCGGGTTACGGCACGCCTAACGAAGAGGGCATGGAGGCGGTGAAGCTGCTGGCGCGCCTCGAGGGGATACTGCTCGATCCGGTCTATACCGGCAAAGCGATGGCCGGACTGATTGACGGCATTGCGCAGAAACGCTTTAAGGATGAAGGGCCGATTTTATTTGTCCATACCGGCGGGGCGCCTGCGCTGTTTGCCTACCATCCTCATGTCTAAAAATCAGGTCGAAAAATAATAATGCAAGAAAGTATTCAGCTGGTTATTGATTCTCTGCCGTATCTGCTGAAAGGTGCGGTATTTACGTTACAGCTCAGTATCGGCGGGATGTTCTTCGGGCTGGTGCTGGGATTTGTGCTGGCATTAATGCGCATGTCACCCATCCTGCCGGTACGCTGGCTGGCGCGCTTTTATATTTCCGTATTTCGCGGCACGCCGCTTATCGCCCAGCTCTTTATGATCTACTACGGCTTGCCGCAGTTTGGTATCGAGCTGGATCCGATCCCCGCAGCGATGATTGGTCTGTCGCTCAATACCGCGGCGTATACGTCAGAAACCCTGCGAGCGGCGATCTCCTCCATTGACAAAGGGCAGTGGGAGGCGGCGGCCAGTATCGGGATGACGCCATGGCAGACGCTGCGTCGGGCCATTCTGCCGCAGGCTGCGCGCGTGGCGCTTCCACCGCTCAGCAACAGCTTCATTAGCCTGGTGAAAGATACGTCCCTGGCGGCAACGATTCAGGTACCGGAGCTGTTCCGTCAGGCGCAGCTCATTACTTCGCGCACGCTTGAAGTCTTTACCATGTATCTGGCCGCCTCGCTGATTTACTGGGTGATGGCGACGGTGCTGTCTGCTCTGCAAAACTACTTCGAAAACCAGCTTAACCGCCAGGAGCGTGATCCAAAATGAGTGCTATCGACGTCAAAAACCTGGTGAAAAAATTCCACGGTCAAACGGTGCTCCACGGGATCGATCTTGAAGTCGAGCAGGGTGAAGTGGTGGCGATTATCGGACCAAGCGGTTCGGGAAAAACGACGCTGCTGCGCAGTATTAACCTGCTTGAACAGCCGGAAGGCGGCACTATTCGGGTAGGGGAGATAACGATTGATACCGGGAAATCCATTAGCCAACAGAAAGGGTTAATTCGCCGCCTGCGCCAGCATGTCGGCTTCGTTTTCCAGAGCTTTAATCTCTTCCCGCACCGTACGGTGCTGGAGAACATTATTGAAGGACCGGTCATTGTAAAAGGTGAATCGAAAGAGGACGCGACGGCGCGCGCGCGCGAACTGCTCGCTAAAGTCGGGCTGGCGGGGAAAGAGACCAGCTATCCGCGCCGTCTGTCGGGCGGGCAACAGCAGCGCGTGGCGATAGCGCGCGCGCTGGCTATGCGCCCTGACGTGATCCTTTTTGATGAACCGACCTCTGCGCTCGATCCGGAACTGGTGGGTGAGGTGCTGAACACCATTCGCCAGCTGGCGCAGGAAAAACGGACGATGGTGATCGTGACGCATGAAATGAGCTTTGCACGCGATGTGGCTGACAGAGCCATCTTCATGGATCAGGGGCGGATTGTGGAGCAGGGGCCGGCGAAAAGCCTGTTCGCTAATCCTCAGCAGCCGCGAACCCGTCAGTTCCTTGAAAAATTCCTGATGCAGTAGCATTTTTGCACTAATTTGCTCCAGAAATTTAGGCTGGAGCAAATTATTCTCCCTTCGGGGGCAGTCGTTTGTTTTTTTATTCCATCCGGCCCGGATAAACCTTATCAATAGTAAAGTTAATTGTGCTAATGCCGATATTTTGTAGTTAGAAAAAAGTTTTATGTGTTAGGTTATATTCACCATAATAATGATTATCTTTTCAGAGGCTTCATTTAGTAAGTATGAAGGATTCAGACTTTTTCACCTGGCGACGGGATTGCTCCCTCCGGTTTCAGGAATTGACCTGTGTCGACGAGGTATATCAGGAATTACAGCGACAAACTCAGACGCTTGAATTCGATTGTTACTCGCTCTGCGTGCGTCATCCCGTACCGTTTACCCGGCCTAAGATCTCTGTGCATACCACTTACCCAAAGCAGTGGATGGCGCAATATCAATCCGCGAACTATTTCGCTATTGATCCCGTCTTAAAACCGGAGAATTTCATTCAGGGTCATTTACCCTGGACAGACGCATTATTCGCTGACGCGCAGGAATTATGGCACAGCGCGCAGGACCACGGTTTACGCGAGGGAATAACGCAGTGTCTGATGTTGCCTAATCATGCGCTCGGCTTCCTGTCTGTTTCCCGTACTAGTGTACTGGAAGGGCCGTTTGCCCGTGAGGAAATAGAACTGCGGCTGCAAATGCTGGTGCAAATGGCCTTAACTTCTCTGGTGCGTTTTGAAGATGAGATGGTCATGCCACCCGAAATGAAATTCAGCAAACGCGAGCGCGAAATTCTGAAATGGACTGCGGAAGGGAAGACGTCAGCGGAAATAGCGATCATTCTCTCTATCTCAGAGAATACCGTTAACTTCCATCAGAAAAATATGCAGAAGAAATTCAACGCGCCTAACAAAACCCAGATTGCGTGCTACGCGGCGGCAACGGGACTGATCTGAAGGGATAATACGTTCTGCGTGACAGACGAGCAAACGGCTGAATGCACTGCATCCAGCCGTTTTTTGTTACTGGCGGTAGGCTTGTTTGATTTGCTTAACGGTGTTAGCAAATACCGCAGATTCAGCCTGGTCTTCCATCTCCGCGATTTGTTTTTCCATTTTAATGATCACACGACCGGCATCCGCCTGGCCCATCGCCTGCAGCATCAGCGTCAGCAGTGCTTTCAGGCAGTTTACTTCCTGTGCCAGTTCCTGGTTATTCTCCGCAGTGGCAAATTCAGGTGTGCTCATTTATTTTCCTCATTATTTAACGGCGCTAAAGCGCGACGACGAAAGTCAAGGCGGCGGAGTATACCACAAGCTGCAGCAAAAAATGCAGCGGTTGTTTTTCGTACTTTTACGTTGATGTTTAATTGCGTAAACAGAACGTACCGGTAAACTAAACCGCCGTGAAAGTCTATTAATTGTTTATGCCCGGTTCGCTTGCCGTTAATTATTGTTACAAAAATTTGAGATCTGTTTTTTTGCAGGAAAAGCCTGCAAGTTTTTTGTAACTTTTTGAATACAGATGCTTAAAAAAAGCTGCAAAAGCCCTGAATGCATGGTCTCTCATTCCACGGACTGTACAGCCTAATTTCCAAAAACGAGAGCAAAATCGAATAGCCGGTTTTTTAACGTTTTAATCTTGCGAGGAAAACCGTTAATATAAACCAAATTATCACTCAGTAGCGTTATCCCTATTCTGGAGACATTTCCTTTGATCAACGTCCTTCTTGTTGATGACCACGAACTGGTGCGCGCAGGGATACGACGCATTCTTGAAGATATTAAAGGTATTAAAGTTGCCGGTGAGGCGTGCTGCGGCGAAGATGCGGTAAAATGGTGCCGCACAAACTCGGCCGATGTGGTACTGATGGATATGAACATGCCCGGTATCGGTGGCCTTGAAGCAACACGCAAAATCGCGCGTACCTTTGTTGATACCAAAGTCATCATGCTGACCGTGCATACCGAAAACCCACTGCCCGCGAAAGTGATGCAGGCGGGCGCAGCGGGCTACCTGAGTAAAGGTGCTGCGCCGCAGGAAGTCGTCAATGCAATCCGTTCCGTGTTTGCCGGACAGCGCTACATTGCTTCCGACATTGCTCAGCAGATGGCGCTGAGTCAGATCGAGCCCGAGAAAACCGAATCACCGTTTGCCAGTTTGTCCGAGCGTGAATTGCAGATTATGCTGATGATCACCAAAGGTCAGAAGGTGAATGAGATCTCGGAACAGCTGAATCTCAGCCCGAAAACGGTGAACAGCTATCGTTACCGGATGTTCAGTAAACTGAACATTCATGGCGACGTCGAACTGACGCACCTGGCCATCCGGCACGGTTTGTGTAATGCGGAGACGTTGTTAAGTCAGTGAGTGATGTGTTCGATTCAAAAGCATTTCTGAAAACCGTAACCAGCCAGCCTGGCGTCTATCGCATGTATGACGCTGGCGGTACGGTTATCTACGTGGGGAAGGCAAAAGATCTTAAAAAACGCCTCTCCAGCTATTTTCGCAGCAACCTGGCCTCCCGTAAGACCGAAGCGCTGGTCTCACTCATTCAGAATATTGATGTCACCGTCACGCACACCGAGACAGAAGCGCTGCTGCTTGAGCACAACTATATAAAGCTCTACCAGCCGCGCTATAACGTTCTGTTGCGTGATGATAAGTCCTACCCGTTTATTTTTCTGAGCGGCGATACCCATCCGCGCCTCGCGATGCACCGCGGTGCAAAACACGCCAAGGGCGAATACTTCGGGCCGTTCCCTAACGGCTATGCCGTGCGTGAAACGCTGGCGCTGCTGCAAAAAATCTTCCCTATCCGCCAGTGTGAAAACAGCGTTTACCGTAACCGCTCGCGCCCGTGCCTGCAGTACCAGATTGGACGCTGCCTGGGGCCTTGCGTGGAAGGGCTGGTAAGTGAAGAAGAGTATGCCCAGCAGGTGGATTATGTGCGCCTGTTCTTAGCCGGAAAAGACGATCAGGTCTTAACGCAGCTGATCGCGCGGATGGAAAAAGCCAGCGCCGCACTCGAGTTCGAAGAGGCCGCGCGTATCCGCGACCAAATCCAGGCGGTGCGCAGAGTCACTGAGAAACAGTTTGTCTCGAATACCGGTGACGATCTCGACGTCATCGGCGTAGCCTTTGACGCCGGGATGGCCTGCGTGCACGTGCTGTTTATTCGCCAGGGCAAAGTGCTCGGCAGCCGCAGCTATTTCCCGAAAGTGCCCGGCGGTACCGAACTGGGTGAAGTGGTAGAAACCTTTGTCGGCCAGTTCTATCTGCAGGGAAGCCAGATGCGCACGCTGCCTTCTGAGATCCTGCTCGATTTTAATCTTGACGATAAAACCCTGCTGGCCGATTCGCTCTCTGAACTGGCGGGTCGCCGGGTCAATGTACAAACCAAACCGCGCGGCGATCGTGCGCGTTATCTGAAGCTGGCGCGAACCAACGCGGCGACGGCACTCACCACGAAGCTTTCGCAGCAGTCGACGGTGAACCAGCGCTTAACGGCCCTGGCGACGCTGCTGAAGCTTCCGGAAGTGAAACGGATGGAGTGTTTCGACATCAGTCACACGATGGGGGAACAGACGGTGGCGTCGTGCGTGGTGTTTGATGCGAATGGCCCACTGCGCGCCGAGTATCGCCGCTACAACATCACCGGGATCACGCCGGGCGATGACTATGCGGCCATGAATCAGGTGCTGCGTCGTCGCTATGGTAAAGCCATAGAAGAGAGCAAAATTCCGGATGTGATCCTGATTGACGGCGGGAAAGGGCAGCTCGGCCAGGCGAAAGCGGTATTTGAATCGCTTGATGTCAGCTGGGATAAAAACCATCCGCTGCTGCTGGGTGTTGCAAAAGGGGCCGATCGTAAGGCCGGTCTGGAGACATTGTTCTTCGAGCCGGAAGGCGAGGGCTTCAGCCTGCCGCCGGACTCCCCGGCGCTGCACGTCATCCAGCATATTCGCGATGAATCACACGATCATGCCATCAGCGGTCACCGCAAAAAACGGGCGAAGGTGAAAAATACCAGTAGCCTGGAAACGATCGAAGGCGTGGGGCCAAAACGTCGCCAGATGCTGCTGAAATATATGGGCGGATTGCAAGGATTACTCAACGCCAGCATGGAGGAAATTGCAAAAGTGCCGGGTATTTCGCAAGGGCTGGCAGAAAAGATCTACTACTCGTTGAAACATTGAGGGCTCTGTAGCAACATAGAGCTAAATTTTACTGACAACAAACAGTTACCGTCATTATGCAATTTAATATCCCTACGTTGCTCACTCTCTTCCGTGTCGTACTCATCCCGTTCTTTGTACTGGCGTTTTACCTGCCGGTCGTCTGGGCACCTTTCGCCTGCGCATTGATCTTCCTGATCGCAGCGGTCACCGACTGGTTTGATGGCTATCTGGCCCGTCGCTGGAATCAAAGCACCCGTTTCGGTGCCTTCCTCGATCCGGTGGCAGACAAAGTGATGGTCGCTATCGCCATGGTGCTGGTAGCCGAGCACTATCATACCTGGTGGGTAACCCTGCCCGCGGCAACCATGATCGGCCGCGAGATCATTATCTCTGCACTGCGCGAATGGATGGCGGAACTGGGGAAACGCAGCAGCGTGGCGGTCTCGTGGATTGGTAAAGTCAAAACGACGGCGCAGATGGCGGCGCTGGTCTGGATGCTCTGGCGTCCGAACGCCTGGGTTGAGTGGGCGGGAATTGGTCTGCTGTGGGTAGCGGCAGTGCTGACGCTGTGGTCCATGCTGCAATATTTGAACGCTGCGCGCGGGGATTTGCTTGATCAGTGATCGTTTCGCCGTAATTTTCAGCAAACGATCCAGGGATGCAAAAAATAACGTTGACTCATAACGTCATATCAGTAGAATGCAACGCATCGAACGGCGGCACAGTAAGCCGGACGATAATGAAATCAAGTGGTTAGATGTTTACTTGATGACATGCGGGAATAGCTCAGTTGGTAGAGCACGACCTTGCCAAGGTCGGGGTCGCGAGTTCGAGTCTCGTTTCCCGCTCCAGATTAAAGACATGCGCAGTAGCGGGTGTCAGTTTGAAAAGTTTTACGGCGCGTTAGCAAAGCGGTTATGTAGCGGATTGCAAATCCGTCTAGTCCGGTTCGACTCCGGAACGCGCCTCCACTTTCTTCCCGAGCCCGGATGGTGGAATCGGTAGACACAAGGGATTTAAAATCCCTCGGCGTTCGCGCTGTGTGGGTTCAAGTCCCACTCCGGGTACCATGGGAAACAAAGAATAATCAAAGCAATAAGCAGTGTCGTGAAACCACCGAAAGGTGGTTTTTTTGTGCCTGTAATTTCTGTTCACTTTTTTCGTCAGCTTGACTCGCCACAGGAAAAGGACAATCCTGTCCCGTACACTCTACATCAACCATTTTTCCTTTTTTATTAAATAGATAGTCATGTTTAAAGACGGTTGTGTTTTAGTCGAGTATCTTCAAGTTTCGAATGAAACACGGTTCGCATAAATTGATGCAAATCAAACTGATTTAAGTTAATGCATTTCTAATATTAATTAATTCGCGCAAAAAAATAATAGTGATGTATCTTAGCCGTAGCGAGAAGACGTTTAATTTGATAATTGCTGGTGGCGATTCGCTATATTGTCGGATCAAACCGTCAGTCTTATGTTCACGGGGTTAAGTCCTGGCAAGGAATGTCTTTACCAGAAACACACCTATCTCAGTTAACAAAATGTATATTTTACAATAACAAGAAGCCGTATCCCTATCGGGAAAGACTCTAGATTTTAAAAGAATTGGATAATTAAAAATGAAAAAAATAATGATAGCTGCTTTTTTATCAGTAGTGATGACGGGATGTGCTAATAATCCTAACGCCTCTGACTATGAATTATGTCAGGCTATGAGCGGTGACACGTTCACCAGCGGGTCGGAAGCGGCTCAAATGATGCAAGCCAGAATACAGGCGGGCACTTCTACGGTCAGTGCGGCAGATTGTGCGGCTATTGCACAAAGTACGGCAGCAGGATGGCAACAAAAGGCGGCTAACCTGAATGCAGCTAGCGCTGCATATAATCAAAGTATTCAACCTAAACCTACCCTGGAAACTAATTGTAATCCGACTATAAACGGCGGTTTTACCTGTACGCAGCAATAATGAGTCCTTATAGCTTAACTTTGTGATAAAACGCGTTATTCACAATCCTCATCGTTCGCGCTATATGGGTGCAAGTCCCATCCGGGTTCCATGATAAACAAAGAATAATCAAAACAATAAGCAGTGTCGTGAAACCACCGAAAGGTGGTTTTTTTGTGCCTGAAATCCGCCAGTCACACCCCACCCAAATACGCCTTCCTCACCTCCTGATTTCCCAGCAGCTCCTCGCCGCTGCCGCTCAGCCGGATCTGCCCGTTAACCATCACATACCCGCGGTCGGAAAGCTTCAGCGCGTGATGCGCATTCTGCTCCACCAGAAAGATGGTCATGCCGTTGCGGGCCAGCTCGCGCAGCGTCTGGAAGATCTGTTTCACCACAATCGGCGCCAGACCGAGGCTCGGTTCATCCAGCAGCAGCAGCTTCGGACGGCTCATCAGCGCCCGGGCGATCGCCAGCATCTGCTGCTCTCCGCCGGACATGGTCATCGCGCGCTGCTTGCGTCGCTCCTTGAGGCGAGGGAAGAGGTCGAACATGGTTTGCATATCCTCAGCGGCAAACTGGCTGCCGATGGGGATGGTCCCCATCAGCAGGTTCTCTTCAACGGTCATATCCGGGAAAATTCGTCTGCCTTCCGGCGCCTGCGCAATGCCGCCGGACGCGACGTAGTGGGTGGATTTATGGCTGATATCTTCACCGCCGAAAAGGATCTGTCCGCTGCGAATGCGGGGCTGGCCAAAGATGGACATCAGCAATGTCGATTTACCCGCGCCGTTTGCGCCAATCAGCGCCACGGTTTCACCTTTATTGACTTCGAGGGAAACCTGTTTAAGCGCCTGAATGGCGCCATAAAACACATCCACCTCGCGAAATGCCAGCAGCGGTTCGCTCATAGGTTGACCTCGCTTTCATCCGTACCCAGGTAGGCGGCAATGACCTTTTCATCATGCTGGATCTGCTCGGGTTTTCCCCTGGCAATAACATCCCCGTGGTCGAGCACGATGATGTCGTCCGAAATCTCCATCACCATCCCCATATCATGCTCAATCAGTAATACCGTGATGTCATGATGATCCCGCAGAAAACGAATAATGCTGCTGAGCTTATGCGTTTCAACCGGGTTAAGCCCGGCGGCGGGTTCATCCAGACAGATCATTTCCGGGCCGGTGCACATTGCTCGCGCAATTTCCAGACGCCGCTGCTGGCCGTACGACATCTCTCCCGCCAGACGATTGGCGCACTCCACCAGATCCACCACTTCCAGCCAGTAGAAGGCCCTGTCCAGGGCGTCGCTTTCCGCGCGCCGGTATGCCGGCGTATTTAAGATCCCGGCGAGCAGATTGCGGTTAACGCGCATATGCTGCGCAACCAGCAGGTTTTCCACGACCGACATCTCGCGAAAAAGACGGATATTTTGAAACGTGCGCGCCAGCCCTGCGCGGTTGACCAGATGCGTTCCGCCGAACATTTTGTAGAAAAGACGCTGCCCGAACTGCGCGGGGTTAATCCAGTCTCCCGGCTGGAATTTTTGTCCGAGCACCTGAATAACGTTGGTCGTTTTATGGCGGGTATTAAATAAAATGTTGCCTCCGGAGGCCCTGTAGAAGCCCGTCAGGCAGTTAAACACGGTTGTTTTTCCCGCCCCGTTTGGCCCAATCAGGGCGGTAATTGAGCCACGCTGTACGTCCAGGTTGACGTCGTTTAGCGCCTTAATCCCGCCGAAGTGCATCATAAGATGTTCAACGCGTAATATCGTTCCGTTCATGGTGCGACACCCTTACGCACGGCGAACCCGCTGCGGTTAATGCGGATCAAACCGCGCGGACGCCAGATCATCATCACCACCATGAGCATGCCAAACAGCAGGACGCGGTACTCGGCAAAACTGCGCAGCAGTTCCGGCGTTACGGTGAGCACAAAAGCGGCCAGCACTACGCCAAGCGTCGAGCCCATCCCGCCCAGCACCACGATGGCGAGGATCAGCGCCGATTCAAAGAAGGTAAAGGAGGTCGGGTTCACGAACCCCTGATAGGTGGCGAAGAACACCCCGGCAATGCCCGCGGTCGATGCGCCCAGCGTAAAGGCCGACAGCTTAACCAGAACATGATTTAACCCCATTGAGCGGCACGCTATTTCGTCTTCACGCAGGGCTTCCCACGCCCGACCAATCGGCATCCGCGTCAGGCGGTGCTTGATATAGAGCACCAGCATCACCACCAGGAACAGCACCGCGTAGATAAAAATAAACTTCATGTTCGGGTTGTAGGTCAGGTGGAAAAACTCGTGGAAGGGCACGCCGCCTTCTTTCGCGCGTCGTCCAAATTCCAGACCGAAAAAGGTGGGGGGAGGGGCCGAGACGCCGTTTGGTCCGCCGGTGAAGGTCAGCCAGTTGTTCAGTATCAGGCGAATGATCTCCCCGAACCCGAGTGTGACGATGGCCAGATAGTCACCGTGCATGCGCAGTACCGGGAAACCGAGCAGGGCGCCTGCGGCGGCGGCCATAATTGCCGCCAGCGGCAGCATGCTCCAGAAGCCTAAGCCGAGATACTGGTATCCCAGCGCCAGACCGTACGCACCAATTGCGTAGAACGCGACATATCCCAGATCCAGCAGACCGGCCAGACCCACGACGATATTCAGCCCCAGACCGAGAAGCACGTAGATCAGCCCGAGAATGGCGACGGTCAGCACATATTTCGTGGCGACAAACGGAAAGCAAATCGCAAGGGTAATCACCAGAGGAATAATCCAGCGCATGCGGCTTTTGTATTCCGGTGGCCGGACATATACGCCCGCGCTATCGGCTTCGAAGCGTGACTGGAAACGGGCGCCCGCGGCGGTACCTAAAAAGGCGCTCAACAGAAAACGCCCGAGCATGACGATGCCGACCATCCAGGCCAGCCGCTGCCCGGCGAAGTTAAAGCTGTAACCGTCCAGCACCACGCCCGCAATGGGGCCGAAAATAATCAGCGCAATCAGCCCGGAAAAAATCGCGTCCAGCATGCAGCGTTTAAGTGAAAAACCGTGTGACGTCATCATTCTCTCCCTCACACTTTGGCCACAATCGGGCGCCCAAGCAGCCCCTGGGGACGGAAAATAAGGATCATGACCAGCAGGCCGAACGAAAAGACATCTTTATAGTCTGAGTTCACCATGCCCGAGAACTGGGCTTCCGCCACGCCCAGGATAAGGCCACCGAGCATGGCGCCGGGGAGGGAGCCGATGCCGCCGAGTACCGCCGCAGTAAAGGCTTTAATGCCGATCACGAACCCGACGTAGAAATCAAAGGTGCCGTAATTCATGGTGATCAGCACGCCCGCCAGACCGGCCATCGCCGCGCCGATGACGAAGACCAGTGAAATAATCCGGTCGGTGTTAATGCCCAGAATGGAGGCCATCTTACGATCCTGTTGTACCGCGCGGCACATCCGGCCCAGCCGGGTATGGTTGATAATCCAGGTGAGCACCAGCATGCCGGCAAACGAGGCAACCAGAATAAACACTTTGGTGTAGGTTATCTGTACGAACCCGTCGCCCAGATGCAGGCGAATCACGCCGTCCAGCATGGTCGGCACCCCTTGCTGGCGCGGACCCTGGCTCAGCTGCGCGTAGTTTTGCAGAATAAGAGACATCCCAATGGCGGAGATCAGCGGCGCCAGGCGCGTCGAGTTGCGCAGCGGCTTGTAGGCGATACGCTCGATGGTCCAGCCGTACACCCCGGTTACCACGATGGTGAACACCAGCGTCCCGAGGATCAGCAGCGGGAACGACTGCAGACCGAAGAACGAGAGCAGCGCCAGGCCGATGGCGCAGAGATAGGCGGAAATCATATACACTTCGCCGTGGGCGAAATTGATCATCCCGATAATGCCGTACACCATGGTGTAGCCGATGGCGATTAAACCGTAGACGGAGCCCAGCGTTAAGCCATTGATTAACTGTTGCAGGAAGAATGTACTCATCTTAGCGCGCTCGTTTTATAGGCTGCGCGATGCGCGCAGCCTGATGTTTATTACGCGCCGACGGGCAGGCCCGCCGACGTTGAGCGTGACTCCGTCCCGTTACTGCACTTCCTTATATTTGCCTTTGTCGTCCCACTGATAAACCACGTAGTCAGACACTTTCAGATCGCCCTTGCTGTCCCAGGCTTTTTTGCCCATCACCGTGTCGACGGAATTGGCTTTAAGCCACTCGCTGGCTTTGGCGGAGTCCTTGCCGCCGGTGGCCTTGAAGGCTGCGGCAATGGCCTGTACGGAGGCATAGGAGTAAAGGGTGTAACCTTCCGGCTCGAATTTACCGGCGCGGAATTTCTCGATAACCGCTTTACCGTCCGGGATAAGGCGCGGATCTTTACCGAAGGTCATGTAAATGCCGTTGGTGTATTGCGGGCCACCCGCGGCGGTCACCATCTCTTCGTTGACAATGCAGTCGCCGGAGAAGAATTTCGCCTGCACGCCCTGTTCACGCATCTGGCGAACCAGCGGACCGGCTTCCGGGTGACAGCCACCGAAGAACACGACGTCCGGTTTTTGCGCGCCGATCTTGGTCACCAGCGCGTTAAAGTCTTTCTCACCGCGAGATAACCCCTCATACATCACATCCTGAACCCCGCGTTTCGCCAGCGCCGCTTTGGTGGCGTCAGCCAGACCCTGACCATAGGTGTCTTTATCGTGAATAATCACCACGCGTTTGGCTTTCAGCTTGTCGATGATGAAGTCGCTGGCAACCTGACCCTGCTGGTCATCGCGTCCGCACATGCGGAACATATCGCTCATGCCGCGTTCGGTGATCAGCGGGTTAGTTGAGCCGGGGGTAATCGCAATAATGCCCGCGTCGCTATACACCTCGGAGGCGGGCATTGTGGAAGAGGAGCAGAAATGGCCGACCACGGCGTTGACTTTATCCTGGTCAACTAAACGGTTGGCGACGGCCACGGCCTGCTTAGGCTCGCAGGCATCATCCCCCTGAACCAGTTTGATCTTCTCGCCGTTAATGCCGCCTGCGGCATTAATGTCTTCAGCGGCCTGCGTTGCGCCGTGCCAGTACTGATCGCCATAGGTGGCATTCGGACCCGTGAACGGCCCGGCCACGCCAATCACAATATCTGCCCGGGCGGAAAACGCCGTCACCAGGCAACCGGCCAACACAAGAGAAAGAGGAGTTCTGATTAATTTCAGCGACATTATTATGTTCCTTAGCAAAGAGGTTTTTGCACCACGGCGTAAACCCGAACGCCCGACGGCGCAGCCAATCCGAAACACGAGCAAGAACAAAATGCACTAAACGAACAAGATACAGACGGCATCCTGCATATTACGGCGAGATTTCCCTGCGCAGAGGCGCGCGAAGAACGTTAAGCAAAAACGTTGCCAGAATGGTTAACCCATTGACGGGCATGCGACATGTTTGAGTATAGAGCGCCGCGTTATGCCGCCTTGCGGGAGGAGAAGAAATTACAGCGGAGATCACATATCGTTAACAATAAAGCCCATAAGTTGTGCAAAGGTCACGATTTGCACGTTTTTGCAGCAATAAAGACCTAAACTTCAGCCCGGAGAGGCGTGAGATATGTGTTAGGATCGTTTCCTTTTGCAGGAGTATCAGCGATGACTGAAGGCCCATTGAATGAAAGCGAAATGGCGTGGCTTGAAGAGACGTTAATGTCTTACGGTCATGATGACGCGTCCGTGATTGACGTGTCCGAACTGGACGGCATGCTTACCGCAGTGCTTTCCGGTCCTGTTGTCGTTGAGCCAGATGCCTGGCTGGTGGCGGTGTGGGGTGGCGAGAAGTACATTCCGCGCTGGAAAAACGATCGTGAGATGAATCGTTTTATCGATCTCTGCTTTAAGCATATGAACGATATTGCCGAGCGCCTGAGCGAGTACCCGGATCAGTTTGAACCGATGTTTGGTTATAACGACGTGGATGGTGAGAGCTATACCGTGGTGGAAGAGTGGTGCTATGGCTATATGCGCGGCGTGGCGCTGACGGACTGGTCAGCCCTGCCGGAAGCCCTGAAGGCCGATCTTGACGTGATTGCCCTGCACGGGACGGAAGAGAACAGCGAAAAGCTGGATGAACTGTCCGAAGAGGAGTATATCGCCAGCATCGAAAGCATCCAGCCTGCGGCACTGCGTCTATATCAATACTGGGTAAACAACCCGCAGCAGCCGGAAGTGAAGAAGCCGACGGTGAACGGCACGAAGGTCGGGCGTAACGATCCGTGTCCTTGCGGCAGCGGGAAGAAGTTTAAGAGCTGCTGTTTGCACTAATAAAAAAGGGGCTGATGATTGCCCCTTTTTTATTTAACCCACTTCCGGCAGCATCCCGGCTGCAATCAATACCTGCACCAGAATAATCACCACCCCACAGCCAAACACAACGCACAGCAGCGGTTTTCCTCCCGCCACGCGATATCCCTGCTGAGGATGCTGCTGGCGGCTCTTCCACGCCAGCAGGGAAGGGAGCAGCAGGGCCAGGATAGAGAGCGCCACCCCTGCGTAGCCCAGCGCCATCACAAACCCGCGTGGGTAAAACAGCGCAAAAGCGAGCGGCGGCAGGAAGGTGATGGCCCCCGTCTGCAACCGTCCAGCCGCGGTATTGCGACGCTGGAACAGGTCGGCCAGATAATCAAACAGGCCGAGCGCCACGCCCAGGAACGAGGTTGCCAGCGCCAGGTCGGCAAACAGGTGTACCGCCAGCTCCACGTGCGGGGAGGTAACAACCTCGCGCAGTGCCAGCAGAAAACCGTTCAGGCCAGCGTGTTGCGCCATCAGCCCAATAAAGGTCGAAGAGTCAATGCTGCCCAGCGTCACCAGCTGCCAGAAAATATAGGCGATCAGCGGGATCGCGCTGCCGATTACAAAGACGCGACGCAGCTTGCGGATATCGCCGTTCATATAGCTGACGATGCTCGGCACGCTGCCGTGGAAGCCAAACGAGGTGAAAATGACCGGGATCGCGGAGAGCGCCAGCCCTTTTTCCAGCGGCAGCGTCAGCAGGTTGACCTTGTGCACGTGCGGCACCAGCAGCACCAGCATGACGATCAGGAAGAGAATTTTGGCGCTGAACAGAAAGCGGTTAAAAAGATCGACCAGCGATGTCCCCACGCAGACCACGCCGCCGCCGATGAGCGCAAAGAAGATAGCCCCCGTCGCCGGGGTGATGTCAGAGCCAAACCAGTCGTTGACGCTTGAGGCGATGAGTTCCCCGGCGCCGCTGATATAGGCGGCGGTCAGAGCGTACATCAGGAACATCATGCTAAAGCCGGTTATCCACTGGCCGTAGCGTCCCAGATAGCGCGCCGCAAGCGAACCCAGACCGGTGTCGGCGGGCACGTGCTGGTAAACTTCAAGCAGAAGCAGGGCGGTGTAGCACATCAGCGCCCAGAGCGTACCCAGCAGCAGCAGGGTCATGCCAAATCCCACGCCCGCGGCTGCCAGGGGCATTGCCAGCATTCCTGCGCCAATCGTCGTTCCGGCGACGATAAAAATACTTCCCAGGGTTCTGTTTTTCACGCTTTCCTCTACAACGATGCTTAACCGCGACAAAATCTGCGGCGCAGAGTAAGGGAAAAGCCGTAACTCGTCAAATCACCGTTACAAGTAGTGTAATGAATTATTTACGAACTGCTGGCGCTCTGACCCTTTTTAGGCGCAGGCCTACTTCATAAGGGCAATGTTGCCAGGCGACATTCCGGCGTAACGTAAACAATAAATATAAATTATCAAATTAAGTGAGGGTTTTATGGCAGGGGAGAATCCCTTTACCGCGGCATGGAGCCGGGGAGGCAACCTGTTGTGCCATGGCCACTGGATAATTAGCTGGCAGAACCAGCCCCTGATACTTCCCGAGTCCCGCCGCGAAAAGGATATGGGCACCTGGGCAATCTATTCGATTATCGATCCTGAAGATGAAACCTTTGCGCAAGGCTTACAGGAAGATGAGTGGATTGTTGAGAATGTCGACTGGTTAACGGATATGTTCTTCGAGGTGGGGATTCCGCTGGAGACCTCCAGCTACCGCTATTTTTACCAGGCCGTGAATCCCCATGACTGGCGCTGCACCAGCTGTGCGGGCTGTATGTAAATTAACGCGGTGCCGGAAACCGGCACCGCGCTGAAATTAATTCTGCGTATCAAGAGTGGAAAGTTCTTTATCAATAAAGTAAAGACCTTCGCCGGATTTCCCCACCAGAGATAATTTGTCCAGAACGGATTTAAACAGCTTCTCTTCTTCGTGTTGCTCAGCGACGTACCACTGCAGGAAATTAAAGGTTGGGTAATCCTGGCTGGTCATCGCCGCATGAACCAGTTCGTTAATTTTCTGCGTGATCAGCTGCTCGTGCTCGTAGGTGGCGCGGAACAGTTCATCGAGAGAATTATACTCAGCGAAAGGTGATGTCACGGTTTCAATGCGCGGCAGGCTGCCCGTATCCGTAAGATAATCAAACAGACGCTGCATGTGGGTCATCTCTTCCTGAGCGTGACGACGCAGAAACGCGGCCGCACCTTCGAAGCTGTGGTAGCTGCACCAGGCGCTCATCTGCTGGTAGAGCAGGGATGAAAAAAGCTCAAGGTTCATTTGTGCGTTGAGCTTGTCGATCATTTCAGTTTTCAGCATGGTGACGCTCCGGATTATTATTTCTGGTTCACAATGAGCGACACTATAATTTGTTATTTAATTATTTGCAAAACGTAAAATTTTTATTTTATTTATTTAAAATACGAATGGGAATAAAACGCATTGGCGATTTTTATAATTTATTAATGAGAATTGTTTTTGTTCGTAATGAAATATACTGCCAGCAAACGCTGGCAGGGTTGATTAATACCAGGGGTTATTTGACTTAGGGTTAACGGCGTAACCCATACATTTATACTGGATAGTCACGCTCTCGTTCAGGCACAAAGAGCCGCTCGTCAGGGTGCAGGTTTTGATGGGCTGACCATAGGCTGAGGCGGTGGCATACCCCATGCTCTGACACGCTTTTGCCGCCGTGCCGTTATTCACATACTCATCGGAATACGCATTTTGCAGCGCTGCCTGGCCGTAATCGAGGCGGACGATGCCGTTCGGCGCGTCGAGGCTGCTGACTTCAGCCTGGCGGTTGATACTACACCCCGCGAGCAGCAGGATTGTGCCGGCTACAATGACTCTTTTCATGGTTCGCTCTGAGTGGATGGAAATATCTTATCGTACCCGCAGATGCCCGCTGCAATGCCTGGAATAGCCGGACAATCTGCCCTCACTCTTCGCAACGGGTCAGAGGGGAGTGCTATCAGGCTAATTCCTCATAAAAATGTGATGAGTATCACAAAATGATTGATTTTTGTGATAATGGTCATATTATAAGCACGTTGACAATAAAGTTGTATAACAAGTTAATGGAGCATCATCGTGAAACTGCGCAAAATCCTGAAAAGCATGTGGGCCAATTACTGCCGCACGTTCAAAGACGTGCCGCCAGGCGCCATGTTCTGATTAAAAAAACCTGCTTCGGCGGGTTTTTTTGTACCTGCAGGCGACGAAGGGAAGATGTCAGGGGGTGTGTTTTGCTACTATGGCGGCCTTTAAATAAGGAGAAAACCCATGTCACAAAACCTGAGCGCCGATCAGGAACTGGTCTCTGACGTTGTCGCCTGTCAGCTGGTTATCAAACAAATCCTTGATGTTCTGGACGTGATTGCGCCGGTTGAAGTGCGCGAGAAGATGTCTACGCAGCTGAAAAACATCGATTTCGCCAGCCATCCTGCTGCCGCTGACCCGGTTACGCTTCGTGCGATCCAGAAAGCCATCGCGCTGATTGAGCTGCGATTCACGCCGCAGGGTGAGTCCCACTAAAGCAGGGGTAGGGGCGACGGCACGTGTCGCCCTTTGAAGCGGTTAAAAGAACGTCTGGACCAGCAGGTAGCTCGCCGCGCACGCGCAGCTTACCCCAATCAGCCCTGGCAGAATAAAGCTGTGGTTGATGATAAATTTGCCGATGCGGGTGGTGCCTGAACGGTCAAAGCCGATGCAGGCCAAATCACTGGGATAGGTCGGCAGGACAAAATAGCCGTAGGACGCCGGGAAAAAGCCGATCAGCATTTTCGGGTCGATGCCGAGCATGAGGCCCATAGGCGCAACGGCCGTCAGCGCAGCCGCCTGGCTGTTCACCAGTTTTGATACCAGAAACAGCACAATGGCATACGTCCACGGGTGGCTCTTCACCACGCCTTCCAGCGCCAGCTTTAACTCGTCGAGATGCGCCTGGAAAAAGGTATCGCTCATCCACGCCACGCCGAACACCGAGAAGATCGCGACCATACCGGCCTTAAACACCGCGCCGTTGGAAATGGCCGACGCATTGACCTTACAGGCCATCAGCATCACGGCGCCCGCAATTAACATCATCATCTGAATGACAAGGTTCATCGACAGCGCCGTCATTTTGCCTTTCACTTCAAAAGCGGGGCGCAGTTCCGGGAATGCCCCCAGCAAAACGACCACGGCAATACCGGCAAAGAAAATCCACGTGGACCAGTAGGCCTGTTTAGGGAAACGCTGATTCATTAACGTCTCGGTCCCGCCGTAGATAAACTCGCGCTGCTTAGGATCTTTCAGCTTTTCCTGAAACTCTATGTCGTCAGCCAAATCTTTCCCACGGCGTAAACTCCACAGGGCAGCAATGGCTACGCCGAAGAGCGAAGCGGGAACCGACACGGCGAGAATTTCCAGGATCCCCCACGCGTGGCCGATCCCATGCTGGGCCGCCAGGATAGACACCAGCGACACAACGGCAACGGAAACGGGGGAAGCCGTGATCGCCATCTGTGACGCGACCGATGCCACGGCCATGGGGCGCTCGGGGCGGATCCCTTTTTTCAGGGCGATATCCGCAATGATGGGGAACATGGTGTAGACCACATGGCCGGTGCCGCACAGAAAGGTCAGCATCCAGGTGGTGAAAGGGGCGAGCAGGGTGATGTGCTGCGGGTGTTTGCGCAGCAGACGTTCGGCAAACTGCATCATGACGTTGAGGCCGCCCGCAGTCTGCAGCGTAGCCGCACAGCCAATCACCGCAAGGATGGTCAGCATAACGTCAACCGGCGGTTTACCCGGTTGCAGACCAAAGACAAAACATAAAATAAAAAGACCAATACCGCTGATTAACCCAAGCCCCATACCGCCGAAACGCGTACCCGTCAGCAGGCAGAGGAGAATGACAACAAACTCAATGGTGATCATGATGCTCCCTCGTCAATGATTATGTAACTAAATAAATCATCACACGTTGTGTGGTTAATCATTGGGAGCCAGATCTGATTTGTTAAATTTCAGCAAAAGCAGAAGGTTGGAGATGGGAGGGGGGCCTGCTCCCTGGGACGGAAGCAGGCCAAAAATTCAGTGGTGCTGCACCGCCACAATGTCGAGCAGATGACGGTCGGTTTGCTCAGGACATAAACCCGCCTGCTGCGCATTATGGATCTCATCCGCCAGCGTCTTCAGCAGCATTCCATCCTGCTGCTGCTCTTTGTCCATATCGCGTAAGAATTTGAGCGTCGTAATATCCTGCTGCGCTTTGGCTTCATCGGCAAGTTTGCTGAGCGTGCTGCAGCGTTGCTCGTACTCTTCAAGCGTTTTCTGAAACAGTTCTTCCAGGCAGGAGTAGTTTTCGTTGATCCCATCAAGGGCTTTAACGACAGGATTTGCCCCTGCGGCTTTCAGAAAGTTAAAGACACGCATCATGTGAGTGACGTTACTTTGCGCCTGAGAGCGAAAGAATGTGGCAGACCCCGTAAGACTATTCTCGGCACACCACGCGCTTAAGTGAAGGTGCAGATTCGAGGCGTAGAACTCAAGGTTCATCTGCGCGTTAAGTTTTTGCATCATCGTTTGGGTAGCCATACTCATATCCTTATTGACTGTGGGACGTGATGTCCGTTGCGTAACCTGAGCGCCAGGCAAATACGAAGAGAAGAGCAGAAATAGACATTCTGCCGTGACCGAAGTCGACCGAAATTCACTTCCTGTGTTCGATATAAATAAGCATACCCTTGTATTGGGTCTAAGAAAACTCTTAATCAGACTATATTTACCATACATTACAAAGTTTAATATAGTACAGAAATACAATTAGCTCGCCATGAATTGAATGTGACTTAATGGCCTAATAATTAACGGTTTTTATCTTGAGGGCACACTGTTACTCTTTCGAAAATATTAAGTTGGAATATTACTCCGGGAAAAGGAAAAATACGGATTAATCATTTCGAATATATGATGTGTCAATAAAATTGCGCTAAATCAAATTCTGCGGAATAACGTTTTTTCAGGTGCGTTGTACATTCGTGATGAAAAACATGTTGAACCCCTTAACGCCAGGTGCCGTTTTGTCCGCTGAGAGGCATCAGGGATATCTTGGCTAATCTTATGGATAATTCTGCTTAACCCTCTTCTATTTGTCTGACAAATCCTGCCTTTTTTATGTCATTTTTCGCTGAATTTATGTACGCAATTACTGTAATTCTGCGGTGTGATGGGGCTCTCTTATGGATGATTAATTTCCCGCTAAAACTATCACCAGCAATAACGCTTATGACGAGGTAAGCGCTAATGCCTTGTTTTAAGTCCGATTAAATAAGAAGCACGCACTTATTCCCTACAGAAAAGATTGCTAAAGCTGGAGTTTACCATGCACAAATTTACTAAAGCGCTGGCGGCCATCGGTCTGGCTGCCGTTATGTCACAATCCGCTATCGCTGAGAATTTAAAACTCGGTTTTTTGGTAAAACAGCCCGAAGAGCCCTGGTTCCAGACTGAGTGGAAATTCGCAGATAAAGCCGGGAAAGATTTAGGTTTTGAAGTCATTAAAATCGCCGTGCCTGACGGCGAAAAAACCCTGAACGCCATCGATAGCCTGGCGGCCAGCGGTGCAAAAGGTTTCGTTATCTGTACTCCGGATCCAAAGCTGGGGTCGGCAATCGCGGCGAAAGCGCGCGGTTACGATATGAAGGTCATCGCGGTTGACGATCAGTTCGTTAACGCCAAAGGCAAGCCGATGGACACCGTCCCGCTGGTCATGATGGCGGCGACCAAAATCGGCGAACGCCAGGGCCAGGAACTCTATAAAGAGATGCAAAAGCGCGGCTGGGATGTCAAAGAGACCGCGGTAATGGCTATCACCGCTGACGAGCTGGACACCGCCCGTCGTCGTACTACCGGCTCAATGGATGCGCTGAAAGCGGCTGGCTTCCCGGAAAAACAGATCTATAAAGTCCCAACCAAATCCAACGATATCCCGGGCGCTTTCGACGCCGCGAACTCTATGCTGGTCCAGCATCCGGAGGTCAAACACTGGCTGGTGGTCGGCATGAACGACAACACCGTGCTGGGCGGGGTGCGCGCGACGGAAGGCCAGGGCTTCAAAGCGCCTGACGTTATCGGGATTGGCATCAACGGCGTTGACGCCGTCAGCGAGCTGTCCAAAGCGCAGGCTACCGGCTTCTACGGTTCTCTTCTGCCGAGCCCGGACGTTCACGGCTACAAATCCAGTGAGATGCTCTACAACTGGGTAACCAAAGGGGCCGAACCGCCGAAATTTACCGAAGTGACCGACGTGGTGCTGATTACCCGCGACAACTTCAAAGAGGAGCTGGCGAAAAAAGGGCTGGGCGGTAAGTAATACGCTGTGATTGTGCCCCTCATGCATCGTGAGGGGCCAGACGTACACACTACAGGAATCACGGAGACGTTATGCGACAGTCTGATCCGTATCTCTCTTTTCGCGGCATCGGGAAAACTTTCCCCGGTGTTAACGCGCTGACCGATATCAGCTTCGACTGCTATGCCGGCCAGGTTCACGCCCTGATGGGGGAAAACGGCGCGGGGAAATCCACGCTGTTGAAGATCCTCAGCGGCAACTACGCGCCTACGACCGGCACGCTGGCCATTCGCGGCGAAGAGGTGGCGTTTGCCGATACCACGGCGGCGCTCAATGCCGGGGTGGCGATCATCTATCAGGAGCTGCACCTCATTCCTGAGATGACCGTGGCGGAAAACATCTATTTAGGACAGCTCCCGCACAAAGGCGGCGTGGTAAATCGTTCGCTACTTAATTATGAAGCGGGGCTGCAGCTTAAACACCTGGGTCTGGATGTCGATCCCCAGACGCCGCTGAAATATCTCTCCATCGGCCAGTGGCAGATGGTTGAAATTGCCAAGGCGCTGGCGCGTAACGCCAGAATTATCGCCTTCGATGAGCCCACCAGTTCGCTCTCTGCGCGTGAAATTGAAAATCTGTTCCGCGTGATCCGCGAATTGCGTCAGGAAGGCCGTACGATTTTGTATGTCTCGCACCGCATGGAAGAGATATTTGCCCTGAGCGACGCCATCACCGTCTTTAAAGACGGGCGCTATGTGCGCACCTTTACCGACATGCAGCAGGTTAACCATGACCAGCTTGTTCAGGCGATGGTTGGACGCGAGCTGGGTGATATTTATCACTGGCAGCCGCGTCAGTACGGCCCTGAACGTCTGCGTCTGGACAGCGTCAAAGCGCCGGGCGTGCGCACGCCGATTTCGTTATCCGTTCGCAGCGGCGAAATTGTCGGCCTGTTTGGTCTGGTGGGGGCGGGGCGCAGTGAATTAATGAAAGGCCTGTTCGGCGGTACCCGTATTACCGATGGGCAAGTTTCTATTGATGGTGAACGGGTCGATATCCAGAAACCGGCCCACGCGATCAGGGCGGGCATGATGCTCTGCCCGGAAGACCGTAAAGCTGAGGGGATTATTCCGGTGCATTCGGTACGCGACAACATCAATATTTCCGCTCGCCGCAAGTTTATTCGCGCAGGCTGCCTGATAAACGATGGCTGGGAGTCGAGCAACGCCGACCACCATATTCGCTCGCTGAATATTAAAACGCCGGGTCCGGAACAGCTGATCATGAATCTGTCAGGCGGAAACCAGCAGAAGGCGATTTTAGGCCGCTGGCTGTCGGAAGATATGAAGGTCATTTTGCTGGATGAGCCGACGCGCGGTATCGATGTGGGGGCAAAACACGAGATTTATAACGTGATCTATGAGCTGGCAAAACGCGGCGTGGCGGTGCTCTTCGCCTCTAGCGATCTGCCGGAGGTGCTTGGCGTGGCCGACCGCATTGTGGTGATGCGTGAAGGCGAAATTGCCGGTGAATTGCTTCATGAACAGGCGAATGAACAACAGGCGTTGAACCTCGCCATGCCTAAAGTCAGCCAGGCTGTCGCCTGAGTAAGGAGTTAATGATGTCCTCTGTTACTACATCCGGAGCGCCGAAGTCGAAGTCGGCGCTGAGTTTTGGACGTATCTGGGATCAGTACGGCATGCTGGTGGTCTTTGCCGCACTGTTCCTCGCCTGCGCGATCTTTGTTCCTAACTTTGCCACCTTCATTAATATGAAGGGGCTGGGGCTGGCCATTTCCATGTCCGGGATGGTGGCCTGCGGGATGCTGTTCTGCCTGGCCTCCGGCGATTTTGACCTGTCGGTGGCGTCGGTGATTGCCTGTGCGGGCGTCACGACGGCAGTGGTGATCAACATGACGGAGAGCCTGTGGATTGGCGTTCTCGCCGGTCTGCTACTCGGCGTCATCAGCGGTCTGGTGAACGGTTTTGTTATTGCACGCCTGAAGATTAACGCCCTGATCACCACGCTTGCGACGATGCAAATTGTCCGCGGGCTGGCCTATATCATCTCCGACGGTAAAGCGGTGGGGATTGAAGACGAGCGCTTCTTTACCCTGGGTTACGCCAACTGGCTGGGGCTGCCTGCGCCAATCTGGCTGACCGTGGCCTGCCTGATCCTGTTCGGCTTCCTGCTCAACCGGACCACCTTTGGCCGCAATACCCTGGCGATTGGCGGTAACGAAGAGGCCGCCCGTCTGGCCGGGGTACCGGTGGTGCGAACCAAGATTATTATCTTCGTGCTCTCAGGGCTGGTTTCTGCCGCCGCGGGGATTATCCTGGCTTCGCGTATGACCAGCGGCCAGCCGATGACCTCTATTGGCTACGAGCTGATCGTCATTTCGGCCTGCGTTTTAGGGGGCGTTTCCCTCAAGGGCGGCATCGGAAAAATCTCATATGTGGTGGCCGGTATCCTGATTTTAGGCACGGTGGAGAACGCCATGAACCTGCTGAACATTTCGCCGTTCTCGCAGTACGTGGTTCGTGGTCTGATCCTGCTGGCAGCGGTGATTTTCGACCGTTACAAGCAAAAAGCGAAGCGTACCCTGTAACCCTTTTTTCCGTCTTTTATTGCTCAACTTATAACCATAGTTGACCCCTTAACCGCCCCGCCAGTTTTACTGGCGGGGCGGTTGTCAAATGGCGAGCGACGTCACACTGTCTATACTTACATGGCTATGAAAGAGGTAAAGGCGTTTACCTCTCGTAAACCGTAAGGAGGAAAAGGGTGGCTGACATGTTAACCGCACCGCCTGTACTGCCCGGACACTATGCTTTCTTTTTCGATCTCGACGGCACGCTCGCCGGGATAAAACCGCACCCTGACCAGGTGTCTATTCCGGATGCGGTGTTACAGGATTTGCATCAGCTCTCGCTCATGAACGAGGGAGCACTGGCATTGATATCAGGGCGCTCAATGGCCGAGCTGGATACGCTCGCCAGTCCTTACCACTTTCCGCTGGCTGGTGTACACGGAGCGGAGCGCCGCGACATCCATGATCACACGCATATCGTTTCACTCCCTGACGCACTCACGCAAACGCTCCAGAAGCAGCTTTCTGCTGCGCTGGAAGCGCTGCCTGGCACCGAGCTGGAAGCCAAAGGCATGGCCTTTGCCCTGCATTATCGTCAGGCGCCGCAGCATGAGGAGGCCGTGCTTGCGCTGGCTCAAACGGTTGCGGATGCCCATCCACAGCTGGCGTTGCAGCCCGGCAAATGCGTCGTGGAGTTAAAACCGAAAGGGATTAATAAAGGCGCGGCCATCGCCGCGTTTATGGCGTCGCCGCCTTTCAAAGGGCGAACGCCCGTTTTCATTGGGGATGACCTGACCGACGAGGCCGGGTTTCGCGTGGTGAATCAGGCCGGAGGGATCGCCGTCAAGGTGGGGCCTGGTGACACGGTTGCCGAATGGCGACTGGCGGATGTCGCCAGCGTCTGGCAGTGGATATCTGACATCGCTAACCAGCAACAACAACAAATAGCGCAAAGCAAAGGGGGAAACCATTATGGGTCGCTTAGTCGTCGTCTCTAACCGAATCGCACCGCCGGATGATAAAAAAGCCAGCGCGGGTGGCCTGGCGGTAGGGGTGTTAGGTGCCTTAAAAGCCGCTGGCGGGCTGTGGTTTGGCTGGAGTGGAGAAATTAGTGAAGAGGAGAAACCGCTCAACAAGGTGACGCGCGGAAACATTACGTGGGCTTCATTTGCATTGAAAGAGAAAGACTATGACGAGTATTACTCGCAGTTCTCAAATGCCGTCCTGTGGCCTGCGTTCCACTATCGTCTTGACCTGGTCAAATTCCAGCGTGAATCCTTCGAAGGCTACTCGCGCGTAAATGCGCTGCTGGCGGATAAACTGCTGCCATTAATAGAGGAAGACGATATTTTATGGATCCACGATTATCACCTGTTGCCCTTCGCGAGAGAGCTGCGAAAGAGGGGGGTGAATAATCGGATTGGCTTCTTCCTGCACATTCCTTTCCCGACGCCGGAAATTTTTACCGCGCTGCCGCCGCATGAAGAGCTGCTGGAGGCGCTGTGTGATTACGATTTGCTGGGCTTCCAGACCGAAAATGACCGCCTCGCGTTCCTTGACTCCGTGTCTGGCAAAGCGCGTCTGGTAACCAAAGGCGGGAAAACCCATACGGCGTGGGGGAAAACCTTCCACACTGAGGTCTATCCAATAGGGATTGAACCTGACGAAATCGCGGAGCAGGCTTCCGGGCCGCTGCCGCCGAAGCTGGCGCAGCTTAAGAATGAACTCAAGCACGTGAAAAATATCTTCTCGGTTGAGCGTCTTGATTATTCCAAAGGGCTGCCGGAACGCTTCCTGGCATATGAAACGCTGCTGGATAAATACCCGCAGCATCACGGGAAAATTCGCTATACCCAGATTGCGCCGACGTCGCGCGGTGAGGTTCAGGCCTATCAGGATATTCGTCATCAGCTGGAGACAGAAGCAGGCCGCATTAATGGCCGCTACGGCCAGCTGGGCTGGACGCCGCTGTTTTACCTGAATCAGCATTTTGACCGTAAGATCCTGATGAAGGTCTTCCGCTATGCGGACGTTGGGCTGGTCACGCCGCTGCGCGACGGGATGAACCTGGTGGCGAAAGAGTATGTGGCGGCCCAGGAACCTGCCGACCCGGGTGTTCTGGTGCTTTCCCAGTTTGCCGGAGCCGCAAATGAGCTCACGTCGGCGCTCATCGTTAACCCTTATGACAGGGATGACGTGGCGAACGCGCTGAATCGCGCCCTGACAATGCCGCTCACGGAACGTATTTCCCGCCATGCTGACATGATGGAGACAATCCGAAAGAACGATATTAACCACTGGCAGGCGCGTTTTATTCAGGATCTCCGGGATATCGCTCCGCAAAGCCATGAAGGCGATCTGCAAAAAAAGATCGCGACCTTCCCTAAACTCGCCTGATTTACTGCTGGGGGGCTAATGCCCCCCAAGCGGCACTAACAGCACATCGACCTGGCTCGACGCGACAATAGATTTCGCCGCGCAGGCTGCCCGCGATAAAAAGCTGTGGTTATGGTTCCCGCAAATCACTAAATCTATATTTTGTCTGCGACACATATCGAGAATATGGGCGTTAAGTTCCCCGGTCGCAATAACAGTTTCATAAACAGGATATTGTGCCTTTTCCACTAATTCGCGCAGAAATTGCTGCGTTTCTTCCTGCAGAACCTCGCGAATATCCTCCAGCATGGGTGCGGCCAGCTGATTATACATTTCCGGCTCAGCGGCGAGCGTGATGAGGCTGATGCGGGCATTGTGGGGTCTGGCAATGGAAACTGCCCGGGCGACGAGCTGATGGCTTTCGGGGGAAACTGCTACGGAAACAAGAAGATGGGAGTAACTCATGGCGCACTCCTTTGATGTCTGAAAGACAGCGTTTAACCACCTTTACCGCGAAATCTCCGGTTCTGCAAGAGTAGATTACGACATTAGTGTGAAGCTTATCATAATTATTCATTAATTATTCTTATAAGAAGAATAACTGAAAAACGCGCCTAAATGAAAAAAATTAACAACTTAACGTAAATCACACAAATTCACGCCTTGACTGTTAAATCGTTTTGACCCGTTACAAACTCATTTCGAATGATCACGTCCTGAAACATCTTTTTTGTGCTACCTGCATAACTATATGTTTTTTCACGGTAAGAAAAATGTTTCCAGGAGAGGGGCCTGATGTAAATGTTTCCGCGCGGCGCTTACGGCATGAAAAGCACGTTGCATGCCAGTTTGGATCACCCTTCTGCATGAGTATTCGTCAATTAAGAATACAAAACAGTACTGATTGGCTAAATTTTGAACAAATTACAAGTCATACTGATGGATTTATGGGTCATATTCACTTAAATTGTGTGACGTGGATCACATTTTTTTTAAATTTGAGGGTGGCTGGATTGTATGTGTCAAAACTGACGAGTAGAGTTTGCGTCGAATTAGGAAAAATCTTAGTTATTTGTAAGAAATGATAAATCATGTAAGAGACGCATTCGCGGTTTCTCTCTTACGGTTTCAGTGAATACAAACCTAAATTCAACTATGCATTTAGCCTTTTCTTTTTTATACCGGGTGATTTCCCGGCGACATCACGGGGTGCGGTCTTTCCGCATAAAAATAATAGTTGGTTATTCGGGATGGGAACAATGCATACATCCGAGTTGCTAAAACATATCTATGACATCAATTTGTCGTATTTACTGCTCGCGCAGCGTTTGATTAGTCAGGACAAGGCGTCCGCGATGTTTCGTCTGGGTATTAACGAAGAAATGGCAACCATGCTGGGCGGCTTAACCCTCCCGCAGATGGTTAAACTGGCTGAAACGAATCAACTGGTTTGCCAGTTCCGTTTCGATGATTCACAGACAATAACGCGTCTGACGCAGGAATCCCGTGTGGACGATCTTCAACAGATCCATACCGGTATTCTTCTTTCCACTCGCTTGCTTAACGAAATCAGCCAGCCTGATGACGTAGCCCGTAAGAAAAGGGCCTAGCAATGAGCGAGAAAAGCATTGTTCAGGAAGCGCGTGACATACAGTTGGCCATGGAGCTGATTACACTGGGTGCTCGTTTACAAATGCTGGAAAGCGAGACTCAGCTGAGCCGTGGTCGTCTCATCAAACTGTACAAAGAGTTACGTGGTAGTCCCCCGCCGAAAGGCATGCTGCCGTTTTCTACCGACTGGTTTATGACGTGGGAGCAGAATATTCATGCTTCCATGTTCTGTAATGCCTGGCAGTATCTTCTCAAAACCGGTTTGTGTAGCGGCGTTGACGCCGTGATCAAAGCGTACAAACTTTACCTTGAACAATGCCCACAGCAGGAAGAAGGCCCTCTGCTGGCGCTGACCCGCGCATGGACGCTGGTGCGTTTTGTTGAGAGCGGAATGCTTGAACTGTCGCGCTGCAACTGCTGCGACGGCAATTTTATTACCCATGCTCATCAACCTGCAGGCAGCTTCGCCTGTAGTTTATGTCAGCCTCCATCCCGCGCAGTAAAAAGACGTAAACTTTCCCGGGATGCTGCCGATATTATTCCACAACTGCTGGATGAACAGATCGAACAAGCTGTTTAACCCGAACGTGTGGGAAAGATTCCAGCAGCGGTAAGCAATTACCGCTGCTTTTTTTTACCCCGCAAACGGTAAACGCTGCGAGCTGGACGTCCTTGCCATAGTCACTAGCGGAAGGATGATGTCGTGCTTATCTTATTAGGTTACCTGGTAGTTCTCGGTACAGTTTTCGGCGGTTACATGATGACCGGCGGGCACCTTGGAGCACTCTATCAACCGGCTGAACTTATTATCATCGGCGGTGCAGGGGTAGGGGCTTTTATCGTTGGTAACAACGGTAAATCGATCAAGGGCACGCTGAAAGCGATTCCGTTGCTGTTCCGTCGCTCGAAATACACCAAAAGCATGTATATGGATCTGCTGGCACTGCTCTATCGCCTGATGGCGAAGTCGCGTCAGCAGGGCATGTTCTCGCTTGAACGGGATATTGAAAACCCGAAAGAGAGCGAAATTTTTGCCAGCTATCCGCGAATTCTTGCTGATGCCATGATGCTGGATTTCATCGTCGACTATCTGCGACTCATCATCAGCGGCAACATGAACACCTTCGAAATCGAAGCGCTGATGGACGAAGAGATCGAAACCCACGAAAGCGAATCTGAAGTGCCGGCCAACAGCCTGGCGCTGGTCGGCGACTCGCTTCCGGCATTCGGTATCGTTGCCGCGGTAATGGGCGTGGTTCACGCCCTGGCCTCGGCAGACCGTCCGGCAGCCGAGCTGGGCGCGCTGATTGCCCATGCGATGGTGGGGACTTTCCTCGGTATTTTGCTGGCGTACGGCTTCATCTCTCCGCTGGCGAGCGTTCTGCGCCAGAAGAGCGCGGAAACCACCAAAATGATGCAGTGCGTGAAGATCACGCTGCTCTCTAACCTCAACGGTTACGCGCCACCGATCGCGGTTGAGTTTGGCCGTAAAACGCTTTACTCCAGCGAGCGTCCGTCGTTTATCGAGCTTGAAGAACACGTGCGTGCGGTGAAAAACCCAAACCAACAGACGACAACTGAGGACGCATGAAAAACCAGTCCCATCCGATCGTCATCGTAAAAAAACGCAAGCACAAGGGCGGCGGGCATGGCGCACACGGCTCGTGGAAAATTGCGTACGCCGACTTTATGACCGCAATGATGGCGTTCTTTCTGGTGATGTGGCTGATCTCCATCTCCAGCCCAAAAGAACTGATCCAGATTGCCGAATATTTCCGTACGCCGCTGGCAACGGCGGTGGCCGGTGGGCCGCGTATCTCTAACAGCGAAAGCCCGATCCCGGGCGGCGGCGATGATTACACCCAGCAGAAGGGTGAGGTGAAAAAAGAGCCGAACATCGACGAGCTGAAAAGAAAGATGGAGCAGGCGCGTCTGAAGAAACTGCGGGGCGATCTCGATCAGCTGATTGAAGCGGATCCGAAGCTGCGCGCGCTGCGCCCGCATCTGAAGATCGACCTGGTGCAGGAAGGGCTGCGTATTCAGATTATCGACAGCCAGAACCGCCCAATGTTTAAAACCGGGAGTGCGGAAGTCGAACCGTACATGCGCGATATTCTGCGTGCCATTGCACCGGTGCTGAACGGCATTCCTAACCGAATCAGCCTGTCAGGACACACGGATGATTTCCCGTACGCCAGTGGGGAGAAGGGATACAGCAACTGGGAGCTTTCTGCCGATCGTGCCAACGCCTCGCGTCGCGAGCTGGTGGTAGGTGGGCTTGATGATGGCAAGGTACTGCGCGTAGTCGGCATGGCCGCAACCATGCGCGTTTTCGACCGCGGGCCGGATGATGCCATCAACCGTCGTATCAGTCTTTTAGTGCTGAACCAGCAGGCGGAGCAGGCCATCCTGCATGAAAACGCCGAAAGTCAGAATGAGTCACTGGACGATTTAAAACAGCCTGGGGCCGTTCCTTCGGCTGCCGTTCCAACATCGCCACCAGCCAATCCGAGGTGATAGCGTGAGCATGGATATTAGCGATTTTTACCAGACATTCTTTGATGAAGCCGACGAATTGTTGGCCGATATGGAGCAACACTTGCTCGATTTGGTGCCCGAAGCACCGGACTCCGAGCAGCTCAATGCCATCTTCCGTGCGGCGCACTCTATTAAAGGCGGAGCCGGAACGTTTGGATTTACCATCCTGCAGGAAACGACCCATTTAATGGAAAACCTGCTTGATGAAGCACGACGCGGTGAGATGCAGCTCAATACCGACATTATCAACCTGTTTTTGGAAACCAAAGATATTATGCAGGAACAGCTCGACGCCTATAAAAGTTCGGCAGAGCCTGATGCCGCCAGCTTTGAATACATCTGCAATGCGCTGCGCCAGCTCGCCCTGGAAGCAAAAGGTGAAGTCGCTGCAGCCGTTGTCCCTGCGGCGAAACTGAGCGTTGTCGATGCGGTTGCTGCCGACGAGGCCGCGCCAGCCGCTGCACAAGCGGGCAAACTGCGCGTTGTGCTGTCACGCCTTAAAGAGAGTGAAGTTAACCTGCTGGAAGAAGAGCTGGGTAACCTGGCGAAGTTAAGCAACGTGGTAAAAGGCAAAGACAGCCTTGCCGCGACGCTTGATGACGGTATTGGCCAGGACGATATCGTGGCGGTACTGTGCTTTGTGATTGAAGCTGACCAGATCGCCTTCGAAACCGAAACGGCCGCGGTTGACGTCCCTGCCGCTGCGGAAGAGGTGGCCGCTGTCGCTCAGGCCGCCGCACCGGCTGTGGCTCCTGCGGCTCCGGCGCTGAAGGCCGTGCCAAAAGAGGCCGCGGCACCTGGCCGTGGTGAAAAGCCTGCCGCGCGCTCCAGCGAGTCAACCAGTATTCGCGTTGCCGTTGAGAAGGTCGACCAGCTGATTAACCTGGTTGGCGAACTGGTGATCACCCAGTCGATGCTGGCCCAGCGTTCTAACGAACTGGACCCGGTCACGCACGGCGATCTGATCACCAGCATGGGCCAGCTGCAGCGTAACGCCCGCGACCTGCAGGAATCGGTCATGTCCATCCGTATGATGCCGATGGAATATGTCTTCAGCCGCTTCCCGCGTCTGGTTCGCGACCTTGCCAGCAAGCTGAATAAACAGATTGAACTAACCCTGATGGGCAGCTCAACCGAACTGGATAAGAGCCTGATCGAGCGCATTATCGACCCGTTAACGCACCTGGTGCGTAACAGCCTCGACCACGGTATCGAACTGCCGGAAAACCGCATTGCCGCCGGAAAATCCCCGGTCGGTAACCTGATCCTCTCTGCTGAACACCAGGGCGGGAACATCTGCATCGAAGTGACCGACGACGGCGCGGGTCTTAACCGCGAGCGCATCCTTGCAAAAGCGATTTCGCAGGGGATGGCGGTCAATGAAAACATGACCGACGAAGAAGTGGGCATGCTCATCTTCGCGCCGGGCTTCTCTACCGCAGAGCAGGTGACCGACGTGTCCGGACGCGGCGTAGGCATGGACGTGGTGAAACGTAACATCCAGGAGATGGGCGGCCACGTTGAGATCCAGTCTAAACAGGGTTCTGGCACCACCATTCGCATCCTGCTGCCGCTGACGCTGGCGATCCTCGACGGCATGTCTGTCAAAGTGGCGGACGAAGTCTTTATCCTGCCGCTGAACGCCGTGATGGAATCCCTGCAGCCGCGTGAAGAAGATCTGCATCCGCTGGCGGGCGGCGAGCGCGTGCTCGAAGTGCGCGGTGAGTACCTGCCGCTGGTGGAGCTGTGGAAAGTGTTCGAAGTGGACGGGGCGAAGACAGAGGCCACGCAGGGCATCGTTGTGATCCTGCAAAGCGCGGGCCGCCGCTACGCGCTGCTGGTCGATCAGCTGATTGGTCAGCACCAGGTGGTAGTGAAGAACCTCGAAAGTAACTACCGCAAAGTGCCGGGTATTTCTGCCGCCACCATTCTGGGTGATGGTAGCGTGGCGCTGATCGTCGATGTGTCGGCGCTTCAGGGATTAAATCGTGAACAACGTGTGGCGTACACAGCCGCCTGATTAAGTAGAAGGTAATAACATGACCGGTATGAGTAATGTAACGAAACTGGCGGGCGAGCCATCAGGGCAGGAATTCCTGGTATTCACTTTAGGCGATGAGGAGTACGGCATCGATATCCTGAAAGTGCAGGAAATCCGTGGTTACGACCAGGTTACCCGCATCGCTAACACGCCTGCTTTTATTAAAGGTGTCACCAACCTGCGTGGCGTCATTGTGCCAATCGTGGACCTGCGCGTGAAGTTCAGCCAGGGCGACGTTGACTACGACGACAACACCGTGGTGATCGTTCTGAATCTGGGGCAGCGCGTGGTAGGTATCGTGGTGGACGGCGTATCTGATGTGCTTTCCCTGACCTCTGACCAAATTCGTCCTGCGCCGGAGTTTGCGGTCACGCTGTCGACCGAATACCTGACCGGCCTGGGCGCGCTCGGCGAGCGTATGCTGATTCTGGTGAACATTGAGAAGCTGCTGAACAGCGATGAGATGGCGCTGCTGGATATCGCCGCGAGTCACGTAGCGTAGGTAAATGCAAAACGGCAACCCAGGTTGCCGTTTTTTGTGTTTGCTTCCTCACCCTGTGGGAGAGGGCAGGGGTGAGGGCATCAGGCCTCACCCTTTTTTTCACCTTACGCTTCCTGCTTTACCAGCTCAGCTTCAGCTTCCGCTTCCCGTGCGCCTTCATTCTGCGACAGCATCGCGGTCGCAATACCATTCCCCAGCACGTTAATTGCGGAACGGCCCATGTCCAGGAAGTGGTCGATCCCCATCAGCAGCAGAATACCCGCCACCGGAATATTAAAGCTCGGAATGGTTGCTGCCAGCACCACCAGTGAAGAACGCGGTACGCCGGCAATCCCTTTCGACGCCAGCATCAGGGTCAGCATCAGCACCGTCACTTCAGAGAAGCTCAGGTGAATGTTGTACGCCTGAGCGATAAACATCGAGGCGAAAGAGCAGTACACCATCGAACCCACCAGGTTGAACGAGTAGCCAATCGGCAGAACGAAAGAGGCGATGTTGCGCGAGCAGCCGAAGCGCTCCAGCTGTTCCAGCGTTTTCGGGTAGGCGGCTTCAGAGCTGCTGGTGGTAAAGGCCACCAGGACCGGATCTTTCAGCATGCTGACCAGGCGAAACACCTCTTTTTTCAGCACCATGTAACCCACGGCCAGCAGCACCATGCAGGTAAGAAGAATGGCAACATAGTAGCCGCCAATAAAGGAGGCGTAGTTCAGCAGAATGCCCAGACCCTGCGTGGCAATGACGGATGAAATCGCCGCGAAAATGGCCAGCGGAGCAACGTACATCACGTAACCCGTTACCTTCAGCATGATATGGGAAACCACATCCAGCGCGGCCACCAGCGGCGCGTTGAATTTCTGCCCCAGCGACGCGCCGCCGATGCCGAAGAACATTGAGAACACCACAATCTGCAGGATCTCATTGTTCGACATCGCCCCCGCGATACTGGTCGGAATGGTGTGTGACAGGAACGCTTTCAGCGTCATGCCGCCAACGGCCAGGCCGGTATCCACCGCTTCTGTCGGAACCGTCAGGTTCAGACCGCTTCCCGGATGCTCCAGCGTGACGATGAACAGGCCAACCAGAATAGAGAGCACGGATGAGCTGATAAACCACACCATCGCTTTGCCGCCAACGCGGCCAATAGTGGAGGTTTCGCCCAGCTTCATAATGCCGACGGTGAGCGTGCTGAAGACCAAGGGTGCAATGACCATTTTGATCAGACGGAGGAAAATATCGGTCAGAAGGGTAATATTATCCGACCAGGCTTTGATGGCATCCGCAGATGCGTACTCATGAATTGCTGCCCCTGAAAGAATACCCGCCAGCATGAATATCACGATGAAGAGTGTGAGTTTGTTTGCACTTGCCACGAAAAAAGACCCTCTATGCGCTTCAGATGTAGCCCGCGTCGATACATATAAATTTTTTATTACGATGCGGGAAATTATTCGGCACATAAATTGACGCAAAGTGTAGGGGGATACAACTCCTTTTTAATTTTTATTAATTTTGTTTCTAATGCGCTGACGATATATTGTGATCGTCGTCACACTTTAATGGATATATTCTCCCCGAATAGAATAAAATCGCTGCCTGAATTAATTTAACTTTCTGTTATTTATAAGAAAATTGAGTCAATAAGACATATGCCTTATGCGTTAACGGGCTGGTGGTCGAAGCGATATCCATAAACTAAATTCTCAATAACCCCCTCAGAGGAACGTTAAGCGGGGCTAACATCTTGAACGACAAAAATAAAATGTGGCAAGGGAACGGAGACGTCTTCTGGAGGGTGGTAAATGAAAAGAAAACTTCTTTTGATCTGCGCAGGCACCTTACTGGCTGCGACAACGGCCCATCAGGCGCTGGCCGTCACCAGCAGCGGCACCATCGGTGCAACGCTGACGCTGACAAACGGGTGTCTGATAAACGGCTCGCCCGCGCAGAGTGGTATTAACTTCGGCACGCTCGATTTCGGTACCCATCCGGCAACCTTTTCCACGCTTACGACGCAGCTGAGCGGCGCCAGCGGCGGAAACACCTTCACCATTCAATGTACGACCGCCAGCTATACGGTCGCGATCACCGGTAATACCCACTCCACCGCGCCCGGCTCGGTTGTCGGTTCGCCGGGCACGCCTGAACGCTATCTGGTGAATACGGCCAACGCGGCACAGGGCGTGGCTTACAGCCTGTACAGCGACAGCGGGTTTAACACCGTGATTGCCAATAACGCCGCGCTGCCGATCGCGTCTACGGCCGGAGGGGTGGACAGTTACACCCTCTACGGACGGATTACCGGCGGCGGTAACAGCGTGACGGTCGTTCCGGGAACCTACACCGACACGATTAACGTCAGCGTCACCTACTAGTCCCGAACCGCCATGAAGGCATCTCTCACAGGTCTGCGCAAACGCGCAGAGGGACGCGTGCAGCCTTTTTTCGCGCTGATCGTCGGATTGCTCACGATGCCCACGGCGGATGCGGTGACATCCCAGTCGTTTAAGGTCAGCGCGACGATTGTCCCGGGATGCGCGGTGGCCACCGGTAGCGGAGGGCTTCTCGGTACGCTGGATTTTGGCAGCCATAACGGCGTCGAGAGCGCGCCGGTGAGCACCAGCTTTGTGCCAAACGGGGCGTTGTCTATTGCCTGTACGCCAGGCGTGGCGCTGAGCATGAGCATTAATGGCGGTCAAAATTATTCATCCGTTCGCCGCATGAAGCGCGCGAACGGCGTCGATATGGTGCCATACCGGCTCTACAGCAGCAGCTCGCTGGCCGCGAACAGCGAAATTGGGGTCAACCAGGCGATAGCGGTGACCTATACCAACAGCAATAACATCGCGCTGCCGCTTTTTGGCGTGGCGCTACTGACCGGGTTTAGCCCGGCGGGAACCTATTCCGATCAGCTCACCGTGACCTTGTCATGGTAATAAAGGGAGAGTGTTGATGAAGCCATTTTTTAGACCGGTTTGTCTGGCGGGCGCGTTGGGAATGGCGGTTGCTGGCCAGGCGCAGGCGGCGGCCACCATCCTGCTCTGGCCCATCGATCCCTGGCTTGCTGCAGACGCCAACGCCACGGAACTGTGGATCCAGAACCAGGGAAATAGCGCCACGACGATGCAGGTCCGCATCGTGCGCTGGAAGCAGGAGGACGGACACGAGCGCTATACCGCGCAGCAGGACGTGGTCGCCAGCCCGCCCATCGTCACGATTGGCACAGGCAGCAAGCAGCTTATTCGCCTTATCAAACAGGCTTCGGTTCCCGCTGGGGTCGAACAGGCCTATCGCATTATCGTCGATGAAATTCCCCAGCCAGATGCCAAAGCCGAACCCGCCATCGGCCTGAAATTGCAGATGCGTTACTCCATCCCTCTGTTCGTATATGGACAGGGGATCCCGACCATCAAAGAGGGCGCGCATCACGCGCTGGCGGAGACCCAAAACCTGAGCTGGCGGGTGACGCAGGCGGAGGGAAAGCCTGCGCTGGAGGTCAAAAATCGGGGTGATGTTCACGTCAGGCTGAGCCAGGTGGCGCTGGAGCAGGGCGGTCAGAAACGCACGGTGGCGGAGGGATTGCTGGGTTACGTCCTGCCGGGCAGCACCCGCAGCTGGCCTATACCCGCTGGCATTCGTCAGCCAGAGCGGATGAGCGCGCAGATTAATGCCAGGGACGAACAATGGCAGTCGACGCCCGTCAACTGAAGCCGGCGATGATGATACTGCTATGCGTCAGTTCAGCGACCCTGGCCGGGCCCGGCGACGACAGTTTACCGCCGCCTCCCCAGGCACAGGCGATAAATGATGAAGCGGTTTTCCAGCTGGCCATCGTGGTCAATCACTACGATACCGGCCTGGTCGTGCCCGTGACGCAGCGTAAAGGCGCTTTCTTTATCTCCAGCGCCGATTTGCTGCGCGCGGGGCTGCCCCCGGCGCATGTTCCCACCGGCGAGGTAAATCTCTCCTCGCTTGCTCAGGTTCGGGTGGAGTACGACAGCGCCGCGCAGCGCCTGCTGCTTAACGTTCCCCGCGACTGGGTGACGGCCCGCGTGACGCCTTTCAGCGCGCAAGCGGCGCAGGCCAAACCGCACTACGGGCGCGGGGCGCTGCTGAATTACGATCTCTACACCAACCACACGGAACATATCGGCGGTCAGGCGTCGATCTGGCATGAGTTCCGCTACTTCAACGAGAACGGCTCGTTTTCCTCGACCGGTTACGCGCGGGAAAATTTCACCGGTAACGACGGCCAGCAGGAAGGGTATGTCCGCTATGACACGACCCTGCTGTTCACTAACGAAGATGACGCGATGAGCTGGAGCGCCGGGGACGTGATCAGCGATGCCCTGAGCTGGAGCTCCAGCGTGCGGATGGGGGGGATAAGCGTCGGGCGGGATTTCTCCCTGCGTCCTGACCTGGTGACATGGCCGCTGCCCGAGTTCGCGGGGGAAGCCGCGGTACCCACTTCGGTCGATCTTTTTATCAACGGCTATCGCTCCGGCTCAACCCAGCTTCAGCCGGGCCCCTTCACCCTGACTAATCTGCCCTATATCAACGGCGCCGGGGATGCGGTGCTGGTCACAACGGATGCGCTGGGGCGCCAGGTAAGCACCACGCTACCGTTTTACGTCACCAGCGACCTGCTCAAACAAGGGCTGAGCGACGGCGCCGTGACGCTCGGCAGCCTGCGGCGTAATTACGGTATCAAGAATTTTGACTACGGTCCGGCAGCCGGCAGCGGCTCGTATCGCTACGGAATGACGGACTGGCTAACCCTCGAGGGCCACGCGGAAGGGGCGCAGGAGCTGGCGCTGGGCGGTGCGGGGACGGTGATAAAACTCGGCCAGTTTGGCGTGGTGAATACCTCTTACTCGCAAAGCCGCATGCGCGGTGATGCGGGCGGGCAAATCAACTGGGGTTACCAGTACAGTACCAGCGAGTTTAGCGTCGCCACCCAGCACACGCGTCGCGACCGCGGCTTTGGCAATCTGGCCCTTTACGATCAGCCGACGGTATATGACGAAAACGATAAGCCCATCGCCAGCTTTAGCCGTAATACGGACCAGTATTCGCTGACCTTCAATCTGGGACGGTACGGCAACATCGGTGCGGCCTGGATCGGCGTGGAGAGTTTTGACAGCCAAAAAACCGAGCTGCTCAATCTCTCCTGGAGCCGAAACCTGTGGGGAGCGAGCAGCATTTACCTGGCCGGCAGCCGGGATCGGCAGCGGGGAGACTGGACGGTCGCGCTGTCGCTGCAGGTGCCGCTGGGGGCGCGCGACAGCGCTGCCGTCACCGTTGAAAACACCCCGGATGCAGGCAGTACCCAGCGCATTAACTACAACCACTCCATGCCTTCTGACGGTGGGTTCAGCTGGAACATGGCCTGGGCCAACCAGTCAAGATCCAGTGATTATCAACAGGGTACGCTGGGCTGGCGCAATAACAACATCGAGCTGCAGGGCGGCGGCTATGGCGAAAGGGATACCATGACCTGGTGGGGCGAGGCGATGGGCGCCGTTGTGCTGATGGACGGCGAGCTGTTCGCGGCGAATAAGATCAACGATGCGTTTGTGGTCATCAGTACCGATGGGCACCCGGACGTGCCCGTCAGCTATGAGAACCAGCCCGTCGGTAAAACCAATAACAACGGCTACCTGCTGGTCAGCGGGGTGTCGGCGTATTACCCGGCAAGCTACCGGATTGATACTTTGAATCTGCCGGCGGATACCCGTCTGAAAGAGACCGAGCGGCGGATCGCGATTCGGCGCCACAGCGGCTATCTGGTCGATTTCCCGATGGAGCAGGAACGGGTGGCCAGCGTTATTCTGCATGACGTGCGCGGGAAGGCGTTGCCGGTGGGAAGCCAGGTTCGACGCACCTCGCGCAGCAATGCGGTGGTGGGGTATGACGGCATCGCCTGGCTGGAAAATCTCAGCGATGTGAACCCGCTGGAGGTGATCGCACCTGACGGGAGGCGCTGTAAGACTACCCTGACCGTGGGGGCCAATCCGGAGCACAAGCTGAAAACCTACGGGCCGCTGGTTTGCCGGGAGGAGCCATGACGCGCCTGCTGCTATTCATCCTGCTGCTGTTCTCCGGCGGCGGCTGGGCGGCGTGTACCGTCAGTACGGTTAATGCGTCGTTTGGCAGCGTCACCTCGTTCGCGCTTAGCGGAACCGGAGAAGTTCAAACCACCGGCACGCTGGTGGTGGCCTGCGATGCCGTACTGAATCTGCTGACCAGCGACTCGGTAACGCTGACCTACACCGCGGCATCGGTTTCGGGCAGCAGCCGGGCCACGATGAAACGCACGGATAATGCGGCCATCACCGACGTGATCCCCACCCGGCTGTGCGGGTTATCGGGATGCGCGAGCAGCAGCGAGGTACAGATAAGTAAATCGTATACCTGGAGCGGGAGTACCCTGCTGGGGTTGCTGGGGTCAAAGCAGTACAACATTCCGCTCTATTTCCGCACCGTCGCCGGGCAAAACGTCACTGCCGGGCCATATCAGGTGCAGTTAACCTTCAGCATTAACTACAGCGTGTGCTCCGTCGGCGCGCTCGGCATTTGCACAATCAATCAGACGGGAACCGCGACAACCACCATCCTGCTGGATATGACCGTCACCAACGACTGCAGCGCCATGACCACGCCAGATGTGAACTTCAACAGCGCGCCGCTGGTGCAAAGTTTCCCCACCGTCTCGCAGGCGATTGCCGTCACCTGTACCAAAGGAAGTTCGTATACCATCGGCATTAATAACGGTGCCAACGCGCTGAACAACGTGCGGCGGATGGTGAGCGGCAGCAACGCCATGAGCTACGACATCTATAAGGAAGCCACCGGTAACCGCTGGGGCGGCAGCGGCAGCGAGCGCTGGTCCAGCGCGGTATCGTCCCAGGTCAGTACCGACGGTTTACTGCGCACCTACAACTACACCGCTAAAGTCCTGACCAATCAGGCCACGCCGCCCGCCGGAACCTACACCGACACGCTGATTGTCGACGTGGCGTTTTAACCCCGCGCTTTTCCCTTTCGCAAATGTAAAGTTCCTGTGGGCTGTGCCGATAACACCGTTAATAAATCTATGAGAAGGTGTTGTATGTTGAACCGTATCCGCGTTGTCACAATGCTCATGATGGTGCTGGTCATTTTCGCACTTCTTCAGCTCATCTCCGGCGGGCTTTTTTTCTCGTCATTAAAACAGAACCAGGACAGCTTCGCGGCCTCGAACGATCTCCGCCTGCAGCAGAGTGAACTCACCTCAACGTGGGATCTGATGCTGCAAACGCGTATCAACCTGAGCCGCTCGTCCGCGCGCATGATGATGGACCCCAACAATCAGCAGAGCAGCGCGAAAACCGATCTGTTGAAAAATGCCCGTGCCACCCTCGCTGACGCCGCGAAACACTACGACGCCTTCAAAAAGATCGCCCCGCAGCCTGCTATGGAGCAGGTGAGCCAGAATATCGATGAAAAATACAATGCCTACCATACCGGCCTGACAGAGCTGATTCAGTTCCTGGAGAGCGGCAATATGGACGCCTATTTCGCGCAGCCAACGCAGGGGATGCAAAACGCACTCGGCGCGGCGCTGGGGGAATACGCGAAGGTCAGTGGCGATCTCTATCACTCGGCCTTTACGGCAAGCCAGAATGACTACCGCTTTGCAAAATGGCAGATGGCCGTGATGGCGCTGGCGCTGGTCATTGTGCTGGTCGCGGTCTGGTACGGCATTCGCCATATCCTGCTGAACCCTCTCGGCCGCGTCATTGCCCACATTCGTGAAATTGCCGGCGGTGACCTGACCAAAACGCTGACCGTTTCCGGGCGCAATGAGATCACCGAGCTGGCAAACAGCGTTGACCATATGCAGCGTTCGTTAATCGAAACCGTTGCCAACGTACGTAACGGGTCGGAGGCTATCTACACCGGCACCAGCGAAATTGCGATGGGGAATAACGACCTCTCATCCCGTACCGAGCAGCAGGCGTCCGCCCTGGAAGAGACGGCCGCCAGCATGGAGCAGCTCACCGCGACCGTGAAGCAGAACGCCGATAACGCCCGCCAGGCGTCTCAGCTGGCAGAAAGCGCCTCCGAGACGGCGCAGCGCGGCGGCCGCGTGGTGGATGGCGTGGTGAAAACCATGCACGAAATCGCCGACAGCTCGAAGAAAATCGCCGACATCATCAGCGTCATCGACGGCATTGCCTTCCAGACCAACATTCTGGCGCTGAACGCCGCCGTGGAAGCGGCGCGCGCGGGTGAACAGGGGCGCGGGTTTGCCGTGGTGGCCGGGGAAGTGCGCAACCTGGCCAGCCGCAGCGCCAACGCGGCAAAAGAGATCAAGTCGCTGATTGAAGATTCCGTCTCCCGCGTGGATACCGGCTCCGTGCTGGTGGAAAGCGCCGGGGAGACCATGAATGACATCGTGAATGCCGTCACCCGCGTGACGGACATCATGGGTGAAATCGCCTCTGCGTCCGATGAGCAGAGTCGTGGTATCGACCAGGTTGCCCTGGCGGTATCGGAAATGGATCGCGTGACACAGCAAAACGCCGCGCTGGTGCAGGAGTCCGCTGCGGCGGCCGCTGCTCTGGAAGACCAGGCGAGCCGTCTGAAGATGGCCGTCTCGGCGTTTCGTCTCGCTTCACTCGCTGGAAACACGGTCACCCCGCAGGCGACGTATCGCGCGCCAGCCGCTGAATCGGCTGCACACCGTACGCGCACCGCGACGACCGGACAAGATGAAAACTGGGAAACATTTTGACTGACAATTAAACCGCGGCTGCTTGCCGCTTGATGGGAGCGTGGATGTTAAATCGTATTCGTATCTCGACCACACTGTTTTTGATTCTGATCCTTTGCGGTGTGTTGCAGGTTGGCAGTAACGGGTTGTCTTTTTGGGCGTTTCGCGATGGCTATCAGAATTTGCAGGAAGTTGAGGCGAGTAATCAGCAGCGCTCCGCACTGGCACAAACGCGTGCCGTGCTGTTGCAGGCAAGCACTGCGCTGAACAAGGCGGGAACCTTAACCGCGCTGAGTTATCCGCCGGATGACATTAAAGCGCTGATGGCGACCGCGCGCGACAGTCTGAAGCAGGCTGACGCACAGTTTAAAGCCTTTACGGCGCAGGCCGCCGACAGAGAGAAAGAGAAAGCGCTGAAGGCCGCCATGAAGACGAACTTTGAGCAGTGGTACAGCGATCTGGACCACCAGGCGACGTGGCTTGAGAACAACCAGCTTTCGGACTTTATGACTGCACCGGTTCAGGCGTCTCAGGCGGCGTTTGACGGCAGCTTTAACGCGTGGCAGCAGGATATTAACCAGTCTGTTCAGCGTGCCGGTGACCAGAGCCGTCAAAGCTATCACATGTCGGGCGTCATCTTTGCCGTGGTGGTGATCCTGGCAGGGCTGCTAACCGGCGGGGCGCTGCTCTGGTCGCGCAGAATGATTGTGCAGCCGCTGGCGATTATCAGCAGCCACTTCGACAGCATTGCGAAAGGGGACCTGGCGCGTCCGGTCGCGGTGTTCGGCAAAAACGAAATTTCGGCGATCTTTGCCAGCCTGAAGGCGATGCAGGGATCGCTGCGGGAAACGGTGAGCGACGTGCGGCAGGGCAGCTATGCCATGCACACCGGGATCTCTGAGATTGCTGCGGGGAACAACGATCTCTCGTCCCGCACCGAGCAGCAGGCGGCCTCGCTGGCGCAGACGGCGGCCAGCATGGAGCAGTTAACCGCGACGGTAGGCCAGAACGCCGATAACGCGCGTCAGGCGTCTGATCTGTCAAAACAGGCGGCGATGACGGCGAAGAAAGGCGGCGACCAGGCGTCCCATGTCGCCAGCACCATGCAGGAGATTGCCACCAGCTCGCAGAAAATTGGTGACATCATCAGCGTGATTGACGGTATCGCGTTCCAGACCAACATTCTGGCGCTGAATGCCGCCGTGGAAGCGGCGCGCGCCGGTGAGCAAGGGCGCGGGTTTGCGGTGGTGGCGGGGGAAGTACGTAACCTGGCGAGCCGCAGCGCCAACGCGGCGAAAGAAATTAAGGTCCTGATCGAAGAGTCGGTTTCGCGCGTTCAGCAGGGCTCAACGCTGGTGGATACGGCGGCGAAAACCATGCACGAGATCGTCACCTCCGTGACGCGGGTGAACGACATCATGGGCGAGATTGCCTCTGCGTCGGATGAACAGCGTCGCGGGATTGAGCAGGTTGCCCAGGCCGTCAGCCAGATGGATCAGGTGACGCAACAGAACGCCTCGTTAGTCGAGGAAGCGGCAGCGGCAACCGATCAGCTGGCCAGCCAGGCGGATCGTCTGACCGGACTGGTCGCGGTATTTAATGTGAAAGAGCACGTTGAAACAGTAACAGAAGTCGGGCGGTCGCAGGCCGTGCCAGTTGTATCCTGAATGTAATTAAGAAGGCGCTATGACATCACCAATGCCCCCTGGGCAAACGTCATTATTGTTGCAGATGACACAGCGCCTCGCGCTGTCCGACGCGCATTTTCGTCGGATATGTCAGTTAATCTACCAGCGTGCGGGGATCGTGCTTGCGGATCATAAGCGGGACATGGTCTACAACCGTCTGGTGCGGCGCTTGCGTACGCTGGGGCTGGATGATTTTGGCCGCTATCTGAGCATGCTCGAGGCGAACCAGAACAGCGCAGAATGGCAGGCTTTTATTAACTCGTTAACCACCAACCTGACGGCGTTTTTCCGTGAAGCTCACCACTTCCCGGTCCTGGCCGAGCACGCCCGCCGTCGCACCGGGGAGTATCGCGTATGGAGCGCGGCCGCCTCGACGGGTGAAGAGCCGTACTCGCTGGCGATCACCCTTGCTGACACCCTGGGCATGACGCCCGGACGCTGGAAAGTCTACGCCAGCGATATCGATACCGAGGTGCTGGAGAAGGCGCGTAACGGCGTGTATCGCCAGGATGAACTGAAAACGCTGTCGCCGCAGCAGCTGCAGCGTTATTTCATGCGCGGCACGGGCCCGCATGAAGGCCTGGTGCGCGTACGCCAGGAGCTGGCGAACTGCGTCGAATTCGCGCCCGTTAACCTGCTGGATAAGCAGTACAACGTGCCGGGGCCGTTCGATGCCATTTTTTGCCGTAACGTCATGATCTATTTTGATAAAACGACGCAACAGGACATTTTGCGTCGGTTTGTTCCGTTGCTCAAGCCTGACGGTTTACTGTTTGCCGGGCACTCGGAAAACTTCAGCAACCTCGCGCGTGAGTTTAGCCTGCGTGGGCAAACGGTATATGCGCTGAGTAAGGAAAAAGCATGAGTAAAATCAGGGTGTTGTCTGTCGATGATTCAGCGCTGATGCGTCAGATCATGACTGAAATTATCAATAGCCACAGCGACATGGAGATGGTGGCGACTGCGCCCGATCCTCTGGTAGCGCGGGATTTAATTAAAAAATATAACCCCGACGTGCTAACGCTGGATGTCGAGATGCCGCGCATGGATGGCATAGATTTCCTCGAAAAATTAATGCGGCTTCGGCCCATGCCGGTGGTGATGGTCTCCTCCCTGACCGGAAAAGGATCGGAAATCACCCTGCGCGCGCTGGAGCTGGGGGCGGTGGATTTTGTCACCAAACCGCAGCTTGGCATTCGCGAAGGGATGCTGGCCTACAGCGAAATGATTGCGGAGAAGATCCGCACCGCGTCGCGGGCGAAGCTTGCTGCCCATACGCCATTGGCCGCGCCTGCGACCCTGAAGGCCGGTCCCTTACTCAGCTCGGAAAAACTGCTGGTTATTGGAGCGTCAACCGGAGGAACAGAGGCAATTCGTCATGTACTCCAGCCATTGCCGCTTTCAAGTCCGGGTATTCTGATCACTCAGCATATGCCGCCAGGCTTTACCCGTTCGTTTGCCGAACGCCTGAACAAGCTGTGCCAGATCAGCGTGAAGGAGGCGGAAGACGGCGAGCGCGTGCTCCCGGGACATGCCTATATCGCCCCGGGCGACAAGCATATGGAGCTGTCGCGCAGCGGCGCTAACTATCAAATCAAAATTCATGACGGACCGCCGGTCAACCGGCACCGTCCGTCGGTGGATGTGCTGTTTCATTCGGTGGCGAAACATGCGGGGCGCAACGCCGTTGGGGTGATCCTGACGGGGATGGGCAACGATGGTGCCGCCGGAATGCTTGCAATGCACCAGGCTGGCGCCTGGACGATTGCGCAGAATGAAGCAAGTTGTGTGGTGTTCGGCATGCCGCGCGAGGCCATCAATATGGGTGGCGTGAGCGAAGTGGTCGATCTTAGCCAGGTAAGCCAGCAGATGCTGGCGAAAATCAGTGCCGGACAGGCAATACGTATTTGACTCAGGAGTATTATTTTATGGCGGATAAAGAGCTTAAGTTTTTGGTTGTGGATGACTTTTCCACCATGCGTCGCATCGTGCGCAACCTGCTGAAAGAGCTGGGCTTCAACAACGTTGAAGAAGCAGAAGACGGCGTTGATGCGCTGAACAAACTGCAGGCTGGCGGGTTTGGTTTTGTTATCTCCGACTGGAACATGCCAAACATGGACGGTCTGGAACTGCTGAAAACCATTCGTGCCGATGCCGGAATGGCGTCTATGCCGGTTCTGATGGTTACTGCAGAAGCGAAAAAAGAGAACATCATTGCCGCTGCACAGGCGGGCGCAAGCGGCTATGTGGTGAAGCCATTCACCGCGGCAACCCTGGAAGAGAAGCTCGGTAAGATCTTCGAGAAACTCGGCATGTGAGGTGATGGAAATGTTGCAACCTGCTATGAAACCCGTTGAAGAACACTCGCCGAGCGATATTATCGTCCGCATCGGCAGCCTGACGCGCATGCTGCGTGACAGCCTGCGTGAGCTGGGTCTGGATCAGGCGATTGCCGAAGCGGCGGAAGCCATTCCTGATGCCCGCGATCGTCTGGACTATGTTGTGCAGATGACCGCTCAGGCCGCGGAACGTGCGCTGAACAGCGTTGAAGCGTCACAGCCGCACCAGGATGCGATGGAAAAGGGGGCGAAAGCGCTGAGCAAACGCTGGGACGAGTGGTTTGAGAACCCTATCGAGCTGGCGGATGCCCGCGAGCTGGTGACGGATACCCGTCAGTACCTGGGGGATGTGCCGGGGCACACCAGCTTCACCAACGCCCAGCTGCTGGACATCATGATGGCGCAGGATTTCCAGGACCTGACCGGTCAGGTGATCAAGCGCATGATGGATGTTATCCAGGAGATTGAGCGTCAGCTGCTGATGGTTCTGCTGGAGAACATCCCTGAACCGGCAGCCCGTCCAAAACGCGAGAACGAAAGCCTGCTCAATGGTCCACAGCTCGACGCCAGCAAGGCGGGCGTTGTGGCAAGCCAGGATCAGGTAGACGATCTGCTGGACAGCCTCGGCTTCTGATAGTTCTGATTACCCTCAGGCTGCGGCGTCAACCTGAGGGTAGTTCGGTTAGCGAAGATCCATCTTCACCGTCACGTTACCTTCAAAGCGGCCCGGGGCCGGAGAGGCATTGGTCGTGCTGACCGGTACAGCCTGAATTTTGACCACACCGTTTCCCTGCGCGTCCATCGTCACCGGAAACTCATAGGTCCCGTCCAGCGCGACGTTCTGACTGTGTTCATCATATACACGCACCCCGAGGTCGTCTCTGTCCAGAAGTTTTGCAATGTACGGCGTACTGCTGTCCGCGACCCCCTGATCTGCGGTCAGCGTGAGCTTTATCCGGTCCGTGTTTCCCACTGCGTTATCATCACAGTGGTAGGCAATATCAACGTTTTTGATAGCATAGCGTTTCGGCGGTTGCCCCTTAATGACGAATTGCTTGCTGACGATGCTGCCGAACTCAACCTCAATGGTGCTGCCTGCGTTGATGGTGCAGCTTAGCGGCGCAGATAACGTGCCGCTAAACCAGATATCAGAGACCTGTTCTGCCTGCCCGGGATCGCAGCTTGTCCCCGTGCCGAAATAGAGGCAGGCATAGTTTTGCGCGACGATCGTCGAAGGGATCACCTCTTGACCCAGGATGGGTTTTTTAACGTGAAGCAGGATCGCAACGACGTTCCAGCGGAAATTACGCTTTATGACAGCGGCGTTGCTCGGCTGGGTGCTGCTATTGCAAACGTTGGCATTTCCCTCCGTTTTGGCGAGTGCATTCTCGGTAGTGCTACGCATATTACCTCTGGACGTCGGGTATTCATTGACAGGTAACGGGGTCAAAGAAGTGCCGTCCGGAGAGTTGATTGCATCCGCATAGGCGGTGATATCGGCATCGATCTTTTCTGTCAAAAAGCCGTATCCGTTTGTTCCAGGATTCAGCGGGCTTCCGGCAAACGTTTTTTCATAGACCATGCTCGAAGAAAACATATTTCCGGGACAGCTGCAGTTGGCCACTATCACCGGGCCATTGCCGACCAGATGATTTGGCACATCATAGTCATGATTGGCAATATTTTCGCTGGACGAAAACTCATGATCGAACGACGTGGTGTAGGCTTGCGGCGCACTGAAGCAGTTATGAAGTAAAGTCGCGGCCCTGCACGGGCTGGTTGCGGCCAGGCTCAATGCTGTGCCCAATGAAGCCCAGACGGCCCGTTTCTTGAATATAGTTGTCATGTGCTTATTCCTGCTGACAAAGCTCGCTAACCGAGCGAATACCGTTAGGGCTTTCGGTTTGGTTAGCTGACTGTTGCGTAATGCTGGCGCGGCACTGTTGGCCCATGCCGTTGCCCCATTTCACGGTGAGCTGCGCGGTCTCTCCAATGCCTGCCAGATAGACGGTGCCGGTTTCATCGACAATGCCGCTCATCACCGGGTCGCTACTGGTCGCGATGGCGCCGAACGGAACGGGGAGACCGTTTGGACGCTTCAGGGTGATCAGCATCCGGTAGCCTGTGTGGGCGTCAAATCTGGCCAGCACCGCCGCGTTGCGCGAGGGAATGACGGTGATGGCGGTATCGCTGCTGTCCACATTTTCCGGCAGGCTCGAGGTATCAATACGAATATTATTCTCCTGGTACGGCGTGAGCGATGGAATGACTGCGTTACCCTGCCAGTCGGTCTGAATACCCCGCTGGTTCAGGAAACGGACGCCGGAAGCATCGTTGGCGTTGACGATAGCAAACTGGCTTCCTAAAGGTTGAGCCAGCGTGATGCCCTGAGGATGGGCAACAATACCGCCGCTAATGCCGTAGTTAAGCTGCTGAGAGTGATCGGTGGAAGCGTAATATCCGGCGGTCAGATTGGCGTATTGCGAGCGGTAGCTGCCATAGACGCTGCTGATATCTTCCCCGTCGTGGTTGGAGTGGCTCTGCTGCAACGAGTAGCTCAGACCCTCATCCTCCAGAAGCGTGCCGCTGAGGCCCACGTTTTGCCGCGTATAGCCATTTTTAGTGTTGCTGATGTTATAGCTACTCCAGGCGCGTGGCAGCCATCTGGCGAGAGGAATGCTAAATCCCAAAGAAACCATCCTGTCAGACTCGTCGCCGTTGGTTTTGCTGTACGTATAGGCAATGTGATAGCTCGTGCCGGAAACAACGGTATTGAATCCCAGAGACAGGTTGCGCTCTTTTTTAGAGGTGCCCCAGTAATCCTGCTGATAACCGTTAAGATACAGACTCACCCCAGCAACGGTTTGGCTAACGCTGGCCTGAATGCGGTTGCGTTTATTGTAACGAAACTGCAGATCGTCTTCGTGGCCGTCATGCTTTTGGTTGGCGTCGGCAAAGCTGTAATACCCGCGGCTGGAGTATCGGTAGCTGCCGAGGCTGAAGTTGGTATCGGTCGAATCCAGCTTACCGGTATAAAGCAAACGCCATGACTGGCCGGTATGCTGGCTGTTATCGTCTAGCCGGGTGTCGGCCATGGTAACGTCAGCGGACAGCGAGCCCAGCGGCCCGAGCGCCAGACCGGCACCGGTATTGGCTGCGTTATAGTCTTTCGAGAGCGTCAACCCTCCAAACCAGGTGAGAAGGTTATTTAAACCGTAAATCATGCTGCCCTGGAAAAAATCGGGTTCCTTTTGGTCGCTCCCGCTTTCAGCACGATAACGGCCTGCTGTCATTTCGTACTTTATACGCCCAGGCCGCAGCATAACCGCGATACTGGAGTAGGGCTGCGTAAAGCGATGCTCGGTGCCGTCAGCCTCTTTCACCGTAACGTCCAGATCGCCGCTGTTGGTCGTGGAGTAGAGATCGTCGATTTCGAACGCGCCCGGCGCGACATTTTGCTGATAGATGAGGTAGCCATTCTGGCGCACCGAGACTTCCGCATTTGAACTGGCGATGCCGCGTATGACAGGGGCATAGCCGCGTTGGCTGTAGGGAAGCATCTCTTCATCCGACGCAAGGTTAACGCCCCGGTACTGTAAGCTATCAAATACCTCGCCCCGCGTGTTGCTTTCTCCGGCCGTGAACTGTGCCTTGAGGGCGTCAACGTCATGCTGGAGGAAGGTATTGATGTTTTCCCACAGGTTTTCATTCTCTGAATTGCTCCACGTTGAATAGTTGCGCACTCGCCAGCCACCCAGGTTGGCGCCGGTGCGCAAATTCAGATACTGACTGGTGGCGCTGTTGTCGCCGCTCTCCTTATTTTTTGATCCTGAGAAAGTGTAGTCACTGAACAACACGGGAATACCGTCGTCCCAGCGCGAAGGATCGATGTAATCGCGACCGGTACCCCTTAACGCGGCCTGAGGAATACTCAACGCTAATGTCATGGTTGAAAAATCAAGCCGCGCGGAGGCCTGGGGGATATAGTTGCTGATATCTTTAGGCAAAGCCTTATTGGCGGGTAATGCAAGCAAGTCGGGATACTGGTCGATAGCAACCCCTCCTGCCCGCAGCATATCCGGTGTGAGCTGCGGTATCAGTGACCTTTCCGGGGAGCTGACGTAAGCGATACTGGTGGTGCTCAGGCGGTGTTCGTTCACCTGCACTCGTGAAGAATAGGTGCCGGGTAGCTGAGCATTCGACTTTGAAAAGAGTGAAAGGTCGATATCCTGCTGGGCCAGCATGTCTCCTTCAAGCGATGAGGGTGAGAAACGATACTCACGGGCCAGCGTCGAGAAGCTCGCGATGAGCAAGACACCGCCAAGGCAGCGAAGTAGCGGATTCGGTCTAAAGAGCCGCTCGTATGACATATCATTACGTCCTGTCATCATCGCGGTTTTTTAATCCTGCGCCAGGGTGGCGGTGTATTTTTCGGAAGCATTGCCGTAATCGGTTATGCAGCGCCAGGTGACGCTCGTTCCCTGAGCATTGTCAGGAAGAGGAATGTCAGCGCGGGATTTAGGGGCAACCATGTCGGCTTTCTCCACTTTGCGCGCTCCCAGCGCAAGTGAATCAAAGACGCTGTAGAATGCCCCCTCGTTGATGACAGTGAGCTGCTGACCATGACGCGCGAAGCGCAGGTTTTTGCAGGATTCATAGGGCGTACCGCTCAGTCCGACTGGGCGCCAGAACAGTTTCAGACGCGTTTTATAGATTAACCGCAGGACGTTTTTGTCTCCCTCATCCGTAGCCGTGGCAGGAACGGTTCGTACGTTCATATAGAACAGAGATTCTTTATCGCCTGCTAAGGTTGTCCCGTTCCAGGTAATACGCAGGCTTTGCTCTTTTTGCGGATCGAGCCGAAAGAGAGGCGGTGTCACGATAAACGGTCCGTGCGTTTTGCCATCACCTGTATCCGTCCATGACTGTATTAACCATGGAAGCTCTTTATCATTATTTTGTAAGGGCAGGGCAACTTCCTTTTTCGCGGCATCGTAGATTATGCGTGTGCGACCGATCTGAATACCTGCTGCGTGACAAAAGGTGCTTGCAATAACAGGGATGCATAATAAGACCTGGAGTAAAATGCGCATAGTGAAACCTTTAATAAAGGAGGTTGAAGGGAAATGATAATAGTCCGAGTCCGGACTATTATCAGATCATGACTCCTTAAATGTCATGACGCCTAAATATATATGTTATGAATATCAGTAATACGATTATTAACGGTAAAGAATATTTACCGTCATATCAGCATCTGCCGGACCGGCGGTAACCGCATCTGCAAATGATTTATAGCGGGCATTAAAATCAGCTTTAATCGTATCTTCGGATTTTGTCGCCAGTTCGATATAGATCTGCCCTTCAGCGCCATCCATCGTGATGAGCTTATCATCTTTACCCGCCGGGCTGACGGCAATGCCGATACCGGTGGCCGCGGTTTCGCCCGTGGTGGTAATTTTACTGACGTCCAGCAGCGTCTTGGTCTTGGTCAGGGTCGTTGGGCCGTTAAAGGTCAGCTGAACAGCCGGAAGCCCAGCGCTTGTTAACGGGCAGTTCGCCAGCGTAATGGAGAACTCCGTAAGTGCGGTCTCCTTCCCAACGGTATTAAACAATGATGTAGGATAGGTACCCAGTGGTATAGTACTGTCCGTGCCGTCGTCACCCTGAATGGTGCAGCTTGATTCGATAATTTCACCCGTGAAGTGAATAGTGCCAGCATTCATTTCTGCGGCGAAACCATTCATCGACAGTGTTGCAAGGGCTAAGCCCGCAATAATATTCTTTTTTAAATCCATCTTAAATGTTCCTTTAAGTAAAAATAATTATCTGGCATGCATTTTGCTTTCTGGTGGAAAGTAAATTATGTCGCGTGAAATTATAACATTTAATTTTCTGCGGGTAAGGGAGTATCAGGATTAATGTTATACAGATTTATCCATTTTTGGATTTTGTGGGGTAATGATTTATATAATTTTAATGGCTCTGAATTATTGAATTTACATAGTTATATCATTCCTGCAATACCAGGTAGTTAAAATCGACGGTTATGTTAATTTTTTTTCGGGATATTTTAGAGCAAATGTTCTTTAAAACTGCGCTTAATTCATTTTGTAATATGAAACACATCACAAAAGCTGGAGAATGTTCGTTCGAACATTCCTTGCCCTCTTTTCACTCACCCGAATTGCAGAGGGGGGCTTAAACTGGATAAAAAGACCCGGTTATAGGGGTTTATCAACCCATTGATGAAAGGCGGTGCTGGCATGATACCCGTGACGTAATGGGCTGAGCATGCACTGTGGCAGAAGAGAACGACGACAAAACGGAAGCCCCCACACCCCACCGACTAGAAAAAGCGCGTGAGGAAGGGCAGATCCCCCGATCCCGAGAATTGACCTCCCTGCTGATCCTTATCGTAGGGGTGTGCATTATCTGGTGGGGCGGGGAGTCGCTCGCCCGCAAGCTGGCGGGAATGTTGTCCACCGGGTTACGTTTTGACCACAGCATGGTCAACGATCCGAATCTGATCCTCAGCCAGATTATTCAGCTTATTAAAGGGGCCATGGTCGCGCTGCTGCCCCTGATAACCGGGGTCGTGCTGGTCGCGCTGGTCTCTCCGGTGATGCTCGGCGGCCTGGTTTTTAGTGCCAAATCGCTGCAACCGAAATTTTCCAAACTGAACCCGCTGCCGGGTATCGCGAAAATGTTCTCTGCGCAGACCGGGGCTGAGCTGCTCAAAGCCGTTCTCAAATCGGTGCTGATGGGCAGTTCCGCGGGGTTTTACCTCTGGTACCACTGGCCGGAAATGATGCGTCTTATCAGCGAGTCGCCGCTCACCGCGATGAGCAACGCGCTGAATCTGGTCGGGCTCTGCGCGCTGCTGGTGGTGCTCAGCATTATCCCGATGGTGGGTTTTGACGTGATCTTCCAGCTTTATACCCACTTCAAAAAGCTGCGCATGTCGCGTCAGGATATCCGTGACGAATATAAGCAGATGGAAGGTGACCCGCACGTGAAAGGGCGCATCCGCCAGATGCAGCGTGCCGCCGCCCGTCGCCGGATGATGGACGATGTGCCGAAGGCCGACGTCATCGTCACCAACCCGACACACTATTCCGTTGCGCTGCGCTATGACGAAAACAAAATGAGCGCGCCGAAAGTCGTTGCGAAAGGGGCGGGGCTGATCGCACTGCGTATCCGGGAAATTGGTACTGAAAACCGCGTGCCGATCCTGGAAGCCCCTCCGCTGGCGCGTGCGCTGTACCGCCATGCGGATATCGGACAACAGATCCCGGGACAACTTTACGCCGCCGTGGCGGAAGTGCTGGCCTGGGTGTGGCAGTTGAAGCGCTGGCGTCTGGCTGGCGGTCAGCGGCCTGTGAAACCTGAAAACCTTCCGGTGCCTGCCGCGCTGGATTTTATGAACGAGAAGGACACTGATGGCTAATCTGGTGGCAATGTTGCGCCTGCCCGGCAACCTGAAATCGACCCAATGGCAAATCCTTGCCGGGCCGATTCTGATCCTGCTAATTCTGTCGATGATGGTACTGCCGCTCCCGGCATTCATCCTCGATCTGCTTTTCACTTTCAATATTGCGCTGTCCATTATGGTGCTGCTGGTGGCGATGTTCACCCAGCGTACCCTGGAGTTTGCCGCGTTCCCGACCATTCTGCTGTTTACCACCTTGCTCCGACTGGCGTTGAACGTGGCGTCCACGCGTATCATTCTGATGGAAGGTCACACCGGTGCGGCAGCGGCAGGTAAAGTGGTGGAAGCGTTCGGCCACTTCCTGGTGGGCGGCAATTTCGCTATCGGTATCGTGGTGTTCGTTATCCTCGTTATCATCAACTTTATGGTTATCACCAAAGGTGCAGGGCGTATCGCGGAAGTGGGCGCGCGTTTTGTGCTGGATGGGATGCCGGGCAAGCAGATGGCGATCGACGCCGACCTGAACGCCGGTCTTATCGCCGAAGATGAAGCCAAAAAACGCCGTTCGGAAGTGACGCAGGAGGCGGACTTCTACGGCTCCATGGACGGTGCGAGCAAGTTTGTGCGCGGTGACGCCATCGCGGGCATTCTGATCATGGTGATTAACGTGGTCGGCGGCCTGCTGGTGGGGGTATTGCAGCACGGGATGGACATGGGGCACGCGGCGGAAAGCTATACGCTGCTGACCATTGGTGACGGTCTGGTTGCGCAGATCCCGGCGCTGGTTATCTCCACGGCGGCGGGTGTGATTGTAACCCGCGTGAGTACCGATCAGGACGTTGGCGAGCAGATGGTGGGCCAGCTCTTCAGCAACCCGCGCGTTATGCTGCTGGCCGCTGCCGTTCTGGGTTTGCTCGGCCTGGTGCCGGGGATGCCAAACCTCGTCTTCCTGTTGTTTACGGCGGGTCTGCTGGGGCTTGCCTGGTGGATGCGTGGCCGTGAAATCAAACCGGCAGCGGAACCTGTTCAGGTAAAAATGCCGGAGAATACCCAGGCCGTCGAAGCGACCTGGAACGACGTTCAGCTGGAAGATTCCCTGGGAATGGAAGTGGGCTATCGCCTGATTCCGATGGTCGATTTCCAGCAGGATGGCGAGCTGCTTGGCCGTATCCGCAGTATCCGTAAAAAATTCGCCCAGGATATGGGCTTCCTGCCGCCGGTTGTACACATCCGCGACAATATGGACCTGCCGCCCGCGCGCTACCGCATTCTCATGAAAGGGGTCGAAATTGGCAGCGGTGATGCCTATCCGGGCCGCTGGCTGGCGATTAACCCGGGCACCGCCGCAGGCACGCTGCCGGGCGAGCAAACCATCGATCCGGCCTTTGGCCTGGCCGCTATCTGGATTGAAAGTGCCCTGAAAGAGCAGGCGCAAATCCAGGGCTATACGGTTGTTGAAGCCAGTACCGTGGTGGCGACCCATCTTAATCATCTGATCGGGCAATTTTCGGCAGAGCTGTTTGGCCGTCAGGAAGCGCAGCAGCTGCTTGACCGCGTCACGCAGGAGATGCCGAAGCTGACGGAAGATCTGGTCCCGGGCGTGGTGACTTTAACCACGCTGCACAAGGTGCTGCAAAACCTGCTCGAAGAGAAAGTGCCGATCCGCGATATGCGCACCATTCTCGAAACCCTTGCCGAGCATGCGCCGATACAAAGCGATCCGCACGAGCTGACGGCGGTGGTACGCGTGGCGCTGGGTCGTGCGATCACCCAGCAGTGGTTCCCGGGAACCGGAGAGGTGCAGGTCATTGGCCTCGATACGCCGCTTGAACGCCTGCTGCTGCAGGCCCTGCAGGGCGGGGGCGGCCTGGAGCCGGGCCTGGCGGACCGTCTGCTGGCGCAAACGCAGGAGGCGCTGGCGCGCCAGGAGATGCTGGGCGCGCCGCCGGTGCTGCTGGTGAACCATGCGCTGCGTCCGCTGCTGTCGCGCTTCCTGCGTCGTAGCCTGAACCAGCTGGTCGTGCTGTCGAATATGGAGCTGTCGGATAACCGTCACATCCGCATGACCGCGACGATCGGAGGAAAATAATGCGTAAATGGCTCTGGATTTTGTTCTTCCCGCTGGCGGCGCACGCTGCCGGGGAAGGCACCTGGCAGGCAAGCAGCATGGGAGTGACCCTCAGCAACCGGGGCGTTGCTATGTCATCTAACCCGCTGTCGCCTTCTGAAGGCGTTTCCGGTCAGATGGGCCTTGTGGTCTGGAATTACCGGCTGATTGGCCCAACGCCCGCAGGGCTGCGGGTGCGCCTCTGTTCTCAGACGCGCTGCACGGAAATCGATGGCGAAAATGGCACGACACAGGCGTTCAACGGCGTACCGGCCATTGAACCTTTGCGTTTCATCTGGGAAGTGCCGGGCGGGGGACGTTTAATCCCGGCGCTGAAAGTACAGAGTAATTCTGTCATCGTGAACTACCGCTAACACCCTGCCTTTCACCAGCCATCAGCAATTTTGATGGCTGGCTCTCAAAACTGACCTCACCTTTTGATCAAATAGAAACGCTGTTTTATAAATCAGTGACGCGCGTGACGGTACTCTTTGCATTATTGCCATTGACCCTCTTAGGGATGGCAGAAACAGAAAGGTATCAACCGGTCGATGCATTTACTGTAGCCGTCTAAAAGCTCCCGGAAGATGCTTGCTTGCAGGGAGTCTCCCAAAACTGATTAGGGGTGACGGCAATGAGAACACGTAAAATTGGGCTCGCAAATTATCTCGCTTACGGGTCAGGCGATTTCCTCGGGGCGGGTACCACCGCCCTGACGGCGGCCTGGCTTTTATATTTTTATACCACCTTCTGCGGGCTCTCACCGATCGAAGCAACGTTTATCTTTGCCGCTGCAAGGGTGCTGGATGCCGTCGTTAGCCCGTTAATGGGCTTTTTAACCGATAACTTTGGGACAACCTGGCTCGGTAAGCGCTTCGGCCGTCGTAAGTTTTTTATCCTGCTGGGGATTCCGTGCGTGTTCAGCTACTCGCTGATGTGGGTTGGGGACATGAGCTTCTGGTACTACCTGCTGACCTATCTGGTGTTTGATATTGTCTACACCATGATTCTGGTGCCGTACGAAACGCTGGTACCGGAAATGACCGATGACTTTAAACAGAAAACCAAGTTCTCCGGGGCGCGTATCTCAATGGCGCAGATGTCCGCCATTCTGGCCTCCTTCCTGCCGGGGATCCTGTTAACCCACTTCGGGAAAGAAAACGCGATCTCCTTCTTCTACGCAAGCCTGGTCTTCTCCTTGCTCTGCGCCCTGATGCTAACCTTCGTCTGGTTCTTTACCTGGGAACGCCCGCGCGAAGAGTGGTCAGAAGCGGCGCTGCGTGCTGAAGAAGAGAAGAAGAAGCTGACGCTGGGGCAGAGCCTCAACCGCCTGATCGTTGAGTTAAGCTCCACGCTGCGCATCAAGATTTTCCGTCAGCATCTGGGCATGTACCTTGGCGGCTATATCGCGCAGGACGTGTTTAATGCGGTATTCACCTACTACGTGGTGTTTGTGCTGATGCAGGAAGCGTCAATGGCGTCCAATCTGCTGGGCACGATGGCTATTTTCCAGTTCTTTGCGGTTATCGCCATGATCCCGCTGTGCATCCGTTTCGGGCCTGCACCGTCCTACCGCATGGTCGTGGTGCTGTTTGGTCTGGCGTCTCTCTCTTACGCCATGCTCTATTACGCGGGCCTGAGTGACGTCTACGCTCTGCTGTTGCTGATCTCAGCGGTTGCCGGTCTCGGTCGCGGCGGTATCAACTACGTGCCGTGGAACACCTATACCTACATTGCTGACGTGGATGAAGCGATCACCGGCCAGCGCCGCGAAGGGATCTTCGCGGGCATCATGACCCTGACCCGTAAGGCGTCACAGGCCGGTGCGGTGATGCTGGTGGGTATCGTGATGCAGATGTCCGGCTTTGTCAGCGGTCAGAAAGTACAGCCTGCGGAAGTGAGCCACACCATTTTGACGATCCTGAGCGTGGGCACGATCCTGGTGCTGTTCTGCGGCTTCCTCGTTTCCCTGCGCTTCAGACTCAATTTGCAGACCCACAGCACGCTGCGCGAGGAGACCGCGAAAATGCGTGAGTGTGGTCATGCGATGCCTGAGTCAGCGACGCCACACGCCCGCGCCACCGTCGAGATGCTGGCCGGTATGCCTTATGAGTCACTGTGGGGCAATAACAACATCGGTTATCTGAATCGCAATAAGCCAGCGGCACCCTCGCTGAAGGATCGCGCGGTACTGAATTCGACATACAACAGAGGTTAAGATGATGAAAGTTTGGCCTGTCAAACATAGCCCGTTATTACGTCAGCCCGAGCGCTTTATCGCCCGGGACGAACTGAAATCGCTGATTCAAAAGGTGACGCATAGCCTGGTCAATATCCACGACAAAACGGGTGAATTTTTGCTGCGGCTGGACGACGGGCGCGTGATCGACACTAAAGGCTGGGCCGGATGGGAGTGGACGCACGGCGTTGGCCTGTACGGTATCTGGCAATATTACTGCCAGACCGGCGATGAAGGTATGCGAGACATCATCGACAGCTGGTTTGCCGACCGCTTTGCGGAAGGCGCGACCACCAAAAACGTGAATACCATGTCGCCGTTCCTGACGCTGGCTTATCGCTACGAAGAGACCAAAAATCAGGCCTGGCGGCCGTGGCTGGAAAGCTGGGCGGAATGGGCGATGGCCGAGATGCCGCGTACGGAACACGGCGGGATGCAGCACATCACTCTGGCGGAAGAAAACCATCAACAGATGTGGGATGACACGCTGATGATGACGGTGCTGCCGCTGGCGAAAATCGGCAAGCTGCTCAACAAACCGGAATACGTTGAAGAGACGGTGTATCAGTTCCTGCTGCACGTGCAGAACCTGATGGACCGGGAGACCGGGCTGTGGTTCCACGGCTGGAGCTACGACGGCAACCATAACTTCGCCCGTGCCCGCTGGGCGCGCGGCAACAGCTGGCTCACCATCGCGATCCCGGACTTCCTTGAGCTTGTGGATCTGCCGGAAAACAGCGCCGTGCGCCGCTACCTGGTGCAGGTATTGAATGCGCAGATTGCCGCGCTGGCGAAATATCAGGACGACAGCGGGCTATGGCATACGCTGCTCGACGATCCACATTCTTATCTTGAGGCGTCCGCGACGGCAGGGTTTGCCTACGGCATTCTGAAAGCCGTGCGCAAGCGCTACGTTGGCGCGGAGTATGCCGGAGTGGCAGAAAAAGCGATTCGCGGTATCGTCAAAAATATTTCGCCGGAAGGCGAGCTGTTGCAAACGTCGTTCGGCACGGGCATGGGCAGCGATCTTGAGTTTTATCGCCAGATCCCGCTGACGTCAATGCCGTACGGACAGGCGATGGCGATTCTCTGTTTAACGGAATATTTGCGGAAGTATTTCTGATAAGAAAAAACCCGGCGCTTGCCGGGTTTTTTGTATTACATGCGTTCTACGGTTTCGATACCCAGGGTATCCAGACCCAGCTTCAGGGTCTTCGCCGTGAGCTGCGCCAGCTTCAGGCGGCTGTTGCGGACCGATTCGTTTTCCGCAGACAGAATAGGGCAGTGTTCGTAGAAGCCGGAGAACAGACCCGCCAGATCGTACAGGTAAGCACACATCACGTGAGGCGTGCCGTCACGCGCGACAACCGTCAGCGTCTCTTCAAACTGCAGCAGGCGCGCCGCCAGCTGTGCTTCACGATCTTCCGTGATGGTCACTGTCGCATTCGCCAGTACGTTTTCATCAATGTTCGCCTTACGGAACACCGAGAGCACGCGGGTGTAGGCATACTGCATGTAAGGCGCCGTGTTGCCTTCAAACGCCAGCATGTTATCCCAGTCGAAGATATAGTCGGTGGTACGGTTCTTGGAGAGATCCGCGTATTTCACCGCACCGATACCCACGGCGTTGGCCAGTTTTTCCAGCTCATCGGCAGACATGTCCGGGTTCTTTTCGGCCACCAGACGGCGGGCGCGTTCCAGCGCTTCGTCCAGCAGGTCGGACAGCTTCACGGTACCGCCCGCACGGGTTTTGAACGGCTTGCCGTCTTTACCCAGCATCATGCCGAACATGTGGTGTTCCAGCGGCACGCAATCCGGCACGTAACCGGCTTTACGCACGATGGTCCACGCCTGCATCAGGTGCTGGTGCTGACGGGAGTCGATGTAGTACAGCACGCGGTCAGCATGCAGCGTCTCGTAACGGTATTTCGCACAGGCGATGTCAGTGGTGGTGTAGAGGTAGCCGCCATCCTTTTTCTGGATGATCACGCCCATCGGTTCGCCTTCCTTGTTTTTATACTCATCAAGGAACACCACCGTTGCGCCTTCGCTCTCTACCGCCAGGTTTTTGGCTTTCAGGTCAGCCACAATGCCGGGCAGCATTGGGTTATAGAGGCTTTCACCCATCACGTCGTCACGGGTCAGGGTGACGTTCAGACGGTTATAGGTCAGCTGGTTCTGAGACATGGTGATGTCGACCAGCTTGCGCCACATCTCGAGGAAGTATTGGTCGCCGCCCTGCAGTTTTACCACATAGCTGCGCGCGCGCTCGGCAAAGGCTTCGTCTTCGTCGTAGTGTTTTTTGGCTTCGCGGTAGAACCCTTCCAGGTCCGCCAGCGCCATTTCACCCGCATTTTCCTGCTGCTGTTTTTCCAGGTAAGCAATCAGCATGCCGAACTGGGTACCCCAGTCGCCCACGTGGTTCGCGCGGATCACCTTGTGACCGAGGAACTCGAGCGTGCGCACCGCGGCATCACCGATGATAGTGGAGCGCAGGTGGCCAACGTGCATCTCTTTCGCCACGTTCGGCGCAGAGTAGTCGATCACGACGGTCTGCGCCTCCGGCTGGGAAACGCCCAGACGGTCAGATTTCAGCGCCGCGTCAACGTGGCTTGCCAGGAATGCAGGCTCAAGGAAGATGTTGATAAAGCCCGGACCGGCGATTTCGGTTTTGCTGGCAATGCCGGAAAGATCCAGATGCGTCAGTACCTGCTCAGCGAGCTGTCGCGGCGGCATGCCCAGTTTTTTAGCCACTGCCATCACGCCATTAGCCTGATAGTCGCCAAACTGTACTTTTGCTGACTGACGAACCTGCGGTTCGCAATCCGCAGGTGCGCCTGCGGCAATCAGTGCCTGACTGACTTTTTCGGAGAGAAGAGCCTGAATATTCACCTGGATACCTTACGTTTTTGATGCGGGCTTACAACCGCCCGCGCCAGTTAAAGAATTTAGGGCGGGAGTATACTGCAAATGCCCTCTGGCGTCAGCATTGCGGGGCCTGAAGATTGCTCAGAATCCAGGCGGTGAAGGTGTGCATAATCATGCAGTCGCAAAAAGCCGGATTCTGCGGTTGGTCAAAACAGGGCAACAGAGTAAATTAGCGGCTTTGCGACATGAAAAGAGAGTGACTTATGGCGAACTGGCAATCCATTGACGAACTGCATGATATTTCCGCAGATTTACCGCGCTTCACCCAGGCGTTCACAGAACTTGCCACCCGTCTTGGTCTGGATATCGCGCCGCTTGAGGCCGATCACATCTCTTTGCGCTGTCATCAGAATGCCACGGCCGAGCGCTGGCGTCGCGGGTTCGAACGGTGCGGCGAGTTACTCTCCGAGAACATCATCAATGGTCGCCCCATTTGCCTGTTCAAACTGCATGAACCGGTGAACGTGGCGCACTGGCAATTCAGCGTGGTTGAGCTGCCGTGGCCGGGCGAGAAACGCTATCCGCACGAAGGCTGGGAGCATATCGAAATAGTCCTGCCGGGTGAGCCGGAAACGTTGAACGCGCGCGCGCTGGCCCTCCTTTCCGACGAAGGCTTAAGCAAGCCGGGGATTTTTGTGAAGACGAGTTCACCCAAAGGCGAGCGCGAGCGGTTACCTAACCCGACGCTGGCCGTCACTGACGGACAGGTCACGGTGAAGTTTCATCCGTGGACCATTGAGCAGATCGTTGCCAGCGAAGCGTAAGAGATGTGAATTCACGCCGGGACTGAAAATGGACGGTGTGTCATGATGTTTCGTTTAGTGGAATTTCAGGAGGATTAAATGGCGCTGCTGGAGATTTGTTGTTACAGCGTGGAGTGTGCCGTGACCGCGCAAAAGCACGGGGCTGACCGCATTGAACTGTGTGCGGCACCCAAAGAGGGCGGGCTGACGCCGTCTTATGGCGTGTTGAGGTCTGCCCGTCAGGCCGTCACCATTCCCGTTCACCCGATTATTCGTCCGCGCGGCGGTGATTTTTGTTACACGGCGGGCGAGTTCAGTGCCATGCTTGATGATATCGCACTCGTTCGGGACCTGGGGTTTCCGGGGCTGGTGACCGGCCTGCTGAATGAAGACGGCAACATCGATATACCGCGCATGCGTCAGATTATGAGCGCCGCGCAGGGGCTGGCCGTCACTTTTCATCGCGCATTTGATATGTGTAAAGATCCGCTTCAGGCCTTTGAAACGCTTGGAGAACTTGGCGTGGCGCGCATCCTGACATCGGGTCAGCAGGCGTCAGCTGAAAAAGGACTGCAATTAATTACGGAACTAAAAGCACATTCCGGTGTTCCAATAATAATGGCGGGTGCGGGAGTCCGCGCCAGCAATCTGGAACGGTTTTTAAACGCAGGGGTAGAAGAGCTGCACAGCTCCGCGGGTAAATGGATACCTTCGCCCATGCGTTATCGCAATACAGGATTGTCAATGTCGACGGATGCTGAAGCGGATGAGTATTCACGCTATGGCGTAGAGGGAGAGTCGGTTGCGGAAATGAAGTCGCTGATTGAGCGCCATCACGTGTAGCAACGTACCGATTTTTACCGCGCATCATGTCGCCCAATATGATGCTTGCTTGTACCAGGCCCCTGCAATTTCAACAGGGGCCTTTTTTTATCCCCTCACCCTAACCCTCTCCCCATAGGGGAGAGGGGACGGCTCGGTGCGGTTTTTCTCCCTCGCCCCTATGGGGAGAGGGCCGGGGTGAGGGGAAAACTACGGCTTGGTCGCAATCAACACCGCACGCATCGGGGCTGGATAGCCTTCGATGGTTTTGCTGTGGTCGGCCGGGTCGAGGAACTGCTCCAGCGATTCGGTGATCATCCAGTCGGTGCGGCGCTGTTCCTCAATTGAGGTCAAGCTGACGTCGGCAATTCGCACATCCACAAACCCGCACTTCTCCAGCCAGTTCTTCAGCGCCAGCGCGGAAGGGATGAAGTAAACGTTGCGCATCTGCGCGTAGCGATCGCCCGGCACCAGAACGGCATGTTCATCGCCTTCAATCACCAGCGTTTCCAGCACCAGCTCGCCGCCGCTGACCAGCTGATCCTTCAGTTGCCACAGGTGTTCAAGCGGGGAACGACGGTGGTACAGCACGCCCATGGAGAAGACGGTATCAAAGGCTTTCAGGGTAGGGAGTTGTTCAATGCCCAGCGGCAGCAGGTGCGCGCGCTGGTCGTTACCCAGCAGCTTACGCACCGCTTCAAACTGGCACAGGAACAGCTGCATCGGGTCAATACCTACCGCCAGATGCGCCCCCGCACCAATCATGCGCCACATGTGGTAACCGCTGCCGCAGCCCACGTCCAGAATGGTACGTCCGGTCAGGTCGGAAAGGTGGGGCAGCACGCGATCCCATTTCCAGTCCGAGCGCCATTCGGTATTGATGTTCACGCCGTAAAGTGAAAACGGCCCTTTGCGCCACGGCATCAGGTTACGCATCAGCGTTTCGATGCGGTTGATCTGCCCGGCCGGGAGCGGCTCTTCGCTCTCGGCGGTTACGCTGTGCAGAAGGTCCAGACGATGCGGGGTCAGTTCGGGCAGATACTCCACCGCGTTTGACCACTGCTTTAACAGGCCGTGCTGCTGATCGCGCTGCCAGGCGGCAATCTGCGCGGGCAAGGTTTCCAGCCAGTGGGAAAGCTGGTTTTTGGCAATCAGCTGATAGAAGTTGCTGAATTCGATCATGCGGATTCTCCCGCTTTCATCGCCACCAGAGAGCCAAAGTTAAAGCACTGGAACCACAGTTCGCTGTGCTCAAACCCGGCTTTGCTCAGACGCGCTTTGTGGGTTTCTACGGAATCCGTCAGCATCACGTTTTCGAGCATGCTGCGCTTCTGGCTGATCTCCAGCTCGCTGTAGCCGTTCGCCCGTTTGAAATCGTGGTGCATATTGAACAGCAGTTCGCCAACCTCGGCATCTTCGAAGCTGAATTTCTCCGAGAGCACCAGCGCGCCGCCGGGATTCAGCCCCTGGTAAATTTTGTCCAGCAGCAGCTGACGGTCTTCAGGCACCAGGAACTGCAGGGTGAAATTCAGCACCACCATCGACGCGTTATTGATCTCAATCTCGCGGATATCGCCTTCCACCACGTCGACCGGAACAGGGGCTTTATACGCGTCAATGTGGCGACGGCAGCGCTCAACCATGGCCGGGGAGTTATCGACGGCAATGATTCGGCAGCCTTCGTGGTGAACGTTACGACGAACCGACAGCGTTGCCGCGCCGAGCGAGCAGCCCAGGTCATAGACCTGCGTGCCGGGTTGAACGAAGCGCTCAGCCAGCATGCCGATCATAGAGATAATATTGGAATAACCGGGAACAGAGCGCTGGATCATATCCGGGAAGACTTCGGCTACCCGTTCATCGAAGGTCCAGTCGCCCAGGCTGGCGATAGGCGCGGAAAAAAGCGTGTCGCGATCTGACATAACGTAAAAATCCGGTAAAAATAAAGTGGCGTATTGTGCGCTAATGGAGGGAGAAAACCAACTCCCACGGCATATACCACAGGTTAGCCAGCACCATCAGCAAAAGCGAACACCAGGTCGCACTCATGCCGGAACGACGCCAGCGGATCAAGCGGTGGTGAAAACCGTAATAGTGCATCAGGCGGCCAGCAATAAGAAGCAGGCCACAGATGTGCACCATCCAGGTTTCTGCGCCATTCATCTCCATAAAAAGCAGCAGGATTAAGGCTGCGGGGATGTATTCGACCGCGTTGCCGTGAATGCGGATAGCGCTTTGTAGCTCGGAAAACCCGCCGTCACCGTAAGAGACGCGGTACAGCGTTCTGAGGCGCACAACATCAAATGAAAACTTAATCAGCAGTAATGCACCTAACACCGCATACAGCGCGCTGACCATACAAACTCCCTGTTTTTGGCAGATGGCACTTCACTATGATAGGGGGTGATATCAGAAAAGAGAAGATTGTTGTGGGATGGAAGGGGCGCTGCCCACGGACGGCACCGCAGCCTGCAAGGCCTGCCACAGAGCATCGACCAGTTCGGGCGCCTGGGCGATATCCGGCGTATGCAAAAAGAGATACGGCGTGGTGGTGTGTTCCCACTTCGCTAACGTTTGCAGCCAGACGGCGAACATCGCCTGATTTTGCTGCATGTTATCGCTGCCGATAAACCTGACCATTGGATTATGCGCGGTCACGATGGCGTGAACCGGCACTTTCGGTTTTTTACGCTGAGCTTCAACGATGGCTTCGCTATGGGGAACAGCGCTGTGCACCGGTCGGCTATCGAGGATCACCCGGTTAACGGAACGCTCAAGCAGGCCGCGATTGAGCGCTTTTTCTGCTTCGCCCTTCGCAAAAAATTCAGGATGCCTGACTTCAACGCCGTAGGTGAATTCACGGGGCAGGGCATCCAGGAACTGCCAGAGCGCAGGTAAATCGCGCGGGCCAAACGTGGCGGGCAGCTGGATCCAGTACTGACCGATGCGGTTCGCCAGCGGCGACATGCGCGTAAAAAACTCTTCGGTCAAATCACCGCAGTTGCGCAGCGCGGCCTGGTGGGAAATGGTGGCCGGAAACTTAAAGCAGAAGCGGAAGTCGTCGGTCGTTTGTTCCCGCCAGCGCGCAACAATCTCGGCTTTGGGGAGCGCATACAGGGTGGTGTTACCCTCGACACAGTTGAAGTGCCGGGCATACTCCTCAAGGCTGGTGATGCCAAGGCGCACCCATTTCGGGTGCGACCACTGGGGCAGGCCCACGTACATCATAGCGCGCTGACAATCTCATCCGTGCTGCGCACGCGGCCGATGCGCGGGAAGATATGGGTCATGCTGCCCTGATGCTGTTCCGCGGAGGCCGCGCTGCAGGCATCTTCGGCAATCACCAGGTTAAAGCCCAGCTCCCACGCGTTGCGGGCGGTAGACTCCACGCCGATGTTGGTGGAAATGCCGCACAGGACAATGGTGTCGATGCCGCGACGGCGGAGCTGTAGCTCGAGATCGGTACCGTAAAATGCGCCCCACTGGCGTTTGGTCACTTCAATATCGCTGTCGCGTTTGCCGAGTGCGGCCGGGTACGTCCACCAGTTTTCCGGCAGGGCGCGTGCAGGGACCTGGGCATCAACGGGCTGTTTTAACGCTTCGGCGTAATCAGCGGACCAGCCGACGCGCACCATGACAACAGGCACACCGCTGGCACGACATGTTTCCGCCAGGCGAGCAGCGCGGCTGACCACATCATCCGCAGTATGCGGGCCACCGGCGAAGGGCAGAATGCCTTCCTGTAAATCAATCACAACAAGTGCGGTTTTACTGGCATCAAGTGTTAACATCGTTACTCCCGTTAAATGAATCACTTCCAGACACCATACGACGTGATGGCCTGTTCCTGGGCGGATAATTTTGTTAATTTTTGTGAGAATGCGCAATAAGAGTGCAGCAAACGACCGCCTGGCCGTGGTTCGCTCTTATCGTCCGGCGGAATTTCCAGTATAATAGCCGCCTTTTTTCATCCAGTTGTGACATACAGAAAGCTGCGACATAGTAGCCTGCATACCAGGCGACATTTAGCCTGCGGCTAATTAAGGGATATCTCATGCGTACAGAATATTGCGGGCAGCTGCGTCAGTCCCACGTCGGACAGCAGGTAACCCTGTGTGGTTGGGTCAATCGTCGTCGTGATCTTGGTAGCCTTATCTTCATCGATATGCGCGACCGCGAAGGTATCGTTCAGGTGTTCTTCGATCCGGATCGCGCAGATGCGTTGAAGCTGGCCTCTGAGCTGCGTAATGAGTTCTGCATTCAGGTTACCGGCACCGTGCGCGCGCGTGACGAGAAAAACGTCAACGCCGACATGGCGACGGGTGCCATCGAAGTGCTGGCGTCCGATCTGGTGATAATCAACCGTGCAGAAGCGCTGCCGCTGGATTCCAACCACGTCAACACTGAAGAAGCGCGTCTGAAATACCGCTACCTGGATCTGCGTCGTCCGGAAATGGCTCAGCGCCTGAAAACCCGTGCGAAAATCACCAGCCTGGTGCGTCGCTTTATGGATGACCACGGTTTCCTCGACATCGAAACCCCAATGCTGACCAAAGCCACGCCGGAAGGCGCGCGCGATTACCTGGTCCCATCCCGCGTTCATAAAGGCAAATTCTACGCGCTGCCGCAGTCGCCACAGCTGTTCAAACAGCTGCTGATGATGTCCGGCTTCGATCGCTACTATCAGATCGTGAAATGCTTCCGCGACGAAGATCTGCGCGCTGACCGCCAGCCAGAATTTACCCAGATCGATGTGGAAACCTCCTTCATGACCGCCGAGCAGGTGCGTGAAGTGATGGAAGCTCTGGTGCGTAGCCTGTGGAACGACGTGAAAGGCGTTGAGCTGGGCGATTTCCCTATCATGACCTTCGCTGAAGCCGAGCGTCGTTACGGCTCTGACAAACCAGACCTGCGTAACCCGATGGAGCTGGTGGACGTAGCAGACCTGGTGAAAGGCGTTGAGTTTGCCGTCTTCGCTGGCCCGGCTAACGATCCTAAAGGCCGCGTAGCAGCGCTGCGTGTACCGGGCGGTGCGGCACTGAGCCGCAAGCAGATCGACGACTACGGCAACTTCATCAAGATCTACGGCGCGAAAGGTCTGGCCTATATTAAAGTGACCGAGCGTGCGAAAGGTCTGGAAGGCATCACCAGCCCGGTAGCGAAATTCCTGAACGCGGACATCGTGGAAGCGATCCTTGAGCGCACCGGCGCGCAGGACGGCGACATGATCTTCTTCGGCGCAGACAACAAGAAAGTCGTGGCGGATGCGATGGGCGCGCTGCGTCTGAAGCTTGGCAAAGACCTGAGCCTGACCGACGAAAACAAATGGGCGCCGCTGTGGGTTATCGACTTCCCAATGTTTGAAGACGACGGTGAAGGCGGCCTGACCGCAATGCACCACCCGTTCACCTCGCCAAAAGACATGACGGCGGCAGAGCTGAAAGCGGCACCGGAAGATGCGGTCGCCAACGCTTATGACATGGTCATCAACGGCTACGAAGTGGGCGGCGGTTCCGTGCGTATTCACAGCGGTGAAATGCAGCAGACCGTGTTCGGCATTCTGGGCATCAACGAGCAGGAGCAGCGCGAGAAGTTCGGCTTCCTGCTGGACGCCCTGAAATACGGTACGCCGCCGCACGCGGGCCTGGCCTTCGGTCTTGACCGACTGACCATGCTGCTGACCGGCACCGATAACATTCGTGATGTTATTGCCTTCCCGAAAACCACTGCCGCAGCGTGTCTGATGACCGAAGCGCCAAGCTTTGCCAACCCGGCCTCTCTGGCCGAACTGGGCATTGAAGTGGTGAAGAAGGAAGAGAAAAACTGATATGGCATATAAGCTTCCCGTTTCGGTCCTGGTGGTCATTTATGCAGAAGACACGAAGCGGGTGCTGATGTTGCAGCGGCGCGATGACCCTGATTTCTGGCAGTCGGTTACCGGCAGTCTGGAAGAGGGGGAAACCGCGTCGCAGGCCGCCGCGCGCGAAGTAAAGGAAGAGGTCACCATTGACGTTGCCCGCGAGCAACTGACCCTGAAGGACTGCCAGCGCACGGTGGAGTTTGAAATTTTTAGCCATTTACGTCATCGCTACGCGCCGGGTACCGAGCGCAATACGGAGTCGTGGTTCTGTCTCGCGCTCCCCCATGAACGGGAGATCGTGTTTACCGAACACCTGACCTACCGCTGGGTGAATGCGGCGGATGCCGCCGCACTGACCAAGTCGTGGAGCAACCGGCAGGCGATTGAAGAATTTGTAATTAACGCAGCCTGAGAAGGCGCGATTTTTGGAGAACTTTTTATGGCAGGTCATAGTAAGTGGGCCAACACCAAACACCGCAAAGCGGCACAGGATGCCAAGCGCGGTAAGATCTTTACCAAAATCATTCGCGAGCTGGTGACAGCAGCGCGTCTGGGCGGCGGCGATCCGGCTTCTAACCCGCGTCTGCGCGCGGCGGTAGATAAAGCGCTGTCAAACAACATGACGCGTGACACCCTGAACCGTGCAATCGCACGTGGCGTGGGCGGTGACGAAGACGCGAACATGGAAACCATCATTTATGAAGGTTACGGCCCTGGCGGTACTGCGGTGATGGTTGAGTGTCTGTCCGACAACCGTAACCGTACCGTTGCGGAAGTGCGCCACGCGTTCACCAAAACCGGTGGCAACCTGGGCACTGACGGTTCCGTTGCTTACCTGTTCAGCAAAAAAGGCGTCATCTCCTTCGAGAAAGGCGACGAAGATGCGATCATGGAAGCGGCGCTGGAAGCCGGTGCGGAAGACGTGGTGACCTTCGATGACGGTGCTATCGACGTTTATACCGCGTGGGAAGAGATGGGTGCCGTGCGCGACGCGCTGGAAGCGGCTGGCCTGAAAGCGGACAACGCTGAAGTGTCCATGATCCCGTCCACCAAAGCGGACATGGATGCGGAAACGGCACCGAAACTGCTGCGTCTGATCGACATGCTCGAAGACTGCGACGACGTGCAGGAAGTGTACCACAACGGTGAAATCTCTGATGAGGTTGCAGCGACTCTCTGATGAGAGCCTGTAAACCGTTTACGGGAGACGCGTGATGTCGATTATTCTCGGGATTGACCCAGGCTCACGCGTCACCGGTTATGGCGTTATCCGTCAGGTGGGACGCCAGTTAACCTACCTGGGCAGCGGCTGTATTCGCACCAAAGTGGACGATCTTCCTTCGCGCCTGAAGCTCATTTATGCGGGCGTGTCGGAGATCATCACCCAGTTTCAGCCGGACTATTTCGCCATTGAGCAGGTCTTTATGGCGAAAAACGCCGATTCAGCGCTAAAGCTCGGTCAGGCACGCGGTGTTGCCATCGTCGCTGCCGTGAACCAGGATTTGCCGGTATTCGAATATGCGGCGCGTCAGGTCAAGCAGACGGTGGTGGGCATTGGGAGCGCGGAGAAAAGCCAGGTGCAGCATATGGTGCGTACCCTGCTGAAGCTTCCCGCGAACCCGCAGGCCGACGCCGCGGATGCGCTGGCGATTGCGATTACCCACTGTCACGTCAGCCAGAACGCGATGCAAATGAGCGAGTCGCGACTCAATCTGGCGCGAGGCAGGTTACGATAATCAGAAATCAGGCTGGATAAACATCCAGCTTTTTTTATTATGTCGGCAGTTAATTTCTCCCAGAACGCAGGAGCGTCACGTGATAGGCAGACTCAGAGGCATCATCATTGAAAAACAACCCCCGTTAGTGCTGCTGGAAGTGGGTGGCGTGGGCTATGAAGTCCATATGCCGATGACCTGCTTCTACGAGCTGCCGGACGCGGGCAAAGAGGCGATTGTCTTTACCCAGTTTGTGGTGCGTGAAGATGCCCAGCTGCTGTACGGATTCAATAACAAGCAGGAACGCACCCTGTTCCGCGAGCTGATTAAAACCAACGGCGTCGGTCCGAAGCTGGCGCTGGCGATTTTGTCCGGCATGTCGGCACCACAGTTTGTGAATGCCGTCGAGCGCGAAGATCCTGCGGCGCTGATTAAGCTTCCGGGCATTGGTAAGAAAACCGCCGAGCGCCTGATTGTCGAGATGAAAGACCGCTTTAAAGGTCTGCATGGCGATCTGTTCACTCCGGCTGCCGATTTGGTACTGACCTCTCCTGGCGGCCCTGCGACGGATGATGACGCCGAGCAGGAAGCTGTTGCCGCGCTGGTGGCGCTGGGCTATAAACCTCAGGAGGCCAGCCGTATGGTGAGCAAAATTGCCAAACCGGACGCCAGCAGTGAAACCCTGATTCGTGAAGCGCTGCGCGCTGCATTGTGAGGTAAAGGATGATTGAAGCAGACCGCCTGGTGTCGGCAGGCACTATTCAGGCAGATGACGTGGTGGATCGCGCGATTCGCCCAAAACTGCTTGATGAGTATATCGGCCAGCCGCAGGTTCGTTCCCAGATGGAGATTTTCATCCAGGCGGCAAAGCTGCGCGGCGATGCGCTCGATCACCTGCTTATTTTTGGCCCTCCCGGTTTAGGCAAAACTACGCTGGCGAATATCGTTGCCAATGAAATGGGCGTCAACCTGCGCACCACCTCCGGCCCCGTGTTGGAGAAGGCGGGCGATCTCGCGGCGATGTTGACCAACCTCGAACCGCATGACGTGCTGTTTATCGATGAGATCCACCGCCTGTCGCCGGTGGTGGAGGAAGTGCTCTATCCGGCGATGGAAGATTACCAGCTGGATATCATGATCGGTGAAGGCCCGGCCGCGCGCTCCATCAAAATCGATCTGCCGCCCTTTACCCTGATTGGCGCCACCACCCGCGCCGGGTCGTTGACCTCTCCGCTGCGCGACCGTTTCGGCATAGTGCAGCGTCTCGAGTTTTACCAGGTGGCGGATCTCCAGCACATCGTTGGCCGTAGCGCCCGCTATATGGGGCTCGAAATGAGCGAAGAGGGCGCGTTTGAAGTGGCGAAGCGTTCCCGCGGTACGCCGCGTATCGCCAACCGCCTGCTGCGCCGGGTGCGTGACTTTGCCGAGGTGAAGCACGATGGCTCGATTTCCGCGGAGATCGCCGCTCAGGCGCTGGATATGCTTAACGTCGATGCCGAAGGCTTTGACTATATGGACCGTAAACTGCTGCTGGCGGTGCTGGACAAGTTCTTTGGCGGCCCTGTCGGGCTGGATAACCTGGCTGCGGCTATTGGGGAAGAGCGTGAGACGATTGAAGATGTGCTGGAGCCGTATCTGATCCAGCAGGGCTTCCTGCAACGCACCCCCCGTGGACGTATGGCAACAGTGCGGGCGTGGAATCATTTCGGCATTACGCCACCGGCAATGCCGTAATGTTTTGTTCCCTCTCCCGAGGGAGAGGGCCAGGTGAGGGCTTCAGCGCCCTCCATGTTAATTCGCGGTCTTTTTCATCATACTGAAGATAAACAGCACCGCCGCACTCAGCACCACTGACGGCCCCGCAGGCGTGTCATAGAACGCCGAGAACGTTAACCCACCCGTTACCGCAATCATCCCGATAATCACGGCTACGCCAGCCATCTGCTCCGGCGTACGGGCAAAACGACGCGCCGTGGCGGCTGGGATGATCAGCAGCGACGTAATAATCAGCGCGCCGACAAACTTCATTGCGACACCAATCGTTAACGCCGTCACCAGCATCAGCAGCAGTTTTACGCGCTGCAGCTTCACGCCGTCGACAAATGCCAGATCCGGACTGACGGTCATGGCCAGTAAATTCCGCCACTGCCAGAGCAGAATAGCGAGCACCACCACCACGCCAAGGGCGATAGCGATGAGATCTTCCGGCGTCACGGCCAGCAGGTCGCCGAAGAGGTAGGCCATCAGATCCACGCGGATGTTCGACATCAGGCTGACAACCACCAGGCCCAGAGACAGGGCACTGTGCGCCATAATGCCAAGCAGCGTATCAATGGCGAGGTGAGGGCGTTTTTCCAGCCAGACCAGACCGGCGGCCAGCAGCAGCGTGACCACAATCACCGCGTAGAAGGGGTTCACATCCAGCAGCAGACCAAAGGCTACGCCCAGCAGGGACGCATGCGCCAGGGTATCGCCAAAATAGGACATTCTGCGCCAGACAACAAACGAGCCGAGCGGGCCCGCGGCGCAGGCAAGCATAATCCCGGCCAGCCAGCCGGGCAGTAACAGTTCAATCATGAGTGTCCATTTCCCCGACGCAGTACGATTCGTCCCTGTAAATCATGGCGATGATTATGATGATGGCGGTAAATGCCCAGCTGTTCAGCGCCGCGAGGGCCGAACATGGAGATAAATTCCGGGTGCATTGACACCACTTCAGGCGTACCGGAGCAGCAGATGTGGTGGTTGAGGCACAGCACTTCGTCGGTTTTTGCCATTACCAGATGCAGGTCGTGAGACACCATCAGCACGGCGCAATCAAGTTCCCGACGGAGCTGGTCGATCAAATCATAAAGCGCAACCTGACCATTCACATCCACACCCTGAGTTGGTTCATCCAGTACCAGCAGCTGTGGGCTGCTCAGCAGCGCGCGGGCAAGTAAAACACGCTGAGTTTCACCGCCGGACAGTTTTTGCAGCGGCGCATCGACAAGATGGCCCGCCTGCACGCGTTTCAGCGCCGGGAGAATATCGGCTTTACGGGTGCCGGGGCGCAGGCGCAGGAAACGGCTGACCGTCAGCGGCAGCGTGGCGTCGAGATGAAGTTTTTGCGGCACATAGCCAATACGCAATTTTTCCTCGCGCTTAATCACGCCTTCATCGGGTGCGACCAGACCCAGCACCACGCGCACCAGGGTGGATTTGCCTGCGCCATTGGGGCCGAGCAGCGTCAGAATTTTGCCGGGCTTCAGATCGAGCGACACGTCAGAGAGGACGCGGCGCTGCCCGAATGAGACCGAAATATTTTCAAGAGAAACCAATGTCGTCATGTCATTTTAAGCTTGAAGAAGTCAACGAATGTTATAATATCACATTCCACGCATTCACTACGATGATTAGTCGCATTATGTTACATAAAAATACGCTTCTTTTCGCAGCATTATCCGCTGCCCTTTGGGGTACAACCGCACAAGATGTTAACGCTGCGGTTGTCGCTTCGCTTAAACCACTCGGATTCATCGCGTCTGCCATTGCAGACGGGGTAACGGAAACCCAGGTTCTGCTCCCTGATGGTGCATCTGAGCATGACTATTCCCTGCGCCCGTCAGATGTAAAACGCTTACAAAACGCGGACTTAGTCGTCTGGATTGGTCCTGAAATGGAAGCATTTATGCAAAAGTCAGCAAAACAGGTTGCTGGCGAAAAACAGGTCGCGATTGCCGAACTCTCCGGCGTGAAACCGTTGCTCATGAAAGGGGCGGATGACGACGGCGACGAACCTGACCATCATGCCGCAGACGGCGAAAAAGGTGATGGAGATCACCATCACGGCGAGTACAACATGCATCTTTGGTTATCCCCAGAGATAGCGCGGCTTTCAGCGGTTGCAATCCACGACAAATTAGTGGAACTTATGCCGCAAAGTCGAGCCAAACTAGACGCCAACCTGAAGGATTTTGAGGCACAATTAGCCGCAACCGATAAGCAGGTTGGTAATGAGCTCGCACCGTTGAAAGGTAAAGGGTATTTCGTTTTTCATGACGCCTACGGCTATTACGAAAAACACTACGGTTTGACCCCACTGGGCCACTTCACCGTCAACCCTGAAATTCAGCCTGGTGCGCAGCGTTTACATGAAATCAGAACACAGTTGGTTGAGCAAAAAGCGACATGCGTTTTTGCTGAGCCACAGTTCAGGCCAGCGGTCGTAGAAGCCGTGGCCAGGGGAACATCCGTGCGCATGGGAACCCTTGACCCGCTAGGTACGAATATCCAGTTGAGCAAAGCGAGCTATTCGCAGTTCCTCAGCCAACTGGCGAACCAGTATGCGAGCTGCCTGAAAGGAGATTAACGAGGAAGTGAATACGTGCAACAGATAGCCCGCTCTGTCGCCCTGGCATTTAACAATCTGCCACGACCCCACCGCGTTATGCTGGGGTCGCTTACAGTTCTCACCTTAGCGGTCGCCGTCTGGCGGCCCTATGTTTACCACCCGAGTTCTGCCCCTATCATCAAAACCATTGAGCTTGAAAAGAGCGAAATCCGTTCTTTGCTGCCTGAAGCCAGTGAGCCTATCGACCAGGCGGCTCAGGAAGATGAAGCCATCCCGCAGGATGAGCTGGACGATAAAACCGAGAACGAGGCGGGTATCCACGAATATGTTGTCTCTACCGGGGATACGCTGAGCAGCGTGCTGAACCAGTACGGCATCGACATGGGCAATATCAGCCAGCTGGCGGCTGCGGATAAAGATCTTCGTAACCTGAAAATCGGACAGCAGCTCTCCTGGACATTAACGGCGGATGGCGATCTCCAGCGTCTGACCTGGGAAATGTCCCGCCGCGAAACCCGCACCTACGATCGCACTGCAAACGGTTTCAAAATGACCAGCGAAATGCAGAAGGGCGACTGGGTTAACAGCGTTCTGAAAGGCACCGTGGGCGCGAGCTTTGTCTCCAGCGCGCGCGATGCAGGCTTGACCAGCGCTGAAATCAGCTCGGTGATCAAAGCCATGCAGTGGCAGATGGATTTCCGCAAGCTGAAGAAGGGCGATGAGTTCTCCGTCCTGATGTCCCGCGAAATGCTGGACGGCAAGCGCGAGCAAAGCCAGCTGCTGGGCGTACGTCTGCGCTCGGAAGGCAAAGATTACTACGCGATTCGTGCCGAAGACGGTAAGTTCTATGACCGCAGCGGTACGGGCCTTGCGAAAGGCTTCCTGCGCTTCCCGACGGCAAAACAGTTCCGCGTCTCCTCTAACTTTAACCCGCGTCGTCTGAACCCGGTAACCGGGCGCGTCGCGCCGCACCGTGGCGTTGACTTTGCCATGCCGCAGGGCACGCCGGTACTGGCGGTGGGAGATGGCGAAGTGGTGGTGGCCAAGCGTAGCGGTGCCGCCGGATATTATGTCGCGGTACGTCATGGCCGCACTTATACGACCCGCTATATGCACCTGCGTAAGCTGCTGGTGAAGCCGGGCCAGAAGGTGAAGCGTGGTGACCGTATCGCGATCTCCGGCAATACCGGACGCTCTACCGGCCCGCACCTGCACTATGAAGTGTGGATCAACCAGCAGGCCGTGAACCCGCTGACGGCGAAACTGCCGCGCACCGAAGGCCTGACAGGTAAAGATCGTACTGATTATCTGGCGCAGGTGAAAGAGGTGATGCCGCAGCTGAGCTTAAACTAAGCCCTCTGTTTTTGTTAAAAAAGCCGGCGCACACTGACGCCGGCTTTTTCTTTTGTGCGTGGACGACTGCCTCGCTACACTATCTGAATAAAATTTTGCGTCATCAGACCCTGGATCCAGCATGGAAACCAAAAAAAACAATATTGAATACATTCCTGAGTTTGAAAAATCCTTCCGCCATCCGCGCAACTGGGGCGCCTGGCTTGGTGTTTACGCCTTTGCGGGGATGGCGATGCTGCCTGCCTCTATACGCGATCCCGTTCTGGGGAAAATTGGCCGTCTGGCCGGGCGTTTAGGCAAGAGCGCCCGCCGTCGCGCGCAGATCAACCTTTATTACTGTTTTCCTGAGAAAAGCGACGCCGAGCGCGAGGCAATCATTGATGAAATGTACACCACCGCCCCGCAGGCAATGGCGATGATGGCTGAACTGGCGCTGAAAGGGCCCGATAAAATCGTCGATCGCGTTGACTGGAAAGGGCTGGACATCATCGAGGAGATGCGCCGCAATGACGAGAAAGTCATTTTCCTCGTCCCCCACGGCTGGGGCGTTGATATTCCGGCGATGCTGATGGCGTCTCAGGGCCAGAAAATGGCGGCGATGTTCCATAACCAGGGAAATAAAATCTACGATTTTGTCTGGAATACGGTGCGTCGTCGTTTTGGCGGACGTTTGCATGCGCGTAACGATGGCATTAAGCCCTTCATTCAGTCGGTGCGTCAGGGGTACTGGGGCTACTATCTGCCGGATCAGGACCACGGCCCAGAGCACAGCGAGTTTGTCGATTTCTTTGCGACCTATAAAGCGACGCTCCCCGCGATTGGTCGCCTGATGAAAGTCTGTCGTGCCCGCGTGATCCCGCTGTTCCCGGTCTATGACGGCAAAACGCATCGCCTGAGTATTGAGGTCCGTCCGCCGATGGATGATCTGCTGACCGCGGACGACCACACCATTGCGCGTCGAATGAACGAAGAGGTGGAAATCCTGGTGGGGCCGCATGCCGAACAGTACACGTGGATCCTGAAGCTGCTTAAAACGCGTAAGCCGGGTGAAACTGAGCCCTATAAACGCAAAGAGCTTTATCCGCGGAAATAATAAAAGCCCTCTCCATCTGGAGAGGGCTTTTTAACACAGACATTATTACTCGACGGTCATAACGCGCGTGGTGTTGGTTGAGCCGATGGTGCTCATCACGTCGCCCTGGGTCACAATGACGATATCACCGGACACCAGATAGCCTTTGTCGCGCAGCAGGTTTACGGCATCGTGCGCCGCAGCTACGCCGTCATTGGTGCTGTCGAAGTGAACTGGCGTCACGCCGCGGTACAGCGCCGTCAGGTTCAGGGTACGTTCGTGACGGGACATGGCGAAGATCGGCAGACCAGAGCTGATACGAGAGGTCATCAGCGCGGTGCGGCCAGATTCGGTCATGGTGATGATCGCGGTAACGCCCTTCAGATGGTTTGCCGCATACATCGCAGACATCGCAATCGCTTCTTCCACGTTGTCAAACTGCACGTCCAGACGGTGTTTAGAAACGTTGATGCTTGGGATCTTTTCAGCGCCCAGGCAGACGCGCGCCATAGCGGCCACGGTTTCTGCCGGATACTGGCCCGCAGCGGTTTCCGCAGAGAGCATCACCGCATCGGTACCATCCAGCACGGCGTTCGCCACGTCCATGACTTCTGCACGGGTTGGCATTGGGTTGGTGATCATCGATTCCATCATCTGAGTGGCGGTGATCACCGCGCGGTTCAGCTGACGTGCGCGACGAATCAGCGCTTTCTGGATCCCTACCAGCTCAGGGTCGCCAATCTCCACGCCCAGGTCACCACGCGCAACCATCACCACGTCAGACGCGAGGATCACATCGTCCATGGCATCCTGATCGCAAACGGCTTCCGCGCGTTCAACTTTCGCGACGATTTTAGCATCGCAGCCTGCATCACGCGCCAGACGACGCGCATAGTTCAGATCTTCACCGCAGCGCGGGAAGGAGACCGCCAGGTAGTCAACGCCGATCAGCGCAGCCGTCACGATGTCCGCTTTGTCTTTATCGGTAAGCGCTTCTGCAGAGAGGCCGCCGCCCAGTTTGTTGATGCCTTTATTGTTGGAGAGCGGGCCGCCGACGGTGACTTCGGTGAACACTTTCATGCCCTGAACTTCCAGCACCTTCAGCTGTACGCGACCGTCGTCGAGCAGCAGGATATCGCCTGGCACCACGTCAGCCGGCAGGCCTTTATAGTCGATACCGACTTTCTCTTTATCGCCTTCGCCTTTGCCCAGGTTGGCATCAAGCAGGAATTTGTCGCCGATATTGAGGAAAACCTTACCCTCTTTAAAGGTCGATACACGAATTTTTGGACCCTGCAAATCGCCGAGGATAGCAACGTGGCGGCCCAGTTTGGCTGCGATTTCACGCACTTTATCGGCACGTAATTTATGGTCTTCTGGCGTACCGTGAGAGAAGTTCATACGCACCACGTTGGCGCCGGCGGCGATAATTTTCTCAAGATTATTATCGCGATCGGTGGCCGGGCCTAAGGTGGTTACGATCTTGGTTCTGCGAAGCCTTCTGGACATGTAATACTCCGTTGACTGAAACAACTTTGGTGTTGCGTGAACATTGAATCGGCCTTCATCTGCTGCAAGGCAGCGGAGAGTGGACCGAATGCCGTAAATCGTTACATCGTAATTATTGGTTACGTCTTCGTTATCAACTATCAGGGAACATCGCTCTTTATAAGCAATTCTTTATCAAAACGCGATTCCTTCAGCGCTTCCTTGACCCGCTTCAAGTTATCCCGGAATTTTGCGCCCCGACGTAAGGTAAAACCGGTTGCCAGCACGTCAATCACGGTGAGCTGCGCCAGTCGGGAAACCATCGGCATATAAATGTCGGTGTCTTCCGGCACGTCGAGGGTGATCGCCAGCGTCGCTTCACGCGCCAGCGGCGTGCCTGCCGTGGTGAGGGCAATCACCATGGCATCGTTTTCACGGGCCAGCTGCGCCAGCTCTACCTGACTCTTGGTGCGCCCGGTGTGCGAAATCAGTACCACGACGTCATCTTCACTGCAATTCATACAGCTCATGCGTTGCAGCACAATGTCATCGGAATAAATAACCGGGACGTTAAAGCGGAAAAATTTGTTCATGGCGTCATGCGCCACTGCGGCAGACGACCCGAGACCAAAGAACGCAATCCGCTTGGCCTGGGTGAGCAAATCCACCGCGCGATTCACGGAACTCATGTCCAGAGACTGGCGGACGTGGTCAAGCGAAGCCATAGCCGATTCAAAAATTTTCGCGGTATAGGCATCAACGCTGTCGTCTTCATCCACATTACGATTAACATATGGGGTGCCGTTAGCCAGACTTTGTGCCAGATGCAGTTTAAAATCAGGGAAGCCGCGCGTTTCGAGGCTGCGGCAAAAGCGATTGACCGTCGGTTCGCTAACACCCGCTTCCTGTGCCAGAGCGGCGATGCTTGAATGAATCGCCTGAGCGGGGGAGGCGAGAATGACCTCGGCCACTTTTCGCTCGGATTTGCTAAGGTGTTCCAGTTGAAACTGGATTTTTTCCAGCATGTTCATGTTAACAGGACGCTCATGGGTGTAAACGATTTCATAAATTGATGAAATCGTGATTCGATTTAACCGATATTACCCTTGTGGCTTCCATTAAGGGTAACAATCGACAAGATAATGTTGTTGTTTTTTTTCATTACTTGATCGGTGTCGGGTTTTGCTGTGACCCCGTTGCGCAAAGAAACGACGGTTGTTGCGTCATTGCGCCGTCGTAATCCTCCAAAGGGGGAAAAATCGCGTTATCGCACGCGACGATAAGCGCTAATGGTTTCGGGAATGACGTAAAAGCAGTACAGTGCATTGTAATAAAATTACAACGATACCTGGCAGAAGTACCAGGTGATCCAACTGAGGAGAATGACATGGCGGTAACGCAAACAGCCCAGGCATGTGACCTGGTCATTTTCGGCGCGAAAGGCGATCTTGCACGCCGAAAATTGCTGCCTTCCCTGTATCAACTGGAGAAAGCGGGCCAAATTCATCCGGATACCCGTATCCTGGGTGTCGGGCGCGCCGACTGGGATAAGGACGCTTATACCAAAGTCGTCCGCGAGGCGCTCGAAACTTTCATGAAGGAAAAAATTGATGAAAGTTTGTGGGATACCCTGAGTGGACGCCTCGATTTCTGCAACCTGGACGTCAACGACGTCAGCGCGTTTACCCGCTTAGGCGCGATGCTGGATCAGAAAAACCGTGTCACCATTAACTATTTCGCCATGCCGCCAAGCACCTTCGGCGCCATCTGCAAAGGTCTGGGCGAAGCCAAACTGAACGCCAAACCGGCTCGCGTCGTGATGGAAAAGCCGCTGGGGACGTCGCTGGCAACCTCGCGTGAAATCAACGACCAGGTGGGCGAGTTCTTTGAAGAGTGCCAGGTCTACCGTATCGACCACTATCTCGGTAAAGAGACGGTACTGAACCTGCTGGCGCTGCGTTTCGCTAACTCCCTGTTTGTGAATAACTGGGACAACCGCACTATCGACCACGTTGAAATCACCGTGGCGGAAGAGGTGGGGATTGAAGGTCGCTGGGGCTACTTTGACCAGGCCGGTCAGATGCGCGACATGATCCAGAACCACCTGCTGCAAATTCTGTGCATGATTGCCATGTCTCCACCGTCTGACCTGACGGCTGACAGCATCCGTGATGCAAAAGTGAAAGTGCTGAAGTCACTGCGCCGCATCGATCGCTCCAACGTGCGTGAGAAGACCGTCCGCGGCCAGTACACCGCCGGGTTTGCGCAAGGCAAAAAAGTGCCGGGCTACCTGGAAGAAGAGGGCGCGAACAAGTCCAGCAACACCGAGACGTTCGTGGCGATCCGCGTGGATATCGACGACTGGCGTTGGGCGGGCGTTCCGTTCTACCTGCGCACCGGTAAACGTCTGCCAGCCAAATGTTCCGAAGTGGTGGTTTACTTCAAAAACCCGGAACTGAACCTGTTCAAAGAGTCCTGGCAGGAACTGCCGCAGAACAAGCTGACTATTCGTCTGCAGCCGGACGAGGGCGTGGATATCCAGATCCTGAACAAAGTGCCGGGGCTGGATCATAAACACAACCTGCAGACCACCAAGCTGGATCTGAGCTACTCCGAAACCTTCAACCAGACGCACCTGGCCGATGCTTACGAGCGTCTGCTGCTGGAAACCATGCGCGGTATCCAGGCGCTGTTCGTGCGCCGCGATGAAGTGGAAGAGGCGTGGAAATGGGTCGACTCCATCACCGAAGCCTGGGCGGCCGATCAGGATGCGCCAAAACCGTATCAGGCGGGTACATGGGGACCTGTCGCGTCGGTGGCGATGATCACCCGCGATGGCCGCTCCTGGAACGAGTTTGAGTAAGATAATCCTCTAGCTCGAAAGTGTTATTTTACCGGTAACATGATCTAACACAGCTAGTGGCACAATTTTCAACTTTTAAGCTCCGCGTGGATTCACCCGCGGAGCTTTTTTTATTACACTGCCGGAAGTGATTTTGCCCCTGAGCTCCGGACAGCAAGCGTTTCAGCGTTGTTAACAACTGCCAGCGACTTTGTAAACTCCCGAGCCGGACAGATAATTTAGAGGAGCTTTTATGAATCCGACATTGTTACGCGTAACACAACGCATTATCGAGCGCTCGAAAGAGACCCGTTCGGCCTACCTCGCCCGGATTGAACAGGCAAAGAGCAGCACCGTCCACCGATCTCAGCTGGCCTGCGGGAACCTGGCGCACGGCTTCGCCGCCTGCCAGCCTGATGATAAAGCGTCGCTGAAAAGCATGTTGCGTAACAATATCGCTATCATTACCTCCTATAACGATATGCTTTCCGCCCACCAGCCGTATGAGGTCTATCCCACTATCATCCGCAACGCGCTGCACAGCGTAAATGCGGTGGGCCAGGTGGCGGGCGGCGTACCTGCCATGTGCGACGGCGTGACGCAGGGGCAGGACGGTATGGAGCTGTCCCTGCTGAGCCGCGAAGTGATTGCGATGTCTGCCGCGGTGGGCCTGTCACACAACATGTTTGATGGCGCGCTGTACCTCGGCGTGTGCGACAAGATTGTCCCAGGCCTGGTGATGGCGGCGCTGTCGTTTGGGCATCTGCCTGCGATCTTCGTCCCGTCCGGCCCAATGGCGAGCGGTCTGCCGAACAAAGAAAAAGTGCGTATCCGCCAGCTGTACGCGGAAGGGAAAGCAGACCGTCAGGCGCTGCTGGAGGCGGAAGCCGCGTCCTATCATGCGCCGGGGACCTGTACGTTCTACGGTACGGCTAACACTAACCAGATGGTCGTGGAATTTATGGGAATGCAGCTTCCGGGCTCGTCCTTTATCCAGCCAGATGCCCCGCTGCGCAAGGCGCTGACCGAGGCCGCGGCCCGTCAGGTCACGCGTCTGACCGGCAACGGCAACGAATGGATGCCGATGGGCAAAATGGTCGACGAAAAAGTCATCGTCAACGGGATTGTCGCGCTGCTGGCAACCGGGGGGTCAACCAACCACACCATGCACCTGGTGGCCATGGCGCGTGCGGCGGGCGTTCTGATTAACTGGGATGACTTCTCCGAGATCTCTTCCGTGGTGCCGCTGATGGCGCGTCTGTACCCGAACGGTCCGGCGGATATCAACCACTTCCAGGCCGCAGGCGGCGTACCGCTGCTGATGCGCGAGCTGCTGAAAGGCGGACTGCTGCATGAAGACGTGAATACCGTGGCGGGCTTTGGCCTTCAGCGCTACACCCAGGAGCCGTGGCTGAACAACGGCGAGCTGGACTGGCGTGAAGGGGCGAGCGCGTCTCTTGATGCGCAGGTGATTGCCACTATCGACAAACCGTTCTCTCCTCACGGCGGCACCAAAGTGCTGAGCGGCAACCTTGGTCGTGCGGTAATGAAGACCTCTGCCGTACCGGAAGAGAACCAGGTTATCGAAGCGCCGGCGGTGGTATTTGAAAGCCAGCATGACGTGTTACCCGCCTTTGACGCCGGTCTGCTCGATAAAGACTGCGTGGTGGTGGTGCGTCACCAGGGGCCTAAAGCCAACGGGATGCCAGAATTACATAAACTTATGCCACCACTTGGTGTATTATTGGACCGCCGTTTCAAAATTGCGCTAGTCACCGATGGACGCCTCTCCGGGGCATCCGGTAAAGTGCCTTCAGCCATCCACGTGACGCCGGAAGCCTACGACGGCGGTCTGCTGGCGAAAGTGCGCGACGGTGACATGATCCGCGTGAACGGCCAGACGGGCGAGTTAACCCTGCTGGTGGATGAAGCCGAGCTGGCGGCACGTCAGCCCCATATTCCTGACCTGAGCGCATCGCGCGTGGGGACCGGACGCGAAATGTTCAGCGCGCTGCGTGAGAAACTCTCCGGTGCGGAGCAGGGCGCAACCTGTATTACGTTTTAAGACGACTTGATTTTAACGATCTGGCGAGAGAAAACTCTGATGAAAAACTGGAAAACAAGTGCAGAAGCAATCCTGACCACTGGCCCTGTCGTGCCGGTTATCGTGGTAAACAAGCTGGAGCACGCTGTACCGATGGCGAAAGCGCTGGTTGCGGGTGGCGTTCGCGTTCTGGAAGTGACCCTGCGCACCGCCTGCGCGATGGATGCTATCCGCGCTATCGCGAAAGAAGTGCCTGACGCCATCATCGGTGCGGGTACCGTTCTCAACGCGCAGCAGCTGGCGGAAGTGACCGAAGCAGGCGCGCAGTTCGCCATCAGCCCTGGCCTGACCGAGCCGCTGCTGAAAGCCGCCACCGAAGGTACCATTCCTCTGATCCCGGGCATCAGCACCGTCTCTGAACTGATGCTGGGCATGGACTACGGTCTGAAAGAGTTTAAATTCTTCCCGGCCGAAGCGAACGGCGGCACCAAAGCGCTGCAGGCGATTGCGGGTCCCTTCTCTCAGGTACGCTTCTGCCCGACGGGCGGTATCTCTCCTGCCAACTACCGTGACTACCTGGCGCTGAAAAGCGTGCTGTGCATCGGCGGTTCATGGCTGGTTCCGGCGGATGCGCTGGAAGCGGGCGACTGGGATCGCATCACCAAACTGGCTCGTGAAGCGGTTGAAGGCGCGAAGCAGTAAGCCATTCGCCATATGAAAAACGGGCCTTCTGGCCCGTTTTTTTATCCTGCAACCTTGACGCTCGCAGCGGCCGCTTTCGCTCTCGCCACGGCGTCGTCAACGTTATCCCCGGTGGCTAATGCCACGCCAAGACGGCGAGTTCCGTCGATCTCCGGCTTGCCGAACAGGCGTACCTGCAATCCTGCGCCCACCGCCCCGTCGACGTTATCAAACGTGACGTTCTGGCTGGTTAACTGCGGCAGGATCACCGCCGAGGCGGCAGGGCCATACTGACGAACACCGCCGACGGGCAGGCCGAGGAAGGCGCGCACGTGCAGGGCGAACTCGGAGAGATCCTGCGAAATCAGCGTGACCATGCCGGTGTCATGCGGGCGAGGGGAGACTTCGCTGAAAATCACCTCATCACCGCATACAAACAGCTCCACGCCGAACAGGCCATACCCGCCCAGCGCCAGGACGGTTTTACGGGCGATCTCCTGAGCACGCTCCAGCGCCAGGGCGCTCATCTGCTGCGGCTGCCAGGATTCGCGGTAATCGCCATCTTCCTGACGGTGACCAATCGGGTCGCAGAAATGGACGCCGTCAACGGCGCTGACGGTCAGCAGGGTGATTTCGAAATCAAACTTCACGACGCCTTCGACGATTACGCGACCGGCTCCGGCACGGCCGCCCTGCTGGGCATAATCCCACGCGTTATCCAGGGTACCGCTGTCGCGAATAAAGCTCTGTCCTTTTCCGGAGGAGCTCATCACCGGCTTAACGATGCACGGGTAGCCAATTTCCTCGACGGCCTGCAGGAACGCGGCCTTATCGCCAGCAAAACGGTAGCTCGAGGTGGGCAATCCCAGCTCTTCCGCCGCCAGGCGACGAATGCCTTCGCGGTTCATGGTCAGCTTTGCGGCTTTCGCACAGGGCACCACGCGCTGGCCTTCCTGCTCCAGGGCGATCAGCGTATCGGTGGCGATGGCCTCAATTTCCGGCACGACAAAATCGGGTTTTTCGCGCGTAATCAGTTCGCGAAGGGCATCGCCATCCAGCATGTTAATCACATAAGAACGATGGGCGACGTGCATGGCGGGTGCGTCGGCGTAACGGTCTACGGCAATGACTTCCACACCTAAACGCTGGCACTCAATGGCGACCTCTTTTCCCAGCTCGCCCGATCCCAACAGCATCACTCGCGTCGCCGCAGGCCGCAGCGCAGTTCCTAAACGAATCATAACAATCCCCCTGAAAAAGTTGCGCGCAGTATAAACGAAAACGTTTGCGTCTGTCTCGTGCACGGCTAAGCGAGGGGACAGAAATTTGCGCTTCTTTAGCCCGACCAGACATTTCCTGACGCCTGCTCGCTTACGCTGTGAAACATGTTCACCGTTAAGTGAGGGAAACCATGTCTGGCTGGTTAAATCAATTGCAATCCCTGTTAGGGCAGAAAACATCGTCTGGCGAGCGGGACCTCAGCAAACTGCTGGTACCCGGCGCGCTCGGCGGGCTGGCAGGCCTGCTGGTCGCGAATAAATCCTCACGCAAGCTGCTGGCAAAGTATGGTACAGGCGCGCTGCTGGCCGGCGGCGGCGCCATCGCGGGCACCGTGCTGTGGAATAAATACAAGGACAGAATACGGACCGCGCACAGCGATGAACCGCATTACGGCGAGCACACCTCGCCGCTGGATCTGCGTACTGAACGGCTCATTCTTGCGCTGGTTTTTGCCGCGAAAAGCGACGGGCATATTGACGATAAGGAACGAGCGGCGATCGAGCAGCAGCTGCGCGAGGCCGGTGTTGAAGAGAAGGGAAGAGTGCTGGTGGCGCAGGCGATAGAACAGCCGCTCGAGCCGCAGCGTCTTGCGCAAAGTGTGAAAAATGAGGAAGAGGCGCTGGAGCTCTATTTCCTCAGCTGCGCAGCCATCGATATCGATCATTTTATGGAGCGGAGCTACCTTAACGCCCTGGGCGATGCGTTAAAGATCCCTCAGGACGTGCGCGAGGGCATTGAGCGGGATATCCGGGAGCAAAAACAGGCGTTACAGGGATAGTCGTCGCCGTCGCGACGCTGTTTCGCTTGCATCATGCGTGGGTTTTGCCAACCTTATAGGGTGTAAAACTTAAAAGAATGATGACATGCCACCGAAAGCCCGACGTACTCCTTATGCGATCACCACGCATGGCGATACGCGTATAGACAACTATTACTGGCTGCGGGACGATTCTCGCTCCCGGCCAGAGGTACTCGACTACCTGCACGAGGAAAACGACTATGGCCGCAAGGTCATGTCCAGCCAGCAGACGCTTCAGGACCAGTTGCTGAATGAAATGGTGCAGCGTATTCCCCAGCGCGATATCTCCGCGCCCTGGACCAAAAATGGCTATCGCTATCGCCATATTTACGAGCCCGGCAATGAGTATCCCATCTACCAGCGTCAGTCGGTGTTAAGCGCCGAATGGGATGAGTGGGATATTCTGCTGGATGCCAACCAGCGCGCCGCCCACAGCGAGTTTTATACCCTGGGCGGCATGTCCATTTCCCCTGACAACGCGGTGATGGCGCTGGCGGAGGATTATCTCTCCCGCCGCCAGTACGGCCTGCGGTTTCGCAATCTGGACACCGGCAACTGGTATCCGGAAATGCTGGAAAACGTCTCCCCGGATTTTGTCTGGGCGAATGATTCCGAGACGGTTTACTACGTCAAAAAGCACGCGTCGACGCTGCTGCCTTACCAGGTGTGGCGACATACCGTGGGAACGGACTCCGCTGACGACGAGCTGGTTTATGAAGAGAAAGACGAAACCTTCTATGTCAGCCTGCATAAAACCTCCTCACGCCACTATGTGATTATCTTCCTTGCCAGCGCGACGACGTCGGAAGTCCTGCTGCTGGATGCCGAACTGCCGGACGCCCAGCCGCTCTGTTTCCTGCCGCGCCGCAAGGATCACGAGTACAGCCTGGACCACTTCCAGCACAGCTTTTATTTGCGCTCCAATCGCGAGGGCAAAAACTTTGGTCTCTATAAAACCAAAGTGCGCGATGAGCGCAAGTGGGAGGTGCTTATCCCCGCGCGGGATCAGGTGATGCTGGAAGGGTTCACCCTCTTTACCGACTGGCTGGTGGTGGAAGAGCGTCAGCGCGGGCTGACCAGTATCCGACAAATCAACCGAAAAACCCGGGAAGTGGTGGGGATTGCGTTCGATGACCCGGCCTACGTGACGTGGATTGGGTTCAACCCTGAACCCGAATCGTCGCGGTTGCGCTACGGCTACTCCTCCATGACCACGCCGGACACCCTGTTTGAGCTGGATATGGATACCGGGCAGCGCCAGGTGATTAAACAGACCGAGGTAAAAGGGTTTGAGTCCGAAAACTACCGCAGCGAGCACCTGTGGGTCATCGCCCGTGATGGCGTGGAGGTGCCGGTCTCTCTTGTTTACCATCGGGCGCATTTCCAGAAAGGCAAAAACCCTATCCTGGTGTACGGCTACGGCTCGTATGGCTCAAGCATGGACGCCGATTTCAGCAGCAGCCGGTTAAGCCTGCTCGATCGCGGTTTTGTTTTCGCCATCGCCCATATTCGCGGCGGCGGTGAGCTGGGCCAGCACTGGTATGAAGACGGGAAATTCCTGAAGAAGAAAAACACCTTCAATGACTATCTCGACGTCTGCGATGCGCTGATTGAGCAGGGCTACGGCGATCCGCAGCTCTGCTTTGGGATGGGGGGCAGCGCGGGCGGTATGCTGATGGGGGCAGCGATCAACCAGCGTCCCGACCGCTTTAAGGGGATTGTCGCGCAGGTTCCGTTTGTCGATGTGGTCACGACCATGCTCGATGAATCCATTCCCCTTACTACCGGGGAATTTGAGGAGTGGGGGAATCCGCAGGATGAGATGTACTACCGCTATATGAAAGAGTACAGCCCGTACGATAACGTGGAGGCGAAAGCCTACCCGCATATGCTGGTCACCACCGGTTTGCATGATTCTCAGGTGCAATACTGGGAGCCGGCAAAATGGGTGGCAAAACTGCGTGAGCTGAAAACCGATGACAATCTGCTGCTGCTGTGTACCGATATGGATTCCGGACACGGGGGGAAATCGGGGCGATTTAAATCGTACGAAGGGGTTGCGCTGGAATATGCCTTTTTAATAGGCCTGGCGCAGGACACGCTGCTAGGCCGTGCGGAGCGTTAAGCGTCGCCCAGATAATGTTTCAGCGTTAAGCGCAGCTCCGGGCTCATTCTGTCGAGGTTGTTATACAGCCAGCGCAAATAGCCCGGGTCTTTATCCGCCACCTCGGACACCGGCTTCCCGCGATATTTACCAAAGGTAAACGTGGTCAGCAGCGCGGGACGTCCTGTGATCGTCGCCATGTCATCCGGCGTCCAGCCAGAGATATTCATAATATCAATCAGCAACGCGGCGGTGATATAGCAGTCATACAGGGCGCGGTGATGGTGAAGCCCCTCAGGGGTACGGACGCTCAGCTTGCGGGACTTGTACAGCGCCATGTTGCTGTATTTAATCCCCGGCCAGAGGCGACGCGCCAGCTTCATGGTGCAAATCCATTCCCCCGGCATTTCAGGCAACACCCGGCGGTCAAAGCTGGCGTTATGCGCGACGTACCACGGGCTACCGTAGTAGTGCGGAATAATCTCTTCGATCCACGGCTTATCCGCCACCATCGATTCGGTAATGCGATGGATAGCCATCGCCTGAGGGCTGATGGGGCGATCGGGACGCACCAGATGGCTCATTGGGTTGACGATTTTACCATCAACCACGTCGACAGAGGCCACTTCCACTATTCCGCCCTGAAGATCGCAAGTTTCGGTATCGATGACGCGCAGCATTGAAAACTCCTGAGCTTAAAACGCCTAGCCTAAAGGAATGATATCGCCTTGCCAACCCTCTCCGCCGAGCGTGCCGGTCACCAGAAGCTCGCCCTTATCCGCGCGCACGATCAGCTGGCCTTTTTCATCCCACAGCGCGCTGCCGCCGCAGGCGTTCGCCATCAGCACCGCAATGGCATATTTATGCGCGAAGCGCTGCAGGTTACTGATGGACTGCCGCCAGCGATTATCCCCCACCGACTGGCAGCTGGTAACAAGCGTTGCCCGGGGATCGAGATTGGGCGAATCGGGATGTGCATCAAGGATGGTAAGGTGTTTATCCCCCGGCACGAGGCTGGCACCGCCCCCTTGCGGATAGCGCAAAATGCGATGGCGAGCGGGCGAAAACAGCACAAGGCCTTTCTGGCGCTGGCCATTCTGTTCCAGGGGGAGCCCGGCAATAACGGTGATCTGGTGTTGATGTGCCGCGTTGAGCAGCGGCTCCAGCTGCGCGTCATCGGGCGGGGGAGGTAACGTCGGCGAGCCAGAGCCCGTTAATGAGAGTTCAGGGAAAACCAGCAGATCGCACCGCTGCCGTGCTGCTTCGGCGATGAAGCGCAGGTGGTGCGTAACATGGTCATCTACAGTCTGATGCAGCCCGCCATACTGGGCTGCCGCTATATTCCAATGTGACATCGTGACTTCCTTATACACTGAGTCGCAGAGATTTAAGAATACACCTAAAATAATCAGGGTTTTCTTATCCTGCCAGATTCCGCGTAAGGAAATGTAACGACTCGTTAAGCTTATTTAACTTTAGGCTCGTACGGTAAACGGGAGAGGTTGACCGAGGCGAGGCGGTGGGCGATGAGTCTTTCGCGAAACCAGTCGCGCAGATGGGCGGGCTGTTCCCGTTCCACGACTTCAGCCACGATGGGCATGTTGTAACGCTCTTTGAACGCGACGCCAGCGGCAGCGAGATCGACATTCACTTTATCCATCTCGTCCTGCGGAAGGGCGGCCAGATTGATCTTCATTACCTTCTCCTTTTTATGCGGCGGCAACGTTACCGCGATTGCACGACGATGACAAGCGGAGGCAGGATGATCCTCGACTCGTTTATTATACAGCGTTATTCTTTAGCATACAGACATAACAAAAAGGAATGATAGGATGGGTTTCTCCGCTTCCCGCGCGTTCTGCGCACTGGTTTTTGTGGCCTCGACAATGATGACGCCTTCCGTGCTGGCACATGCACATCTTAAACAGCAGATCCCGGCAGCAGACAGCGTCGTGACCGCACCGCAGGCACTTAAGCTGAATTTTTCAGAAGGTATCGAACCTGGATTTAGCGGTGTGGTGGTAACGGATGCGCAAAAGCAGGTCATCAAAACGGGAACCGCTACGCGCGACGAAAAGAACAAAGCTCAGCTTACCGTGCCGCTGGAACAAACGCTGGCGTCAGGGACTTACCAGGTGGACTGGCATGTGGTCTCCGTGGATGGCCATAAAACCAAAGGCAGCTATCACTTTAGCGTGAAATAGCATGCTGGCGCTGTGTTATATCGGGCTACGCTTTATCCATTTTGGGGCGCTGATGCTGGTGTTTGGCAATGCGCTTTACAGCGTCTGGTTTACGCCTTCCTCTCTCCACCGTCTGCTGTCCCGGCGATTCCAGTCGCAGCAGAAAGTGGCGGCCTTAGTGAGCCTTGCGGCAGCGGTCCTGATGTTTATGCTGCAGGGCGGATTGATGGGCAACGGCTGGGGAGATGTGTTTGCGCCACAGATCTGGTTCAGCGTGATGGGAACCCGGTTTGGCGGTGTCTGGCTGTGGCAAATAATCCTCGCTGCGCTGACGGTCGGTGCGGCATGGCTTGCGCCGCTGAAAGGTTCGCGGCTGCTGCTGCTCGCAATGGGCCAGCTTATCCTGCTGGCTGGGGTAGGGCATGCGGCGATGAACGACGGTCCGACGGGGGCGCTGCAGCGTCTTAATTATGCTTTTCACCTGATATGTGCCGCCACCTGGCTTGGCGGATTACTGCCCCTGCTGTTCTGCATGCGTCTGGCGAAAGGGCGCTGGCAGAATGCCGCCATCTTTACCATGATGCGCTTCTCGCGCGTGGGGCATTACGCCGTTGCGGGCGTCCTGCTCTCCGGGGTGATAAATGCGCTCATGATACTGGGCCTCGATATTCCCTGGCAGGCTGGCTACGTGCGGTTTTTGTTGTTCAAATGTGCGCTGGTGGCGTTGATGGTGGTAATTGCGCTGGCAAATCGGTATTTTCTGGTGCCACGGTTTCGTCCGGAGAGCGGGCGAGCACAACAGATTTTTATCAGGATGACACAGGCAGAAGTGGTGCTGGGAGCGCTGGTGCTGGCAACGGTCAGTCTGTTCGCCACCTGGGAACCCTTCTGACAAGGTTAAATATCATATGAAAAAGACTGTACTTTCTCTCTTATTGCTGGCCTGTACGGGGAGCGCCCTTGCCGCACCGCAGGTTATCACCGTGAGTCGTTTTGAAGTGGGTAAGGACAAATGGGCGTTCAATCGCGAAGAGGTGATGCTTACCTGCCGTCCAGGCCATGCGCTGTATGCGATCAACCCGAGTACGCTGGTGCAATACCCGCTGAATGATACCGCAGAGCAGCAGGTAGCCAGCGGCAAGAGCAGCGGCCAGCCGATTAGCATTATTCAGATCGATGACCCGGCGCATCCGGGACAAAAAATGAGTCTGGCGCCGTTTATCGAGCGCGCCGACAAGCTCTGCTAACGTTCGGGTTTCCAATAAAAAACCGCAGATGCTTGCGAAAGCACTGCGGTTTTTCACTTTTAATGATGCTCTGGCGCTTTTTTTCCGACCGCTTTTGCTGTGGACTGGAAAACCTGGCGTCGTCATCTATTCTTAAAAGGCAAGGCGACTTAGCCTGCATTAATGCCAACTTTTAGCGCACGGCTCTCTCCCAAGAGCCATTTCCCTGGACCGAATACAGGAATCGTATTCGGTCTCTTTTTATCTGTATGTTTTTCAAAGTGTTGTTCGGTGTTGACTCTAAATCACCCGAAACTTTCTCGAACATTCCATATCCTGTCTAAACCATAACATACTCAGGACCGCGTGCGTCCAGGGTTTTTTGGGATCTATGTTAAAATTTTGTGGCCGAGCGACCGCTGAGCAAACGCCCTCTGGCGAGCAAAAGGGCATTCCTAAGCTAAATAATGAACGCGCTGAATTTGTCTTTGTGGCGGACAATGTACTCCGGGAAGTTTTCAACCGTTAGCTCTTGCTTGATTAACGTCCTGTCCCGCCCCCAGATATCTTCCGCATTTTTAATGACCTTCATGATGTGTTCCGGGTTGTTAAACTCAGGAAGATCGTATTCAGTATGGGATATGGTCGACATTTTTTCTGAGATGCGCTCGGGGGTCATTACCCACGAGAAGTGCCAGCCACCATTGTCAATAATGCTGTTGTTAATCTTGAACCAGTTCCACTTTAGCCAGGACCAGTTTTTAACGCTTCGGGTGCGTTTAAGATTCCTGAATGATTCAGGTTCGCCGCCAAAGAAACTAACGAGATTTTTATATTGTGTGGCTCTCGGTAATTTACATTTTCTTGGCGTGTTGTCAGTATTAAAAACCTGCAGGTTGAACTGATAATTATAGAAATTCTGATAAATAGTGGTGCAGAGCTTTTTGGGATTTATCGATGCTACCACCTGTGGTGAAAATATCTCATCGACATCGGAAACTAAAATCAAATCATCATCGTTGGCATGCGTCAAACCCTGCATGATGGCATTCCTCTGCGCGGCTTCATTTGCCCACGCATCCACCACCATTCCCTCTGGCAGACCCGGAATCACCTCCGGAGCAGGGTGTGATTCTTCAGCGGCTTTCGTAATCGGTTCTTTATCATGAACAACGTAGATAATTTTATCTTTAAACTGGCTGTATTTATTAATGTCAAAATGCAGCGGCCTCTTTTTACCGGTAAAGGTATACGTTGACTCAACGATAACGAAGCGATCGACAACGCCCGCGAGCGTGTTTAGCCTGATTTCGAGAAGCATATCTTCATCGTAATATAAGAAGCAGTCATAGATCATTACCGAAGTCCCTCATTTTTGCGCCCACATTGCGCTCTTCCCAACGCATTCGCCGGTTTCATTTCGCGCAATGCTAACTGAGCGCCCTCGCCCTGTGCAATAGTGCGCTGCTTTATCATTCTTTTTTAAACGGAATGCATCCGCTATGCAGTGAGCGAAGACGCCAGCCAGGCTTAAAAGTGGGACTTAACGGATGCCTCTATTTCATCGAGCAGCTCAAAGCGACGGCGGTATTCGGCGCGTTTTTTACTGGCAATTTCTTCAAGGGATTTACGCTCCATCTGCAGCGGCAGTTGCCAGCAGAAGCTTGAAAGTTTTTTACCGTCCAGAGACGCCCAAAATTCATCGTAGCTGGCGTGGAAATGGCGGCCTTTGCTCAGGCGATATCGCAACGCGCGGAAAACGTGCCCTTCATCGCTGACGGCAAAAATCGCCCGGACAGATGACTGTGCAGCCAGCTGAAAAAGAACTTCCATTAACACGCGCTTAGGGAACAGGCCGTGACAGGCGCGGGTGGCCTGCTTAATGACATCTCGCGATACGCTGCGGCGGGGCCCCTGAAGCCCGCCGATGACCATGACTTGCTGGCCGTTACTGCGCGCGACGCTAAAGGTCAGGCTGGCCAGCAGCGTATCCTCGTTGTCGCGTAGCCACAGCGTGCTTTCGCCTTCGCGCTCGGCTTTCCCCGCAGAGGAGGCATTGACCGTATAGGTTACGCCGTCTTTGGCGTGGAACTGCACAACGGTTTGCTCCTGCGGGCTGCTCAGGGCCTGAGCGAGACCGCTCTCTTTCAGGCTATCAATCCAGTAGTAATGGTTGACGATAGCGTCGGCGCGATCGTTAGCCGTCAGGCCGCGCATCAGATACTGTCGGTGGGTCTTGCTGGGCAACGTAATTTGAGAGGCCAGCAGCCTGTCGAAATCGTCGCGACCCGAAAGGGCTTCCAGCATGCGATGGGTAGAAGACCAGAACAGAAGCGAGCGTAAAAGGAACTTCAGGCGATATTCGCGTTTACGCCAGATTGGGCCCGGCACGCGTTTGCCGTTCACCAGCTCGGAAATAATGTTTGTGCGATGCGGATAGAAAACATCGTTATGCAGGTGCGTATTAGACACGTGAAGACCCCTCTTTTTTTATACCCTTATTCTAAAGAGCCAATAAAAAGGGATTAATAGCGCGAGGATCTTTATTTCTGTTTGGTTTACCGTTTGTTTCACTTCGTGACGACCGCGCCGGTCTGTCGCCTTTTCTGCGGCGGCTATACTGTTTAAAGGAGGTTCTATGTATCAGCGAATTGAAGGTGGGATGTGGCGTCACGTCTGGGTTGTCAGCGATATACACGGTTGTTACCAGTGGCTTATGGATGAGCTTAAACGCCGTCACTTTAACCCGTATGAGGATTTACTTATTTCGGTCGGGGATGTGATCGATCGTGGCCCTGATAGTGTTAAATGCCTGCAGTTAATTCATGAAAAATGGTTTCGTGCCGTGCGGGGAAACCATGAGCAAATGGCTCTCGACAGTCTGGATAATAACGATTTTTCACTCTGGACGATGAATGGCGGAATATGGTTTTCGCATCTTGAACGCGACCAGCAACAGCTGGCCCTGTCGTTGCTCGACGCCTGTCGCGATTTACCGCATATCATCGAGATAACCTGTGCGAACGGTCTGAATGTGATTGCCCATGCGGATTATCCGGCCGCGGAATACCGATGGCAAAAACCGGTCAGTGCCCAGCGCGTCTTATGGAACCGCGACAGGCTGATGGGATTTATGGTGGGCAAAGGAGAGGGCATCAGCGGAGCGGATCATTTCTGGTTTGGACATACGCCTCTCGACAGAAGGTATGATTTTAATAATCTCCACTACATCGATACGGGTGCTGTTTTCGACGGTTACTTCACGCTGGCGCAGCTGCAGTAATAAATAACCCGCCTTCGGGCGGGTTCTCTTTAGGTCAGGCAAGACGCATGACCCAGGCATCGGTTTTACTATCGTAATGCTCGCGGTAAAGGACAGAATGTTCGCCATCAAGTATTGCCGGGACGCTGGTGTCTGCATCCCATGCATCAAGCTGCATGCACAAATCCGGGTCGGATTTGCAGGGAATACTTAACGTTCGATCGCCTTGTGCTTCGCCGCGCAGCTCTGCGTCGTCGATCTCAAAAGCGCCAATACGCACGCTGGTTTTCGTCATAGTGCTCTCCGGGTCGGTTGTCAAAATCTGGTATGACCAGTGTGGTCACCCATTTTTGATCGTAGACAAGGAGAGCAAAATCGCCAGTAAAAAAATGCGCTTTTTTTCAGGCTGTGCGATCGTTACCGGTAAACAGACGGCCGTCCCGAACCAGCTCGCGCGGATAGCTGTTTTTCAGCCTTGAGCCGACCTTTTTTGCCACCCCCAGCGGATATCCCTGATACGTCACTATCACTTCATCGCCTGATGGCGTGCTGTCCGGATAGACATCGCGGCCACGGTACCACTCTTCGGCTTCCTGATGCGTCAGGGCAAAGGTATTCTCGCGTCCGGCAAGGGCGATAACGGCCTCATGCTGCCAGCGATACCCTTTATTATGCACTTCCGCCAGGCGGATCCCGATTCGCGAAAAACGGACCTTTCCGATGAGCGGCTCGATCTGTGCCGGGAACAGCCATATCTCTTTATCACGCATCCAGGGGTGCAGGCTCTCATCCCAGACCAGTCCGACCTTTTTGGCGGCGGCTTCAAGCTGTGCTGCATCGCGGCCTTTAAGAGGGGAAAACGGGAAGTTGCCGACCTTGAATTTAGGTGCGGGCAGGGGCTCAACCGCCTGCGTTTTACGCAAACGCGCCACAAAAAAACCTTCGCAGTCGTAAATCTGCGGGAACACGTGAAGGAAACCCTCCGGAGTGACCGCCTCCTGTGCCGAGGCGAACAGGCCGTTAAGCGGCAGGAACTCAACTGCCTCCGGGTAGTTCGCTTTCAGCCACAGGCAGACGTCTTCGTTTTCATCGCGGTTTAAGGTGCACGTTGAATAGACCAGCGTGCCGCCAGGGCGCAACGCGTGAAATGCGCTGTCGATCAGCTCGCGCTGCGTGGCGGCGATCTCAAGGTTGCTCTCAACTGACCAGTTTTTTAACGCGTCGGGATCTTTACGCACCACCCCTTCGCCGGAGCAGGGCGCGTCCAGCAGAATGGCATCGAAGGCTTCCGGTAAGGCGGCGCCAAACACGCGTCCGTCGAAGTGCGTCAGGGCAACATTATGAATACCGCAGCGGCTGATGTTGGCATGCAGCACCTTCACGCGGCTGGCGGAAAACTCGTTGGCGAGGATCGCCCCGTGGTTACCCATTCGGGCGGCAATTTGCGTGGTTTTTGAGCCAGGAGCGGCGGCAACATCCATCACGCGTTCAGGCGCATTGCCATCGGCAAACAGGGCGGCCACCGGCAGCATCGAGCTGGCTTCCTGAATATAGAACAGACCGCTCAGATGTTCAGCGGTACTGCCCAGCGGCAGCGAGGCTTCGTCATCGCGTTCGATCCAGAACCCCTCGGCGCACCACGGGACCGGCGTAAGCTGCCAGCCGTACGGCGAGACCAGCGCCAGAAAATCCTCGACGCTGATTTTCAGCGTGTTGACGCGAATACTTCGGCGTAACGGACGCTGGCAGGCGGCGATAAAATCATCTAACGACAGGTGAGAAGGAAGCGCCTCGCGCATCTGCGCCAGGAATTGTTCAGGAAGAAATACGGAGTTTTGAGCCACGGGCACACCACAGGGAAAAGTTCAGGTGCGCAGTGTAACATAAAGGCTCCGGTGCGTTGACACCGGAGCCTTTCAGATTAACGCGGCAGGGCGGTTCCCCATTCGCGCCACTCTTTCGGTTCGCTTTCGAGCAGCAGGAAGTGTTTACCCGGCTGCGCTTTCGGCGCCAGCGGCGTGCCCGGCGGCGTGGCAAACGCGATACCGCCGCGAATGAACTGGTTGAAGGTGCCGGTTTTCACCACGCCTCCCGTCAGGCCAAAGTCCAGCGAATAGCCTGATGCCAGCCAGAATACCGAGTTATTACGGACCAGGTGCTGGTAGCGTTCGCTGATGCGTAACGCCACCATTACGCGGTCGGAGAGCGTACCGAGCGTCAGGCCCGTGACCGTACCCACTTCAATGCCGCGGAACAGAACCGGGGTGCCGATGCTCAGCGAGCCCGCTTCCGGCACTTCCACCACGATGCTCAGGCCGCCAAGGTAGCGCGAGTCGGTGATTGTGGCTTCCTGAAGCTCGAAATCACGACGGGCATTGCCCTGGCCCGGCTCAACGTTGATGTACGGCTGCAAAATGGTGTCGAGATGCTCAACGCCCGCGGCCGAGATCTGCGGCGTCACCACCGAGAAGCGCGAACCCGTGCGGGCGAAGGTCTGCACATATTCCGGGTACAGCACGGCGGTGGCCTGCACCTCGTTGCGCGAGGTAATCAGCGTCAGCTTCTGGATTTGTCCAATATCAATGCCCAGATAGCGGATTGGCATGCCTTCCGCCAGCTTACCGGCATCAAACGCGTGCAGGGTAATCTGTCCACCCACGGCGCGCGCGGCGGTTTCGGACGGGAAGAGAATACGCTTATCGCCTTTACGCAGATTCGCCCCCGCGCCGCTGAGATTATCGAAGCTTATCGCGCCGCGCAGCGCGCGTGAGAGCGGGGAGGCCTGCACGGTCAGCCCGTTACCGTTAAGCTGAACTTTCGCGCCGCCTTCGGCCCAGAAGACGCTGTTTGGCGTCAGCAGCTTGCGGTACTCCGGCTTGATATGCAGTTCGATATCAAACGCGTCCGCACGCGGGCGAACGGCGATCACTTCCCCAACTTCAAACTTGCGATACAGCACCACGGATCCTGCCTGTACGTCCGGCAGCGTCTCGGCGCTTAATGTCAGCGTGGTGGTAGGGAGATCGCTCAGGCTGTTTTCAACCGCTTTCTCCAGGTTGGCATACAGCGGATAGCTGTCGCGAACGGGGCCTTTATCACCGGGCAGAATGCGGATGCCGCCGTTAACCCATTCGCTGGCGCTGGCGCCGAGGAATTCCACGCCGTCCAGTCCCACCTTCACATCGACGCGACTGTTCACCACGAATTTGCTGTCACCGTGCACCAGGTCGCTGTACTGCGGATCGATGGCGACCGAGAAGGTCACGCCATTCGCGGAGAGCTTACGCTCCAGCACCTGGCCGACCTGCACGCCGTGTAAAATTAACGGCTGGCCGGCTTCGATTCCGTAACTTTCTGGCGCATTCAGCGTGACGGTCACTACGCCCGGCTTTTGCAGCAGGGATTTATCCGCCGGGGCAATCACGAAGCTATTGCTGGGCTCACCTTCACCGGGGATGAGCTCAAACGTATTGCCGGTCAACAGCGTGCTGAGGCTGGCATCGTTCAGGGAGAGCTTTGGACTGCGCATTTCGATACGCGTTTTCTCGCGCAGGAGGTCGACCACGCTCGGATCGACAGTCATTTCTCCTGTGACCGAGCCGCCCGGGTTGAGCGTCATTTTGGTGAGCTGACCAACCTGCAACCCCTGATACATCAGCGGCGTTGAACCCGCTTTTAGCCCCTTAGCATCGGGCAGGGCGAGTTTGACGATCACGCCGCGCTGGCTGTGCGCCAGGTCAGCGTACAATCCAAACGAGTCATCCGCGGTGGCAGGGCTTGAGTTTTCCGGGGAGTCAAAGGCAATGGCACCATTCACCAGCGCGGCCAGACTCTCCAGCTTCACTTTCGCACCGCTCAGGCTGAGGTCCGCATCCACGCCGGAGACGTTCCAGAAGCGGCTGCCTTTTTTCACCAGATTGGTGAAGCGACGCTCGATCAGCACGTCGATGGTGACGCCCTGTTTATTCGGGTTGATCGCGTAATCGTACACGCGGCCAACCGGGATTTTGCGGAAATAGACCAGCGAACCGCTGTTCAGAGAACCGAGATCCGGCGCCTGCAGATGAATCATTAAATCGCCGTTGTTAAGGCGGTACTTGGGCTGTGTATCCAGGGCAACAAAGTGATCCTGCGGCTCTCCTTTACCCGGCATCATGCCGATATAGTTACCGCCCACGAGCGCATCCAGCCCTGACACGCCCGCCAGAGACGCTTTTGGCGTGACCAGCCAGAACTGCGTTTCGCTGCGCAGGGCATCCTGCATGTCAGATTTAATACTGACCCGCACCTGAATCTTGTTCAGCCCTTTTCCAAGGGAGATGTCCTGAACCGTACCCACTTCAACCCCCTGGAAGCGAACGGGCGTTCGCCCGGCGACGATGCCGTCGGCGGTCTGGAAATCAATGGTGACGGTACTCCCGCGATCTTCATAGCTCGTCCAGATCAGCCAGCCTGCAATCATCAGGGCGATGACGGGCAGCAACCAGAATGGCGAAATGCGGCGTTTTGTTTTAATTCTCGCTTCAGTCGGCGAAGCGGGGGTTTCCTGACTCATGTGCATCCCAAAGTAAGCGGCTATCCAGCCATTCCACAGCAAGAATAGTCAATATCACCGCAGAGCCGAAATAAAAAGCCGCGGGTCCCATTGTAAAAGCAAGTAGCTGGTCGCGATTGATGAGCGACATCATCAGCGAAATCACGAACAGATCTAACATTGACCAGCGGCCAATCCAGGTGACGAACCGCAGCAGCAGAATGCGGGGCCGTAAGCCTTGTTCACATTTAAAGTGAATGCTGATGAGCAGGGTAAACATCACCACCACTTTGGTAAAGGGAACCAGGATACTGGCAATAAAAACGATCGCCGCCACCCCGACGTTGCTGTGCGCAAGGGAGATAATCCCGGAGAGGATAGTATCCTCCTGACGCCCGCCATTCACGTAAATGATGGAAATCGGCAGCATATTGGCTGGGATCAGAAACACCAGGGAGGCGATCAGCGCGGCCCAGCATTTTTGCAGGCTGTTGTTGCGCCGCAGTCTCAACGGAATGTGACACCGCGGGCAGCGCCCACGCGCGTCGGGCAAGCCGGTATAGTGGCATCCCAGACAGACGCGCAGATTTTCATCAGGACGCGTGGCGGGGCGCTGAGGATAAAATCGCTCCCAGAGCTGTTCAACGTTCAGGTGGATCAGCGTCAGGATGCTCAGCAATACCAGGCTGATGAAAGCAAAGAGTCCGATGCCGGGCTGCAAAAAGGCGTAGTCCTGTACCTTTATTGACGCAACGCCCACGCCCACCAGATAAATATCCAGCATCACCCACTCTTTGAGCTTATCCAGCATCAGCAGCACCGGGCGAAGGTTCATGCCGAGAATATTGCCAAACCACAGATAGGCAATGGCGGCGACCAGCACCAGCGGCGCACCAACGGTGCAGAACAGCACCATGGCAGCGGTGATGGGATCCCCCTGACGGGTCATCTGCCAGATACCCTGCAGCACGTTGGCGTCAATGCGCACGCCAAGCAGGTAGAGTTTCAGCAGCGGTTCGCTCCAGGCGAAGGGCATTAGCAGCAGCATGGTGACGGCCATGGCGGCGAGGCGGGTGAGCGACCAGTCGCGGCCGTCGCGAATTTTGGCGTCGCAGCGGGGACAAAAGGCACTTTGGTGCGATTTCATCTTCGGCAACATAAAAAGCGTATCGCACTGGGGGCAACGCTGATAATGTGCACGTGGCAAAGCTTCGCTCACCGTATGGACAGTTATCTTTCTTGTCGGCGTAATTTTGGTTGTTTTTAAGGCCATCAGCTGCGCACAAATAAGTATTGTTGAAAGTTATAATAACTCATGAACGGATTCATCTTGAGCATGAGCGCATTTAATGCTTATTTTAATAGGCTATGCGGTAAATTTGTAAGACAACTAAGTGATTGAATAATGAACAAAACAGAATTCTACGCGGATCTGAACCGCGATTTTAAGGCATTGATGGCGGGTGAGACCAGCTTCTTAGCCACTCTGGCAAATACTAGCGCATTGCTGTTTGAACGTCTCTCTGACGTGAACTGGGCCGGCTTTTACCTCCTGGAAGGTGAAACGCTGGTGCTCGGTCCGTTCCAGGGCAAACTGGCCTGCGTGCGTATTCCGGTAGGGCGTGGCGTATGCGGCACGGCGGTGGCCGAAAATCAGGTCCAGCGTGTGGAAGACGTTCATGCGTTTGACGGGCACATTGCCTGTGACGCCGCCAGTAATTCTGAAATCGTTCTGCCGCTGGTGGTCAAAAATCAGATTATTGGCGTTCTGGATATCGACAGTACGGTCTTCAGTCGCTTTACAACCGAGGACGAACAGGGGCTGCGCGAGCTGGTGGCGAATCTGGAAAACGTACTCGCCGCAACCGATTATCAAAAATTCTTTGCGAGCGTCGCAGGATAATCAACGGATAACGTAGCATTTACTGATAGCGTCATTATAATGACGCCTGTTCATGCCTGCGCTTGTTGGCAACGTCCGTTGTAATCAGGAAATTTCATGGAAAATCAACCTAAGTTGAATAGCAGTAAAGAAGTTATCGCATTTCTGGCCGAGCGTTTCCCGCAGTGCTTCAGCGCGGAAGGTGAAGCTCGTCCCCTGAAAGTCGGTATTTTTCAGGATCTGGTGGCGCGTGTTGAAGGGGAAATGAACCTCAGCAAAACTCAGCTGCGTTCCGCCTTACGTCTTTATACTTCGAGCTGGCGCTACCTGTACGGTATCAAACCTGGCGCGACCCGCGTGGATCTCGACGGCAACCCGTGTGGTGAACTGGACGAGCAGCACGTTGAGCACGCGCGTAAGCAGCTTGAAGAAGCCAAAGCACGCGTTCAGGCACAACGTGCAGAACAGCAGGCGAAAAAACGTGAAGCCGCAGCGGCAAACGGCCAGGAAGAAGCGCCTCGTCGTGAGCGTAAACCACGCCCTGCGCCGCGCCGTCACGATAATAACGATCGCAAACCGCGTGCAGACAAACCAGCAGCAAAAGCCCCGCGTGCCCCTCGTGAAGAGCCGCGCCATACGCCGGTTTCTGACATTAACGCCCTGAGCGTAGGTCAGGCGCTGAAGGTAAAAGCGGGTAACAATGCTATGGACGCCACCGTACTGGAAATCACCAAAGATGGCGTTCGTGTACAGCTGACTTCTGGTATGTCAATGATTGTACGCGCAGAACACTTGTTGTTCTGAAACGGAGGCCAAGCCTGGCATGAACACTTTTTTTAAGCTCACCGCGCTGGCGGGCCTGTTTGCCATAACAGGTCACGCTTTTGCAGTGGACGATATTACGCGTGTTGATCAAATTCCGGTTCTCAAGGAAGAGACGCAGCACGCGACGGTGAGCGAGCGCGTGACCTCACGTTTTACCCGCTCGCACTATCGTCAGTTCGATCTCGATCAGGCCTTTTCGGCCAAAATCTTTGACCGCTATCTGAACTTGCTGGATTACAGCCATAACGTTTTGCTCGCCAGCGATGTCGAGCAGTTCGCTAAGCGCAAATCCGAGGTGGGTGACGAGTTGCGTTCTGGCAAGCTGGATCTGTTCTACGATCTCTACAACCTGTCGCAAAAGCGCCGCTTTGAACGCTATCAGTACGCGCTGAAAGTGCTGGAACGTCCGATGGACTTCACCGGTACTGACACCTTTAATCTGGATCGCAGTAAAGCACCCTGGCCGAAAGACGAAGCCGAGTTGAATGCGCTGTGGGACGGTAAAGTTAAATACGACGAACTGAGTCTTAAGCTGACCGGCAAAGACGAAAAAGAGATCCGTGACACGCTGACGCGTCGTTACAAATTCGCCATTCGTCGTCTGGCGCAGACCAACAGTGAGGATGTTTTCTCACTCGCGATGACCGCCTTTGCGCACGAAATCGATCCGCACACCAACTATCTCTCTCCACGCAACACCGAACAGTTCAATACCGAGATGAGCCTGTCTCTGGAAGGTATCGGCGCGGTGCTGCAGATGGACGATGATTACACGGTGATCAATTCCATGGTCGCGGGTGGCCCGGCATCCAAAAGCAAAGCGATTAGCGTAGGCGATCGCATTGTGGGTGTAGGACAAACAGGCCAGAACATGGTCGACGTGATCGGCTGGCGTCTCGATGACGTGGTTGCGCTGATCAAAGGTCCGAAAGGCAGCAAGGTTCGTCTGGAAATTCTGCCTGCCGGTAAAGGCACCAAAACCCGTATCGTTACCCTGACCCGCGAGCGTATCCGTCTGGAAGACCGCGCGGTGAAAATGTCGGTGAAAACCGTGGGTAAAGAGAAGGTGGGTGTTCTGGATATTCCGGGCTTCTACGTGGGGCTGACTGACGATGTGAAGGTTCAGCTGCAGAAGCTTGAAAAGCAGAACGTCAGCAGCATTATCATCGACCTGCGCAGTAACGGCGGTGGGGCGCTGACGGAAGCGGTTTCACTCTCCGGTCTGTTCATTCCATCTGGTCCTGTGGTTCAGGTGCGCGATAACAACGGTAAAGTGCGTGAAGATGCCGACAACGACGGTGTGGTCTACTACAAAGGCCCGCTGGTGGTCCTGGTTGACCGCTTCAGTGCTTCCGCGTCTGAAATCTTTGCCGCTGCAATGCAGGACTATGGCCGCGCGCTGATCGTCGGTGAGCCAACCTTCGGGAAAGGCACCGTTCAGCAGTATCGCTCTCTGAATCGTATTTACGATCAGATGCTGCGTCCGGAATGGCCTGCGCTGGGCTCGGTTCAGTACACCATTCAGAAATTCTACCGCGTGAACGGCGGCAGTACGCAGCGTAAGGGCGTAACGCCGGACATCATGATGCCGACAGGCACGGAAGAGACCGAAACCGGCGAGAAGTTTGAAGATAACGCCTTGCCGTGGGACAGCATCAATGCCGCGACCTACGTGAAAGCGGGTGATATGACGCAATTTGGCCCTGAACTGCTGAAAGCGCATAACGACCGCATCGCGAAAGATCCGGAGTTCCAGTACATCATGAAGGACATTGCACGATTCAATGCCCTGAAAGATAAGCGGAATATCGTTTCTCTGAACTACGCACAGCGTGAGAAAGAGAATAACGAAGACGATGCAACCCGCCTGGCGCGTATCAACGATCGCTTCAAGCGCGAAGGTAAGCCTCTGCTCAAAAAACTGGACGATCTGCCAAAAGATTACCAGGAGCCGGATCCGTATCTGGACGAGACGGTGCATATCGCTCTCGACCTGGCGAATCAGGAAAAAGAGAAACCTGCCGTACAGCCCGCTCCGGCAAAATAATCACCCAACAGGCACAAGGAATTGTGCCTGTTTCTTTTTGTTCTTCATCCTTCCGTCAGCCAGATTTCCAATTGTGTAAAGTTGTGTCTTTCTGGTGACTTACGCCCGCCGGATGCTTGAAAATAGCCGCAATACCCATACGATGTGGGTAATCGCATAGTGCGTTTTGTTAAACTGAGGTAAAAAGAAAATTATGATGCGAATCGCGCTCTTCCTGCTCACCAACCTGGCGGTCATGGTGGTTTTCGGGCTCGTGCTAAGCCTGACAGGAATTCAGTCGAGCAGCGTTCAGGGTCTGTTGATTATGGCGCTGCTGTTTGGATTTGGTGGCTCGTTCATCTCCCTGCTGATGTCGAAGTGGATGGCACTGAAATCGGTGGGTGGTGAGGTTATTGAACAGCCGCGTAACGATATGGAACAGTGGCTGATGAATACGGTGGCTCAGCAATCCCGTCAGGCCGGGATCGCCATGCCGCAGGTGGCGATTTACCATGCCCCGGACATCAACGCTTTCGCGACGGGCGCCCGTCGCGATGCGTCACTGGTTGCCGTCAGCACCGGATTGCTGCAGAACATGAGCCGTGACGAAGCCGAAGCGGTTATTGCCCACGAAATCAGCCATATCGCCAACGGTGACATGGTGACCATGACCCTGATTCAGGGCGTGGTGAACACCTTCGTGATCTTCATCTCCCGTATTCTGGCGCAGATCGCGGCTGGCTTTATGGGCGGAAACCGTGACGAAGGTGAAGAGAGCAACGGCAACCCGCTGATCTACTTCGCCGTTTCGATGGTTCTGGAACTGGTATTCGGTATTCTGGCCAGCATCATCACCATGTGGTTCTCCCGCCACCGTGAATTCCACGCGGATGCCGGCTCGGCGAAGCTTGTTGGTCGTGAGAAGATGATTGCCGCGCTGCAGCGCCTGAAAACCAGCTACGAGCCGCAGGAAGCGAACAGCATGATGGCCTTCTGCATTAACGGTAAATCCAAATCGCTGAGCGAGCTGTTTATGTCTCACCCGCCGCTGGATAAACGTATCGAAGCGCTGCGCAGTGGGGAATACCTGAAGTAACGCTAAGAACCCTAATAAGCCGGGCAGGAGAACACTCCGCCCGGCTTTTTTTATGCCTGAACTTTGGGCTGTGTCACCCGCAGACCGCTGACGACCGCCGCGAGGGAAGCAAGGGCTCCCGCGGTGAGAAGCGCAACGTGGTTGCCGTTTTGCCCGGCGAGGTTAAACATCAGGGCAACCAGTGCCGCACCTGTGCTTTGCCCCAGAAGGCGCGCGGTCCCCAGCATGCCGCTGGCACCACCGCTGCGATGGCGCGGCGCGGAGGTGATAATGGTGTGATTGTTAGGGGACTGGAACAGGCCAAACCCTGCGCCGCACAGAATCATGCGCCAGATGATGTCCAGATCGGTTGGCGATGACGGTAGCAGAGCCAGCGCGAATAGGCCTGTCGCCATCACCGCCAGCCCCAACGCTCCCAATAAACCGGCATGGACGCGTTCAATTAAGTAACCTGCCAGCGGCGCCATCACCATGGTCGCCAGCGGCCAGGGGGTTAACAGCAGGCCGGTCTCCACTTCTGAACGGCCGACCACGCTCTGCAGAAAGAAGGGCAGAGAAACCAGGGCCAGCATCTGGGCGCAGAACGAGCAGACGGACGTGCAAATGGAGAGGGAAAAGAGGGGAATACGCAGCAGATCGACCGGCAGCAAAGGCACGGGGAGAGTGAGCTGGCGGCGAACAAAGAAGAAGCCGATCGCCAGTAGGGCGATGAGCTCCGCGCCGGTAAGCATCAGGGACTGTCCCTGCGCAAAGCCGCTCAGCGCCGTAATCAGCAGGCCAAAGGTCAGGGCATTCATCACCGCACTCGCCACATCGAAGCGCGGCATGGTGCTTTTGGGACCGTTAGCGGGAAGAAAGCGCAGGGCAAAGAATATAGCGACAATGCCCAGCGGCACGTTAATAGCAAACAGCCATTGCCATGACGCAACGGAAAGGATCGCCGCCGCTATGGTTGGCCCGGCGGCGGAAGAGACGGCGACAATAAACGAGTTTATCCCCATGCCGCGCCCCAGATGACGCTGCGGATAAATTAAGCGGATTAACGCCGTGTTTACGCTCATGAGCGCCGCGCCGCCAAAACCCTGCGCAATGCGGGCAAGCGTCAGGGTATGCAGTGAATCTGAAAGGGCGCATAACAACGACGTGAAGGTGAAGACCACCAGACCGCACTGATACACCCGACGATAACCGAACATATCGCCCAGGAAAGAGAACGAGAGCAGGGAAACCACAATCGCAATCTGATAGGCGTTAACAATCCATATCGAACTGGCGGGAGAGGCGTGCAGGTCGCTGGCGATGGTTGGCAGGGCAACGTTCGCGATTGCGCCGTCAAGGACGGCCATTGAGATACCAATAATGATGGTCGCTATAGCGCCATACCGCTGGGGTAAAGGCAGGCCATCGGAAAGGGTCTTTTCCATTAGGATTAAAAAAGCTCAGCGTGAAATTATTCTCAGGGTAACTATTTTAGCATTGTTACAGCCGCGATATGTCGCAGATTTGTAACGAAGTAAACGCGGATTGATTGCAGGTGACATGACGGGAACTTATAATAAAAACCGGTTCTGATTTTTATAAAACACTCTCTATGAGGTGGTAAATGGCTATTGCGGATTTGGATAAACAGCCAGATTCTGTTTCTTCCGTGCTGAAGGTTTTTGGCATCTTACAGGCGCTGGGGGAAGAGCGTGAAATAGGTATTACAGAGTTGTCGCAGCGCGTGATGATGTCTAAAAGCACCGTATATCGCTTTTTGCAAACCATGAAGTCGCTGGGCTACGTAGCCCAGGAAGGTGAATCTGAAAAATACTCTCTGACGCTGAAGCTGTTTGAGCTGGGCGCCCGTGCGCTACAAAATGTTGACCTGATCCGCAGCGCTGATATCCAGATGCGTGAAATCTCTCGCCTGACCAAAGAGACCATCCATCTCGGCGCGCTGGATGAAGACAGCATTGTTTACATCCATAAAATCGACTCCATGTACAATCTGCGCATGTATTCGCGCATTGGTCGTCGCAACCCGCTCTACAGTACCGCGATTGGTAAGGTTCTGCTGGCGTGGCGCGATCGTGAGGAAGTGAAGCAGATCCTCGAAGGCGTGGAATACAAGCAAAGTACTTCCCGAACCATTACCAGCACGGACGCGCTGTTAACGGTGCTCGATCGCGTACGCGAGCAGGGGTATGGCGAAGATAACGAAGAGCAGGAGGAAGGGCTGCGCTGCATCGGCGTTCCGGTGTTTGACCGCTTTGGCGTAGTAATCGCGGGCTTGAGTATCTCCTTCCCGACCTTACGCTTCTCCGAAGAGCGCCTGCATGAATATGTGGCTATTCTGCACACTGCCGCACGTAAGATTTCTGAACAGATGGGTTACCACGACTACCCGTTTTAACCTCTGCTCGTATAAAAAAAACGCCGCTCTGTTGCGGCGTTTTTTTTGCCAGTCATTTCACCGGCCGATTAGCCATTATCAATCACGACGGATGTCTTACGCAGGACCGGACAGTGGGTCAAGCCAACGATCCCGCTGTCCGTATGAAGATACTGCGCAGTGCTCACGCCCTGTGCTGTTAAATATTTACATTGAATCCCTAACCCGGCTGCGTTCTCGGTGCTTCCCACGAGCACACCGTAACCCGTGAGCAGAAGGCCAATCCAGACGATGGCCAGCGCAATAATTGTTCGAATGATGAAGCGCATCATTAACCTCTTTTGTCGTTGTTATCATAAAGCTAGCGTAAACGGTTTACACGATGAAACAAGTGCAGGATTCTGAAAAAAAGCGCGATGGCGGTACAGTTAGTCCTTGTTTAAGATAAGCGTGATAACCTCGTTACATCAGGTTTTTAGACGGAGTGTGGAGTGAAAAAAATACGCTGGGTAATTCTGATTATCGTGCTGATAGCGTGCGTGGTGTTATGGACGCAGACGATCAATGTGATGTGCGATCAGGATGTACAGTTTTTTAGCGGCGTTTGCGCAATCAATAAGTTTATTCCGTGGTAATACGCATTTTTTCTCAAGGTGATTTCCTTCCTTCGCGCCAGTGGTAAAATAGACGTTTTTATTGAGGTGGTGAAATGGGTGAGTTACTGAATTCAGGGCTGCTGAATATGGCATCCCTGATGATTTCTTTGGTTGTTCTGCTTGTGGGCCTGGTCATCTGGTTTTTCGTGAACCGCGCCAGTTCCCGTACTAACGAGCAGATTGAACTGCTGGAAGCGCTGCTCGATCAGCAAAAACGTCAGAATGCGCTGCTGCGCCGTCTGTGTGAGGCTAACGAACCGGAAGAGAAAGACGCGCCGAAAGACGCGGTCGCTGAAGATAACAAAGACGAAGACGACTTTATCCGCCTGGTGGCTGAGCGTTAATCTTTTGTCCGGGAGGTGGCTGTGGTCTGGAAAAATCCCTGGTATGACCCCTCCCTGAAACATCACACTCCGAACGGTTTTCGTAATACCGATCCTGTCGGACATCAACCCGGCGACCTTGACCGTTGGCGCAAAGCGCGTAAAGAGGCCGGTTTACCGAAGCCACCCGCGCTGGGTTATGAAGACTTTATCCAACAGTGGTGGCAACCGGTTGAGCTTACGCAACCTCATGAAGATGGGGTATGGTGGCTGGGACACGCCAGCGTGATGCTGCAGCTGGACGGCAATATCATCCTTACCGATCCGGTTTTTTCACGGCGCGCTTCTCCACTCCCTTTCCTGGGACCACAGCGCAAAACGCCTCCCGCTCTGTCAGTCGATCAACTCCATCAGCTTGATGCGGTCGTCATCTCCCATAATCATTACGATCATCTTGATGACGCGACCATTCGCCGTATTCTCAAACGCTTCCCCGAGGTCAGTTTTTTTGTTCCGCTGGGCCTGGCCGGCTGGTTTCGCCGCCGGGGGGGAAAACGCGTGGTTGAGCTCGACTGGTGGCAGAGCTTCACCTGGCAGGGGATGACGCTAACCGCCGTACCGGCACAGCACTGGAGTATGCGCACGCCATGGAACCGCAATCGCTCATTATGGTGCGGCTGGGTTATGGAAGGTCGACATCATCGTTTCTGGTTCAGCGGAGATACGGGGTATTCGCCCGAGCTGCTGTTGATACCTGAACGTCTGGGCCATATAGATGCTGCCGCGTTACCGATTGGAGCCTATGCCCCACGCTGGTTCATGGCTGTCCATCATATGGATCCGCAATCTGCGGTGGCATTGTGGCAGCAGCTGGGCTGCCCTCTGGCGTTTCCCATTCACTGGGGCGTGTTTGAACTGGCAGATGAATCCCTGGATGAACCTGTGCGGGAGTTAACTGACGCGCTAGATAATTTAGCACCAGTTAATCATTCTTTCAGGATACTGAAAGTTGGTGAATATTTATCCTTATAAACGAAGCGATAACGTAGTGCATATATTCTGTCTGTAAACGCGTTCAGGAATGTTTTATTTTTATCGAAACGTTTTGCTTGCCTTCTTTTGATGCAGAGTCATAAAAATTTCATTATTTTGGTGCATAACACTGTTTATTAGTTGGTGCATTTTAATACAGGTCGGCGCGGGTTATTAACAGTGTTTTTTCTCTGAAACAATTTGGTCGCGTTACAATGATTTAAGCATAAGTTTTCACAAATTGTTCTAACTCAATCAGGACGTAAGATTTCTTTTCCCGGTTGCTGGACGCTTCGTAATGATTGAGCTATGTTAAAAAAGTCTTAGATTACAGCGCTTGTGAAAGCAACGCTGGGTCTTTGTTACGCAGCCGAGCTGTCTGTAAGTGATGCGCATAATTGTGCAAAACCTGACAGGCACTGTTCGAATTTGTGCGGCGGATCGAGACATGTTTAAAAATGGCTTGCCATATTAAACATAGTGTGTGATAACACGTTTTGGGTCAAACGAGGTACAGTTCTGTTTATGTGTGGCATTTTCAGTAAAGAAGTCCTGAGTAAACACGTTGTCGTTGAATACCGCTTCTCTGCCGAACCTTATATTAGTGCCTCATGCAGTAATGTCTCAGTTTTATCTCAGTTAATGCCTGCGGGCTAAGAAAACACTCTAAGGAATTTTGCAAAATGGCAAAGATTAAAGGTCAAGTTAAGTGGTTCAACGAGTCTAAAGGTTTTGGTTTCATTACTCCTGCTGACGGCAGCAAAGACGTGTTCGTACACTTCTCTGCAATCCAGGGTAACGGCTTCAAAACTCTGGCTGAAGGCCAGAACGTTGAGTTCGAAATTCAGGACGGCCAGAAAGGCCCAGCTGCAGTTAACGTAACTGCTATCTGATCGAACCGCTGCTGACTGAAGCGCTTAGCACTTCAATCTCAGACATAAAGCCTCGCATAACGCGGGGCTTTTTTATGTCCTTTATCTTTCAAAATATTACCATTTGCGGTCTTGTTAGTAACTTGTTGCAAAGCTGCGAGGTTAGTAGCACTGTTTTGCCACCTTAACCCCATCTTTTCCCGTTAAATCAGGGCGTTGTTTAACAGTCCTGGGGTTCAGGTGAAGAAGAAATTGATAACGACCGCTGGCAATTTCACGCCGGCGCGTTTTGTGCTGCTCTGTTTAGCTATTTTTTGTAGTCTGGCTTTTTTGCTGGGCCGCGTTGCCTGGCTGCAAATCATCAAGCCTGACAACCTGGTGAAGCAGGAAGATATGCGTTCCCTCCGCCAGCTGGCGATTGATGCGCCACGGGGCATGATAATGGATCGCGAAGGTCGCCCCCTGGCGGTGAGCGTGCCCGTCCGGGCCGTCTGGGCCGACCCTAAAACGGTGCTGGCAAAAGGGGGCGTTGGCGTTGATGAACGCTGGCAGGCGTTGGCAAATGCGCTGCATCTCTCCCTGGGCACACTTTCGGCGCGAATCAACGCCAACCCGCAGGGGCGTTTTATTTATCTTGCCCGTCAGGTCGATCCCGCACAGGCGAAGTGGATCGATAGGCTGAATCTGCCCGGCATCAATTTACGCGACGAGTCACGCCGTTTTTATCCTGCCGGCCATGTGGCAGCGAACCTGATTGGCTTCACCAATATTGACGGGCAGGGCATTGAAGGCGTGGAAAAAAGCTTTAACGCTCAGCTGACCGGTAAGCCGGGTGTGCGGCAGGTAAGGGAAGACCGATACGGTCGCGTGGTTGAAAACCTGACGGAAGTGGCGCCTGCACCGGCGCATAACATCCAGTTAAGTATCGACGAGAGGCTGCAAACCATCACCGAAGATGCGCTCGATAATGCCGTGGCCTGGAACAAGGCCGAGTCTGGTGCATCGGTGCTAATTAATATCCCAACCGGGGAAATACTCGCCATGGCGAGCTATCCGGATTTCAATCCCAATAATCGGGAAGGCGCGACGATAAACGATTTCCGCAATCGCGCCATCAGCGATACGTTCGAGCCCGGTTCGACGGTCAAGCCGCTGGTGCTGATGACGGCCCTGCAGCAGGGCCTGGTCCAGCCGGACAGCGTGATTGACACTCACCCGTATACCCTTGACGGGCATCGTATCCGCGACGTGGGCTATTATCCTGAACTGACGATGACCGGGATCCTGCAAAAATCGAGCGACACCGGCGTGTCACGACTGTCCCTGGCAATGCCTGTCCAGCATCTTATTGATACCTATCGAAACTTTGGGTTTGGCACGAATACGGGGCTTGGCTTAACGGGCGAGAGCGCGGGGCTGTTGCCAAATCGTAAATACTGGAGCCAGCTCGATCGTGCGACCTTTGCCTTCGGCTACGGGCTGATGGTGACGCCGCTCCAGCTGGCGCACGTCTACGCCACGATCGGCGGCTTCGGGCTCGAGCGACCTCTCTCGATTACGCGTATCGATCCACCCGTTATCGGGCACCGCGTCATGCCGGAAGAGATCGCACACGAGGTGGAACACATGATGGAGAGCGTTGCGCTGCCCGGCGGCGGGGGCGTTAAGGCCGCCGTTCGCGATTACCGGGTGGCGGTGAAAACCGGTACGGCGAAGAAAATTGACGACAGCGGGAAGTACGTCGATAAATACGTTGCGTATACGGCCGGCGTTGCGCCCGCCAGCGATCCGCGCTTTGCCTTGGTGGTGGTGATTAACGATCCGCAAAATGGCGCCTATTACGGCGGTGCCGTTTCCGCACCTGTCTTCAGCGAGATTATGGGCAACGTGCTGCGTCTGGAGAATGTGAAACCTGACGGGTTACCGGCGGGTTCCGATCACCTTATCGTTATGCGTTAACCGGGCGTTTATAACCAGGGCGAATAGCGGTACACTTCGCCCTTTGATTATGCTCCGGAGTCACCATGTCCTTCAGCTGTCCCCTTTGCCACGCCCCCCTGACGCACTCAGATAAAAGCTATACCTGTCCGCAGGGGCATCAGTTTGATATGGCAAAAGAAGGCTACGTGAATCTTCTGCCGGTGCAGCATAAGCGCTCCCGCGATCCAGGCGACAGTGCAGAGATGATGCAGGCGCGTCGTGCGTTTCTGGATGCCGGGCACTATCTGCCGCTGCGGGAGACCGTCGCGCAGATGCTGAATGACATCCTGCCGGGTTCAGCCACCGCCATGCTCGATATCGGCTGCGGGGAAGGGTACTACACCGCACGCTTTGCCCAGATCGCCCGTGAGAAGGGCGCGTTGACATTCGGTCTGGACGTGTCGAAAGTGGCCATTCGCGCGGCGGCAAAGCGTTACGCTGACGTGACGTTCTGCGTGGCATCCAGCCACCGGCTGCCGTTTGACGATGCCAGCATGGATGCGGTTATCCGTATTTACGCGCCCTGCAAGGCGGAAGAGCTGGCTCGCGTGGTGAAACCGGGCGGATGGGTAGTCACCGTAACACCGGGCCCGCGTCATCTGATGGAGCTGAAAGGGCTGATCTACGACGAAGTGCGACTGCATGCCCTTCATTCTGAACAGCTGGCCGGTTTTACCCTGAAGCAGGAGCAAACCGTGGCGTATGAAATGACGCTGAAAGGCGAAGAGGCCACCGCGCTGCTGCAGATGACGCCGTTCGCGTGGCGGGCAAAACCGGAAGTGTGGGAAGCGTTAGCTGTACAATCAATATTTAACTGCCAGACGGATTTCAGTATCCACGTCTGGCAGCGCGAAGATTAACCGGCGAAGTGTGCCCAGAGGATCTGGGCTCCAATGCCAATCAGCACAATTCCCCCCAGGATCTCGGCGCGTTTACCCAGCAGCGGGCCGATAAACCGCCCGACCATCATGCCCAGCGTGGACATGATCAGCGTTGCGCAGCCGATGGCCAACGCGGTGGCGATAATATTGACCTGCAGGAATGCCAGACCGACGCCGACGGCCATTGCATCAAGGCTGGTGGCAATCGCCGTGGTGACCAGCAGCCAGAACCCGTGGCGGTGCTGCGGCTCTTCGTCTTCATCATCACCGCCGCGAAAACCTTCAATCACCATTCGGCCGCCGAGAAACGCCAGCAGTACGAAGGCAATCCAGTGGTTCCACTCCAGCACGAACTGGCTGGCGAGCATGCCAAGTCCCCAACCGATAAGCGGCGTCAGCGTTTCGATAGCGCCAAAAATGAGGCCGGTACGCAGGGCTTCTGAGAACTTAGGTTTGTGGAGCGTGGCGCCTTTTCCGATGGAAGCCGCAAAAGCGTCCATGGACATGCCAAAAGCGAGGAGGATCGTAGCGGAGATATTCATAACAGCGTCCAGACCGGGGATATCCATATGACACATCACTGCCCCCAGTGAACAGCAGTTGATGTATCTATGGTCTCGCCTGATCGCACCGCACATAAGATGTGCTGTCAGCGATCCGTACGCGCCACGTTTTTCAACGAGTATGTTGACACGTACATTTCCTGCGAGCAGGAAATCGGCTACTCCCCAACGACGGGCGCAACCTTAACATATTTTGAGAATATAAAACAACAATGGAGAAGCATTATTTAAAATGCTTGTTGATAACGATTTTCATTTGTCTTTAAGCGTGAAGTTATCGTTAAAAAATAGAGAGAAAATTAACGAAAAGGATATAGCTTAGGCTATATTTCTTGCGCAAGATAAACACAGAATATAGCCATTGCTATATATGCAAATCATTGAGTTTTAAGAAGTAAGTTGTATATTTTTTCCAGGTCGTCAATATTCTTCACCCGAATAAGCAGGCGGCGTTGTTCTAATTGCATCACCAGCACACCGTCTTCGGATAAATTCATCTCTTTAATACGGTTATATTCTATCCACACATTGGCGAAGAAAAATCCGCGGGATTTAAAAATGATTTTCGGCGTGCGGATCCAGAACAGATAAACCGCCATTAATGCCAGCGCACATAATAACCATGTGGTTAATATTGCACCATGACTGGTGACGTTATTGTAAATAAGAATAACGATGAGACCCGCGAAGATAAACGCATCTACGCGCCCGCGTCGCAGAAGGGGAAGGGAGAGCAGCGTCTCGCCGTGACGGCGGGGCATGATGAACTCGTCATAGATCGCGTAAGCCAGAAGGGCAGCAATAAATAAAACCAGTACGATGTCCGTGACAGCCATTCATCCTCCAGATAAAAAAACCGGGGGCAAGCCCCCGGCCTATAGCATTGAAACTTACAGACCCAGCAGGCCGACTGCGTAGCCCGCGATACCGATGACGAAGAAGCCAACGATAATCCACAGCGGGTTTACTTTCTTACGCAGCAGCCACATGCAGGCGAAGGTCAACAGCAGCGGTACCAGGCCCGGCATCAGCTGGTCCAGAATCGTTTGTACAGTGGTGACGCGCGTCTGACCATCCTGCCCGGTGATGGTCGATACCACCAGCGGGATGTTCACGTGCGTCCACTTGTTAACCAGCGCCCCCATGACAAACAGGCCGAGGATTGACGCCCCCTCAGTCAGTTTCTGCAGGAAGCCGCCGCCCATGTCCTTAACGATGTCCACCCCTTTACGGTAGCCGTAGGCCACACCGTAGTAACGGGTCAGCAGGCGCACGGCGTTGAACAGGATGAAGAACAGCAGCGGGCCAAGCAGGCTGCCGCTCATCGCGATACCGGCACCCAGCGCCGCGAAGACCGGACGCACGGTACCCCAGAAGATTGGGTCACCGACACCGGCCAGCGGACCCATCAGGCCGACTTTGATACCGTTGATAGCACCGTCGTCAATCTCTGCGCCGTTCGCACGCTGTTCTTCCATCGCCAGCGTTACGCCCAGAACCGGAGCCGCTACGTAAGGATGGGTGTTAAAGAATTCCAGGTGACGCTTGATCGCCTGACGGCGTGCTTCGTTGTTTTCCGGGTACAGGCGCTTGATCGCCGGCACCATGGAGAAGCAGAAGCCCAGCGCCTGCATACGTTCGAAGTTCCATGAACCCTGAAACAGGTTAGAACGGATGAACACGCCACGAATATCACCCGGAGTGAGTTTTTTCTCGGTGGTAGTTTTTGTCATATCAACCATTTCGCTCACCTGCTAGTCCAGTTCGTTATCGAGATCGTTGTTACCAGCAGCCTGCGCTGGGGCACCCGCGACGCGGTTATATTTCGGGCTGAGCTGGATGTAGAGAATCGCCATTACCGCACCAATCACACCCAGTGCAACCAGGTTGAAGTTGGTGAAGGCAGCGGTCACGAAGCCGAGGTAGAAGAACGGCATCAGATAGCCTGCGCGCATCATGTTGATGACCATCGCATAACCGACGACCACGATCATGCCGCCCGCGATGTTCAGACCGCCGGTGACCACTTCTGGAATGGCGTTCAGCATGCTCTGCACTTCACTGGTACCAACAGAGATCGCCACGATAACCGCCGGGATCGCGATACGCATCGCCTGCAGGAACAGGGATGAAACGTGGATCCACGACAGTGCCGTGAGGTTGCCGTTTTCGGCCGCCTTATCCGCCGCGTGCTGGAAGGCAACGGTGATAGTACGAACGATGATGGTCAGAACCTGGCCTGCTGCAGCCAGCGGGATCGCCAGGGCGATACCGGCACCAATACTCTGGTGACCAGCAATAACCAGAACGGTCGAAATGATAGAGGCCAGCGCCGCATCGGGCGCAACCGCTGCGCCGATGTTCATCCAGCCCAGGGCGATCATTTCCAGGGTACCACCGATGATGATACCGGTTTTCATGTCACCCAGAACGGCCCCAATCAGCGTACAGGCCACCAGAGGGCGGTGGAACTGAAATTCATCAAGTACGGATTCCATACCCGCAATACATGCGACGACGAACACCAGCACAATCTGAAGAGTGGTAATCTCCATTGCACTTCTCCTATTACATAAACTTTATATGAGAACCGGCGCGGGCTTATTTCCCAACTTTGCCGATCAAATCCATCATTTTCAGTTTTTGATCCGTAGAAACCTTACGGGCTTCCAGTTCAATACCGCGCGCATTCAGCTTGTTGAATGCCTCGATATCTTTCGCATCGACTGAAATGGCGTTGTTGACCTGCGTTTTGCCCTGACGGAATGCCATACCACCGATGTTCACGGAGGTGATTTTCACGCCGCCTTCAACAATGCGCTCAACGTCTGTCGGGTTAGTGAACAGGAGCATTACGCGTTCACCCGCGTATTTCGGGTTGTTGTAAACGCGGATCATCTTGGCGACATCCACGACGTGCGCGGTAACGCCAGGAGGAGCAACCTGAGTCAGAAGGGTTTTACGTACGGTATCGGCGGCCACTTCGTCGCTGACCACGATAATGCGTCGAACGTTGGTCTCTTTGGTCCAGCGCGTGGCGACCTGGCCGTGGATTAAGCGGTCATCAATACGCGCAAGGCCGATGACCATGTAATCGTTCGGACCCATCGGTTTTGCAGGTGCTGCCGCTTTTGGTGCCGCTGCAGGTGCAGGGGCAGGTTTTTCAACCGGCTGCGCTTTCAGGGCTTTTACCCCTTCGCGACCGGTTTCAACGGCCAGCGCCACCAGCTCATCGAACGCCGGATTGTCGTCGCGCGCCATGAAGGTTTCCACCAGCATGGGAATATTAACCCCGGCGACAACTTCATAGTGCTCTTTATCGACGACAATGCGGCTGGCGGCATTGAACGGGCTGCCGCCCCATGTATCGACGAGAAACAGCACGCCTTTGCTGGTATCCAGCTTCGCGAGTTGAGCGTTGTACTTCTCTATCAGCGTCTCGGCGTTTTCACCGGGAACGAAATCGATCCAGCCGACGTTTTCCTGCTCGCCCAACAGCATCTCTGCCGTTTTGAGTAGCTGCTCAGCAGCCCAACCATGTGTGCCTATGACAATAGCAATGGTCACTTGCTACCTCCTTTTATTATCATTAATACGCCTGCCAGGCAGCCGTACTGAGAATCGTATTGGCGAACCGAATCGATTCAGATAAGGGTTAGAGTTCAAAAAAACTAAGACTTCCGCGAATTATTTTAGATAGTGAAAAAATAATTTATGTGATGAAGATCCGTAATTTAGCCACGCGTTACAGATTTATCTGTAGCGTAAAGCCGCTGTGTTACAGAACTTTGCAAAGGAACGTAAATCTTTGCTAAAAACACAGTGTCTCTGATATGTTTAGCCTCCGTTTAATCGTTCAGGAGTATAGGGTTACAGCCCACTATATGGACCGTCACCGACGTCAGTCATCAACCAGGCCATTTCGCGCCTTATTCACCGGCGATCCTCGCCACGTATCAACTCTGTTTACCTCTGTTTTGCCCACGTTGAGTGGGGCACCGTTTCGTCATTCCTTTAGCAGGAGCTTGTCATGGAATTCTTAATGGACCCGTCAATCTGGGTAGGATTGCTCACGCTGGTGGTGCTGGAGATTGTTCTCGGCATTGATAACCTGGTGTTTATCGCCATCCTTGCGGACAAACTGCCGCCAAAACAGCGTGATAAAGCGCGTCTGATTGGTCTCTCGCTGGCGCTGGTTATGCGACTGGGGCTGCTCTCCGTCATCTCCTGGATGGTCACGCTGACCAAACCGCTGTTCTCCGTCATGGATTACACCTTCTCCGGGCGTGATTTAATCATGCTGATCGGGGGGATATTCCTGCTTTTCAAAGCGACGACGGAGCTACACGAGCGGCTGGAAAACCGTCAGCACGATGATGGGCACGGTAAAGGCTATGCCAGCTTCTGGGTGGTGGTGCTGCAGATTGTGGTGCTTGATGCAGTCTTCTCGCTGGATGCGGTGATCACGGCGGTCGGCATGGTGAATCATCTGCCGGTAATGATGGCGGCTGTTGTCATTGCGATGGCGGTCATGCTGCTGGCCTCGAAGCCGCTGACGCGCTTCGTCAACCAGCATCCGACTGTGGTCGTGCTGTGTCTGAGCTTCCTGCTGATGATTGGTCTGAGCCTGGTGGCGGAAGGTTTTGGCTTCCATATTCCGAAAGGCTACCTGTACGCCGCGATTGGCTTCTCGATTCTGATCGAGCTGTTCAACCAGATTGCACGCCGTAACTTTATTAAGCAGCAGTCGAATCAGCCGCTGCGCGCCCGTACCGCAGACGCGATTCTGCGCCTGATGGGCGGTCGTCGTCAGGTGAACGTCCAGTCTGATTCCGAAAACCATAACCCGGTTCCGGTCCCGGAAGGGGCGTTTGTGGAACAAGAGCGCTACATGATTAACGGCGTGCTCTCCCTGGCCTCCCGTTCGCTGCGCGGCATCATGACGCCGCGCGGGGAGATCAGCTGGGTTGATGCAAATCTAAGCGTCGATGAAATTCGCCAGCAGCTGCTCTCTTCTCCGCACAGCCTGTTCCCGGTGTGTCGCGGAGAGCTGGATGAGATCATCGGCGTCGTGCGGGCAAAAGAGATGCTGGTGGCCCTGGAAGAGGGCGTCAACGTGGAAGCCGTTGCTGCTGCGTCGCCTGCGATTGTCGTGCCGGAAACGCTGGATCCTATCAACCTGCTCGGAGTGCTGCGCCGCGCTCGCGGTAGCTTTGTTATCGTCACCAACGAGTTTGGCGTGGTGCAGGGGCTGGTTACGCCGCTGGACGTGCTTGAAGCGATTGCCGGTGAATTCCCGGATGCCGACGAAACGCCAGAGATCGTTGCCGACGGTGAAGGCTGGCTGGTTAAAGGTACCACCGACCTGCACGCGCTCTCGCACACGCTGGGGCTGGAAAACGTGATCAACGATGAAGAAGACATCGCGACCGTTGCCGGTCTGGTTATCGCCGTTAATGGACAGATCCCGCGCGTCGGCGATGTGATCGAGCTGGCGCCGCTGCACATTACGATCGTTGAAGCCAACGACTATCGCGTTGATATGGTTCGCATTGTTAAAGAACAATCTGCCCACGACGAAGATGAGTAAGCCGGCTTAGCGCAGCGGCATTAACGGCACGATGTGCCCGTTATGATGCGCTGGCGGGGATGAACTTCCCGCCAGCCACTTAGGAAAATCCCGTAGCGGCATGGGCCGCGCATAGAAAAACCCCTGCAGGACAGGCACGCCATGGCGGCGCAAGTAGCGCGCCTGCTCCTCCGTCTCGACCCCTTCAGCAACCAGTTCGATATTCAGCCGCTGACCCAGCGCAATAATCATATCCGTCACCGTCGAGTTCACGGCGTCGGTACCGATGGCGGTGGTAAACGACTGGTCGATTTTCAGCACGTCCGGGTGCAGCTTTTCAAGCCAGGAGAGGGAGCTGTTCCCGGTACCAAAATCGTCGATGGCGAGCTTCACCCCTTTGCGATGCAGTTCGCGCACGATGCGATAATCCGCATCCAGCAGCGCATCCCGTTCCGTGAGTTCAATCACCAGCTGCTGGCGCGGACCGGCGCTGAACCAGAGGCGGTTCAGGTCCTGTATCAATGCCGCGTGACGAAAATGGCTGGCGGCGACGTTAATACCAATGTGAAAACCGGCGCTGGAAGGGAAGTAGCCTATCTGGCGCACCGTTTCGGCGATGACATAGCGGGTCAGGGGGACAATCTGGTTATGTTCTTCTGCCAGCGGGATAAATACCTCCGGGGTGATCCAACCCTGACGGGGGTTATTCCAGCGCAGCAGGATCTCCACGCCGGTGCACGCCTGGGTACGGGCATTCACCAGCGGCTGGCAGAAAAGCTCAAATTCCCGCGCCGCAATGCCCATATCGATCTCCCACGTAAAGCTCATCCGGTTTGCCGTTGCCAGCCAGGCGAGATAGCCCAGCAGCAGGCTGAGCATCAGCCCCAGCGGCAGCTGGGCTGGCAGGCTTTTTAAAGCTAATTCTCCAGGGCCTGGCCCGCTGACCGTAATGGTAAAAGGGTTTCGGGTTGATGATTGCCGGAAAAGAGAGCCCCCCTCATCAAACGTCAGGCTGTCGCTGACGCGTTGTCCATAGCGCAGAAAGCGATCGCCTACGGTCAGCGCCACGTCATTGATGAGCGGGCGCTGGGGCTCGAGGATCATTTTGGCGATCAGATCGATATTGATGATTTCGATTACACCAGCTTCACCGTCCTGTGAGACGGGATACCACTGGATCAATATCGGGCTACCCTTAAGCAGCCACTGATCGCTCGATAAAATCAGCTTCGCCGTGCTGGCGGGTAATTCTTTCAGGAAGTCGCGAACGGGCACATTGCGGCTCCCGAAAATACTTGAGCAATACAGGATACCCTCGTTAATCAGGGCGATGGAGCGTACCGTCTGCAAAATGGCGGCCTGCTTTCGCAGCGCCAGGTGCGCCTGCGGGCAGGGCTGCCCTACCAGGGGCTGCAGCACGCTGCGGCGGTTCTCTAAAGAAAGCAGGACGTTATCAAGGGCGCGAACGGTGTGGCTGGTAAAATCGAGGATCCGCTGTTGGTTAACATTGCGCTGTGAAATAAAGCGAATGCCTAACGTCAGGATGAGCGTGAGGAGCGCAACCGTGACACAGACGATAACGCGTTTTCGGCGATAGTTTTTAATGATCGTTTGTGCAGTTTGCATGAACGGTCGCCTGATAAGCCACCAGCCACAAAAGCCGGACGCAACAGTAAAAGTGTAGTGGGGAAAGATGAAGGAGACGAGAAAGAAGAGGGAAATTCGCCCATCCGTTGCAGATGGGCGAAAGGCAGTATTAGTCGCACTGCACCTTAATGGCCAGGCCACCGCGGGACGTCTCGCGGTATTTCGCGTTCATGTCCTTGCCGGTTTCGTACATGGTTTCAATCACCTTATCCAGCGATACGCGAGGTTCGCTGGTACGGCGCATCGCCATACGTGAGGCGTTGATGGCTTTCACCGAGGCAATCGCGTTACGCTCGATGCACGGCACCTGCACCTGGCCCGCGACCGGGTCACAGGTCAGACCGAGGTTATGTTCCATACCGATTTCCGCCGCCACGCAGACCTGCTCAGGGCTTGCGCCCAGCAGCTCTGCCAGACCTGCCGCCGCCATGGAGCAGGCAACGCCCACTTCACCCTGACAGCCCACTTCCGCACCGGAGATGGAGGCGTTCATTTTGTACAGCGCACCGATGGCCCCTGCCGCCAGGAAATAGCGGATGTAGATGTCCGGCGTCACGGGCTCAATAAAGTGATCGTAATACGCCAGCACTGCCGGAACGATACCGCAGGCGCCGTTGGTTGGCGCCGTCACGACGCGACCACCGGCGGCGTTCTCTTCGTTAACCGCCAGGGCAAACATGTTTACCCAGTCGACCACGTTCATCGGGTCGTTGGAGAACTTGTCCGTGGTCACCAGCATACGGCGCAGGGCAGAGGCACGACGCGGTACGCGCAGTGGACCCGGCAGAACGCCTTCGGTGTTCATCCCGCGGTCGATACAGGCGCGCATGGTTTGCCAGACGTTCGCAAAATAGTCTTCAATCTCTTTTTTGCTGTGCAGGGCCAGTTCGTTCTGCATCACCATGCCGGACAGTGAAAGACCGGTCTCTTTGCAGTATCCCAGCATTTCTGTAGCCGATTTGAACGGGTACGGTACGCTGACGTCGCCGACGCTGTCTTTGCCAAAATGCTCTTCATCCACGATGAAGCCACCGCCGATGGAGTAGTACGTTTTGCTGTAAATCTCTTTTTCACCGCTGTAAGCGTGAATGGTCATGCCGTTTTCGTGCAGCGGCAGGTTGTCGCTACGGAAACGCATGCCGTCATCCTGCGGGAAATCGACTTCCTGCTGGCCGTTTGCCAGCAGCAGGCGGCCGCGTGTTTCCACGTCGCGGATGAATGCCGGGATGGCATCAATATCTACGGTATCCGGCATATTGCCTGCCAGACCCATAATAATGGCGATATCGGTGTGGTGGCCTTTACCCGTTAATGACAGCGAGCCGTAAACATCCACGGCGACACGGGTAACGCTTTCCAGTAATCCTTTTTCGACCAGATCATCGACGAACTGTTTACCGGCCTTCATCGGGCCAACAGTATGGGAAGACGAAGGGCCAATTCCCACTTTGAACATGTCGAATATACTAATCACTTTCACACTCCTGACAGGGTTACCGGGGTTCCAGTAACGATGTTATAACTGCGCATAGTGTAAGAGGGAACACCGACCTCGGCTTAACTATTCACATGAATTAAACTAATGGTTAACGATGGGTTTTGCTAATAGCGCGACGCGGATCGCAAACCTGCGAAAAAGGGTGGAATGTAAAGTATAGTCAAGGTTTCAGGCCGATTTGCAGCGCCAGTTCACGAATGATGCCCGCCGTCATGCCCCAGACAAAATAATGCTGATACCAGGACAACCAGACCCGATGGTCATGCCCCCGTCGATGGATATCGAGCGGATGATAGCGGCTGAGCCGGAGCGCCTCTTCGAGCGGCATTTCAAACACCGCTGAAACTTCATCGACGCTGGCGTGATACTGCAGGCCGGGCGGGATAATGCCCACCACCGGCGTGACCTGAAAACCGGTGACGCTGTCGACGGGCGGCAGCACGCCGATAACCTCCACCGCCTCCGGCGGAATGGCCACCTCTTCCTGCGCTTCCCTCAGCGCGGCGGCAATCAGCGAGGCGTCGGAGCTGTCAACCGCGCCACCCGGAAAGGCGACCTGACCCGCGTGCTTGCGTAAATGGGGAGAACGCTGGGTGAGCAGCAGGCCCGGCTGCGCGCGACGCACGACCGGGATCAGCACGGCCGCCTGACGCTGATTGAGCGCTTCGCGGTTGACCTGCGGTCGTAAAAGCTGAAAACGAGATAAAAAATCGTCCAGCGTCAGGTTCTCTTTTTCCACCCGTGATTACTCCAGTTGTTTCAGGATACGGTTAACTTTATCAAAGGTTTCCTGATATTCCGCATCGACCTGGCTATCGGCAACAATGCCGCCCCCGGCCGAGCAGTAAAGGTTTCCGTCGCAGGCCGTCAGCGTGCGAATGGTAATGCTGGTATCCATGGTGCCGCACAGGCTGATATAGCCGATGCTGCCGCACCAGGCGTTGCGGCGGTGCGGCTCCAGCTCATCAATGATCTCCATCGCCCGTACCTTTGGCGCGCCGGTGATGGAGCCGCCCGGGAACGCGGCGCGGAGCAGATCGCAGGCGGTGCGAGAGGTGGGTAGACGCGCGGTAATGGTACTGACCAGATGATGCACCGCCGGGAAAGGCTCGACGACAAACAGTTCCGGCACGCGCACGCTACCCGGTTCGGCGACGCGGCCAATGTCGTTACGCATCAGATCGACAATCATCAGGTTCTCGGCGCGGTCTTTCGGCGAGGCGGCGAGCTTTTCCGCCTGCTGGCGATCGGCATCGGGGTCCGCAAGACGCGGTAACGTGCCTTTAATCGGACGGGTTTGAATCGTACCCTCGGCCAGATGGATAAAGCGCTCGGGTGACAGGCTAAGAATTACACCCTGTTCCAGACGGACAAACGCGCTGAACGGCGCCTTATTGCTGGCGTTAAGACGGGTAAACGCCTGCCACTCATCTCCCCGGTATGTCGACTGGAAGCGCTGGGCGAGGTTAACCTGGTAGCAGTCACCGCTTTGCAGATACGCCTGAACGCGCGCGAATTTTTCGGCATACTCCGCTGCGGTCATGTTCGAGCGCCAGCCAGAGGTAAGGGTAAACGTCTCTGCCGGGGCAGGCCGTTGCGCCTCCAGCCACGCCAGACGCGCCTGCACGTCATGATGGCTCAGCAGTGAAACCGTTTTTTTCTGATGATCGACAATTAACGCCCAGTCATACAGCCCCACGGCCATGTCTGGCAGGGAAATATCAGCCTGCGCATGCTCCGGCAGCGTTTCGAAAAGGCGACCCAGATCGTACCCAAACAGGCCCAGCGCGCCGCCCTGGAAAGGGAGGTCCGGGTTCGGCGCAGCAGATAAGCCCAGCGCGTTAATGGCCTGCTGCAGCTGCTTCAGGGGATCGTCCGTTAACGACAGGTCATCGGTTGTTAGCGTCTTTAGCGGATCGGCCACCAGAATGTCGAAGCGGCTATAGGGATGGTCCGCATGGCCAGAATGCAGCAGCATCGCAAACGGCAGATGGCTCAGGCGGGCAAACCAGAATTCAGCGGCGTCTGCACGCCAGGGCAAGGTAATAACAGTGGGGAAGCGCATGTTCATGTGTGGCATACTACCGGGCAGCGTGAAATAATTAGCGCGAATAATTTAGCAGGAGTTGACGATGTTTGCAGGTTTACCTTCTCTGAGCCATGAACAGCAGCAGAAAGCGGTTGAGCGAATTCAGGAACTGATGTCCCAGGGGATGAGCAGCGGACAGGCGATTACGGTTGTCGCCGAGGAGATTCGCGCCAGTCATTCCGGCGAGCGGATCGTGGCGCGATTCGAAGATGAAGATGAAGATCCAGAAGAGTAATCGGGCTTACACCGCCGCGATAATCTTAATCTCTACCTTATATTCCGGCTTCATCAGCGTGGCCTGTACGGTACAGCGTACAGGCGCGTGACCCGCCACCACCCATGCATCCCAGGCTTTGTTCATCGCCGCGAAATCATCTTTGTTTGCCAGGAAAATCGTCGCATCCAGAATGCGGGATTTGTCGCTGCCCTGTTTTTCCAGCACCGCATCAATCTGCGCCAGAGTGTTAGCCGTCTGCTCGAACGCATCCGCGTCCAGGTTAGCCGGTACGCCGGTGTAGTAAAGCGTCTGGTTATGGATCACCACATCAGACCAGCGGGCTTCGGCATCAATGCGCACAATTGTCATAAACGTTTCCTCGTTATTTTTCGTCGTCAGGCGGCAAGACTGCCATATTGTTCTCGTGTCGTCACTATTTGGGGTGGCACAGGAGAGGTTGGGCTGACATAATCCCTGTGCAAAAATACAGTGAGAGAGCACCGTGGCAGACGATTTTTCCCCTGAAGGTCAATTAGCGCAGGCTATTCCCGGCTTCAAGCCCCGTGAGCCTCAGCGCCAGATGGCGCACGCCGTTGCACGCGCCATCGATAAGGCTCAGCCGCTGGTGGTCGAGGCCGGAACCGGTACGGGTAAAACGTATGCTTACCTTGCTCCGGCGCTGCGCGCGAAGAAGAAGGTGATTATTTCCACCGGATCGAAGGCGCTGCAGGATCAGCTCTACAGTCGCGATTTGCCCACGGTGGCGAAAGCGCTGAAATACAAAGGTCGTCTGGCCTTGCTGAAGGGACGCTCCAACTATCTCTGCCTGGAACGTCTTGAGCAGCAGGCGCTGGCGGGCGGCGACCTGCCGGTACAAACCCTCAGCGACGTCATTATCCTTCGCGCCTGGGCGAACCAGACCGAAGAGGGCGATATCAGCACCTGCGCGAGCGTGCCGGAAGACTCGCCTGCCTGGCCGCTGGTGACCAGCACCAACGACAACTGCCTCGGCAGCGACTGCCCGCTGTATAAAGACTGCTTTGTGGTGAAAGCGCGCAAAACGGCGATGGACGCGGATGTGGTGGTGGTGAACCACCATCTGTTCCTCGCGGATATGGTCGTCAAGGACAGCGGTTTCGGCGAGCTGATCCCGGAGGCGGACGTGATGATCTTCGACGAAGCCCACCAGCTTCCGGACATCGCCAGCCAGTATTTCGGCCAGTCGCTTTCCAGCCGCCAGCTTCAGGATCTGGCGAAAGATTTCACCATTGCTTACCGGACCGAACTCAAAGATACCCAGCAGCTGCAGAAGTGCGCCGACCGTCTGGCCCAAAGCGCGCAGGATTTCCGCTTACAGCTTGGCGAGCCGGGCTATCGCGGTAACCTGCGCGAGCTGCTGGCGGACAAAAACATCCAGCGCGCGCTGTTGCTGCTCGATGATGCCCTCGAACTCTGCTACGACGTGGCAAAACTGTCGCTTGGCCGTTCCGCGCTGCTGGACGCGGCCTTCGAACGCGCCACGCTCTATCGCGGGCGGCTCAAACGGCTGAAAGAGATTAACCAGCCGGGGTTCAGCTACTGGTATGAGTGCACCTCGCGGCATTTCACCCTGGCGCTCACGCCGCTGACGGTAGCGGATAAATTTAAAGAGGTGATGGCGCAAAAACCGGGAAGCTGGATCTTCACCTCGGCAACCCTGTCGGTGAATGACGATCTGCATCACTTCACGGAACGTCTTGGCATTGAGGATGCGGAATCGCTGCTCCTGCCGAGCCCGTTCGATTACGAAAAACAGGCGCTGCTCTGCGTGCCTCGTAATCTGCCGCTGCCGAACCAGCCGGGTGCGGCGCGCCATCTGGCCGCGATGTTAAAACCGATGATCGAGGCCAACAACGGCCGCTGCTTTATGCTCTGTACCTCTCACGCCATGATGCGTGACCTCGCCGAGCAGTTCCGCGCCACCATGACGCTGCCGGTGCTGCTGCAGGGTGAAACCAGTAAAGGCCAGCTGTTACAGCAGTTTGTCAGCGCCGGAAATGCCCTGCTGGTAGCAACCAGCAGCTTCTGGGAAGGGGTGGACGTGCGCGGCGATACGCTCTCGCTGGTAATTATTGATAAGCTGCCGTTTACCTCTCCGGACGACCCGCTGCTGAAGGCGCGGATGGAAGACTGCCGTCTGCGCGGGGGCGATCCTTTCGATGAGGTACAGCTGCCGGATGCGGTGATTACCCTCAAGCAGGGGGTAGGGCGATTAATCCGCGACGTCACCGATCGCGGAGTGCTGGTCATTTGCGATAACCGGCTGGTGATGCGCCCTTACGGAGCGACCTTCCTTGCAAGCCTGCCGCCCGCGCCGCGGACGCGGGACATAAAACGCGCGGTGCGTTTCCTGGCAAACCCAACGGCGGAGTAATTTACCCCGGAGTGTGCTAAGATGCGCGCCATTTTGTGACTGACCCTTGCGAGAGCGCGACGACTGATGCGAATTCTGGCTATTGATACCGCGACAGAGGCTTGCTCTGTCGCTCTGTTGAACGACGGTGCTGTTTCTGCTCATTTCGAAGAGTGCCCACGGGAACACACCCAACGCATTCTGCCCCTGGTAAAAGCCATTTTAACCCAGGGCAACACCTCCTTAACCGACCTCGACGCGCTGGCCTTTGGCCGTGGCCCCGGCAGCTTTACGGGCGTACGTATCGGGATTGGTATTGCGCAGGGGCTGGCGCTGGGCGCCGAACTGCCGATGATCGGCGTCTCTACCCTCGCCACTATGGCCCAGGGCGCATGGCGCATGACCGGGGCAACGCGCGTGCTGGCCGCGATTGATGCCCGCATGGGCGAGGTTTACTGGGCCGAATACACCCGCGACGAGCAGGGCGTGTGGCACGGCGAAGAGACGGAAGCCGTGCTCAAGCCGGAAGCGGTCACTGAGCGGCTGCAGCAGCTCTCCGGCGAGTGGGCAACCGTCGGCACCGGCTGGCCGGCGTGGCCTGACATGGCAAACGACACCGGGGTGACGCTGGTGGACGGCAACATGCTGCTGCCGGCTGCGGAAGATATGCTTCCGATTGCCTGCCAGCTGCTCGCGGCAGGAAAAACCGTTGCCGTTGAACACGCGGAGCCGGTTTATTTGCGAAACACCGTTGCGTGGAAGAAACTTCCGGGCCGCGAGTGAATCTCAGTAACAGGAACTGAGAAAAAGGAGTCGCATCATGGCGGTTCGAACTAAAGTAGTACGCCTTATTATGGCAGGCGCAGTTGCCATAGCACTGAGCGGATGCGTTTCCGTTCCTGATGCGATTAAGGGCAGCAGCCCGACGCCACAGCAGGATCTGGTTCGGGTGATGAATGCGCCTGAGCTTTACGTCGGCCAGGAAGCGCGCTTTGGCGGTAAGGTCATAGACGTACAAAACCAGCAGGGGAAAACCCGCCTCGAGATCGCGACCGTTCCGCTGGACAGCGGCGCGCGGCCGGTACTGGGTGAGGCCTCTCGCGGACGTATCTATGCGGACGTCAGCGGTTTCCTCGATCCGGTCGATTTTCGCGGGCAGCTGGTGACCGTCGTCGGGCCGATTACCGGCGCCGTGCAGGGCAAAATCGGCAGCACGCCGTATAAATTTATGACCATGCAGGTCAACGGGTATAAACGCTGGCGGCTGGCACAGCAGGTGATCATGCCGCCTCAGCCGATGGATCCGTGGATGTGGGGTCCACATCCTTATCGTTACGGCTACCCGGGCTGGGGCTGGTATAACCCGGGTCCTGCACAGGTTCAGACGATCGTTACTGAGTAACTTACTGTTATTGTTAGAAAAGAGACAGCGGCTCAGCCGCTGTCTCTGTTTTTTTACGGATAAAACGAAAAAAAAGAGTGACGCGCTTCGCAACCTTAAATCTGAACAATTAATAAACTGGTACGCTGAGTTAATATAATGTTAACAAACTGTTTATTATCGGGGTTGTGATGACGACGAACACTCATTTCAGAGGTGATGCATTGAAGAAGGTTTGGCTTAACCGTTATCCCGCAGATGTTCCTGCTGAGATCAATCCTGACCGTTATCAATCCCTGGTGGAATTATTTGAACACTCGGTAAGGCGCTACGCGGACCAGCCCGCATTCGTGAATATGGGCGAGGTCATGACGTTCCGTAAGCTTGAGGAGCGTAGCCGCGCGTTTGCGGCGTATCTGCAGGAAGGGCTGGGGCTGCAAAAAGGGGACCGCGTCGCGCTGATGATGCCGAACCTGCTGCAATACCCGGTGGCGTTGTTCGGTATCCTGCGAGCCGGGATGATTGTCGTCAACGTTAACCCCTTGTATACCCCGCGCGAGCTGGAGCATCAGCTGAACGACAGCGGCGCGGCCGCGATTGTCATTGTGTCCAACTTCGCCCATACGCTGGAAAAAGTGGTCGACAAAACCCAGGTTAAACACGTCATCCTGACGCGCATGGGGGATCAACTCTCGACCGCCAAAGGCACGCTGGTTAACTTTGTCGTTAAATACGTCAAGCGCCTGGTGCCAAAATACCACCTGCCGGACGCCATCTCCTTCCGCCGCGCGCTGCATGCGGGCTACCGTATGCAGTATGTGAAACCCGAAGTGGTCGCGGAAGATCTTGCGTTTCTGCAATACACGGGCGGGACTACCGGCGTCGCCAAAGGCGCCATGCTTACCCACCGTAATATGCTGGCAAACCTTGAACAGGTGAACGCCACCTACGGGCCGCTTCTGCATCCGGGCAAAGAGGTGGTGATCACCGCGCTTCCGCTGTATCACATCTTTGCGCTGACCATGAACTGCCTGCTGTTTATTGAACTGGGTGGTCAGAACATCCTCATCACCAACCCGCGCGATATCCCGGGCCTGGTGAAAGAGCTGGCGAAATACCCGTTCACCGCCATGACGGGGGTGAACACCCTGTTTAACGCGCTGCTTAATAACAAAGAGTTCCAGCAGCTGGATTTCTCCACGCTGCATCTCTCTGCGGGCGGCGGCATGCCGGTTCAACAGGCGGTCGCCGAGCGCTGGGTGAAGCTCACCGGTCAGTATTTGCTGGAAGGCTATGGGCTGACGGAATGTGCTCCGCTGGTCAGCGTGAACCCACACGATATCGACTATCACAGTGGAAGCATTGGTCTGCCGGTTCCTTCCACCGAGGCCAAACTGGTCGATGATAACGATAACGAAGTCGCGCCGGGCGAGCCGGGTGAGCTTTGCGTCAGAGGTCCGCAGGTGATGCTGGGTTACTGGCAGCGTCCCGATGCGACCGACGAAATCATCAAAGACGGCTGGCTGCACACCGGTGATATTGCGGTAATGGATGACGAGGGCTTCCTGCGCATCGTCGATCGCAAGAAAGACATGATCCTGGTCTCCGGCTTCAACGTCTATCCGAATGAGATCGAAGACGTGGTTATGCAGCACAGCGGCGTACTCGAGGTGGCGGCGGTCGGCGTCCCTTCCGGCAGCAGCGGTGAAGCGGTGAAGATATTTGTGGTCAAAAAAGATCCTTCCCTGACGGAGGAGGCGCTGGTAACGTTTTGCCGTCGTCAGCTGACGGGCTATAAGGTGCCGAAGCTGGTTGAATTCCGCGATGAGCTGCCGAAATCCAACGTCGGTAAGATATTACGACGAGAATTACGTGACGAAGCCCGTGGCAAAGTAGACAATAAGGCCTGAGCTTCACGCTAATCGCCCAGACGCCGGTTAAGCCGGCGTTTTTTATGGGCGCAAACAAAAGAGAACCCGTTTTGAATTACCAGATGATCACGACCAACGACGAGCTGGCTTCGCTGTGCGAAGTGACGCGCGACTTTCCTGCCATTGCCCTGGATACCGAGTTTGTCCGTACCCGGACCTATTATCCGCAGCTGGGTTTGATTCAGATGTACGACGGTAAGCACGTGTCGCTGATTGACCCTCTCGGCATTACCGACTGGACGCCGATGCGTAACTTGCTGCTCGATACCGCCGTGACGAAATACCTGCACGCAGGCAGTGAGGATCTGGAAGTCTTTCTGAACACCTTTGGCATCATGCCCCAGCCGCTGATTGACACGCAGATCCTCGCGGCATTCAGCAATCGTCCGCTCTCCTGGGGCTTTGCTGCCATGGTGGAGGAGTATACGGGCCTGACGCTGGATAAAAGCGAATCCCGTACCGACTGGCTGGCGCGCCCGCTTACAGAGCGTCAGCTGGAGTATGCGGCGGCAGACGTGTTTTACCTGCTGCCGATTGCGGGACAGCTGATGAAAGAGGCGGAAGCCTCCGGTTGGCTCGCTGCTGCGCTGGACGAGTGCCGTATGACCCAGCAGCGTCGTCAGGAAGTGGTTGACCCGAAAGAGGCCTGGCGCGATATCAGTAACGCCTGGCAGCTGCGCACGCGTCAGCTGGCATGCCTGCAGCTGCTGGCAGACTGGCGCTTGCGTAAAGCGCGGGAGCGCGATCTGGCCGTTAACTTTGTTGTTCGCGAAGAGCATCTCTGGGCAGTCGCGCGCTATATGCCTGGCAGCCTGGGCGAGCTGGACAGCATTGGGCTTTCGGGCAGCGAGATCCGCTTCCATGGTAAAACCCTGCTGGCGCTGGTCGCCAAAGCGCAGGAGCTGCCGGAAGATGCGCTGCCGGAACCGCTGCTGAACCTGATGGACATGCCGGGCTATCGCAAAGCGTTTAAGGATATCAAAGCGCTGGTGCAGGCGGTTGCAACGGAAAGCAAGCTGAGCGCGGAACTGCTCGCCTCACGTCGTCAGATTAACCAGCTGCTGAACTGGCACTGGAAGCTGAAGCCGCAGAATGGCGTGCCGGAGATGATGGCGGGATGGCGCGGGGAATTGATGGCCGATCGCCTGAATACGCTGCTGGACGGTTACCCGCGATAAAAAAATATGCCGGGCGATATACCCGGCATATTTCCCCGGTGGCGCTGCGCTTACCGGGGCGGCGAAAACACAAACCTACGGACGCGACTCTTCCGCTTCCGGGAGCGTAACGTTCAGCTCCAGAATCGAAATATCCCCGTCTTTTTGTTCCAGCTGCACCGTGACCATCTCCGGGTCAATCTGCACATACTTACAGATCACTTCCAGGATGTCCTTGCGCAGCTGCGGCAGGTAGTGAGGCTCGGCGTCGCTACGACGACGCTCCGCAACGATAATTTGCAGACGTTCTTTTGCGATGTTGGCGGTGTTCTTTTTCCGCGAGAGAAAAAAGTCCAGTAATGCCATAACTTATCCTCCGAACAGGCGTTTGAGGAAACCTTTCTTCTCTTCTTCAATGAAGCGGAAAGGACGTTCTTCTCCCAGCAGACGGTCAACGGTATCGGCGTAAGCTTTACCTGCATCTGCCAATGTATCAAGGATCACTGGCTCGCCCTGGTTAGAGGCGCGTAACACGGACTGATCTTCCGGGATAACGCCCACCAGCTTAATGCGCAGGATCTCCAGCACGTCTTCCATGCTCAGCATGTCACCTTTGTTCACGCGGCCCGGATTGTAGCGAGTGAGCAGCAGGTGTTCTTTAATCGGGTCTTCGCCATTTTCCGCACGACGGGATTTAGAGGCGAGGATGCCCAGAATGCGGTCTGAGTCACGCACGGATGAAACTTCAGGGTTAGTGGTGATGATCGCTTCATCAGCGAAGTAGAGCGCCATCAGGGCACCGGTTTCGATGCCGGCAGGGGAGTCGCAGACAATGAAGTCGAAATCCATTTTTTTCAGATCGTCGAGCACCTTTTCCACGCCTTCACGGGTCAGGGCGTCTTTGTCACGCGTCTGAGAAGCCGGGAGAATGTAGAGGTTCTCGGTGCGCTTGTCTTTGATCATCGCCTGGTTAAGCGTGGCATCGCCCTGAATGACGTTTACGAAGTCATACACGACGCGACGCTCACATCCCATGATGAGGTCGAGGTTACGCAGACCGATATCGAAGTCGATAACGATGGTTTTCTTTCCCTTCTGGGCCAAACCAGTAGCGATGGCCGCGCTGGAGGTGGTCTTGCCAACGCCTCCTTTACCCGAAGTAACAACAATAATGCGTGCCATAGAAATTCCTTGTTAAAAAGGGATCAATTCAACGGTTGAACGGTCAACGCGTCGTCTGCCAGAAGCAGGCGAGCCGCTTTGCCATAAAATTCGGCTGGGATCTTGTCGCTCAGCCAATATTCACCTGCGATGGACACAAGTTCCGCCGTCAGGTGAGTACAAAATATTTGCGCATCTCGATCGCCACTTGCACCTGCGAGCGCACGTCCACGCATCATACCGTATACGTGAATATTGCCATCTGCAATCAGCTCAGCGCCAGCACTGACGTGGCTTGTAACAATCAGATCACAGTTTGGTGCATAAATGCGCTGACCGGAACGAACCGGCACATCAATCATTCGCGTTTTTGTGACGGTAGTAACGTTTTGCACCGCAGGAGGGGGCGTTTGCACGGCAACGGGTGCCGCTCGCGAGGCTTTTTCTTTGCCCTCATTCAGAAGGGGCAGCCCCGCACGCTCAATTTCCGCTTTCAGCTCAGTATCTTTGCAGCCGCTGATGCCCACGATACGTAGTCCGGTCGAGGAGACGGCCTGCTGGAGAAGTTTCCAGTTAACCGGAGCCTCAAGACCGCTGACGTTGATAACAACAGGGGCGTGCTTCAGAAAGGCGGGAGCCTGGGCGATTTTGTCTTCTAACGCCTGACGAATAACCTCGGGTTTTGCATCATGCAAATGTACCACTGATAAGGTGAAGCTACTGCCTTTAAGCTCGATGGGCGTGTTTGACATCCTGGCCTTACTCAATTTGCTATTAACCGCAACCACTCGCTGCGATATTCCGAAGAGTATCAGGCATGTTATAGTCAGGAGTATATTGAGGCAAGCAACCACCCATTAATTCAGAGTAAAAACATGTTTTGTGTGATCTACAGAAGTACAAGCCGTGACCAGACCTATCTTTATGTCGAAAAGAAAGACGATTTTTCACGCGTGCCTGAAGAATTAATGAAGAACTTTGGCCGACCACAGCTGGCGATGCTGCTGCCGCTCGATGGTCGTAAGAAACTGATTAACGCCGATCTGGATAAAGTGAAAACGGCCTTAGCCGAGCAAGGCTATTATTTACAGCTTCCACCGCCACCCGAGAATTTATTAAAACAGCATCTTGAGGCGAACGGTAAAAAATAGTCTCAACTGTTTTTGGGTACAACACATCAACCGTTTAGGGGTCGACCATGTATCAACATCATAACTGGCAAGGTGCATTACTGGATTATCCCGTCAGCAAAGTGGTTTGCGTGGGCAGCAACTACGCAAAACATATTCAGGAGATGGGCAGCGCGACGCCAGAAGAACCGGTCCTGTTTATTAAGCCTGAAACGGCGCTGTGCGATATCCGCCAGCCGCTGGCGCTGCCGCAGGGGCTGGGCTCGGTGCATCACGAAGTTGAACTTGCCGTGCTGATCGGCGCGACGCTGCGCCAGGCCTCAGAAGAACATGTTAAAAAAGCGATTGCCGGATACGGCGTGGCGCTGGATCTGACCCTGCGTGACGTTCAAGGCAAAATGAAGAAAGCAGGGCAGCCGTGGGAAAAAGCCAAAGGGTTTGATAATTCCTGCCCAATTTCGGCGTTTGTGCCGGTGAGCGAATTTACCGGCGATCCGCAGGACACGCCGCTCAGCCTCAAGGTTAACGGTGAGATCCGCCAGCAGGGCACCACGGCAGACATGATCCATAAGATTGTGCCGCTGATCGCCTACATGAGTCGCTTCTTTACCCTGAAGCCGGGCGATGTGATCCTGACCGGAACCCCAGAAGGCGTTGGCCCGCTACTCAGCGGTGACGAGCTTGAGGTCGGTTTCAACGGCCTGTCGCTGAAAACCCGCGTGCTGTAACCCCATCTTGCCGCCTGAAGAGGGCGGCAAAACTTGCAACAACGTGCCAGACTCGTTATAAGGTGCGCTTTCTTTTGACGTGTGGACATCCTGATGAACGACATCCCTTTCTGGCAAAGCAAAACTCTCGACGACATGACTGACGCGGAATGGGAATCATTGTGCGACGGCTGCGGGCAGTGCTGCCTGCACAAGCTGATGGATGAAGATACGGATGAAATCTACTTCACCAACGTTGCCTGCAAGCAGTTAAACATTAAAACCTGCCAGTGCCGCAACTATGAGCGCCGGTTTGAATTTGAGCCTGACTGCATCAAGTTAACCCGGGATAATCTGCCGACGTTTGAATGGCTGCCGCATACCTGCGCGTATCGCCTGCTGGCGGAAGGGAAAGGTCTGCCTGACTGGCATCCGCTGTTAACCGGTTCAAAAGCGGCGATGCACGGTGAACGTATTTCTGTGCGCCACATTGCGGTGAAAGAGTCCGAGGTGCAGGACTGGGAAGATCACATCATGAACCACCCGACCCGTTGAGATTAAAAAAACCGCCGAGGCGGGTTTTTTTGTGCTTGTGCGGCCTGATGCCCTCACCCCAACCCTCTCCCGTGGGAGAGGGCGCAAACGCTAAAAACGGCAACCTTGGTTGCCGTTTTGCGTTTACCTTCCGAACAAATCGCGTTTCTTCGGTTTGAACGGCTGGGCAATCAGCACCAGCAGCGCCACGACGAAGTAGGCGGCAAAAATGCCCACCAGCCACTGCGGCATCTCCAGCGTCAGGAATTCCCATTGGCGAACGGAGCAGTCACCGGATGCGACAAACACCTGCGGCAGCCATTTGTCCAGCGGCAGCCAGCTCGGGAAGCGGGCGGCAAAATCACAGGTCATAAACGGTGACGGATGCAATTGCATCATGGTGTGCTGCCAGGAGAGTTCAATTCCTTTCCAGGCGCTGTAGATCCAGATGGCAATACCGGCATAGCGAAGCGGCGATTTTGGGGCAATCGCACCCACCAGGCCCGCACCCATAATGCCGAACAGCGCGCTGCGTTCGTAAATACACAGTACGCAAGGTTTCAGTCCCATTACATGCTGGAACCACAGCGCGACCATTTCCAGCGCAAAGGCGGTCAGGGCCATTAACAACCACGCTCCGCGACCGCGGGAGCACTGGTTTAAAAATCTCAACATAATCATTTCCCTGGAACATGCTTAGAAAGCGCAGTGTAAACGAATTCGTTTTTCGCGCCACCTGTACCTGGCGAAATAAAACGTAATTGGATGTTTATCGTGCGAAAAGGCAAACGGGCAGCGAACTGCCCGAGATGCATAGTTTACTGCGCCGCAAGTATACCCGCTTGTACCAGCCATTGCGTACAGGGAATGAGGGTAATTTTGACGCAAAGCAATCCGACGATCGTGAGCACCAGCGTATAGGGCAGCGCCATCCATACCATCCTGCCATAAGAAAGACGTATGAGCGGCGCGAGGGCGGAGGTCAGCAGGAACAGGAAGGCGGCCTGGCCATTTGGCGTCGCCACCGACGGCAGGTTGGTTCCGGTATTGATCGCCACGGCCAGCAGCTCAAACTGTCCGGCGCTGATAACGCCTTGCTCCATGGCCGCTTTAGCCTCGTTGATGTAGACCGTCCCGACGAAGACGTTATCTGAGATCGACGAGAGCAGGCCGTTAAACAGGTAAAACAGCGAGAGCTGAGCATCCGGTGACGCCTGTAATACAAAGGCAATAATCGGCGCGAACAGGTGCTGGTCGATAATCACCGCCACGACGGCAAAGAACACCGCCAGCAGGGCGGTAAACGGCAGGGCTTCGGTAAACGCCTTGCCGATGGCATGTTCGTCCGTCACGCCGGTAAAGGTGGTGGCGAGAATAATGACTGACAGGCCAATCAGCCCCACTTCGGCAAGATGGAACGCCAGCGCCGCGATAAGCCAGACGCCGATGATCCCCTGAGCAATCAGTCGTAGCGTCTCCTGGCGCGTCCGCTGGCTTCGGCTCTGCACATCGAATTTATGCAGCTCCTGACGAACCGGCTCCGGGAGCTGCGCCCCGTACCCAAAGAGGCGAAACTTCTCCACCAGCAGACAGGTCGCCAGCCCGCAGATCAGCACCGGTACGCTCACCGGGGCCATTCTCAGGAAGAAATCACCGAAGTGCCAGCCCGCCGCTTTGGCAATGATCAGGTTTTGCGGCTCGCCGACCATGGTCATCACGCCGCCCAGCGCGGTACCCACGCCGGCATGCATCATCAGGCTGCGCAGAAACGCGCGGAATTGTTCCAGCACGTCACGGTTATGCGCCTCAACGTGGCTGTCATCCTGCAGGTCCTCATTTGGGCGAGAGGAGGCCACGCGGTGATAAATTCCGTAAAACCCAACCGCGACGCTGATCACTACCGCAACGACCGTCAGCGCATCCAGGAACGCCGACAGGAAGGCGGCGGCAAGGCAAAACGCCAGCGAGAGGAACATTTTCGACGGAATGCTGAGCAGCAGGCGCGTGAAGATGAACAGCAGCAGCTGTTTCATAAAGTAGATGCCGGCCACCATAAAGATCAGCAGCAGAAGCACTTCGAGATTAGACGCCAGCTCTGCTTTGACATGCCCGGCGCTGGTCATACCGACGACGACGGCTTCAAACGCCAGCAATCCGCCCGGCAGAAGGGGATAACATTTCAGCGCCATGGCCAGGGTGAAGATAAACTCCGCCACCAGCAGCCAGCCGGCGATAAAGGGATTCACGCTAAAAATGATGGGATTAACGACCAGGAAAACCAGCAGTATCAGTTTATACCAGTCAGGAGACTGGCCTAAAAAATTGCGCCATAGCGCGCGCCCAAAAGAAATTTCCACAACAGACGTCCTTCCCGTCAAGTAAGACAAAACATCAGTATACGCAAAAATCGCGGCCTGGAGGCGGATAAGGCTGCATTGTAAATTTCACAAAAATGAAACGGCGATCCCTCTTTTCTCTCTTTGCCGCGCTACCTGCCACTGCGTGCCTCTGGTATGATGAGTCCAATTTGCTAAAGCTGTGTAATGGAAATCTCACTATGGTCATTAAGGCGCAGAGCCCGGCGGGTTTCGCGGAAGAGTACATCATTGAAAGCATCTGGAATAATCGTTTCCCTGCGGGGTCCATTCTTCCGGCTGAACGCGAACTCTCTGAACTGATTGGCGTCACTCGCACCACGCTGCGTGAAGTGCTTCAGCGGCTGGCGCGCGATGGCTGGTTGACGATCCAGCACGGTAAGCCTACGAAAGTGAACAATTTCTGGGAAACGTCCGGGCTGAACATTCTTGAAACGCTGGCGCGTCTTGACCATGAAAGCGTGCCGCAGCTTATTGATAATCTGCTCTCCGTTCGCACCAACATCGCGACGATCTTTATTCGTACCGCTTTCCGTCAGCATCCGGAAGACGCCCTTGCGGTGCTGGCCAGCGCGAACGAGGTGGAAGATCACGCCGATGCTTTTGCCACCCTCGATTACAACGTGTTCCGCGGCCTGGCGTTTGCCTCCGGCAACCCGGTGTATGGCCTGATCCTCAACGGTATGAAAGGGCTTTACACCCGCATTGGCCGCCACTACTTTGCCAATCCGGAAGCGCGTAGCCTGGCGCTGGGCTTCTACCACAAGCTGAGCAAGCTCTGTACCGAAGGTCTGCACGATCAGGTTTATGAGACGGTGCGCCGCTACGGTCACGATTCCGGTGAAATCTGGCACCGTATGCAGAAAACGCTGCCGGGTGATTTAGCGATTCAGACCCGCTAAAAGAAAAAACCTCTCGTATGAGAGGTTTTTTTTCGTCGGGTGGCGGCTACGCCTTACCCGACCTACGGGGTTTATAGGCCCGGTAAGCGTAGCGCCACCGGGCAAAAGCGTCACTACAGCGTATTCAACCGCGCCGGGCAACGTTCCAGCAGCTCGACGCTCCCGTCTTCATTCTGCTGCTCCAGCTGCACGTCAAAGCCCCACAGGCGATGAACGTGCTTCAGCACTTCTTTACGCCCTTTATCCAGCGGCGCGCGATTGTGCGGGATATAGCGCAGCGTCAGGGAGCGGTCACCGCGCAAATCGACGTTCCATACCTGAATATTCGGCTCAAGGTTGCTCAGGTTGTACTGGGAAGAGAGGCGAGAGCGGATCTCACGGTATCCCTCTTCGTTATGGATTGCGGAGATCTCCAGATAGTTGTTGCGGTCATCGTCCAGCACGGTGAAGAAGCGGAAATCACGCATGATCTTCGGCGACATAAACTGGCTGATGAAGCTCTCGTCCTTAAAGTCGCGCATCGCAAAGTGCAGCGTTTCCAGCCAGTCAGAACCGGCGATATCCGGGAACCAGTACTTGTCTTCTTCCGTCGGCGACTGGCAGATACGCTTAATGTCCTGGAACATGGCGAAGCCAAGCGCATACGGGTTTATTCCGCTGTACCACGGGCTGTTGTAGGGCGGCTGGAACACCACGTTGGTATGGCTATGGAGGAATTCCATCATGAACCGCTCGGTCACTTTTCCCTCGTCGTACAGATGGTTAAGAATGGTGTAGTGCCAGAAGGTCGCCCAGCCTTCGTTCATGACCTGCGTCTGCTTTTGCGGGTAAAAATACTGGCTCACCTTGCGCACGATGCGCAGGATCTCACGCTGCCACGGCTCCAGCAGCGGGGCGTTCTTCTCCATAAAATAGAGCAGGTTTTCCTGCGGCTCGGACGGATAGCGACGCGCTTCGGCGATCGTTTTTTCCTCCTCACGCTTCGGCAGGGTACGCCACAGCATGTTCACCTGGCTTTGCAGGTACTCTTCGCGGCTCTTCTGCCGGGCTTTCTCCTCCTGCAGGGAGATTTTCTGCGGACGTTTGTAGCGGTCCACGCCGTAGTTCATCAGCGCGTGGCAGGAGTCGAGCAGTTTTTCCACTTCGTCCACGCCGTAGCGCTCTTCGCAGTCGGTAATGTATTTACGGGCGAAGATCAGGTAATCGACGATGGAACTGGCGTCCGTCCAGCTGCGGAACAGATAGTTATTCTTGAAAAAGGAGTTGTGCCCGTAGCAGGCGTGCGCCATCACCAGCGCCTGCATGGTAATGGTGTTCTCTTCCATTAAATAGGCAATACACGGATTGGAGTTAATCACAATCTCATACGCCAGCCCCTGCTGGCCGTGCTTATACAGCCGTTCCGTTTCAATAAATTTTTTACCAAACGACCAGTGCGGATAGTTAATCGGCATCCCGACGCTGGAGTAGGCGTCCATCATCTGTTCGGACGTAATGACTTCAATCTGATGGGGATAGGTATCCAGGCGATACAGCTTTGCGACCCGGTCGATTTCGGCGAGGTAAACATCCAGCAGCTCGAAGGTCCAGTCGGGTCCATCGCTCAGACGTGTGTTGTCCTTGTTCAGGGAATCAATAGTAGCCATTAGCGCGCCCTCGTTGTGGGTGCTCTCTCTGTCTGGAGAGCCTCCTTTCAAGCATAGATCAACGTGTTAAAAAGCGTGCTGGGGTAGAAATTTTTTCTTTGCGATTTCGCGTTTTTGATACGGCAAAAAAACGGTATGTCTCAGCATATTATGCTGGTTAAAAATAACGCGCAGCAGGAGATCCCAAATTAGCACTATCCCCTGATGCTGGGGGATGTGTGAGGTAAGTCACCATAAAAAAGTCGTATGTTGAATAATATTTTCAACTAGGTTATCAATCTGTAATTAGAAGATTGTTCTTTTGCACATAATGGAGTGGCTATGCGTGTTGTCATACTGGGAAGTGGTGTCGTTGGGGTAACCAGCGCCTGGTATTTAAGTCAGGCGGGACATGACGTAACCGTTATCGATCGTGAATCCGGTCCCGCGCTTGAAACCAGCGCGGCGAACGCCGGGCAAATCTCTCCGGGGTATGCGGCGCCGTGGGCTGCGCCGGGCGTTCCGCTGAAAGCGATTAAATGGATGTTCCAGCGCCATGCGCCGCTGGCCATCAGCCTTGACGGCACGCAGTTCCAGCTGAAGTGGATGTGGCAGATGCTGCGCAACTGCGACACCCGCCACTACATGGAGAACAAAGGGCGCATGGTGCGCCTGGCGGAATACAGCCGCGACTGTCTGAAAGCGCTGCGCGCGTCGACGGGGATTGAGTACGAAGGCCGCCAGGGCGGGACGCTGCAGCTGTTCCGCACCGAGCAACAGTACGAGAATGCCACCCGCGATATCGCCGTGCTGGAAGATGCCGGCGTACCGTACCAGCTGCTGGAAGCCAGCCAGCTTGGTCAGGTTGAACCGGCGCTGGCGGAAGTGGCGCATAAGCTGACCGGCGGCCTGCGCCTGCCGAATGACGAAACCGGCGACTGCCAGCTCTTTACGCAACGTCTGGCGCAAATGTGCGAGCAGGCGGGGGTGAAGTTCCGCTTCAACACCTCCGTCGACAAGCTGCTGTCGGAAGGGGAAAAAATTTACGGCGTGAAGTGCGGCGACGAGGTGATCAAAGCCGATGCCTACGTGATGGCGTTTGGTTCGTACTCCACCGCCATGCTGAAAGGCATTCTCGACATTCCGGTTTATCCGCTGAAGGGCTACTCGCTGACCATCCCGGTGAAAGAAGAGAGCGGCGCCCCGGTGTCGACCATTCTGGACGAAACCTACAAAATCGCCATTACCCGCTTCGACAACCGCATTCGCGTAGGCGGCATGGCGGAGATTGTCGGCTTCAACACCGAACTGCTGCAGCCGCGTCGTGAAACGCTGGAGATGGTCGTGGGCGATCTCTTCCCGCGCGGAGGTTTTGTTGAGCAGGCGACGTTCTGGACCGGCCTGCGTCCGATGACCCCGGACGGCACGCCGATCGTAGGGCGCACGCCGTTTAAAAACCTGTGGACCAATACCGGACACGGCACGCTCGGCTGGACAATGGCCTGCGGATCGGGCCAGCTGCTGAGCGACCTGATTTCCGGGCGCACGCCGGCAATTCCGTTTGACGATTTAAGCGCCGCGCGCTATCAATCGGGGTTTACGCCTTCGCGTCCACAGCACCTGCACGGCGCGCATAGCTAAGGAGTTGTCATGTCCCGTCCTGTTCTGGCCCAGCTGAACCTGCAGGCCCTGAAGGATAATCTGCAAATTGTTCGTCGGGCGGCACCGGGTTCGCGCGTCTGGTCGGTGGTGAAAGCGAATGCCTACGGCCACGGTATCGACCGTATCTGGAGCGCGCTGAGCGCGACCGACGGTTTTGCGCTCCTGAATCTGGAAGAGGCCATTCTGCTGCGCGAGCGCGGCTGGAAAGGGCCGATTCTACTGCTGGAAGGCTTTTTCCATGCGGAGGATCTGCCGCTGCTGGATAAGTACCGGCTGACCACCAGCGTTCACAGCAACTGGCAGATTAAGGCGATCCAGGATGCGAAGCTCCATGCTCCGCTGGATATCTATCTCAAGGTAAACAGCGGCATGAACCGCCTGGGCTTCCAGCCTGAGCGGGTGCATACGGTCTGGCAGCAGCTGCGCGCCATGAAAAACGTGGGCGAAATGACGCTGATGGCGCATTTTGCCGACGCGGAAAAACCCGACGGTATTGCCGATGCCATGGTCCGCATTGAGCAGGCGGCTGAAGGGCTGGATTGCCCGCGCTCGCTGTCGAACTCGGCGGCCACGCTGTGGCATCCCGAGGCGCACTATAACTGGGTGCGCCCGGGGATCGTTCTGTACGGTGCGTCTCCCTCCGGTCAGTGGCAGGATATCGCCAACAGCGGCCTGAAGCCGGTCATGACCCTGCGCAGTGAAATCATTGGCGTGCAGACGCTGAAGGCCGGGGACACGGTGGGCTACGGCAGCCGCTACCGGGCAAAGGGCGAGCAGCGGATTGGCATCGTGGCGGGCGGTTATGCCGACGGCTACCCGCGCATCGCGCCGACCGGCACGCCGGTCTGGGTCGATGGGGTTCGCACGGGAACGGTGGGCACCGTATCTATGGATATGCTGGCCGTTGATCTGACGCCATGCCCGCAGGCGGGCATTGGCTCACCCGTCGAGCTGTGGGGTAACGAAGTTAAGATTGATGACGTTGCTGCCGCGGCGGGCACGGTGGGGTATGAATTGATGTGCGCGCTGGCCCCTCGAGTGCCGGTTGTGACGGTGTAACTTATGTTCGCCGGGTGGCGCTAACGCTTACCCGGCCTACGTTAGAGGGTTTTGTAGGCCGGGTAAGGCGAAACCGCCACCCGGCAAAAAAACTACTCCGCTTCCTCTTCCATCGGCCTTAAACCGACTTTCCGCACCGCGTTATCTTCTTTTTCGGCAACGGTCCAGATCATCCCGGCAAACTCTACCTGATCCCCCACGACCGGGGCAGCGCCAAGCCGCTGCTGGATGATTTCGCCCAGCGTTTGCGGGTTATCACCGTCTTCAGCACCTTCATCCAGACCGTAAATCAGCGCCACATCCGCAAATTTAGCGCTGGCTTCCAGAATAAAATCGCCGAAGAAGCGCTGGTCCAGGGCCACCGGAGGCGACTGGCTGAACAGCTTGCCTAGCGCGGGCAGGTCGCGCTCGCGACCAATCACGCAGAGAATATCCCCCTCGCGCAGGCGGGTGCTGCCGGTAGGGTGCAGCAGGACATTATCGCGGAACAGGGCGGCAATGCGCGTTTCGGTCGGCATGTGCAAATCGCGCAGCGAGGCCCCCACGCACCATTTGTCGGCGCTCAGCTGATAGACAAACTGTTCCCACGGGTTCTCCGGATGAATATCGAGCCCCACGCGTGAGACCGGCCAGCCCACGGGCGGGACCACCACTTTGGCTTTTTTCGCCGCCCACCCGAGCGAGGTTCCCTGGAACAGCAGGGAAATCAGCACCACGAAGAACGCCACGTTAAAGAACAGCCGCGCGTTATCCAGACCGGCCATCATCGGGAACACCGCAAGGATAATCGGCACCGCGCCGCGCAGGCCAACCCAGCTGATAAAGACCCGCTCGCGCAGGTTGAAGCCGCGAAACGGCAGCAGGCCTGCAAATACCGACAGCGGACGGGCGAAGAAGATCATCCACGCGGAAAGCAGCAGCGCCGGAACGGCGATCGGCAGCAGGTCCGATGGCGTAACCAGCAGGCCCAGCACCAGGAACATGCCGATTTGCGCCAGCCACGCCAGGCCGTCAAAGTTCTGCAAAATGGCATGGCGGTTGCGAATAGGGCGGTTGCCCATCAGGAACCCGCAGAGATAGACGGCGAGAATGCCGCTGCCGTCCAGCGCCGTGGTGACGGCAAAAATGAGAATGCCGCCGCTCAGCGCCAGCAGGGGGTAAAGCCCCGCGGGAAGCGATATACGGTTGATCGTCTGCTGTAGCAGATAGCCCCCCGCCAGTCCGATAACAATCCCCAGGCCGAACTGCTGCAGGATATGTAACGCAAACATCCAGCTCAGCCCGCTTTCATGCTGCTGAATCATCTCGATAAGCGTAATGGTGAGAAATACCGCCATCGGATCGTTACTGCCGGATTCAATCTCAAGCGTGGAGCCAACGCGTTCGTTAAGCCCTTTTCCGCCGAGCAGGGAAAACACCGCTGCCGCATCGGTTGAGCCCACGATGGCGCCAATCAGCAAACCTTCCATGATATTGAGATGGAAAAGCCACGCGGCCATCATCCCGGTGAGGCCAGAGGTAATCAACACGCCGACCGTGGCGAGCGACAGCGCAGGCCCTAAGGCCACGCGGAAGGAGCTCGCCTGGGTACGCATCCCGCCGTCCAGCAGGATCACCGCCAGCGCGAGGTTACTCACCATATAGGCGAAGGGGTAGTTATCGAATGGGATACCGCCAATGCCATCAATGCCGGCCAGCATGCCGATGGCGAGGAAAATGACAAGAATAGGTATGCCGAGACGCGATGAAAATGAACTTAATAAAATACTGCTGGTTACAAGGACGGAACCCAAAATGAAAAGGCTGATTATCGCTGCGGCATCCAATGTTCTCTTACTCCCACCTCAATGTTAACGCTGTTACTAAAACCCTAACATATTAACAACGGCAACAGCGTTTTATTAAGGGGGTATAACGGCTTTTTTATGCCTTTATGACAGGATGGCCGCTGATGGTCAGCCGAGTGCCGGAACCATTGTGGATCAGGGAGGCATGCGCCCCCAGCGCCAGGGTCACGGTTTGCTGCTCGTGGCCGAAATCCAGACCGGTGATAACCGGAATATCCAGCCGCGAGCGAACGAAGTCGACCATGGTCTCCAGGGAGTAACCCTCGTCATAGTCATTCGGAGCAGAGCCGCTGAAGCTGCCCAGCACAACCGCGGACTGGCGTTCAAGAATACCGGCATGATAAAGCTGCAATAGCATGCGCTCGACGCGGAACGGATGTTCGTTGATATCTTCCAGCACCAGAATGCCGTCCTCGATTTTCGGCATCCACGGCGTGCCGATGAGCGAGACCAGCATCGCCAGATTGCCGCCCCAGAGCTGGCCTTCACATTCCCAGTGCGGTCCATTGCCTTGCCACTCCACGCTGTAGGTGGAATTGCGCAGCGCGCGCCAGAAATGTTCCACGGTAAACGCATCCAGCTCCGGTGCGCCGAAGTTACCGGCCAGCATCGGACCGCTGAAGGTGATGACGTTATGCAGGGCCAGCAGCCCAAGCTGGATGACGGTGAAATCGCTATGGCCGCAGATCAGCAGCGGATCCTGCTGCTGGCGCAGCGCCAGCCCCTGCCAGTCAATGCTCTCCAGCAGCCGGCTCGCGCCATATCCGCCGCGCACCGCAAGCACAATACGGTTTTCGCCCGTCAGGTTCACCAGACTATTGATATCATTCAGCCTCTGCGCTTCGGTACCGGCAAAACGCTGCTGGCGGCGGGGGATAATCGTCTGATTTTCTACCTGATGGCCAGATTCCAGCAAACGCTGAACGCCCCGCTGCGCCGCGTCCTGGTTAATGCAGTAGCCCGACGGTGCGATGAGATGAAACTGAGACATGGCAATTCCTTGCTGAATGAGAAACTAATTGTCTATATCATGCCGCTTATACGCTGCCTGCTTCAAGAGGCGGCGCACCGCGATGACCGGCTATAAGGATAGATGACGTGAAATTGAGATGGTTTGCTTTTTTGATTGTGTTGCTCGCTGGCTGTAGTTCAAAACATGATTATCAAAACCCGCCCTGGAACCCGGAAGTGCCGGTGAAACGGGCCATGCAGTGGATGCCGATCAGTGAGCAAGCCGGGAAGGCCTGGGGCGTCAGCCCGCGTCTCATCACGGCGATCATTGCGGTGGAGTCCGGCGGTAATCCCACGCTTGTCAGCAAATCCAACGCGGTGGGGCTGATGCAGCTTAAAGCGTCAACGGCCGGGAGAGAGGTTTACCGCTACATGGGCTGGAACGGCCAGCCGTCGACCAGCGAGCTGAAGAACCCGGAACGTAACATTTCAATGGGCACGGCCTATCTGAGCATTATGGAGCATGGCGTGCTGAAGGGGATTAAGGATCCAGAGGTGATGCAGTACGCGCTGGTGGTGTCTTACGTTAACGGTGCCGGCGCGTTGCTCAGAACCTTCTCCTCTGACCGCAAAGAGGCGATAGAAGAGATTAACGACATGGACAAAGACGAGTTCTTTGAACATGTGGCGAAAAATCACCCGGCACCACAGGCGCCTCGTTATATCTGGAAAGTACAGAAAGCGATGGATGCCATGTAATGCCGCAGACGGGCGGCGGTCACGCTGCCCGATTTATTCACAGAACCTTATTTGCGCGTTCCCGCGCCTCTCGCTCCAGGGAATAGATAATACGCTGAAGCTCACGCTCTGCTCCAGGCCCGACGTTGAGGAAACGAAAGCTCAGACGCGGCGTGGTAATGGTTTCATTTTTGCTGTCCACGACGGTGCGGTCGCTGATGGCAATCAGCTGTGCATCGAAATAAAAGCGACCCCAGCCCCCCATATCCAGTTCGATTTGCGTAAACCGCATGCCCTCTACCAGCCCGTCCGGTTTCGGCGTGTCCATCAGCGCGCCCATGCCGCCCAGCGACAGATCGAAGAGGCGGAAGCGGATCTCTTTTTTGTCCGGCATTTTGGCCTTACAAAAATAGGCGGGGTGAAGCGGGGCGCTGATGCGGAAATATTCACGACGCTGAACAAACCAGAGATTGGTCGGAAGCGGGGTAACAAAAGCCGGCAGTCCCTGGTATTCGCTCAGTTCCAGCCGCGACAGGACAAACTCCACTTTGGCGCCCTGCGTTTCGGCCATCACCGCGATATTCTCCGCTTTCAGCGCCGCGCGGTTTTCATACTCCTGACTGCCTAAATCAATCACCAGCCGATCCTGCGAGGCGTCAAGGATCTTGCTGATGAACTGATTATTCGACCAGCTGATGCGCAGCGGCACTTCACCTTTTTGCAGGTCGCGTAATACCCCTAATACAGCCAGCGGATTTTGCTTGAGGAACTGCTCACTGTAATGACTCACGCCGGATGGCTCCTTGATAGATGACAGACTGTCTTAGCGTTATCGGCAATCTGCAATGAAACTTAATACAAACCGGTGAGTTTTTTTTGCCTGTTTAACCAAAGATAAGTCGGTGAGATGAAAATGGTTTTCCGGCGATGACCTATACTTAAGTTAGCTGTGCAGAAGGTTTTCTGCGCACGCGTTAAACCTGCAAGAGGGCATCGCTATGGGTATCATCGCCTGGATTATCTTTGGTCTTATTGCTGGCGCTATCGCTAAACTGATCATGCCGGGAAACGATGGCGGCGGCTTTATTTTGACCTGTGTACTCGGGGTCGTTGGTGCGGTTGTGGGCGGCTGGCTGGCGACGATGTTTGGCTTTGGAGGCAACATAAGTGGTTTCGACCTGCACAGTTTTCTGGTCGCTGTCGTGGGTGCCATTGTGGTGCTGGGCATATTCAGGTTACTGCGACGAGCATAAATTGACGTAAACGGCTCTCTGCGGAGGGCCGTTTTTTTTGCCTGAGTATTGATTTGTTAATCTAAATGATAATAATTGTCGTTCCGTATTGCATCTAACAACAAGACGACATTATGAATACCTCACGTTTTACGCTTTGCGCTCTGGCAGGGGCCGTCACGCTGGCATTGCAGGTCCCGGCGTTTGCCGAAGAATCCACCATCGTCGTCACGGGCTCAGAGCAGGGCAGCGCGCTGCCGGCCTGGACGAACAGCGCCACGAAATCGGCCGTTGCCGAAAGTAAAACGCCGCAGGTCATCACGACCCTCTCTGCGCCGGAAATTGAAAAGCGTCATGCGAATTCGGTGAATGAAATCCTGCGCTATGCCCCGGGCGTCTCAACCGAGGTGCGGGGGAATACCTCCTACATGAGCGAATATAAAATTCGTGGCTTTACCGTCGACCAGGAGTTCTACAACGGGCTGCAGCTGCCCTATAACGTCACCGGCAATACCAAAGCGCGCATCGATCCGCTGCTGATCGACAGCGTTGATATCCTGAAAGGCCCCTCATCGGTCCTTTACGGCGGCGGTTCGCCGGGCGGGCTGGTGAATATTCAAAGTAAAAAACCGCAGCGGGAAGCCCGAACCGAAATCGGCGTTAACACCGGAAACCGTAATCTGAAAGAGGGATACCTCGATTCAACCGGGCAGATTGCCGACAGCGACTGGAACTACCGTCTGCTGGGCAAAGCCACGGAAAACGACGATCAGCCGCACACTACCCGGTATGAAAACTACCTGGTTGCGCCGTCCGTCACCTGGCAGCCCGACAGCAAAACCCGCCTCACCCTGGACGCGCTGGCGCAAAACACCCCGAGCCTGACGCCGTCTAATCCGCTGCCGCTCGCCTACCTGCGCTCGAAATATGCGGGCAAGCGCGATTACGCCGGAGATGAGTGGAGCGGGTTTAAGCAGCGTCAGTGGATGCTGGGCTACAGCTTTGAACATGAGTTTGACAGCGGCTGGGGCTTTAATCAGAAAGCGCGCTATTTCGACGTCGATACCCACCAGCGCAGCGTCTACGCGACAGGGACGGGAAGCGAGGCGTATCAGCTCAACCGCTTTGCCTACACCACCGATGAAGACCTTAAGAGCTTCAACATCGACAACCAGGTGACCAAAACCGTTGCCCTTGGCGACTGGAAACACCACCTGCTGGCCGGGTTTGACTATCAGAAGCTGAATTCCCATTTCCATTATCGCTACGCGTCGGCCACGCCGGGCATCGATATGCGGCATCCTGACTATTCGCAGATCCAGGAAAGCGCGCTGGGGCTCTATACCGCCCAGAAAAACCGTCTCAGCTATCAGCAGAACGGCTATTACTTACAGGATCAGGTAGAGTTTGGCGGCCTCAACCTGCTGGGCAGCCTGCGCTACGACGATTACCGCTCCGTTACCACCAACTACCTGCAAAACGGTGATAAAGCCTGGGTATCGCAGGATCGCGTCACCAAACGCCTGGGCGCGCTTTACGCCTTCGATAACGGGATTTCGCCGTTTATCAGCTATTCAGAAGGTTTCGCGCCGGTGTCACCGCAGGGTACGCTCGTGGCGAAAGACGTCAAACCGACTACCAGCAAGCAGGTGGAAGGCGGGGTGAAATATCTGCTGGCCGACTACGCCACCACCTTTACCGCCTCGGTGTTTAACATCCGGCAGAAAAATGTCGTCACCTCCGATCCGGGCTTCCTGAACTATCGTCAGACCGGGGAAGTGGAATCCAAAGGGGCAGAGCTCTCCGCCATCAGCCGTCCGACGGACAACCTGACGCTGATTGCCAACTATGCGTACACCCACGCGATCAACCGGGAAGATGACAAGTACAAAGGCAAACGTCCAACGCAGGTACCGGAGAATGCCTTCAACCTCTGGGGGGATTACACCTTTGACAACACGCCGCTGAAAGGACTGATGCTGGGGGCTGGCGCACGCTACACCGGGCCGATGGAAATCTCTCCGGCAAACGATGCGGGTAAGCTGGGCGGCACCACGCAGTACGATCTGGCGGCTTCCTACCGGATGGGTGAAATCCTGCCCTCGCTGGCAGGGCTAACGCTTAAAGCCAGCGCGCAGAATATCACTAATAAAGAGACGCTGACCTGCTACGACGCGACCAACTGCTGGATTGGGCGTGACAGGACGTATCAGCTAGGGGCGAGTTATAGTTTCTGACGATCGTTTCCCATTCCCGGTGCTGAGGGATCTCCAGTAAATTTTTAACCAGTAGCGATTCTGGTTTTTAAAGTGAAACGATTTATTCGCAGCGATGCCATGGTCCGGCTGTAAATCGCTGAGGCGTTTCCTGAAGGCCGGGGCGAGGCGCATGGATGCGCCGAGAGGGCGGGCTTTACAGGGACGTTACCTCCGCCCGTCCCCGATAAGCCGGAAGGAATAAGACGAGGGCACCGCGAAGCGGCGATTTACCGCCGGGAGCCCGGGTCGCCAGGGTGGTGGCGATTGAGCCACCCTGGCACGTTCACAGGCCATGTCGTTACAGAATAGCAAGGAACATAAAGTGAACGGAATGACCACCGCAGCCGTATGTTCCCCTCACCCTAACCCTCTCCCCAAAGGGGCGAGGGGATTGTTCGCTACTCGCATTAATTTGTGAGGATTAGAGCCAGCACGCGCAGGCCGGGTAAGGCGTAGCCGCCACCCGGCAATACCCTTACTGCGCCGCAGCTTTCACCGGCTCAGCCTCCTCATTTGCCGCAGGCTGATTCTCCGGCACGCTGTCGCACGGTTTTGCTTTCGGGCAGACCCGATCCAGCATTTTCAGCGTTACGCCGTTACTCCAGCCGAAGCCGTCCTGCAGCGGATACTCGCCGCCGCCGCCACCCGTACCGGTTGTCGACACGTCATACTTCTCGACCAGTTTCTTTTCGCGGTCGTAAGTATGCTGAACGTTCTTCAGGAAGCGCCAGGTCACGTCCATAGAGACCTTCTCCTGTCCGTAATTCTGCAGCCCTTCCGCGGCCACCCACTGCAGCGGGGCCCAGCCGTTTGGCGCATCCCACTGCTGGCCGCTATTGACGGTGGTGGTCGCAATACCGCCCGGTTTCAACAGGCGCGCCGAGGTTGCCGCGGCGACTTTATCGGCCCGGTCCTGCGCCGCCGCCTTCACGTAAAGCGGGAACAGGGCTGCCGCCGTGAGCTGATTGCGTACCTTCTTGCTCTTGAGATCGTAATCCGCGTACCAGCCCTCTTTATCATTCCACAGGTGGCTCTCGATGGCTTTCTGACGCGCCGTTGCCAGCGCCTCGTATTTACTTGCGCTGGCGGCGTCGCCACTCTCCTGGCTTGCCCGCGCCAGCAGTTTTTCCATCTTGAACATCAGGGCGTTCAGGTCCACGGGGACAATGCTGGTGGTCCGGATGGTGCCGAGCTTTTGCGGATCGTCCATCCAGCGGGAGCTAAAGTCCCAGCCCGAGGCCGCAGCGGAACGCAAATCACGGTAGATCTCGGTCGCAGGCCGGTTAGGGTTACTTTTGGCGGTATTCACGTCGTCAAGCCAGGACTCCGGGCGCGGGGTATCGCGGTCGTCCCAGTAGCGGTTGAGGATAACGCCGTCGTCCAGCTTCACCACGCGTTTGTTAGCCTGCCCCGGCTGAAGGGCGTCGACGCCGTCCATCCAGTAGGCATACTCTTTCTCCATCTGCGGACGGTACTTCTTCAGCGCATCGCTGTCGTGGGTCGCCAGCAGTTCAACCATCATTGAGAAAAACGGCGGCTGGGAGCGGCTCAGGTAATAGCTGCGGTTGCCGTTGGGAATGTGGCCGAAGGTATCAATCTCATACGCAAAGTTATCCACCATGTCTCTGATTTTGTCCCAGTGATCGCTCTCTGCCAGGCCCAGCATGGTGAAATAGCTGTCCCAGTAGTAGACCTCGCGGAAACGTCCGCCGGGCACAACGTAAGGTTTGGGTAACGGCAGCAGGGAATCCCATTTGTTGCTGGCTTTATCCGTGGTGCGCGTCAGCACGGGCCAGAGATCGTCGATGTGCTCACGTAAACTTTGTCCAGCAGGCGGAACATATTTTTCCCCTTCCGCAGGGAGCGTAAAGTTCATCTCGACAAAGTGGCGTAAGTCAAAGCTGGACTGCGCGTGCTGCATCCGGTAATCCGCCAGAATCATCAGCGGGTCGCTTTTGGGGACGGCATCCGCGAAGGTTTTCTGATCGGGAAACAGTTTGGCGCTTTGCACATCGTTAAACAGAGGGCCCAGCAAAATATCGGGTGAGGTTGTCTGGGCTGCGGGGCTATCATCGGCATAACCGCAAGTCGTGACGCCGAGCAGCGCGCCTCCTAACGCAAGGGGCAAGAACGCGGGGCGTAGTGTACGAGGTCTTATCATCAGTTCGTCTCCTGTCTTCACTAAACAGCGTGACCGCTGTTGTCAATCACCTGAAAACCTTAGACGAATATTGCCCGCTTCGCGTTAATAATTGCCTGCCCGTCAGACCTCTTCCGGCGTCTGGCTGGCTTCCCGCAGCGTGCCCGGCGCATGTCCAATGATGCGCTTAAATGCCCGGCTAAATGCCGCCAGAGAGCCGTATCCCAGCCGCAGCGCGACGGTTTCAATCGGCTGATTTTCGTGGCGAATGTACTGGATGGCCAGCCGCATCCTCAGCTCGCTGAGATATTTTGCCGGGGTGGTTCCCGTCGCGGCCAGGAATCGTTCGGCGAACACGGAACGGGACGTGCCCGCTTCTTTTGCCAGATCCGCCACGCTCCAGTTCAGGCCGGGCTGCTGGTGCATGGCGTAAATGGCCCGGCTCAGGCGCGGGTCGCGCAGAACCTGCACCCAGCCGGTGGCTTTACCACATCCGCCTTCAACCCAGCCACGCACGATTAACGCGGCCACCACGTCGGCCAGACGCGCAAGGATCCCGGCGTACCCGGCCTGACGCGAAACGGATTCCCGCTCCATCGCCGCCAGCAGCGGGTGGATCTCCGGCCAGGTGGACATCAGCCGGCTGACCATCATCACTTCCGGCATCGCCTTGATCAGCGGCTGCATCCCGCCCAGCTCAAAATCCATGCACCCGCTAAAGATGATGGTGTTCTCGCTTTCCGGGCAGGGTTCGCAGGTGATGGCACACACCGAGCTGCAGATGGGCTCGCTGGGAAAGGCATTGACGGGCGTAATGGTTGCCCGCTCGTCAGAGAGCAGGGCATGAGAATTACCGCAAGGAATAAAGAGGGCATCGCCGCTGCTCAGTTCGAACGTCGCACCGCTTTCCATTCGCAGCAGGGCGCTACCGTGGCTCACAAAATGAAACTGCGCCCTACCGGGCGCCTGATGGAAGGCGACGCCAAACGGCGCGCTGGCCTGGATCCGCCGGTATTTCACACCTGACAGACGCATGCCGCGTAAAAGTTCGCTGATCAGATCGGGTGACTGTACGGTCATGGCGCAACTCCGGACGAATAATCAATAAGTGGAGATTATATGTCATAGATCGTCCAGGGTGAACCTTCTATGCTTTTGCGACAGTTGTCACATTTTTATAACGGGAGAAAAACAGATGAATTCATGTGTCGCGGCGAGCGAGGCGGTAGCGCCTGCAAAACCCGCCTGGCGGGCCGTCTATTCACTGGGGCTGGGGGTGTTTGGTTTGATTACGGCAGAATTTCTGCCCGCCAGTCTGTTAACGCCGATGGCCGCGAGCCTGGGCGTGAGTGAAGGAATGGCCGGACAGGCCGTCACCGCCACCGCGCTGGTGGCGCTGGTAACCGGACTGCTGATTACGCCGGCGACCAAAAGCATTGACCGCCGCTGGGTGCTGATGTTTTTCTCGGTGCTGCAAATTATCTCCAGCCTGCTGGTGGCCTTTGCGCCCAACCTGCACGTCCTGCTGATGGGGCGCCTGCTGCTGGGGATCGCCATCGGGGGATTCTGGGCGATGTCGACGGCGACCACGATGCGTCTGGTTCCGGCAGATAAAGTGCCGAAGGCGCTGGCGGTGATCTTCTCCAGTGTATCGATAGCCACGGTGGTCGCGGCGCCGCTCGGCAGCTATCTGGGCAGCCTGATCGGCTGGCGCAACGTCTTTGTGCTCTGCATTCTACCGAGCATGCTGGCGCTGCTGTGGCAGCTCTGGGTCCTGCCGTCCATGAAGCCGGAGAGCAGCGGCAGCCTGAGTACGCTGTTCCGCGTGCTGCGTCGTCCGGGGATGATCGGCGGCATGCTGGCGACCATCCTGATTTTCAGCGGTCATTTCGCCTTCTTTACCTACCTGCGCCCGTTCCTGGAAACGGTGGGGCAGGCGAGCGTGGAGACCATTTCGCTGATCCTGCTGGGCTTTGGGCTGGCCAACTTTGTCGGCACCTCGGTTGCCGGGCATCTGCTGGCGCGTAATCTGCGCCTGACGCTGGCGCTGGTGCCGTTCGCAATGGGCGTTCTTGCGCTCACGATGGTGGCGTTTGGTCATCTGGCGATGCTGGACGGGTTCCTGGTCGCGCTGTGGGGCTTTGCATTTGGTCTGGTTCCGGTGGGCTGGTCAACCTGGCTTGCCACTACCGTTCCGGATGAAGCCGAAAGTGCAGGCGGGCTGCTGGTGGCCTCAATTCAACTGGCGATAAGTGCCGGTGCGGCCGGGGGCGGTGCGGTATTTGACCTCAACGGCGCCAGCGGTGTATTCGCGGGCAGCGGTCTTTTGCTGGTAACGGCGATGGTGATTGTGTTTATGGGAGTAAAGGTGAAGGCGGAGTGAATTATTTGCCGGGTAAGCGCATGCGCCACCCGGCATTACGGTAAGACTTACAGCCCTTTCTTATCCATCCACACCGCCAGATCCACCAGACGGTTTGAGAAGCCCCACTCGTTGTCGTACCACGCCAGGATCTTCACCATGTTCCCGCCAATCACCAGCGTGGAAAGCCCGTCGATAATCGAGGAGCGTGGGTCGCCCTGGTAATCGCTGGAGACCAGCGGTTCATCGCTATAGCCCAGAATGCCTTTCAGAGGCCCGCTGGCGGCCGCGTTGCGGAACGCGTCATTCACCTCTTCGGCGGTCACGTTTCGGCTCAGCGTTACCGTTAAATCTACAATCGACACCACCGGCACCGGCACGCGCAGGGAGTACCCGGTCAGTTTGCCGTCCAGGGAGGGGATCACTTTCCCCAGCGCTTTTGCCGCGCCGCTGGAGTAAGGCACAATCGACAGCGCCGCCGCGCGCGCGCCGCGCAGATCTTTCTCCGGCTGATCGTGCAGCGCCTGGCTGTTGGTGTAGGCATGCGTGGTATTCATCAGGCCATGCTCAATCCCGAACTGCTGATGCAGAACCTGAGCGGCCGGCGCCAGGCCGTTCGTGGTGCAGCTCCCGTTACTCACCACCGCGTGACGGGCGGGATCGTACTGCTCGTGATTAACCCCCATCACAATCGTCAGGTCGTCGTTCTTCCCGGGGGCGGAAATGATGACGCGCTTAGCGCCGCCGTGAGTGATATGCACCGCCGCTTTTTCCCGCTCGGTAAAGAAGCCGGTGGCCTCAATCACCACGTCAACGCTGACGTCACGCCACGGGATATTCGCCGGATCGCGTTCGCTAAATACGGCGATCCGCTGCCCGTCTACCTGCAGCGCGCCGTCTGCCGCTTCAACCGGGGCGGGAAGCGTGCCCAGAAGGGAATCATGTTTCAGCAGGTGGGCGAGGGTTTTACTGTCCGTCAGATCGTTAATGGCCACAATCTGCAGATCCGGGTTACCCAGCGCCGCGCGCAGGAAATTACGTCCGATACGGCCGAAACCGTTAATACCGACCTTAACCATGGTGCACTCCTTATCTCTGTTGTCTGGAGTCACTGTAGGCGTCGGGCCGGTTGGCGTAAATGACAAAAAAGGATCAGATTACGCCATTTTGCGGCAGTGGAAGCGCTGGCGGTACTCGCCGGGCGTGAGGTGGAGCTGTTTCTCAAAGATGCGGCGCAGGTTAATGCTGGTGCCAAACCCGCTTTGCTCGGCAACGCGCTCAAGGGAGTCATGGGTCTGCTCAAGCAGCTGGCGGGCCGCGGCCAGACGCGCTTCGGTTACGTAGCGGGCCGGAGAAACTCCCGCGTCGCGGGTAAACACGCGGGTGAAATTACGCGGGCTCATCGCCGCTTTCTCGGCCAGATTTTCCACGCACAGGTCGGCGGTGAGGTTCTGCAGGATCCAGGCTTGCAGTTCGCTTATCGGGCCCGATGTGCCGGGCTGCTGCAGGCTGTAACGGCTGAACTGCAGCTGGCCGCCGGGACGGCGCAGGTACATCACCATGTCCTGCGCCACGTCGCGGGCGAGGGTAAATCCGTAGTCGTCTTCCACCAGCGCCAGGGTCAGATCGAACCCGGAACTCACGCCGCCGGAGGTCCAGATGGGGCCATCCTGAATATACAGCGGACCGCCTTCGACGTGGATAGCCGGATACTGGGCTTGCATCGTCTCCAGCAGCCGCCAGTGGGTGGTCGCGCGGCGACCGTCCAGCAGGCCGGTCTGGGCCAGCAGCATCGCGCCGCCGCAGATAGAGGCCACCCGCCGGGCGTGCGGCGCAGCGAGGTGCAGCCAGTCCACCACCGCCGTGCTCTCCTGCTCGTTCATGCCGCGTCCGGTGATGATAATCGTGTCCAGCGGTTCACGCGGGTCCAGCTCCGGCAGGCGATAGTCCGCCAGCAGATTCAGGCCGGACTGGCCGTGGATCACCTGGTGAGGCTGAGTGGTGGCGATGATAATCCGGTAGCGGGGCTGCGCAAGACCTTCCGGATGCAGCCGGTTGGCCTGCATCAGAATGTCGGCGATACCGGCGGCTTCAAACAGCATGCCGCCGTCGGGAACAATGATCAGGATCTTCTTCATGTCCTGAAAAGTACCTTTATCACAGAATAAGTCAAGCAGCGCGTGCGCCCCACGTTTCTGGCAAAGCAATGCGATTTAAGTTCTTTGTTATTTCAGGCGTTATCCCCGATCGTCAGAGAATTATCTCTGGCGAAACGGCGTCTGAAGGAATGAGTCAACGAAGCTCCCTCTATTTACATCCGCAACAACGCGAACAAATCAGCCACCTTGCATCGGGTTTTTTATGGCGCAGCGAACTGCCCACGTGGCTGTTGATTATCACGATTTATGCAGGCTGGTTTGCCACGCTGGCGTTCTGGCAAACGCTCGGCCTGCTGCCCGCCACGCTGCTGCTCATCGGGTTTACCGCCTGGTACATGTCCCTTCAGCATGAGCTGATCCACGGACACCCCACGCGTTTTGCCTGGCTCAACCAGCTGTTTGGCACGCTCCCGCTGGCGGTCTGGTATCCGTATGGCCTGTACCGGGACTCCCATCTTGCCCATCATCGGCACCATAGCCTGACCCATCCGGTGGATGATCCGGAGTCGTACTATTTTACCGACGAGAGCTGGGCGCGCTTTTCTCCGTGGCAGAAACGCGCGATCCGCGCCCGGAATACCTTCGCCGGGCGGCTGATGCTGGCGCCGCTGCTGGATATCCTGCAGACGCTGGGCAGCGCCGCGGCGGCGTTTCGTCACCTTCAGCTGCGGGCTATGGCGATGTGGCTGGTTCACGTTTTGCTGCTGGTGGCGCTCTTCGCCTGGATGACGCATACCGGTTTTTCACCCGTCTGGTTCGTGCTGGCCGTCAGCTATCCGGCGCTGGCGCTGACCAAGGTCAGATCGTTTTTCGAACATCGCGCGGCGGACGACCCGCTGGCGCGCTCCGTCATTAACGAGGCCGGGTTATTCTGGCGGGTACTGTTTTTGAATCTCAACTACCATTCAGTGCATCACGATCTGCCGGGCGTTCCCTGGTACGGGCTGAAGGCGATCTACCAGCAAAACCGGGAGGCGTACCAGCAGCGAAACCACGGTTTTCTCGTCAGGGGCTATGGTGAATGGTTGCGTCAGTTCTGGGCCAGGCCCGTCGACGTCACCGTTCATCCCGCAAAACAACAGGGGGAAGGGTATGAGTAACCTGCTGGCGTTTCCCATGTATGCCGTGGATCGCGCCGACACCCGCGCGCTCTGGCTGGCGGTAAAGAGGCTGCTGGCCGCGCGCGGTGTGTCCGTCGATCGTGACCCCGGCTGGCCGGAGTCTGACCTTCTGACCCACTGGCAACAGCCAGCGCTTATCCTCAGCCAGACCTGCGGTTATCCGCTGGTCACGCAGCTCCCGGACGTGCAGGTGGTCGGCTGTTTTCACTACACGGCACCGGGCTGCGAAGGGATCCAGTACCGCAGCTTTCTGGCGGTGCGCGAAGAGGATCGGCACCTGACGCTGGCGGGTTTTCGCGGACGTCGGGCGGTCTGTAATGCCCCGGATTCCCAGTCCGGCTACAATGCGCTGCGAAAAATAGTGGCTCCCCTGGCGAGCGGCGGTCCCTTTTTCGCGCAAACGTCCTTCAGCGGCAGCCATCGCCAGTCGCTGATTGATGTGAAACGCGGGGCGGGGGATATTGCAGCCATCGACTGCGTGACCTGGGCACTGCTGCAGCGCCATGAGCCGGAACGCCTTGCGGGGCTGGCGGTCATTGGCCGCACCCCGCTGACGCCGGGCCTGCCGCTGATCACCTCGCATGACACCTCGCCTGAAACGCTTAACGCCATTCGTGATGCACTTCACGAGCTGGTGGATGCGCCGGAATACCGGGAGGTGCGCGACGCGGTGCTGATCGGCGGTTTTAGCGTGGTGACGCGCGAGGCCTACGCCTCATTGTCCGCGTGATAAATCTCCTGCGCGTCGGTAAAGCAGCGCAGCGCCAGCGAGGAGACCGGCTTCTGCCTGCGCATAATCAGGCCGACGGGAGCCTCAATGTTCGCGTCGGCGATGGGGACAATCCTGAAGTTGCTGTTCAGTGCCTCCAGCCCGTTGTTCAGCGGCATGACGGCGCAGCACACGCCGCTCTGAACCGCCTGAATGATCTGGAACGTCGAGTCGCTTTCGAAAACGGACGTCGGTTCGATGCCTGCAGATTTAAAGCTGGCCTCCATATGCGCCCGGTAGTGCATCCCTTTAGTCAGGAACCCCAGCGGAAAATCCGTCAGGTCGTGCCACGTCAGCGCTGCCTGGCCGAGCTGGAAATGGCGAGTGTCGTGCAGCAGGCCCATCTTCGTTTTTGGCAGCTGGATAACGTCAAACAGGCTGGTGTCGATGCTGTTGAGGTAGCAAATTCCCAGCTCAAGCTGATTGCGGCTGACGCCGTCGGCGATCTGCGCTGAGGACATGGAATAGAGGCTGTAGGTCAGCTCCGGGTATTTTTGCGTTAGCTGGCGAATAAAGATCATCGGATCCACGCTCGCCAGCGGCACCATCCCCAGACGTAATTCGCCCACCACCTGGCCTTTACACAGCGCGGCTTCCGCCTGTAGCCCGTCGTGCGCGGCAAGCAGGGCGCGGGCCCAGGCGAGGATGCGTTCCCCCTCAGGCGTAAACCCTTCAAAGCGCTGCCCGCGCACGATCAGCACCAGCCCCAGCTCCTCTTCCAGGCTGCGGATGCGCATGGAAAGGGTCGGCTGGGTGACGTTGCACTGCGAGGCCGCTTTACCAAAGTGGCGGGTTTCGTCGAGCGCGATTAAATATTTTAACTGTTTAATATCCATCATTCTCTCTGCGCGGGCAGCCTTACAGCATGCGGATCTCTTTCGAGCGCAGGGTGATGCGAACCGGAACGGATTTATACGACGGCGTACCGCTGTCCTTATCCAGATAATCAAGCGGCACCAGCACGTTGGCCTCCGGGTAATAGGCGCCGACGGTGCCCGGCGCGATGTTGTACGCCACCACGGTAATGTCTTTCAGACGCTGAACGCTGCCGGGGAGGGCGGTTTCGATATCCACGCGGTCGCCGTGTTCCAGGCCTGACTGCGCCATATCGTCTTCGTTCATAAACAGCACGTCGCGGCGGCCAAACACGCCGCGGTAGCGGTCGTCCAGCGCGTAAATGGTGGTGTTGTACTGGTCGTGGCTGCGCAGCGTGATCAGGCGCAGAACGTGCTCACCTTCGCCGCTGGCGTTCTCGTGAACGCCGTCGAACACCGAGAACATCGCTTTCCCCGTCGCCGTTGGCCAGATGCGTTGCGTCGGCGGCAGCGGCATGCGGAAGCCGCCGGGAACGCGGATCCGCGCGTTGTAATTCTCAAAGCCCGGAATGGTCTGCTCGATCAGATCGCGGATCCGGTCGTAATCTTCTACCAGCGTCAGCCAGTCAACGCGGGTTTCCGGCAGCGTGGCTTTCGCCATGCCGGCGACGATAGCGGGTTCCGAACGGAGCAACGGCGAGGCGGGCTTCAGCTTGCCGGATGAGGCATGCACCATCGACATGGAGTCTTCGACGGTAATGGACTGACGGCCGGTGGCCTGGAGATCCAGCTCGGTGCGGCCGAGGCACGGAAAGATAAAGGTCTCTTTGCCCACCAGCAGATGGGTACGGTTGAGCTTGGTCCCGACGTGCACGCTCAAATCCAGGTTACCCATCGCCGGAAAACCCCGCTCGTGATCGGGCATCGCGACGGCAAAATTACCCCCGAGGCAGATGAGCGCCTTCGCGCGGCCGTCGATCATCGCCTGCGTGGCCTGCACCGCATCGTGTCCGTGGTGAGACGGCGGCTCAAAGCCGAAAACGTCCTTCAGACGGTTCAGGAAGGCCGGGGTAGGCTTCTCGCTGATCCCGACGGTGCGGTTCCCCTGAACGTTAGAGTGGCCGCGCAGGGGGCAGATACCCGCGCCGGGCTTGCCGATATTCCCGCGCAGCAGCAGCAGGTCGGCGATCAGGCGGACGTTCGCCGTACCTTTATTGTGCTGGGTAATGCCCATTCCGTAGGTAATGATGGTGGCATTTGATTTCGCATAGGCGTCGGCCACCTTTTTGAGCGCCGCCTGGCTCAGCCCAGACTCGCGCTCGATCTCGTCCCAGCGGGTTTGCGCGATATCGGCGGCGAAGTCCTCAATGCCCTGGGTGTGTTCGGCAATAAACGCATGATCCAGCACGTCACCGCGTTCGGCCTCCATTTCCAGTAGATGTTTGGCAATGCCTTTCAGCGCGGCGGCATCGCCCCCGGCCTTCACCTGGAAATAGGTCGAGGCGATATCCGTTGAGCCGTAGGTCGCCATTTCAATCACGCTTTGCGGGTCGGCGAAGCGTTCGAGGGCGCGCTCGCGCAGCGGGTTAAAGACGATAATCGGCACGTTGCGCCGTGCCAGCTCGTGGAGAGTCCCCATCATTCGCGGATGGTTGGTGCCGGGGTTGTGGCCGATGGAGATCACCAGCTCGGTCTTATCGAAGTCGTCCAGCGAGACGGTGCCTTTCCCGATGCCAATCGAACGCGGCAAACCGACGCTGGTGGCCTCGTGGCACATATTCGAGCAGTCGGGGAAGTTATTGGTGCCGTATTCGCGAGCGAACAGCTGGAACAGATACGCCGCTTCGTTAGAGGCGCGTCCGGAGGTATAGAACTCGACCTGGTCCGGTTCGAGCCCGCGCAATACTTCGCCGATGCGTTGAAACGCCTCGTCCCAGTCGACGGGCCGGAAGGTATCGCTTGCCCGGTCATAGCGCAGGGGATGCGTCAGTCGACCGTAGCCTTCCAGTTCAAAGTCCGATTTTGCCAGCAGCGAGGAGACGCTGTTTTCGGCCAGAAACGCGGGGGTAACGCGTTTGCTGGTCGCTTCCCAGGTCACGGCTTTGGCGCCGTTCTCGCAGAACTGGAACGTCGACTTGTGTTCTTTATCCGGCCACGCGCAGCCCGGGCAGTCGAAACCGTCAGGCTGGTTGGTGCGCAGCAGCGTGGCGGGAGCATCCAGGGTATCCATTTGGGTACGTACCGCGATGGCCGTCGCTTTTAACGCGCCCCATCCTCCGGCAGGACCGTCATAGTGTCTGATACCCGGCACCGAGCGTCTTTTCTTATTCATACCCACTCCTGATTTCTTCGGTCACACAACGTCTGAACCCATAAAAACGCTGCAAAGGACAATAAGTGAAAGCAATGACGACCGGATGGCTATGCGCATGCGGTGTAGAAAAATGCTTTATCTTAAATTCGTTTTATTACAGCGATTTATCAGATCTGATGTTTAAATATTTAAAGAAATTATAACGAAATTTTATCATTTTAATAATAAATCTTATCTATCACACGGTAGGCAAGATAGATGGGGCGAGCAGGAGAGGATGTAGCAACAATAAAATTTCGAATGAAGGCTGCGGGCGGCAGCAATAAACACGGGTCGCAGCTGGCGGGCCATTGCGAGCATTTTTTGGCGGCGATAATGTCAGGATGGTTAACTCAGGCTTAATGATTAAAGGATAAAATTCAGGCCTGGCCGGATAATTGTCGCAACGCGAAATATAAAGTTATTTTGAGGCGTAAAATTAACGTCGTGCAACATAAGTGAAATAGTCACATTCACGTTAACGCGTGCATTCAATATTAAAGTTACCCTGTTAGTGCAACAAATAATTCATCTTTCATATATTCTGCTGACCTCACCAATACGCGAATTCTACTAATTATGGTAGTGGTGATAATAGCCATATTGCGTTAATGAAAGTGGTTATCTTTTGTATTTTTTGTATATAAAACAAATGATTGCAATGTTGTGTGGCTAAGAAATAAAAGGGCGTAGGTCATATCGGTTTTTTTCATAGGATTAATCCTATAATTTTCCGACTGCTTCATTTACCAACAGTTACGTACCGGTAAATATTGAATTGAGACGAAGCTCATGTAAACTTGTTTACCGTTTGTCAAAATATGTCAGGAAGACACTGGGCCTTATTCTGAAGGGCTCGTGCGGTAGCTATGCCCTTAAAATAGTAACGCCCCGAAAATATCCTGGCTATTTTAACAATAGCACCTAAGTCAAACTTCACTCCCTTATCTTCATCATCGAAATATCGCTACGGAAAAGCATATGAAAATGCGCGTACTGTTTTCACTTCTGTTTGTAATGGCGGTGGCGGGCTGTAAAGCGCCGCAGAAACCTGTGATCAACGACGATACGATCGAGACCAGCCAGGTCAACGGCGTGACCTTAACCCACCGTCACGCTGTGACGCCGCCGGCGGAGTTCAACCCGGTCAACGAACCGTATCGCGCCATGTATCCAGCCTCCCTGATGAGCCGTCCTGACTTCGGCGGCAAAGTTATCCGCACTCTCGACACCGGAAAAACCTACGTGGTGCTGGGTCAGGTTGAACATTACTGGATGGCGCTTGCCGATGAAGGCAACGATCAGCTGATTGGTTACGTCCCGATGCGCGCCGTGATCAAGGCCGACCTGTACGACGCCGCCGTGCGTAAACAGGCCATTCGTCCGAAGGCGCGTAAAAAAGCGACCTGTGTCGACGTCGATGGCAACAGCAAAGCCTGCAAAGACAGCGCTAACGGTACCTGGATCCTGAACTAAACGGCTTGCATGAGCGCATTTTTATGAATAATAAAAATTTTCATAAGCTGTGGTTATTCTTTTACGCGGTGATTTTCGCCCTGGTCAGTGGTTGTACGTCGTCTTCACACAGCGACCCCTCCCGCTACAATCTGCAGTTTCAGGCTCATCCACAAATCAACGAATCTGCGCCGCTTAAGGTCCGGGTGTTGTTGCTGAAATCCGATGCGGATTTCATGTCCAGCGACTTCTACTCCCTGCAGAACAACGCGTCAGCCACGCTTGGCGCGAATCAGCTGAACAGCGACGTGTTCTTCCTGATGCCGGGACAGCTGTCCAAAACCCTCAGCGGGCAAAGCTCTCCGGAGGCCCGCTACATCGGCGTGATGGCGGAGTATCAGATGCTGGATGGCAAAAAATGGCGCGTTTCACTCCCTCTGCCTGTGCCTGGCGAAAATCATATCTACCAGTTCTGGAAATGGTCCGCGGATGAACTTCAGGCCAACGTTTTTCTCGACGTGAACGGCATTCGGGTCATCAGCCAGTAACGCGCTTCAACACAGGAAACACATCATCATGACGAAAGCAGAAAAGGTCGTCTGGACCGAAGGCATGTTCCTGCGTCCACACCATTTTCAGCGGACTGAAAGCTATCTGCTCAACCATGTTCGTGAATGGGGCGCGCTACAGCGATCGTATCTCTGGGGCTTTCTTGACGTGGAACTGGATGAAGCGATGCTTCGTCAGGGATGCATTGCCCTGAGCTACTGCAGCGGCTTGCTGCCGGACGGCACCTTTTTCCAGGTGCGAAACGGGCGCAACGGCCCTGCGCCGCTGAAAATTCCTGACAATCTCACCAACGAAAAGGTGGTGCTCGCGCTGCCGGTTCGTCGTGGCGAGAGAGAAGAGGTGATTTTTAGCGAAGAGCCGGCCTCGCTGGCGCGCTTCATCGCTTTCGAGCAAGAGGTGGAAGACGACAACGCCATGTCGGTGGGGGATGCCACCGTCCAGTTTGGCCGTCTGCGTCTGACCCTGATGCTGGAAAAAGACCTCACGGCGGAATGGACCGCCATCGGCGTGGCGTTTGTGACGGAGAAACGTAACGACAACCACGTGCGGCTCGATAACAGCTACATCCCGCCGATGCTCAACGCCAACAACAGCCCGCAGATCTACAGCATGATCAACGATCTGCACGGTCTGCTGGTGCAGCGCAGCCAGCAAATTGGCGGTCGTCTGCGCCAGCCTGGCCGCTTTAACACCTCCGAACTGATTGAGTTCACGCTGCTGTCGCTGGTTAACCGTCATCTGGGCGAGGTTTCTCATTTAAAAACCCTCCCGCTGCTGCATCCGGAAACGCTCTGGCGCAGCTGGCTGCCGTTTGCGACCGAGCTCGCCACCTGGACGTCGCAGCGTACCGCCGAAAGCGTGCTGCCGATTTACGATCATGACGATCTGGCTAACTGCTTCAGCAAACTGATGCTGATGCTGCGTCAGGGACTGTCGCTGGTGATGGAAGACCACGCAATTCAGCTGCCGCTGAACGAACGCTCTCACGGCCTGAACATCGCCACGGTGCCTGAAACCAGCATGGTGCGCGAGTTCGGCTTCGTGCTGGCGGTTAAAGCCAACGTGCCGGGCGAACACCTGCAAACCCATTTCCCGGCGCAGATGAAGGTCGCGCCGGTCTCGAAAATCCGCGATCTGGTTCAGCTTCAGCTGCCGGGCATTATGCTGCGCGCCATGCCGGTCGCGCCGCCGCAGATCCCGTGGCATGCCGGCTACAGCTACTTTGAACTGGAGAAGGGCAGCGAGCTGTGGCACGAGATGGATAAGTCCGGCGCATTCGCCCTGCATCTTGCAGGGGAGTTCCCGGGGCTGGATATGGAGTTTTGGGCCATCCGTAGCCCGACAGAATAATAAAGCGAGCGCTTAATATGCAGGAACGACAGGACACCGGCAGTGATGCCGCGTTTACCGGAGCCAGTAGCAACAACCAGCTGGTGGCGGCCGCCAATCCGCTGCTCAACGCGATTCCGCAGATCCGTCATTCGGTCTCCCATGACGATCAGGTGGCGTTACGCCAGCGTCTGATCGATGAGATTCGCCGTTTCGAAGTCCGCTGTCAGCAGGCGGGGCTGCCCTACGAAGTGATCGTCGGGGCGCGTTACTGCCTGTGTACGGCGCTCGATGAGGCCGCCGCGCTCACCCCCTGGGGCAGCAGCGGCGTCTGGTCAAGCAACGGTCTGCTGGTGACCTTCCACAACGAAACCTGGGGCGGCGAGAAGTTCTTCCAGCTGCTGGCGCGCCTGTCGCAGAACCCGCGCGAGCATATCCTGCTGCTGGAGATGATCAACTACTGCCTGCTGCTGGGCTTCGAAGGACGCTATCGGGTGCTGGATAATGGCCGCACGCAGCTTGAAACCATCAAGCAGCGGCTGTGGCAGATGATCCGCGGCGTGCGCGGCAGCTATCCGCCGCCGCTTTCTCCCCATCCGGAAGATCGTCCGGTACTGCGCAAGCTCTGGCGGCCGATGGTTCCCCTGTGGGCCTGCGTGGCGCTGGCCGGGTTTATCGCCTGCCTGTTTTATATCGTGCTTAACTGGCGCCTTGGCGATAACACCAACCCGGTGCTGGCGAAGATTTACCAGTCCCAGCTGCCGGAAACCACTATTCAGCAGCCGGCCCGTCAGCTTCCGGCGGTGCTGAACCTGCGCGGCTTCCTGAAGCCTGAAATCGAGGCGGGCCTGGTCGCGGTGAAAGACGAAGCGGATCGCAGCGTCGTGATCCTGAAGGGCGACGGGCTGTTTGCCTCTGCCTCTACCGTCGTGCGTGACCGCTATGAACCGGTCATCAACCGCATTGCGCAGGCGATGAATAACGTCAGCGGCAAAATTCTGGTGGTGGGCTACAGCGACAACGTGCCGATCCGCAGCGCGCGCTTTGCCTCGAACTATGAACTCTCTCTGGAACGCGCCCGCTCGGTACAGAAAATGCTGCAGGGAAGCCTCTCTCAGCCTGGCCGCGTGAAAGCGGAAGGGCGGGGCGAGATTAACCCGGTGGCGCCGAACACGACGCCTGAAAACCGCGCCCGTAACCGCCGTGTGGAAATTACTCTGCTGGTGTCGCCTGAAAACACTCAGGCTGAGCTGAACGGATTGCCGCAAGGAAACTAAGGATGCTGACTACACTTCTTTCCATTTTGACCAACCGCATTCTGTGGAGCTTCCTCGGCGTAACGGCGCTTGCGGCGGTGATCTGGATGATTGGTCCCCTGTTGTCCATCGTGGACACCCGACCGCTCGAGTCTGAGCAGAACCGCATTATCAGCATTGCCGTGGTCTATCTGCTCTGGGCGCAGGGCCACATTCTGCCGCGCCTGTACAACGCCTGGCTGAACCGCAAGCTGATGGACAAGCTCAAGGAGAACACCGCCAGCCCGGAAGCGGCGGATCCGCAGAAGCGGCTGAACAGCGAGGAGCAGATCCTCGCCAGCCGCTTTGATGAAGCCGCGCAGATGCTGAAAAAAGCGCACTTCAGCAAAGCGGGCCAGGGCGCCCAGTGGACGCAGCGCTTCAGCACGCAATATCTCTATCAGCTGCCGTGGTACGTCATTATTGGCGCGCCGGGATCCGGTAAAACCACGGCGCTGGTTAACTCCGGGCTGCAGTTCCCGCTGGCCGATCGCTTCGGTAAAACCGCGCTGCGGGGCATTGGCGGCACGCGTAACTGCGACTGGTGGTTTACCAATGAAGCGGTGCTGCTGGACACGGCGGGCCGCTACACCACCCAGGAGAGCGAGCAGGTGCAGGACGCCGGCGAATGGCTGGAGTTCATGGGGTTACTTCGCAAGTATCGCCGCCGCCAGCCGATCAACGGCGTTATCATCACCATCAGCATTTCTGACCTGCTCACCCAGTCCGCCGAGGCGTCCCGCCAGCAGGCGGTGAACCTGCGCCAGCGTCTGTCCGAGCTGCATGAACAGCTGGGTATTCGCTTCCCCGTCTACGTGATGGTGACCAAGGCCGACCTGCTTAAAGGCTTCCGCGCCTGGTTTGCCGACTACGACAAAGCGCAGCGCGACCAGATCTGGGGCTTTACGCTGCCGTGGGAGCAAACCAAACACGCCGATTACGACCTGATGGGCAACTTCCAGCAGGAGTTTTCTCTGCTCCAGCAGCGCCTTGATGCCGGGCTGCCGGAAACCATGCTGAAAGAGCATGACGCGAAAACCCGCGCTGAAGCGTATCTCTTCCCGCAGGAGTTCGCCGCGCTGCGTCCGCTGCTGGCGGATTACCTGAGCACGGTCTTCGCCCGCTCCAACTTCGAAACCGAGTTCTCTCCGCGCGGGATCTACTTCGCCAGCGGGACGCAGGAAGGCATGCCGTTCGACCGCGTGATGGGCGAACTGAACCGCGCGCTGTCGCTGCCGGAAGGGGGAGAGGCGGATAACTGGGATTCGGTCAGCAAAGAAGCGCCTATCCCGGGGGCAAAAGGCCAGAGTTTCTTCATTAAGAACCTGCTGCAAAACGTCATCTTCCAGGAAGCCGGGATCGCGGGCGAAAACCGCTGGTGGGAGCTGCGCAACCGGGCGGTGATCTGGTCCGGCTACGCGGCGCTGCTGGCCCTGCTGGTCGTCCTCGGCGGTCTGTGGCTGACCAGCTATGCCAAAAACAAGGCCTATCTGGAAGAGGTGGATGCGAAGGTGCCGCTGCTGGACCAGCAGAGCAAAGCGCTGCAGAACCAGACCCAGCGTGACCTGTTCGATCTGCTGCCGCTGCTGAACGGTCTGGTGGACCTGCCGAAAAGCGACGCGTTTGATGTAAACGATCCGCCCGTCTCCCGCCGTATGGGGCTCTACCGCGGAGATGACGTCAGCGATGCCTCGCAGTCTCTGTACCAGAAAGCGCTGGATCAGATGCTGTTGCCTGCCGTCGCTATGCACATCACCACCTGGCTGCGCAACGACAACGGTAGCGATGTGGAATATAGCTATGAAGCGCTGAAAGCCTATCAAATGCTGTATCAGCCGAAGCACTACGACGGTAAATTCCTGCATTCGTGGGTGATGCTCAACCTGCAGCGAAATCTGCCGCAGAACGTCACGAAGGCGCAGCTGCAGCAGCTTGAATGGCACCTGACGCAGCTGCTGGAACCGAAAATCCAGGCCTCGCCGTACGCGCAGGATGAATCTCCGGTGGCCCGCGAAAGAGCGATGATCGGCCAGCAGCCGCTCTCCACGCGCGTTTACGGTCGTCTCAAACGCCTGCTTGAACATGATGACAACCTCAAGCCGGTCTCCCTTTCCGATCTGGGCGGACCGCAGAGCGAGCTGGTGTTTTCACGCAAAAGCGGCAAGCCGGTGAGCGAAGGCGTGCCGGGTCTTTATACGCCGGACGGCTACTGGAAAAGCTTTAACGGCCAGATTAACAGCGTAACCACCGCCCTGCACGAGGACGACGCCTGGGTGCTGGGGGCAGCGACGGCGCAGGAGGATAAACAGCAGATCGATAACGCCGTGCGCCAGCTCTACATGCGCGACTTTATCGCGAACTGGGATCGCTTCCTCGCCGACATTCAGCTCAATAACAGCGCCGATCTCTCCCAGCGCATCAACACCGCGCGCCTGCTCTCCGGCGCAAACTCGCCTCTGCGCCGTCTGGTGCAGAACCTGAGCCAGGTCCTGACGCTGTCACGCAATGCGCCAGCGCCGGAAGATGCGGATAAAGCGCAGGCGCAGAGCAACCGTGCCACCCGCACGCTCGAAGCGCTGTTCAGCAACAATGACGCTGCGCCGACCCAGGCCGCCGTGGTCACCCAGGCGCCGGAACAGCTGGTCACCGACCACTACGCGCCGATGATTGAGCTGGCGCAGCCGCTGGAAAAGGGCGGGAGGACCATCGTGTTTGATGATTTTCTCAAGCAGGTGGATGAGCTCTATCGCTACCTGACCGCCGTCCAGGACGCGGCCAACAGCGGTATGCCGGCACCGGGCGGCGAGGCGATCAGCCGCCTGCAGGCCAGCGCCGGTCGCCTGCCGGGCGGGCTGCAAACCATGTTCAGCAATATGGCGGTGGGCGCCAGCAGCGATACCCAGCGCCGCGACCTCGAAAACGTGCGGAAGCGGATTAACGTTGAGGTGGGCGGATTCTGCCGTCAGGCAATCGCCGGCCGTTACCCGCTGGTGCGCAGCGCCAGCACCGAGGTCACCCCTGACGATCTCGCGCGCATGTTTGCGCCGGGAACCGGGTTGATGGACGCTTTCTTCCGCGACAATCTGACCAATAAAGTGGATACCACGCAGGCAAACTGGCGCTTTATGCCGGGCATCGACGGTAAAACGCTGCCGGGAAGCGAAGGGTTGCTGAGACCGTTCCAGCAGGCCCAGTCGATTCGCGACGCCTTCTTTGCTAATGGCGCCACGACGCCGTCCTTCAAGGTGACGGTTCGCACCGTGCGAATGGATAACTCCATTCTGAACCTGACGCTGGACGTCGACGGCCAGCTGCTGCGCTACAGCCACGGCCCGCAGGCCGTGCAGATCATGAACTGGCCGGGGCCGGGCGGCACCAACCAGGTACGCATGCAGCTGGGGCTGGCGAACGGCAGCACGGCGACGCTGGTCACCAACGGCGCCTGGGCGCTCAACCGCTTCTTCGATAAAGCGAGCACCAGCCCGGGCGCGGGTAGCCTGAGCCGTCAGGCCACCTTCAACGTCGACGGACATCAGGTCACGCTGGAGTTTGCGCCAAACAGCATTCGTAACCCGTTCCAGCTTCCCCGTTTCTCATGCCCATAACCGCAAGGACAGCCGTATGACGAATACCCCTGCGATGAACCGCTACAGCTGGTATGGCAAGTTACCCAGCGCCGGAGATTTTTTGCAGCGTCGCTTTCCTGACACTTTACAGCGCCAGTGGTCACACTGGTTCCAGGTCGGCCTGCTGGCCTGGCAGCAGGAAGAGCAGCGCAGCGGCGAGCGCCAGTTTAACAAAGCGCCAGTCTGGAATTTTGTGGTACCGCCCATGCTGGGCAGCCAGATGATCCAGATGGGCTGTCTGCTGCCCGGCCGCGACAGCGTTGGCCGACAATACCCGGTTTGCCTGCAGCTGAGCTTCGCCCCGTCAGAGTGGTCGACCAGCCTGCTCAGCCAGGCCGAAAGCTGGTACCAGCAGATTGGGCGCCTGGGGCTGCACGCGGTGCGCAACAGTTTTTCCGCCTCACAGCTGGATGAGATGCTGATGACCATTCCGGCGCCGCAGCCCGTCGAGCCGCAAAAGCGTTCCGACATCCTTGATGTGATTGGCTATGACGAGGACGGCCAGAGCACGCTGGGCTGGCCTCAGGCGGCCGAGTGTTTTGATCCGCTGCGTCAGACCAGCTACTGGTGGACCAACCGCTGCGACGGCTACCCGCTGTACACCCACGTGCACAGCGGTAACTTTACCGGGCAGCTTTTCACCCTGCTGTTCGACCCGGCAGGGGGCGCCCGTCCGGGGCGTCACGGTCTCTATCCGCCCATGTTTGAATAAGCAGGGATCTCATGAATATCGAAGAATTTCTCGCGCCAATCAGTCCCGAAAAACCCTGCGGCGAAAACCTGGAGTACGACGCCGACTTCCAGATCATGAATCAGGCAAGTCTTGGCAAAGCGGAACAGCAGTTTGGCGACACCATTATCCCGGCAGAGCCCGCTGACTGGAACACGGTGGAAAAATACGCCACCAGCCTGCTGACCCGCACCAAAGATCTTCGCGTACTGCTGGCGTTAACCCATGCCTGGACGCGCCGCCGCGGGCTGGCGGGCTACGCGGACGGATTATTGCTGGTGCAGGAGGCGATCGCCCGTTACTGGGAGACGCTCTATCCGCTGCTGGAAGAGTATGGCGAAACCGATCCGTTCTACCGCATTAACGCCCTGGCAGGGCTGAGCGATAAATCCGACCTCACCGTCGCCGTGCGAAACGCCTCGCTTCTGCGTTCAAACGGCGATGAAATTTCGCTCCGGGATGCTCAGGCCCTGCTGGACGGCAGCAAAACGGAATGCCCGGACTATCCCGGCGGGCGTCCACGGCTGATTGACGAGCTGGCCCGCGGCGACCAGCCGGGAACCGCAGCGGTTATCGTCATTAACGAACGTCTGCTGGCGATTCGCGAGCTGCTCTTCGGGCATCTCGGTGAAAGCGGCGTGCCCGAGATGGAACAGCTGCTGAAAACCGTCGGGCTGGTCGCCAGCGCGTGTCAGGTAACCGACATCAGCAAGCTGCTGCCGAACCGTGAGGCGCAGGCAGAACCCCAGGCCGAGCAGCAGTCGACGGCAGCGCAGCCCGTTCAGCCGGTCGCCGACTGGCGCAGCGTGCAGATCACCAGCCGCGCCGACGCGCAGCTGATGCTGGAAAAAGCGAAGCAGTATTTTGCGCAGTACGAACCGAGCCACCCCGCACCGCTGATGATTGAACGGGTGCAGCGGCTGTCAGAACTTAACTTTATGGACATTATTCGCGACCTTGCGCCAGACGGCGTTAACCAACTTGAAAACATCTTTGGGCGCCGCGAATAACGCGTCCAGGCATTATGACGACAGGCATGGAGCCTGCCGTTTCACCTTCACCGCGCATCTTTGATGGAGAACATCATGGCAATGAGTAACAGTGGGCAGAAATTCATCGCACGTAACCGTGCCCCCCGCGTGCAGATCGAGTACGACGTAGAGATCTACGGTGCAGAACGTAAGATTCAGCTGCCGTTTGTGATGGGCGTCATGGCCGATCTGGTCGGCAAACCGGTTGAAAATCTGCCGGCCGTCGACGAGCGTAAATTCCTCGAAATCGACATCGACAACTTTGACGAACGCATGAAGGCGCTGAAGCCGCGCGTGGCGTTCCAGGTGGATAACACCCTGACCGGCGAAGGCAAGCTCAACGTGGATCTGACCTTCGACAGCATGGACGACTTCCTGCCGGATGCGGTGGCCCGCAAGGTCGAGCCGCTGAACAAGCTGCTGGAAGCGCGTACCCAGCTCTCCAACCTGCTGACCTATATGGACGGCAAAAACGGTGCGGAAGAACTGATCGCTAAAATTCTGCAGGATCCGACGCTGCTCAAATCCCTGAGCCAGTTGCCGAAAAATGATGAAAGCGCGAAAGGTAGCGAGGAATAATCGATGAGCAACCAGACTCAACAACACGAGCAGCAGGCGGGTCAGGCGTTCAGCCAGGATGAATTCAGCGCGCTGCTGAACAAAGAGTTCCGCCCGAAAACCGATCAGGCCCGTTCAGCCGTCGAAAGCGCGGTCAAAACGCTGGCGCAGCAGGCGCTGGAAAATACCGTCACTTTCTCCAACGACACCTACCGCACCATTCAGAACCTGATCGCCGGTATCGACGAGCAGCTATCGCAGCAGGTAAACCAGATCATTCACCACGAAGAGTTTCAGAAGCTGGAGAGCGCCTGGCGCGGTCTGAGCTACCTGGTGAACAACACTGAAACTGACGAGATGCTGAAGATCCGCTTTATGAGCATCTCCAAGCAGGAGCTGGGCCGCACCCTGAAGCGCTTCAAGGGCGTGGGCTGGGACCAGAGCCCGATCTTCAAGAAAATCTACGAGCAGGAGTACGGTCAGTTCGGCGGCGAGCCGTTTGGCTGCATCGTGGGCGACTACTACTTCGACCACAGCCCGCAGGACGTTGAGCTGCTGGGCGAAATGGCGCGCATCGGCTCTGCGGCGCACTGTCCGTTTATTACCGGTACCGCGCCGGGCGTGATGCAGATGGAGTCCTGGCAGGAGCTGGCTAACCCGCGCGACCTGACCAAGATCTTCCAGAACACCGAATACGCGGCCTGGCGTTCGCTGCGTGAATCCGAAGATGCCCGCTATCTGGGCCTGGTGATGCCGCGCTTCCTGTCGCGCCTGCCGTACGGTATTCGCACCAACCCGGTCGACAGCTTTGACTTTGAAGAGCAGACCGACGGTGCGAACCACAACAGCTACTCCTGGGCGAACGCCGCCTATGCGATGGCCGCCAACATCAACCGCTCCTTCAAAGAGTACGGCTGGTGCACCTCGATTCGCGGCGTGGAGTCCGGCGGGGCGGTGGAAAACCTGCCGTGCCACACCTTCCCGAGCGATGACGGCGGCGTGGACATGAAGTGCCCGACCGAGATCGCCATCAGCGATCGTCGTGAAGCTGAGCTTGCGAAAAACGGCTTTATGCCGCTGGTTCACCGCAAAAACTCCGACTTTGCCGCCTTCATCGGCGCGCAGTCGCTGCAGAAACCGGCGGAGTACCATGACCCGGATGCCACCGCCAACGCGCGTCTGGCCTCTCGTCTGCCTTACCTGTTCGCCTGCTGCCGCTTTGCGCACTACCTGAAGTGCATCGTGCGCGACAAAATCGGCTCCTTCCGCGAGCGCGAAGAGATGGAGCGCTGGCTGAACGACTGGGTCATGAACTACGTCGACGGTGACCCGGCGAACTCCTCTCAGGAGACCAAGTCCCGTAAACCGCTGGCCGCAGCGGAAGTGCAGGTGCAGGAGATTGAAGATAATCCGGGCTACTACGCCGCGAAGTTCTTCCTGCGTCCACACTACCAGCTGGAAGGTCTGACCGTTTCCCTGCGTCTGGTATCTAAACTGCCGTCGCTGAAGACGAAAGACGCGTGATGAGTGTAGCCGGCCCATTGGGCCGGCTACTTTTCGGTCAATACGAGATAGCTAATGAATTTGACAATGAAAGCGTTGATACGAAAATTCATCAGCTATTTAGCCATTTTTACGTTGCTAATAATTTCATTCATGCTGTTTGTGACGGTATCCGGCTACTATCTGTTTATCTTTGACTGGCCGGCAGAAGTCCCGCGAATCGCAATGCATGGATTCTTATGCACTGGACTTAATGCATTAGCGATAGGGATATACGTTGTCGCAGAAAAATGGAAAGAGAAAAGTTAGTATTTTACGCGGACTGATGCGCTGTGGGTCTTATGGCAAAGGATATAAGGTGAAACGTTTATGTTTTTTCCTCGTATTTATGACTTTTTATGTGTATTCCGGAAATAACTATCCTGATTTTTATCAGCAGCAAACATACCGGCAGGTTTTAAAAGATTTTGTTCTGGCGCGCTGCCTGGAGCAGGTAGCAGATAAAGGCAGCCAGTTTTCTGCTGATGCTGCCCGCAGTGCGAGTGCATTCATTGAGTGGATTCCTTTTGATGCTGAAAATGGCACTGAGAAAATGGATGCGCTCATTGGAAAATACAAAGATCACATTAACGGCTTTCATGCCGAACGAAAGCCCGATGTAAAAGGCGTTACGTTAAATTGCCTGCGTCTTTATCATAGTGACGAACTTAACAAGCTGGTACCTCAATTAATTATCGGAAATCCTGATCGCACCTGGATTCAGGATAACCCGCAGTAGTAAAGACTTCACATTCTTTCCGTTCATTCAGGGGGAATGTAAGACTGTCAAATGACACGGGTCATTTGATATGAGGCAGAGGTAAAATATGGACGGTTTTATTCAGCCCCATGCTTTCCTGTTTGCCATATAAGTGCTTTTTCGAAAGCAATATTGTTCATCCACGAAGAGTAGATATTATGGCTATTGATATGTTTCTGAAGGTCGAGGGTGTTACGGGCGAATCTAAAGATTCTAACCACACCGGCTGGACTGATATTACCTCCTTCTCCTGGGGCGCTTCCCAGCCAGGTAATATGAGCGTTGGCGGTGGCGGCGGTGCCGGTAAAGTTAACTTCAACGACCTGCACGTTAACGCGCTGATCGACAAATCCACCACCGCTATCCTGAAACACTGCGCCAGCGGCAAACACCTGACCAAAGTTGAGCTGTCCGTCTGTAAAGCCGGCGGCCAGCAGGTGGAATACTCCCGCATCACGCTGGAAGATGTGCTGGTCACCTCTGTTCAGTACACCGGTGCTGACAACGGCGATACCGTTGGTGTGACCTATGCATTCCAGGCTGCGAAAGTGAAACAGCAGTACTGGGAGCAGACCACGTCTGGTGGTAAAGGTGCTGAAAGCAGCGCTGGCTGGAACATCAAAGAAAACAAAGAAGCGTAATTGCGTATTTGGCCGGGGAGTTTTCCCCGGTCATTATCAACCGGGAAGGAAGATAGCATGGCAAGTTTGCAGGAAGGAGGCGCCCGTCCTCTCACCATTGGCGAAATAGCACTGGCTCGCTCGGTTTTTGGTGACGCAATAAAGTACTCAGAAGTTAAAGTCCATAATAAAAGCTATTTGCCGTTTAATATGCAGTCGACAGATGTCGCAATGACTCCCAATGGTGAGCTCTATTTTCGCGAGCCGCATTATCGGGATGACTTCTCGATAGAGGTTCCGCGATATAAACACTGGTTTATTCACGAAATGGTGCATGTATTGCAGCATCAGATTGGAATGAATGTTCGAACCCGAGGCGCATTCAGTTGGGCAGCAAGTTATAATTATTCTCTGCCCCCCGATAAAAAATTATCGGACTTTGGTATGGAGCAGCAGGCTTCTATCATTTCAGATTTTTATTATTTGATAAATTACGGTCTGGGTGATTTCCGAAACATTGCAGGTTTTGAGGGAATTATCGGACCCGACCTGAAGGATAAATATCTGCAGGTATTATCGTTGTTTATTCAAAATCCTAAAGACCGGCGGGTATGGTTATGAAACAGTTACTCAGTGTTGTAGCAATCGCATTAACGGTGAGTGCCTGTGTATCTCATCCTGCACAATATAAGTCGCTTTCGGTTACGCTAAAGGACAACGAACCCTGCTTTGCTATTCCCGCTAACTCCGGGTTAGACGCGCCTGTCACCAGCCATTCGCCCACCATAATGAAACGCGCGGGAAATGAATGGAAAGCGGTATCGCCGCCGTCAACGTTTAGCCCTGAGGTGACGTTAACGACCCAACAGTGTCACCAGTGGAAGGGGATTGCGTGGCAAGCCGGAGAATATGATGTTGCTCTGAAAGTGTCAGGGAAAAACGATTCTATTCGCTATGCTGCCCGTTTCACCTTACAAGAAGGTCCTTCAGGCCAGTTTAAGCTTACGCAGACCGAATAGAATGAGTTAACCCCAAACGCCGCGGCTCACGCCCGGGCGGATGCCGATATTATCGGCATTGATGACTACTGTTTACCGGGCACCTACCAACGCAACGTTCTGGAGCATGAAATGAAACGTTTACTGCTGCTCGCGTTGGCTTTAAATGCCTCTGCTGTTTATGCCCAAACGCTGCCTGATATCAGCGCTTTTTCTCAGCAACAAATCTTTGAAAACTGGGTGCAAAACCGGTGTATCGGTAAGATTGCGGACAGCAAAGCCCTGAAAGCTGATGCCGAGGCTAGTGCCGCCGCATGGCTCGAAGCTAGCAATTTGCCTGCTGAAAATTTTGAAAAAGCAGACAAGGTGATTGCTTCTCTACTGAAAGAGAAAGTGGGTGGCACTCAGCCGGGGCATTATCAGGTTTTGAAGTGCAGCTTAATCGCCAATAGCGATGCGATTCGTCCGCTGAATGCCCTAAAATAGCATTTCACCCTTTATTTATGCGTTAGACATAAGGAGTTTTCCATGGCAAATCAGTCAAACGTTGCTCCGGGTTACTGTGTGGTACAGCAACCGGGTACGCTGGATTTCAAGGCAAGACAACTGTTTGGTAATTCACGTGAGGATTTGTAGGAGAACAAATGATAATTTAATATTTAGCGGAGAATAGCGTGATTATTGATAACATGTACTCTGCTTTTATTATCTGTGTTTTTGCCATTTTTATAATCCTTATGCTAACGTTCTATGTTGATTACCGGAAACATTCCGGTCAGGTTGATAAAATCTATGAGTTGCTAATTCAAAAGAATTTTCTCAAGGAAGAGGATTATCAAACTTGGAAAAATCTTGGTTTTTGGGGGTTTGGTTTTCGCACTACAATTTTATCAAGGCTTGTGAAGGGCAAGCGTATAAAGTTGACGGAATCACGTTGGCTTGAGCCTCAATCTTGCAACAATGTTTTATCTGGCTTCGAATTATCCTGGATTAATTCATATAACAGAAAAGTTAAAGTTGCCACGGCTTTGTTTGTACTGCTTTTAATACTTGCGGGCGTTAATGAAATTTAATTATACATTGAAGATTTAAATATTTTTTTGGGCTAGTGCTCGCGCTGACGCTCCGGATATATGTAATGTTATCTGCCTGGTGCTAGTTAAGGTAAATATGGATGACTTGTTTTTGTTTTTTGTTGTGGTTTTGTTAATGGTTGTTGTAATGATGGATTTGTTCAGTTCTCGTTATTTCAAAAAACACGAGGCTGATTATAATCGGTTACTTTCAGACTATCGGCGCAAGGGATATGATCTGGATCTTGTAACCAACTATGCTTCTTTTTTTGGTTCGCTGGCCAATTATCAAAAAATAATCTGGTTTGTTCGCCTTTATAAAGGCGTTGAAATGAAATTCACGCGTGAAAGGCTTGTTCAGGAAGATGCTTATAAATATGTACAGTCGTTACCTGAAGAAAGAATTGGTTGGATGCTAAAATTACATCGCCGTTATAAGTTACAGGCGTTAATATTCACTCTATGGCTCATTGTTGGATTATATTTTATCACCTTCATTAAATAGTTTTTGATATTCAATTTCTCAAACGCCGCCGTTCTCGCCCCGAGAGCGGCAGCGTTTGAGCGCTAATCATACCAGCAGGAATACGCCATGCGATTCACGATTATTTCTACGAAACCCGGTCATCAGCCGCCGCAAAGCAGCTGTGATTTTTACGCCCCGGGCGGCACCATTGGGCGCGGTACGGATAACAATCTGGTGTTGCCGGATAATGACCGCACCATCTCTCGTCTGCAGGCCATTGTTCACGTTGACGCCCAGGGCGAATGCCGCGTGACCAACCGTGGCAGCGTCACCCGCGTGGTATTAAATGACATTCCGCTGGAGCGAGGGCGTCAGGTTGAGCTCCAGGATGGCGACATTCTCGGTATTGATGACTACCGTATCGAAGTGACCGAACTGATCCACGATACGCAGCCCGTGAGCCGTATGGCGGCCAGTATGCATCAGCAGGCGCGTCCGGCAGCCGCGTCCGCGCCCGCTGCGCAACCGAAGCCGGCGAGCGCCGCACCGCGTGGGAAGGCCGAGCCAACCGCCGTGCCAACGGAGATCTGGGATAGCCTGATGCAGGAGTTCTCCATCTCCGACAGCATCTCCAGCAACCGTACAAAACCGCAGCCTGCTGCATCGCACGATCCGTTCTCCCAGCCTGCGGCCCCGGAGCGTAACGCGGAAGATCCGCTGGCGATGTTTAACGACAGCGATCCAAAGCTCGAGCGTAAGAATGTCGACCCGGACACGCTGTTCAGCGACGAAGCGTTGTTCAAAAAAGAGAGTATTTTTGACGACGTCACCCCGTCAACGCTGGTGCCGCCGGGCGAGAATAGCCCCGTGAAGCCAGAAGACGAGGCGACGGATGAGCTCGATCCGCTGGCCCTGTTTGGCGGTAAGGCCAGCGCGCCAGCCGCGCGTAATGACGACCCGCTCGGACTGATGGGCGGCGCGCCATTGACCCATCCGGATGACATTATTGCCGAAAAGCCTGCGCCAGTGCCGGAACCCGAGCAGGAAGAGGACGTGCTGGCCGATTCTCCGCTATTCGCCCCTGAGCCGCAGGAAGAACCGCGTGCTGAAGAAGAGCCCGCGCGGCCGGATTACGCGGGCTTCACCATGCCAACGCCGCAGGCCGTGGCGCGCAGCAGCGCTCAGGCACCGAAGGGCCGTCTGCGCATTGACCCGGTCAATAACGCTGCCGCCCCAACCGCCACGGCAAACAGCGGTGAGAAGGGCGAAGTGCTGCAGGGCGAGCTGCTGGAGGCGCTGCTGGAAGGCATGGGCCTGAGCGAAATGCAGCCCGTCCCGCAGTTTGATCGTGAAAATATGCGTCAGCTCGGGCAGATCCTCGGCATGTTCTCTCAGGGAACCGTGGCGCTGCTCTCCTCGCGCTCCATCCTCAAGCGTGGCGTGAAGGCCGATATGACCATGGTGCTGGACGATGCCAACAACCCGTTCAAGCTGTTGCCGACCGGCAAAACCGTGCTGATCCAGATGTTCGGCACCCCGATGCCGGGCTTTATGCCGCCGACCAAATCCGTGCGCGACGCGCTGATCGACCTGCAGGCGCACCAGCTGGGCATGATCTCCGGTATCCGCGCCATCATTGCCGCGATGCTGCAGTCCTTTAACCCGGAACAGCTGGAAGAGCAGGCGAAGCAGAACGGGATGACCTCGCGTCTGGCGCTGCCGGGCAGCCGCAAAGCCGCCCTGTGGGACTATTTTGTTCGCAGCTATGGCGAGACGGCTGGCGAGATTGAGGATGACTTCCACACCCTGTTCGGCGAGGCTTTCCTTCATGCGTACGACATGGAGGTGAATCAGTACAAAGACTCACAGAGCGGATCGGAAGACAAATGAATATCGCAACGGCTTCTCTCTCCCGCCAGGGGACGCGCGCCAGCAACCAGGATCAGACGGGAGAAACCATAGGGGAACGTTCAGCCTGCTTTGTCGTCTGCGACGGCATCGCGGGCCTGCCGGGCGGTGAGGTGGCTGCAGAGCTGGCCCGCAACAGCATTATCTCCCGCTTCGATGGCGACAAACATCTTAATGCGCAGCATATCCGCGACTACGTGCAGACGGCTAACCGCACCATCCTCAGCGAACAGCAGGCCGTTCAGGACTATCGCCGGATGGGCACGACGCTGGTCAGCCTGTTCATTGACCGTGATTACGGCCTGGCCTACTGGGCGCACGCCGGAGACAGCCGCCTGTACCTGTTTCGCCGGGGATGGCTGTGGCATGTGACCACCGACCACAGCCTGGTGCAGCAGATGAAAGACGCCGGGCACCAGACCGACAACCTGAACAGCAACCTGCTCTATCTGGCGCTGGGAATTGAAAACGGCGGGCCGGAAGCGAGCTACAGCGACGTGGTGCAGGTTGAAGACGGCGATGCATTCTTACTCTGCACCGACGGGTTCTGGCACGGCGTTAGCGAAGAGCAAATGAAGCAGTCGCTGCATATGGTCAATACGCCGCAGGAGTGGCTGACCTTAATGAACCAAATCATTCAAAAGAATGGCGAACAGGAGGGGAATGCTCAGGATAACTATACTGCCCTGGCGGTATGGATGGGCAACCCTCAGGACACCACTTTGCTGCACACCCTCTCTGACGCAGCACAATTTCTTCCCTGCGGAACTGATTAGACACACAAGGAACGATATGAAACTTTGGCTATCGGGTTTGGCACTTCTGGCGGTCACCTCCACCGCGCAGGCTGAGAATTTCCGCATCGTGCAGTCGCCTGCGCAGAAGCTGGATATCTGGATCGACAACATTAAAGACAACACGCCGCAGAGCTGGTGTAAGCCTGAGGTGGCGCTGCGCATTGTGGCGAACGGCAAGAAAGACGTCTCCGTGCTGGAGAACTTTGTGCCGCGCCTTGGCTCCCTGCTGGAACACCAGTGCAGCAAAGTGAATAAGCTTAGCTGGACGCTCAACGATCCGGCGGGTACCACGCTGGCGCAGGGTACGGCAGGCAAAGCGCAGGACTGGGCGCTGGTGGTGAAACAGGACCAGGCCGCGCCTGCTGCGACCGTCACCGCAACCCCAACCAGCGGCGCGCTGCTGCCGCCGGACCAGAACGTGGCTTCCCGCACCGTCGCGGCTGACCGTACGCCGTGGCAGGAATTCACCCTGCAGGACGGCTGCCACCTGCGCACCTTCTGGGAAGGGGGCGCTTCCGCTCCGGCGCTCTTTATTCCGGATTCTGACACCACCCGCTGCGGTAACGGCAGCTGGCTGAGTGGACACACCGTGGTTTCACAGTCCCGCAACGGCGGACAGAAAGAGATGGCGGTGACCTACATCCACGGCTTCCCGGTGACGGGTCTGAATCAAAGCGCCGATCCTGAAAACGCGCTGATCACCTCCGTCAACAAAGAGCGCATGGTATTCAGCACCTCAAACAGCGACCAGAGCTGGATGATCCTGCCTTACGATAGCGCCCTGAACAGCTGGAAAAGCAACGGCACCGTAGCGGTGGAGATTTCCCGTGAAATCGCCAGCGACGATGCAAAACTGCAGGCGCGTATTGCGGCGGTGAAAAAAACCTGGAGCGCCTGGGTCGCACCCGGCACGCCGCTGAATATCGTCCTGATTGACACCCTGCGTCCTCAGCTGCGCGATCCGGCCGTCGGCGCATGGCGCGCGGCGAATTAAGGAGTGGCTATGAATACGCTCTATCAACACCTGGCGGGCGAGTCGCTCAGCGACGCGCTGGCGCGCCTTGAAGCTGAAATCAAAGCCCGTCCGGCGGATGCCGACCTCCGCGCCGCGTTCGTGCAGTTTTTAACCCTCAGCGGCAACTGGACGCGCGCGCTGACCCAGCTGAAAAGCTGGCTGGCGCTGAAGCCTCAGGCGAAGCCCACCGTCACGCTGCTGGAGCAATCCATTCAGGGCGAGCTGCAGCGCGCGCAGGTGATGGCGGGACAGGCGCGTCCGGCTATGCCTGAAACCCAGTGGCCGTGGCTGACGACCCTGGCCGCGGCGCTGAGCGAGGAGGGCGAGCGCGCCCGGGCGCTGCGTCTGGACGCCCTCGATCGGGCTGAGGCCACCGCCGGCCAGATTATCCTCGAAAACGAGGAGACGCAGGCGTTTGACTGGCTGATGGACGGTGATGCCCGTCTCGGCCCGGTCTGCGAAACCATCGTGAACGGCCGTTATTTCTGGCTGCCGTTCAGCGCCATCGCGGAGATCCGTTTCCAGGCGCCCGCCAGCGTAACCGATCTGGTCTGGCGTCACGCGCTGGTGCGCCTGACCGACGGTACGGAGCAGGTGTGTCAGATCCCGGCGCGTTACCCGTTTGCTGCCGATGCCACCGATGCGGTCAGGCTGGGCCGCACCACCGAATGGCAGCCGCTCGACGAAGACGGCACTCTTTACGAAGGCAGGGGCCAGAAGGCCTGGCTGAGCGAGCAAAGCGAATACCCGCTGCTGTCATTAAGCCTCGTGACGTTTGCGACGGATGGAGCCGATGAGTAATCCCGCTGGCGAAGGCGATCTGCTGCGCAGCGGCTGGCAAGCCCGCAGCAAGCAGGAGAAGGTGGGGGCGCGCGACAAAATGCAGCCCTCGCTGCTGGATCGTCTCACCGATAATGAGCCGGAAAAAAAGCGCGAGTCGGCCAACAGCAATCTGATCACCCACGCCGCCCTGCGCCGCAACGTCCTGCGCGATCTGCAGTGGCTGTTTAACACCATCAACCACGATGCCTCCGGCGATTTGAGCGCCTTGCCGCACGTGAAGCGATCGGTGGTCAACTTCGGCGTCGCGCCGCTGGCCGGGAAAAGAATGTCGGATATCGAATGGCACGACATTCAGCGCAAGCTCACCGAGGCCATCATCAATTTTGAACCGCGCATCTTGCCGCAGGGGCTGCAGGTCCGCTGCGTGTCGGATACCTCCTCGCTGGATCTGCACAACGTGCTCTCCATCGAGATCAAAGGGCGTTTGTGGTGTGTGCCGTACCCGCTGGAGTTTCTGTTTCGTACCGATGTCGATCTGGAAAACGGCCATTTTGAACTGAAAGATGCGGGGTAATCATGGAAAGTAAACTGCTCGAATATTACAACCGCGAGCTGGCCTACCTGCGCGAAATGGGGGCCGAGTTTGCCGAACGCTACCCAAAAGTCGCCGGACGGCTGGGCATGCGCGGCATCGAAGTGGCGGACCCGTATACCGAACGTCTGATGGAGGGCTTCGCCTTCCTGACCTCCCGCGTGCAGATGAAAATGGACGCTGAGTTTCCGCGCTTCTCCCAGCGTCTGCTGGAGATGATTGCGCCTAACTATCTCGCGCCCACGCCGTCGATGGCGATTGCGGAGATTGAGCCCGACAGCAGCCGGGGCGACCTGAGCAAGGGCTTCATTGTGCCGCGCGGTACCATGATGGACAGCCTGGCGCTAAAAAAAACCGGCGTGACCTGCAGCTATACCACGGCGCACGAGGTCAACCTGCTGCCGCTGAAAATCGACAAGGTCGAGCTGGGCGGCGTGCCCGCCGATCTGCCGCTCGCGCAGCTGGGGCTGAGCCAGCGGGGGATCGGCAGCGCCTTACGGATCCGCATCGCCTGCGACGGCCCGCAAAACCTCGGGCACCTGGATTTCGACCGTCTGGAATTTTTCCTCGGCGGTCCGGATATTGAAGCGCTGAAGCTGCTGGAGCTGGTGATGGAGCATCACGCCGGGATCGTCTGCCAGACGGTCAGCCCGCAGCCGCAGCGACAGCTGCTGGCGTCGGACGCGCTGCGCCAGGAAGGCTTTGAGCCTGACCAGGCCCTGCTTCCGGACGATCTGCGCAACTTTGACGGCTACCGCCTGCTGCAGGAGTATTTCGCGTTTCCGGCCCGCTTCCGCTTCATTAGCCTGAGCGGTCTGGGCACGCTTATCGAGCGCTGTGAAGGCGAAAAAGCCTTCGACATCTTCATTCTGCTGGATAAGTCGGATGAACAGCTGGAGCGCGTGGTTGATGCCAGCCATCTGGCGCTGCACTGTACCCCGGTCATCAACCTGTTTCCCAAGGTCGCGGCGCGTCAGAAGCTGAATGAAGGCCAGCATGAATACCATCTGGTGGTCGATAATATCCGTCCGCTGGATTATGAAATTTACGCGGTCAAAAAAATCTATGGCAGCGCGGACGGCCAGCGCGATGACCAGACGTTTCGTCCATTCTGGAGCACCTGGAGCGGCGATGCGGGCAACTACGGGGCCTATTTTTCCCTGCGCCGCGAACAGCGCGTGCTGTCCGAGCACGCCCTGCGCTACGGTACCCGCACCGGTTACATCGGTTCAGAGGTGTTTGTTTCGCTGGTGGATGAACAGCACGCCCCGTGGCAGGAAAACCTGCGCTATATCTCTGCCGAGGTGCTCTGCACCAGCCGCGACCTGCCGCTGATGCTGCAGCAGGAGCTCGGGCAGTTCATTATGGCCGACTCCATGCCGGTGAAATCCCTCACCCTGCGTAAAGGCCCGACGCCGCCGCGTCCGGCGCTGGCGGAAGGGTTCAGCACCTGGCGGCTCATCAGCCAGCTGCAGATGAACTACCTCAGCCTGATGGACAGCGAAAACGAAGACGGCGCGGCCGCGCTGCGCCAGCTGTTAGGGCTGTACGCCAACCTGGCAGAAACGCCCGTTGCGCGCCAGGTGGAGGGGGTACGCCACTGCGTGCTGGAGCCGGTTCATCGCCGCGTGCCTGAACCCGGCCCGGTCGTTTTCGCCCGCGGGATCGGCATCACCCTGACGGTCGATGAGCGTGCCTTTTCCGGCGCCAGTCCGTGGCTTTTTGGCAGCGTGATGGAACGCCTCTTTGCCCGCCTGGTGTCCATCAACAGCTTTACGGAGTTCGCCCTGAAAAGCCAGCAGCGCGGCGAGATTGGCTACTGGGCGCCGCGCATGGGTAAAAGGGCGCTGATATGAGTGACGCTGCCACTGCACCGCTGCGCGTGCATCGCCTGACCCGTCTGCCGGACGCGTTCTGGCAAGGGGTTCGCGAGACGCCCTGGCGCTACGATCTGTTTCAGCTGCTAAGGCGCATTGATGCCCAGGGCGGCGAGCGCTACCCGCTGGGACGCGCGCCGCTGCCGAAATTTGAGCCGCTGCGCATCGGCCAGCAGCCGTCGATGAGTTTTGCACCGTCGACCCTGGCTCAGGTCCGCCAGCGGGAGGAGAGCGGGCTGCACGAGGTGTCTATCCTCAGCTTCGGCCTGTTTGGCCCGAACGGCCCGCTGCCGGTCCATATGACCGAATACGCCCGCGAGCGAATTTATCATCATCAGGACACCAGCCTCAGCGCGTTTGCCGACCTGTTCCATCATCGCCTGGCGCTGCTGTTTTACCGCGCCTGGGCGGATGCGCAACCCACCGTCTCCCTCGATCGCGCTGATAACAGGCGCTTTGAGGGCTACCTGGCGTCGCTGATTGGCATGGGCCAGCCGGGACAGATGAACAAAGGCAGCCTGAGCTCGCATGCCCGCTTTACCCACGCCGGGCACCTGACCCGTCACGGGCGGGATCCGGAGGGGCTGGAGAAGATCCTGCGCAGCTATTTTAAAGCCCCGGTCAAACTGATCAGCAACGTGCCGCAGTGGATGCCGCTTTCCACGCGCGAGCAGGCGCAGCTGGGAGCAGGACGCCGCATGCCGCGGATGGGTGAATCCGCCTTTCTCGGCGTTGCCGTCCGCGACGTGCAGCACAAGTTTCGCATCGAAATTGGCCCGCTGAGCGCGGAGGAGTACAACCGTTTTCTGCCGGGTGAAGCGTGGGTCACCGAGCTGCGCGACTGGGTGCGTCAGTACGCCGGGGTGGAGTTAGAATGGGAAACGCGGGTGATCCTGCGTGAAGACGCGGTGCAGGGCACCACGCTCGGCAGCAATGGGCGATTAGGCTATAACACCTGGCTGGGCCTTCAGCCGCAGCCTGTCCCGCGTGGCGATCTGGTGTATCGCGCAGAGCGGTAATCCTTCCGTATACCGAATCATTGTTAATGGAAACTAACATGTCAGAAATTAGCCGTGCCGTGCTTTTCGGCAAACTGGATACGCTGTTATTTACCTCTCTGGAAAGCGCCACTGCGTTCTGCAAGCTGCGCGGCAACCCGTACGTTGAGCTGGTGCACTGGCTGCATCAGCTGATGCAGCAGCAGGATGGCGATCTGCAGCAGGTCATCCGCCACTTTGCCCTCGATGAACAGCAGCTGACCCGCGATATCGTGGCCGCGCTGGATGTCCTTCCGCGCGGGGCCAGTTCCGTTTCCGATCTCTCCGAGCATATCGACAGCGCCGTGGAGCGCGCCTGGGTGTTTGGATCGCTGAAGTTTGGCGTCAGCCGTATTCGCGGCGGCCATTTGCTGATCGGCATGCTGAAAACCTGGAACCTGGCCAACGTGCTGAAAAGCATCTCGTCGCAGTTCACCCGCCTTAACGTCGAGGTGCTGATTGAGCAGTTCGACGCGATTTGCGCCAACAGCAAGGAGACGCAGCAGGCCGCTGCCGCCGCAGACGCACCGGCGGGTACGGTACCGGCGGCGCAGGGGACGCTGGCCCAGTACGGCCAGGACCTGACTGCCCGCGCCCGCGAAGGGAAGATTGACCCGGTTGTCGGGCGCGACGAGGAGATCCGCCAGATGGTGGATATCCTGATGCGTCGCCGCCAGAACAACCCGCTGCTGACCGGGGAAGCCGGGGTCGGGAAAACGGCGGTGGTGGAAGGGCTGGCGCTGCGTATCGCCGACGGCGACGTCCCGGAGCCGCTGCAAAATATTCAGCTGTGGCTGCTGGATATCGGCATGCTGCAGGCAGGCGCAGGCATGAAAGGCGAGTTTGAAGCTCGTCTGCAGGCGCTCATTAACGAAGTCCAGTCCAGCGCCACGCCAATCATTCTGTTTATCGATGAGATCCACACCCTGATTGGCGCTGGCGGCCAGCAGGGGACCGGCGATGCGGCGAACCTGCTGAAACCCGCGCTGGCGCGAGGTCAGCTGCGCACCATCGGCGCCACCACCTGGGCGGAATACAAAAAATACATCGAGAAAGACCCGGCGCTGACCCGTCGTTTCCAGACGGTGCAGGTCCACGAGCCGGACGAAGCGAAAGCCATTCTGATGCTGCGCAGCACCGTGTCGCCGCTGGAGACGCACCACCAGGTGCTGCTGCTCGACGAAGCGGTCAGCGCGGCGGTGAAGCTGTCGCATCGTTACATCCCGGCGCGTCAGCTGCCGGATAAAGCCGTTGCGCTGCTCGACACCGCCTGCGCCCGCGTTGCGGTCAGCCAGAGCGCGCCGCCTGCGCAGCTGGAAGACTGCCTGCGCCACCTTGCCGCGCTGGACGTGGAAATTGAGATTGCTGAACGCGAAGCGCGCGTGGGAGCCGGTGACGCCGATCGCGTAACCGCTTTACTCGCCGAACGCGACGCGTATGAGACAAAACGCGAAGCCCTGGCCCAGCGCTGGGAAGAAGAGCGCAGCCTGGTGCAGGAGATTATCCGCCTGCGCGCAGCGCTGTTCGCGGCGGGCGATGACGATAGCGCCGAGCTGCGCGGCCAGCTGGCGGAACAGCAGCAGGCGCTGAACGCCCTGCAGGGCGATGAGCCGCTGCTGTTTGCGGCGGTGGATGAAAACGTGGTTGCCGCGGTGGTCTCTGACTGGACCGGGATCCCGCTGGGCCGGATGGTGAAAAACGAGATCGACGCGGTGCTCAACCTCGCCGACACGCTTAACCAGCGCGTTATCGGCCAGCGTCACGGTCTGGATCTCATTGCCCGCCGCGTGAAAACCTCGCGGGCGAAACTGGACGATCCCAACAAACCGGTGGGCGTCTTTATGCTGTGCGGCCCGTCCGGGGTCGGTAAAACCGAAACCGCGCTGGCGCTCGCGGAATCCCTCTACGGCGGCGAGCAGAACGTTATCACCATCAACATGAGTGAGTTCCAGGAAGCGCACACCGTTTCCACCTTAAAAGGTGCGCCTCCGGGGTACGTAGGGTATGGTGAAGGCGGCGTGTTAACCGAGGCCGTGCGCCGCCGTCCGTACAGCGTGGTGCTGCTGGACGAAATTGAAAAAGCGCACCCGGACGTCCACGAGATCTTCTTCCAGGTCTTTGATAAAGGCTGGATGGAAGACGGCGAGGGGCGCCACATCGATTTCCGTAACACCATCATTATTCTGACCTCCAACGTCGGCACCGACCTGATTAGCGCCATGTGCGCCGATCCGGAGCTGATGCCGGAGCCTGATGCGTTAAGCGGCGCCCTGCGCCAGCCGCTGCTGGAGGTCTTCCCACCGGCGCTGCTGGGCCGCCTGCTGGTGGTGCCGTACTACCCGCTCAGCGACGAGATGCTGGGGCAGATTGTTCGCCTGCAGCTCAAGCGCATTCAGCGTCGTCTGGAAGAGAATCACAGCATTATTTCTGAGTTTGACGACAGCGTAGTGGAACAGATTGTTCAGCGCTGTACCGAGGTGGAGTCCGGTGGCCGCATGGTGGATGCTATTCTGACCAACACCTTGCTGCCTCAGATGAGCCAGATCTTACTTACCGCCAGCCGCAGCGACGAGCAGTACCGACGTCTGCACGTCACCTGCGAGCAGGGCGAGTTTCACTGTCAGTTTGCCGCGTAATAATCATCAAGAGAACTGTAAAAGATGACGGATAATGATAACAATCGGACTGTCCCAAACGCGCTCCCGGTCGGGTACCGCTTCAACGAGTTTGAAATTAAAGAGGTGATCGGCGGCGGCGGTTTTGGCATCGTCTATCGCGCGTGGGATCACCAGCTCGAACGCACTATCGCTATCAAAGAATTTATGCCTTCCTCGCTCGCCGTGCGCGGCGACGACATGACCCTTGTGCTGCGCAGCGAGCGTTTTGGCAAAGCGTTTTCCGCAGGCCTGAACAGCTTTATTCAGGAGGCGCGTCTGCTGGCGCGCTTTAACCACCCGAACCTGCTGCACGTCCTGCGTTTCTGGGTGCAAAACGATACGGCCTACATGGGGACGCTGTTTTACAGCGGGACCACGCTTTCGCGCCTGCGCGAGGAAAAGCCGGAGCTGATCAACGAGGCCTGGATCCGCCGCACGCTGCCGATGCTGTTCGGTGCGATCAAGACCATCCACAACGAAGGCTATCTGCACCGCGACATCTCGCTGGATAACATTCAGATCCAGGATAACGGCCTGCCGGTGCTGCTTGATTTCGGCTCCGCGCGCCGCACCATCGGTAACCTCTCCGACGAAACGGAAACCATGCTGCGCCCGGGCTTTGCGCCGATCGAGCAGTACACCGACGACAACGAAAGCGAGCAGGGCCCGTGGACGGATATTTACGCCCTCGGCGCGGTGCTGCGTACCCTGATTGTGGGTTCTCCGCCGCCGGTCAGCGTGGTGCGCTCGATTCAGGATACCTGCAAACCGCTGGTGGAGATCATGCCGCAGGGCTATTCCATTCCGCTGCTGCAGGCCATCGACCGCGCGCTGGCGCTGCACATGGAGGACCGTCCGCAGTCCATCGACGAGTTCGCCGCGCTGATAGAGATGCCGGTCGCCGGGATCAACGACGTGCTGACGGCGAAAAAGCCCGGCACGATGCTGGTTCCGGTCGAAGACGAAAAACCGGCTTCGCTGCTCGACTGGCGCCGCTACAAGATCCCTGGCATGGTTGCCGCAGGCGTGCTGGTGGGTATTGTCGCCGGGGCGATGCTGTTCAGCGGCGGTAACGATGCTCCCGAGCAGGCTGCACAGGCACCGGCAGAGACGCGTCCGACTGAGACCGCCGCAAACGCGCCGGACGTGAAGCCGGAAACGGCGAAGGTTAACGAGCAGGCGACGGCCCAGCAGACTCCGCCGCCTGTGGAGAGCCCGGTTGCGCTGGTCTATATCCGCATCCTCGACGGCGAAATGCTGAAAGTGAACGGCGAGCCAAAAGCGCTGCGTCCGGCGACCAACGGCTATGCATCGCTCAAGCTGCCGGCCGGTGAGGTGAAGATTGAACTCCAGGGCAACGGAAGAACGCGTGGCCAGACGCTGGATATCACCAAGCCGGGCACCTGGCTGGTGAACCCTTAGAATTACGCTCAGTCACAGATGCGAACCTCTTTTCTGAATCGCATAAGCTAGATGGAATAAAGATTATGCTCAACCGAATTACCGTTCAGCTCCCGGTGGAGGGGCTTCTGTTCTGGAAACTGACGGGCCGCGAGGCGATGTCCGAGTCGTTCGCGCTGACGCTGACCGTGCTCGGCACGGACGCGCGCATCGATCGCAGCAAGCTGCTGGGCCAGGCGGTCACGGTGACCATCCCGACGCAGAACCTGCTGACGTCCCGCTATGTTAACGGCAAGATTACCCGCGTGGCGGTCAGCGCCGTCGAACTGACGGGCACCCGCTATGCGGTGTACCAGCTGACGGTTGAGCCGGACCTGTGGCCGATGAAGCGCGACCGTAACCTGCGTATCTTCCAGGGGCAGACGGTGCCGCAGATTGTCAAAACCCTGCTTGGCGAGCATCAGGTCAACGTTGAGGATAAGCTCACCGGCAGCTACCGGGTGTGGGACTACTGCGTGCAGTATCAGGAGTCGAGCCTGGACTTCATCAGCCGCCTGATGGAGCTGGAGGGGATTGCCTATCACTTCAGCCACGAGGCGGACAAACACACCCTGGTGCTCACCGACGCCGCCACGCAGCATCAGCCGTTCAGCGGCTATGAGGTCATTCCTTACCACCAGACGCCGTCCGGCGGCAGTACGGACGAAGAGGGCATCAGCCAGTGGGCGCTGGAGGATAGCGTGACGCCGGGGATTTACAGCCTCGACGACTATGACTTCCGCAAGCCGAACGCGTGGCTGTTCCAGGCCCAGCAGAACCCGGCGTCGCCGAAGCCGGGCAGCATCGACGTGTACGACTGGCCGGGTCGCTTTGTGGACAAAGGCCACGGGGAGTTTTATGCCCGTATTCGTCAGGAACGCTGGCAGGTGGAGCATCAGCAGATTCAGGCCACCGCCACGGCGGCGGGGATTGCGCCCGGGCACACCTTCACCTTAACCAACGCGCCGTTCTTCAGCGACAACGGCGAGTATCTGGTGACGGCGGCGGGTTACCACTTCGAAGAGAACCGCTACGCGAGCGGCGAGGGTGAAACCATTCACCGCACCGATTTTACGGTCATCCCGTCGGCGGTGGTCTACCGTCCGGCGCAGAACACGGCGTGGCCGCGCACCTACGGCCCGCAGACCGCGAAAGTCGTGGGGCCGAAGGGCGAGAGTATCTGGACGGACAAATACGGCCGCGTGAAGGTGAAGTTCCACTGGGACCGCCTGGCGAAGGGCGATGACACCAGCTCCTGCTGGGTGCGCGTGTCGAGCGCGTGGGCGGGCCAGGGCTACGGCGGGGTGCAGATCCCGCGCGTCGGCGACGAGGTGGTGGTGGACTTTATCAACGGCGATCCGGATCGTCCGATTATTACCGGACGCGTGTACAACGACGCGAGCATGCCGCCGTGGGCGCTGCCTGCCGCGGCGACGCAGATGGGCTTTATGAGCCGCACGAAAGACGGTTCCGTCGACAATGCCAACGCCCTGCGGTTTGAGGATAAAGCGGGCGCAGAGCAGGTGTGGATCCAGGCCGAGCGCAACATGGACACTAGCGTTAAGAACGATGAAACGCACAGCGTCGGCGGGGCGCGCAGCCATTACGTGAAGAAAAACGAGCTGCACCGCGTGGAAGCGAACCAAACCCAGGCCGTGAAAGGCGGAACCGAGATCCTGACGGGGAAAGGCAAGCTGGATGCGGCGGTGGAGCAGTATGTGATTGCTTCCGGGACGAAGCTGCGGCTGGTCTCAGGTGAAAGCGCCATTGAGCTGAATGCCAACGGCAAGATTAACCTGATCGGCAAAGAGTTTAACTTCTTCGTGGAAGGGGATGGGTATATCACCACGGGCGGTAAGCTGCATCTGAATACCTCTGGCACCAAGCCGGGCACAACGGCACCAGGATCGGGGCATAAAGGGGATATTGATGCGGCGGTGCAGGAGAAATTTGCGCCGGGAAAGGAGAGTAAGGCTGGTGTGGCTGCCAGCGCACCTGCCGAAGCCTCTAAAAACGCTACGCCTCCAGCCTCCAATGCTCCTTCAAGCGGATATGGCAAGGATGTAGATAGTCTTGTCGATAAATCACCGACCATGAAAAATGACATAGCTACGTTAAAGAAACGAGGCTGGACATTTGAAGAAGGTGAGGCAGGTAAGGGGACGTTTGCCAATCGTCAAAAGCGAGTTATTACCGTTGATAAAAACGAGCTCGGTAATCCGAATGCGGTTGTTCAGTCTCTGTCACATGAAAGTGGTCACGCTTTATATGAACCCAACATTGATTTTTCTTCGCGCGACGCCTATCTCAACAGCACACTCAGTGATGAAGGCGCTGCAACGTTGAACAATATCCGGGTCCAACGCGAAATCATAGCCAACAAGGGTGGGGATATCGGTATTGCGGGCAATCCGGCAAATCAGACACAATATAATCGTATTTATGATTCCCTCGAACGTGGAACTATAAAGGAAAGTGAAGCGCGAACGCAGATAGGCCGTATCTTTGGCAAAGGCGAGCAAACGTCCACCACAGGGCAATATTACGAAGATTATTATGGCGGTTGGTATGATAAAAATTATCCATAGTCTAAAAACGGGTGCGGTGCTTGTGGCTTTATTAACGACGGGAATGGCAGGAGGTAACATGCAGAAACAGGATCTTTGGCAGTTCATTGCACAAATGAGCGCATCACTTAAAACGTTGTCCGTTACCAGTCTGAGCAACGCTCCGTTGTCGTTCAAGCTGACGAAACAAAATGAATATATCAATTTCTACAATGCCGACGATATCAAACTGGCGGATGGAACGAACATTACTGCAATTGATTTACGTTTAAGTAAAGAAAGTGACGGTATGGCACCGTTACTGAATTTTTCACCGTCCGGCCAGTGCATCACTCTCGATACCGTTAAAAAGCATTATCCGCAGCTGACGCTAACTGATTATCCACGAGGCCGCTCTGAGAACGAAGTGACCAGTTATACAGCGCCAAAAGATATGAATGGACAAAAGGTGAGCTTCAGTTTCACCGTGAAAAATCCTGACTGTCTGGGTTCAGTCGTCATAAGCGCCGAATAAGAAACGCTGCTTCCATGTCCTGGCGATGTTTCCAGTGGTGAGAAGCGCAATAAATATTCATTGAATGACAACTAATGTGAAAAAACACACTCCGACATTTCTTTGTTCTGCCCTGATGTTTACCTGTCTGAGCAGCAATGCGGTTTTGGCAGAAGCTATGCCGCCCGTTCTGACAAAACAGGATCTTTCCGTCAAGGTCAAAGGCCAGCCTGTCGCATTAGGCGACAGATGGACTCCTGATATTGCCCGTAAAATTGACGTGCCGCTTGAAGGCCATTTTGTCGGTGAGGTTCCTTTTGACGGAACCCAATATAAGTTCTTCCAGCATCAAAAGGCTGGTTTAGCAATATTCACTTCCAATCTCTGTTGGGATAAAGCTGAACGAAGCGTTGATGATTATATCGTCTCCCAGATTACGCTGACTGCCTCAGATATTTTAACGCCGCGTGGAGTTCATGTGGGTTCAACAATCAGAGCACTGAACAATGCATACGGCGATGGCCAGGTTGAAAATGATTCCGGGGAACAGTGGATTTCCTATGAATTGGGTAAGAAATTGCTCTCTTTTGAGGTTAAAGACAGTAAGGTTGTGAAAATAACCATGAATTACGAAAATGGTTCTTCAGAGTGATTTATGACCAAAAAATATCTGGCAGCCGTATTGTTCACGGCTTTATTGGCTGGCGTTGTTGAAACGTCATCGGCGCTTGAATTATCGCAATACAATAAGCTCGAAACGGTTAGCCGCATCGTTAACGACAGCGAAGTGACAGACAATCTCAGGACGTTGCTGGGAAATCATTACCAGATCTTTATTGATAACTTTGATGTCTTCGGTGAACCGCATACCACCGCAGGTGGCGGATTGTTTGTTGAAGGCTGGCTAAAAGATCTCTATCTGGAGAATGCGTCAGCACTGGTCATCAATCCTGACGGCAAAATCTTTGCGGCCTGGGTGGTTCCGGAATCGGACGTTATACAATATCGGTCATCTGATAATAGCCCGGTTATAAATGCCGATATTCAGCAGTGGGCCGCCAGATTCAATGCGATGCATTTTGCAACGAACAGCCAGTCAGAACTTGCGTTTGACGGGGAGTGGGCTGGCGAATTCGGGGACGACTCGACGTTAACCCTGCGGTTAGCTGAATCAGGCAACCGTATCACCGGGTCTTATTGCTATATCTCCCAGAGAGGAAACCGCATAGATTGCCCGGAAGATGATGAGCGTAATCTTACCGGTACGATCGCTGGCAATCGTGCCAATATTAAATTCAACTCATCGTTTGGCGGCCCAGGCGGACGTGCTGTTCTGGAAATAAAGGGGAGTGAAATGGAATGGCGTTTAGCTACTCCTCCTCAAAATGGAAATTATTATGCTCCGCTGCGTTATACGTTACGTAAAGCCGCTTCGGTTCATAACGCTGAAACCAGAAAGCTGGACACCGAAAAGTTCGCTATTTCTCTGATAAACAGGTGCGGCCATTTCGATAGCGAATGTGACCAGATGGTTTATCTCGGCGTGCGCAAAAGTGATAACAGTACGATCTCCTTAAAGGGAAAACGTTGCACGACTCCGCAGGTAAAATAATCGGCTCAATGTACAAGAATGGCGAGATCGTTTATACCGTGACGTATGCACCCGCGAAATTGGTTGTCAGCAAAGGCGGCCATGTTTTAGTCGAACAGTCAGGTCAATGGCGTAAATAATAAAACAGCCAGCCAGAGGGCCAGCATGGATTGCCCTTTTTGTTTCTCACAATATTAATCATCCCGAGTTCACTTATGAAATACACCCTCCAGGAAGGTTCGTTTTCCCTTTTTCCTGCTGCCTGGCAGGATAACAGCATGAACATTATTCGCGATGACGAAAGCGGGCTGTCCGTGGTGGTCAGCCGCGGCGTTATCCCCGATGGCAGCGACTATGAACAAGAGTTCCATCGCCAGTGGGATGTGCTGCGTCCGCAGATGGGCGAAATTGCCCAGAGCGAATTCCGGAACGTAAAAGCCGGGCCTGACGGAAAAATTAACGGGCTGGAAGTTGAGACCACCTTTGACCGTAACGGGCAGCGCCTGTGGCAAAAACAGCTGGCCGTGCAGACGCCGGGTAAACCGATATTGATGATTTTTACCCTCTCGGCACTCAGGGCATTCACCGAAGAGGACGAGGTGCGCTGGAGCGCGCTTAAGCAGAGTCTGACGCTAAACGACAACCGGAATGTGTAAGGCATGAGCGATAACAACGCGGCCCGTAAGGGCGACGAGATTATTCACTCCAGCATTTTTGCTGACATCACCAGCATTGTGGCGGAAGGTGCCGCCTATGCGGTGATCGGCGCGGCGGTAGGCGCAGCTGCAACCGTCGCGGCGCCATTGCTGGGCGCAGGGGCGGCCGCAGCGGGCGTGGCGGCAATTGGATCCAGCTGTCTGTTAAGCGGAATTATCGGTGGCGTGCTGGCGAACGTCGCGGGGATCACCGACGATATCAGCAACGCCGCTGAGGGGTTAGGTAATGCGCTTTTCCCGCCGTCGCCTGCGGGTAAAATCACTACTGGTTCCAGTAACGTTCTCACCAACGCAATCCCCGCCGCGCGCGCGGCAGGCACGCTTACGCCCGCCGATACACCGTCCCCTGAGCCGCAGTCGCCGGGCAGCTTTGCCGATTACGCGGGTATGCTGCTTTCCGCCGCCGGACAGTTTGGCAGCGAAATGTGGCAGCCGAGCGTGGCCTCTGCCGCCGCGGGAACCTCGCCGCTGGAAGAGGACAAGGTGGCGTGCGAAAAGCACTCCGGGCCGCAGTATCTGGCGGAAGGCTCTAAAAGCGTCTTTATCAACGGGCAGCCCGCGGTGCGTGCCAAAGATCGCACCACCTGCGAAGGCACCGTTTCCGACGACGTCTCCCCGAACGTGATCATCGGCGGGGACACGCTCACGGTCCGCGATATCAAAAGCGGTAAAACGCCGGGTCTGGCGCTGGGGATGATTGCGCTCTCGCTGCTGCGCGGGCGTCCGGGTAAGATCCTGAAAAACATGCCCTGCGCGCTGGCGGCGGCCGGCGGCGGGATGCTGGCCGATATGGCAGTGAATGCGGTGTTTGGCTCCTCGCACCCGGTTCACGCCGCCACCGGCGTGAAGGTGCTGAATGACGACGACGAGCTCGACTTCTCGCTGCCGGGGCGCTTTCCGCTTCGCTGGCAGCGCAGCTACAACAGCCTGACCACCCGGGAAGGGCTGTTCGGTCTGGGCTGGGCAACGACCTTTGACAGCTATCTCACGCTGGAAGACAACAACGCCACCTGGTTCGACGAAACTGGGCGCGAGCTGAGCTTCGAGCTGCCGCCGGTCGACCGCGCGTTTTACAGCATCAGCGAAGGCATTATCATCCGCCGCAATGAGAACGGCGACGTGGCGATTGCCGACGATGACGGCGCGGTGTGGCGTCTGTATAAACCGACCCGGGCGAATCCATCTATCCTGCGTCTGGCCTCCCTCAGCGACGAATACGGCAACGCGCTGCTGACGGAGTGGGACGAGCACGGCAGGCTGGTCGGCCTTCACGACGAGCCGCGGGCGATAGACGTCACCCTGCGCTATGACGATGAACGTTTCCCGCAGCGCGTTACCGCTGCCAGCCATTTTGACGGCAGCCAGACATGGCCGCTGATGCAGTGGGGCTACGACGCGCGCGGCCAGCTGGCGAGCGCTACGGATGCCTCCGGCGTGGTGACGCGTGAATACCGCTATAACGAGCACGGGCTGATGGTCTGGCACCGGATGCCGGGCGGTCTGGAGAGCGAATACCGCTGGAAAAAATTCGACCACTGGCGCGTGGTGGAAAACCGCACCAGCACCGGCGACGGGTGCCGCTTTAGCTACGATTTAGCCGCCGGGCTGACGACCGTTGAGCACTACGACGGCCAGACGCGCCGCCACTACTGGAACGCGCAGAATCTGATTGTCCGCTACGTTGACGAGCGCGGTGAAAACTGGCGCTACGAGTGGGACGAGAACGAGCTTCTGACGCGCCGCATCGATCCGCTCGGCAATGCCGTTACCTTCGTCTACGACGAAATGGGCAACCGGGTTCAGGAGATCGACGCCGACGGCAATACCCGCACCACCGCCTGGCTGGAGCACCGCGCGCTTCCTGCGGCCATTATCGAAGCCGACGGCAGCGCCACCCGATTCTGGTACGACGAACATCACGGGCTTAAGCGCGTGGTGGACCCGATGGGGCAGACCACGCAGCTGCGCCGGGACGAGTTCGGCCAGGTCGTTGAAGAGGTCGATGCCGCCGGAAACAGCCGCTACCAGGAGTACAACGAGGCCGGGCAGATCGTTCGTTCGACGGACTGTTCCGGGCGTATTACCCGCTACCGCTATCACCCGCTGGGCTGGCTGGTGGCCGAGACTGGCGCCGACGGGGAAGAGACGCGATATCGCTACGACGCCGCAGGGCGTCCGGTGCAGCTCGATCGCCCGGAAGGCTGGACGGAATCGCTCAAATGGAACGAACGCGGCCTGCCGGTGAAGCATGCGGGCGCCGACGGTAAAGAGAGTGAGTTCAGATACGATGAGGCAGGGCGATTAACCGCGACGCGTAATACCCAGGGTGAAGAGGTCCGTCGCCGCTGGGACAGCCGCGGGCGTCTGATTGCCCTGGAAAACGAAAACGGCGAAGCGTATCAGTTCCGCTGGGGCGCGGACTCGCTGCTGCTGGAAGAGGTGGGGCTCGATGGCGTAGCCTCGCAGTATCGCTATGACGCCTGCGGACGCACGATAGCACGCACGTTTGCCACCGGTCATCCTGAGGCCATCACCCATGCCTTCGCCTGGAGCGCGAGCGGCCAGCTGGTCGCCCGCACCACGCCGGAGGGGCAGACACGCTATCACTACACGCCGTCCGGGCTGTTAAGCCGGATTGGGCTGCATCCTGCGCTTGCAGCCGACGCGTGGACCACCGCGGCAGAGCAGGAGCTGGCCTTTGAGTATGACGCGCTCGGTCGCGTGACGCGCGAGGCGGGCGAGCACGGCGAGCTGGCGTGGGAGTATGACGCGCTGGGCAACCGGACCTCTATCACGCTTCCCGATGGCCGCGAGCTCAAGCAGTTTTACTACGGCAGCGGGCATCTGCTCAGCATTGCTCTCGATAAGCTGTCGGTCTCCGACTTTACCCGCGACGAACTCCACCGGGAGACCAGCCGCACTCAGGGGCTGCTGACCACCCGCAGCGAATACGATCGTCTTGGCCGACTGCATCGCCGGGACGTCTTTACCGGCAATGCGCAGCGCCCGTCGCCGCGCCGCTGGTCCCGACGCTGGGATTACGACTACCGCAACAACCTGGTGCGTGAAGAGCGGGACGATAACCCGTTCAGCTGGTACCGCTGGCAGTACGACAGCGCCGGGCGTCTGCTGGTTCAGGACGGCACGCTGCCCGGACAGGAGCAGTGGCGCTGGGATGCTGCCGGTAACCCGCTGGAAGGGGCTGCTGAGAAGGTCACGCACAACCGCCTGACGCAGCTGAACGGCATTCGCTGGCGCTATGACATCCACGGCCGCACCGTGGAAAAAGATAACGGCCAGACCCGCTGGCACTACCGCTACGACGGTGAGCATCGTCTGACGGAAGTCATCAGCCAGCCGCGGGACCGCAACAAGCCGCAGACGCAGGTCAGCTTCCGCTACGATCCGCTCGGGCGACGCATCAGCAAAACGCGACGCCAGATGCTGGGCGGACAGCCAACCGGCAAGCCGGTCACAACCCGGTTTGTCTGGGAAGGGTTCCGTCTGCTGCAGGAGGTGCACGGGGATGTGCCGCTCACCTACGTCTACAGCGATCAGGACAGCTACGATCCGCTGGCGCGTATTGACGGCGTGGAAGCGCCGGAGATCTTCTGGTTCCACTGCCAGACCAACGGCACGCCGGAGCGGATGACGGATATCGAAGGGCAGGTGCGCTGGGAAGGGGTGAACAGCGCCTGGGGCAAGCTGCTGCGGGAAAGCGAGACGCAGGTATCAGGATATTCTCAGAACCTGCGCATGCAGGGGCAATACCTGGACCGTGAGACAGGGCTGCACTACAATCTGTTCCGGTATTACGACCCGGACTGCGGGCGGTTTACGCAGCAGGACCCGATAGGGCTGGCGGGGGGGATAAACCTTTACCAGTATGCGCCGAATGCGCTGGGGTGGGTGGATCCTATAGGTTTAACCGCTTGCAAAAATGGGAGTCCTAAACGGTCAGTGAGAAACATGTCTTTTGCTGACTGGATTAAAAGAAAGGCAAAAGGTGGGAATAACACCCATGTTTATTTAGGATATAGAGACGGTAAACCTGTCTATGTAGGTATCAGTAAGGATGTTGATATCCGTGCTGTGCAGCATGGTGAAAGGTTCGACAAATTAGTTAGAATTACTGAAGAACCGTTAAATCGTGGTCATGCGCGGAGCATAGAACAAGCAGTTATTCACAACAACCCTCATTTTGAGAACTCTATAAATAGCATAAGTCCGACAAGGAAGTTATACTCAGATGCTGTTTCGTGGGGCGAAAATTGGCTTAAAAATAATGGGATTAATGTAAAATGGCCGACAGATTAACAGTAGTGTCAGGAAATGAAAGGCAAAAAAAATGGCCTAAACAAGGTGATTTTTTTTACTTTCAGTTAAATGATGGTCGATTAGGCTATGGTATGGTCTCCTTGGGTAAAATAGATGTCGGTCCATTCAAAAATGCTATAGTTATATATATATATGACTATTTTACATCTTCGCTTCAAGAAGATGCTGTATTGGCAAAAGATAATTTGCTATTGCCGCCAATCATTACTGATAATTCATGCTGGAAAAACGGTTACTTCGTAACATTTAAAACTATCGAAACGAGCGAAGTGGATATCTTACCACAACATTATTTTAAAAACCCTGTCAGAAATAAAATATATGATGAGCATGGCGTAACAATTGACTCACCAACTGAGAATATACCAATCGGTGAAGAGTCGATTCAATTCTATAAAAGCGTTATAAAATCTATAGAAAGCTTTGTTAACTAATAGACTAGGCCGGGGAGATATTTCCGGCCTTTTACTTACGGCATGAGAAAAATCATAAGCATACAAACAGATACTGCCACATTAGTTATTTATGATTTGATGTCATTAAAGCATAGAATTAATGATGATGCAGATTGGTGGAGTCTTCCAGAAGATGAAGTTGAAGAAATAAATAAAGGGAATCTATTATTTCTCAATCTTGGAGATGATGGTGCCTATAAAGTTCATATTAAAAATGATGTTGATGAATATACCGGGTCACTATTTTTAAGCGTACCTTCTGGAAAGGTTTTCATTGGGGCGGGAGAAGATGTCACAGGCGGAGATCTTGAGCCTGATGACTCAGATGCTATTTCAGGTGAGTTCATTTCTTTAGACCCTGGTAGTTACGAAGTTAAATATAAAAAGCAAGGTTCAGATGTTCTAGTTTCCTTTACAAAAGCAACGATTACTGGAAACTCATTAGAAGAGGGAGTTTATCTCTGAATGCAAATCCACGCCCTGGCGTGGATTTTTTCATCCCAAAAAATGTTAAACAATTAGTTCATTATGTAGCCATTTATAACAATAGTCTTTTTTCCTTTTGCAGGTGTCTTGCTTATTTTTTTTTCGCGCCTTGCTTACCGTTACCCTTAATAAGCGGTCGTTATACTCGCAACGAACAACTCCACCCTGAGAATAGTCCCCCGTAGCTGCTTACCACCCGCCGCGAGTACTACCACCTTGGTCGACTGCATCGTCGGGTCTTCTTTACCGGCAATGCCCATCGTCGCCGCGCCGCTGGGATTACGACTACCGCAACCTGGTAAGGGAAGAGCGGGACGGTTGCCTGCTCGAAGGATCTGCAGAGAAGGTCACGTACAACCGCCTGACGGAAGTCATCAGACAGCCGCGGGTTCGCAACAATCAAGTTACTTAAATCCGCATCAGGCAGTCTATATGCTAATATAGGTTCTACTCAACGAACCCGTAGAGCTTAGCCTGGAGATTAGTATGCAACGTTGAAACAATAGTTTCATATCAGTTACAAAGAAATGATTGATGCATGTGTTCTAAAACAGCAGGGAAGAAAATCGCTTAGGGATTCGTATAAATATTTTGACCAATAGAAATAGTTTAATAGTAATAATGTTTATTTTATATATGACTTATTAGCTTAAAGGCAAGTTGGTATGGAAAAACAAAATTTAATTGATCAGCTAAATGAAATTGAAAAGCTTATGCACATTTCTTTACCATCTGAATATAAATGCTTTATAATTGAGAATGTCAAGTACGCTGACTTTTATGAAATTCAACGAGCAAATGGTGACCAGCTTTATGTTTTCAATTGTTTTGATTTGCTTGAAAGAAATAATGCATATGCAATCCAAGAGGTTGAGCCTGACCTTTTATTGATTGGTCAAGATGGTGATCTTGGGTATTTTTTGAATCTGTGCAAGGGTACTGATGATATTTATTCTTTAGATCTTGGAGCATTAGGAAGCCTGGAAATTGATAAAGAAAGTAATAGTATATTTATGTTATAGTTTTGCTTTTATTAAACGCTTAGTTCAGTATTTTGGAAAACCCACGCCAAATCGTGCATTTTTTTAAAAAAATAGTTCAAATATAGATTATTTTTTCAGAACTGCCAGATACAACAAAAATAAAATACGATGTAATATTATGAGTGATAAGAGCATGCAAAAAGTAGATCTACTAATTTCGCATAATCAAATATTGTTACGATCCCGAGACTATGACGAAAAGCTGAGTCAGTGGGGAAAAGGCAATGTTTCTCAAGGGGCTGTTCTACACAAGGATTATGTTATATTCGATCCATTACCAGAGGACGCGTTTGGAGCAAACGTCAATATCAAAATAGAGAATGCTTTCAAATCGGATGAAAATGCTCAGCGCTGTATTGTTGTGCCATTTTTCATTACGGATAAAGATAAGCTGCAAATCGCTTCTGCAACTGAGAAATTCGATTTAAATATAGATGTGAACGATGAAGTTTATTCACTCTTTTATGAGATTTGTGAAGGAGATGAAATTTATTATAATTTCACTCTTGTGCCGGCAAAAGAAGCTATTGCTGCTAAGTTTTTGCTAGATGACCCTTGGGGAGGAATAAAAGATTATCCTCTCAAAGAAGGGATTTTTTAAATTTAGTATTAACCGGGGAATTTATCTCGGAATAAAAATCCACGCCAAAGCGTGGATTTTTTTCATTCAAAACAACTCAAACGTTAAACAAGAAGTTCATCACATCGCCATCTTTAACGATGTAGTCTTTCCCTTCCGCACGCATCTTGCCTGCTTCTTTCGCGCCTTGCTCACCCTTGTAGGTGATGAAGTCTTCAAACGCGATAGTCTGCGCACGAATAAAGCCTTTCTCGAAGTCGGTGTGGATCTTACCGGCCGCCTGAGGAGCTGTCGCACCCACAGGGATCGTCCACGCACGCACTTCTTTCACGCCAGCGGTGAAGTAGGTCTGAAGGTTCAGCAGCTCATAGCCCGCGCGGATCACGCGGTTCAGGCCCGGCTCTTCCAGACCCAGCTCGGCCATGAACTCTTCACGGTCGGCGTCGTCCAGCTCAGCGATGTCGGATTCAACTGCAGCGCAAACCGCCACAACCACAGAACCTTCAGCCGCCGCGATTTCACGCACTTTGTCGAGGTACGGGTTGTTCTCAAAACCGTCTTCGTTAACGTTGGCGATGTACATGGTTGGCTTCAGGGTCAGGAAGCTCAGGTATTTGATCGCCGCCTTGTCTTCTTCAGTCAGGTTTTTCAGCGCGCGCAGCATGCCCGCGTTTTCAAGCTGTGGCAGACATTTTTCCAGCGCAGCCAGTTCCGCTTTCGCGTCCTTGTCGCCGCCTTTGGCTTTCTTCTGCACGCGGTGAATAGCGCGTTCGCAGGTGTCGAGGTCAGAGAGCGCCAGCTCGGTGTTGATGACGTCGATGTCGTCAGCCGGATCCACTTTGTTGTTAACGTGGATGATGTTGTCGTTCTCGAAGCAGCGCACAACGTGGCCGATCGCTTCGGTTTCACGAATGTTGGTCAGGAACTGGTTACCCAGGCCTTCACCTTTGGACGCGCCTTTTACCAGGCCCGCGATGTCCACGAATTCCATGGTGGTTGGCAGAATGCGCTGCGGCTTAACGATTTCCGCGAGCTGGTCCAGACGCGGGTCCGGCATTGGCACAACGCCGGTGTTAGGTTCGATGGTACAGAACGGGAAGTTCGCCGCTTCGATACCCGCTTTGGTAAGCGCGTTAAACAGGGTGGATTTGCCCACGTTTGGCAGACCGACGATACCGCATTTGAATCCCATTTCTAAATCACCTTAATATCTTGATAATCAATCCGTTAACGATAACCGATTGATGAAAAGTAAATAACTACGCCTATTATACACGTAACCCGCATGACGCGCGGTAAAAAAGCCGAATCGGGCGGATTATTGCGCTTTGAAAGCGTGTAAGCGGTTTGTCGCTTTGGTTAACCCATCTTTCAGCCAGATTTCAGTGCAGCGCGCCGCTTCGTCTACCGCCTCGTCAATCAGTTTCTGCTCAGAAACCGGGGGCTTACCGAGTACGAAACCGACAACTTTGTTTTTATCGCCCGGATGGCCGATTCCAACGCGCAAACGGTGGAAATTCGGGTTATTGCCCAGCTTGCTGATGATGTCTTTGAGGCCGTTGTGGCCGCCGTGCCCGCCGCCCAGCTTGAATTTTGCCACGCCGGGCGGGAGATCCAGCTCATCGTGTGCGACCAGGATTTCATCCGGATTGATGCGATAAAACGTTGCCATTGCCGCCACCGCTTTACCACTCAGGTTCATAAAGGTGGTGGGCACCAGTAAACGAACATCCGCGCCAGCAAGGATGATACGTGAGGTATACCCGAAGAATTTAGGTTCTTCACGCAGGGGAGCACGTAACCGCTCGGCCAGCAGATCGACGTACCATGCCCCGGCGTTGTGGCGGGTGGCCGCATACTCTGCGCCGGGGTTGGCGAGGCCGACAATCAGTTTAATCGTCACGATTCAATTCCTAATGGGTTCCAGATCTGGCGCGTAGTTTACTGTCTGGCGCGCCGCTTGACAAAATTCTGCGATCTTCCCAGCGAAATACGAATAATTTCTGATTTGAACCATTAGAATTTCAAGCTGTTCAAAGCCTTATTTGTAAACTTTTGTTTGGGACTTATCTGTAATTGTGATCATTCACGCAACTCATAAAAGGGGCGTTGTCTATACTTTACACACAAGGATTAGGGGCTTTTCCCCTGACAACCCAAAGTTCCGGAGGTGACACATGAAACGCAAAAACGCTTCGTTACTCGGTAACGTACTGATGGGATTGGGGCTGTTCGTGATGGTAGCCGGCGTGGGTTATTCCATTTTAAACCAGTTACCTCAGATTGACCTCCCGCAATACTTCGCGCACGGCGCGATATTGAGCATCTTCGTTGGTGCGGTATTGTGGCTTGCAGGGGCGCGCGTGAGCGGCCATGAGGAAGTCTGCGATAAATACTGGTGGGTGCGCCACTACGACAAACGCTGTCGTCGCGATCAGCATAAGCACAGCTAGTGCTACGATAAAGAACGCCGAAACGGCTCCCGCGGGAGTCGTTTTTTTTTGCATCAAGGGTTGACCCTCACGTAACGTAAGGCTCCAGAGTGGCGCCACTGGCAAAGAAAAAGGAGCAGTTATGTTGATTCAGGTGGGTGAACTGGCGAAACGCGCCGGTATCACCGTGCGGACATTGCACCACTATGAGCAAACAGGGTTGTTGCTGCCTTCTGCCAGAAGCGCGGCAGGTTACCGGCTTTACAACCTGGCGGATGTCCAGCGTCTGCATATGATCCAGGCGCTGGCAAAAGCGGGGCTGGAACTTGCTGAAATCAGGGATTTCCTGGAACAGGAGTCGCTGTCGTTAACCGAGTTACTCGATGCGCAAATCACGCTGCTGGATAAACAGCTGCGCAGCATACATACGCTGCGCGACCGGCTGGTGGAGCTGCGAACCGGGCTTCTCGACGATGCGACGCCGGATCTGGAATCCTGGCTACAGACTCTGGAGTTAATGAATATGTACGATCGCTGGTTTAGCAAAGAAGAGTTACAGCAGCTGCCGTTTGCGGTGCAGAAGGATGCGCTGGCGGCTATCTGGTCAGGGCTGGTTGCAGAGGCCAACACGCTGCTGGAGCACCATATACCCGCTACTGACGCCCGGGCGATGGATCTGGCGACGCGCTGGATGGAGCGCCTTGAGCAGGACACGGCGGGCAAGCCGGAGTTTCTCACCCGGCTGAACGAGATGCACAGCGTTGAACCGCAGATGCAGGCGCAGACCGGCATCACGCCGGAGATGACGGATTACATCACGCGCGCGTTTGCTGAGTCTAAGCTCTTCATATGGGAGAAGTATCTCACTGCCGAAGAGATGGCCTTTACCCGGGCACACTACTTTGACCGCATGATGGAGTGGCCGCCGCTGGTGGCGAAACTGCATCAGGCGCAGCGGGAAAATATCGATCCTGCCTGTGAGGAGGCGCAAAAGCTGGCTGAAAACTGGCTGGCATTGTTCCAGTCTTACGCGGGCAAGAACCCGGAAACTCAGCAAAAGTTTCGTACTGCCATGCAGCAGGAGCCGCACCTGATGAAAGGAACCTGGATGACGCCTGCCGTGCTTGCATGGCTCCAGCAGGCGATCGGGGTGATGATGCAGAGACGTTTCTCTGCATCAGGTAACTCACAGATCCGCTAACGCGGTTTCACGGTTAGGGTAGAAGGAGAGTCGGCCAGGGATCGGCTGTACACCCGCGCGCGCCATGGTGCGCAGCGGCTGAAACTCCAGGTTACTCACCCGCAGCTCGCAGCCTTCCGGCAGACGTTTCACAAAGCGCTGGAAGGCATCCAGGCCGCCTGCATCGAGCACCGGTACGGCATCCCATTTCAGCACCACAACTCGTTTGCCCGCGATGCGGGACTCCAGATCGCTGAACAGACCTTCCGCCGCGGCGAAGAACAGCGGACCAATCACGCGCAGCACCAGCACATCGTCAGGCACCTCGACGTTAACCGGGGAAAGGCGCGTCATCTGCGCGATACGGCGCATAAACAGCAGGGAAGCCAGCACGATCCCGACGCTGATGGCGATAACCATATCGAACAGCACGGTCAGCGACATGCAGATCAGCATCACGATGATGTCGTCTTTCGGCGCGCGACGAAGCAGGTTCACCACCTTGTGCGCCTCGCTCATGTTCCAGGCCACCATCAGCAGCAGGGCGGCCATGGCGGAAAGCGGTAGCCAGGAGAGCAGCGGGGCGAGGATCAGCAGGGCGAGGATCACCAGCACGGAGTGGATAACCGCCGAAACCGGTGAGGTTGCACCCGCGCGCACGTTGGCCGCAGAACGGGCGATGGCTGCCGTTGCGGTAATACCGCCGAAGAACGGCGCGACGAGGTTGCCTAATCCCTGACCGACCAGTTCGCTGTTGGCTTTGTGCTTGGTGCCGGTCATCCCGTCCAGAACGACGGCACAGAGCAGGGATTCAATCGCCCCCAGCATTGCCATAGAGAACGCGGCGGGAAGCAGGGCTCGCAGGGAATCCCAGCTTAGGGTGAAGCTGGAGCCGGGCATGTCCCACGGCAGCACCAGCTGCGGTAGCAGTTGCGGAATGCCGCTACCCTGTGAACCGTCCGCCAGAACATAGTGGAACTGCGAGCCGATAGTCGCGACGTGACCACCGAACATATTGACGATCGCCATCACCGCGCAGCCCAGCAGCAGCGCGGGCAGATGGCCCGGCAGACGAATACCGAGGCGAGGCCAGACGATCAGCGTGCCCAGCGTCACAATCCCGATGGCGGCGTCGCCCAGGTTGGCCGTCGGCAGCGCCATAAACAGCGCCCCCACTTTTTGCAGGTAGTGCTCCGGTACGTGGGGCATCTGCAGGCCGAGGAAATCCTTGATCTGCATGGTTCCGATGGTGATACCAATCCCCGATGTGAATCCCAGCGTTACGGAAAGGGGAATATATTCAATCAGGCGACCAAAGCGGGCCAGACCAAACAGAATCAAAAAGACGCCGGACATCAGGGTGGCGACCAGCAGGCCTGCCAGACCAAACTGCTGTGAAACCGGGTAGAGGATCACCACGAAGGCGGCGGTCGGGCCGGAAACGCTAAAGCGCGAGCCGCCCGTCAGGGCAATGACGATCCCGGCAACGGCCGAGGTGTACAGACCGTACTGCGGCGCAACGCCGCTGCCAATCGCCAGCGCCATCGCCAGCGGGATGGCGATAATGCCGACGGTGATCCCGGCAATCAGGTCACGGACAAAGCGTGACAAGGTGTACTTCTCTTTCCAGCAGGCGTCGATGAGGGCGCGAAAGGGCAGAACATGTGAGGAGGCTACGTTTTTCACAATTATCTATCATCCGTATGCGCATCATCTGTCATATGAATGGCAGGTGAAGGAGGCATTAATCATACAAATAAAACCCGGAGACAAAAAAACCCGCCGCAGCGGGTTTTTCGGCCGTGTTCGATTAGTGTTCGAACATTGCTGAGATGGATTCTTCGTTGCTGATACGACGAATCGCTTCGGCCAGCATCCCGGACAGGGTCAACGTACGCACGTTTGGCAGTGCTTTGATCTCGTCGCTCAGTGGGATGGTATCGCATACCACAACTTCGTCAATGACGGAGTTGCGCAGGTTGTTTACTGCGTTACCGGAGAAGATCGGGTGAGTCGCGTAAGCGAATACGCGCTTGGCACCACGCTCTTTCAGCGCTTCAGCTGCTTTACACAGCGTGCCGCCGGTATCGATCATGTCGTCAACCAGCACGCAGTCACGGCCAGCAACATCACCGATGATGTGCATCACCTGAGAAACGTTAGCGCGCGGACGGCGTTTGTCGATGATCGCCATGTCGGTATCGTTCAGCAGCTTAGCGATAGCACGGGCACGTACCACGCCGCCGATGTCCGGAGAAACCACGATTGGGTTATCCAGGTTCAGCTGCAGCATGTCTTCCAGCAGGATTGGGCTGCCGAATACGTTATCAACCGGGACGTCGAAGAAGCCCTGGATCTGCTCTGCGTGCAGGTCAACGGTCAGTACGCGGTCAACGCCGACGCTGGACAGGAAGTCAGCGACAACTTTAGCGGTGATTGGCACACGTGCGGAACGGACGCGACGGTCCTGACGGGCATAGCCGAAGTAAGGGATTACAGCAGTGATACGGCCTGCGGAAGCGCGACGCAGGGCGTCGACCATAACAACCAATTCCATCAGGTTGTCGTTTGTTGGAGCACAGGTGGACTGGATGATGAAAATATCACCACCGCGTACATTTTCGTTAATTTGTACGCTGACTTCGCCGTCGCTAAAGCGACCTACGGCGGCGTCGCCGAGGGAAGTGTACAGGCGGTTGGCAATACGTTGTGCTAGTTCCGGGGTGGCGTTACCAGCAAAAAGCTTCATATCAGGCACGAGAAGAACCTCAGGCATGCGTCCAGTGGTGGATAGCGTTCGCCGCAAACTGTGCGGGCCAGGCGAAGGCTATCCAGGCGGTGTATTAAAGAGCGCGATGCAACGTCTGGAACAGGGTGACGTTGTCACCGAAACTCAGTCTGCGCCAGAATGGTCTGCTGTAGGGGGGAGGTGTTCATCCCGCGAGCTACAAAACCATGCAGCCAAACCGGCGCTTGCTCAAGCACCTGACGAGCGGCGGATTCGGTGTCAAATTCAGCAAAGACACAGGCTCCTGTACCAGTCAGGCGCGACGGCGCGTATTCTAACAGCCAGGAAAGCACCGCATCAACCTCGCGAAAACGTTTTCTTGCGATATCCTCGCAATCGTTGCTGAATTCACAATTTAATAACGTTTCTATTGACCGAACCGGGGTATTCCTTTTCAGGTCAGGATCTTTAAAGATGACCGGGGTCGGAATGCTCACGCCAGGATGGGCAACCAGATACCACTTCTCCAGCGGTTCAGCCGGGGAGAGGATCTCACCCACGCCTTCAGCAAAGGCCGCATGACCGCGCACAAACACCGGGACATCCGCCCCCAGCGTCAGGCCCAGGGCTGCCAGTTCGTCCTTCGACAGCCCGCAGCCCCAGAGGTGGTTCAGCGCAACCAGCACGGTGGCGGCGTTGGATGATCCACCGCCCAGACCGCCGCCCATCGGCAGGCGTTTCTCGATACGGATATCCGCACCGCTTCCCGCGGTCAGACGGCCCGATTCCGCCGCGGCTTTCATCAGCAGACGCGCGGCGCGCACGATCAGGTTGTCCTCATGCGCCACGCCTTCGACCGGCGTTAGCAGGCAAATCTGCCCGTCCTGGCGCAGTTCAATAGAGATCGTGTCGCCATAGTCAATAAACTGAAACAGCGTCTGGAGGGTGTGATAACCGTCAGCACGCTGGCCGGTAATGTATAAAAATAGGTTCAGCTTTGCCGGAGAGGGCCAGTGGGTCATCATTTAACGATCCAGTTGTCCATTTTCAGCTTGATACGCTGGCTGCCCTGGGTCAGCTCCATGTTTGATGGCAGCGACGGTTTACTCTTGCTGTCATAGGCGCTGTACACCACTTTCCAGGTTTTGCCGTTCTGGGTGTAGTTCACCTGGCTCAGACGGTACTGGTCGTCAAGGGTGTAGTCCGTTGCCTCACCCGGCAGGCCAAGGATCCACTGGCGCAGGCTGTTGAGCGGGATAGGCATCCCGGTCAGCTTGCCAATCATCTCTTCGGCATCGGTCGCGGTATAGTGCTGGCCTTTGTTATCGGTGATCTGCGCTTCGCCCGGTTTGGCGATAAGCTCCAGCTCGGTGCTGCCCAGCGGGTTCAGCAGCAGCAGGCGGTAGTTGTCCTGCCCCGTCTGCTGCCAGAAGAAGCGGGCATAAACCTTTTGCTCGTCAGAGAGATAAGCGAAAGCGCCGCGGGTCTGGTACTGGTTCAAATTACGGACGTCCTGCTGGTGCTGACGCCACTGCGGTGAATCAGGGCTTTTGCCCGGGCCTTTTGGTTGGGTGACGGTACACGCGGTCAGAACCAGTGCTGCCAGCGGCAGCAGGCGAATCAGTCGGGTCATAATGAGGACAAATCCTTGAGATACGTTGCAGTTATAACTGTTAATGCTAGCGTCGAAGGGGGCTACCGTCTACGTTCAAATTATCTCAAAGGGTTGTGTAACCTATTACTCCGAAAGGGGGCAGTCCCTTTTATTGATCTCGCGCATCCTGTATGATGCGTTCTGCTAACCTTATTAACGCTGGTACTACTCCCGCTCAACATGACCCTATTAGCACTCGGCATCAACCACAAAACGGCTCCGGTTTCGCTGCGAGAACGCGTGACGTTTTCGCCGGATACGCTTGACCTGGCGCTTGACAGCCTGCTTGCACAGCCTATGGTGCAGGGTGGCGTGGTGCTCTCGACGTGCAACCGTACCGAGCTGTATTTAAGCGTGGAAGAGCAGGACAACCTGCACGAAGCGCTGATCCGCTGGCTATGCGACTACCACAACCTCAATGAAGACGAGCTGCGCAACAGCCTGTACTGGCATCAGGACAACGATGCCGTCAGCCATCTGATGCGCGTCGCCAGCGGGCTGGATTCGCTGGTGCTGGGCGAGCCGCAAATTCTGGGTCAGGTGAAAAAAGCCTTTGCGGATTCGCAAAAAGGGCATCTGAAGGCCAGCGAGCTGGAGCGCATGTTCCAGAAGTCGTTCTCCGTGGCGAAGCGTGTGCGAACAGAAACCGACATTGGTGCCAGTGCGGTTTCTGTTGCTTTCGCGGCCTGCACCCTTGCACGCCAAATCTTTGAATCCCTTTCTACCGTCACCGTGATGCTGGTGGGGGCGGGCGAAACCATCGAACTTGTGGCGCGCCATCTGCGCGAGCATAAAGTGAAAAAGATGATTATCGCTAACCGCACCCGCGAACGCGCGCAGGTGCTGGCGGATGAAGTGGGTGCAGAGGTGGTTGCCCTGAGCGACATCGATGAACGCCTGAAAGAGGCTGACATTATTATCAGCTCAACCGCCAGCCCGCTGCCGATTATCGGAAAAGGGATGGTGGAGCGTGCGCTGAAGTCCCGCCGTAATCAGCCGATGCTGCTGGTGGATATCGCCGTCCCGCGCGATGTTGAGCCGGAAGTGGGCAAGCTGCCTAACGCCTATCTCTACAGCGTGGATGACCTGCAAAGCATCATTTCGCACAACCTTGCCCAGCGTAAAGCGGCGGCGGTTCAGGCGGAAACCATCGTTGAGCAGGAAACCAGTGAGTTTATGGCCTGGCTGCGCGCGCAAAGCGTCAGCGAGACCATCCGCGAGTACCGCGGGCAGGCGGAGCAGGTGCGTGATGACCTGACTGCCAAAGCGTTAGCAGCCCTTGAACAGGGCGGCGACGCAAATGCGATTATGCAGGATCTGGCGTGGAAACTGACCAACCGCCTGATCCATGCACCAACCAAATCTCTTCAGCAGGCTGCCCGTGACGGGGATGATGAACGCCTGACTATTCTGCGCAACAGCCTCGGGCTGGAATAGCGCCCTATACCCATTTTCTAAGACAAGGTGCACTTACGCCTATGAAGCCTTCTATCGTCGCTAAACTGGAAGCTCTGCACGAGCGCCATGAAGAAGTACAGGCGCTGCTCGGGGATGCCGGGACCATTGCGGACCAGGAACGTTTTCGCGCGCTCTCGCGTGAATACGCGCAGTTAAGTGATGTTTCTAAATGCTTTACCGACTGGCGACAGGTTCAGGAAGATATCGAAACCGCGCAGATGATGCTCGACGATCCTGAAATGCGCGAGATGGCGCAGGAAGAGTTGCAGGATGCGAAAGCGCGTTCTGAAGAGATGGAGCAGCAGCTTCAGGTGCTTCTGCTGCCGAAAGATCCGGACGACGAGCGTAACGCGTTTGTGGAAGTGCGTGCCGGTACCGGCGGTGACGAAGCGGCGCTGTTTGCCGGGGATCTGTTCCGCATGTACAGCCGCTATGCCGAATCGCGTCGCTGGCGCGTGGAGATCATGAGCGCCAACGAAGGCGAACATGGTGGCTACAAAGAGGTTATCGCCAAGATCAGCGGCGACGGCGTGTACGGTCGTCTCAAGTTTGAATCCGGCGGTCACCGCGTGCAGCGCGTGCCGGCCACCGAATCTCAGGGCCGCATTCACACCTCCGCCTGTACGGTTGCGGTGATGCCGGAGCTGCCGGAAGCTGAACTGCCGGACATCAATCCTGCAGACCTGCGTATTGATACGTTCCGCTCCTCTGGCGCGGGCGGTCAGCACGTTAACACCACCGATTCCGCTATCCGTATTACCCACCTGCCGACCGGCATCGTCGTTGAATGTCAGGACGAGCGTTCGCAGCACAAAAACAAAGCCAAAGCGTTGTCCGTGCTGGGCGCGCGTATCCACGCAGCTGAAATGGCGAAACGCCAGCAGGCGGAAGCGTCTACGCGCCGTAACCTGCTGGGCAGCGGCGATCGCAGCGACCGTAACCGCACCTACAACTTCCCGCAGGGGCGCGTAACCGATCACCGCATCAACCTGACGCTGTACCGTCTGGACGAGGTGATGGAAGGGAAGCTGGATATGCTGATCGAGCCTATCGTGCAGGAATACCAGGCCGACCAGCTGGCGGCGCTGTCCGAGCAGGAATAATGGATTTTCAGCGCTGGTTACGTGAGGCGGCCGGTGAGCTTTCAGAAAGCGAAAGCCCGAAACGCGACGCCGAAATTTTGCTTGAGCATGTGACGGGTAAAGCCCGCACGTATCTGCTGGCTTTTGGCGAAACCGAACTGACCGCGGAACAGGAAGCGCAGCTCGGCGCGCTGCTTGCCCGCCGTAAAACCGGCGAGCCGGTGGCGCACCTTGTCGGTGAGCGTGAGTTCTGGTCGTTACCGCTGTACGTCTCGGCGGCGACGCTGATCCCGCGTCCGGACACCGAGTGTCTGGTGGAGCAGGCGCTGGCGCGTTTACCTGCGGCGGCCTGCAGCATTCTCGATCTCGGTACCGGCACCGGGGCTATCGCGCTGGCGCTCGCTACCGAGCGGCCCGACTGCGCGGTGACGGCGGTGGATGTGATGCCCGACGCGGTGGCGCTGGCGCAGCGTAACGTGGAACGTCTCGGGCTTCGCAACGTGACGGTGCTGCAAAGCAGCTGGTTTGCCGCGCTGGAGAATCGCTCATTTGCGATGATTGTCAGCAATCCTCCCTACATCGACGAACATGACCCGCACCTTTCGCAGGGAGACGTGCGCTTCGAACCGCTGACGGCGCTCGTGGCCGCCAACGCGGGATTAGCCGATCTCGCACACATTGTGACAACGTCACGGGAACATTTGCTTCCCGGCGGCTGGCTGCTGGTGGAGCATGGCTGGACGCAGGGAGAAGCCGTTCGGGCACTGTTTACGCAAGCTGGCTACGCCGCTGTCGAAACCTGCCGCGACTACGGCGGCAACGAACGCCTGACGCTGGGGCAGTGGCTATGAGCCTGTTTACCGTGCTCATTACTGTCCACCTCATTTCCGTTGCGCTGACCATCAGCTTTTTCATCGTCCGTTACTGGTGGCGCTACAGCAACAATCCGCTGATGGATGCCCGCTGGGTGCGTATCGCACCGCACTGCATCGACACGCTATTGCTCCTTTCCGGTGCCGGGCTCATGTGGAAGACCGGCTATCTGCCATTTACTGATAAAGGTGCATGGCTGACTGAAAAGCTGTTTGGCGTTATCATCTACATCGTTTTGGGTTTTATCGCGCTTGGGCGTCGTCGTCCGCGCAGCCAGCAGGTCGGGTTTATCGCCTTTCTGCTGGGTCTGGTGGTGCTGTACATCATCATTAAACTCGCCACCACAAGAATACCGTTACTGGGGTAAGTCATGAGGTCCTTAGCCGATTTCGAATTTAATAAAGTGCCGCTTTGCGATGGCATGATCCTGATTTCCGAGATGATTCGCGACGATTTTACGTCGCAGTTTGTCTACGATGAGCTGGAGAATCTGGTCAGCCTGGCGCGTGAAGAGATTAATCAGGCTCGCCCGCAAGACTGGCAATTAGAGAAGCTGCTGGAGCTTTTCTACGGCGAATGGGGTTTCTGCGACACGCGGGGCGTGTATCGCCTGTCTGACGCGTTATGGCTGGACCAGGTCTTAAAAAATCGTCAGGGCAGCGCCGTGGCGCTGGGCTCTATTTTGCTGTGGGTCGCGCACCGTCTGGATATTCCGCTGGTCCCGGTCATTTTCCCGACGCAGATGATCCTGCGTGCTGAGTGGCTGGACGGCGAAATGTGGCTCATTAATCCTTTCAACGGCGACACGCTGGATGAACATACGCTGGACGTGTGGCTGAAAGGCAATATCAGCCCGGTGGCTGAGCTCTTCAACGAAGATCTCGACGAGGCAGATAACGCCGAGGTCATTCGCAAGCTGCTGGATACGCTGAAGTCTGCGTTAATGGAAGAGCGTCAGATGGAGCTGGCGTTGCGCGCCAGCGAAGTGCTGCTGCAGTTCAACCCGGAAGACCCGTACGAAATTCGCGATCGTGGGCTGATCTACGCGCAGCTCGACTGTGAGCACGTGGCGCTGAATGATTTGAATTATTTCGTCGAGCAGTGTCCGGAAGACCCCATTAGCGAAATGATTCGTGCGCAGATCAACGCGATCTCGCACAAACAAATTACACTGCATTAATCTTAATTCCGATTCACACCTGAATAAGGCGATCCTATGAAACAAAAAGTGGTTAGCATTGGTGATATCAAGGTAGCAAACGACCTGCCGTTCGTACTGTTTGGCGGCATGAACGTGCTGGAATCCCGCGATCTCGCCATGCGTATCTGCGAACACTACGTGACCGTGACCCAGAAGCTGGGCATCCCGTACGTGTTTAAGGCCTCTTTTGACAAAGCCAACCGCTCCTCTATCAACTCTTACCGTGGCCCGGGCCTGGAAGAGGGAATGAAAATTTTCCAGGAGCTGAAGCAGACCTTTGGCGTGAAAGTGATCACCGACGTGCATGAAGCCTCACAGGCGCAGCCGGTGGCAGACGTGGTGGACGTGATTCAGCTTCCGGCGTTCCTGGCGCGTCAGACTGACCTGGTTGCGGCGATGGCGAAAACCGGTGCCGTTATCAACGTGAAGAAACCACAGTTCGTCAGCCCTGGTCAGATGGGCAACATCGTCGATAAATTTATCGAAGGCGGCAACGATCAGGTCATCCTGTGCGACCGTGGCGCAAACTTCGGCTACGACAACCTGGTTGTCGACATGCTGGGCTTCAGCGTAATGAAAAATGTCTCCGGTCAGTCTCCGGTGATTTTCGACGTGACCCACGCCCTGCAGTGCCGCGACCCGTTTGGCGCCGCGTCCGGCGGCCGTCGCGCTCAGGTGACCGAGCTGGCGCGCGCCGGCATGGCGACCGGTCTGGCCGGCCTGTTCATTGAAGCGCACCCGGATCCGGCTAACGCGAAATGCGACGGCCCATCCGCGCTGCCGCTGGACAAGCTGGAGCCGTTCCTGAAGCAGATCAAAGCGATTGACGATCTGGTGAAGAGCTTCGACGAGCTGGACACCAGCAACTAATAAAAAAACCCGCTTCGGCGGGTTTTTTGTTCTCCCTCTCCCTGTGGGAGAGGGTTGGGATGAGGGCATCAGCCCGCGCCGCATAAAATTACGCAAATATCGTCATCAGATACGCAATAAACAAGGCCATATGCGCCGCGCCGTTCAGCACGTTGGTGCGCCCGGTTGAGAACGAAATCTGGCACAGCAGCAACGAGGCGACCATCACAATCATCTCCGGCGCGCCCAGCGCAAACTGCAGCTCGTTGCCCGTCATAAAGGCAATCAGCGTCACCACCGGTACGGTAAGTGAAATCGTCGCCAGTACGGAACCGAAGAACAGGTTCATTGCGCGCTGTACCTGATTATTCAACACCGCTTTCAGCGCGCCTAGCCCTTCAGGGGACAGGATCAGCAGCGCCACCAGGAAGCCGGTAAACGCCACCGGCGCGTTCAGCTCGGTTAACAGCGTCTCCAGCGGGTTAGCGTTCATCTTGGTGACGGCAATCACCGCAATCAGATGCACGATCAGCCAAACCGTATGCCACGCGCTGCTGTGGGCCGACGGCTTGCCGTGGTGCGGGTCATCATCGTCGCCGTCGTCTTCATGCTCGTACACAAAAAGACTCTGGTGCGTTTTGGTCTGAATCAACAGAAACACGCCGTACATGGCGGCGGAAATCAGTGCGACCAGCAGCGCCTGCCCGGTGGAAAAGTTTGCACCCGGCAGCGCCATCGGGAAGACCAGCACGATAATCGCCAGCGGGAAGAGGGCGATAAGATACTGTTTAATGCCGAACAGGTTCATATACTGGGTCGCAAATTTGCGCCCGCCCAGCAGCAGAGAGAAGCCTACCAGGCCGCCCGTCACAATCATAATGATCGAATAGAGCGTGTCGCGCATCAGCGTCGGCGCGGCATCGCCGGTCGCCATAAGCGCGGAAATCAGGCTGACTTCGAGAATAACAACGGAAAGGCTGAGAATTAACGATCCGTACGGCTCGCCCAGACGGTGGGCCAGGACGTCCGCATGGCGAACAACGCTAAATGCGCTGGTTAAGATGCCGACCAGGGCAAGAATATTGATACCAACCACCACTGGCAGTGACTGACTGCTTCCCCAGAAGAGCAGCACAGCCAGTGCCAGAACCGGGAAAATGAGTGACGTCTCCTTGTGGCGGGTCTTTACCGCCTCGTGTGTTGCTGTCATGTGCTTCTCCATCAATGCAGGTGCTTGTAATTATAGATAGATTTTTGAGGTCATTAAATTAACAGATCTCTGTTAAATACCCTTTATTTTTTACTTAATTTTACCCTTTGTTATTATTTTCATTGATGATGGGTATAATGCAGATTCTTTGTTGATTACTCATTAAATAACAATTAATTAAAAATGTAATTTATTCATAAATTATTGCCGAGTGGCACCATGGCGTATCGTCGTCCACACTTATCTCTTTAACCAAAAGAGAGGTTAGTGATGCCCTATAAAGCGAAACGCGAATTACCGGATAACGTACAAAACGTGCTGCCCGCTCACGCGCAGGATATCTACAAAGAGGCGTTTAACAGCGCCTGGGATCAGTACAAAGACAAGGACGATCGCCGGGATGATGCCAGTCGTGAAGAGACGGCCCACAAAGTCGCCTGGGCCGCAGTAAAACATGAATATGAGAAAGGAGACGACGATAAATGGCATAAAAAGAAATAGCCATGAAATGATTCGCTGCCTTCATTTTGACTTTTCAGGCGGTTGAACTTCCGTTGTATTGCAACTGGTCCGCTAATTGCTTATCGTTATTCGACTGCTGGCAAAATGACCAGCATAAAATGCCGGGAAGGCGAATTACAGATGTCGCAAGGAAGCATGCAGTGGCGGAGGTGGAAAGTGTTAACGCGTGATTTCTTAATGAAGGCAGATTGTAAGACGGCATTTGGTGCTATTGAGGAATCGCTTCTCTGGTCAGCTGAACAACGTGCGGCGTCACTCGCTGCCACGCTTGCCTGCCGCCCGGATGATGGCCCGGTATGGATTTTTGGCTACGGCTCCCTGATGTGGAACCCGGCTCTGGAGTTTGTCGAATCGGCAACGGGAACGCTGCCTGGCTGGCATCGCGCATTTTGCCTGCGCCTGACGGCCGGACGCGGCAGCGCGTGCCAGCCCGGGCGCATGCTTGCACTGAAAGAGGGCGGGCGCACCACGGGCGTGGCGTATCGCCTGCCGGATGCCACGCTGGAAGAGGAGCTCACGCTGCTCTGGAAGCGCGAGATGATCACCGGCTGCTATATGCCGAGCTGGTGCAAGCTGGAACTGGACGACGGACGCACCGTCAATGCGCTGGTGTTTATTATGGATCCGCGCCATCCGCTGTATGAAGCGGATACCCGCACGCAGGTGATTGCCCCGTTGATTGCCGCTGCCAGCGGGCCTCTGGGCACCAACGCGCAGTATCTCTTCTCCCTCGATCAGGAGCTGACGCGCCTCGGCATGAAGGACGATTGTCTGAATGAACTGGTGGTGAAGGTGAAGGCGCTGCTGGAAGGGAACCCGCTCAACAGCGCGCTGCGACCGGGTTTTGCCTGACAATACGCCCGGCTTGCCGGGCGTTTAAACTTATGCTGCCACGTAGCTGACGGAATGCTCCAGCGACTGGCTGTGGCTATCGATCAGCACATCCCACGTGCCGGTATACGGCACGGTAAGCCAGGCCTTATCGTCCTGTACGGTGAGAATATCCGCCTGGGACTGTTTTTGTGCTTTCGAACTCATCAGATGAATACGACAGCGTTCTGAGCAACGCACCACTACCGTATCCCCGCCAAACAGTTTCAAACTTGTTTTTACCAGTGCCATTTTTTACCCCGTAGTCTTAAACAACGCTCTCCCTGCTGCCATATCCGAGCGTGATGTTGTTCACAATTCACTCATGGCATAACACCAAAGGGGAGGGGGTGGGATGCTGATTTTGATCAAAAAATGGCATAACGATTAAACAAAAATGACAAAATTCCTCAAAATTTACACTGGCGCGCGTTTTACCCGCTAAACGCGCGCCGGAAGAAGATTAAATGCGGAAATGCCCGGCTGTTTCAGCAAGGTCGCCCGCCTGGCTCTGCAGGGCACCCGCGGCAGCGGCGGATTCCACCACCAGCTCGGCGTTCTGCTGAACCATTCTGTCGAGATGGGTCACCGCGTGGTTGATCTCATGAATCCCTTTCATCTGCTCGCTGGTGGCGATGGAGATTTCGCGCATGATGCCAGAGACGCTGCCGATGCTGGAGCGGATCTCATCCATGCTTTCCCCCGCCAGATGCACGTAGCGGGAGCCGGTTGCCACGCTGTCGGTGGTGGAATCAATCAACGATTTGATCTCTTTCGCCGCCTGAGCGCTACGGCTCGCCAGGTTACGCACTTCACCTGCTACGACGGCAAACCCGCGCCCCTGCTCACCCGCACGCGCCGCCTCGACGGAGGCGTTCAGCGCCAGAATGTTGGTCTGGAAAGCAATGCCGTCAATCACGCTGGTGATATCGCCAATTTTTGCCGACGCGACTTCAATGGACTGCATGGTGCTGATCGCCTGCGATACCACCTCGCCGCCGCGCGCCGCGGCCGCTGAGGCCTTGCTCGCCTGGTCGTTCGCTTCTGCCGCCGATTCATTCGACTGCGTCACGGAGGCGGTGATCTGCTCCACGGCGCTGGCCGTCTCGCGCAGGCTGGATGCCGCCTGCTCGGTACGTCCGGAAAGATCCTGGTTACCTGCGGCAATCTCCTGCGCGGCGTTTTTCACCGATTCGCTGGCGTCACGGAGCTGCACCATCACCACCGACAGCTTATCGCTGAAGGCGTTAAAGGCCTGCGCAATCTGCGCGACCTCGTCCTCGCCGTTATCCGGCAGACGCTGGGACAGATCGTTAGTGCCGTTAGCAATGTTGTGCATCGCATCGCGAATGTCGGACAAACGCTTGAGCAGGCGGGCAATCAGGAAATGCACAATCGCCGCGCTAAGGAGTGCGAGGATCACCAGCGAAATCCCCGAGGCTTTAAGCAGGGAACGCATGCCGGAGGTGGCGTCACCGCTGTCGAGCGCGACGACTAATAGCCAGTTTGTGCCCGGCACGGCTGTCGCCACGAAGGTTTTTTCCGCGTCGTTCAGCGTTCCGTCGACGAGATTACCGCTTTTCAGCGCAGCAAAATCAATGCCCTTGATCGTCTCACCAAACGGTTTCAGCGTCAGAGCCGGATCGTTAGCGGCAATCACGCTGCCGTCGCTGTTCAGAAGCAGCCCGCTGCTGGCCGGAGTTGGATGGATCCCGCGCACGTTAGCCACCACGCTGTCCATCGCCACATCGCCCGCCACGACCGCTTTGAGCGTGCCATTTTCTTTCACCGGCACCGCAAAGGTTACCACCAGTTTACCGGTCCCCGCGTCAACGTAGGGCGCGGTGACAACCGGACCGTCCGTGCTGACCACCTGCTGATACCACGGGCGAATAGTCGGGTCATAGTCCGCCGGAACGCCCGCCGGTTCAGAGAATTTCGCCGTTTTGCTGGCGTAGCCAACATAGACGTTGGTGAATCCACCCGCCTGTGCAAGCTGTTTAAACACCGGAACCGGGTCGTCATTCAGCGCAACGGTCTGCGCGGAGGCGATCACCGTCATCTTGCTTTTTACCCAGTCGGCAATCGCCATGTTATGGCTGGCGCTGGTGCTGGTCAGGATATCGCGCTGGGACTGCTGGTTATCCTGGCGCGTGACCTGGAAGTTGATAACGGTATTAAGGAGAAGGGCGACGACCAGACAGCCTGCCGTCGCCGCGATGATGCGTGCACGAATCGATCTGAACATAAGTGAAATACCTGCTGTGTTGTTTCCATGCCTATCGGCAACCCCGCAGGTAAACTTGATGCTGAAACCGCGTCCATAAGAAAATAATATTTTTACGGGTTTATTATTAAAAAGTTAATACTTTATCGGCGGACAGCGTCCACTCGGCCAGCTCAACCAGCGTACCAATCTCTACGCCATCAATCAGCGGCAGACCGGTAATGCCGCGGCCGTCGGTGCAGGTCTTGCACAGCTTCACCGGCACGTTTTGCGCGGTGAGGATCTCCAGCATCTGCTGAATGTTATAGCCCTCTGCCGGTTTTTGACCCTTCAGCCCCGCGGTGACCGCGTCCGACATTAAAAAGAGTCGTAACGCCAGGTCACTCTCTTTTTCACGCAGCGCAATCGCCAGGCGCAGGCTGTTGAAAAGGGATTCGCTGCCGTAAGCCGCACCGTTGGCGACGATCACAATCTTTTGCATGTTGACTCCTGTTCTTATAAAGGCACGAATATTGCTTAGCTTTCCCGAGTTTCGCTGTTCTGGAGAGTAAGCATGACATTAATGGCTGGCATTTCGCCAGGCGCTGCCGAATGGCTCGAGCGCGCAAGGATGATGCGTCGGGAACAGTTCAGCAAGCTGGCACAGCTTGGCGTGCTTGTGCACGGCATTAGCCAACTGGTGCACATGTTACAGTGCGAGCGTGGGGCGTCCAACGTCTGGCTCTGTTCACAGGGCAAACTTTACGCCCTCGAATGCAAAGCCAGCCGGGCGATGGTGGATGAAAACCTCGCTGCACTTTATGACATTCTTGAAAAACAGTCGCCGATCCCGGGAAGTACGGTCTGTGAACGCATCGGCGGCGCGCTTCAGAGCCTTGATATGCTTCCCGCGCTGCGCGACGGTGTTATTCAGCAAACGGTAACGGCGCCGCAGGCGATGGAACACTACTCCCGCATGCTTCGCCATCTGCTCAGTATCGTGCCGCAGCTCAATGACAGCATTGACGATCCGCAAATCGCCGGGCGTTTTGTTGCCCTTTATAGCCTGATGCAGGGGAAAGAGCTGGCGGGACAGGAACGGGCCCTGGGGGCGATTGGCTTCACGCAGGGTTTTTTCGATGATGTGACTCGCCAGAGGCTGGTTGACCGCATCGACGGTCAGCAGGCCTGCTTTGAGATCTTTCTCTCGCACAGCTCCGCTGACGTCCAGACCACCTTTTCCCTGCACTGCCAGCCCGATCGTGAAACGGAGCAACTCCGGCGCGTGGCCTGTACCCGCCAGCCTGCCGCAGATGATGGCCTTACCGCTCTGGCCTGGTTTGCTCTGCAAACCGCGCGCCTTGAGCATTTGCGCACGCTGGAGGAGACGCTCATCGCCGATCTGATGACGGCGGTGGACGAGCGTATTTACCGTAACGATGAGTACGTGCCTCCCGCCGATGAGCAGGACGACCCGCTGATACAGTATCCGGAAAAACCGTTGCTCACCCTGGTGCGCCAGCAGGCACGCGAGATAGAACAGCTCTCGCGCCAGCTAGCATCGCTGCGCGATACGCTTGAAGAGCGCAAAGTCATTGATAAAGCGAAAAGCGTGCTGATGACCCACCAGAATATGAGTGAGGAACAGGCCTGGACGGCGCTGCGCAAAATGGCGATGGACAAGAACCAAAGGATGGTGGATATCGCCCGCGCGCTGCTGATGGTGAAGAATTTATGGCAGGTAACACCAAAGGAGTAGCTGCACGGTCAGCGGGCATTTTTTGCCTGATTAAGGTGCGTGCAGGCGAGGGGAGTTCGGTTAGCGCCCTGGAAACTGCGGGTTAAAACCTGGCATTCACTTTGCATTATCGGATTAACCATTTTTGACGATGCGCCAACGGCGGCGCATGCGTCTTCGGGATAAAGGCGTCCACTGGTGCTTCGGCATCGTGGGCGCTTTTTTTTGGTTTTTTTTCAGGAGTGGTTGGTCATGGCGGATTTGTCGAGACGGCGTTTTTTGCAGGCCAGCGTGCTGGCGAGTGGCGCAATGCTGTTACCGGGTATCATGCAGGCCGCATGGGCGGCAGGCTCGGATAAACCGGAGCAGGAAACGGTGCGCATCGGGTTTATCCCGCTGACCGACTGCGCCCCGGTGGTTATCGCGGCGCTGAAAGGCTTTGATAAAAAATACGGTATTACCATCGTGCCCACCAAAGAGGCGAGCTGGGCGGCTGTGCGCGACAAGCTGGTGGCGGGCGAACTCGATGCCGCGCACATTCTCTACGGCCTGCTGTACGGCCTGGAGCTGGGCATCGCCGGCAAGCCGCAGCAGATGGCGAACCTGATGACGCTCAATCAGAACGGCCAGGCGATTACGCTTTCCAGCGATCTGGCGGAGAAGGGCGTACGAGACCTTGACGGGCTGAAAAAGCTCATTGGGCAGCAGGCGCCCGGCACCTACACCTTCGCGCACACCTTCCCGACCGGGACGCACGCCATGTGGCTCTACTACTGGCTGGCCAGCGCGAGCATTAACCCCTTTGACGACGTGCGCACGGTGGTGGTGCCGCCGCCGCAGATGGTGATGAACATGCGCATTGGCAACATGGTTGGCTTTTGCGTCGGCGAGCCGTGGAACGCCCGGGCAATCAACGACCGCATCGGTTTTACCGCCGCCACGTCGCAGTCTATCTGGGCCGATCATCCGGAAAAAATCCTCGGTACGCGCCGCGACTGGGTGGAGAAAAACCCGCACACCGCGCGGGCGCTGGTGAGCGCGGTACTGGAGGCGGCGCGCTGGATCGAAGCCTCCCCGGAAAACAAACGCGAGACCGCGCAGATCCTCTCCCGCCGGGCGTGGCTCAACTGCAAAGAACAGTATCTCACCGGACGCATGCTCGGCGAGTACGACAACGGCCTGGGCCAGCGCTGGCAGGACGCGCACCCGATCCGCTTCTTCAACGAGGGGGCCGTCAGCTACCCGTATCTCTCCGACGGCATGTGGTTCTTAACCCAGTTCCGCCGCTGGGGCTTGCTCAAATCCGCGCCGGACTACGCGGGCATCGCGCAGCGCATTAACCAGACCGCGGTCTGGCAGGATGCCGCCACGGCGGTGGGGGGCATCAGCACACCGACTTCACCATTACGCAGCAGCACATTGATGGACGGCACCGTCTGGAACGGTACCGACCCGGAAGGATACGCCAGCCGTTTCGCCATTCACCGTAAAGGGGCCTGATTATGCAGCATCTGCAAAAGACGAATTCACACGAGACGCCGGAGAGTGGGGAGGTGATTGTCCTGCCTCCGGTGCAGGTTCGCCGCCGTACGCCGACGTTTGCGCGTCGGATTAACGCGATCCTCCAGCGCATCATCCCGGCGTTTCTCGGTCTGGGACTGCTGGTGGTGCTCTGGCAGCTGGCGGCGATTAACAGCAAAGGTTTCCCGACGCCGCTCAGCACGCTCGATTCCGCCATCACCCTGTTTGCCGATCCGTTTTATCGCGACGGGCCTAACGATATGGGCATCGGCTGGAACGTGCTCGCCTCATTACAGCGCGTGGCGGTGGGCTTTGGCCTGGCCGCGCTCGCCGGGATCCCGCTCGGCTTCCTGATTGGTCGCTTCACCTTTTTCTCTCGCATGTTCGGCCCGCTGATCGCGCTGTTACGCCCGGTTAGCCCGCTGGCCTGGCTGCCCATCGGCCTGCTGCTGTTCCAGAAAGCGGAGCCCGCGTCGAGCTGGACCATTTTCATCTGCTCCATCTGGCCGATGGTGATCAACACCGCCGAAGGCGTACGCCGCATTCCGCAGGACTACCTCAATGTGGCCCGAGTGCTGCAGCTTTCCGAGTGGACCATCATGCGCCGCATTCTCTTCCCGGCGGTGCTGCCCGCGGTGCTGACCGGGGTGCGTCTCTCCATCGGCATCGCCTGGCTGGTGATCGTCGCCGCTGAGATGCTCACCGGAGGTTTAGGGATCGGCTTCTGGATCTGGAACGAGTGGAACAACCTCAACGTTGAAAACATTCTCATCGCCATCGTCATCATTGGCGTGGTCGGGCTGCTGCTGGAGCAGGGGCTGATGCTGATCGCCCGTCGCTTTAGCTGGCAGGAAAAATAAGGAGCGAACATGAAACCATTAATTCAGGTCCAGGCCGTGAGCCAGCGTTTTTCCACCGCCAGCGGCGAGTTTCTGGCGCTGCAAAACGTCTCTTTTGATATCCACGAGGGCGAAACCGTCAGCCTGATCGGGCACTCCGGCTGCGGCAAATCGACGCTGCTGAACCTCATCGCCGGTATTACCCTGCCGACGGAAGGCGGGCTGATCTGCGACAACCGTGAAATCGCCGGGCCGGGTCCGGAACGTGCGGTGGTCTTCCAGAACCATTCGCTGCTGCCGTGGCTCACCTGCTTCGACAACGTGGCCCTGGCGGTCGATCACGTGTTTCGCCACTGCATGAGCAAGGCGGAGCGCAGGGAGTGGATCGAGCATAACCTCGACCGCGTGCAGATGGGGCACGCCCTGCACAAGCGACCGGGGGAGATCTCCGGCGGCATGAAGCAGCGCGTCGGTATTGCCCGCGCGCTGGCGATGAAGCCGAAAGTCCTGCTGATGGATGAACCCTTCGGCGCCCTCGATGCGCTGACGCGCGCGCATCTGCAGGACTCGGTGATGCAGATCCAGCAGGCGCTGAACACCACCATCGTGCTCATTACCCACGACGTGGACGAGGCGGTGCTGCTCTCCGATCGCGTGCTGATGATGACCAACGGCCCGGCGGCCACCGTCGGGGAGATCCTGCGTGTTGACCTGCCGCGCCCGCGCAACCGGGTACAGCTGGCCGACGACAGCCGCTATCACCACATGCGCCAGCAGATCCTCCATTTCCTCTATGAAAAGCAGCCGAAAGCGGCGTAACGAGGGGGCTTTGATGCGACTGGTCATTATCGGAAATGGCATGGCGGCCACGCGGCTGATTGCCGCGCTCACCGGGCGTGCTGCCGGTCGTTTCGCTATCACCGTCATCGGTGACGAGCCGGAGCATGCCTATAACCGCATCCAGCTTTCGCCGGTCCTGGGCGGTGAAAAGCAGGCTGCAGACATCTGTTTGCAGGATGACGACTGGTACCAGTCGCGCGGCGTGACGGTGCTGCGGGGCGAAAAGGCGATCGCCGTGAACGTGGACGCGCGGGAAGTGCAAACCACCGCCCGCACGCTGGGCTGGGACGCGCTGGTGTTTGCCACCGGATCAACGCCCTTTATTCCGCCAATCCCCGGCTGCGATGCGCCGCATGTGTTCACGTTCCGCACCCTGGAGGATACCCGTGCCATTCGGACGATCGCCGGTCCGGCGGTGGTGCTGGGCGGCGGCGTGCTCGGGGTTGAGACGGCGGCAGCGCTGGCGCGCTCAGGTGACAACGTCACGTTGGTTCATCGCGGTCCGTGGCTGATGGAGCAGCAGCTGGATCGGCAGGCGGGAATGCTGCTGGAAGAGACGCTGGCGGCGCGGGGCGTGCGCTGTGAGCTCGCCTCGGGCATCGCAGCGGTGAGCGGGAATAGCGTGACGCTGCTCAACGGGCGCCGCGTCGTCGCCGCTCGCGTGGTGCTGGCGACCGGCGTGCAGCCCAGCGTCGCGCTGGCGCAGGCCAGCGGCATTCGCTGCGCGCGCGGCATCGTGGTGGATCACCAGATGCAAACCTCCGAACCGAATGTCTACGCCATCGGCGAGTGCTGCGAAATTGACGGGCAGACGTTTGGCCTGGTCGCCCCCTGCCTGGCGCAGGCGGAAATCCTGGCCGCGCGGCTGGCCGGGGACGCTACCGCGCCGTTTACCCTGACCGACAGCGGGATGCGCCTCAAGGTGACGGGCGTGGAGCTGTTCAGCCTCGGCCGTGCGGCGGAGCAGGAGGGCGACGTGGTCTGGAGCGCATGGGATCCGATGACCCGTCACTATCGTCGTTTATTGATCCATCAGGGGGCGCTGGCTGGCGCGCTGCTGATGGGCGACTGCCGCAGCGCGGCAACGTTTACCGATTTACTGGCAACGGCCACGCCCGCACACGCGGACTGGCTGTTCGATCGTTTCACTACGCAACCGCAGGTTGCAGGACAGAATGCTATGACAAAACCTACTCTGGTGGTGGTTGGGCACGGTATGGTCGGCCATCATTTCCTCGAAGACTGCGTTAAGCGCAATCTGCATCAGCAGTATCAGATCGTCGTTTTTGGCGAGGAGCGCTATGCCGCCTACGACCGCGTGCATTTGTCGGAATATTTTGGCGGCCGCAGCGCGGCGTCGCTCTCGCTGGTGGAGGGGGATTTCTTTGCCGACAGCGGCATTGAGCTGCGCCTGTCGCAGCAGATCGTCGGCATCGACCGCGATGCGCGCGTGGTGCGTACCGCCAGCGGGCATGAGACCCACTGGGACAAGCTGGTGCTGGCGACCGGCTCATACCCGTTCGTTCCGCCCGTGCCGGGCAACGATTTGCCGGGCTGTTTTGTCTACCGCACCCTTGACGACCTGGACAACATTGCTGCACATGCGGCGGGCTCGCGCCGCGGCGTGGTGATTGGCGGCGGCCTGCTCGGACTGGAGGCGGCGAATGCCCTGAAGCAGCTCGGGCTGGAAACCCACGTGGTGGAGTTTGCGCCCAACCTGATGGCGGTCCAGCTCGACAACGACGGCGCGGCGATGCTGCGCAAGAAAATCGAGGCGCTGGGCGTCGGCGTTCACACCAGTAAAGCCACGACGGAGATCGCCACCGCGGACGGCGGGCTGGTGCTGCGCTTTGCCGATGGCGAACAGCTGGAAACGGACATGGTGGTCTTTTCGGCGGGCATCCGTCCGCAAGACGCGCTGGCGCGCAGCAGCGGGCTGGCTATCGGCGAACGCGGCGGGATCTGCATTGACGACGGCTGCCAGACCTCCGATCCGGACGTGCTGGCCATCGGCGAATGCGCCCTGTGGGAGGGGAAAATCTTCGGTCTGGTCGCGCCCGGCTATCAGATGGCGCGCGTGGCCGCCGCCGCGCTGGCGGGGGAGGATAAAACCTTCACCGGCGCGGATATGAGCACTAAGCTCAAGCTGCTCGGCGTGGACGTGGCCTCGTTCGGCGACGCCCACGGGCGCACCCCGGGAGCGCTGAGCTACCAGTGGACGCACGGCCCGCAGCAAATCTACAAGAAAATCGTGGTCAGCCACGACGGCAAAACGCTGCTCGGCGGCGTGCTGGTGGGCGATGCCAGCGAATACGCCACGCTGGTGCAGATGATGCTTAACGGCATCAGCCTGCCGAAAGAGCCGGAAACGCTCATTTTACCCGCGTCGTCAGGCAGCGCGCCAAAAGCGCTCGGCGTGGCGGCGCTGCCGGAAAGCGCGCAGATCTGTTCGTGTCATAACGTCAGTAAAGGCGATATTTGCCGGGCGGTGAGCGCGGGCGCGGCGGATATCGGCGCCGTTAAGCAGTACACCAAAGCGGCGACCGGCTGCGGCGGATGTAGCGCACTGGTGAAGCAGGTGATGGAGTTCCAGCTTGCGGAGCAGGGCGTGGAGGTGAAAAAGGACATCTGCGAGCACTTCCCGTACTCGCGCCAGGAGATTTACCACCTCGTGCGCGTCAACCATATCCGCACCTTTGACCAGCTTATCAGCCGCTACGGACAGGGGCACGGATGCGAGATCTGCAAGCCGCTGGTGGGATCGGTGCTCGCCTCCTGCTGGAACGAGTATCTGCTGAAACCGGCGCACCTGCCGCTGCAGGATACCAACGACCGCTACTTCGCCAACATCCAGAAGGACGGCACATACTCCATCGTGCCGCGCATGCCCGCAGGGGAAGTGACTGCCGACGGGCTGATTGCCATCGGGCAGATTGCGAAACGCTACAGCCTGTACAGCAAAATTACCGGCGGACAGCGTATCGATCTTTTCGGCGCCACTCTGGAACAGCTGCCGGCGATCTGGCAGGCGCTGGTGGAGGCCGGGTTTGAAACCGGACACGCCTACGGTAAATCCCTGCGCACGGTGAAATCCTGCGTCGGCTCGACCTGGTGCCGCTACGGCGTGCAGGACTCCACCGGCCTCGCGGTCCGGCTGGAGCACCGCTACAAGGGCCTGCGCGCGCCGCACAAAATCAAAATGGCGGTCTCAGGCTGCACCCGCGAATGCGCGGAGGCGCAGAGCAAAGACGTGGGGGTGATTGCCACCGATAAGGGCTGGAACCTCTATCTGTGCGGCAACGGCGGGATGAAGCCGCGCCACGCGGATCTCTTCGCCAGCGATCTGGACGACGAAACGTTAATTCGCACCGTCGACCGTTTCCTGATGTTTTACATCCGCACGGCGGATCGCCTGCAGCGCACCAGCACCTGGATGGACAACCTTGAGGGCGGCCTCGACTATCTGCGGGAGGTGATCCTCACCGACAGCCTCGGCATCGCCCACGAGCTGGAGCAGGAGATGGCCCGGGTGGTGGAAGCCTACCAGTGCGAATGGCAAACCACGCTCAGCGATCCCAGCCGCCTGGCGCTGTTCCGCACGACGGTGAACCAGACCGCGCCGGATGAAAGCAAGCGCTGGCAGGAAATTTGCGGCATCGACGATATCCCCGAGCAGGCGGGCATCGGCGCGCGGCTTGGACGTAAGCCGATTGCGCTCTTCCGCTTTGGTAAAACCGTTTACGCCCTCGACGATCGGGAGCCGGGCGGCGATGCGAACGTGCTTTCACGCGGCATTCTTGGCGATGCGGCGGGCGAGCCGGTGGTGATTTCACCGCTCTACAAGCAGCGCATTCGCCTGCGCGACGGCTGTCAGGTAGAGAACGGCGAACCCGCGGTGCGTGCGTGGCCAGTGAAGATTGAAAACGGCAAGGTGTGGGTTGGCAGCGACGCCCTGGTAATGCGTGCGGAGGCCTCATGACGGAAACCCGGACAACGTGCCCCTACTGCGGGGTGGGCTGCGGCGTGGTCGCCCGCGTGGAAGGTGAAGCGGTCAGCGTTCATGGGGATAAAACCCATCCTGCGAACCTGGGGCGCCTGTGCGTGAAAGGATCGGCCCTGGGGGAAACGACGGGCTTACAGGGGCGGCTTTTGCGCCCGGTCGTTGACGGCCTTGAGGTGGACTGGGCGCAGGCGCTGAGCGCGGCAGGAGAGCGCCTGCGGGAGATTATCGATAAATGGGGGCCGCAGGCGGTGGCGTTTTACGCCTCCGGCCAGCTGTTGACCGAGGATTACTATGCCGCCAACAAGCTGATGAAAGGGTTTATCGGCGCGGCAAACATCGATACCAACTCCCGGCTCTGTATGTCCTCGGCGGTGGTGGGCTACAAGCGCGCCTTTGGCGAAGACGTGGTGCCGTGCGGCTACGAGGATATGGAAAACAGCGATCTGGTGGTGCTGGCTGGCTCGAACGCGGCCTGGACGCATCCGGTGCTCTACCAGCGGCTGGTGCAGGCGAAGCACGACAACCCGCAGATGAAGGTGGTGGTTATCGATCCCCGCAGAACCGCCACCTGTGATATTGCCGATCTGCATCTGGCGCTCGCCCCCGGCAGCGACGCCGGGCTGTTTGTCGGTCTGCTTAATGTGATTCAGGGAACGGATGAGTGGCCCGTTGAGCGCGTGGCGGCGTTTTGCGGCCTCTCGCCGCAGGATATAGGCACCTTTTATGACTGGTTTATGACGGCGCCCCGGGCCATCACGCTCTACACCATGGGGATCAACCAGTCCGCCAGCGGCAGCGACAAGTGTAACGCCATCATTAACGTTCATCTTGCCAGCGGGAAGTTCAACCGTCCGGGCTGCGGCCCGTTTTCGCTGACCGGACAGCCAAACGCGATGGGGGGAAGGGAAGTGGGCGGGCTGGCGAACCAGCTGGCGGCGCACATGAACTTTGAGCCGGACGATCTCTCGCGGGTGGCGCGTTTCTGGGGAACGGAACGGCTGGCGCAGACGCCGGGCCTGATGGCGGTGGAGCTGTTTGACGCCATTGCCCGCGGCGAGGTGAAGGCGGTGTGGATCATGGGCACCAACCCTGCCGTGTCGCTGCCCGACAGCCACGCGGTGTGTCAGGCGCTGGCGAACTGCCCGCTGGTGATGGTTTCTGAGGTGATGAAGGATACCGATACCAGCCGGTTCGCCCATATCCGTTTTCCGGCGCTGGGCTGGGGGGAGAAGGACGGGACGGTGACAAACTCGGAACGCCGCATTTCGCGCCAGCGCGCGTTTCTGCCCGCGCCGGGCGAGGCGAAGCCGGACTGGTGGATCGTCGCGCAGATGGCGAAACGGCTGGGCTACGGCGAGGCCTTTGCCTGGCAACATCCGCACGAGATTTTTTGCGAACATGCGGCGCTGACGGCCTTTGAAAATGACGGCGCGCGGGCATTGAGTCTTCATGAACTGGCTGCGCTAACCCGCGAGGAGTGGGATCAGCTTGAGCCTTATCAGTGGCCGACGGGGAGTTTTCCGCGCCGAAACATCGTTCCCGTTAACCCTCTGTCGCACGGCGCGACGGTCAGCGCGTTATACCCGCTGATTCTCAACTCGGGGCGCATCCGCGATCAGTGGCATACCATGACCCGAACGGGATACGTGGCGAGGCTGATGCAGCATATCGCCGAACCGTTTGTTGAGGTTGGCCCGGCAGACGCCGTTCGGTTTTCCCTGTGCGACGGCCAACTGGCGCGCATCAGCTCGCCGCGCGGCGTGATGGTGGCAAGAGTGCGAATCAGCGACGGGATACGGGAAGGCGAGGCGTTTGCCCCGATGCACTGGAACGCCGGGTTTGCCCGCCAGGGAAAGGTGAATGCGCTGGTGGAAGGGCGCTGCGATCCGGTTTCGGGCCAGCCAGAGAGTAAACAAACCGCCGTCAGGATCCTGCCCTGGCAGCCCGCCTGGCAGGGGGAACTCTATGCCCGGGAATGGCCGGAAATGCCCTCTTCGGCTTACTGGTGGCGTAAAGCCTCACGCCTGACGGTGGCGGGCGATCAACCGCTGCTGCCGTGGGTAATGGAATACGCCAGCGCTCGTGGCTGGCAGCTGCAGGTTGCGCAAACCGGCGAACGCAGCAGCGTGCTGGCCTGGCATGAAGGCCAGCTGATGCTGGGCTTCTGGGAGGGCACCGCGTTACCGGCGCTGGCGCATGCGGTGATTGAAGCCGCTTTTCAATCCCCACCCGTGCTTCTCGCAGAACGCCACGCCTTGTTGAACGGGCAGAGCGTCGGGGAGGCGGCGGATCCGGGACGCATCATCTGCAGCTGTTTCAGCGTCGGGGAGAATGCGATACGGGAGGCGATCGTCGGCGGGTGTGATTCCGTCACCGCGCTGGGGGCGACGCTGCGCTGCGGTACGAACTGTGGCTCCTGCGTGCCGGAGCTGAAAGGGCTGTTTCAGGATAATCCTGAAATGTCCGCCAGAACTGCATTTCAAGGCTTATCGCGTTAACATAATAGGAGTTTATTCATAAACACAGGTTCTTATTTACGACGTTGATGGCTGTATCGTCCCGCATTCGTTTGCTGTTTTTACTCTCCCTTGTTACGGCCGGAGCCGTTCACGGTGCGCCGAATTCCTTTATCCAGCAGGCGCAAAATCCCTTCGATAATAACGGGGATAGTTTGCCCGACCTCGGCATGGCGGCGCCAACGGGCGAGGGGGAAAAACACCTGGCCGAAATGGCGAAAGCCTTCGGTGAAGCCAGCATGACCGACAACGGCCTGACAACGGGCGAGCAGGCGCGTCAGTTTGCGTTTGGCCAGGTGCGCGACGCGGTGAGCGGCGAAGTGAACCAGCAGATTGAATCCTGGCTTTCGCCCTGGGGGAACGCCAGCGTAAACTTGCTGGTGGATAACGACGGCAAATTTAACGGCAGCAGCGGGAGCTGGTTTATCCCCTGGAACGATAACAACCGTTACCTGAGCTGGAGCCAGCTTGGCCTGACCCAGCAGGCGGATGGCCTGGTCAGTAACGCCGGAATAGGCCAGCGCTGGGTCGCCGGGAAATGGCTGCTGGGTTACAACACGTTTTACGATAACCTGCTGGATGAAAACCTGCAGCGTGCCGGGCTGGGCGCGGAAGCGTGGGGGGAAAATCTGCGCCTGTCAGCCAACTATTATCAGCCCTTTGCTGGCTGGCGCGATCGCTCTGACGTCCAGGAGCAGCGCATGGCGCGCGGCTATGACGTCACCGCTAAAGCCTGGCTGCCGTGGTTCCATCATCTCAATACCAGCGTGAGCTTCGAGCAATACTTCGGCGATAACGTCGACCTCTTCAACAGTGGAACCGGCTATCACAATCCGGTGGCGGTGAATTTGGGGCTTAACTATACCCCCGTGCCGCTGGTCACCTTAACCGCGGCGCATAAGCAGGGCGAAAGCGGCGCGAGCCAGAATAACCTCGGGCTGAAGCTCAACTATCGCTTTGGCGTGCCGCTGGTGAAGCAGCTTTCCGCCGGTGAAGTCGCCGCCACGCGTTCCCTGCGCGGAAGCCGCTACGACTCGCCGGAGCGCAATAGCCTGCCGGTGATGGAGTTCCGCCAGCGTAAAACGCTGTCCGTCTGGCTGGCGACGCCGCCGTGGGATCTGAAAGGGGGCGAGACCGTTATGCTGAAGCTTCAGGTTCGCAGCGCGCACGGCATTCGTGAGATCCACTGGCAGGGGGATACGCAGGCGCTGAGCCTGACGTCGCCGTCCAAAAGCAACAGCAGCGACGGCTGGAGTGTAATTATGCCTGCCTGGGATGACAGTGAAGGGGCGACAAACCGCTGGCACCTGTCGGCGGTGGTGGAAGATGAGAAAGGCCAGCGCGTCTCGTCCAATGAGATCGTGCTGACCGTCGTGCAGCCGCTGGTCGCATTGCCGGACAACGACCCGCGCTGGAAGCTTCTGCCGGAGGAGTAATCCTTAAAAAATGCGTTCCTGATGCACCCACACCGCGGCTTCAACGCGGGATTTTAGCTTCATTTTCTTCAGCATATGCTTCACGTGCACTTTGACCGTGCTTTCGGTGATGTCCAGGCGGCGGGCGATCATTTTGTTCGGCAGCCCCTGGGCAATGAGTTTGAGAATATCGCGCTCGCGCGGGGTTAACTGGCTGACGTCGCGGTCAGAGGTGGCGCGATTGGCGCGCAGGCTGGCGGCCAGCACCGGCGTTAAGGCTTCGCTGAGAACCATCTCGCCCGCCGCGGCCTGCTGCAGCGCCTTAAGCAAGTCTTCCGGCTCCATATCCTTGAGCAGATAACCATCCGCCCCGCGCTTCAGCGCCGTGACCACATCCTCTTCATGGTTCGACACGCTAAAGACGACGATGCGCCCGGAAAGCGATTTTTCCCGCAGCTTGTCGAGGGTTTCCAGACCGTTCATGCCGGGCATATTCAGATCGAGCAGGATCAGATCGGGATCGAGGGATTCGGCAAGCTCAATGCCCTGTTCACCGTTGCTGGCTTCGCCAACCACGGTGATATCGGGCGCCATGCTGACCAGCTGTTTCACGCCAGTACGCAGCATCGGATGGTCGTCGATCAACAGGATGGATGCCGGTTCCTGATTAGTCATGGGTTTCTCCTTGAGCAGTTGTAAGCGGTTTCTCGGGAATAAAGGTGACGACAACTTCCGTGCCACCCGTCTCTCTCCGGCGAACCTGGCAATCACCGCGCAGGCTTTGGGCGCGGTCTCGCATAATAATTAAACCATAGTGGTTAGTGCGTTCGGCATTTTCCGGCACGCCGCGGCCGTTGTCGTGAACCGTGAGCTTCACCTGATTGCTGTGCTGGCTGACGGTGACCGTTACCGCCGTCGCGCCGGAATGCTTGAGCACGTTGCTCAGCGCTTCACGGGCGATCTGCAGTACATGTATGGCCTGGTGGGAGGGGACAAACCGCGGCGGCAGCTGGTAGTCCAGCTTCACCGGGAACCCCAGCCGGGCGCTAAATTCGTGACAGCTGGCCTCCAGCGCCGGACGCAGGCCCGGCTCGGTCAGCTGCAGACGGAAGGTGGTCAGCAGCTCGCGAAGCTGTATCCAGGAGGTGTTCAGCTCGTTGCGGATCTGGCTGAGCAGCTGCTTGTTGCTTTCGGGCATCTCCGCATCCTGCATCTGCAGGCAGCTCACCTGCATTTTCATACAGGAGAGCGACTGGGCGATAGAGTCGTGAAGCTCGCGGGCGATGGTCGCGCGCTCTTCCATGACGATCAGCTGCTGCTGTTTTTCCTGATGCCTGTCGAGCGCCAGCGTGGCCGTTAGCTGTTCGACCAGCGTATCGACCAGCTGCTGCTGGTCGTGGCTCAGGTGACGCCCGGCTGGCAGCGTTGCCAGCAGAATACCGTACTGGGTGTGGCTGTCGGTCAGGCGCCACTTCAGGGTGGTGCCGCCGGACGTCAGCGGCGGCAGGCCGCGAGGGCAAAGATGGCAGCCTTTGTCATCGCAGGACATATCCGACTGACAGGTAAATTCCTGATGGTTATCTTCGTCTTCCACATCGTAGACGCGCAGCTCAAGGTCGTGAAGGAGGGTCAGATTTTGCAGGCCGTTCAGCACCGGAGAGAGGCGTTCGCATAGCGGCACCTGCATGTGCAGACGCCGGTTGGCCTGCCACAGGAAGGAGAGGATCTCGTTTTTCTGCTCCAGTCCGGCCGTTTTTTCCTGAACGCGCTGTTCAAGCACCGCGTAGCTCTCGGAGAGCTCTGCAGACATGGTGTTGAGCGCCTGGCCGAGCATCGCCATCTCGTTGCGCCCGCTGATGTGCGTGCGCTGGGTAAAATCGCGTGCGGTGACCGCGCGGGCCATTGCCAGCAGCTGTTTCCACGGGTTTAGCAGTCGCGCGCGGAGCCAGACGATAGTGAAGATCAGCAGCAGCCCCATAAACAGCGCCATGGCGCGGTGCACCATCACCACCCGGTCGATGCGTAATTCGGTGGTTTGGTCGAAAGAGGAGACCAGCGCATCAATGCGTGAGACGAACCCCGCCACGTCCTGCGCAACGGTTTCCGTGCTGCGCGCCTGTTTCAGCCCGGGCTCCAGCTGGGTGTGCCAGTAGCCCTGAAGGGCTTTAAGCTGATATTGCTGACCGGCGCGGATGGCGGCGTTTTCCAGTTCGGGGCTGAAGACCGTGCGCTCCATTTCATCAATCAGGGGCCGATCGTCCTGCGTCAGGGGAACCGACGCCAGCAGGCGATAACTCTGCATGCGTAGCGAGCCTGCCTCGTTGATGGCATGCGCATTACCCTGTACGCCCTGTACCAGCCAGCCGGAGATCGCCATGCCGGTCACGCCGATGGCGGTGGACAGCAAAACGATAAGGGCTAGCTGATTCACGAGCGTCAGCGGAGATAAACATCTTTTTAACATAGAGGTGGCGTGCTCCTGACGTGGCCTGCTTGCAGGAATGGCGCTATTCTGGTGCATACCCTGGAGTATACCCATACCAATAAAGGATTACCCCTAAATTGCCAACGGAGTAGAGGGAAGGAGGTGGGGGTAGCCAGGAACCCTCAGTGCCGTGAAAAACCACGTCTTTTTTACCGAATTAGCCTACTCACTAAGGGTGAGGCCTTATTTTGCGCCGCAAAACCTCCCACTTTTCCTTTGATTTATATCAACTTACCGCCGCCCTAAAACCCTAATGTTTGCAGCATCATTCGAGAATCAGAGGTGTCTATGAGTCACTCATCCGCTCCCGAAAGGGAAAATGGTGCCGTTATTACAGACTGGCGTCCAGAGGATCCGGCGTTCTGGCAACAGCGCGGCCATCGTGTAGCCAGCCGGAATCTGTGGATTTCCGTGCCGTGTTTGTTATTAGCGTTTTGCGTATGGATGTTGTTTAGCGCGGTGGCGGTCAATCTGCCGAAAGTTGGGTTTACGTTTACGACCGATCAGCTGTTCATGCTGACCGCGCTGCCGTCGCTGTCAGGCGCGCTGCTGCGTGTGCCTTACGCGTTTATGGTGCCGGTGTTTGGCGGTCGTCGCTGGACGGCGTTCAGTACGGGCATCATGATCGTCCCCTGCGTCTGGCTCGGCTTCGCGGTGCAGGATACCTCTACGCCGTTCAGCGTGTTCGTGATTATTTCCCTGCTGTGCGGTTTTGCGGGGGCGAACTTCGCCTCCAGCATGGCGAACATCAGCTTCTTCTTCCCGAAAGCGAAGCAGGGCGGTGCGCTGGGCATTAACGGCGGCCTGGGGAATATGGGCGTCAGCGTGATGCAGCTGATTGCCCCGCTGGCGATCTCTGTTTCTATTTTCGCGGCCTTTGGCGGCGGTGGCGTTGAGCAGGCGGATGGTTCTTCCCTCTATCTGCAGAACGCCGCCTGGATCTGGGTACCTTTCCTGGTGGCCTTCACCCTCGCAGCCTGGTTCTTTATGAATGACCTGTCCGCGTCGAAGGCGTCGCTGAGCGAACAGCTGCCGGTGCTGAAGCGTGGACACCTCTGGGTGATGGCGCTGCTGTATCTGGCCACCTTCGGTTCGTTTATCGGCTTCTCTGCGGGCTTCGCGATGCTGTCGAAAACGCAGTTCCCGGAGATTCAGATCCTGCACTTTGCCTTCTTCGGGCCGTTTATCGGTGCCCTGGCGCGTTCGCTGGGCGGCATGGTCTCTGACCGTCTCGGCGGTACCCGCGTGACGCTGGTGAACTTCGTCGTGATGGCGGTCTTCTGCGCGCTGCTGTTCCTGACGCTGCCCGTCGACGGGCAGGGCGGTAACTTCATCGCCTTCTTCGGCGTGTTTATGGTGCTGTTCCTGACGGCCGGGCTGGGGAGCGCGTCTACCTTCCAGATGATCTCCGTGATCTTCCGTAAGCTGACGATGGATCGCGTGAAGGCGCAGGGGGGGAGCGAAGAGCAGGCCATGCGCGAAGCGGCGACGGATACGGCTGCGGCGCTGGGCTTTATCTCTGCCATCGGCGCGATTGGCGGCTTCTTTATCCCGAAAGCGTTCGGTATCTCTCTGGACCTGACCGGCTCTCCGGCTGGCGCCATGAAAGTCTTCCTCGTCTTCTATATCGCCTGCGTTGTGATTACGTGGCTGGTATATGGCCGAAATACCAAGAAAAATAAGTAAGTGTGATTATCCGTTTACGCGGCCTTCGGGCCGCGTTTTTTTTAGCCTGAATAATAGTTACAACATACTTACGGCTTTTACGGCAGACGCCTGCGGTGACACTGCGATCGCCATCGCTTTGCAGGTGGCTCTACCCCTTAATACCTGAGATGTTAAATTTTGACTGGCTTTTTGTACGATAAAATAAAAATAACTCTATATTTCATGATGATATGAAATTTTTGAAGATACCGCTTTGGTGGTATTTGGTGTAACCCCTCGCCTGAAAGTCCCTCCTCGTCTTGATCGTTATCAATTCTCCCCCTCTTTCAGGGCGTTACCTTCGCTGCAAATCAGCAATGTCGATTTAGAGAGCCACAGGCTCCACACAGGAGATACCCGATGAGCAAATTTTTGGACCGGTTTCGCTACTTCAAACAGAAGGGTGAAACTTTTGCCGATGGGCACGGCCAGGTTCTGGATACCAACCGGGACTGGGAAGACGGTTACCGCCAGCGCTGGCAGCATGACAAAGTGGTCCGTTCGACCCACGGCGTGAACTGTACCGGCTCATGCAGCTGGAAGATTTTCGTTAAAAACGGTCTGGTGACCTGGGAAATGCAGCAGACCGACTATCCGCGCACCCGCCCGGATATGCCAAACCACGAACCGCGCGGCTGCCCGCGCGGTGCCAGCTACTCCTGGTATCTCTACAGCGCCAACCGTCTGAAATACCCGCTGATGCGCAAGCGCCTGATGAAAATGTGGCGTGAGGCGAAAGTACAGCACAGCGATCCGGTGGATGCCTGGGCATCCATCATCGAAGACGCGGACAAAGCAAAAAGCTTCAAGCAGGCTCGCGGTCGCGGCGGTTTCGTTCGCTCCTCATGGAAAGAGGTAAACGAGCTGATTGCCGCCTCCAACGTCTACACCGTTAAAACCTACGGTCCTGACCGCGTGGCGGGCTTCTCGCCTATCCCGGCGATGTCGATGGTCTCTTACGCCTCCGGGGCGCGCTATCTGTCGCTGATCGGCGGTACCTGCCTGAGCTTCTACGACTGGTACTGCGACCTGCCGCCTGCGTCTCCGCAGACCTGGGGCGAGCAGACCGACGTGCCGGAGTCCGCGGACTGGTACAACTCCAGCTATATCATCGCCTGGGGCTCTAACGTTCCTCAGACCCGTACGCCTGACGCGCACTTCTTTACCGAAGTCCGTTACAAAGGCACCAAAACCGTGGCGGTCACCCCTGACTACGCGGAAATCGCCAAGCTTTGCGATCTGTGGCTGGCGCCGAAACAGGGTACCGACGCCGCGATGGCGATGGCGATGGGCCACGTCATGCTGCGTGAATTCCATCTTGATAAGCCAAGCCAGTACTTCACCGACTACGTTCGCCGCTACACCGACATGCCGATGCTGGTCATGCTGGAAGAGCGTGAGGGCTACTATGCCGCGGGCCGCACGCTGCGCGCAGCCGATCTGGTGGATTCGCTGGGCCAGGAAAACAACCCTGAGTGGAAAACCGTTGCGTATAACAGCAACGGCGAGCTGGTGGCGCCAAACGGCTCTATCGGCTTCCGCTGGGGCGAGAAGGGCAAGTGGAACCTTGAGCAACGCAACGGTACGACCGGTGAAGAGACGGAGCTGCGCCTGAGCATGCTGGGCAGCCAGGACGAGATCGCTGAAGTCGGGTTCCCGTACTTCGGCGGTGAAGGTTCAGAGCACTTCAACAAGGTTGAACTGAAAAACGTTCTGATGCACAAACTGCCGGTTAAGCGCCTGCAGCTGGCCGACGGCTCTACCGCGCTGGTCACCACCGTTTATGACCTGACCATGGCGAACTACGGTCTGGAGCGCGGTCTGGGCGATGAAAACTGCGCAACCGGCTATGACGACGTGAAGGCCTACACCCCGGCCTGGGCGGAACAGATTACCGGCGTGCCTCGCGCGCACATTACCCGTATCGCACGTGAGTTTGCAGAAAACGCGGACAAAACGCACGGCCGTTCGATGATCATCGTCGGCGCGGGTCTGAACCACTGGTATCACCTCGATATGAACTATCGCGGTCTGATCAACATGCTGATCTTCTGCGGCTGCGTCGGTCAGAGCGGCGGCGGCTGGGCGCACTACGTGGGCCAGGAAAAACTGCGTCCGCAGACCGGCTGGCAGCCGCTGGCGTTTGCCCTCGACTGGCAGCGTCCGGCACGCCATATGAATAGCACCTCCTACTTCTATAACCACTCCAGCCAGTGGCGCTACGAAACGGTCACCGCGCAGGAGCTGCTGTCGCCGATGGCGGATAAATCCCGCTACAGCGGCCACCTGATTGACTTCAACGTGCGCGCAGAGCGCATGGGCTGGCTGCCGTCGGCGCCGCAGCTGGGCACTAACCCGCTGCGCATTGCGGAAGCGGCGAAGCAGGCGGGCATGTCACCAGTGGATTACACCGTGAAATCCCTGAAGGATGGCTCAATCCGCTTCGCGGCAGAACAGCCGGAGAACGGTAAAAACCATCCGCGTAACCTGTTCATCTGGCGCTCCAACCTGCTGGGCTCGTCCGGTAAAGGCCACGAGTACATGCTGAAATACCTGCTCGGTACCGAAAACGGTATCCAGGGGAAAGATCTCGGCAAGCAGGGCGGCGTGAAGCCGGAAGAGGTGGAGTGGAAAGATAACGGCCTCGACGGCAAGCTGGATCTGGTGGTGACGCTCGACTTCCGTCTGTCCAGCACCTGCCTGTACTCCGATATCGTGCTGCCAACCGCGACCTGGTACGAAAAAGACGACATGAATACCTCGGATATGCATCCGTTTATTCATCCGCTGTCTGCTGCCGTTGACCCGGCGTGGGAATCGAAAAGCGACTGGGATATCTACAAGGACATCGCGAAGAAATTCTCCGAAGTCTGCGTTGGGCACCTCGGCAAAGAGACCGACGTGGTGACGCTGCCAATCCAGCACGACTCCGCCGCCGAACTGGCGCAGCCGCTGGGCGTGAAGGACTGGAAAAAAGGCGAATGCGACCTGATCCCGGGCGTAACCGCGCCGCACATTATTCCGGTTGAGCGCGACTATCCGGCAACCTACGAGCGCTTTACCTCTATCGGCCCGCTGATGGAGAAAATCGGTAACGGCGGGAAGGGGATCGCCTGGAATACCCAGAGCGAAATGGATCTGCTGCGCAAGCTCAACTACACCAAAGCGGACGGTCCGGCGAAAGGCCAGCCAATGCTGAACACGGCGATTGATGCGGCAGAGATGATCCTGACCCTGGCCCCGGAAACCAACGGCCACGTTGCCGTGAAAGCCTGGGCGGCGCTGAGCGAGTTTACCGGCCGTGACCACACGCATCTGGCGACGAATAAAGAGGAAGAGAAAATCCGCTTCCGCGATATTCAGGCGCAGCCGCGCAAGATTATCTCCAGCCCGACCTGGTCTGGCCTGGAGGATGAGCACGTGTCCTATAACGCGGGCTACACCAACGTTCACGAGCTGATCCCATGGCGCACCCTGTCAGGCCGTCAGTCGCTGTATCAGGATCACCAGTGGATGCGCGACTTCGGTGAAAGCCTGCTGGTCTACCGTCCGCCAATCGACACCCGCTCCGTGAAAGCGGTGATGGGCGCGAAATCGAACGGTAACCCTGAGAAGGCGCTGAACTTCCTGACGCCACACCAGAAGTGGGGCATTCACTCCACCTACAGCGACAACCTCCTGATGCTGACCCTGTCTCGCGGCGGTCCGATTGTCTGGATGAGCGAAACGGACGCCAAAGATCTGGGTATCGAAGATAACGACTGGATCGAAGTGTTCAACAGCAACGGTGCCCTGACGGCGCGTGCGGTGGTGAGCCAGCGCGTACCGGCCGGGATGACCATGATGTACCACGCGCAGGAACGTATCGTTAACCTGCCGGGGTCAGAAATTACCGAGCAGCGCGGCGGGATCCACAACTCCGTGACCCGTATTACGCCGAAGCCGACCCACATGATCGGTGGCTATGCGCAGCTGGCCTACGGCTTTAACTACTACGGCACCGTAGGATCGAACCGCGATGAGTTCGTGGTGGTACGTAAGATGAAGAATATTAACTGGTTAGACGGCGAAGGTAATGACCAGGTACAGGAGAGCGTAAAATGAAAATTCGTTCACAAGTCGGCATGGTGCTGAATCTGGATAAATGCATCGGCTGTCATACCTGCTCGGTCACCTGTAAAAACGTCTGGACCAGCCGTGAAGGTATGGAGTACGCCTGGTTCAACAACGTGGAAAGCAAGCCGGGCACCGGCTTCCCGACCGACTGGGAAAACCAGGAGAAGTGGAAGGGCGGCTGGATCCGTAAAATCAACGGCAAGCTGCAGCCGCGCATGGGTAACCGCGCGATGCTGCTGGGTAAAATCTTCGCTAACCCGCACCTGCCGGGCATCGACGATTACTACGAGCCGTTTGACTACGACTACCAGAACCTGCACAACGCGCCGGAAAGCAAGCACCAGCCGATCGCCCGTCCGCGCTCGCTGATCACCGGTCAGCGCATGGACAAGATCACCAGCGGTCCAAACTGGGAGGAGATTCTGGGCGGCGAGTTCGAGAAACGCGCCAAAGACCAGAACTTCGAGAACATGCAGAAGGCGATGTACGGCCAGTTCGAAAATACCTTCATGATGTATCTGCCGCGCCTGTGCGAGCACTGCCTCAACCCGGCGTGCGTGGCGACCTGCCCAAGCGGCGCCATCTACAAGCGTGAAGAAGATGGCATCGTGCTGATCGACCAGGACAAGTGCCGCGGCTGGCGTATGTGCATCACCGGCTGCCCGTACAAAAAAATCTACTTCAACTGGAAGAGCGGTAAATCTGAGAAGTGCATCTTCTGCTATCCGCGTATCGAAGCCGGAATGCCGACCGTCTGCTCAGAAAGCTGCGTAGGCCGTATTCGCTACCTCGGCGTGCTGCTGTATGACGCGGACGCGATTGAAAATGCCGCGAGCACCGAGCACGAGAAAGATCTGTATCAGCGTCAGCTGGACGTGTTCCTCGATCCGAACGATCCGAAGGTGATTGAGCAGGCGCTGAAGGACGGCGTGCCGCAGAGCGTGATTGACGCGGCGCAGCAGTCACCGGTGTACAAAATGGCAATGGACTGGAAGCTCGCGCTGCCGCTGCACCCGGAATACCGCACCCTGCCGATGGTCTGGTACGTGCCGCCGCTGTCGCCGATTCAGTCCGCGGCTGACGCGGGCGAACTGGGCAGCAACGGCATCCTGCCGGACGTGGAAAGCCTGCGTATTCCGGTTCAGTACCTGGCGAACCTGTTGACCGCAGGGGATACCCAGCCGGTACTGCTCGCGCTGAAACGTATGCTGGCGATGCGTCACTTCAAACGCGCGGAAACCGTAGACGGCGTGATCGATACCCGCGCGCTGGAAGAGGTTGGTCTGACCGAAGCGCAGGCGCAGGAGATGTACCGCTATCTGGCGATTGCCAACTACGAAGACCGTTTCGTGGTGCCGAGCAGCCACCGCGAGCTGGCGCGTGAAGCCTTCCCGGAAAAAAATGGCTGTGGCTTTACCTTTGGCGACGGTTGCCACGGGTCAGACAGCAAATTCAACCTGTTCAACAGCCGCCGCATCGATGCCATGGATGTGACCAGCAAAACGGAGCCGCACCAATGATTGAACTCGTCATTGTTTCGCGTCTGCTCGAGTACCCGGATGCTGCGCTTGCGCAGCATCAGCAGGAACTCTTTGATGCACTCGCGTCATCTGAAAACCTGGATAAAGACGATGCCCAGCGGCTTGGCGTTTTCCTCCGCGATCTGTTAGCGCGCGATCTCCTGGACGCGCAGGCGGACTACAGCCAGCTGTTTGACCGCGGGCGCGCTACGTCGCTGCTGCTGTTTGAACACGTGCACGGTGAGTCCCGTGACCGCGGTCAGGCGATGGTGGACCTGATGGCCCAGTATGAACAGCACGGCCTGCAGCTCGACAGCCGCGAGCTGCCGGATCATCTGCCGCTGTATCTGGAGTACCTGGCGCAGCTGCCGAAAGAAGAGGCGCTGGGCGGTCTGCAGGACATCGCGCCGATCCTGGCGCTGCTCGGCGCGCGTCTTCAGCAGCGCGAGAGCCGCTATGCTGTTCTGTTCGATCTGCTGGTGAAGCTGGCCAACGCCGCGGTCGACAGTGAAAAAGTGGCGGAGAAAATTGCGGATGAAGCCCGCGACGATACCCCACAGGCGCTGGATGCGGTCTGGGAAGAAGAGCAGGTGAAATTCTTTGCTGACCAGAACTGCGGCGAGTCTGAAATCTCCGCTCACCAGCGTCGCTTTGCCGGCGCGGTTGCCCCACAATATTTGAATATCTCTAACGGAGGACGGCACTAATGCACTTCCTGAATATGTTCTTCTTTGACATTTACCCGTATATCGCGGGTACCGTGTTCCTGGTGGGAAGCTGGCTGCGTTACGACTACGGCCAGTACACCTGGCGTGCGGCCTCCAGCCAGATGCTGGATCGTAAAGGGATGCATGTGGGCTCTAACCTGTTCCACATCGGTATTCTGGGGATTTTTGCCGGTCACTTCCTGGGGATGCTGACGCCGCACTGGATGTATGAAGCGTGGCTACCGATCGAGGTGAAGCAGAAGATGGCGATGATCGCCGGCGGTGCCTGCGGCGTGATGACTCTGGTGGGGGGCCTGCTGCTGCTGAAACGTCGTCTGTTCAGCCCGCGCGTGCGTGCGACCACGACCGCAGCGGATATTCTGATCCTCTCCCTGCTGATGGTGCAGTGCGCGCTGGGCTTGCTGACCATTCCGTTCTCGGCGCAGCATATGGACGGGAGCGAAATGATGAAGCTCGTCGGCTGGGCGCAGTCCGTGGTGACCTTCCACGGCGGAGCCTCCGCGCACCTGGACGGCGTAGCGTTTATCTTCCGCGTTCACCTGGTGCTGGGGATGACGCTGTTTGTGCTGTTCCCGTTCTCACGTCTGGTGCATATCTGGAGCGCGCCGGTGGAGTACCTGACGCGCAAATACCAGATTGTGCGCGCCCGTCGCTAATTCGCCGTTTTGATACCAACCCCGCACTCGCGGGGTTTTTTTTCGCCCCAGCCCAGATTATTGCCCGCGGCAGCAAACAGGATCAGCGCGCCGCCCGCCAGCTGCGTCAGGTTCAGCGAGTGTCCGAACACCAGATTATCGACAACGATCGCCACCACCGGATAGATAAACGACAGGGAGCCGGTAATGGGCGTAGGCAGCTTCTGGATCGCGCTGTAGAGCAGCTGGTACATAATGCCTGTATGGACGATGCCCAGCGTCAGCAGGATCGGCCAGGGAAAATCACCGGAAAATGACGGCATGTTGGCAAACGGTAAAAGCATCACGACGCCCGTCAGCACCTGGATAAAGGCAATATGCTGCGGCGCAACGGATCTGAGCTTGCGGGCAATAATGGCCGTGACCGCATAGAAGAAAGCCGCGGCCATCGCCAGGCCGATTCCGGCGAGCCATTCACCGCCGTGCGCGCCGGTCAGCTCGCTGGAGAGCAAGATCACCACGCCGCCGAAGGCGAGGAACAGCCAGCCCCATTTCACCAGGCTAACGCGTTCACCTAAAAACATCCCCATTAAGACCAGCATAAACGGCTGGGTGTTATAGACCACGGTAGAAAGACCAATCCAGATCCGCTCATAGGCCGCGAAGAGCAGCAGCCAGTTCACCACGAGCGCTACGCCGCCGAGAATGGCCAGCAGCAGCGTGGTGCGGGTGAGGGGACTGAAGGGCTTTTGACTTGCCCGGATAAAAATAAAAAGCGCTATTGCCCCGATAAGACAGCGCCAGAACACCACTTCCGTCACCGGCAGACCGCTGAGTAAAACAAACGCACCGATAGAGCCGGAAATTAACATCGCCAGGCTCATTTGCCAGACGCCTTTATGGAAATCACGCATCATCCACCTCCTGATTGTATGACGCTATTGTCGAAAATCGCTGTCGGGTTTTACAGGGATGAGATAAGGTGAAATGCAATGATGGCTTTTTAAAATTAGGTGAAAACGATGGAATACCTTCTCGATGATATCGACCGTCAAATTTTAGCCTGTCTGGTCGAGGATGCGCGCATGTCTTTGAAGGTGCTCAGCGGACGCATCGGTCTGACTTCCCCCAGCACGGCAGAACGCCTGAAGAGGCTGGAAGAGCGCGGTGTGATTCAGGGGTATGGCGCACGGGTGAATCTGGCGGCGCTGGGGTATACGCTGCAGGCGCTGGTGCGCGTGCGGCCTTTGCCGGGGCTGTTGCATAAGGTTGATAAATACATTCAGGCGATGCCGGAGTGTATCGAGAGCGACAAAGTCACCGGGGAAGATTGCTTTGTGATTAGGCTGGTGGTGCGATCGATAGAGCAGCTGGATGTGCTGCTGGACGGCCTGGCGGAGCATGCCCAGTGCAATACGTCGATTGTGAAGAGTTCGCCGGTGAAGCGTCGTTTACCGCCGATGTAGGCTTCTGGCTTCTGGCTTCTGTCTTCTGTCGCCGGGTGGCGGCTGCGCCTTACCCGGCCTACAAAGGCGGATACGGTTCAGTTTTATAATGATTTTTTGGATTATTTGAAAGTGATGGTGGTGGGGGAAGGATTACTCGGCGCGTTGCGCCTCGCCCTTCGGGTCGTTGCCTGCGGCAACGCTTTCTCGCTACGCTCGAATCGAACCTTAGTCGAAGCTTCTCATCCTTCCCCGTTACGGAAATACATGATGCCTGGTGCAAAAAGGAGGTTTGGAGTTATTTGAAAGTGATGGTGGTGGGGGAAGGATTCGAACCTTCGAAGTCGATGACGGCAGATTTACAGTCTGCTCCCTTTGGCCGCTCGGGAACCCCACCACGGGGTAATGCTTTTTACTGGCCTGCTTCCTGCTGGAAGCGGGGCGCATCATATCAAATGAGGCGCCCCTGTAAAGCATTCCTTTAGGTAAATGAAGCTGTTTGCCTGCTTTTTATCCGTAAAGGCGCAAAGCTAATCAATTCATTTTCTGAAAGATTAAAGAATGATGGTTCTGTTGCCGTAGACAAAGACACGCTGCGCCAGCACCTGATACAGCGCACGACTGAGCACGTTCTTCTCAACGTCACGCCCTGCACGCATCATGTCCTCTGCCGTGTAGGTGTGATCCACGTGAATCACGTCCTGCATGATGATTGGACCTTCGTCCAGATTGTCATTCACGTAGTGCGCGGTTGCACCGATGATCTTCACGCCGCGCTCGTAGGCCTGGTGGTAGGGACGTGCACCAATAAAGGCCGGCAGGAACGAGTGGTGAATGTTGATGATCTTGTTCGGGAAACGCGCCACGAAGGATGGCGTTAACACGCGCATGTATTTCGCCAGCACCACGTAGTCCGGGTTATGCGCTTCAATGGCCTGCGCCATCAGATCGTCGTGTTCTTCACGGGTATGGCCTTCGTGGCTCACCAGCTCGAACGGAATATCAAAACGCTCGACCAGCGTGCGCAGCGTCTCATGGTTGCCAATAACGGCAGCTATTTCCACGTCCAGACCGCCGTAGTTTGCTTTCATCAGCAGGTCGCCCAGACAGTGTGCTTCTTTGGTCACCAGGATCACGATGCGGCGTCGACCGGCTGGGGTCAGCTCGCGCACGGAACCTTCCGGAAGCGCGCTGTCGAGATCGGCAAGCAGGGTGGTGTCGTTGAAAATACCTTCGAGTTCGGTACGCATAAAGAAGCGGCCGGTACGGTGGTCAACGAACTCGTTGTTCTGCACGATATTCAGTTCATGTTTGTAGCAAATGTTGGTAATTCGTGCGATCAGTCCTTTTTGATCGGGACAGATGGTGCGCAGAACTTTACGTTGTAATGATTGCATCGCCGGGAAATCCTGTTTGTATTTGCGAAGTCTGGGTTGTCAGGCATTACTGCCCGCAACACTTTTTAAATTTTTTACCTGAACCACACGGGCAGGGATCGTTACGACCAAACTGTGGGCGCGTTCCGTCAATATAATACCACTGCCCGCTTTCCTTTAAGAACCGGGAACGCTCGATAATGGCACCTGGTTTATTATTCTCGGTAAAACGAGCAACAAAGCTGACGTAACCTTCATCCACATGACTGCCCGTTGAGGATTCATAGACGGTGAGGCCGAGCCACTGCGTGTTCGCGAAGCCGGCTTCGATGTCCTGTCTGAATTCGGCAGCATGGCAGGAGGGATGCCAGGTTTTAATCAGGTAGTCTGCGTCTTTGATCACAAAAGCGGTGTAACGTGAACGCATGAGGTGTGACGGGTCTGGTGCAACCTGATCGCCAGACAGATATCGCTGGCAACATAGGCTATACTCCAGAGCGCTACCACAAGGGCAGAGTTGAGACACGATTCTCTTCCTGGAACAAATAATAAAGGCGTAAAACGCTTCGGGTAGCACTATGTTAACTGAGCTGTTGCGTTGACGCTATGTCAGGAATCCAGGGGAAGTAAAACAGGGCTAATGAGAAAGGTTAAAATTGGACTGGCGCTGGGCTCAGGTGCAGCCCGGGGATGGTCACACATCGGCGTGATTAATGCCTTAAACAAGATGGGCATTAACGTAGATATTGTCGCAGGTTGTTCAATAGGATCGCTTGTCGGCTCCGCCTACGCGTGCGGGAAGCTTCCGGAACTCGAGACCTGGGTGCGTTCCTTCAGTTACTGGGACGTCCTGCGTCTGATGGACCTCTCGTGGCAGCGTGGTGGGCTGTTGCGCGGCGAACGCGTCTTTAACCAGTTCCGCCAGGTTATGCCTCTCGAAGACTTCACTGATTGTCAGATGCCCTTTGGCGCCGTCGCGACGAACCTCAGCACGGGACGCGAACTCTGGCTAACCGAAGGGGATATCCATCTTGCCGTGCGCGCCTCCTGCAGCATGCCGGGGCTTATGGCGCCTGTCCCACACAACGGTTACTGGCTTGTCGACGGTGGCGTTGTAAACCCGGTTCCCATCTCTCTGACCCGTGCAATGGGGGCGGATATCGTAATTGCCGTCGACCTGCAGCACGACGCCCACCTGATGCAACAGGACCTCATGCCGGTCAATCTCCAGAGCGAAGATGCCGAGGGCGAGAAGCTGGCCTGGCATGAGCGCCTGCGCGGTAGAATCGGGCGTATGGCCGCGCGACGCTCGGTTGCCGCGCCGACGGCGATAGAAATCATGACCACGTCAATCCAGGTACTGGAGAATCGCCTTAAGCGCAATCGTATGGCAGGCGACCCGCCAGATATTCTTATTCAGCCTTACTGTCCGCAAATCTCTACTCTTGATTTCCATCGGGCTGAGGCCGCCATCGCAGCGGGCTCGTTAGCCGTCGAAAAGAAAATGGACGAATTGTTGCCTTTTGTGCAAACAGCACGTTAAGCACCTTTTTTTGACTACTTCAGCAAAATCTGACAGGCGATAGTGCCGATCGCATGCCACTATTTAGTTACTGTCAGCCAGGGGAGGAACCATGACGCAGCCATTGGCCGGAAAACACATTTTGATTGTTGAAGACGAGCCCGTTTTCCGATCGCTACTGGATTCGTGGTTATCCTCGCTGGGAGCAATCACTTCACTGGCTGAAGATGGTATCGACGCCCTGGAAAAAATGATCAGCATTACGCCCGATTTAATGATTTGCGACATTGAGATGCCGCGCATGAATGGGCTGAAGCTGGTTGAACATCTGCGTAACGAAGGCAACCAGACGCCGATTCTGGTGATCTCTGCCACAGAGAATATGGCGGATATCGCCAAAGCATTGCGGCTCGGTGTCCAGGATATTCTGCTTAAACCGGTCAAGGATCTGAACCGGCTGCGAGAAACGGTCTTAGCGTGCCTGTATCCGAATATGTTTAATTCCCGGGTAGAGGAAGAGGAGCGTCTTTTCCAGGACTGGGATGCCCTGGTGAGTGACCCTCCTGCTGCGGCGAAACTGTTGCAAGAACTTCAGCCACCCGTACAGCAAACTATTTCACACTGCCGCGTAAATTATCGTCAGTTGGTAGCGGCTGACCAGCCGGGACTGGTACTGGATATCGCACCTTTATCTGATTCCGACCTTGCGTTTTATTCTCTGGATGTCACCCGGGCAGGGGATAATGGCGTATTAGCCGCGTTACTTCTTCGTGCGCTTTTTAATGGTTTGCTGCAGGAACAGTTATCGCATCAGGGACAACGGCTGCCGGAGTTAGGCAGTTTGCTCAAACAGGTAAACCAGCTTTTTCGCCAGGCTAATTTGCCCGGACAGTTCCCGCTGCTGGTCGGCTATTACCACAGCGGTTTAAAGAATCTGATCCTCGTTTCAGCAGGTCTCAACGCTTCACTAAATACCGGTGAACATCATATTCAGGTGAGTAACGGTGTTCCGCTTGGGACATTGGGTACGGCGTATCTTAATCAAATTAGCCACCGCTGTTCCTCCTGGCAGTGCCAAATTTGGGGCGCCGGGGGACGGCTACGCTTAATGTTGTCCACGGAATAAGCAATTGGATCTTAATTTTAAGATTGCTTTACCTGTGTTTTACGGGGAGTGCTACTATCGCTGCCCAGATTCATGCGTATTTGTCCTAATTGATCGGCAACGCGTTCTTTTCAGACCCGGACTGCGGGGCGAGGCTGATATACTCAACGCGTTATTTATTGCATAAAAGTTCAAAACTTGAACAGCTCAGGAGAATTTGAATGGCTGCCCTAAATTCGAAAGTCAGAAAGGCCGTCATCCCGGTAGCGGGATTGGGGACCAGGATGTTACCAGCAACTAAGGCAATTCCTAAAGAGATGCTGCCTCTGGTTGATAAGCCATTAATCCAGTATGTCGTTAATGAATGTATCGCAGCCGGCATCACTGAAATTGTGCTGGTTACGCATTCATCAAAAAACTCTATCGAAAACCATTTCGATACAAGCTTTGAACTTGAAGCCATGCTGGAAAAACGTGTTAAGCGTCAGCTGTTAGAAGAAGTTCAGTCTATTTGCCCGCCTCACGTTACCATTATGCAGGTTCGTCAGGGCCTGGCTAAAGGTCTGGGCCACGCTGTGATGTGTGCACATCCTGTTGTAGGTGATGAGCCTGTAGCGGTAATTCTGCCTGACGTAATTCTGGACGAATACGAATCCGATCTTTCTCAGGATAACCTTGCAGAGATGATCAAACGTTTCGACGAAACCGGTAGCAGCCAGATTATGGTTGAGCCTGTTGAAGACGTGACGGCATACGGTGTGGTTGACTGCAAAGGCGTTAACCTTGAGCCGGGCGAAAGCGTGCCAATGGTTGGCGTGGTAGAGAAGCCTAAAGCCGACGTAGCGCCTTCAAACCTGGCCGTTGTAGGTCGCTATGTTCTGAGCGCTGAAATCTGGCCTCTGCTGGCGAAAACGCCTCCAGGAGCGGGTGATGAGATTCAGCTGACGGATGCCATTGATATGCTGATCGAGAAAGAGACCGTTGAGGCTTACCATATGAAAGGTAAGAGCCATGACTGCGGTAATAAGCTTGGTTATATGCAGGCGTTCGTAGAATATGGTATTCGCCACAATACTCTTGGTGAAGAATTTAAAACCTGGCTCAAAGAGAGCGTAGGTATTAAGAAATAAGCCACGGGTACATATGTCCGAAACCGGTGAGGCGCTGCCCACCGGTTTTTTTATGCCCTAAACACTTCTGAAACCTGTCTCTAAGTACAGTTATTAAAATTGCCAAATAATGCTTTATGACAGAGTGTAAGGGGATGTTTGCGACAAATTTAGGTTAAAAAAAATCCCGCATTACGCGGGATTTTTCTGAATACGGCTGGATTAATCCTTGATCAGGAAGTCGTCCAGCTGTTTACCTTGTTCGTCCATGGCTTTCTTGATAACAGCAGGAGTGCGGCCCTGGCCAGTCCAGGTTTTAGTTTCGCCGTTCTCATCAACGTAGCTATATTTAGCAGGACGAGCAGCACGCTTGGCTTTAGTACCGGTTTTAGCTGCAGCCATGCTGTTCAGCAATTCATTTGGATCGATACCATCAGCAATCAGCATTTCACGATATTGCTGCAGTTTACGAGTACGTTCTTCGATTTCAGCGGCAGCTGCGCTTTCTTCTTCACGACGTTCATTAACTACAACTTCTAATTTTTCCAGCATTTCTTCAAGCGTTTCGAGGGTGCATTCTCTTGCCTGCGCACGAAGAGTACGGATGTTGTTCAGAATTTTAAGTGCTTCGCTCATTGTAGTAATCTCAAACTTATAATGGGGGGTGGTTTGTTGACCTAATAATAGAGCCATAAATTCAGTTGTGCAATAGCCAGGAATGTAAGGAATTCAAAAAATACTAAATAATGCCGCTATTATTAATTACGCTAACTTAAATTTCATCACCCAACAGTCTCGTTTGTTATCAGCTAACCCGGCTGGACCCGGTCGATTGCCTCTTTTTTTTGTGACATTTACCGCAGGAATTATAGTTGCGGCGGAGAAATATCAGCCTTTTGTATTAGTTCCCCACCGTGATGTTAAGACTGAAATAGTTAATAAATAGTGAATTTTAATGAACAGCGATTCCACTATAAAAAGCAGTGTTATGTTTGGCTAAACATATAACATATTGGCCAGGCTGAAGGAGTTTACTTCATGTTTTAGCGGGTTATTTTCATGAAAAGAAGGTTGTGAACTCCGTGCTGAAACGCTTCCTCTGTGTGCTACATCGCTGATGACCAGACAAATTATGGTACAATGAATCATCGGGAATATTACACATTGATTAGGGTTTTACGGCCAATGGCACAACTTTATTTCTACTATTCGGCAATGAATGCCGGGAAATCCACCGCGTTGCTGCAATCCTCGTACAATTACCAGGAGCGCGGGATGCGTACCGTTGTTTATACGGCTGAAATTGACGATCGCTTTGGCGCAGGGAAGGTGAGTTCCAGAATAGGGCTCTCGTCGCCTGCCAGACTGTTTAACCCGAAAACCGATCTGTTTGAGGGCATTCGTACAGAACATGCTTTGCAGCCCATTCACTGTGTTCTGGTAGATGAGAGCCAGTTTCTGACGCGTGAACAGGTTCATGCCCTTTCAGAGGTGGTCGATGAGCTCGATATTCCCGTGCTGTGTTACGGCCTGCGTACGGATTTCCGCGGTGAGCTCTTTGCCGGTAGCCAGTATTTGCTTGCCTGGTCGGATAAGCTTGTCGAATTGAAAACAATCTGCTTCTGCGGTCGAAAAGCCAGCATGGTGCTTCGTCTTGACCAGGCCGGGAAACCTTATGCAGATGGCGAGCAGGTGGTTATAGGCGGTAATGAACGCTATGTTTCAGTCTGTCGTAAGCATTATAAAGAAGCGTTGTCTGTAGGCTCGCTGACGGCGATTCAACACGACAACAGGAAATAACGCCAGCCTTGTTATACAGACATAAAAAAACCCGCCATAAAGGCGGGTTTTTTCTTCTGCTTTCAATTAAGCGCTTTTCTTCGCTTTCTTGTCAGCTTTGATGACAGGAACTTCTGTTTTCACAGCGGCAACGTCACCTTCTTTGAACTCACGACCGTAGAAGGTATCCAGCAGAATCTGTTTCAGCTCGGAGATCAGTGGGTAGCGCGGGTTAGCACCAGTACACTGGTCATCGAATGCATCTTCAGACAGCTTATCTACGTGAGCGAGGAAGTCAGCTTCCTGAACGCCTGCTTCACGGATAGATTTTGGAATACCCAGCTCAGCTTTCAGGCTTTCCAGCCATGCCAGCAGTTTCTCAATCTTCGCAGCAGTGCGGTCACCCGGTGCGCTCAGACCAAGGTGGTCTGCGATTTCAGCGTAACGACGGCGCGCTTGCGGACGGTCGTACTGGCTGAAAGCAGTCTGCTTGGTTGGGTTGTCGTTTGCGTTATAACGGATAACGTTGCTGATCAACAGGGCGTTCGCCAGACCGTGAGGAATGTGGAACTGAGAACCCAGCTTGTGCGCCATAGAGTGGCAAACACCCAGGAAGGCGTTCGCAAACGCGATACCGGCGATGGTAGCTGCACTGTGAACGCGTTCACGTGCTACTGGGTTTTTAGACCCTTCGTTGTAGGACGCTGGCAGGTTTTCCTTCAGCAGTTTCAGCGCCTGCAGAGCCTGACCGTCAGAGAACTCAGATGCCAGCACAGAAACGTAAGCTTCCAGGGCGTGAGTTACCGCATCCAGACCACCGAACGCACACAGTGATTTCGGCATCTCCATGACCAGGTTCGCATCAACGATAGCCATGTCTGGGGTCAGTGCATAGTCAGCCAGTGGGTATTTCTGACCTGTTGCATCGTCCGTTACTACTGCGAATGGCGTAACTTCTGAACCGGTACCGGAAGTGGTTGTTACCGCGATCATTTTCGCTTTTACGCCCATTTTCGGGAACTTGTAGATACGTTTACGGATGTCCATAAAGCGCAGCGCCAGTTCTTCGAAGTGGGTTTCAGGATGCTCGTACATGACCCACATGATTTTCGCGGCGTCCATTGGGGAACCGCCACCCAGAGCGATAATCACATCTGGTTTGAAGGAGTTAGCCAGCTCAGCACCTTTACGCACAACGCTCAGAGTAGGGTCAGCTTCAACTTCAAAGAACACTTCAGTTTCTACGCCAGCCGCTTTCAGTACAGAGGTGATCTGGTCAGCGTAGCCGTTGTTGAACAGGAAACGGTCAGTCACGATGAGCGCACGTTTGTGGCCATCAGTAATCACTTCATCCAGCGCGATTGGCAGTGAGCCACGGCGGAAGTAGATAGATTTCGGAAGTTTGTGCCACAACATGTTTTCAGCTCGCTTAGCAACGGTTTTCTTGTTGATCAGGTGTTTTGGACCAACGTTTTCAGAGATGGAGTTACCACCCCAGGAACCACAACCCAGAGTCAGGGAAGGTGCGAGTTTAAAGTTGTACAGGTCACCGATACCACCCTGAGAAGCAGGGGTGTTAATCAGGATACGTGCAGTTTTCATCATCTGACCGAAGTGGGCAACGCGTTCTGGCTGGTTGTCCTGGTCGGTGTACAGACAAGACGTGTGACCGATACCGCCCATGGCAACCAGTTTCTCGGCTTTCTCTACCGCGTCTTCGAAATCTTTCGCACGGTACATGGCAAGCGTTGGAGACAGTTTTTCATGTGCAAACGGCTCGCTTTCGTCAACAACTTTCACTTCACCGATCAGGATTTTGGTTGTTGCCGGAACGGTAAAGCCTGCGAGTTCAGCAATTTTGTAAGCCGGCTGACCCACGATAGCAGCGTTCAGTGCGCCATTTTTCAGGATGATGTCCTGAACGGCTTTCAGCTCTTTGCCCTGCAGCAGGTAGCCGCCGTGGCTGGCGAAACGTTCACGAACTGCGTCGTACACGGAATCAACAACAACAACAGACTGTTCAGATGCACAGATCACGCCGTTATCGAAGGTTTTAGACATCAGTACAGACGCAACGGCACGTTTGATGTCAGCAGTTTCGTCGATAACAACAGGAGTGTTACCGGCGCCCACACCGATCGCTGGTTTACCGGAGCTGTATGCGGCTTTAACCATGCCAGGACCACCGGTCGCCAGGATCAGGTTAATGTCCGGGTGATGCATCAGCGCATTGGAGAGCTCAACAGAAGGTTGGTCGATCCAGCCGATCAGATCTTTTGGTGCGCCAGCAGCGATCGCCGCCTGCAGGACGATATCCGCAGCTTTGTTGGTCGCGTCTTTCGCACGTGGGTGTGGAGAGAAGATGATTGCGTTACGGGTCTTCAGGCTAATCAGTGATTTGAAGATAGCTGTAGACGTTGGGTTAGTTGTCGGAACAATACCGCAGATGATGCCGATAGGTTCAGCGATGGTGATGGTACCGAAGGTGTCGTCTTCGGACAGCACGCCACAGGTTTTCTCATCTTTATAGGCGTTGTAGATATACTCGGAAGCAAAGTGGTTTTTGATCACTTTATCTTCCACGATACCCATGCCGGATTCGGCAACGGCCATTTTAGCGAGAGGGATTCGAGCATCTGCAGCAGCCAGTGCGGCCGCGCGGAAGATTTTATCAACCTGTTCTTGGGTGAAATTGGCATATTCACGCTGGGCTTTTTTAACGCGCTCGACGAGGGCGTTCAGTTCAGCGATATTAGTAACAGCCATAATGCTCTCCTGATAATGTTTAAACTCTTTTAGTAAACCAGCGCTCGATACGTCACACAGTATAGACAGAGCCGATACGACTTGCGTAACACAAAGTAAAACAAAGAGTTACTTTCTGCGTCAGCACACTAATTTACTAAAAGAGCCTTACCTTAGCATCATCCCTTTTTGTCAGGTGATCTCCCTGGGGGCGTAACCAAGATTACTCACTTCTGAGTACGGAAATCATGATCTGCGTCAATTTTCCCCCAAGCTGATACCTTTCAGCAGGGTTATTTCGTTGAGATTTTTCAAGTGTTAAATAATTACGTAAGTAATGGAAGCGGCGCTATCACTGATTATACATATGTTTAACATCCTGAAATGATAACGTTTTGCCACAGATTTCGAGTGAAGTATGCTAATAAAAAGGGTATCTTCAGCGCGATTTCTCATGACAAAGTGTCAGTCCCGGGCATGTGTATAAGCGGAGCAAAACGTGATCCAAACGCTCTTTGATTTTCCAACGTATTTTAAATTTTTTATTGGTTTGTTTGCCCTGGTCAACCCGGTGGGGATCATTCCTGTCTTTATTAGTATGACGAGTTACCAGACGGCGGCGGCGAGGAATAAGACCAACCTCACCGCTAACCTGTCAGTGGCTATCATATTGCTCACCTCCCTTTTTCTTGGGGACGCCATTCTCCAGCTCTTCGGCATTTCGATTGACTCTTTCCGCATAGCGGGTGGGATTCTGGTCGTGACCATCGCCATGTCCATGATCAGCGGTAAGCTGGGCGAGGATAAACAGAACAAGCAGGAGAAGTCAGAAACAGCTATCCGCGAGAGTATTGGCGTGGTGCCGCTGGCCTTACCGCTCATGGCTGGCCCTGGCGCCATCAGTTCAACCATTGTCTGGGGCACGCGTTACCATAGCCTGATGCACCTGATTGGCTTTTCCGTTGCCATTGCGCTTTTCGCACTCTGCTGTTGGGGAGTATTCCGCATGGCGCCCTGGCTGGTGCGCCTGCTGGGGCAGACGGGCATTAACGTCATAACGCGTATTATGGGGCTGCTGTTGATGGCGTTAGGGATAGAATTCATCGTTACAGGAATTAAAAGCATTTTCCCCGGTTTGCTGCACTGATATTTCGTATGAAAGAACGGAGCCACGGCTCCGTTTTTTTACGTCATTATCAGTAAATCCTATAACTAAAGTTGAAATGCTCACATATCATAATAAATTCTACTAATAATGTTCATTGCTTGTATTTCAATGAGTTATTAATTCCCGCCAAACTCGCCTGCGCAGAAAACCTTCGATCGATCTGTTATTTTACTCACATGATACTCTGGGGCTTGCTGAGAGATAACCGAAATGATATTAGTAAATTCAACATTCCCCTAGATGAATGTGCTAAATAATAACCAGTTGTTAAATTTTTGTACAAAATCACTCGATGATAGCGCAGAGACGCGCGTGTAGAGAAGGTTTTCTCTATCTTATTGAATATCATGATTTTTAAGTGGTGTTCGATGTCCGGCAGGGCTGCCCTCAACGATGCGGTACTCACCGTAAAAGAGAATTGCTTAACAAATTTGCAAAATGTATTGGCGCGCGTTTACGCCATTTGATACTTTCCGGCCTAATATTTTGCAGCATAAAACAAGCAGATGAGAATTATTTTCATATAGTTCTCTTCTCAGATATCCAGCGCAGGTCTCAAACAGGGGAGGCCTGTAAAGAATCGACGCAAGACGGCCATACGAGCGGTCAGTAATAAAAAAGTCGGTGATAGCAAGCAGTAAAAGAAGAACCTGACAGCAGCAAAAAAAACTCCTGCGCTGTACAGGCCCCAAAAGGGGATTACACAGCTGGCGAAGGCCAGTCATTATAATGAGTGGAGTACCAACACAATGTCCATCATCACAAAAAAAAATCTGGTAGCGGCGGGGATTTTAACTGCGCTAATCGCGGGCAACGCTGCAATGGCTGCGGACGTTCCTGCAGGTGTTCAACTGGCGGAGAAACAGACGCTGGTGCGTAACAACGGTGCGGAAGTTCAGTCTCTTGACCCGCACAAAATTGAAGGTGTTCCTGAGTCTAACGTTAACCGCGACCTGTTCGAAGGCCTGCTGGTGACAGACGTAGACGGCCACCCGGCGCCGGGTGTTGCAGAAAAATGGGAAAACAAAGATTTCAAAGTCTGGACCTTCCATCTGCGTAAAGATGCGAAATGGTCCGACGGTACACCGGTCACGGCCGAAGATTTCGTTTATAGCTGGCAGCGTCTGGCGAATCCAACCACCGCCTCTCCGTATGCGAGCTACCTGCAATATGGCCACATCGCCAATATTGATGACATCATCGCGGGCAAAAAACCTGTTACCGACCTGGGCGTAAAAGCGATCGATGCCAATACCTTTGAAGTGACGTTGAGCGAACCTGTTCCGTACTTCTATAAGCTGCTGGTTCACCCGTCCGTCTCCCCGGTACCAAAATCCGCCGTGGAAAAATTTGGTGAGAAATGGACGCAGCCTGCCAATATCGTGACCAACGGTGCCTATAAGCTGAAAGACTGGGTGGTCAACGAACGTATGGTGCTTGACCGTAACCCGCAGTATTGGGATAACGCGAAAACCGTTATTGACCAGGTGACCTACCTGCCAATTTCGTCCGAAGTGACTGACGTTAACCGCTATCGCAGCGGTGAAATCGACATGACCTATAACAACATGCCGATTGAACTGTTCCAGAAACTGAAAAAAGAGATCCCTAAAGAAGTTCACGTCGATCCGTACCTGTGCACCTATTACTATGAAATCAACAACCAGAAAGCACCGTTTACCGACGTACGTGTACGTACCGCGCTGAAGCTGGCACTGGATCGCGATATCATCGTGAACAAAGTGAAAAACCAGGGCGATCTGCCGGCGTACAGCTATACCCCTCCATACACCGATGGCGCAAAACTGACCGAGCCAGAGTGGTTTAAACAGACTCAGGAACAGCGTAACGCAGAAGCGAAGAAACTGCTGGCCGAAGCGGGCTACACCGCAGATAAGCCGCTGACCTTCAGCCTGTTGTACAACACTTCCGATCTGCACAAAAAACTGGCTATCGCCGTCGCCTCGATCTGGAAAAAGAACCTGGGCGCGAACGTGAAGCTGGAAAACCAGGAGTGGAAAACCTTCCTCGACAGCCGTCATCAGGGCACCTTTGATGTGGCACGTGCTGGCTGGTGTGCGGACTATAACGAACCGACCTCCTTCCTGAACACCATGCTGAGCGACAGCTCGAACAACACCGCGCACTATAAGAGTCCGGCATTCGACAAGCTGATTGGCGACACGCTGAAAACTACTGACGAAGCACAGCGTACAGAACTGTACTCTAAAGCCGAGCAGCAGCTGGATAAAGATTCCGCGATCGTTCCGGTTTACTACTACGTTAACGCCCGTCTGGTGAAACCGTGGGTAGGTGGATATACCGGTAAAGACCCGATGGATAATATCTACGTTAAAAACTTGTATATTATCAAGCATTAATGGCAATGAGTGGGGCGGGCATGCTCGCCCCACGGTGTCTAACCAACGTCACATAATATAGGCACACGCCAGAAGGTACGGGCAATGTTGAAATTTATCCTACGTCGCTGTCTTGAAGCGATTCCAACGCTATTTATTCTCATCACGATTTCCTTCTTCATGATGCGTCTTGCGCCGGGCAGTCCATTTACCGGTGAGCGTACGCTGCCGCCTGAAGTCATGGCGAATATCGAAGCGAAATACCACTTGAACGATCCTATCTCCACCCAGTACTTCAATTACCTGAAGCAGCTGGCCCACGGCGATTTTGGACCGTCATTTAAATATAAAGACTATTCCGTTAACGACCTGGTCGCGTCCAGCTTCCCGGTTTCGGCTAAGTTGGGTGCTGCGGCATTCATTCTGGCCATCGTTTTCGGGGTCACCGCGGGCGTCATCGCCGCGCTCAGACAAAATACCAAATGGGATTATGCCGTAATGGGGGTGGCAATGACCGGGGTAGTGATACCCAGCTTCGTTGTCGCGCCATTACTGGTGATGATATTTGCCATCACGCTGAAGTGGCTGCCTGGAGGCGGCTGGAACGGCGGGGCACTGAAGTTCATGATTTTGCCGATGGTGGCATTATCTCTGGCGTACATCGCCAGTATCGCGCGTATCACCCGTGGTTCAATGATCGAAGTGCTGCACTCGAACTTCATTCGTACCGCGCGCGCTAAAGGGCTGCCGATGCGTCGGATTATCTTCCGCCACGCGCTCAAACCGGCGCTGTTGCCCGTGCTTTCCTACATGGGACCGGCATTCGTCGGGATCATCACTGGCTCTATGGTTATCGAAACAATCTACGGCCTGCCCGGCATTGGTCAGCTGTTCGTTAACGGCGCGCTCAACCGCGACTATTCGCTGGTGCTGAGCCTGACCATTCTCGTCGGTGCGCTGACCATTCTCTTTAATGCTATTGTCGATGTGCTGTATGCCGTCATCGATCCGAAAATTCGTTACTAACGCTGGAGCACGCCATGATGTTGAGTAAGAAAAACAGCGAGGCGCTGGAAAACTTCAGTGAAAAACTGGAAGTAGAAGGTCGTAGCCTCTGGCAGGACGCGCGCCGTCGCTTTATGCACAACCGTGCAGCGGTTGCCAGTCTGGTTGTTCTGGTGATCATCGCGCTGTTTGTGACCCTGGCGCCGATGTTGTCGCAATTTACCTATTTCGACACCGACTGGGGCATGATGTCCAGCGCGCCGGATATGGAATCAGGCCACTATTTTGGCACGGACTCCTCGGGACGCGATCTGCTGGTGCGTGTCGCTATCGGTGGCCGTATCTCGCTGATGGTCGGTATTGCTGCCGCGCTGGTGGCGGTGATCGTGGGTACGCTCTACGGTTCACTTTCCGGCTACCTCGGCGGCAAAATAGACTCGGTAATGATGCGTCTGCTGGAAATCCTGAACTCCTTCCCGTTTATGTTCTTCGTCATCCTGCTGGTGACCTTCTTCGGCCAGAATATCCTGCTGATCTTCGTGGCCATCGGGATGGTGTCCTGGCTGGATATGGCGCGTATTGTTCGCGGCCAGACGCTGAGCCTCAAACGCAAAGAGTTTATTGAAGCGGCGCAGGTAGGCGGTGTGTCCACCGGGAATATCGTGGTTCGCCATATCGTTCCTAACGTGTTGGGCGTGGTCGTGGTCTACGCGTCGCTGCTGGTACCGAGCATGATTCTGTTCGAATCTTTCCTGAGCTTCCTGGGTCTGGGTACACAAGAGCCACTGAGCAGCTGGGGCGCGCTGCTGAGCGATGGCGCAAACTCGATGGAAGTTTCACCGTGGCTGCTGCTTTATCCGGCGGGTTTCCTGGTCGTTACCCTGTTTTGTTTTAACTTTATCGGCGATGGCCTGCGTGATGCCCTCGACCCGAAAGACCGTTAAGGAGCGCCGTCATGACAATTATTGAAACGGCCACTGCGCCACAGGCGCAACAGCAGAATAACCTTCTGCTGGATGTGAAAGATCTCCGCGTGACCTTTAAAACGCCGGACGGGGATGTTACCGCCGTCAACGATCTCAACTTCAACCTGCGCGCGGGTGAAACGCTGGGGATCGTGGGGGAATCCGGTTCCGGAAAATCCCAGACTGCCTTTGCGCTGATGGGCCTGCTGGCTGCTAACGGCGTGATTGGCGGCTCCGCTAAATTCAACGGTCGTGAAATCCTCAACCTGCCGGAACACGAGCTGAACAAGCTGCGCGCTGAGCAGATCTCGATGATTTTCCAGGATCCCATGACCTCGCTGAATCCGTATATGCGCGTAGGCGAGCAGCTGATGGAAGTCCTGATGCTGCACAAAGGCCTGGGCAAAGCGGAGGCCTTTGAAGAGTCGGTCAAAATGCTGGATGCGGTGAAAATGCCGGAAGCGCGCAAGCGTATGCGCATGTTCCCGCACGAGTTTTCTGGCGGTATGCGTCAGCGCGTGATGATCGCGATGGCGCTGCTGTGCCGGCCAAAGCTGCTGATTGCCGATGAACCTACCACCGCGCTGGACGTTACCGTACAGGCGCAGATCATGACCCTGTTAAACGAGCTGAAGCGCGAGTTCAACACGGCGATTATCATGATCACCCACGACCTGGGCGTAGTGGCGGGCATCTGTGACAAAGTGCTGGTGATGTACGCCGGTCGTACCATGGAATACGGCAAAGCGCGCGATGTCTTCTATCAGCCAGCCCATCCGTACTCGATTGGTCTGCTGAACGCGGTGCCGCGTCTTGATGCGGAAGGGGAATCCCTGCTCACCATTCCGGGCAACCCGCCAAACCTGCTGCGTCTGCCGAAAGGCTGTCCGTTCCAGCCGCGCTGCCCGCACGCGATGGAAATCTGCAACAGCGCTCCGCCGCTGGAAGAGTTTGCACCAGGCCGTCTGCGCGCCTGCTTTAAGCCGCAGGAGGAGCTGGTATGAATGCATTAGATGAAAAACGCAACGTGCTGCTCGAAATTGCCGATCTTAAAGTGCATTTCGACATCAAAGACGGCAAACAGTGGTTCTGGCAGCCGCCGAAGACCCTGAAAGCGGTGGACGGCGTCACGCTGCGCCTGTACGAAGGGGAAACCCTGGGCGTGGTGGGAGAGTCCGGCTGCGGTAAATCGACCTTTGCGCGAGCCATTATCGGTCTGGTCAAAGCCACCGACGGTAAAGTGGCCTGGCTGGGTAAAGATCTGCTGGGCATGAAGCCCGACGAGTGGCGCGAGGTGCGCAGCGATATCCAGATGATTTTCCAGGATCCGCTGGCATCATTAAACCCGCGCATGACCATCGGTGAGATTATTGCCGAGCCGCTGCGCACCTATCATCCGAAGATGTCTCGTCAGGAAGTGCGCGACCGCGTGAAGGCGATGATGATGAAAGTCGGCCTGTTGCCAAACCTCATCAACCGCTATCCGCATGAGTTCTCCGGCGGTCAGTGCCAGCGTATTGGTATTGCCCGTGCGCTGATCCTCGAACCGAAGCTGATTATCTGCGATGAGCCGGTTTCCGCGCTGGACGTGTCCATTCAGGCGCAGGTGGTTAACCTGCTGCAGAAGCTGCAGCGCGAAATGGGGCTGTCGCTGATCTTCATCGCGCATGACCTGGCCGTGGTGAAACACATCTCTGACCGCGTGCTGGTGATGTATCTGGGGCATGCCGTGGAGCTGGGCACCTATGACGAGGTGTACCACAATCCATTGCATCCTTACACCAGAGCGCTAATGTCCGCGGTGCCGATCCCCGATCCGGATCTGGAAAAGAATAAAACCATCCAGCTTCTGGAAGGGGAATTACCCTCGCCGATTAACCCACCGTCAGGCTGCGTCTTCCGCACGCGCTGCCCGATGGCCGGGCCGGAATGTGCTAAAACGCGACCGGTTCTGGAAGGCAGTTTCCGACATGCGGTTTCCTGCCTGAAAGTAGACCCGTTATAATCGCAAGGGCTGACATGATGTCAGCCCTTATTTTTTGCGAGGTAACTGTGTCGCGTTTATTCACGTCAGCCCGTCGGCGGCTATATCATTTTTTATTCGATCCTGAAACGGTTTCCGGGCGACGCTTCGAAGGTCTGTGCGGTTTATTTGCGCTCCTCAGCGTGGTAGTCATCTTTATTGAATCGGGTGCCGGGACGCAATACCACCTGACGTTTGACGAATGGCATATTTTTGTCTGGCTTGAGCTGGCGATTACCCTGGTTTTTACCGCTGAATATCTCCTCCGGGTAATAGCCTGGCCCAATCCGGCCAGATATGTTTTCAGCTTCTGGGGATTTATCGATTTAGCCACCATCCTGCCGCTCTATGTCATGTGGCTGTGGCCGGAGATTAGCCTGAGTTATGTCTTTGCCTGGCGAGCGATGCGCGTGATTCGGGTATTACGTATTCTGAAATTGCTGCGTTTTATGCCGTCATTACGCGTGTTCTGGAGTGCGATCGTCAGCGCCCGGCATCAGCTTATTTTGTTCTACTCGTTTATTGCCATCGTCATGATTGTTTTTGGCGCGCTGATGTATTTAATAGAAGGGCCTAAATATGGCTTTACGACGCTCAATGCGTCCGTCTACTGGGCCATTGTGACCGTCACCACCGTGGGCTACGGAGATATTACGCCCCATACGCCACTGGGTCGCATCGTGGCGTCCGTGCTGATTTTGATTGGCTATTCGGTGATTGCGATCCCGACGGGACTTATTACCACACATATGAGCAGCGCCTTCCAGAACCGCAAGCAGCAGCGCAAGTGTCCTCATTGCCAGCAGGGCGAACATGAACACAGCGCGCGGTTTTGTTACCGCTGCGGCAGTGAATTGCCGGAGTAAATAAAAAAGGCTGCAATCGCAGCCTTTTTTATTATTCGCGCCAGAGGATATGGCACAGCTTGTGGTCCTTCTCGCGACAGAGCAGAACGCGCGCGAAAATATCATTAATTTCGCCGCCGTCTTCATCGGCCAGCCCAATCACCACTTCGGCAAAGAAGTCAGGATTCAGGTCGAAATCAACATGCTCAGCCCAGTCTTCTGAAGGGTCGAACAATTCGGCGCCGCCGCGCTCTTCGAACTGCAGATTAAAGAGGATCACGTCTGCGGGATCGAGGTTATCAACCGCCAGTTCGAGAAAAATGTCATAGGCCTGCTCGAGCGTTTCGTCTTCGGTCAGGCGATTGTTCAGATCCATTTCCATGATGACTACCTGTTTAACATCGTTGGGCACGTTTTACAGCAACGGACTAAAGAAGTAAAACAGTCGTTCGGCAATTCTCTGCCACATCGGACGTTTCACCCACAGTCTGGCATCCAGCAGCCGCGAGCGGGAGATATAATCATCCTGCACCGCCGCAAGGTCGCCGCCAAAGCCAGCATCATCAATGACCAGCGTGATTTCAAAGTTAAGCCACAGGCTGCGCATATCCAGGTTGACCGTGCCCACCAGGCTCAGCTCACCGTCGACGAGAACGCTCTTGGTGTGGAGCAATCCGCCTTCAAACTGATAAATTTTTACCCCTGCGGCCAGCAGTTCGCTAAAGAATGCCCGGCTGGCCCAGCCCACCAGTAGGGAGTCATTTTTGCGTGGCAAAATGATGCTCACATCGACACCGCGCTGCGCGGCGGTACAGATCGCGTGCAGGAGGTCGTCGCTGGGGACAAAGTAGGGCGTCGTCATGATCAGATATTCACGCGCCGAGTAGGTTGCTGTCAGCAGCGCCTGATGGATTAAATCCTCCGGGAAGCCCGGCCCGGAAGCAATGGTATGAATGGTGTGACCGCTGGCCTCTTCAAACGGCATAATATTGCCGTCCGGCGGTGGCGGCAGGATACGCTTGCCGGTTTCTATTTCCCAGTCGCAGGAATAAACGATGCCCATCGAGGTGGCAATCGGCCCCTCCATTCGCGCCATCAAATCAACCCATTGACCTACGCCCGAGTCCTGTTTGAAGAAGCGCGGGTCAACCATATTCATGCTGCCGGTGTAGGCAATATAGTTATCGATCATGATCATTTTGCGATGCTGACGGAGATCCATTCGGCGCAGAAACACGCGCAGGAGATTTACCTTCAGCGCTTCAACCACTTCGATCCCGGCATTACGCATCATGCCCGCCCACGGGCTACGGAAAAATGCCACGCTACCCGCGGAGTCAAGCATCAGGCGGCAATGAATGCCGCGCCGCGCGGCGGCCATCAGCGACTCAGCGACCTGGTCAGCCATCCCGCCGGGCTGCCAGATATAAAAAACCATCTCGATATTATGACGAGCCAGCTGAATATCGCGGATTAACGCCTGCATGACGTCGTCGGACGAGGTCAGCAGCTGCAGTTGATTGCCTTTAACGCCGCCAATCCCCTGACGGCGCTCACACAGCTTAAACAGTGAGGAGGCGACGCTGCTGTTCTCCTCGGCAAAAATATGTTTGCAGGCCTTAAGATCGTTCAGCCACTTCGCGGTGGAGGGCCACATGGCACGGGCGCGCTCGGCGCGGCGTTTACCCAGATGAAGCTCGCCGAAAGAGAGATAGGCAATAATTCCCACCAGCGGGAGGATATAAATGATCAGAAGCCAGGCCATGGCAGAGGGTACGGCTCTGCGCTTCATCAGGATGCGTAATGTCACACCCGCGATTAACAGCCAGTATCCCAAAATGACCAGCCAACTCACCACGGTGTAGAAGGTTGTCATAGGTAAAAAAATCCTTTTGAAAGCGTATTGTTATGAGTGTACGCATCAGGATTCATCTGGCAAATAAAAACGCCAGGTAAAAGCGCTGGTTTGCTGCCGGGTTGGGTTTATAATGGCGACTCTGTAAGTTAAAGAGTTGTAGACATGAAGCGCAGTAGAACAGAAGTAGGGCGCTGGCGCATGTTGCGACAGGTGAGTCGTCGCAAGGCTCGTTGGCTGGAAGCACAATCCCGCCGCAATATGCGTATTCACGCCATCAGAAAATGTGGATTGACCAGACACCGCAATGCGTTGCTGTTCGCAGTCCAGGATATCTGAAACCATGAGGGCACCGTAACGGGTGCCCGCTGATTTTATAGCGTCTGATTTTTTAGGAATAGCGTATTTGCAGCGATATTCCTGTTGTGTTTAGCAAAAGGAGGGAGAAGTGTTTGCGGAGTTTGGCGTACTGAATTTCTGGACGTATGTTGTCGGCGCGTTTTTTATCGTGCTGGTGCCAGGGCCGAATACCCTGTTTGTGCTCAAAACCGGGATCGGTCACGGCGTTAAAAAAGGGTATCTTGCCGCCACGGGCGTATTTATCGGCGATGCGGTGCTGATGTTTCTGGCCTGGGCGGGCGTCGCGGCATTAATCCAGACCACGCCGGTATTGTTTAATATCGTGCGCTATCTCGGGGCCTTCTATCTGCTCTGGCTGGGCGGCAAAATGCTCTGGTCGGTGGTGAACCGCCAGAAAAACGCGAATGAGAGCGGCCCCGAACCAGCCAGTATGATCATGAAACGTTCGCTGGTATTAAGCCTGACCAATCCCAAAGCGATTCTGTTCTACGTATCGTTCTTCGTTCAGTTCATTGACGTGAATGCACAGAGCACTGGAACTTCTTTCCTGATCCTCGCGACGACGCTGGAGTTGATAAGCTTTATGTACATGAGCTTCCTGATCTTCTCAGGCGCGTTTGTCACGCGTTATCTGAAAACGAAAAAGAAACTGGCAAAGCTGGGGAACGGGCTGATAGGGCTGCTGTTTGTCGGGTTTGCGGCGAGGCTAGCGTCGCTGCATTGATGGTTTGAAAGGCTCCTGAGGGAGCTTTTTTATTATGTTTGACAACCCCTCATCGGTTAGTTGTATAGTGCAACTAAATGATGAGGGCACAACATGCACAGCGAAACCCCGGTAGTCAGTGTTATTCGACGTTCCTCGCGGCTTATGGTGCGAGAGTTAGGTTTTATGGCCTCGACCCTGGCCTCAACGAATTACTCACCGTCGGCCGTCCATACCCTGGTCGAAATAGCCCTACGCAAAGAGTTGACGGCGAGTCAGCTGGTGCAGCTGCTGGGGCTGGATAAGTCCAGCGTCAGCCGTATGCTGGCTCGTCTGATTGCCGCAGGCGAACTCGAGGAAGTTACTTCACCTGAAGATGCGAGAGCGAAGAGTCTCAGGCTGACCGCGAAAGGTCATGAGACGGTCAGTAAAATTAATACCTTTAGCAATGAGCGCGTGGTCTCAGCAATAAAGAGTCTGGCTCCTGCGCAGCAGCAGACCATTTCTCAGGGACTTTCCCTTTATGCCAACGCGCTGCTGACGTGCCGTGAGACAGGCAGCGACACGCGCCCCGACGAGCTCACGATAGTGCAGGGATATATTCCCGGCATGATTGGCCGTGTCGCGGAGATGCACGGGGTCTATTACGCGCGCGAGCATCATTTTGGCCGTTTTTTTGAGGCTAAAGTGGCCGCAGGGGTTGCAGAATTTAGTGACCGCCTGGATAAGCCATGCAACCAGATCTGGCTGGCGGTGATGAACGGCAGGATAGTGGGGTCAGTGGCGATAGATGGTGAGGATTTAGCCCCGGGTGAAGCGCATCTTCGCTGGTTTATTCTCGACGATGGCTGCCGGGGACACGGGGTGGGGAAAAAACTGCTGACCGATGCGATGCGCTTTTGCGACAGCGCTGGTTTCTCTGCTGTGCATCTCTGGACATTCAATAAGCTGACCGCCGCACGACGTTTATACGAATCGTTTGGATTTACGCTCGTTAAAGAGTGGGAGGGCGATCAGTGGGGAACCCTTATAACGGAGCAGCAGTTTACCCGGCGCAGAGACGCGTAACTTCCACCATAAAAAAGGCTCCTTTCGGAGCCGCTTTGGTATCAGAACACTTTCTTATACGGTCGAACCGTCACTTTCGCATACACACCTGCGGCAACATACGGATCTGCGTCAGCCCATGCCTGAGCGCTTTCCTGAGATTCAAACTCAGCAATCACGGTGGAACCGGCAAAACCGGCGGCGCCCGGATCGTTGCTGTCTACTGCGGGCATTGGGCCGGCGGTCAGTAAACGGCCTTCATCCTGGAGCAGCTGCAAACGTGCCAGATGCGCAGGGCGCACAGCCTGGCGTTTTTCGAGCGAATCAGCAACATCTTCAGAGTAAATCACGTAAAACACGGCGAAGCTCCTTAACCGGTAAAAGTGTCAGTTACGTTATGTGAAAGGGCAAACGACTGCAATGTAAAATAAAAACAATGTTAATACCCTGATCTGAATGCGCCTTTTTTGGCCTCTTATGCGCTAAAGTTGCGCCAGAACAAAGTGTCTTATTGAATATGATTGCTATTTGCATTTAAAATCAGTGTTCGGTTTTTTAACGTTGATGATTATGACTTCGATGACCCTTGATTTACCTCGCCGCTTCCCCTGGCCGACGCTGCTTTCTGTCGTGATTCACGGTGCTGTTGTGGCGGGTTTGCTGTATACCTCGGTTCATCAGGTTATTGAAATGCCCGCGCCCGCGCAGCCGATTTCGGTGACGATGGTATCGCCAGCGGATCTCGAACCGCCGCAGGCTGCACCTCCGCCACCGCAGCCGGTGGCTGAACCTGAGCCAGAGCCCGAGCCTGTTCCGCCGCCACCGAAGGAAGCGCCGGTGGTGATCCACAAGCCTGAACCGAAGCCAAAACCTAAGCCGAAGCCAAAACCGGTGAAGAAGGTCGAGGAGCGTCCGAAACGCGAGGAACGTCCGGTTGAACCACGTGCGACCCAGACGGTCGAGAATGCGGCGCCTTCGCGTCCGGTGATGAATAACACCGCAACCGCGCCTAAGCCGACAGTCAGTGCCCCCGCGGGCCCGCGCGCGCTGAGTCGCAACCAGCCTCAGTATCCGGCGCGAGCGCAGGCCTTACGTATTGAAGGCCGCGTACGGGTGAAATTTGACGTCACTGCCGATGGCCGCGTGGATAACGTGGAAATATTGTCCGCTCAGCCTTCCAATATGTTTGAGCGCGAAGTGAAATCGGCGATGCGCAGATGGCGCTATGAAGCCGGAAAACCGGGCAGCGGACTGATTGTGAATATTGTTTTCCGCCTGAACGGCGGGGCGCAGATGGAATAAAAAAAGCCTCCTGATGGAGGCTTTTTTTTGCCTGTCGATCAGGCCTGCGGAAGTTGACGAGGTTTTCCCTCGCTATCGACTGCAACATAAATAAACAGCGCTTCAGTGGCCTTATAACGCTGTCCAATGGGTTCAGAAGAGACTTTCTTAACCCACACTTCGATGTTGATTGAAATAGAGGTGTTGCCGCGTTTGACGCAGCGCGCGTAGCAGCAAACCACATCTCCCACCGCAACCGGGCGCAGGAAGGTCATGCCGTCCACTCGCACAGTCACCACGCGCCCGTGGGCAATCTCTTTAGCCAGAATTGCGCCGCCCATATCCATCTGCGACATCAGCCAGCCGCCAAAAATATCGCCATTGGCATTGGTGTCAGCGGGCATTGCCAGTGTGCGTAAAACCAGTTCGCCCTGCGGGGCGTTAGTTGTTGTCATTGTTTTAACTCGTAACGGAAGACTTCAGGCGGGATGCTACTATGATTTCACAGCGGAGAGAATAGACCAGAACGCCTGTCGTAGACGTTCTGGTCAGTCATTAATCAGTGCTTGTCGTCCTGCGGCATGTGGCGATAGATGTATACGCCGCTTAACAGCGTGAAGATAAGCGTCAGCGCGGTCAGGCCGAAGACCTTAAAGTTGACCCAGATATTCTGCGGCAGCCAGAAGGCAATATAGATATTGGCAAGACCACAGAGAATAAAGAAGACCGCCCAGGCGATATTTAGACGGGACCAGACTTCCTGAGGCAGCGTCAGCTCTTTGCCCAGCATGCGCTGGATCAGCGGCTTTTTCATGACCCACTGGCTAATTAACAATGCGCCCGCAAACAGCGCGTAAATAACGGTCACTTTCCACTTAATAAATTCATCATTGTGGAAGAACAGAGTCAGCCCGCCGAATACGGCGACCAGGACGAAGGTAACCAGCGCCATTTTTTCGACTTTACGATAGCGAACCCAGCTGTAGATGAGTACAACAGCGGTCGCAACGATCAGCGCAGTGGTCGCGGCATAAATATCGTACAGCTTATAAAAAGCAAAAAAGACCACGAGCGGTAAAAAATCAAGAAACTGCTTCATTCTGTGATTCCATCTTCTGAGCGGGGCGGGAGGCAGCGATGCCGCCCGCCTCAGGATTACTGACGAATTAACATATACAGGCGGAACAGATAGACCAGCAGTACCGCTGAAATCAGGTTGCTCAGCGTATTCGCCACTACCGCACCAACATTTGGCGTTAATACCGCAAAATTCGGTGCAAACAACAGCAGGAGCGTTTTGGCGAGCAGCCAGCCGATCACGGCGGGAGCCACCAGACGCATATTCGCCCATGCCAGTCTGATGCTGCTGCGCATCGCGGTAAAAATCCCCATCTTATCTTGCACGACCATCACAGGCGCAAATGAGAGCACGATAGCCAGTAATACGCCCGGCACCACGACCAGCATAATCCCCATTTGCACCAGCAGGGTGGTTAAAAAGATCAGGATAAACAGCTTAGGTAAGACTGGCGCACTGGCACCAATCGCCCGTAAGGCGCTGACCCGGTGACCCGCCGATACCAGCTGAATCATCAGCAAAACGCCGCCCGCCAGAACCGCATTACCAATCAGGCCTGAGAACGTGGATGCGGCAGACGCCCGCAGCAGAATTTGCTGCTGTTCCGGCGTCATGTTTTGCACCAGTTCAAATAGCCCCACGCTTCCGGCAAGATGGTCGCCCTGGCTCAGGCTGGCAATCTGTTCATCACTCGGTGAGAAGGCATGGCCCAGCACCACCGTGATAAAGGCACATAGCAACGCGATCAGTAAAAAGGTTATGAACTGATTGCGGAAAAAGTTTCCCGTGTCACGGTAGACAGACTTCGCCGTGATAGACATGCACTCTCCTTGAGTATTGCAGGTGTTAATTAGCCGGCAATTGTACACCGGATGCGCCTGCTGTGGCAGCATCAAGGCTTGTATGGAAAAGCATATCTTTGTAAAGCGGCGGTAATCCAACGCGTGCCCGGGCGCGATTGCAGGCTACGTTGACCTGCCCATCTTCCCCCGACATGGCAAATTCCCGACACGGGCTGGGCCGATCCTCATAGATAGAACATCGGGTAGAGACCCCTGGCTCACCCTGTAGCGCAACGCAGCGGACCTGCTTTTGGTTGGTGCCGCTCATGCAGCGCAGAAAAGGCGTTAGCGGCTCTGTGAGATGAACCGGAACGGTACCGCCGCCATCGCTGGCTTCGGCCCAGTAGAAAGAGACTCGAAAATACGCACAACAGGCTCCGCACGTCATGCACGGGTTGATATCACTCATGGCACACCTGCAAAAGAAGAACGCATCAAATCAACTTGTGAGAGCGATAAATTATCCAGCCGTCAGAGGAAGAGCAAGAGGGGGAAAAGGGAAAATTTTGTAACCGTGAAATGCCAAAAATTGACATGGAAACAACTTATCGCTTTTGGATGCGCAACAAAAAATTAATCCAGATCAATGAATGTTAAGTTACTGGTTTTAATGTGATCTGTAGCAGATCACTTATTACTCATTTGTGAGTATATTCTCATCCGCGATTAAAACCACAACGATGGAGCGGATATGAAAAAATTAGCGGTGGCAGCCCTTGTATTAAGCAGTCTCTCTGGCGGCGCGTATGCGCATGAAGCAGGCGAATTCTTTATTCGTGCCGGTTCGGCTACGGTTCGCCCGACTGAAGGATCGGATAACGTGCTGGGTATGGGCGGTTTTAACGTCAGTAATAACACCCAGTTAGGGTTAACGTTCACCTATATGGCGACGGAAAACGTTGGTATTGAGCTTCTGGCTGCAACGCCGTTCCGCCATCGCGTTGGTCTGGGCGCAACCGGTGATATCGCTACGGTTCACCATTTACCGCCAACGCTGATGGCGCAATGGTACTTTGGCGATGCCAGCAGCAAGGTGCGTCCTTATATTGGCGCCGGTGTGAACTACACTACCTTCTTCGACGAGAAGTTTAACGATACCGGTAAAGAGGCCGGTCTGACGGACCTCAGCCTGAAAGACTCATGGGGTATGGCGGGGCAGGTCGGTCTGGACTATCTGATTAACCGCGACTGGCTGATTAACGCCTCGGTCTGGTACATGGATATTGATACGGACGTACGCTTCAAGGCGGGCGGTCAGCAGCAAAGTATCAATACTCGCCTGGATCCGTGGGTGTTTATGTTCTCTGCGGGTTATCGTTTCTAATCCCCCGTCAAACTGGCCACAGGGTGGCCAGTTTGCTTTGCTCACTTCAAAACGACGGATAAACCGGCCGCTCATCAAGCTTTACGCAGTGCCTCAGGATATTTTCCCCATCATATAAATAGCTGAAAGCGTCGCTGGACAGGGAATGAAAAAGAATATCGCCGTTGGCAAACGGGATGATTTCGGTATCTCCCGCACGTTTATGTCCCGCACCGGTTTCAAAATGACCGTGCCATCGCTCCTGGGTATGGTCATAAACGTGCAGAATGACCTCGACAAGTCCTCTTTGCGGACAATTAAGGCGCAGGAAGGTAGAAGAGAAATTCAGGGACAGCGCATGGAAGGGAATCAATAAGGCGAAAACCAGTAAAGCTCGTAAATACATCAAACCGCGAAAACCTCCTTCAAAAGGGAAGTGAGATTTTACTTAAGTCAAAGATCGCGTTTTTGCCGTGGATCAAGATGTCCTATAATTCAATAGGATAAAGGCCCCTTACGAGGCCCTTAGCGATCACTTCTGAATCAAATACCGAATGGTCGGGCCATCCTGCTGGATATCCAGCACCGTGTAGCCGTGGTTTTTCGCATCCAGCGGAATGTTGTTGATGGACTGCGGACAGTCGCTGACCACTTCCAGAATTTCCCCTTTTTTGAGCTGCGGTAGGGCTTCAAGCGTGGCAACAGCCGGATAAGGGCAGGGTTCACCAACCATATCCAGACGGTAATCGGGCACGATCTCTTTCATGCAGCATTCTCCTGGGTTTCTGTTTTAACACTCGCGCGACGGAAGAAGCGTTTCTCCTGCGCGACAACCAGTAAAAAAGCGACCAGCAGCAGGGCATAGGTGACCAGCAGGCCGCCGAGAGGGCCGAAGGTGCTCAGCAGGTTGACCTTGTCCCAGTTCGTGGCAAGCGCCGGGGACAGATCGTCCCAGAAGTACGCCAGGATCGTCGAGCCGATAACATTTCCCAGGCCCACCCACCAGTAATGCACCTGACCTTCAACGGCGCGGTACATCCAGCCGGTTTCACACCCGCCAGCCAGCACAATCCCGAAGCCAAACAGCAGGCCGCCAATCACCGCGTTAGGGCCAGCCCACATGATTTTCGGTTCAACGCCCAGCTGAACATAGCTGAAGATACCGATGGCGCTGACCGCCATCCCGGCGATAATCGCCTTTGCCATCATCGTGCGGCCGGTGATCCACATATCGCGAAACGCGGAGGTAAAGCAGATCTGCGCGCGTTCAATGAGCAGACCAAAACCCACGCCGAACAGCATCGCCAGGCCGAGTTTGGGCTGATTCATCGCAGTGCAAAGCGCCCAGGCGACCATAGCCAAAAAGACCAGCATACCGAGGCGGAAACGGCGACGCGCCTGGTCCGGCTTCTGGGTTAACGGAGACGCTGCGCTGACTTTTGTCATTTTCACCGGAATGCGGAACAGCGGCAGCAGGGTAAATTTGGCACCGAAGTAAGAGCCGATGGCCGTGGCGACTGCAAAGAACCAGGCGTGAAGCGAAAACTGAGGAATACCCGTAAAGAAAGCGGCCAGGTTACAGCCCATCGCCAGACGGGCGCCAAACCCGGCAATGATACCGCCGACTACCGCCTGCATTATGCGAATACGGCTTTTGGGCATCCGCAACTTAACGTTGTTTGCCCACAGCGCCGCCGCGAAACAGCCACCGAACATGCCGACGATCATCATCCCGTCGATGCGGGTAAGTGGCGTGCCGTCCAGATGGATGAGTTTAAAGTAACCCCACTCTTCGGTATGCACGCCAGCGAGCTGTAGCAATTGACCACCCCAGCGGGTGAACTCGCCGGTCACGGCCCAGAAGGTGCCGGTAATACCGAAATAGTAGGTAGAGAGAATGCCTGCCGCGATAACGGCCGGAACAGGTGACCAGAACTTAACCAGGTAAGCCTGTTTAAAGGATTGCCATGACATGAATAAGCCTCTGAACTCAGAAGGATTAAAGATAAAAAAAGAGTCCAGATCATACGCTTGCACGCCAGAATGGAAAGCCATTCACGCCGAAAATATCGACGGGATCAATTTTGAGGTAATCCGTTGTAGAAGGTGGGGAAGGAAGGGTAACCGTCTGGCAGGAAGCCAGACGGTGGAAGGGTTATGCTTTACGCGTCGCCGCTTTCATTGCGGTCACAAACGCTTTCAGCTCGGCCAGCATCTGCTCTGGCTTGTCCACGTTCTTCTCGATGATCTTCACAATTGCGGAGCCGGAGATGGCACCTGCCGCCTTCGCGTCAATCGCTGCGCTGACCTGATCCGGGGAGGAAATCCCGAACCCCTGCAGCGGAGGCGCGGCATGGTACTCGGCCAGCTTCTCCACCAGATGATGCAGCGGCAGTGCGGCTTTATTCTCGGCACCGGTCACGCCCGCGCGGGAGAGCAGGTAGGTATAGCCGCGTCCGTAAGAGGCAATCTGGCGCAGCAGGGCGTCATCGGCGTTCGGCGGGCAGATGAAAATCGGGGCGACGTTATGGCGCATGGCCGCCTGACGGAATGGCGCAGATTCCTCGACCGGCACGTCTGCCACCAGAACGGAGTCGACGCCCACGCGTGCGCACTCGGCGTAAAACTCATCGATACCGCGGTTGAACACCAGGTTGGCGTACATCAGCAGGCCGATCGGAATGGTCGGGTGCTTCTGGCGAATCGCCGCCAGCATCTCGAAGCACTGGGTCGGCGTCACCCCGGAGGCGAATGCGCGCAGCGTCGCATTCTGGATGGTCGGGCCATCCGCCAGCGGATCGGAGAACGGAATACCCAGCTCCAGCGCGTCGGCACCGGCCTCAATCAGGGTGTCGATGATCTTCAGCGACTGTTCCGGGCCCGGATCGCCCAGGGTGACGAAGGGAACGAAAGCGCCTTCCTGGCGGGATTTCAGCTCTGCAAATACGTTATCGTAGCGTTCCATCAGATTTCCCCTCGTGCTTTCAGAATATCGTGAACGGTGAAGATATCTTTGTCACCGCGGCCGGAAAGGTTTACCACCAGCAGCTGTTCTTTTTCCGGGTTTTCTTTCATCATTTTCAGCGCGTGCGCCAGGGCGTGTGAAGACTCCAGCGCCGGGATGATCCCTTCGCTGCGGCACAGCGTTTTAAAGGCTTCCAGCGCTTCGTCATCGGTAATGGAGACATAGTCCGCGCGGCCGGTACTGTTCAGGAACGCATGCTGCGGCCCGACGGACGGGAAGTCGAGGCCGGCAGAAATAGAGTAAGACTCTTCAATCTGGCCCTCATCGGTTTGCATCATCGGGGATTTCATCCCGAAGTAGATCCCCACACGGCCATGCTTCAGCGGCGCGCCGTGTTCACCCGATTCAATGCCGTGCCCGGCAGGCTCTACGCCAATCAGACCCACGCTGGTGTCGTCGATAAAGTCTGCGAACATGCCGATGGCGTTAGATCCGCCGCCAACGCAGGCGATCACCGCATCCGGCAGACGCCCCTCTTTTTCGAGGATCTGCGCTTTGGTCTCTTCACCGATCATGCGCTGGAATTCGCGCACGATAGTCGGGAACGGGTGCGGGCCCGCCGCGGTACCGAGCATATAGTGCGCGGTTTCATAGCTGCCAGACCAGTCGCGAAGCGCTTCGTTACAGGCATCCTTCAGCGTCGCGGAGCCGCTGTGCACCGGGATCACTTCCGCTCCCATCAGACGCATACGGAAGACGTTCGGAGACTGACGCTCAACGTCTTTCGCTCCCATATAGATGCGGCATTTCAGGCCGAGCAGGGCGCTGGCAAGCGCAGAGGCCACGCCGTGCTGACCTGCACCGGTTTCGGCGATGATTTCGGTTTTGCCCATACGCTTCGCGAGCAGCGCCTGGCCCAGCACCTGGTTAGTTTTATGCGCGCCGCCGTGCAGCAGGTCTTCACGCTTCAGATACAGCGTGGTTTTGGTGCCTTCCGTCAGGTTGCGGCATTTGGTCAGCGCGGTCGGACGACCGGCGTAATTTTTCAGCAGGTCGGTAAATTCAGCCTGAAACGCCGGATCTTTCTGCGCGCTGACAAACGCTTCTTCCAGCTGGCGCAGCGCGGGCATCAGGATTTGCGGGACGTACATCCCGCCGAACTCACCAAAATACGGGTTAAGTAATGTCGTCATCTTCTCTTCCTTAATATGCACGCAGAGTTTTAAAAACCGAGGCCAGCTTGCTGGCATCTTTGATACCCGGTTGGGACTCTACGCCTGAATTGAAATCGAGGCCTGCGCAGCCGGTTTTAGCGGCTTCTACGCAGTTATCCGGGCTTAATCCGCCCGCCAGCAGGACGTTGTCCAGTTTCTCGCCGTTCAGCAGCGACCAGTCAAAACGCTGGCCGGTACCGCCCTGGCCGTTATCGAGGACGTATTTATCCACATGGTTCAGGTTACGCGAGGGCAAAGTATCGCCTACGCTTTGCGCTTTCCAGATTTGCACCTGTGGTGCCAGCGCGGCGCGCAGGGCATCGATGTAGCTCTGGTCTTCATCGCCGTGGAGCTGCACCGCGCTCAGGGATAACGCGTCGGCTTTTGCCGCAACGTCTGCAATATCTGCATTGCGGAAAACGCCCACGTAGCTGAGCGGAGCCGCTGCGATGACCTTACGCGCCTGCTCTTCACTGACCGCGCGAGGAGATGAATCCACAAAGATCAGCCCGCCATAAATCGCCCCGGCTTCATACGCGGCCTGGGCATCCTGTTCGCGGGTTAAGCCGCAGACTTTGTTTTCACCCAGCAGCACGCGACGTACCGCCGCATTGAGATCGTCATGTTCCATCATGGCGGAGCCAATCAGGAATCCGTTGGCGAAGTGGCTCAGCTCGCGCACCTGGGCGTAGCTGTTAATGCCGGATTCGCTGATCACCGTAACGCCAGACCCCAGACGCGGCGCCAGCTGGCGGGTACGGTTAAGGTCAATGGACAGGTCGCGCAGATCGCGGTTGTTAATGCCGACCACTTTGGCTTCCAGCGCAATCGCGCGCTCCAGCTCCTCTTCGTTGCTCACTTCGGTCAGTACGCCCATGTTCAGGCTGTGCGCCACGGCGGAAAGCTGGCGATACTGCTCGTCGTCGAGCACTGAGAGCATCAGCAGGCAGGCGTCGGCCTGGAAAAAACGCGCCAGCCAGATCTGATACGGGTCGATAATAAAGTCTTTGCACAGGATCGGCTGCGGCGCGATGCCGCTGACGATCGGCAGAAAGTCGAAGCTGCCCTGAAAATATTTCTCATCCGTCAGCACGGAGATGGCTGAAGCATGATGCTTATAAATGCCGGCAATACGCGCCGGGTCGAAATCGTCACGAATAACGCCTTTGGACGGGGACGCTTTTTTGCACTCAAGAATAAACGCGGTGCGCGTACCCCGCAGGGCGTCATAGAAACGACGGCTGCTCGGGACGACGTCATTCTGGAAACTCGCAAGCGGCTGCTGTTGCTTGCGGGCTTCCACCCAGATGGCCTTATCGGCAACGATTTTCGCTAAAACGGTCTGCATTCTTTACCCTCTTGCCGCAAGTGCGGTAACGCGATCGTAAGCTGCACCGGAGCGCAGTACATCCAGAACTTTTTGAACGTTGGCCTTCAGGTCTTCCTCACCGTGCAAACGCATCAGCATGGCGACGTTGGCAGCAACGGCGGCCTCATGGGCAACCTCTCCTTTACCTTGTAATAAGCGAGTCAGAATGTCACGGTTTTCTTCCGGCGTACCGCCTGCCAGCGCTTCCTGATGGTATGGCGCAAGGCCGAAGTCGGCAGCCTCCAGCTGATAGCTCAGAATTTCGCCGTCGCGCAGTTCGGCCACCAGCGTTGGTGCATGAAGAGAAACCTCATCCATACCGCCGCTGTGCACCACGGCGGCACGCTGATAACCCAGCACGCGCAGCGTCTCGGCAATCGGCAGAACCAGCTCAGGGCTGTAAACGCCAATCAGCGCCAGCGGCGGGTGGGCCGGGTTGATCAGCGGGCCGAGCACGTTAAACAGCGTGCGGGTTTTTAGCTGCTGCCGAACCGGCATCGCGTGGCGGAAACCGGTGTGGTACTTCGGCGCAAACAGGAAGCAGACGCCCAGGTCATCCAGCGCTTCACGGGAACGCTCGGCGTTCATATCGAGGTTAATACCGAATGCGGCGAGCAGATCGGAAGAACCTGACCGGCTGGAAACGCTGCGGTTACCGTGCTTAGCGACCTTCAAACCACACGCCGCCGCCACGAAGGCGCTGGCGGTGGAGATATTGATGCTGTTACTGCCGTCACCGCCGGTACCGACAATATCGGCAAACTGATAGTCCGGGCGCGGGAACGGGGCGGCATTTTCCAGCAGGGCCGTAGCGGCACCGGCGATCTCCTGCGGGCTTTCGCCGCGCACCTTCATGCTAACCAGCGCGGCTGCCAGCTGTTCAGGCTTCAGCTCACCGCGAACCACGGCGGAGAAGAGCTGATGGCTCTCCTGCTGGCTCAGGGTCTGCGCCTGATACAGTTTTTCCAGAATCGGCTGCAGGGTATTGGTCTGCTCCAGCTTCTGTAACGCCCAGTCCAGCGTCTGCTCCAGCAGGCGGGCGCCGTGGGAGGTCAGGATTGATTCCGGGTGGAACTGCAGGCCGCAGACGCGGTCCGCATCGTGGCGCACCGCCATCACCATGCCTTCAAACGAGGCGTTGATCGTCAGCCCGGCGGGAATATTGCTGCCAACCAGCGAGTGATAGCGCGCGACCGGGAGCGGGTTCGGCAGCCCGGCAAACATCGCCTGGCCGTCATGTTCAATGCTGGACGCTTTACCGTGCAGGATCTCACCCGCCTGGCCAACGTAGCCGCCATAGGCTTCAACAATCGCCTGATGGCCGAGGCAGATGCCGACGATCGGCAGTTTGCTGCGCATACGGGTCAGCAGCTCCGGCATACAGCCGGCTTCGCTCGGTGCGCCTGGCCCCGGGGAGAGCATCAGCACCGGGTTTTGCATGGTTGCCAGACGGTCAATCAGGGTCTGCGCAGGAACGTGGTTGCGGTAGATAACGACGTTGTGGCCATTCGCACGCAGCTGATCTGCCAGGTTATAGGTAAAGGAGTCGATATTATCGAGCAGCAGAATGTCAGCCATCAGAAAATCTCCTGTGCATGGTGTGCGGTAGCAATGGCGCGAAGGACCGCACGGGCTTTACTGCGCGTTTCGTCAGCTTCAGACTGCGGAACAGAATCAAGAACAATCCCGGCACCCGCCTGGACGGTGGCGATACCGTCTTCGACATAGGCGGAGCGGATTACGATGCAGGTATCGAGATCGCCGTGGGCGGTGAAGTAACCTACCGCGCCGCCGTAGCTGCCGCGACGGCGTCCTTCGGCGGCGGCAATCAGCTGCATGGCGCGCACTTTCGGCGCGCCGCTCAGGGTGCCCATGTTCATGCAGGCGCGGTAGGCGTGCAGCACGTCGAGATCGTGGCGCAGCTCACCGACCACGCGGGAGACCAGGTGCATCACGAACGAATAGCGGTCAACTTTAGTCAGGTCCGCCACGTAGCGGCTGCCTGGGGTGCAAATGCGAGCCAGATCGTTACGCGCTAGGTCAACCAGCATCAGGTGCTCGGAGAGTTCTTTGTGGTCGGTACGCATTTCGAGTTCGATGCGGCTGTCCAGATCGCGGTCCAGCGAGCCATCGGCGCGACGCCCGCGTGGACGGGTACCGGCAATCGGGTAGATCTCAATCTGACGGCTGGTGGCGTCGTATTTCAGCGAGCTTTCCGGCGAGGCGCCGAACAGCGTGAATTCGTTGTCCTGCATGAAGAACATGTACGGGCTTGGGTTACTCTTTTTCAGCACGTCGTAGGCTGCGAGCGGCGACGGGCAGGGCAGCGAGAAGCGACGGGACGGCACGACCTGGAAAATTTCCCCGGCGCGAATCGCCTTTTGCATCTGGCGAACCACGGCGCCGTACTGATCGTCAGTCTGGTTAACGTCGCAGGTCATTTTTTCCACGCGCTGCACCGGCAGCGCGGGCGGTGCTTCCGTCATCTGCTGCTGCAGCTGAGCGATGCGGTATTCGAGACGTTTTTTCTCAGCGGCAGACGGCGTGAACAGGCTTGCCTGGATGCGGGTGTATTGCTTCTGGTGATCGATCACCAGCAGAGTTTCAGCCAGATAGAAGCAATAATCCGGGCAGCGATTACCCTGCTCGGTTTCCGGCAAATCTTCAAAACCGGCAACCAGGTCGTAAGCAAACAGCCCGCCGAAGAACATCGCTTCACGCTCGTCTTCCGGCACGGTGACCAGATTCTGCAGCAGGCGGAAGGCATCGAAAACGGACAGGGAGCAGAGGCGCGCGTCTTCGTCCAGCAGCTGGCTCACCGGCGGGAAATGCAGAATGCGCATTTCTGGATGGCGTTCATTTTCAATGCCTGACGGCAGGGCGGCATCCAGCAGCGGCAGCAGCGATGCGCCATTGTCTGATAATGCCTTGATGGTGACAGTGTCACCTAAAGCGGTAATGCGCAGCGCGCTATCGACCAGCAGCAGGCTTTTGAGATCGTCCTTGCTGTCGATATCCGCCGATTCCAGCAGCAGCGTTGCCGGACGTGCCCCGCACACCTGATGAAACAGCGCGGTCGGGTTGTGGCGATAGGCCGCCTCGCAGGTCAGCAGTTCGAGATGAGGTTTGGCTGTTTGCATGTTGTTGTTCTCATATTTTGTTCAAAAAAAAGCCCGCTGGGTAGCGGGCGGGTATCTGTTTGCATTTCGCAGACGCGTGACACTGCCCGAAGATCAGGAAGTGCGCCACCAGCCGTGCAGAGTGAAATGTGCTGTCATTTTCAGATACCTTTCTCGTGTGAACTTGCGTACTAGTTAACTAGTTCGATGGCAAGTTGTCAACCCTTGATTTCAGAATTTCGCGTTAAGTCGGTATCATGGTGTTTTCGGATGTCTCCAACCTGTTATGGGAAGTGCTTTGAGCGATACCACCTACGCCATTATTTATGATTTACACAGCCATACTCAGGCCTCTGACGGCCTGCTGACACCCGAAGCCCTGGTTCATCGCGCCGTTGAAATGCGTGTCGGCACGCTGGCGATAACCGATCACGATACGACAGATGCCATTCCGGCGGCGCGCGCCGAGATCGCCCGCAGCGGGCTGGCGCTGAATCTGGTGTCCGGCGTCGAGATCTCGACCGTCTGGGAAAACCATGAGATTCATATTGTTGGCCTGAATATCGATATAGACCATCCGGCGCTTACGGCATTTTTGCAAGAACAAAAAACGCGCCGCAATCAGCGCGCAGAGATGATCGGCGAGCGTCTGGAAAAGGCGCATATTCCGGGCGCGCTGGAAGGCGCGCAAAAGATGGCGAACGGCGGGGCGGTCACCCGCGGTCATTTCGCCCGTTTTCTGGTCGACGCGGGCAAAGCGACGACCATGGCGGACGTCTTTAAAAAGTATCTGGCGCGCGGTAAAACCGGATACGTTCCGCCACAGTGGTGTACAATAAAACAAGCTATTGATGTGATTCATCATTCTGGCGGTAAGGCCGTGCTGGCCCATCCTGGGCGGTATAATCTTTCTGCTAAATGGCTGAAAAGGCTGCTGGCACACTTTGCCGAATGCGGTGGCGAGGCGATGGAAGTCGCCCAGTGTCAGCAGGCGCCCAACGAGCGCGCGCAGCTCGCGACCTATGCCCGCCAGTTCGGCCTGCTTGGGTCACAGGGTTCTGATTTCCATCAGCCCTGCGCGTGGATCGAACTGGGGCGCAAGCTCTGGCTGCCCGCTGGCGTTGAGCCGGTCTGGCAGCTCTGGGAACAGCCGCAGCAAATTGAAGAGAGGGAAGTATGAGTCAGTTTTTCTATATCCATCCGGATAACCCGCAGCCACGTCTGATCAACCAGGCCGTGGAGATCGTCCGCAAAGGCGGCGTGATTGTCTACCCGACCGATTCAGGCTACGCGCTGGGCTGTAAAATTGAAGATAAAGGGGCAATGGAACGCATTTGCCGTATTCGCCAGCTGCCGGACGGCCATAACTTTACCCTGATGTGCCGCGATCTCTCTGAGCTGTCGACCTATGCGTATGTTGATAACGTGGCGTTTCGCCTGATTAAGAACAACACGCCGGGCAACTACACCTTCATCCTGAAGGGCACGAAGGAAGTACCGCGTCGTCTGCTGCAGGAGAAACGCAAAACCATCGGCATGCGCGTGCCGTCGAACCCGATTGCGCAGGCGCTGCTGGAAACCCTCGGCGAACCGATGCTTTCTACCTCGCTGATGCTGCCCGGAAGCGAGTTTACCGAGTCCGACCCGGAAGAGATCAAAGATCGTCTGGAGAAGGTGGTCGAGCTGATTATTCACGGCGGCTATCTCGGCCAGCAGCCGACCACCGTGGTCGACTTAACCGAAGATGCACCGGAAGTGATTCGTGAAGGCGTGGGTGACGTAAAGCCTTTCTTGTAAAGGTATAAGCAGATATACTACGCGGCCATCAAAGCAGGGCTCAGCCCTCTTTTGACCTGATTCGACGCCTGTGAAGGCGACACCTGAGGAAGCTCAATGAGCGAGAAGTTACAGAAAGTGCTGGCGCGTGCCGGCCACGGTTCACGCCGTGAAATCGAAGCCATTATTGAAGCGGGCCGCGTGAGTGTGGACGGTAAAATCGCCACGCTGGGTGACCGCGTAGAAATCGTACCGGGGCTGAAGATCCGCATCGACGGTCATCTTATCTCCGTTAAAGAGTCCGCGGAACAGATCTGCCGCGTGCTGGCTTACTACAAGCCGGAAGGCGAGCTGTGCACCCGCAACGACCCGGAAGGTCGTCCGACGGTGTTTGACCGTCTGCCTAAACTGCGTGGCGCTCGCTGGATTGCCGTCGGCCGTCTGGACGTGAACACCTGCGGTCTGCTGCTGTTTACCACTGATGGTGAACTGGCAAACCGTCTGATGCACCCAAGCCGTGAAGTGGAACGTGAATACGCGGTGCGCGTATTTGGCCAGGTTGATGAAAATAAACTGCGCGATCTGTCGCGTGGCGTTCAGCTGGAAGACGGTCCTGCGGCATTCAAAACCATCAAATTTACCGGTGGGGAAGGCATTAACCAGTGGTACAACGTGACCCTGACCGAAGGCCGTAACCGCGAGGTGCGTCGTCTCTGGGAAGCGGTAGGCGTGCAGGTTAGCCGCCTGATCCGCGTCCGTTACGGCGACATTCTGCTGCCGAAAGGTCTGCCGCGCGGTGGGTATACCGAACTGGATCTGACCCAAACCAACTACCTGCGCGAGCTGGTCGGCCTGACGCCGGAAACCACCTCAAAAGTGGCGGTGGAAAAAGATCGTCGACGCATGAAGGCGAATCAGATCCGTCGCGCAGTGAAGCGACACAGCCAGGTGAGCAGCAGCCGCCGCTCCGGCAGCCGTAACAACAACGGTTAATATAAAAGCCCGGTCAACGAACCGGGCTTTTTTCTTTAGTAATCAATTCCAATTTGCGCTTTGATGCCTGCATCAAACGCATGTTTGACCGGACGCAGCTCGCTGACGGTATCGGCCATCTCCAGAATATCCCGATGACATCCGCGCCCCGTAACGATAACCGTCTGGTGTACAGGACGATTCATCAGAGCATCCAGCACGGCTTCCAGCGGCAGGTAGTCGTAGGCGACCATGTAGGTGATCTCATCCAGCAGAACCATATTCAGAGAGGGATCGGCCAGCATTCTCTTTGCATGCTCCCAGACGGCGAGACAGGCGGCGGTGTCGGTTTCCCGGTTCTGAGTATCCCACGTAAACCCGGTCGCCATCACCTGAAACTCAACGCCGTGAGGCTCAAGTAAATTCCGCTCACCGTTGGGCCATTCGCCTTTGATAAACTGGATCACGCCCACTTTTTGCCCGTGTCCAACGGCGCGTGTCGCCGTGCCGAATGCGGCGGTGGTTTTCCCTTTTCCGTTGCCGGTAAAAACGATGACGATCCCACGTTCGTCCTGGGCTGCCGCGACGCGCGCATCGACCTGTTCTTTCAGACGCTGCTGGCGCTGCTGATGACGTTCTTCACTCATTGCGAAATTCCTGGTTTACGTCCCGGCTGGGCGTCAAAGGTCATCCCGGTTTTGCGGCGGCTGTCGTCGCCCATCAGCCAGAGATAGAGCGGCATAATGTCTGCCGGGGTTTTCAGCTTCTGCGGATCTTCGCTCGGGAACGCGCTGGCGCGCATTTTGGTGCGCGTACCGCCCGGGTTAATGCAGTTTACGCGCAGATGGCGGCTCTGGTACTCCTCCGCCAGCACCTGCATCATGCCTTCGGTCGCGAATTTTGAAACGGCATAGGCTCCCCAATTTGCGCGCCCTTCACGGCCTACGCTGGAGGAGGTAAAGACCAGGGAGCCTGACTCGGATTTGAGTAATAAAGGAAGCAATGCCTGGGTGAGGAAAAACGTGCCGTTGACGTTAACCTGCATCACCTGCTGCCAGATATCCGGATCCTGTTCATCCATAGGCCGCACCTCTCCAAGCAGACCGGCGTTATGCAGCACGCCGTCGAGCCGTGGATAGTGGGTGCTGATGCGTCGGGCTAATTCCTGGCACACCGCGGGCGTGCAGGTCAGTAAATCGAGCGTATACCACGGAACCGGAGTGCCGTATGCGGCCTCAATCTCCTGAGCGACGCTTTTCAGTTTTTCTTCGTTGCGCCCTACCAGAATAACGTTCGCGCCGTACTCGGCGTAGGTCAGGGCTGCCTCGCGGCCAATCCCATCGCTGGCACCGGTGACAAGAATGATCCGGTTCTGCAGCAGATTTTTTTGCGGTTGATAATGCACGGTGGCTCCTCAGGTGCCCGGTGATTCAGTGGCACCTTCATTATGACTTTTCGGCTTTATGCCCGAATTAGCATGAGAATTCAATCAGTCTACAGGACGCATTACTGTAAAATTAACAATTTGCAAATATTTAAACTCCAGTCCGGGGATTCCTGAAGGCTGCTCGCAGAGGTAATGTCACGAGCGAGACGCATGGGCAGGGCTGTTGTACACTGCCGTGAAAGATTCGTGGTTAAATCAAGGTGGAACGCGTGGAATTACTTTCTCAATATGGGTTGTTTTTGGCCAAAATCGCGACGGTGGTGGTTGCCATTGCGGTGGTAGCCGTTCTGATTGCCAACCTGACGCAGCGCAAGCGTCAGCGTGGGGAGTTACGCATCACCCGCCTGAGCGAGCAGTATAAAGAGATGCAGGAAGAGATGTCTCTGGCGCTGCTTGATAGTCATCAACAGAAACTCTGGCTGAAAGCACAGAAGAAAAAGCATAAACAGGATGCCAAAGCGGCAAAGGCAAAAGCAAAGCTCAATGCGCCGCAGGATAAGGCCACGCCACGCGTCTATGTGCTCGATTTTAAAGGCAGTATGGATGCGCATGAAGTGTCATCTCTGAGGGAAGAAGTGACTGCCGTTCTGGCCGTGGCGACACCGCAGGATCAGGTTGTCGTGCGTCTTGAAAGCCCGGGCGGGGTGGTTCACGGTTACGGACTGGCCGCCTCACAGCTGCAGCGCCTGCGTGAAAAACAGATCCCGCTGACCGTTGCCGTGGATAAAGTGGCCGCGAGCGGTGGCTACATGATGGCCTGCGTGGCGGACAAAATTGTTGCCGCGCCGTTCTCCATTATTGGCTCGATCGGCGTGGTCGCACAAATTCCGAACTTTAACCGCTTCCTGAAAAATAAAGAGATTGATATCGAACTTCACACGGCGGGTCAGTACAAACGTACCCTGACGCTACTGGGGGAAAACACGGAAGAAGGGCGTCAAAAATTCCGCGAAGATCTCAACGAAACGCATCATCTCTTTAAAGATTTTGTACACCGTATGCGCCCAACGCTCGATATTGAACAGGTCGCGACGGGCGAGCACTGGTACGGCGTCCAGGCGCAGGAGAAAGGGCTGGTGGATGAAGTCGGAACCAGCGACGATCTGCTGCTCAATCTGATGGAAGGCCGGGAACTGGTGGGCGTGCGCTTTACCCAGCGTAAGCGACTCCTTGACCGCTTTACCAACAGTGCGGCAGAAAGCGCGGACCGTCTGCTGCTGCGCTGGCTACAGCGCGGACAAAAACCGCTGCTGTAAACAAAAACGCGAGGCATATGCCTCGCGTTTTGCATTAATCGACCAGGTGATATTTCTCTGAAAGCGTATGCGCCAGGTATTTGAACATGTTAAAAACGGCGGTGCTTTTCGGGGTCGGTAAACCCTGTTCGTCAAGGAAGTATTCGCCGCTGAAAATCAGCACGCCATTACGCTGCTCTACGCCGGTGGCTTCAATGCCCGCCAGCGTATCTTCATGGTCACGGATAAGCTTGTTTGCTTCGATAAGCAGAGAGGCTCGGTCAATAGGTTGGGTCGTATTCTGCATAATCCACTCCTTAAACAGTGACAATAGTCTACGCCGAGGGCGCTTTGGGGGCAAATTTTCCCTGTAATGTGAGGGGATAAGGTGCAGGGTCCTGGCTGGCGGGATCTGCTTTTGCATGCTAATAAAGTTGCGTAACGAATTTTATCAGGTAGAGTGTGCGCTTTCGTCATTCTGGCAACAGAATTGCTTGACATTCAACCGGGAATTCGTCACGAATTACACGAGATGTGAGAAAAATACCCGAAAACTCAATCACCTGGGCGTCTTCTCATTAACGTCCGGTAAGTCAAAGGGGTTGATATCTCCTGACGCAGTCGCAATATCATTGGCTCGTCGTCAGCGGAAGGGAAATCAACGTGCGGCGTATTCCTGGAAGAATTAAATTAGGTAAAGGTGAATATGGGTAAAGCTCTCGTCATCGTTGAGTCCCCGGCAAAAGCCAAAACGATCAATAAGTATCTGGGTAATGACTACGTGGTTAAGTCCAGCGTCGGTCATATCCGCGATTTGCCGACCAGTGGCTCAGCCAGCAAAAAGAGCGCAGACTCTACCTCCACCAAAGGGGCTAAAAAGCCTAAAAAGGATGAACGTAGCGCGCTTGTCAACCGCATGGGTGTTAACCCATGGCATAACTGGGATGCACAATATGAAGTGCTGCCCGGGAAAGAAAAAGTCGTTAACGAGCTGAAGCAGCTTGCTGAAAAAGCAGACCACATCTATCTCGCAACCGACCTTGACCGCGAAGGGGAAGCCATTGCGTGGCACCTGCGGGAAGTGATCGGTGGTGATGACAAACGCTACAGCCGTGTAGTGTTTAACGAAATTACGAAGAATGCGATTCGTCAGGCGTTTGAGAAGCCGGGCGAACTGAATATTGACCGCGTAAACGCACAGCAGGCTCGTCGCTTTATGGACCGCGTTGTGGGCTACATGGTCTCTCCACTGCTGTGGAAGAAGATTGCCCGTGGCCTGTCCGCAGGGCGTGTGCAATCCGTCGCCGTGCGTCTGGTCGTTGAGCGTGAGCGCGAAATTAAAGCCTTCGTGCCGGAAGAGTTCTGGGAAGTCGATGCCAATGTGACCACGCCGGGCGGTGACGCTCTGCCGCTGCAGGTGAGCCATCACAACGACAAGCCTTTCCGTCCAGAAAACCGCGACCAGACTATGGCCGCCGTAGCGCTGCTGGAAAAAGCACGCTATCAGGTGCTGGAACGTGAAGACAAACCGACCAGCAGCAAGCCAGGGGCACCGTTTATTACCTCCACGCTGCAACAGGCTGCAAGCACGCGTCTGGGTTATGGCGTGAAGAAGACCATGATGATGGCGCAGCGCCTGTATGAAGCGGGCTACATCACCTACATGCGTACCGACTCAACCAACCTGAGCCAGGACGCGGTCAGCATGGTGCGCGGCTACATCAGTGACAATTTCGGTAAGAAATACCTGCCTGAAAGCGCTAACCAGTTCGCCAGCAAAGAGAACTCTCAGGAAGCACACGAAGCGATTCGTCCTTCTGACGTCTCGGTGTTAGCGGAATCGCTGAAAGACATGGAAGCCGACGCGCAGAAGCTGTATCAGCTGATCTGGCGCCAGTTCGTGGCGTGCCAGATGACGCCAGCGCAGTACGACTCCACCACGCTAACCGTTGGCGCGGGTGAGTTCCGTCTCAAAGCGCGCGGTCGTATCCTGCGTTTCGACGGCTGGACGAAGGTGATGCCAGCGCTGCGTAAAGGTGATGAAGACCGAACGCTGCCGGCGGTAAATAAAGGGGACGAGCTCTCGCTGGTTGACCTCGTGCCAGCCCAGCACTTCACCAAGCCGCCTGCGCGCTTCAGTGAAGCGTCCCTGGTGAAAGAGCTGGAAAAACGCGGTATTGGTCGTCCGTCGACCTACGCGTCCATCATCTCGACGATCCAGGACCGTGGCTACGTACGCGTTGAAAACCGCCGTTTCTATGCGGAAAAAATGGGTGAGATCGTCACTGACCGTCTGGAAGCAAACTTCCGTGAGTTGATGAACTACGATTTCACCGCGCAAATGGAAGACAGCCTCGACCAGGTTGCCAGCCATCAGGCGGAATGGAAAAAGGTACTCGACAGCTTCTTCAGCGACTTTACCGACCAGCTTGAAAAAGCGGAGAAAGACCCTGAAGAGGGCGGCATGCTGCCTAACCAGATGGTTCTGACCAGCATCGACTGTCCAACCTGCGGCCGCAAGATGGGGATCCGCACCGCAACCACGGGCGTGTTTCTTGGCTGCTCCGGCTATGCGCTGTCACCAAAGGAGCGCTGCAAAACCACCATCAACCTGGTGCCCGAGAACGAAGTTCTCAACGTGCTGGAAGGTGACGATGCGGAAACTAACGCTCTGCGTGCCAAACGCCGCTGCAAGAAATGCGGCACGGCAATGGACAGCTACCTGATCGATCCAAAACGTAAGCTGCACGTCTGCGGTAATAACCCAACGTGTGACGGGTATGAGATCGAAGAGGGCGAGTTCCGCATTAAAGGCTATGACGGCCCGATTGTGGAATGCGAGAAGTGCGGCTCTGAAATGCACCTGAAAATGGGGCGTTTCGGTAAGTACATGGCCTGTACCAACGACGAGTGTAAAAACACGCGCAAAATTCTGCGTAACGGCGAAGTGGCTCCTCCGAAGGAAGATCCGGTTCCGCTGCCAGAACTGCCGTGCGAGAAATCCGACGCGTACTTCGTGCTGCGTGATGGTGCCGCAGGTGTCTTCCTGGCCGCCAACACCTTCCCGAAATCGCGTGAAACGCGCGCGCCGCTGGTGGAAGAGTTGCATCGCTTCCGCGATCGTCTGCCTGAGAAACTGCGTTATCTGGCCGATGCGCCACAGCAGGATCCGGAAGGCAACAAAACCGTGGTACGGTTTAGCCGTAAAACTAAGCAGCAGTATGTTGCGGCCGAGAAAGAGGGTAAAGCGACCGGATGGTCTGCCTTCTTTGTCGATGGCAAATGGGTTGAAGGCAAGAAATAATCTTCCCTTACCGTAACTTACCTGTAAAAGGGCCGGATTTCCGGCCCTTTTTTATTGCCTTGTTATTATTTTTTGTTCCGTACTATACAGTCAGGCTATAAATGATATAGTGGTTATAGTTAACCTGTTTCTTATTATTAAATCGTCTTAAGCGATTGACCGCATGCGCTAAATCGGATGGTCTGGCATGAAATTACAGCAGCTTCGTTATATCGTTGAGGTGGTGAATCATAACCTTAACGTCTCTTCTACCGCCGAGGGGTTGTATACCTCGCAACCGGGCATCAGCAAACAAGTTCGTATGCTGGAGGACGAGTTAGGTATCCAGATATTTGCCCGCAGCGGTAAGCATCTCACCCAGGTGACGCCTGCGGGGCAGGAAATCATCCGCATAGCGCGTGAAGTCCTCTCCAAAGTCGATGCGATTAAGTCTGTGGCGGGAGAACACACCTGGCCGGATAAAGGTTCGCTGTATATTGCCACGACGCATACCCAGGCGCGCTATGCGCTACCCGGCGTTATCAAAGGCTTTATCGAGCGTTATCCTCGCGTCTCTTTGCATATGCATCAGGGCTCGCCAACGCAAATTGCTGAAGCCGTTTCCAAGGGGAATGCAGATTTTGCCATCGCCACCGAAGCGCTTCACCTGTATGACGATCTGGTGATGCTTCCATGCTATCACTGGAACCGTTCTATCGTGGTGACCCCCGATCACCCCCTGGCGGGCAAAGGGTCGGTCTCTATCGAAGAGCTGGCGCAATATCCGCTGGTAACGTATACGTTTGGCTTTACCGGACGGTCCGAGCTTGATACGGCCTTTAACCGGGCAGGGTTAACGCCGCGCATTGTCTTTACCGCGACGGACGCCGACGTGATTAAAACCTATGTGCGGCTTGGTCTGGGGGTGGGCGTTATTGCCAGCATGGCGGTGGATCCGGTGTCAGACCCTGACCTGGTGCGTCTTGATGCGCATGATGTTTTCAGTCATAGCACCACAAAGATTGGCTTCCGTCGCAGCACCTTCCTGCGCAGCTATATGTATGATTTTATTCAGCGCTTTGCCCCTCATTTAACGCGTGACGTGGTTGATACCGCCGTTGCATTACGCTCAAATGAAGATATTGAAGAGATGTTTAAAGACATCAAACTCCCCGAAAAATAATCACACCCGGTATCTTTCCCTTAGGGAAAGATACCGAAATAACGCCTCAAAGCTAAATTAGAATTATCATCATCTGCGTATCCCCTGTCATATAATGTCATTATCCATTTAATCCGTATGGTTATAATGTCGTGAATTGGCGACAAAAGTAGAAACTAATTTACGCCTTCGCAAATTTTTCTTTTCAATTATTTATTTCTGGTCAAAAGATTGAATATTTCATACCTTCCGGTGCGTAAATTCACTGGCTTTTCGGCTAAAGTTTCTTTAGGATTTATCTCAACAGATGATTAATTGTACCAATTGTTTGGTCCTAAATGATAAGCGATGTCGATTGTATGAGGTTAGCAATGCCTTCAGGAAGTGAAGAACCGCAAAGGGATCCTGCGCTCAAGCGTAAAGCCTGGCTGGCGGTCTTTCTCGTCTCTACCCTGTTTTGGGTGGTGGTTGCTCTCCTGGCCTGGAAATATTGGGGTTAAATATGGCAGTGACGGTACGTACAGAAACGGTAAAACAGATGTGTCAGCATCGTGACAACGGCCACAGAGGGCGTAAAGCACCTGCGACTGTTGTACCCGCGTCCTGGAAACTGACGCCGCAGCAGCAAGCGTTTATTGATGTGTTCGCAGAAGACGAACCCAAAAAACAATAATTTAGTTAATTGCGTAATGATGCAAATAGTCTGAATATTGACTCTGCACTTTCGTACTCTTTAATAAATACACATCAGCAATATAGCACTGAGGACTTACCTCGGAACTTTTAATAAATAATGCCTGGTGTCCCTATGATGAATAACATGACGTCTCACAAATACTGGTCATGGATCGGCGTTTTTACCGTGTCGATTCTGTTCTGGAGTCAGCTCATCTGGTTGGCCCTCCACTAAATTGTAAAACCTCGCTACGGCGGGGTTTTTTGTTTTCCCTTTCTGGACCAATCCTAAATTTATCAATTTGGGTTGTTATCAAAACGTTACGACATCTTTGTGTTATCTTTAATTACGGCCCTGATGATTGTCGGGGCATCTCTGTGATTAAGGAGGAGCTTATGTCGTTAACCCTACGCGAAGCCAGTAAGGATACGTTACAGGCAGAAAATAAAACCTGGCATTACTACAGCCTGCCGCTGGCTGCCAGAACGCTTGGGGACATTTCGCGTTTACCCAAGTCATTGAAAGTTTTACTGGAAAATCTATTGCGCTGGCAGGACGGTGACTCTGTCACCCTCGATGATATCCAGGCGCTGGCAGGGTGGCTGGAAAATGCCCATGCCGACAGAGAAATCGCCTACCGCCCCGCCAGGGTGCTGATGCAGGACTTTACCGGTGTTCCTGCCGTCGTTGATTTAGCCGCGATGCGCGAGGCCGTTAAGCGTCTCGGCGGAGATACGGCAAAAGTGAATCCGCTTTCCCCCGTTGACCTCGTCATTGACCACTCCGTAACCGTTGACCGCTTTGGTGATGACGACGCCTTTGGCGAGAACGTGCGTCTGGAGATGGAGCGCAACCACGAGCGCTACGTATTCCTGAAGTGGGGGCAGCAGGCGTTCAGCCGGTTTAGCGTGGTCCCGCCGGGTACCGGTATTTGTCACCAGGTTAACCTTGAATATCTGGGTAAAGCCGTCTGGAGTGAATTGCAGGATAAAGAGTGGGTCGCCTATCCGGACACGCTGGTGGGCACGGACTCCCATACCACCATGATCAACGGTCTGGGCGTGCTGGGCTGGGGCGTCGGGGGTATCGAAGCGGAAGCGGCCATGCTCGGCCAGCCGGTGTCCATGCTTATCCCTGACGTGGTGGGCTTCAAGCTCACCGGCAAGCTGTCTGAAGGCATTACCGCCACCGATCTGGTGCTCACCGTCACCCAGATGCTGCGTAAGCATGGTGTGGTGGGCAAGTTTGTAGAATTCTACGGGGATGGTCTGGATTCGCTGCCGCTGGCCGACCGCGCCACCATTGCCAATATGGCGCCGGAATACGGTGCAACCTGCGGCTTTTTCCCCATCGATGACGTCACGCTGGAATACATGCGCCTTAGCGGGCGCAGCGAAGAGCAGGTCGCGCTGGTGGAGGCCTATACCAAAGCGCAGGGCATGTGGCGAAACCCGGGCGATGAACCGGTCTTCACCAGCACGCTTGAACTCGATATGGGAAGCGTTGAGGCGAGCCTCGCCGGACCGAAACGTCCGCAGGATCGGGTTGCGCTGAGTGACGTGCCAAAAGCCTTTGCCGCCAGCAATGCCCTGGAAGTGAACGTGGCGCAGAAAGAGCACCGTCCGGTCGATTATGTTCTGAACGGACATCAGTATCAGCTCCCGGATGGCGCGGTTGTGATTGCGGCCATTACCTCCTGCACCAACACCTCGAACCCCAGCGTGTTAATGGCGGCCGGTCTGCTGGCGAAAAAGGCGGTAGAGCTTGGGCTAAAACCTCAGCCATGGGTCAAGGCCTCGCTGGCACCGGGTTCCAAAGTGGTATCGGATTACCTGGCGCAGGCCAAACTGACGCCGTACCTTGACGAACTGGGCTTTAACCTCGTGGGCTACGGCTGTACGACCTGTATTGGTAACTCCGGCCCGCTGCCTGAACCTATTGAAACGGCGATCAAGCAGGGTGACCTGACGGTAGGCGCGGTCTTGTCCGGTAACCGAAACTTTGAAGGGCGTATTCACCCGCTGGTGAAAACCAACTGGCTCGCCTCACCGCCGCTGGTTGTGGCGTATGCCCTTGCAGGGAACATGAATATCAACCTGGCGACCGATCCGATTGGTCACGATCGCAAGAACGATCCTGTCTACCTGAAAGATATCTGGCCATCTTCGCGTGAAATCGCGCTGGCCGTTGAAAAGGTCTCAACCGAGATGTTCCGCAAAGAGTATGCGGAGGTCTTTGAAGGCACGCCGGAGTGGAAAACCATCAACGTCGTGGGCTCAGATACCTACGACTGGCAGGATGACTCGACCTATATTCGTCTGTCGCCGTTCTTTGATGAGATGCTGGCCGAGCCGGCACCGCTTAAGGATATCTACGGCGCGCGCATACTGGCGATGCTGGGAGATTCCGTCACGACCGACCATATCTCTCCGGCGGGGAGTATTAAAGCCGATAGCCCGGCAGGCCGTTATTTGCAAAGCCGGGGCGTCGAGCGCCGCGATTTTAACTCCTACGGATCGCGTCGCGGCAACCATGAAGTCATGATGCGCGGAACGTTTGCCAACATCCGCATTCGTAACGAAATGGTCCCGGGCGTGGAAGGGGGCATGACGCGCCATCTGCCGGGGACGGAAGTCGTTTCGATCTATGATGCAGCGGTCAAATATCAACAGGAAGGTACGCCGCTGGCGGTGATCGCCGGGAAAGAGTACGGTTCCGGCTCCAGCCGCGACTGGGCGGCGAAAGGTCCGCGTCTGCTTGGCGTTCGAGTGGTCATCGCTGAATCGTTCGAACGTATTCACCGTTCGAATCTGATCGGTATGGGGATCCTGCCGCTTGAGTTCCCGCAGGGCGTGACGCGTAAAACGCTGGGGCTGACCGGGGAAGAGCAGATTGAGATTAGCGGTCTGCAAAACCTGCAGCCGGGGAAAACGGTGCCGGTGAAGTTAACGCGGGCAGACGGGAAAACCGAGGTGCTGGATTGCCGGTGCCGTATTGATACGGCAACCGAGCTGACCTATTACCAGAACGACGGCATTTTACATTATGTGATTCGTAAGATGCTGGACTGATGAAACGAGCCCGGCACCCGTGCCGGGCTTTTTAGCATCACTCTTTCAGCAGATGGCCCATTTTGGCGGCTTTGGTATCCAGGTAGTGGGCGTTTTTCGGGTTTCGGCCGACAATCAGCGGTACGCGCTCGACGATGTTGATCCCCGCTTCGGTCAGGATCTCCACTTTTTTCGGATTATTGGTCAGCAGGCGAACTTCGTCCACACCCAGCAGCTTGAACATATCGGCGCACAAGGTGAAGTCGCGTTCGTCAGCGGCAAAGCCGAGCTGATGGTTTGCTTCAACCGTATCGTAGCCCTGGTCCTGAAGTGCGTAAGCGCGGATTTTATTCAGCAGACCAATATTACGACCTTCCTGACGGTGATAAAGCAACACACCGCGACCTTCTTCTGCAATATGAGACAGGGCGGCTTCCAGCTGGAAACCACAATCACAGCGCAGGCTGAACAGCGCGTCGCCGGTAAGACACTCTGAATGGACGCGGGACAGAACCGGCGTCTGCCCTGAAATGTCGCCATACACCAGCGCGACATGATCCTGTCCGGTTGCCAGTTCTTCAAAACCCACCATCAGGAAATCGCCCCATGGGGTTGGCAGTTTGGCTTCTGCCACACGTTTAAGCTGCATGTGATTCTCCAGAGTAGGCTGACACGTTTCGTGCCTTTGCCCTGTTTTGCTTTCTGTATCAGTTCATTTTGCCACAAGCTCAGCAGGTTCGCCTAATGGGCACCATGCTATATGAACGTTAAACGCACGATCCGACATATCCACCAGGATGATTAATTTCAGTTATGATTGTGACGCTTAGCGAAAAAGGAGAAGACATGCTTTCAATCGCCAGACGTACGGCAGCAGGTGCGGCCATTTTACTGATTATGCCTCTGGCCGTATGGCTTTCAGGCTGGATGTGGCAGCCCGGGCAGAACGCCACGTGGCTGAAAACGTTATACTGGATAACGGAAACGGTCACCCAGCCGTGGGGGATTATTACCCACGTACTCCTCTGCGTCTGGTTTCTGTGGTGCCTGCGCTTTCGTTTGCGCGCGGCGCTGGTGCTCTTTGCGATCCTCGGGGGCGCTATCCTTGTCGGTCAGGGCGTGAAGTCCTGGGTTAAAGATCGCGTTCAGGAGCCGCGTCCTTTTGTCGTCTGGCTGGAAAAAACGCATCATGTTCCGGTAGATGAGTTCTACAATTTAAAGCGTAAAGATCGCGGCGCGCTGGTGAAAGAACAGCTTGCGGAACAGCAGGATATCCCTAAATTCTTGCGTAAACACTGGCAGAAAGAGACCGGGTTCGCGTTTCCTTCCGGTCACACCATGTTTGCGGCCAGCTGGGCGTTGCTGGGGGTTGGGCTGCTTTGGCCAAGGCGTCGAACGATTACTATCGTGATTTTACTGGTCTGGGCGACGGGGGTTATGGGAAGCCGCCTGCTGCTGGGGATGCACTGGCCGCGCGACCTGGTCGTCGCCACGCTCATCTCATGGATGCTGATCGTGCTGGCGACCTGGCTCACTGAACGATTCTGCGGCCCGCTGACGCCACCGCCAGAAGAGAAAGAAGAAATAGCCGAAAGGGACCAGACAGACGCCTGACGGTTGATATTCCGCATTTTGCCCATAGATCCATGACCTGCGCGTCACTTTTTCCGTTTCGCGCTCGTCGCTAAAATGGTAGTTTATAAGGCTGATTGCGGTGAATTGAACACACTTTATTCGCTTGAACCACATAACGGGAAGTAATGTGAAATATTTACTCATTTTCTTACTGGTATTGGCGATTTTTGTCATTTCAGTCACGTTGGGTGCACAAAACGATCAGCAGGTGACGTTTAACTATCTGCTGGCTCAGGGTGAGTATCGCGTCTCGAGCCTGCTGGCGGTCTTATTTGCTGCCGGCTTTGCCATTGGCTGGCTGGTTTGCGGTCTGTTCTGGCTGAAAGTCCGTGTTTCTCTTGCGCGCGCTGAACGTAAAATTAAGCGACTCGAAAATAACATTGCCCCTGCGTCTGACATCCCGGAAAGCTCTGGTGTGCCGGTCGTGAAGGAATAATCGACTATGCTGGAGTTGTTGTTTCTGCTTTTGCCTGTAGCCGCAGCCTATGGCTGGTATATGGGCCGCAGAAGTGCGCAACAAACAAAACAGGATGAGGCCAACCGGCTCTCCCGCGACTACGTTGCGGGGGTGAACTTCCTCCTGAGCAATCAGCAGGACAAAGCGGTAGATCTGTTCCTCGATATGCTGAAAGAGGATACGGGGACGGTTGAAGCGCATCTCACCCTGGGCAACCTGTTCCGCTCGCGCGGCGAGGTCGATCGCGCCATTCGTATTCACCAGACCCTGATGGAAAGCGCCTCGCTGACCTACGATCAACGTCTCCTTGCGGTGCAACAGCTGGGGCGGGATTACATGGCCGCGGGGTTGTACGATCGCGCTGAAGATATGTTCGCGCAGCTGGTGGATGAAACAGATTTCCGCATCGGCGCGTTGCAGCAACTCCTGCAGATTTATCAGGCCACCAGCGACTGGCAGAAAGCCATTGATACCGCTGAACGTCTGGTGAAGCTGGGTAAAGATAAGCAGCGCGTTGAGATCGCCCATTTCTACTGTGAGCTTGCTCTTCAGCAGATGGGCAACGACGACATGGATAAAGCCATGGCGCTGCTGAAGAAAGGCGCCGCCGCGGACCGCAACAGCGCGCGCATCTCCATCATGATGGGGCGCGTCTTTATGGCGAATGGCGACTACGCCAAAGCCGTTGAAAGCCTGCTGCGGGTTATCGACCAGGACAAAGAACTGGTCAGTGAAACGCTGGAAATGTTGCAAACCTGCTATCAACAGCTCGACAAGCAGGAAGAGTGGGTAGCTTTCCTGCGTCGCTGCGTGGAAGAAAATACCGGCGCCACCGCTGAACTGATGCTCTCTGACGTTGTTGAGCAGTATGAGGGAAGCGACACCGCGCAGGTTTATATTACGCGTCAGCTGCAGCGTCATCCGACCATGCGGGTGTTCCACAAGCTGATGGATTACCATCTGAACGACGCTGAAGAAGGGCGCGCCAAAGAGAGCCTGATGGTGCTGCGCGACATGGTTGGCGAACAGGTGCGCAGCAAGCCGCGCTATCGTTGCCAGAAGTGCGGTTTTACCGCGTATACGCTCTACTGGCACTGTCCTTCCTGCCGCGCCTGGTCCACCATCAAGCCAATCCGTGGTCTTGACGGGCAGTAATTTTTTTAAAACACTCCATTTTAGTTACAACATACTGATCGTTTTTCCCGTATCCTGAACTCCGTGCGGTTTGTCCGCCTGGCAGGCGCGTAAATGGATCCTGTCAATTTGCGGCGTCGGCAGGTAGAATGCTGGCCGTTTATCTGTTCCGCGCCGCTGCGCGCCCATAGACGAAAAGGGCTGGTCATGACGTCTGTTACATCCTCCACTTCCCGCGTAATTACGGATTCTCCTGTTGTTGTTGCGCTTGATTACAATAAGCGTGACGCTGCACTGGCGTTTGTCGACGGCATCGACCCTCGCGACTGCCGTCTGAAAGTTGGCAAAGAGATGTTCACGCTGTTTGGACCGCAAATCGTTCGCGATCTGCAGCAGCGCGGCTTTGACGTTTTCCTCGACTTGAAATTCCACGATATCCCGAATACCACGGCGCATGCCGTTGCCGCAGCCGCAGAGCTGGGCGTATGGATGGTCAACGTCCACGCATCGGGTGGGGCAAGAATGATGACGGCCGCCCGTGAGGCGCTCCTGCCGTTCGGTAAAGATGCACCGTTGCTGATTGCGGTCACGGTGCTGACCAGTATGGACGAAAACGATCTTCGCGACCTGGGCGTGACGTTGTCACCCGCCGAGCATGCCGAACGTCTCGCGCGTCTGACGCAGCATTGCGGCCTGGATGGCGTTGTTTGTTCCGCGCAGGAAGCGGTACGTTTCAAATCAGCGCTGGGCCAGGATTTTAAACTGGTTACGCCAGGTATTCGTCCTGCAGGCAGCGAAGTGGGCGATCAGCGCCGTATTATGACGCCTGAGCAGGCGCTGGCTGCTGGCGTTGACTACATGGTCATCGGGCGTCCGGTAACGCAGTCTGCCAACCCGGCTGAGACGCTTAAGGCTATCAACGCATCGCTGAAAAAGGGGGCCTAATGACCGATTCCAACAGCCGTCTGGTCTATTCAACCGATAGCGGGCGTATAGACGAGCCGAAAGCGAAAGTGGAACGTCCAAAGGGAGACGGCATCGTTCGGATCCAGCGCCAGACCAGTGGACGAAAAGGGAAAGGGGTTTGCCTTATCTCCGGCATTGACCTGGATGATGCTGAACTGGCAAAGCTGGCGGCCGAGTTAAAAAAGAAATGTGGCTGCGGCGGCGCCGTGAAAGACGGCATTATTGAAATCCAGGGAGATAAGCGTGATTTAATAAAATCTCTGCTGGAAGCCAAAGGTATGAAAGTCAAACTGGCAGGCGGTTAAAATAAATGAGCCACGGCAAATGCCGTGGCTCGTGTTATATACGTGCGTATGTCAGACCTGAAATGCGTTCAAATATCGCAATACCGGGGAAGGCTTAGAGAATAATTATTTGCCAACCTGGTGACCGATAATACCACCGACAGCAGCGCCACCTAATGTACCCAGCGTACTACCATCCGTTAATACTGCACCACCGAGAGCACCGGCACCGGCACCAATAGCGGTGTTACGGTCACGTTTAGACCAGTTAGAGCACGCGCTCAGGGACATTGCTACAGTGATTGCCAGAACAGCGGCGGCTAATTTTTTGCTGGTTAAGGTCATAATACTTTCTCCTGAATTATCGATTCACGGAAAGATGTACACGTTAAGTATAGACGAATCGAATACTTAATTCTGTTCTCCGTGAAAGCTGGTCGCGCAGGCGTTACCTAATCACGCAGGTGATAGTCACTTCCTGTTATATCGCTAACATTAATTTTACGACTTTAATGCAGGTTAAACAGGTAAAAACTCTTAAAGAAGTACCAGGAATCATCTCAGAGAAAGAAGGGCGTATGCGCCCGAAATTCGGGCGCGGAGGGAACTCAGGCGGTCGTTTTAATAATATTGACGATCAGCCCGTCATCTTCCAGTTTATTACGGTGCGCATCGCTCAACCGTTCATCGGTAATCACGCGGCTAAAGCGTGAAACCGGGCCCATCGTATAAGGGTGAACGGCGCCAAATTTAGAACTGTCGGTGAGCACAATGGCTTCACACTCTTTTTCCAGCACGGCATTCACGACGTCAGAGCGCATCATATCCCGGCCGGTAAAACCTGTCTCCGGCTGCCAGCCGTCAATCCCGATAAAGGCCTTGCTGAAATGAACCTGCTGGACATACTGACGGGTCAGCGGGCCTACCATGCTTTCACTTTTTTTCTGGTAAATACCGCCCAGCAGAATCACCTCGCAGCGCGTCTCTTTGAGCAAATGCGCGATATAGCTGCTGACGGTGATGATGGTAACGTCTTTTTGATCGGCAAGCGTGCGCGCCAGAAGGGCATTGCTGCTGCCGTTTTCAATAAAGACGGTCTCGCCGTTGTTCACCAGGGACGCGGCAAATTCCGCCAGTTCACGTTTGAGCGCGTAGTTATTCATCATGCGCGTCTCGACGTCATCACTGTCCAGCGGGACAGCATATCCGTGAGCGCGACGCAGGTAGCTCTGTTTTTCCAGCAGATTAAGATCCTGACGGATGGTGACTTCAGAAACGCCGGTGGTTTTAGCGAGATCGACTACGCTTACGCGTCCCTGATCGATGACCATCTGCAAAATGAGTTGTTGTCGGGAATTCATAGCATCCATTTAATAAAGCGAAACGAGGTCGGAGACGGTGGGATTAAACTTCCCACGGCGCTTTTGGCTGTCTGTTTTCAGGCGCGTTGTCAGCACCATTCTGAGCAAGAAGTTCAGACTTCAGGATCTCGAGATTACGGATAGCAGAGTGATAATCGCCCGCCACCAGGATATCCAGCACGGTATCAATTCGTTGTGCTACAGCTTGTGCGTCAATAGTCGACATAATCTCACCCCAGGCGCGAAAAGTTAATATTTTCAATGATGCAGAAAATAGGTTCAAAAGAGAAGGGAAAAAATGCAATAACTAAATTACATAAACGTAAGTGATAAATTTATTCCCCCTCATGCAGCAGGCTTAATGACTGGATTAGTCTAAAACTGCGCGCAAGGCGCTTTTTTATAAGAGGAATTAGACTATGACAGTTATCAATCAGCCTACCTGCACACTGTTTACCGATACTGAACGGTTCACGCAGCTGTCAGGGTATTACGAGGCGGAGCGTCACACGGTCTGGATGATGCTGCGGGCTCAGCCACGTCCTTGCTTTAACCATGCGTTAATAGAGGAGATCTTGAACTTTTCATGGCTGGTTCGCCAGTCTGGGTTTGCGGTTGATTTTTGGGTAACCGGATCGCTGGTTCCCGAGATGTACAATACGGGCGGTGATTTACAGTTCTTCGTCGAGTGCATTCAGAACGGAAGTCGGGAAGCGTTACGGGCGTACGCTCGCGCCTGCGTTGATTGCGTCCATGCGGCCTCACGGGGGTTTGATACGGGAGCCATCACTCTGGCAATGGTAGAAGGCAGTGCGTTAGGGGGCGGGTTTGAGGCCGCTCTGGCGCACCATTTCGTCCTGGCTCAGCGCGATGCCCGTTTAGGTTTCCCGGAGATAGCCTTCAACCTGTTTCCGGGTATGGGAGGATATTCCCTGGTTGCACGCCGTTCAGGCATGAAGCTGGCGGAGGAACTCATCTACAAAGGGGAATCCCATACGGCTGAATGGTACGAGCAGCACGGGCTGCTGGATGTCCTGTTTGAACCGGGACAAAGCTATGTCTCCACCCGAACCTTCATCGATACGCTGCGGCCAAAACTGAATGGCGTAAGGGCGATGCTGCGCGCCCGTACGCGCGTTCTGCAATTGCCTCGCAGTGAACTGATGGACATCACGGAAGACTGGGTTGATGCCGCTTTCTGCCTGGAGCCGAAAGATATCGCCTACATGGAGCGTCTGGTCACGCTGCAAAACCGCCATCACGCGGCGGGCCTGCGTAAAGCCAGTTAACGTTGATTTCGCGCTTGATATCGTTTTAGCCATCGCTCGAATGCGGCAGCGGGCATCGGCTTAGCAAACAGAAAACCCTGCCGTTCGTTGACGCCGTTCTTGGTCAGAAAGGCGTCTTCTTTTGCATTCTCCACACCCTCGGCAATCACCTGCAGATTTAACGCCTGCGCCACCGCGACGATAGCGCGCACCAGTGACTGGGAAATAGACTGCTTATGAATATCCCTGACGAAAGATTGATCGAGCTTAATGGCGTCGATAGGGAAGCGGGCCAGCTGAGAAAGGGAAGAATAGCCGGTGCCAAAATCATCCAGATGAATTTGCGCCCCGAGTCTGCTGAACTGCTGGATCACGGACAGCGCCAGCTCTTCATTTTCGATAAGACAGCTTTCGGTCAACTCAACGTCGACCGGGCAGTATTCAAAATTCAGATCCTTCAGCGCCTGCTTTAAGTCGCTGAAGATGGTCTGGTCGGCCAGCTGGCGTGCAGAGACGTTCACCGCCACGCGCAGGTTTATTCCCTTATCGCGCCATTTTGCCACCTGGCGAACCACATCGAGCATCACCCAACGGCCCAGCGGCACAATCAACCCCGACTCCTCGGCATAAGAGATAAACTCCAGCGGCGGGATCAGGCCGCGTTCTGGCGATTGCCAGCGGACCAGCGCTTCAAGGCTTCTGACTTCTCCACGCCAGGTTATTTTCGGCTGATAGTGGATCAGAAGCTGATCGTTATCCAGTGCCTTGCGCAGGTTGGTATCCAGCCAGAGATACTCAAACACGCGCTGGTTCATCTCGGGTGAGAAGACGCAGAACTTGCCCCGGCCGTTCTCTTTGGCGGTGTACATGGCGGTATCGGCGTTGCGAATAACGCTTTCCCGGTCGTTCCCGTGCTGCGGGGCGAGGGCGATACCCAGAGAGCAGCCGGTATAAATCTCAATCAGACCGATTCGGAACGGCTGGCGCAGACGGGTTAAAATGCGCGACGCCATCGCCTCCAGAGAGCCCTGAGAGGTATTGGTGGCCATGACGATAAACTCATCGCCGCCAAGACGCGCCAGCACCTGTTCTTCATCCAGACAGCTCAAAATGGCGAGGGCGACAGCCTGCAACAGCTGATCGCCAAACATATGCCCGTAAGCGTCGTTGACCTTTTTAAAGTTATCCAGATCGAGATACACCACGCCCACCTGCGTGTCGCCGCGGTTATCGATGGCGTCAGAAATCAGATCGTGGATCGCATTGCGGTTTGGCAGGCCGGTGATGGTATCGGTATTGGCCAGCACGCGCAGCCGCTCCTGAGCGCGGCGCTCCTCGGTAATATCGGTCCCGGAACAGATAAGGAAAATTTCATTTTTACCGCTGCCGCTGTGCACGAATTTGTTTCTGAACAGAAACAGGCGCTGCCCTTTACGCGTTTTGATCCAGCGTTCGACTTCGTAGGAGCTGCCGTTGCGAAAAAAACCGGTAATATTGCGCTTTGAGGCTGCCGCTTCGCTGCGGCTCATAAACAGCTTAAATACGTTCTGACCAATGACTTCTTGCTCTTTCAGGCCGGTGTACTCTTCGCTAAGCCGGTTAAAACGCTGAATATTGCCGTGCTGATCGAGAATAACAATGACGGAGTTGGCCTCAGAGACAACCTGCTCCGCGAAAGAGAGCCCCTGAGCCAGATCGCGCGCTACGGAGGGCGTATCGTTCCAGGCGGAAGCGGTGCCTGCCCACTCGTTGCGGGTAATTTTACGGCCCACAAGATGAACCGGGACATCCTCCCCGTACAGGGAGAGCGACATGGAAATGCTGGAGGTAATAACGGTTAAATGACGGATGAGATCGGCCTGTTCATCGTCCAGCGCCACGACCTGAGTGACATCGGCATTTTCGCTGGTGGAAAAGTGCAGAGCGTTGCTGTCAGCTGACAGGCGCCACCACGGGCTGTGAGTTCCCATGTAGCGAAACAGCAAATTCTGCTCCAGATCGTCCATCATGTTTTCTCCCGCAGCTGTTCATTAGCGCACAAATTATTCATTTGCTGTCGACTTTTCCGTTGAGAAACAGCGGCAAAACCGAAGTGAACCTGTTGTTTTTCCCTGCTTTCTTATAATAAAACGAGTCAGGTTAAAAAGGATACTGAGCGTATAGAAATTCACATAACCGAATATAACAACACTCTTTTACTGTAGATAATTATGGCGGTTTTGGGCGAAGGGATGCTGAAAATAGTAAGGAAAAATAATGATTTTGTGGCGGGGATAAAAAGAAAAAAAGTCGGCCCTTCCGGAAAGGAAATGGCCGACAATTGAACCGGTTATCAGGCGACAGGGCGCGCGATAATACTGCGGGTTTCCATGCGAACTTCGGCGATAGTAACGTCAATCACGTCGGTGACTTTGTAAACTGTTTCACCTTTAATTTGCACGGTACCGTTTTCCTGGCTACAGACCATTTCGTCACGAACCGCGTGCAGGAACGGCGCAGGAATAAACGCGACAGCACCGTTATCGACCAGACGGACGCGCATGCCCCCGCGGCTGATATCGATGATTTCTGCGGCGAAACGGGTATCCGTACCGGCTTTATCCTGCAGGAAGCGTGCGTACAGCCAGTCACCAACGTCACGCTCGGCCATGCGGTTCAGACGGCGACGATCGGCCATCTGCAGCGTGGTGTCCTCCTGAGGACAGGCAATGGTTTCACCTTTGATAATCGCTTTCAGCAGACGGTGGTTAACCATATCGCCATACTTACGGATCGGCGATGTCCAGGTGGCGTAAGCTTCGAGGCCAAGGCCAAAGTGCGGGCCAGGCTCGGTGCTGATTTCAGCGAAGGACTGGAAGCGACGAATGCGGCTGTCCAGGAAGCCCGACGGCTGCGCGTCCAGTTCGCGGCGAAGCTTGCAGAAGCCCGGCAGCGTCAGCACTTCTTCCGGATCAACGTGCACATCGTGAGTCTTCAGCAGGGCCGCCAGCGCTTCGGTATTCGCCGGATCAAACCCGGTGTGGACGTTGTAAATGCCAAAGCCCAGCCTGTCGCGCAGCACGCGTGCGGCGCAGATGTTGGCGGAAATCATCGCCTCTTCAACGATGCGGTTCGCAATGCGTCGCGGTTCGGCCACGATGTCCAGCACTTCGCCTTTCTCGCCCAGAACAAAGCGATAATCCGGGCGGTCTTTGAACACCAGCGCGTGGGTTTTACGCCACTCGCCGCGGTTCAGGCAGATGCGATGCAGCAGACGGATTTGCGCGGCAATGGCGTCTGATTCAGGTTTCCAGCTACCGGTATTTTCAAGCCAGTCGGAGACGTTATCGTAGGCCAGCTTGGCTTTCGATTCGATGGTAGCGGCAAAGAACTCGATATCGTCTTCAATCGCGCCATCTGCGGCGATAGTCATGCGGCAGGCAAGGACCGGGCGCACTTCATTTGGACGCAGCGAGCAGAGATCGTCTGACAATTCGCGCGGCAGCATCGGAATATTGAAGCCCGGCAGGTAGTTGGTGAACGCACGGATTTTCGCCGCGTCATCAAGCTTGCTGCCTTCGGCAATCCAGGCGGTTGGATCGGCAATGGCGACGGTCAGATGCAGTTTGCCATCGGCGCTCTCTTCAGCGTACAGCGCGTCATCCATATCTTCCGTGCTGGCGCTGTCGATGGTGACAAACTCCAGCGCGGTGAGATCGCGGCGCGTCAGACCTTCGTCCTGCATCTCGGTCGCTACGCCGTTCGGCGCTTCTTTTTCAAGATTGTGGCGTGCCAGCGTGACCCACCATGGCACGAAATGGTCGGCGCCAAAGGTGATGAACTGGGTCAGCTCAGCATAAAAACCGCGATCGCCTTTCAGAGGATGACGGCGCATTTCTGCTACGGCCCAGTCACCTTCTTTAAAATCATGCTCAACGCCACGGGCGGCGCGGCAGGGAATAGCATCTTTCAGCAGGGGATGATCCGGAACGATAGCAAGACGCTCGTCTTTTCTCTGCACCTTGCCCACAAAACGGGTCAGGAACGGTTCGATCAGTTCTTCCGGCTCGGCAGACTCGCGGTCCTTCTCGGTATGAATGACGGCCATGACGCGATCGCCATGCATCACTTTCTTCATCTGCGGAGGCGGAATGAAGTAGCTTTTCTGCGCGTCAACCTCAAGGAAGCCAAAGCCCTTTTCCGTGGCTTTTACGACCCCTTCTGCACGCGGCGTCTGGGAATGCAGTTGCTGTTTAAGCTGCGCTAGCAGCGGGTTGTCCTGAAACATAATGTTCTATTTTCGTAGCCATTGAGCGGCTGACAGTTTTACGCGATTCTCACTGTCTCAGCAAGCGCTCTTTGGGTAATTAGTATGGTTATTCCTCTTTACCAAACGCGACTTTCAGACGATTGAGCCAGCCATCAAACGCGCTGCGGGTAAGCAGCGTGATGGCATGTTCGGCGGGGAGTCCCTGATCCGTGAGCGGGGTAAACTGCGCGGCGCTGAAGCGGTCCGGAGAGCGCGTCAGCAGTTCGACCGCCGCCGAAAGTGCGGGGGACGTCAGCGGGATCGCTTCGCGGGTGTTTAACAGGATTTCTCCGGTCAGGTCGAGCAGCGAAGGCTCATGGCAAAGGACCGGCGTCAGCGCCTCCAGCGCGGGTTCTGCCTGCCAGCGGGACAGCGACTCAAGCTGATGCGCACTCGCATAGCGCAGCTCGACGACGGGCAACAGCGGCACCCAGGAGGCGTGGCTCGCGGACAGCGTGTGCGGCTGAATATGATGGCCTGGCAACCAGCGAACGGGGTGTCCTAACAGCGCCTGAAAAACCGCGACCACGCGCGCCTGAAAACCGATAAACCCGATAATCTGGTTAATCACCACAATGTCATAGATTGACAGGCCAACCTCATCAAGCTGGTTTTGCGCTTTATCATCAATCACATCAGGAGAGCTGGCGAGCTGGCGGGCATACTGCGTAATTTGCGCCAGACGTCGGTTGCTTTCGCGCGAGGAGTCCGGGCCGGGAAGCGGGGCGAGGAGGGCGGCGTAATGGTTACAAAGCCGCTGAACGCCACAGGCCTGGGCGACCGTTAGCGCGGTGCTGAGCCGATCGTAGGCGCTGAGCGTATGCAGGCGGTTCACGGGAATCGAGAGCGGAAACAGCTGGTGGCACAAGGCTCTGGCAGGGGTAAGCCAGCCAGAACAGGCGGCGACAATCTCATCAGGCAGGGCTAAATCGAGCAAAAACCGATCGTCGACGTTAGCGGCTTCGGGCACCAGAGGCAGAACATCTGTCTGCGCGTGGTTCGACTGGGTCTCGTGATACCAGTGGCCTTTGCCGGAAAAACGGCGTTGTTCCATGTGCGTTCCTTGATCTCAAAATGGCGATCAATATCCTGGCGTAAGGCAGATAAAGGGAAAAATATTGTTAGGTGATAACAAATAGCAGAACGGAATAACGAAGGGGTGGTGCGGGGGGAAAACTCTCTTCCCGTGCGGGAAGAGAGTCACAGCTTATTTAATTTCCAGCTCGTTCATAGCAGCGATGTTGAAGCCGCCGTCAACGTGAACCACTTCACCGGAGATACCAGCGGAAAGGTCAGAGCACAGGAATGCTGCAGAGTTACCCACATCTTCAATGGTAACGGTACGACGAATCGGGGTAACCGCTTCGCAGTGTGCCAGCATTTTACGAAAATCTTTAATACCGGAAGCTGCCAGGGTGCGGATAGGACCTGCAGAGATGGCGTTAACGCGCACGCCTTCAGGACCCATTGCGTTCGCCATGTAGCGTACGTTGGCTTCCAGAGAGGCTTTCGCCAGGCCCATAACGTTGTAGTTAGGGATAGCACGCTCAGCGCCCAGATAGGACAGGGTCAGCAGGGCTGCGCCCGGGTTCAGCATCGCGCGGCAGGATTTCGCCATCGCAACGAAGCTGTAGGAGCTGATGTCGTGAGCGATTTTGAAGCCATCACGGGTAACCGCGTTCACGTAGTCGCCGTCCAGCTGGTCGCCAGGAGCGAAGCCAATGGAGTGAACGAAACCGTCGAATTTCGGCCATGCTTTTGCCAGTTCAGCAAACATGCCGTCGATGCTTTCGTCTTGTGCCACGTCACATTCCAGAACAATGCTGGAACCCAGCTGCGCGGCAAACTCTTCAACACGGCCTTTCAGCTTGTCGTTCTGGTAGGTGAACGCCAGCTCAGCGCCTTCGCGATGCATTGCCTGTGCGATGCCGTATGCGATGGACAGTTTGCTGGCAACGCCAGTCACCAGAATGCGCTTACCGGAAAGAAAACCCATAGCTTTAATCCTTATATTCATTGCTAATTTTGCCTTGTAATTCATAGCGTTACAGGCAGTATTTCAAAATCATTCGAAATTAGCTCGAAATTATAGCCCACTCACAGCCCCTTGTGTCACGATATTTCTCGCTGTTCTCCGAAGACGCCTGTCCCGAAGAATGCGCCGCGGACTCGCGGGGGCTCAAAATTTCAGCATTCGTCCAGTATATCACCCGGCAACAGGTTCACCTCATCCAACCAGCGAGGAAGCGCGATCCCGCGAGGGTATTCACGCTTTCCTGAGGTTGTCGATGAAGCGCGCGATGACGATAAAGAAAACCGGTACGAAGAAAATGGCGAGAAGCGTACCGCTAATCATGCCGCCAAATACGCCGGTACCGATGGCATGCTGCGTACTGTCGCTCGCACCACGGGCCAGCATCAACGGAACAACCCCTAAGGTGAAGGCTAACGACGTCATCAGAATAGGGCGCAGGCGCTGGCCGGCGGCATGAATGGTTGCCGCCAGCAGGGGCTGCCCCTGGCGATGGAGTTGCCTGGCAAATTCAACAATCAGAATGGCGTTCTTGGCCGACAGGCCGATAAGCGTAATCAGGCCGACCTTGAAGAAAACGTCATTCGTCATGCCGGCAACGGACACCGCGATCACCGCGCCGATAAGACCCAGCGGAACGACCAGCATGACCGCAAAAGGAATAGACCAGCTCTCATACAGGGCGGCGAGCACCATAAACACGACCAGTATCGACAGGACGATAAGGCCCGGAAGCTGAGATTCCGATTTTCTCTCCTGCAATGAACTCCCGGCCCACTCGCCAGCCATGCCCTGAGGCAGACTCCTGGACACGTCCTCCATAACCTTCATTGCGGTGCCGCTGGACTCTCCCGGCGCCGCATTTCCGGTAATGCGAATAGCCGAATATCCCTGATAACGCGTCAACTGCTGGGGCGCAACGTGCCAGGAAAGCGTGGCAAACGTCGATACCGGCACCATCTGTCCCATCCGGTTTTTCACTGATAATGTCAGTATCTGCTCAGGCTGCATTCGGTAGGGCGCATCGGCCTGAATGATCACCTGCTGAACGCGGCCGTTGTTCGTATAGTCGTTGACATAATTTGAGCCCAGGGTGACGGAGAGCGTCTGGTTGATTTCATCAAACGAGACGCCCATCGCTTCCGCCTTTTCTCTGTCCACCTGGAGCGCAAGGCTTGTTCCTTCCGGCAGACCGTCTATATACACGTCACTCAGTTCAGGACGCTGGTTGGCCTGCAGGACCAGAGCGTCGGCAGCGCGCTTTAACGCCTCGTAGCCCAGTCCCGCTCTGTCCTGCACGTACCAGGTGAAGCCCGACGAGGTGCCCATATCCGAAATGGCCGGCGGGAGCAGGCTCATCGTGACGGCATCAGAGACGTTCGCCATGCTGGCCTGTATATGGTCGGCTTCACCCTGAGCCGTCGAACCCTGCCGATTTTTCCAGTCCTTCAGCGTGGTGAAGGCCATAGCCGAGTTAGGTCCTGAACCTGAAAATCCAAACCCCAGGATCATAATGTTGCTTTCAATATCCGGCCGGGCCGCAATTTCCTCTTCAAATTTTTTAACCACGTTGAGGGTACGCTGCATCGTGGCATCAGAAGGCAGCTGGATTGAGGACATAAAGTAGCCCTGATCTTCGTCCGGCAGAAAGGACGACGGTAACGAAGACAATCCCAGAAACAGCGCAGCACAAAGCGCAGCGTACAGGAGCAGCATACGCCCGGTTCGCTTCAGAACGGCACCCAGCCCGGCTTCGTAACTGGCGGTGAGCGAACGAAAGCGCGCGTTAAACCCGACCGCGAACCTTCCGCCTCCGCTCTTTCCTGCCTTGTGCGGCTTGAGTAACGTTGCGCACAGGGCAGGCGTCAGCGTCAGGGCAAGAAACGCGGACAGCAGTATGGAGACCGCCATGGAAATACAAAATTGTCGGTAGATAATCCCGACGGATCCTTCCGCAAACCCCATGGGGATAAAGACGGCGGTCAGCACCAGCGTGATGCCAATAATCGCCGGAGTGATTTCCTGCATGGCTTGCCGCGTGGCGTCACGCGGGGACAGGCTTTTTTCCTCCATCAGTCGTTCAACGTTCTCCACGACCACGATGGCATCATCAACGATAATCCCTATCGCCAGCACCATGCCGAACATCGTCAGAATATTGATGGAGTAGCCGCTCAACAGCATCACCGTGAAGGTGCCAAGAAGCGCGACGGGAGCAACAATCGCCGGGATAAGCGTACAGCGTATCTTGTGCAGAAACAGCAGCATAACCAGGAAGACGAGGACCATCGCTTCCACAAATGTCTGAACAACCTTCATGATAGAAAGTTTCACGAACGGCGCGGTGTCGAAGGGGATCGTAAACGCCATTCCGTCGGGTAACACCCGGGAAAGTTCGTCGATGCGCGCCCGTACGCCGGAAGCCGTGCTCATCGCATTCGCGCCAGGCGAGAGCTGGATTGCTGCCGCCGTTGCGGGCACGCCATTTTCACGGATACCAAAGGCGTAGCTTTGCAGGCCAGATTCAATCCGCGCAATGTCGGACAGTTTCAGGCGGGCACCGGATGCGTCAGATTTCAGGGTGATATTCCTGAACGCCTCAACCGAGGAGAGCTGTCCCTTCACGGTGATGGGATACGTCACCCCTTGTCCTGCAGAGGCTGGCTCATCTCCTGTTTTGCCGGGCGAAACCAGGGCATTTTGCTGGCCAACGGCGGTAAGAACATCGCTTACCGAAAGCCCGTAGCCGTGGAGCTTCATGGGATCCAACCAGATGCGCAGCGCTTTTTCGCCGCCAAACAGTTGAACTTTCCCTACGCCGGGCACGCGACGAAGCTCGTCACTGACGTTTCTGGCAAAATAGTCGCTTAAATCGGCTTCCTCAAATTGACCCGTCGCCGACTTCAGCCCCACCATCATTAAAAAGCCAGAGTTAGCGGCCTCGACGTTGATGCCGTTTTGCCTTACCGCCTGAGGCAGACGAGGCTCGACGATCTTAATCTGATTCTGCAGATCCATCTGCGCCAGCTTGATGTCCGTGCCCGGTTTAAAGGTGACGGTAATCGATGCCGAACCGGTTGTGTCACTGGATGATTCAAAGTAGAGCAAATTATCTACGCCGGAGATTTCGCGCTCGATTAACGATACCACCGACGTGTTCATGATATCGGGGCTGGCCCCCGGGTAACTGACGGAAATAATGATTCCAGGCGGCGCCACCGCCGGATACTGCGCAACCGGCAAACGGGGAATAGACAGGAGCCCTGCCAGGACGATAAAAAGCGCTACAACCCAGGCGAAAACGGGGCGTTCAATAAAAAAATGCGGCATTAAATTAACGTCCGGTTACGTGAATTTCATCATCAGTGGATACGCGCTTGCCGATATCCCTGAGCTGCGAAAATTTCTCAAGAAGCTGCGGCGCGTCATCGAGGCTCGTCGCGAACATCCACATGTAGGTCATCACCGAGTAAATATGTCCGGCGGTGATGCCGGTTGAGCGCGTCATCCAGACGATGGTCAGCGTAAAAAGCGCGGCAACAAGCACGCCGACCCACAAATAACCCCACGCCTCGCGGTCAGATAATGTGATACGCAAACGCGCCAGCGTGGAGTAATGGCGGTGAAGGGTAGCCGTGCCCGCCTTATGAACATAATCCACTTCTTTTTCCAGCCGATTATTCAGGCGCATGAACAGCCATTCATTTTTACGGGCATATCCTGAGACAAATCCGAGCAGGATAAATACAATCGCAAAGCACATGACGCCGGCCCAAAATTCAATAAACAGCAACATGATTGCGGCACCAAAAAGTGAGCTCAGCGAGGTAATAAGCAGGGGAAGGTGCATTTCAAAGAAATCCACATATTCGCGCGAGAGCGTTACCCTGGCGGCGATCGCCGAATGGTTAAGCTGATATTTGCGCTGTGCCAGGACGACGGAAACCGCGAGTCCGGCATAAATGCGTGCAAACGTGCGCGTGTCTACGCTTCGTCTGGCCGCACCGATGAACCACATGCAAAGTACCATCAGGCCATACAGCGCGGCGTTAAGCGTTTCACCGGCGAGGATGGCATTTATCGCGATGCCAGCCAGAACGGGATAAAGTAAAAACGTCACGTTTTCGGCCACCACCAGGAAAAAAGTGACAACCAGTTTTTTCCGGTGCCGTATCGCGAGTTTTTTTAGCGAGTGCATCACTCCGGCAGGTTCAGAAGAACGAAGATTATTACGGTTCATCATTATGGATAAGTTTTATCAGATTCTTAGGTGAGTTATTTTTGTGCAAAATAGCGTGAGGGAGAGTCTACCGCGCGCCTGTTTAGCGGAAATGGGCGGTTTGTGGAGGCTATGTGGAGCAACGGCTCAAATCATTCTCATAATAAGGTACAGCGGGGCTCCACCAAAAAAAATGATCAAATAACACTCGTAGTAAAAGACCAGATCCTCGATATCGGGCATCGCGTTTAACAGCACGGTGAACGTAATAATGAGATAAACAAAAATCACCAACAGCCAGAAGGCGACGACGAGTAGCTCAGTCAACGCGCCGGCTTTATTCTGGATTATCAGAGAGACAACCGACAATGCGATGCAGCCATAGATAATGGGTGAAGAGAGCAGCGTAGAGGCGACTTTTTCATCCATTTTGTGTACCAGCATCAGCCAGGTATAAAGTAATCCCCAGGACAGCAGCAGGAACAGGGAATATATGCCCAGCTTTTTAGGGGAGAAATATTTAGAAAGTTCCATGTTCATTATTTCAGCCAACTTCATAAAGTCTTTAAGTAACAGGGATAATGTGCAACGTTAAATGTAAAAAGAGTTTTGTCTCAATAGCGATTTTGAACGGGCATTGTCGAGTCATTATTGACGGAATGTGTAGGCTGTATGGAGAAATAACCGGGCAGGTAAATCAGCCGGGAAATTTACTTAGCTACGGCACTTTTTCCCGTAGGCTGTGTCTTATTGTGCTAAAGATATCTGATAGCGAGCTCAAAGGGATTTCACCCGCGGAGATAAAATGCACAAAAATACGCTGATCCTTGTTGTTGAAGATGAAGACGAAATCGCCGATATACTGATGAGCTACCTGGAGCGTTCGGGAATGAAAACGCTCCGAGCCAGGCAGGGCGAACAGGCCATAGCGCTCAACCGCCTCCATAAACCGGATCTCATATTGTTGGACATTCACCTGCCCGTATGTGACGGCTGGAGCGTACTTACCACGCTTCGTCAGGAAAGCGCTGTCCCCGTCATCATGGTTTCCGCTCTCGATCAGGATGTCGATAAGCTCATGGGGCTGAGGCTGGGCGCGGATGATTACGTGATCAAACCCTTCAACCCTTCTGAAGTTGTCGCCCGGGTTGAGGCGGTGCTGCGCAGGACAAAACCCGCGCTTCAGCAGGCGGGTTCCCAGCCGCTCAGAACGCCATTTATTACGGTCTATCCGGATGACTTCTACGTGGAAGTCACCGTGGGCGCAGAGGTTGTCTCCCCGGTATTAACGACGACCGAATTTAAATTGCTCACATACCTGGTGAGATATCCGCGAAAGGTCTGCTCCCGCGAAGAGCTGCTCAACGCGTGTCTGCCGGAAGGGGATACGCTCGACAGAACGGTCGACAGCCACATGAGCAAGTTGCGTAAAAAACTGGAGCTTGCCGGCCTCTTTGGTGTTCCCGAGAGCATCAGAGGCATGGGCTACCGGCTTGGGGAAAAGAAATGAACAAAGAGTCTGTCCTGAGCCGTCAGATCTTAACGTATATGCTGTTGCTGACGTTTACGATCATTGCCATCGCCATACTCGGCTCCTGGTTTTTTTACTCCTTTATTCTGGATCACCTCCCGGGCGGCCCTGCTGCGGGCGATGACGAGCAGATGACGATGTGGGACTGGGTATGGATTGGGACCGCGACTACGATCAGTATGATTATTGCCCTCTTTTTCACGGTCAAACTGTCATCGCGGATCCTCACCCCGCTAAACGCGGTAGCGTCCAGCCTGAAAAAGATTTCTCAGGGCGATCTGGACGCCCGGGCATTCTGCGCCAGTTCCCGGCTGGGTGAGATCAATCACCTGGTGACGGATTTCAATGAAATGGCGGAAAAATTACAGACGCTGGATATTCAGAGGAAATCCTGGAATGCCGCTATCGCGCATGAGCTGAGAACCCCGGTCACGATCTTACGCGGACGGCTTCAGGGGTTGGTTGACGGTGTTTTTACCCCGGATCCGGTGCTGTTTAATAATCTTCTCAAACAGACGGAAGGGTTAACCCGTCTGATTGAAGATCTCCGGGTTATCAGTTCGGATGGCGGGGCGGGATACACGTTATGCCAGTCCAGAACCGATCTAAAAGGGACAATACAGAACGCACTCGATACGTTCATGCCCGAGTTCAGCCGTAAGGCGTTTACCGTCAATACAGACCTGAGGGAGCAGCAGTGCGTATTCGATCCATTACGCATCAATCAGTGTCTGACCGTTTTATTTGATAATGCCTTACACTATTCAACCTCGCGCACGCTCATCGTGAAAAATGGCGTTTCTGATAAAGGCAATTTTATCCTTATTCAGGACGGGGGACCGGGCATCCCCAGAGAGTTTCATGATTTCCTGTTTCAGCCCTTTCAGCGCGATAATGGCGCCAGACATGTGAACCCGGAAGGCTGTGGTTTGGGCTTGTCGGTGGTAAAAGCCATCATGCTGGCTCATGGTGGCGATGTTACCTATACCTTATCGACGCAAAACCACTCGATATTTAAACTCACCTGGCCCGACTCGTGAGCTTCAGCGGCAGGTCAAATGTGCCTGCCGGCGATAAATGCCATATTTTTCCTAACTTAGCATCCCATTCCTGCGGGGTAATCGTCAGCTTACCGCGTCTCGGGCTTAAGGTTATTTCGCTGAAATAGATTTCATCTTTTTTTAGCATAAGGTCAACGCGGCAGTAGTCAATTCCATGCGCCAGCTCCTGGGAGGCCAACAAAGCCTGGCGGAACAAGAGCGGTTCGCCTGGTTCTGCTGAAGTATTTGGATATTCCATCCGGAAGGGTTGTAAGTTCCAGTACCTGTCATAAACGTTGATAAACCCTTTGCCGTTATCATCCGTAAAATCCGCTTCTACATAGCGGGCAACGCCGTGAAAACAATGGATCCTCAGCATTTCGGGCGTTGTATTCCTGTCAGCGTCGTCGAAGAGATCGACAAACGGCTCGCAAAGTATACTCGGCGTAATGTTTTTGTACTGCCATTCGCGCGTGGTGTAGTAAAGATTTTTCTTTAACGCGAGGCTCAGCTTTTTACACGCTTCTTTTTCATTAAATTGCGCTTTGTTTGTACATATTATTGTGCTGCCGCTGTCATGGTTGCACTTAAGGACGAATTTGTCAGGAAGAACTGAAAAATCAATCTGCGACGGCCTGGTATAAACGCCGATTAATGGCACCGTTTTCACGCGCGTTGTTCTGGAGGAAACGTATGCCCGAACGGCGAGTTTATCGGCAAGCATCGTGTAGAAGTTATTATGGTCATAGACCAGACGATGACATATTTTTTCACTCAACGTCGTGGGCGAGTTAATGTCAGGGGTTTCCCCGGTTGTTTTCTTAAGCCTCACGGTATGAAAATGCAGGTCCGTCATTAAAAATGAGCGGCATTTTCTGATGAGATACTCTGTGTATTTTAAAACGTAAGTGGCGGTGTTCATTTCTTCTCCTCCGTAATGTCCGGATATTCTGGAGAAGAACTGTTGATTGATATTGCTTAAAATATGGAGCAGGGATGGAGACGAAAAATTAGAGGATTAAATAGCGCACGCAGGCTATTTAATCCTTAATTTAGTGGGGCAATTTGTGTTGAGCGTCGCGCTTAGCGGTCTTTTCTCCACGCATCGGCGGTCAATGCTTCACCAAAATGCCCGGCAATCAGTCGTTTTGTCAGCTCATGAAGCGGAGAGGCCATCACATCCGCCGTGCTGCCGCGCTCGACCACTTCGCCCTGGTGCATGACCATCACCTGATCGCTGATGTGCTTCATCATTCCCAGATGTTGGGTGACGTAGATATACGAGATCCCCTGTTTTTCCTGTAATTCCAGCATCAGGTTAATCAGCTGCGAGCGCATCGACATATCCAGCGAGGCAAGCGCTTCATCCGCAATGATCACTTTTGGCCGCAAAATCAACGCACGCGCCAGGCCCAGGCGCTGTTTCTGGCCGGGGGCCAGCATATGCGGGTAGTAGCTTTCGTGATCCGGCAACAGCCCAACCATACGCAGGGTTTCAAATACGCGCTTACGGCGCGCCTCTGGCTCCAGGTCGGTGTTCAGACGCAGCGGAAAATCGAGGATCTGAGAGATGCGCTGGCGCGGGTTAAGCGAGGTTGAGGGATCCTGGAAAATCATGCGGATGCGCTGGCTGCGAAAAGAGTAATCGCCGAACGTCAGAGGATGATCGTCAATCAACACTTCGCCTGCAGTGGGTTCAACCATGCCGGCGAGCATTTTCGCCAAGGTGGATTTCCCGGAACCGTTCTCGCCGATGATCGCCAGGGTCTGTTTTTCACGCAGCGTAAAGCTCAGCGGCTTCACCGCGTCGACAGTTTGACGATGAAACAGCCCCGTGCGGTAGCGAAAGGTCTTACTCAGGTTGCGAACTTCCAGTAAGGTTTCGACCATTTCACTCTCTCTCCATGTTCAGCGGGAAATGACAGGCGTACAGATGATTCTTGGCCCCGGTCAGGCGTGGTGTTTCGATACATTTACGCTGAGCATAGGGGCACCTTGGCCCCAGACGACAGCCTATCGGCAGGGATTCCAGCAGCGGAATCGCCCCCGGCAGGGTATTCAGGCGGCTCTTATGCGGCATCGCGCTGCCAAAATCCGGAATGGCGCGGATAAGCGCCTGCGTATACGGATGATGCGGCGCGCCGATCAGATCTTCACTCGGCGCGGTTTCGACCGTTTGCCCGCAGTACATGACGTCAATTTTATCCGCCCATTTGCTGAGCATTTGCAGGTCATGGCTGATCAGCAAAATGGTGGTGTTGTTATTCTGGTTGAGACGCGACAGCAGGCGGAAAATTTGCGCCTGCGTGGTGGGTTCCATCGCGTTGGTGGGCTCATCCGCAATCAGCAAACGCGGCTGATTTGCCAGCGCGATGGCAATCATCACTTTCTGACATTCGCCGTCGGTCAGCTCATAGGGGAAGCTGCGCATCGCATCTTTGTGATCTTTAATCCCAACGCGGTGTAAAAGCTCGATGGCGCGGCGCTTGCGCCAGCCAACGCGTTGCCACCAGCGGCCTTTATAGGTCCAGCCGGGAATGTTCTGCATGAGCTGTTTACCCACGCGTTCGGACGGGTCGAGACAGGACTGCGGCTCCTGGAAAATCATCGAGACGTTATGCCCGACAAGCTTTCTCCGCTCGCGGGGGGAGAGGCGCAGCAGATCGATATCGTCAAAACGCATACGGTCTGCCGTCACGCGCCAGTTGTCTTTCGCCACGCCGCAGATAGCCTTGGCAATCAGGCTTTTTCCCGAGCCGGATTCCCCAACCAGCCCGCGAATTTCACCCTCTGCAAGGGTGATACTGATGCGATCGACGGCTTTAACCCAGCCTTCACCGGTTTTGAATTCGATGGTGAGGTTGCGAATATCAAGAAGCGGCATTATTGCACCCCCGCGTTAATTGCACGGCGAATACCGTCGCCCAGCAGGTTGATAAGCAGCACGCTCACCATAATGGCCGCACCCGGCAGCATGACCGTCCACGGTGCCACGTAGATCAACTCCAGCGCGTCGCCGAGCATCGCACCCCATTCGGGCGACGGCAGCTGTGCACCGAGGTCGAGAAAGCCGAGCGCCGCGATGTCCAGGATCGCCATCGACAGGGCGCGGGTGATCTCAGTGACCAGCCCGGCGGCGATGTTGGGCAGCACGGCAAACCACAGAATGTTGAAGGTCGTCGCGCCGTCCAGACGCGCGGCGACGACGTACTCTTTTTCCAGCTCATCATGCACCATGCTGTAAACCGAGCGCACGATGCGGGGCAGGATAGCCAGCCAGACGGCGAACATGGCATGCGACAGATGCGGACCGGCAAAGGCAACAACAATGATTGCCAGCAGCAGGGATGGAATCGACAGCAGCGTATCCAGAATGTGGTTAAGGACCGCCGAACGCAGGCCATGGGTGGATCCCGCAAAAATACCGAGCGCCAGCCCGCAGATCGTAGCCGCGAGCGTCACCACAAATGCGCCGCCGACCGTCGGGGCTGCACCGCTCAACAGGCGGCTCAACACGTCACGTCCGAGGTCGTCCGTTCCCAGGAAGAAAGAGACTTCACCGTAGCGCGACCAGGACGGTGGCAGCAGCTGATAGCCAAGGAACTGCTGGTCGATGCCGTACGGCGCAAACCACGAGCCAAAGACGCAAAGCAACACCAGGCCGGCGCAGCCGTAAAGGCCGATCATCGCCGTGGTGTCACCATAGAATTTACGCCACACGGTACGCAGCACGCCGGGCGTGCGCTTTTCACTGTATACGCTATCGTAAGGCATACCATTCCTTATGCTTCAATGGGTTAGCCATGGCACCCAGAATATCGGACAACACGTTAACAATAATCACCAGCGAACCAATCACCATCACGCCCGCAGAAATAGCGGCATAGTCCTGCTGGCGGATGGCGTTAATCAGCCATCGCCCCAGGCCTGGCCAGCTAAAGACCATCTCGGTAATCATCGCCAGCGTTAGCATGGTGGAAAACTGTAATCCCAGACGCGGAATTACCGGCGGCAGCGCGTTGTGCAGGACGTTGCGGCGCAGTATGGTCAGGCGTGACAACCCGCGCGTGGCCGCGGCTTTGACGTAGTTCTGGTCAAACACCTCGATAGTGCTCAGGCGCATCAGGCGGATCACTTCGGTTGTTGGCGCAACCGCCAGCGTCAGCACCGGCAATACCATATGGCGCACGGCGCTGACGATCATCTCATGGCGCCACACCGAATCGGACAGCCATGCGTCAATGATGGCAAAACCCGTCACCGTTTTAACCGTATAGAGCAGGTCAAAACGACCCGAAACCGGCAGCCAGCCCATCGTCAGCGAGAAGAACAGCGTCAGCAGCAGCGCCAGCCAGAATACCGGGATGGAAAAGCCGAACAGGGCGAGGGCGCTGATAAACTTATCCTGCCATTTGTTGCGATAGATCCCGGCCAGCATACCCACGGGGATCCCGACCATCAGGGCAAAGCCGAAGGCCAGAATGCACAGCTCCATCGTGGCCGGGAAAACCTCTTTCAGCTGCTGGGAAATCAGCTGCCCGTTAATGCTGGACACGCCGAAATCCCAGTGCAGCAGCCCGTTAAACCAGAACAGCCAGGCATCCCACAGCGACGACCCCTGGAGCGGGGCGTGGGGCGTGAAATAGCTCAGGCTGAAGCCGACAAAGTTCAGGAAAAAGAGCGTCACCAGCAGCAAAAGGAGCCGACGTAAGGTAAAAATAATCATGGTTTTTTCACCTCTTGTTCTTTTTCACGCGACACGCCGGCGAACGAGGCGTTGCCGAACGGACTCAGCACCAGGCCTTTAATATCGTAACGATAGGCCTGAAGACGCAGGGAAGAGGCCAGCGGCAGCACCGGCAGTTCCTGGGCAAGGATCTTCTGCGCTTCATCATAGGCGTCGATGCGTGAGGCCAGCTGCTGGGAAGCCAGCGCTTTTTGCAGCACGGCGTCAAACTCCCGGTTACACCAGTGGGCGTAGTTGGTCTGCGAATTTATCGCCGCACAGCTCAGGAGCGGCCGGAAGAAACTGTCCGGATCGTTACTGTCGGTCGCCCAGCCGGTCAGGGTTAAATCATGATTCATGTCCATCAGGCGCGCCTCCTGGAAACGGCCCTCAACCGGTACGATGATCACTTTGACGCCCACCTGCGCCATATCTGCCTGCAGCAGTTCGGCGGTCTTAAGCGGGCTCGGGTTCCACGCCTGGGAGCTGGTTGGCACCCAAAGCTGCAGCGTGAGGTTTTCCGCCCCCAGCGCCTTCAGCTGTTCACGCGCTTTTGCCGGATTGTATTCCGTAATTTTAGCTTCACCGTCATAGGCCCACGAGGCGCGCGGTAAAATTGAGGCGGCGGTTTCCGCCGTGCCGTAGTAGATCGACTGCATCAAACGCTGGTTGTTAATCGCCAGCGCCAGAGCGTGACGTACGGCAGGGTTATTCAACGGCGGCTTATCCGTGTTAAAGGCCAGATAAGCGATATTCATGCCGGGGCGTAACGTCAGGCGCAGGCGCGGATCGTCACGCAAAATGGTGAGCTGGCTGGCCGCGGGCCAGGCGAGCACGTCGCACTCCCCAGTGAGCAGTTTTGACAGACGTCCCGTTCCACCTGAACCGAGATCGACCACCACCTGCGGCATCAGCGGGGTGCCGCGCCAGAAATGCTCATGACGCTGCAGACGAATATATTGTCCGGCGCGGTATTCAGCGAGCTGGAACGGACCGGTGCCGACCGGCTGACGATCGAGCAACTCCTGACGATCTTTTTTCGTCAGGTTCGCCGCGTATTCAGCGGACATGACTGACGCATAGTGGGTCGCCAGGTGCCAGAGGAAGGAGGCATCCGGGCGCGTCAGCGTAAATTCAACCGTCCGGTTGTCCAGCTTGCGCACGCTCTTGACGGTGTCAGCAAACTGCAGGCTGTCGAAATAGGGGAAATTATCCCCGTTAACGTTATGCCACGGGTGGTTGCGGTTAAAGATGCGCTGGAAGGTAAAGACCACGTCATCTGCGTTCAGCCTGCGCGTGGGGGTAAACCACGGCGTGCGCTGAAACGCGACGTCATCGCGCAGGTGAAAACGGTAGGTTGCGCCGTTATCCAGCACTTCCCAGCTTTCCGCCAGCTCAGGCACCAGACGGTAGGTGTATGGGTCAACATCAAGCAGACGGTCGTAAAGCTGCGCGGCCAGGGTATCCACGATCAGGCCGCTGCCCGCCTTTTGCGGGTTGAAGGTATCCACCTGGCCGCTTACGCAATAGACAAAGCCGCTGTCACGAATGTCAGGCTGGGGAGTTTGCCCGGGCGCGGCAAAGGCCAGGCTGCTAAACAGACCGAGTGCTAAAAAGGACGATAAAACCAGACGCATAATTTTTAAGGTTTTTAGGTTCGATCTGCAAAGTGTATCGCACTTACGCCTGCTTCGTAAAAATGTCTGCAGGTAAGTGCTGATATTGTCAGCGCATTTGATGCTTTTTGAGCAATGCCCTTAACTGATGGTAGGTCAGACCCAGCAGTTCAGCCGCCCCTTTCTGGTTATATTTTGCCGTCTTCAGGCTTTGCTCCAGCAGCTGTTTCTCCTGATCGTTCTGGAACTGGCGTAAATCAAGGGGGAGAGTAGGGCGATCGCCTGAAGACGCTGGTGTGGGTAGCGGCGCTGCGCTGCGCTGAAAAGGATCGATAATGATATTGTCCAGCTCCGTCTCGCTGCTGCCGTGGCGATAGACGGAGCGCTCCACGACGTTTTTCAGTTCACGGATATTTCCCGGCCAGTGGTAAGCCAGCAGCGTCTCCTGCGCATAATCGCTGAAGCCGGGGAACAGCGGCAGTCCGAGCTCGCGGCACATCTGAATCGCAAACTGGTCAGCCAGCAGCATGATGTCGCTTCTGCGCTCGCGCAGGGGAGGAAGTTGAACGACGTCAAAGGCCAGGCGGTCAAGCAGGTCGGCACGGAATTTCTCCTCCGCCACCATCTCCGGCAGGTTGGCGTTAGTGGCGCACACCAGGCGTACGTTAACCTGCAGCGGCTGGCTGCCGCCGACTCGCTCCAGCTCGCCGTACTCAATCACGCGCAGCAGTTTTTCCTGCACCAGCATGGGCGCGGTGGCCAGCTCATCCAGAAACAGCGTACCGCCGTCGGCGCGCTCAAAGCGTCCGGGATGGCGTTTCTGGGCACCGGTAAACGCCCCCGCTTCATGGCCGAAGAGCTCGGTGTCGAGCAGGTTTTCATTCAGCGCCGCGCAGTTAAGGGAAATGAAGGGGCCATCCCAGCGCCCGGAGAGGTAATGCAGACGGTTGGCTATCAGCTCTTTCCCCGTTCCGCGCTCACCGACGATCAGCACCGGTTTATTGAGCGGCGCCAGGCGAGAGACCTGTTCCAGCACTTCGAGAAAGCTGTTTGCTTCGCCGAGTAAATTGTCTTTGTAACCGGGCATGATGAAATTAACCACTCCTTAGCGATATTCACCAGGGAAGAATAGTCCGTTGCTGCGCAAAAATCAATCAGGCTCTGTAAAATCAATAAGATAAAAACCTGGCATGATGTTTGTATTATCCGTACAGCAGGGCATAGCCCGATAACAGAACTATGAGGATTTGATTATGGGTATTTTTTCTCGTTTTGCCGACATCGTGAACGCCAACATCAACTCACTGCTTGAGAAAGCGGAAGATCCGCAGAAGCTGGTACGTCTGATGATTCAGGAGATGGAAGACACGCTGGTTGAAGTGCGTTCAACCTCTGCCCGCGCGCTGGCGGAGAAAAAACAGCTTACGCGTCGTATTGAACAGGCAACCGCTCAGCTGAACGAATGGCAGGAAAAAGCGGAGCTGGCGCTGCGTAAAGACAAAGAGGATCTGGCCCGTGCGGCGCTGATCGAAAAACAGAAGCTGGCTGATATGGTCGCGACGCTCGAGCATGAAGTCACGCTGGTGGATGACACGCTCACCCGTATGAAGAAAGAGATTGGTGAGCTTGAAAATAAACTTAACGAAACCCGCGCGCGTCAGCAGGCGCTTACCCTGCGTCACCAGGCGGCAAGCTCTTCCCGCGACGTGCGTCGTCAGCTGGACAGCGGTAAGCTTGATGAAGCGATGGCGCGTTTTGAATCGTTTGAACGTCGTATCGACCACATGGAAGCGGAAGCCGAAAGCCACGGCATCGGCAAGCAGAAGTCGCTGGATCAACAGTTCGCCGATCTGAAGGCTGATGATGAAATCAGCGAGCAGCTGGCGGCACTGAAAGCCAAAATGAAGCAAGACAACCAATAATAATTCCTGCGGCACCTGAGCGTGCCGCCTCATAAGACAAGGAGTACACATGAGCGCGCTTTTTCTGGCCATTCCCCTGACAATTTTCGTGCTGTTCGTTTTGCCGATTTGGCTATGGCTGCACTACAGCAACCGTTCTTCTCGGGGCGAACTCTCCCAGAGTGAACAACAGCGTCTGGTACAGCTCTCCGACGAGGCGAACAAAATGCGCGAACGCATTCAGGCGCTGGAAGCCATCCTGGATGCTGAGCATCCAAACTGGAGGGACCGTTAATGTCTGGACTGAATCTGAACAAAAAGCTGTGGCGAATTCCACAGCAGGGCATGGTGCGCGGCGTTTGTGCCGGGCTGGCTCACTATCTTGATGTCCCGGTAAAACTGGTCCGCGTGGTCGCGGTGCTATCGATCTTCTTTGGCCTGGCGTTTATTACCCTGGTGGCATATATCGTCCTGTCGTTTGTTCTTGACCCGATGCCCGAAGGAGAACTGGCTGCGGAGGGAGCCCCGACCAGCAGCGATCTTCTCAATGCCGTTGATGAGCAACTCGCCGCCGGTGAGAAGCGGCTACGGGAAATGGAACGCTATGTCACGTCGGATACCTTTACGCTGAGAAGTCGCTTTCGTCAGCTTTAAGAGAGAGATGAGATGAAACAACACTGGCAACAGGCCGGTCAGAAGGTAAAACCCGGCCTGAAAATCGCAGGTAAACTGGTCCTGCTGACCGCGTTACGGTTCGGCCCGGCAGGTGTGGCGGGTTGGGCGATCAAATCCGTTGCCCGCAAACCGGTCAGAATGGTGCTGGCCGTGGCGCTCGAACCGCTGCTGCAAAAGGTGGCAAAAAGGCTTTCTCGCCGTTACTTATCCCAATAATTCCTGCTGGCGTTAGCCCTTTCCCTGACGGGGGAGGGACTGGCGACGGTTAACCGCATTTCCTCTTTTCCCGGTTCTTTCTTTGCGGCAGCTCACAATATTGCGCTGAGCTGCTTTGCAATCACCTTTTTCTCCTTTCTGGTCCGTTGACAGATATTTTTCATGGGAGTAGATTGCCACTCCGTGGGACCGCTACCATGGAAAATGAAATGAATACAAAAATTAAAGAACTCATTAATCTTGTTTACGGGGAAACGTTTTCTGATGCCCATCTTAATGTGCTGCTGGAAAATATTGGAAATGCCGCTTCTGTTATTACGGAAAAACGTAAAACGGGTTGGGATGAAAAAGGCGTTGTCCTGATTACCTATGCCGATCAGTTTTCAGCGAAAGGGGAGAAGGCGCTACCGGTGTTTACACGTTTTTATAACAGGTGGCTTTCTCGTTCTTTTTCTCATGTTCATCTCTTGCCTTTTTATCCATGGTCTTCGGACGACGGGTTTTCGGTTATCGATTATCACGAAGTTGCACCGGAAACCGGAACGTGGCGAGACGTTGCCGAATTAAAACAGTCAGCCAGTTTAATGTTCGATTTCGTATGCAACCATATGTCAGCCAAAAGCAAATGGTTCGCTAATTACCTGAAGCAAATGCCAGGATATGAAGATTTCTTTATTTCTGTCGATCCTGAAACAGACTTATCCGCGGTGACGCGTCCGCGTGCCTTACCGCTTCTTACGCCTTTCACGCTGCATGACGGCAGCGTGCGACACCTGTGGACCACCTTCAGCGAGGACCAGGTCGATCTCAATTTCGCCTCTCCGCAGGTGCTGATCGCGATGGTTGACGTGCTGCTGCATTACCTGATTGAAGGGGCGCGATACATTCGTCTGGATGCGGTGGGATTCATGTGGAAAATACCCGGAACAAACTGCATCCACCTTGAGCAAACTCACCAGCTCATCCAGCTTTTCCGCGCGATTACCGAGGCTGTCGCCCCTGGAACGGTGATTATTACCGAGACGAACGTTCCGCATAAAGATAACGTTGCTTACTTCGGTGACGGCGAAAATGAAGCGCAGATGGTTTATCAGTTCTCTTTGCCCCCGCTGGTGCTGCATGCGGTGCATTCTCAGGACGTCGGGACGCTGAGCCAGTGGGCAGCGTCGCTGACGTTGCCTTCCACGAAAACCACCTGGTTTAACTTCCTGGCCTCGCATGACGGGATTGGTCTGAATCCGTTACGCGGAATTTTACCCGAGTCGGAAATCCTCACGCTTGTGGAAAAACTTCAGGCTGAAGGGGCGTTGGTTAACTGGAAAAATAACCCGGATGGTACACGCAGTCCTTATGAAATTAATGTGACCTATCTGGATGCTTTAAGTACGCGTGACGGTCTTGATAGCGATCGGATTGCCCGGTTTATTCTGGCGCATGCCGTCCTTTTAAGCTTCCCCGGCGTGCCTGCGGTTTATATCCAGAGCATTCTCGGCTCGCGTAATGATTATGCAGGTGTTGAACGACTGGGATATAACCGTGCGATTAATCGTGAGAAATACACAGCAGGAAAAATTGATGGCCTGCTTGAAGATAAAAATAGCCTGCGTTCTCAGGTCTATTGCTCGTTAAGCCAGTTAATCACGCTGCGTCGGGCGGAGAAAGCATTCCATCCTTACAGTGAAGCTTATTTCAGTACGTTAGGTAGACATGTTTTAAAAATCGTTCGCGTGGCGGATTGTGGTGAGAAAGTAACGGCGCTGTTTAATTTCAGTGATGGCATTCAAACGGTGGAATCCGATATTCATTCCGGAACGGAGTTGATTTCCGGGAAAGATATTACAGATAAAACGCTGACCCTATATCCATGGCAGGTGTTGTGGATTAAAGAAAACTAAAAAGGACCTTAAAAATGAAAATGCCCAGAATTGTGCTGATTTCAGCACTGGTTTCGTGCGCCTTGTTATCAGGGTGCAAGGACGACAAAAAGTCTGCTGTCACCATTGAGTTTATGCACTCGTCAGTCGAGCAGGAGCGCCAGGCTGTTATCACGAAGCTTATCGAAAAGTTCGAGAAAGAGAACCCCGGCATCACGGTGAAACAGGTGCCGGTAGAAGAGGATGCTTACAACACCAAGATTATTACGCTCGCCAGAACGGGCGCGCTGCCAGAGGTGATTGAAGTTAGCCATGACTACGCGAAAGTCATGGACAAGGAACAGCTGCTGGATCGCAAAGCTATCGGCGAAGCCATTAAAGCGGTAGGCGAGGACACCTTCTATGACGGCATCTTGCGTGTTGTTCGTACGGAAGACGGTTCTGCCTGGACGGGTGTGCCAGTCAGCGCCTGGCTATCCGGCGTCTGGTATCACAAAGATGCGCTGGCTGCGGCGGATATCCAGGAGCCGCACAACTGGGCGCAGCTGCTGAAAGCCAGCCAGAGCCTTAACGACCCGGCCAAAAAACATTACGGCATTGCGCTGCCCACCGCCGAAAGCGTGATGACGGAGCAGGCATTCTCCCAGTTTGCGCTTTCCGGCGGCGCGAACGTTTTTGATGCCAAAGGGAATGTCGACATCGATACCCCTGAAATGGCAAAAGCCCTGGCGTTTTATAAAGATCTGGCCGCGACCACCATGCCGGGTTCAAACGACGTCATGGAGATCAAAGATGCCTTCATGAACGGTTCTGCGCCGATGGCGGTTTACTCCACCTACATCCTTCCGGCGGTATTCCAGGACGGAAACCCTGCCAACCTGGGCTTCGTCGTCCCAACAGAAACCTCTTCTGCCGTTTACGGCATGGTCACGTCGCTGACGATTACCACCGGTCAAACCGAAGATGAGACCCAGGCGGCTGAAAAGTTTGTGACCTGGATGGAGCAGGCTCAAAACGCAACCGACTGGGTCATGATGTCGCCCGGCGCGGCACTGCCGGTGAACAAGCTGGTGGTGGGCACCGATACCTGGAAAAACAACGATGTGATTAAAGCGTTTGGGCAATTGCCTTACGAACTGATTGCGCAGTTCCCTAATGTGCAGGTGTTTGGCGCCGTGGGCGACAAAAACTTCACTCGCATGGGCGACGTTACCGGGTCCGGCATCATCAGTTCCATGGTGCATAACGTCACGGTGGGGAAAAAAGATCTCAGCAACACGCTTAGTGACAGCCAGAAGCGTTTGACCGATCTGATTTCACAACGATAGGAGCGCTCTGCGGAAGGAAATTATGAAGACGTTGTTTTCTGGTCGTTCAGATATGCCTTTCGCCATGCTGCTGTTGGCCCCCAGCCTGATTTTGCTGGGGGGCCTGGTGGCCTGGCCAATGATTTCCAATATTGAAATCAGTTTCTTACGTCTGCCGCTTAACCCGCGCATTAGCGCTGTGTTTGTCGGGCTGGATAATTACATTCGCATTCTCAGTGATGCAGCATTCTGGCACTCGCTGTGGATGACGTTCTGGTACACCGCACTGGTGGTGATCGGCAGCACGGGGTTGGGGCTGGCGGTGGCGATCTTCTTTAACCGTGAATTCCGTCTGCGGAAAACGGCACGTTCACTGGTGATTTTGTCCTACGTCACCCCGTCCATTTCGCTGGTGTTTGCATGGAAATACATGTTCAACAACGGCTACGGCATTGTGAACTATCTGGGCGTTGACCTGCTGCATCTGTATGACCAGGCGCCGCTGTGGTTCGACAATCCTGGCAGCAGCTTTGTACTGGTGGTGCTGTTCGCCATCTGGCGCTACTTCCCGTACGCGTTCATTTCGTTCCTCGCGATTTTGCAGACCATTGATAAGTCGCTGTATGAAGCGGCGGAAATGGACGGCGCGAATGCCTGGCAGCGTTTCCGAATCGTTACGCTGCCCGCGATTATGCCGGTGCTGGCAACGGTGGTGACGCTCCGCACTATCTGGATGTTCTACATGTTTGCGGATGTCTACCTGTTGACGACCAAGGTCGATATTTTGGGCGTCTACCTCTACAAAACCGCATTCGCTTTCAATGATTTGGGTAAGGCTGCGGCGATCTCCGTCGTGCTGTTCGTGATCATCTTCGCGGTGATTCTGCTGACCAGAAAAAGGGTAAACCTCAATGGCAACAAATAAACGCGTACTGAGCCGTATTGGTTTTTATCTCGGGCTGGCGGTGTTTCTGGTCATCACGCTGTTCCCGTTCTTCGTGATGCTGATGACGTCGTTTAAGAGTGCGAAAGAGGCGATATCGCTTAACCCGACCATTTTGCCGCAGGCGTGGACGCTGCAGCATTACGTCGACATCTTTAACCCTCTGATTTTCCCGTTCGTGGACTATTTCAAAAACAGCATGGTGGTGTCGCTGACCTCCTCGGTGATTGCCGTATTTCTCGGCACGCTGGGGGCTTACGCCTTGTCCAAACTGCGTTTTAAGGGCCGCACGACGATCAATGCGAGTTTCTACACCGTCTACATGTTCTCCGGGATATTGCTGGTGGTGCCGCTGTTCAAAATCATCACTGCTCTTGGGATCTACGATACCGAGCTGGCGCTGATTATCACCATGGTGACCCAAACGTTACCGACAGCGGTGTTCATGCTGCGCAGCTATTTCGACACCATCCCGGACGAAATCGAAGAAGCCGCGATGATGGACGGCCTGAACCGCCTGCAAATCATCTTTCGCATCACCGTGCCGCTGGCGATTTCCGGGCTCGTGTCGGTGTTTGTCTACTGCTTCATGGTGGCGTGGAACGACTATCTGTTTGCGTCCATTTTCCTGTCCAGCGCCAGCCATTTCACCTTGCCGGTCGGGCTGAACACGCTCTTTAGCACGCCAGATTATATCTGGGGTCGCATGATGGCGGCATCGCTGGTGACGGCGCTTCCGGTGGTCATCATGTACGCCCTGTCTGAACGTTTTATTAAAAGTGGTTTGACCGCCGGTGGCGTGAAGGGCTGAGGCGGCCAATTTTAACAAGGAGTCAGTCATGAAAAAATTAGTTGCGACAGCGCCTCGTGTAGCGGCGCTGGTGGAATATGAAGATCGTCCGGTTGCCGTCCATGAAGTGAAAATTCGCGCCCGCTTTGGCGCGCCGAAACACGGTACCGAAGTGGTGGATTTCCGCGCGGCAAGCCCGTTTATTGACGAAGAGTTCAACGCGGAGTGGCAGATGTTTACCCCGCGCGAAGAGGGGGCGGCCCGCGGGATCGAATTCGGTAAGTTCCAGCTGGGCAATATGATTGTTGGCGAGATTATCGAATGCGGTGCTGACGTCACGGAATACCAGATCGACGACAGCGTCTGCTGCTACGCACCGCTGCAGGAAACGGTGATCGTTAACGCGGTGAACAACTATAAGCTGCGTAAAATGCCGCAGGGCGCCTCCTGGAAAAACGCCGTTTGCTACGATCCGGCGCAGTTCGCCATGAGCGGCGTGCGTGATGCTAACGTCCGCGTGGGCGACTTTGTGGTCGTGGTCGGTCTGGGAGCCATTGGGCAAATTGCGATCCAGCTGGCGAAAAAAGCCGGTGCGTCAATCGTCATCGGCGTCGACCCTATCGAACACCGCTGTGAGATTGCCCGCCGTCATGGGGCAGACCACTGTCTGAACCCAATCGGCACCGATGTCGGTCTGGAAATCAAAAAGCTGACCGGGAAGCAGGGCGCGGACGTGATCATCGAAACCAGCGGCTTTGCAGATGCGCTGCAGTCCGCGCTGCGCGGGCTCGCCTATGGCGGCACTATCTCCTACGTAGCCTTCGCGAAACCGTTCGCGGAAGGCTTTAACCTCGGCCGCGAAGCGCATTTCAATAACGCGAAGATTGTCTTCTCCCGCGCCTGCAGCGAACCCAACCCGGATTACCCGCGCTGGAACCGTAAACGTATTGAAGAGACCTGCTGGGAACTGCTGATGAACGGCTATCTAAATTGTGAAGATCTCATCGACCCGGTAGTCACCTTCACCACCAGCCCGGAAAGCTACATGAAGTATGTCGATCAGCACCCGGAACTGAGCATCAAAATGGGCGTCACTTTTTAAGCTAAGGAAAGCAAAACATGAAAATCGCAACACAAAATCAGGCCTTTTTCCCGGTCAATATCAAGGAGAAATTCGAGTACATCAAAGCGATGGGTTTTGATGGCTACGAAATTGACGGCAAGCTGCTGGTGGAAAACCTCGCCGAGGTAAAAGCGGCGATTAAAGCCACCGGTCTGCCGGTGACGACGGCCTGCGGCGGATACGATGGCTGGATCGGCGACTTCATCGAAGAACGTCGTCTGAACGGGTTGAAGCAGATTGAACGTATCCTGGAAGCGCTGGCTGAAGTGGGCGGCAAGGGCATTATCGTGCCTGCTGCCTGGGGAATGTTTACCTTCCGTCTGCCGCCAATGACCTCTCCACGCAGCCTGGACGGTGACCGCAAAGCCGTAAGCGCCTCCCTGCGCTGGCTGGATGAGGTAGCGGCGCGCACCGGAACGACCGTCTATCTGGAGCCGCTGAACCGCTATCAGGATCACATGATCAACACCCTGGCTGACGCGCGTCGCTATATCGAAGAGAACGGCCTGAAGCACGTGCAGATCATCGGCGATTTCTATCATATGAACATCGAAGAAGACTCTCTGACGGATGCGCTGCATCAGCACCGCGATCTGCTGGGCCATGTGCACATCGCAGATAACCACCGCTACCAGCCGGGCAGCGGCAGCCTCGATTTTGCCAGCCTTTTCGATCGGCTGCGTGCTGATAACTACCGGGGTTACGTGGTGTATGAGTGCCGTGTTCGCGCCGAGGATCCGGCTCAGGCATACCGGGACTCGCTCACTTACTTGCGTAAATGCTAAGGATGACGAGCGTGATGAGTGCTTCTACACCTTCGCCTCTGCGCGTCGCCATCATTGGCGCCGGGCAGGTCGCGGATAAAGTGCATGCCTCGTATTACGCCACGCGCAGTGATGTTCAGATGGTGGCTGTCATGGACAGCCATCCTGAACAGGCTCGGGCGTTTGCGGAACGTCATGGTATTCCCTCGGTATGGCAGGATGCGCGAGAGATGCTCGAGGCGGTTAAGCCGGATGTGGTAAGCGTCTGTTCGCCTAACCGGTTCCATTTCGGGCACGTCATGGTCGCGCTGGAAGCAGGCTGCCACGTGATGTGTGAAAAACCGCCAGCTATGACGCCGCAGGAGGCAGATCGGATGCGCATGGCCGCGCGCAAGGCAGGAAAAGTGCTGGCGTATGATTTTCACCATCGTTTTGCTCTTGATACGCAACTGCTGCGTGAAGCTGTGATAAAGGGGGAACTGGGCGAAATTTATTACACCACGGCGCAGGCGCTACGCCGCTGCGGGGTTCCCGGCTGGGGCGTCTTTACCAACAAAACGCTTCAGGGCGGTGGGCCGCTGATTGATATCGGCATCCATATGCTCGATGCCGCGATGTACGTGCTGGGGTTCCCGGCGGTAAAAAAGGTGACGGCACACAGCTTCCAGAGGCTGGGAAATCGTAAAAGCAGCGGCCAGTTTGGCGAGTGGGATCCCACGCAGTTTACCGTTGAAGATGCCCTGTTTGGCACCATTGAATTTTGCAACGGCGGCATTCTGCGTCTGGACACGTCGTTTGCGCTCAATATCCGTGAACAATCCATCATGAACGTCGCATTCTGTGGTGAAAAGGCGGGCGCCATGCTGTTCCCGGCGCACATCTACAACGACGAAGCCGGTACTTTAGTCACCCTCACGCAGCGTGAAGAGGCTGACGATCGGCGTCATATGCGCAGTATGGATGCCTTCGTACGGCATGTGCAGGGAGAACCCGTCATGATCGCTGATGCGGAGCAGGGGCTGGTTATCCAGCAGCTCGTCGCCGCGCTGTATGAATCAGCAGAAACAGGGGAAAGCGTGACGTTATGCTAAACGTGTCTGTATTAACCGACCCGGACTTTTGTCCACACAGCCTGAATAAATACGCCTCCATCATGGCCTGCGGTAATGGCTACATGGGGATCCGGGCTGCGCACGAAGAAGATTACACCCAGCAAACCAGAGGCATGTATCTTGCGGGCCTCTATCATCGTGCTGGTCGCAACGAGACCACTGAGCTAATCAATCTGCCGGATATCATCGGTATTGATGTTGAGCTGGATAGCGTCAATTTCACGCTCCTGTCAGGCGAAATCCTCGAGTGGCGGCGCGAGCTGGCGTTTGCTAATGGCGAGCTTCGTCGCAGCGTCGTCTGGCGCTCGCCTGACGGGAAACGCTATCGTCTGGAGAGCCGTCGCTTTGTGTCGCTAGACCAGTTGCCCTTAGTGGCCATGCAGCTTTCGATTACACCGCTCGATGCCGCCACGCAGGCCGTGGTGCAAACCGGCATTGACGCAACGCAAACGAACAGCGGCAGACAGCATCTGGATGAAGTGTCGGTCAGAGTGTTCGACCAGCAATATATGCAGGGCGTATATGAAACGCAGGACCGCGCGTCTGAGATTGTTGTTTCAGCGTATTGTCAGCTCTCAGCGAAGAGCGACAGCTGTTTCACCGCCAAAAATCGTCGTCTCAGCGTTCATCATTCGCTGACGATTGCTAAGGGTGACACTGTCACGCTTGAAAAAATCGTCTGGGTGGCACATCGCAGCGATAAAGCACTGTCGCAGGCGTCTTTTGCCCGCAACGCGCTGGCCGATCTTAAGGTCTGTGCGGCAAGAGGCTACGACGCGTTGCTTGAGAGTTCGGCGTGTGCCTGGCAAGAGGTCTGGCGTAACGCTCGGGTGGAGGTGGACTCTACGGAACATCAGGATCAGATGGCGCTGGATTACGCCGTCTGGCATTTGACGACCATGACGCCAGCCCATGATGAGCGAAGCAGTATCGCCGCCAAAGGGCTGACGGGTGAGGGGTATAAAGGCCACGTCTTCTGGGATACCGAAATTTTCCTGCTGCCTTTCCATCTCTTCACCCGGCCCCAAATCGCCCGTAGCCTGCTGCGCTATCGTTGGCTCAACCTGGCCGGGGCGCGGGAAAAAGCCCGTCGCAACGGCTGGCCCGGCGCGTTGTTCCCATGGGAAAGCGCCGCCAGCGGGCTGGAAGAGACGCCGGAGTTCGCGGCTATCAACATCCGAACCGGTACGCGCCAGAAGGTGGCCTCCGCGCTGGCGGAACACCACATCGTGGCGGACATTGCCTGGGCCGTCGTCGCTTACTGGCAGGCGACGCACGATGATGCCTTTATGCGAAACGAAGGTCTGACGCTGCTGATGGAAACCGCCGCGTTCTGGATGGGCCGCGCGACGGAAATTAATGGTCGTCTCGAAATCCATGACGTTATCGGACCGGACGAATACACCGAGCATGTGAACAACAACGCGTATACCAACTATCTGGCCTGGCACAACGTCGCCTGCGCTCGCCAGTTTATGGCGATGTTTGGGCGCGAGGATGAAGGTTTTACGCAGAAAGCGACACGGTTCCTGACGTGCTTATGGCTGCCGGAGGCCAATTCAGACGGTGTGATCCCGCAGGATGATACCTTCATGGCCAAACCGGCCATCGATCTCAGCTGCTACAAAGCCAAAGCGGGTAAGCAGACCATTCTGCTCGATTATTCCCGCGCGGAAGTCAACGACATGCAGATCCTTAAGCAGGCTGATGTGGTGATGCTTACCTACCTGTTGCCGGAGCGGTTTACCCCGCAGCAGTGTGCCGCCAATCTGGCGTTCTATGAGCCCCGCACGATCCATGACTCTTCGCTGAGCAAGGCCATTCACGGCATTGTGACTGCCCGCTGTGGTGACGTCGAAGGTGCCTACGCCTTCTGGCGCGATGGCGTCGCCATCGATCTTGGGGACGACCCGCACAGCTGCGATGACGGAATTCACGCCGCTGCGACCGGCGCTATCTGGTCCGGCGTCATTCAGGGCTTTGCCGGTATGCAGATAGTGGATGGGGAGCTGCATCTTTCCCCCAGGTTGCCGGCCCACTGGCGAAGACTGGCATTCCCGCTGCGCTGGCGAAATGCAACGCTGCACTTCACCTGTGAAAACGAGGTGTTAACCATTGAAGCTTCGGCACCTTCCATGCTGACGCTGTGGGACAAGACGCTACACGTATCGGGGCGGACAGTTTGCGCTTATAAGGATTTTCTTGCACCTGTTAATGGGACCGCTACCAAGGAGAGGCGCCATGACGCTTAAGGCGGTTGTATTCGATCTGGACGGTGTGATCACCGATACCGCACACCTCCATTTTCTGGCCTGGCGTGCAGTGGCGGATGAAATCGGCATCACCTTCGACGAAGTATTTAACGAACAGCTGAAGGGCATTAGCCGCATGGATTCCCTGCAGCGCATCCTGAAGCATGGCGGGAAAGAGGAGATGTTCAGCCATGAGCAGTGCCTCGCGCTGGCGACGAAAAAGAACGCGCTCTATGTCCAGTCTCTGGCGTCGCTGACGGAGGATTCACTGCTTCCCGGTATTCGCGACGTGCTGGCGGATATCCGTGCGGCGAAGGTCAAAATTGGGCTCGCCTCCGTTTCCCTGAATGCCCCGGGGATCCTGCACGCGCTGGGCATTCATCAGGCCTTCGATTTTTGTGCCGATGCTTCCCGTATTCGCCGTTCAAAGCCAGACCCGGAGATCTTCCTTGCTGCCTGTGCAGGCCTGAATGTGCGTCCTGACGCGGCTATAGGTATCGAAGATGCACCTGCAGGCGTTGAGGCGATCAACGCGGCGGGAATGCTATCGGTTGGGATTGGATCTGGCCTGAACCATGCGGGTTTACAACTTCATTCAACGCGGGAACTGACCTGGAAATGCCTGACCGAGTTTTGGGCATCCCGGACGTATTGATAAGGAATTAACAATGGCTCAACTGTCCCTGAAACACATTCAGAAAATCTATGATAACCAGGTCCACGTGGTTAAGGATTTCAGTCTCGAAATCGAAGACAAGGAGTTCATCGTCTTCGTCGGGCCTTCGGGCTGCGGGAAATCCACGACGCTGCGCATGATTGCCGGTCTGGAGGAGATCAGCGCGGGTGAACTGATTATTGACGGGGTGTGCATGAATGACGTGCCCGCCAAGTCTCGCGATATCGCGATGGTGTTCCAGAACTATGCGCTTTATCCGCATATGACGGTCTACGACAACATGGCGTTCGGCCTCAAGATGCAAAAAATTGCGCCTGTGGTTATCGACGAGCGCGTTAACTGGGCGGCACAGATCCTCGGATTACGCGAGTACCTCAAGCGTAAACCGGGCGCGCTGTCCGGCGGTCAGCGACAGCGCGTGGCGTTGGGCAGGGCGATCGTGCGCGAAGCGGGTGTGTTCCTGATGGATGAACCGCTTTCCAACCTTGATGCCAAGCTTCGCGTGCAGATGCGGGCTGAAATCAGCAAGCTGCACCAGAAGCTCAACACCACGATGATTTACGTGACCCACGACCAGACGGAAGCCATGACGATGGCGACCCGCATCGTGATCTTAAAAGACGGCATTATTCAGCAGGTCGGCGCTCCGAAGCAGGTATACAACGAACCGGCAAATATGTTTGTTGCTGGGTTTATTGGATCGCCAGCCATGAACTTTATTCGCGGTGCTATCGACGATCGCTATTTCGTCACGGAAACGCTGCGTCTGGCGATCCCGGAAGACAAGCTCGCTTCACTGAATGCCGCAGGGTATCAGCGCAAAGCGGTGGTATTTGGGATCCGCCCGGAAGATATTCTCACTTTGCAGAGCAGTGGTAATAATATCGCGGCGAAAGTCAGCGTAGCCGAACTGACCGGCGCGGAATTCATGCTTTACGCCACCGTTGGCGGTCATGAGCTGGTGGTTCGCGCTGGCGCGGCGAATGATTATGCCGCAGGGGATAATATCAACATCCAGTTCGATATGAATAAGTGCCATTTCTTCGACGCTGAAACCGAAGCGGCTATTAGATAAGAAAGGTGTTCGCCGGAAATGAAAATTTCCGGTTTTTTTGTTTGTTACTTATAAAGGGAAAATTAAATGAGTACTCTACTAAGAAGTGCTGCGCTCGTTCTGTGCGCAGGAGTTAGCTGTGCACAAGCATCAGAAGCAGCTAAACAGTGGGAATTTAATATTGGCGCAATGTATGAAATCGAAAACGTTGAGGGGCAGGGCGACGATAAAGATGGATTATATGAACCTTCCGTGTGGTTTAATGCAACCTGGGATGCGTGGACTATTTCGCTGGCGATGTATCAGGAGGGGCCGGTTGATTACAGCAGTATGACCCGTGGAACCTATTTCGATCGTCCTGAATTTCAATTACGCTATCGCTTTATCGGAACCGATAATTTCACCTTCGGTCTGACCGGCGGCTTCCGTAATTATGGTTATCACTTTAAAGATGAGCACGGTGCCAAAGACGGCAGCGCTAATATGCAGCGCTACAAAGTTCAGCCTGACTGGGATATTAAATTAACCGATGACTGGCGTTTTGGCGGCTGGTTTGCCATGTATCAGTTTGCTAACGATCTGCAAAAAACCGGCTATGCCGACAGCCGCGTTGAAACCGAAACGGGCTTTACCTGGACCATTAACGAAACCTTTGCGGCTAAAGTGAATTATTATTTAGAGCGCGGCTTCAATATGGACAGTTCCCGTAATAACGGCGAGTTTTCTACTCAGGAAATTCGTGCCTATCTGCCCATTTTGTTAGGCCAGACCACCTTAACGCCTTATACCCGCCTGGGGCTCGATCGCTGGTCGAACTGGGACTGGCAGGACGATCCTGAGCGTGAAGGACACGATTTCAACCGACTCGGTCTCCTCTACGCTTACGATTTCAACAATGGTTTATCCATGACGCTGGAATACGCCTATGAGTGGGAAAACCACGATGAAGGCGAGAGCGACCGCTTCCACTATGCGGGGGTTGGCGTAAACTACGCGTTCTGACCGACTGCACGCCAGGGGCAATACGCCCCTGGTTTTAGCGAAGGGAAGCAGCCAACAAAAAGTGGGTATCAACCAGCACTTTTTGCGGGGCGGGCTGACCCGCAATACGCCTGAAAAGAAGATCGCAGCTCTCTTCCCCCAGCTTTCGGGTGGGGATATCAAAGCCGCCAGGCGAGGGCGTTAAAATGAGAGACAGCATCGGGTCACTGTATCCGGCTATCACCACCTGCTCCGGGATCATCAGGTTCAACTCATCCGCCGCGCGATAGAGGCTAAGTAACTTCATGCTGTCGGTAGCGAATACCGCATCAGGCGGCGTGGGTGAAGACAACAATTCCAGCGCTGCCGTAAGCGCACTCTCATGGGTATAACCGCCATCCCTGATCCAGTCCGGGTTAAGGGCAATATGGTGCTTTTCCAGACTGGCTTTATAGCCCGCAAGGCGATCGATCGAAACATGATAATCAAGCGGGGCATGCAGACAGGCAATTTTACGGCGTCCGTTTTTAATAAAGGTTTCGGTCAGCGTGGCGCTGTCATGGAAATTATCCGTGTCGACGGAATAGATATTTTGATACTCACCTTCCACTTTACCGATAACCACTACCGGTACGCCATACGCATCCAGCGTGGTGAAAAAGGATTCATTTGCCGGTGAGCTCAGCATAATGATCCCTTTGATCATCTTCTGTTTTATTTTACTCACGCATTTCAGCAAATCATCTTCGCTGCTTTTTGACGTTTGTAAAATAACGTCAAATCCTTCTTCTTCCGCTTTTGCCGTAATGGCATGCAGGACATCGGAGAAAAAAGGATTACCGGCAGTGGTTTTGGTTGAACGGGTCGAAATAACCATAATGGCATCGAAGCCTGAAGAGGTCAGGGCGCGGGCCAGTTTGTTGGGCTGATAATTTAATTCGTCAATCGCCTTCAGCACTTTTTCACGCGCTTCGGGAGAAATATTCGTTTGTTTATTCAGAACGCGGGAAACGGTTGATTTCGATACGCCCGCAACCCGTGCGATATCATAGATGGTGGGTGACATACACCTTACTCACTCCGGACTGACAGCAATGCCGTTCATCTTACTGGAGAGAAAACGGGAATAGCAATAAATAAGAATTGATAATCAACGATCTGCCCCCATTTATTGTATTCTGAAGCCATGCATTCAAGGCTTCCAGGCAACGAAGGACGGCGATGAAGCGACTTAAAAACGAAATCAATTCACTGGTGAACCGTGGCGTTGACCGTCATCTGCGTCTGGCCGTGACGGGGCTGAGCCGCAGCGGTAAGACGGCGTTTATCACCGCGATGGTGAACCAGCTCCTGAACCTGCACGCCGGGGCGCGTCTGCCGCTGCTCAGCGCGGTGCGGGAAGAACGCCTGCTGGGCGTGAAGCGCGTTCCTCAGCGTGATTTTGGGATTCCACGTTTTACCTATGACGAAGGGCTGGCGCAGCTCTATGGCGATCCGCCCATGTGGCCGACGCCGACGCGAGGGGTGAGTGAAATTCGCCTCGCGCTGCGCTTTCGCTCGAATGAATCCCTGATGCGCCACTTCAAGGATACTTCTACGCTGTACCTTGAAATCGTCGATTACCCCGGTGAATGGTTGCTCGACCTGCCGATGCTGGCGCAGGATTACCTCAGCTGGTCCCGCCAGATGACGGGCTTGTTACAGGGGCAGCGCGCCGGGTGGTCGGCCAAATGGCGACAGCTGTGCGAAGGCCTGGACCCGCTTGCGCCGGCCGATGAAAACCGTCTGGCGGCCATTGCCGAATCCTGGACGGCGTATCTGCACCAGTGCAAACAGGAAGGGTTGCACTTCATTCAGCCGGGTCGCTTTGTCCTGCCGGGTGATTTAGCGGGCGCGCCTGCGCTTCAGTTCTTCCCCTGGCCGGACGTGGACGGGGTGGGCGAGTCGAAGCTGGCGCAGGCCGACAGGCACACTAACGCCGGGATGCTGCGCGAGCGTTACAATTACTACTGTGAAAAAGTGGTCAAGGGATTCTATAAAAACCATTTCTTGCGATTTGACCGTCAGATTGTGCTGGTGGATTGTCTGCAGCCGCTCAACAGCGGGCCGCAGGCCTTCCACGATATGCGCCTGGCGCTGACGCAGCTGATGCAAAGTTTTCACTACGGGCAGCGGACGCTGTTTCGCCGTCTGTTCTCACCGGTGATCGATAAACTGCTCTTTGCGGCCACCAAGTCCGATCACGTCACGGTCGACCAGCATGCCAATATGGTATCGCTGCTGCAGCAGCTGGTGCAGGACGCCTGGCAAAACGCCGCCTTCGAAGGGATCGGCATGGATTGCCTTGGGCTTGCGTCCGTGCAGGCAACGCAAAGCGGGCTGATTGATCTTAACGGCGAGAAAATACCGGCATTACGCGGGAACCGGCTCAGCGACGGTGAACCGCTTACCGTCTATCCGGGCGAAGTGCCTGCGCGGCTGCCGGGCCAGGCCTTCTGGCAGAACCAGGGCTTCCAGTTTGAAGCCTTCCGCCCGCAGGCAATGAGCGTCGATCGGCCATTACCACACATCCGTCTGGATGCGGCGCTGGAGTTTTTGATTGGAGATAAATTGCGATGACGGAACCGTTAAAACCGCGCATAGACTTTACCGGAACGCTTGAGCAGGATCCTCAGGAGGCGTTTAAAACCGCGCAGACGTTCAGCGGCACGCAGGCTGATAACTTTGCTCCGGCCCTGACAGAGGAGCCCGGCGTTGAGGAAGGTCCTGCAGAGGCGGTTGTGGAAGCCGCTCTGCGTCCAAAACGCAGCCTGTGGCGCAGGATGGTCACCGCCGGTCTGGCGCTGTTTGGCGTAAGCGTGGTTGGGCAGGGCGTGCAGTGGACGATGAATGCCTGGCAAACTCAGGACTGGGTCGCGCTGGGCGGATGTGCCGCGGGCGCGCTGATTGTGGGGGCGGGCATCGGGTCGGTTGCCACCGAGTGGCGGCGGCTCTGGCGTTTGCGCCAGCGCGCCCACGAGCGTGATGAGGCGCGGGATCTGCTCCACAGTCACGGCACCGGTAAAGGCCGCGCGTTCTGTGAAAAGCTGGCCAGCCAGGCCGGAATCGATCAGTCGCATCCGGCGCTTCAGCGCTGGTATGCCGCCATCCATGAAACCCAGAATGACCGGGAAGTGGTGACGCTCTACTCCCATATGGTTCAGCCGGTGCTGGATGCCCAGGCGCGACGCGAGATCAGCCGTTCTGCGGCGGAATCCACCCTGATGATTGCCGTCAGCCCGCTGGCGCTGGTCGATATGGCCTTTATCGCCTGGCGTAACCTGCGCCTGATCAACCGTATCGCGAACCTTTACGGCATAGAGCTGGGTTACTACAGTCGACTCCGGCTGTTCAAGCTGGTCCTGCTCAATATCGCGTTTGCCGGGGCGAGTGAACTGGTGCGCGAAGTCGGAATGGACTGGATGTCGCAGGATCTGGCGGCGCGTCTTTCCGCTCGTGCCGCGCAGGGTATCGGCGCGGGATTATTGACCGCGCGTTTGGGGATTAAAGCGATGGAAGTCTGCCGTCCGCTGCCGTGGATTGATGGCGATAAGCCCCGGCTGGGGGATTTCAGGCGCGAGCTGATCGGCCAGCTCAAAGAGACGCTCAATAAAAAACCGGCTCCGTGAGGTTTTGTTCACTTATCGTGCTGGCTGTCAATATTTGTTGACAGCCATCTTCCCGATCACCGTGTTCTGGCATATCATTTTACTGTTATTGGCTTAAAACGGTGAATTTCCCATGCGTCTTGAAGTCTTCTGTGAAGACCGTCTCGGTCTGACCCGCGAGTTACTCGATCTTCTTGTTTTACGTAGCATTGATTTACGTGGCATTGAGATCGATCCTGTCGGGCGAATTTACCTCAATTTTGCCGAAATTGAATTTAATACCTTCAGCAGCCTGATGGCGGAAATCCGCCGTATCGCTGGCGTTACGGATGTACGCACCATTCCCTGGATGCCCTCTGAACGTGAGCACCTGGCGCTGAGCGCGCTGCTGGAAGCGATGCCTGAGCCGTTCCTCTCCCTGGATTTGAAAAGCAAAGTTGAGCGCGTTAACCACGCGAGCTGCCAGCTTTTCGCGCAGAGTCAGGAGAAGCTCAGCAATCATAACGCCGCGCTGCTGATCCCCGGCTTTAACTTCCAGCGCTGGCTGGACAGCAATCCGCAGAACACGCTTAGCGAGCATGTGGTGATTAACGGGCAGAATTTCCTGATGGAGATCACGCCGGTCTATCTGAAAGCGGAAGGGAATACCCGCGTGTTGACCGGGGCGGTGATCATGCTGCGCTCGACGTTACGCATGGGTCGCCAGCTGCAAAACCTCTCCAGTCAGGATGTCGGCGCGTTCAGCCAGATTATTGCCGTCAGCCCGAAAATGCGCCATGTGGTTGACCAGGCGCGCAAGCTTGCAAGCCTGACCGCGCCGCTGCTGATTACCGGGGATACCGGCACCGGGAAAGACCTGCTGGCTCATGCGGTGCATCTGGCGAGCCCGCGTGCGGCTAAGCCTTATCTGGCACTTAACTGCGCCTCTATTCCGGAAGATGCCGTTGAAAGCGAGCTGTTTGGCCACGCGCCGGAAGGCAAGAAGGGGTTCTTCGAGCAGGCTAACGGTGGCTCCGTGCTGCTGGACGAAATCGGCGAAATGTCGCCGCGCATGCAGGCTAAGCTGCTGCGTTTCCTGAACGACGGAACCTTCCGCCGCGTCGGTGAGGATCACGAAGTGCATGTGGACGTGCGCGTCATTTGCGCCACCCAGAAAAACCTGGTGGAACTGGTGCAAAAGGGGATCTTCCGCGAGGATCTCTATTACCGCCTCAACGTCCTGACGCTGAATATTCCCCCGCTGCGCGATTGTCCGCAGGACATCATGCCGCTCACGGAGCTGTTCGTCGCCCGCTTTGCCGACGAGCAGGGGGTGCCGCGTCCGAAGCTGTCTGCCGATCTCGGCACGGTGCTGATGCGCTACGGCTGGCCGGGCAACATTCGCCAGCTCAAAAACGCCGTTTATCGTGCGCTGACCCAGCTGGAAGGCTATGAACTGCGTCCGCAGGATATTCTGTTGCCTGATTACGACGCGGGGACGGTATCGGTTGGCGAAGAGGCGATGGAAGGTTCGCTGGACGATATCACCAGCCGTTTTGAGCGTTCAGTGCTGACGCAGCTGTACCGCAGCTATCCCAGCACCCGCAAGCTGGCAAAACGCCTTGGCGTCTCGCATACCGCGATCGCCAACAAGCTGCGTGAGTATGGGTTGAATCATAAGAAAGGCGACGAATAACAAAAAGCCTCTGTAAAGAGGCTTTTTACTTTGCATTTATTCCTTCGCCATCGGCGTGTTAACGATTTCTGTTTTTGTCTCTCCCTGAATCGATGCAATCCTGTTTTCGACCTCTTTCACCTGCTGCGGGCTGTGCAGCAGGGTATAGGTCAGGTCAAACTGCGCGCTGGCACCGGGCTGCAGCTGCTTAACCCGCTTCTGCTCGCGTTCAATCGTAACGGGGTAGGCGTAGCTGGTGCCTGGCTCAATGCCCGTGACGTAGCCCTGCTTCAGCGTATCGGTGTTCTTCCATAAGGTCAGCACGGGCAGCTGGCGGGTATCAAACTGGATTGACGCGCCTTTATCTCCGGCTTTATTGACCACCGCCGCAAGCGTTTCGTGGTTATTGTCCGAGAGCGGTTTAATGTTAAAGACCATCTCATCAAAGCCTTTTGTCGGCCCGGCATAGGTTTGCCAGTCGTTAACCCCCGCTTTGGCGTAGTCATTGAATGGGCTCACGCTTGCCGCCGGCGCAAGGAAACGGGCGCCTTCTTCGAGGATCGGCGTGCCGAAGTTGCTGTGATAGATGATTTGGTAATCGTGAGGGTAATCCGCATGGTTGGTCAGAACATCGTGCAGGCTGAACTGGTTAGTTCCGGGAACGTAGCGCAGTTCGGTCAAGGTTTGCAGATCCGATTTTTTAAACGTGCTCTCTTTGATCAAACCCCGAACGCGGATTTCATGCGGGGCGGCATCGGCGATTTCAACCTCGACCTGCGAAACGGGGGTATTACCGGCCCTGCCGTGCAGGGTGTAAATTTGCCCGTCAGCGGTAACCGGGTGTCCTGTCCACTCATAGCCACAGCGCACCATCATCTCGTTGAAACCATCCAGCCAGCCGAGACCGTTGCGGCTCTCAAGATTGATATATGCCGGATTAACGACCTCTTTAACGGGCGAATTCCACCCCAGTCGGGTGCCAAAGCCTTCTACATGCAGAAGGTTCATCCCGCGGGTCGGGCTCAGGGTGATGGTGAGGCCATCTTTGCTGCTAATAATGATGACTTTGCTGCCTTCCTGTTTACCACCGTGTAAGACTTTTTGCTCAATGCTGAACGTTTGGTCTTTAACTTTCAGCTCATCACTGGAAATCTTCCAGTTTCCTTTCTCTACGCTGCTTTCAGCGCTTGTCAGCACCCAGGTTTTGGCCGCTGCATGGCCAGAAATCAGTACCGCAAGGAGCGTAAAAGCGAATTTAATCTTCATATTTTATCCTTTTTGCTGAAACGATTATTTTCTTTCGTAAGCAAATCTAATGTTTAGGCAAAAAGGGAAATGTGATGTGCTTCACTGCGGTCGAAAATAGAGAATTTTAACGATTATTATGCGTTATCGATCACGTTAATGTTACTTGTCGACGTTTTTATTGCATGACTAATGTGATTTGTGCGCATTTATGCTTTAACGATTCAGCTTTATTATAATAAAAAACCCCGCCGCGGCGAGGTTGAGAATAAGTTGTATAGAATGCTAAGTACTTATTATGCTTTCAGCACGTCCAGCGCGGCAGTGTAGTCCGGCTCGGTGGTGATTTCGTTAACCAGTTCGCTGAAGACAACGGTGTCGTTTTCATCCAGAACCAGTACGGCACGAGCCGCCAGACCTTTCAGTGGGCCTTCCGCGATGCTGACGCCGTATTTCTCGAGGAAATCTGCGCTGCGCAGGGTGGAGAGGGTAATAACGTTGCTCAGGCCTTCGGCACCGCAGAAACGGGACTGGGCAAACGGCAGGTCAGCAGAAATGCACAGCACAACGGTGTTGTCCATTTCAGTCGCCAGCTGGTTGAATTTACGCACGGACGCGGCACAAACGCCGGTATCAATGCTTGGGAAAATGTTCAGTACTTTGCGTTTACCCGCAAACTGAGCCAGTGTGACGTCAGACAGATCTTTAGCCACCAGAGTAAAAGCCTGCGCTTTGCTGCCAGCCTGCGGAATGGAACCTGCAACAGCAACCGGGTTGCCCTGGAAATGAACGAGTTGTGACATAGATATCTTCCTGTTTACATATAGTTAACGTCGGGGCTAGTGTATGCCATCAGCGGATAACACGGCAAACCAAATTTTTCGCCTTTCCGGGCCGCAAGGAGTCAGTGATGAGAAGCGTTAAGGTCTATGAAGAAGCCTGGCCATTGCATACCCCGTTTGTGATCTCCCGCGGCAGTCGAAGTGAAGCCAGCGTGGTCGTGGTTGAAATTGAAGAAGAGGGGGTTAAAGGCGTTGGGGAATGTACGCCTTACCCGCGCTATGGAGAAAGTCCTGCGTCGGTGATGGCGCATATCATGACCCTGGTGCCTGACCTGCAAAAAGGGCTCACGCGCGAGGCGTTACAGCAGCGTTTACCCGCCGGGGCTGCGCGCAACGCCATCGACTGTGCGCTCTGGAGCCTTGAGGCCGCCAGGCAGCAACAATCGCTGACGTCCTTGCTGGGGGTGGCGCTGCCGGAGTCCGTCGTGACGGCGCAAACGGTCGTGATTGGTGAGCCGGAGCAGATGGCTGCCAGCGCAAAAGCGCTCTATGACGCAGGGGCCACGCTGTTAAAAGTGAAGCTCGACGATCGCCTGATCAGCGAGCGGATGGTCGCCATTCGCTCGGCGGTTCCCTCGGCCACGCTGATTGTTGACGCCAACGAGTCGTGGCATCCCGAGGGGCTTGCCGCGCGATGCCAGCTGCTGGCTGACCTGGGCGTGGCGATGCTGGAACAGCCTCTGCCAGCGAAGGATGATGCGGCGCTGAAGAATTTTATCCATCCGCTGCCCGTCTGTGCGGATGAAAGCTGTCATACCCGCGAGAATTTGAGCGCGCTTAAGGGCAGCTATGAGATGGTCAATATCAAGCTCGACAAGACCGGCGGGCTGACAGAAGCGCTGGCCCTGGCGGCGGAAGCGCAGGCGCAGGGCTTTTCCCTGATGCTGGGATGCATGCTCTGCACATCCCGGGCGATCGGCGCGGCGCTGCCGCTGGTCAATCAGGTCCGTTTCGCCGATCTGGACGGCCCGACGTGGCTGGCGGTTGACGTTTCGCCGGCGCTTAATTTTACCAGCGGCGTGCTTCATCTTTGAGGCTGCCAGCGCAGTAGCTCCATCATCGCGTTTAAGTATTTTTCGCTGGCTTCGTCGGAGGAAATTGGCGGAAATTCAGCGGTGATGCAGGGCAGGCTCAAATCGGCGCACCAGCTACCGAACGATCCGGGTGTTTCATAGCCGACGCTGGTGACGAGCGGCAGGGCGAAAGCCTGCGCCAGCCACGCGCCCAGTTCGGAGTGACGCGGATCTTCAATGCAGGCCAGCGGATCGTGGAAGGAGACAACCCAGGCGGGGTGGATCTTATGGATAAGCTGGCACAGCGCCTGCGTTTCCGGCTCCGAGCCAGGCTTGTCTCCCGTCAGCAGCACCACGTCCCGCTCCTCGGCGGAGCTGTTCCAGCGATAAACCGTTTCTCCGGCGCGCCAGTTTGCCGCCGGGAAATTACGGTTCAGGTCAACGCCCCTCGCATTCGCCCGTAATCCAAGCTGACAGCCGTCCGGATTGACGGCAAGAATTACGTGGTGACGTCTCAATGAAGGCGTCAGCGTCCGCAGCGCGCAGGAAAGCGTGACGATGGACGAGTTCTCATCTCCGTGCGTGCCGGCAATGATCAAACCGCTGCTGCGATCGGCATCGGGCGCCGGGAACCAGATCAGCGATGCGCCTAAAAATGAGCGGCCATATTGCTCAGCGCCCGGCGGAAAGGCCCCGCGTTCCGCTCGTGGTCGGGTGATTGCCATACGAAATCCTGATAAAGAAGTCTCTACTGGCAGTGTTGTGCAAAACCCGCTGTTAATCAAATAGTTTCCGTAACGCTTGAGAATTGCCTTAAATCACTATTCAGGCGTAAGGTATTTGCATTTCTCTGTTTCGAAACAAATAATTACGCATCTGCTTGTTACCTGAATTCATCAAAGGGGATCTTATGAAGCATCCTGTTTCGCGTCTTTGCGCTGCACTGTACCTGTGCGGACTCTCTACACTCTCGTACGCTGCTGATGTGCCTCAGGGCATGGTACTGGCGCAAAAACAGGAGCTGGTCAGGCATATTAAAGACGAGCCGGCTTCGCTCGATCCGGCAAAAGCGGTAGGATTACCCGAGATTCAGGTGATTCGCGATCTTTTCGAAGGGCTGGTGAATCAGAACGAGAAAGGGGAGCTGACCCCCGGCGTGGCGACGCGCTGGCAGAGCAACGATAACCGTATCTGGACGTTCACCCTGCGCGATAACGCCAAATGGTCTGACGGTACGCCCGTCACCGCGCAGGATTTTGTCTACAGCTGGCAGCGTCTGGTTGACCCGAAAACCACGTCTCCGTTTGCCTGGTTTGCGGCGCTGGCGGGCATCAATAACGCGCAGGCCATTATCGATGGCAAAGCGGCGCCAGATACCCTGGGCGTGACGGCGGTGGATGCCAGAACCTTACGCGTCCAGCTGGACAAACCGCTCCCGTGGTTTAGCAACCTGACGGCAAACTTCGCCTTCTATCCGGTGCAAAAAGCGAACGTTGAAAGCGGGAAAGAGTGGACGCGTCCGGGCGCTCTGGTGGGTAACGGCGCGTACGTCCTGAACGACCGCGTGGTGAATGAAAAACTGGTTGTCGTGCCGAATACGCACTACTGGGACAACGCGAAAACTGTCCTGCAAAAAGTGACCTTCATTCCGATTAATCAGGAATCGTCCGCCACTAAGCGCTATCTGGCGGGGGATATTGATATCACCGAATCGTTCCCGAAAAACATGTATCAGAAGCTCCTGAAGGACATTCCGGGACAGGTGTATACGCCGCCTCAGCTTGGGACCTATTACTACGCATTTAACACGCAAAAGGGCCCGACGGCCGATGCCCGGGTGCGTCTTGCGCTGAGCATGACTATCGATCGCCGCATTATGGCGGAAAAGGTATTAGGTACAGGCGAGAAGCCGGCCTGGCATTTCACCCCTGACGTGACGGCGGGCTTCACCCCTGAGCCTTCACCGTTCGAGCAGATGTCCCAGCAGGAGCTGAACGCTCAGGCGAAAACGTTGCTCCAGGCCGCAGGTTACGGCCCGCAGCGTCCGCTGAAGTTGACCCTTCTGTACAACACCTCGGAAAACCATCAGAAAATCGCCATTGCGGTGGCGTCCATGTGGAAGAAAAATCTCGGTGTGGACGTCAAACTGCAAAACCAGGAGTGGAAAACCTATATCGACAGCCGTAATACCGGCAATTTTGACGTGATCCGCGCGTCATGGGTAGGCGATTACAATGAGCCGTCGACCTTCCTGTCCCTGCTGACCTCCACCCACAGCGGCAATATCTCGCGTTTCAATGAGCCGGCCTACGATAAAATTATCCACCAGGCGACGCTGGAAACTACGGCGAAAGCGCGTAATACGGACTACAACATGGCGGAGAAAATCCTCCTGGAGAAAGCGCCCATCGCGCCCATTTACCAGTACACCAATGGTCGCCTGATTAAGCCCTGGGTGAAAGGCTACCCCATCAATAACCCGGAAGACGTGGCGTATAGCCGGACGATGTTTATCGAGAAGCACTGATGTTTTATGAGGCCTGGCGCATTCTCGCGCCAGGTCTGCAAAACGCGGTACCGCTTCATTCGCTATGCGTGGCCCGATACCTGGTCTCTGTTATTCTAACAGCGCATTAAACTTCGCCAGCCACTGCGGATGCGCGGGCCAGGCGGGAGCCGTCACCAGGTTACCGTCTACATGGGCCTGGTCGATGCCGATAGCGGCGTAGTGTCCGCCGCTGAGACGGACCTCAGGCGCACAGGCCGGGTAGGCGCTGCAGGTTCGTCCTTTCAGGATGCCCGCGGCAGCAAGCAGCTGTGGTCCATGGCACACCGCAGCAATCGGCTTACGCGCGGCGTCAAATGCCTGTACCAGCTTTAAGACGTCCTCATTTAATCGCAGATACTCGGGCGCTCTCCCGCCGGGGATGAGCAGCGCGTCGTAGTCCTGCTCCTTTACGGCTGAAAAATCGGCGTTGAGGGTAAAGCGGTGACCGGGCTTTTCGCTGTAGGTCTGGGCGCCGTCAAAGTCATGGATTGCCGTCATGATGTAATCGCCCTTCGGTTTGTCGGGGCAGACCGCATCCACCTGATGACCAATCATCTGCAACGCCTGAAAAGGCACCATGGTTTCGTAATCTTCGGCGTAATCGCCAACCAGCATCAGGATCTTCTTGCTCATCTTTCCTCACCTCTATCAATAAAGATGATTAAGATATAGCCTGGCGTGGCTGAATTGCCGGAAATAAAAAAGCCCGTCAGAGCACGGGCAACATAAGCAAATGAATAAGTGATTCGTTATCAACGTTGTTGGAGGATAACGCCGCGTATTTTACGCGGCTGTAAGGGAAGCTAATACCTGACATATTCGGTAGGTGAAACAAGCGATTAAACGTGCGTTACGGTGCGTCGAAGGTCGGGTAAAGGCTATTTTCCAGAAACTCGACGAGATACCAGATCTCACCGCTAAAAATAAACCAGAAGCCAAATATAATAAGGAGTAAAATAATTAAGGTGAGTATTATTTCTGTTTTTCCCATTGCGGCTTTTACCCACCTGACGCTAATTGATTCGAGGTGGGCATTGTAGCGGGGCTTTTCCGGATACTCCAGTTTCATGCCGCAAGGACTTTATTGCGTCCGTCATTTTTAGCGCGATACAGCGCATCGTCCACACGCTTAAACAGCTCGTCAATACTCTCACCCTGATTGTGCCGCGCCACGCCGATGCTGACGGTAAACCGCGGCAGGCCTGGAATCGTAATGCGGGCAACGGCTGCACGGACTGATTCGGCAATCTGCATCGCAGTGTCGAGAGAGGTGCGCGGCAGCAGGATAACGAACTCTTCGCCACCCCAGCGGAACACCATATCGCCCTCCCGACTACAGGCTTCCAGCGTCCGGGAAAGGGCGATAAGCACCTCATCGCCTTTCAGATGGCCGAACAGGTCATTAATGTTTTTGAAATGGTCGGTATCCACCAGCAGCAGGCTAAATTGCTGCTGCGAGGGAAGTTTATTCAGATTGCTTTGATCGGTAATCGCGTAGAACTGGCGCCGGTTGAGTAACCCCGTCATGGAGTCACGTAACGCCGCATGTTCCAGCTCCTGCTCCAGCCTTTTTTGCTCGGTGATATCGTGGATGATGCACAGCATCAGCTTGTCACCGTAGATCTCAATGGGCCCGGCATACGTCTGAACGTGGCGGGTGGATCCATCGGCAAGGCGGTGAACAAAATTGAGCGGCTTATGACCACCGGGCAGCGCGGCAATCGCAGTCATAATGGGCATCACATCTCGCCCCAGCGTATTGATTTCCCAGGTATGCTTACTGCACATGTCATCATGGGAATAACCATAAAAATTGAGCGCGGCCAGATTCGCATCGACGATTTGACCGTCGCGGGCCGGATCGATTAACAGCATCGGGGCGCTGTTGGTCAGAAAAAAGCGCGCATAAAAACCCTGTTTTTTCCGCCGGTAGGTAGCGGAACGGCTGGCCTTCAATCCTGAGAGTATTTGTTGGGAGATGCCCTCGAAAACAATCACATCGCCCCAGGGCGCGTAGTGGGCAAGCGAGAGACGACAGCTTAACGGCGTATCCTGTCCATCCCGGTTCGTTGTCCAGATTTCGACGATCTCCTGCTCTGTTTTCAGTTCAGATACATACATCGACAGGACGGTTTGCGCACTGGCTGAATAGATCCCTTTGCGCAGGTCATCGAGCGTTTTATCTCCCATGATCTGCGTTGCGGCCACATTCGCAAAAATGATCTTTTCCAACACGGGTGAAACGAGCCACACGGGTGTTTTAATTACATTCAACGCATCAAAACAAGGTTGCGACATAGGCGTTTCCTGTTCATCGACAACATGTGCCTGACAATCATGACAGAATTGACTCGCGTGTACTCCCTTGAAACATACTCCACTTAACCCCGTCAGGCATGATTTTTTTGAGAAATAAATGCGGAGTCCGTTTGAATTTTATTAATGGGTATAATCTGTTTGTCTGAGTTTATCTGCAGCAGTAGCCACGGTACCTGTTCGGCAGGTAAGGGGCGAGAGAACAGATATCCCTGCAGGTAATCGCAGCCGAGTCGGGTGAGAACCGCCTGCTGTTCTTCCGTCTCGATCCCTTCTGCCACCACATTCATCTCCATGGTCCGGGCGATACTGATAATGGTTTCAACCAGCTTGTAGCTTTTTTCATTTTCCAGCATCGACGTGACAAAGCTTCTGTCGATCTTGAGTTCTTTGGCCGGAAGCACGCTCAGCATCAGAAGGTTGGAATAGCCCGTCCCAAAATCATCAATCGAGACAACGATCCCCGCGTGATTAAACGCATTGAGCAACTCAATGCTGCGGTCGAGATTTTTAAGCGCGGTGCTTTCCGTTACCTCAAGGATCAGCCGGGACGGAGACAAGCTATATTTTTCCAGCATCGACGAGACGATCTGGAAAATATCAGGCTGTTCAAACTGGATGGGGGATAGGTTGAGCGACAGCGTCCACTGGCTGAAACCTTGCTCTGTCCAGAAATGAAGCTGTCGGCATGCCGCTTCAATGGCCCAGTTACCTACCGGAATAATTAAGCCCGTTTGTTCCAGGGAAGGGATAAACAGATTAGGCAGCACAACCCCTTGCTCAGGATGCCGCCAGCGCAGAAGGGCTTCAAAACCGTGAATGGTTTTCTCTCCGGCATGCCAGGTTGGCTGGTACCACAGTTCAAACTGATCGCGCTCAAGCGCCTGAGAAAGCTCCTGCAGGAAACCGGGTTTTGCCGGGATCGCCGTTGACATCTCGGCCCGGTAAATCGCCCAGCCGTTGCGGCCATCTTCCTTGATGCGATGTAATGCTGCATCCGCCTTGAGCTTCAGCTCGTGCAGCGTTTCGCCGTCCTGAGGATAGAGGCTGACGCCCGCGCTGATCGTCGTGCTTAACGTATGTCCGCAGACGGACAGAGGGCGTCGCACGTCTTCAAGCAGCGCGGTGACCAGGGCGTTGAGTCTGTCGTCGTCACATTCCGGCACCAGCAGGATAAAGGCGTCGCCTCCCAGCCTTGCCAGGGTCATCTCGCGCGTGAGCCGGGCCGTGATGCGCTGCGCGACCGCGATCAATACCTCATCACCGACGCTGTGACCCCACGTATCGTTAACGCGTTTGAAGTGATCGACGTTCAGGAAAATAACCGCAAATGGCTTTTTGCTCAGCAGCGCGCTGCGCAAACAATCCTGCATGCGGAGATCCATCTGGTGGCGGTTTGCGAGCCCGGTGAGCGCGTCAAAGCGCGCCTGTAGCTCAAGCTGGCGGTTGAGCTGATGCAGATTATCCGTCAGCCGGCTGGTGCGCCGGTGGGAATCGATCAGTGAAATGATTAACATCACGCCGAGCAGGCAGAGCGTGGTGACCGAAACCCAGATGGATAACCCCAGCTCGCCGATCCCGCCCGGGAGGGTATGCGCCATTTCCTGAAACTGCGCGGCACTCATGCCGGTATAGTGCATCGCACAAATGGCGGCACCCATGACGAAGGCCGCGAGAATGCGATTGATAAAGACGCCTTTGTGTTTATCCCGCAGGCGGAAAGCCAGCCACAGCGCCGTGCCGGAGGCAACAACCGCAATAACCACGGACAACCCCACGAGGCGGCGATCCCAGATGATGCTGCCATCCAGCATCAGGGCCGCCATACCGATGTAGTGCATCGACACCACGCCAGCGCTCAGGATTGCCGTGGCAAAGATCAGTCGAAAGGGAGAAAGTTTTTTGCCCGCGACGGCAATATTAAGTGCCGTGGCTGATGCAACCACCGCGACGCCCAGTGACGCAAGGGTTAACCAGAGGTCGTAGCTCATCATCATGGGCATTTGCATCGACAGCATGCCGATAAAGTGCATCGACCAAATGCCAATGCCCAGCGTGACCCCACCGGCAATGCGCCAGAACAGGGCAGCCTTTCGGCTGGAGAGGGGGATCTTTCCGGCGCTGTCCAGCGCCACAAAGGAGGCGATAAACGCCACCAGATAAGATATAGCGATTAACACAGGGTCCCACGATATATTGAGCATTATGCAATCCCACGCCTGAGAGGGTTACCGATTTCGCCTGCCGGATACATCTTTATCGGGCAACGAACATGCGCATTCAAACCATATTAGTTATTTATCGTGAAAAATGACCAGTCATATTAATACTCTAAAACTTATTAAGAATATAAAATATATTCTCTCGTTAATATATTAAGCATTGCTAAACAAGAACGAATAACAGTAGCAAAGCTCCTTAAATATGAAGGCGATCGTATCGTCTCACCGCGGGCGATACTATCGCTTAACATGGCTGGAGACCAGTATCACAGCATGCTGAGCAGAACATTTTCACTAATACGCTTTTTTTATCTGACTTAAGACAAATCTCAGGATGCTAACGGCGAAACAAAAAACAAGCGTTGTTTGCGATGAAAAACTTCCGGGCCAATGCTATAAGTCTAAGTGCCGACCAAAATATAAAACGTGGGTATTATCATGCTAAAAAATATTAGTGTCAGGACCTTTATTATCGGGTTCCTTTTCTCTCTTTTTTTGGTAAGTGCAGGTGTCGTTGTTCTATTTTCCAGCAATACGTCTCTCTTTATTTCGCTTAATGTCATCAATTTCGTTGCGCTATTTTTGCTCTGGGTCTATATGACGAAGTATCTTGTGACGCCGATCAATACGGTGAAGAGAAGTATTGAGGAGGTGACCGCAGGTAACCTTGGCGTATCTATCCCTGAATTTGGCAATAACTGTGCGGGCCGGCTCATCCCCGGGATCAATAGTCTTTCCGGCAATATTGCGACGCTGGTGCGTGAGATCAGAGCGTCATCGCAAACCGCCATGACCTTATCGGATCAACTCTCGGCACGTAGCGCTCAGCTTTCGGTGAAAACCGAACAGCAGTCTGCGTCTTTGGTGCAAACCGCAGCCAGCATGGAGCAAATGGCCGCGAGCACCAAAAACAATGCCGATAACACCCGCCTGGCGAGCGAGCAGGCAAATGTGGCGACGTTACAGGCGCGCAAGGGTGGCGAGCTGATGGGACAGGTCGCCAGCAATATGCAGTCCATTACCGAATGCGCGCAGCAGATGACGGAGATTATTTCGCTCATTGACGGCATTGCGTTCCAGACGAATATCCTGGCGCTCAACGCGGCCGTGGAGGCGGCAAGGGCGGGCGATCATGGCAAGGGTTTTTCTGTCGTCGCGGAAGAGGTAAGAAACCTGGCACACCGCAGCGCGGAGGCCGCGAAGAATATCAAAACGCTGATTGAAGTCACCAGCAGTAACGTCACGCAGGGAGCCAGCGTTGTGTCACAGGCAGAGAAAAACATGCATGAAATCGTGACCGGCTCGGGAAATGTAAGCCGCTTAATGGACGACATTTCCGCGTCAACCTCAGAGCAGGAGAAAGGCATTTCTCAGATTACCCTGGCGCTATCGGAGCTGGAGCGGGTCACACAAAGTAACGTGGCAATGGCAGAGGAACTCAACGGTTCGTCTGATGTACTGCGTAATCAGGTGATTGAGCTGCAGACCCGAACGCGTAATTTCAGGCTCGATCAGTCATCCTTGTCCTCATCATCTGGCGGCTCGCCATCCTTCCTGCAGCAGCCAGAGCACTCTCTCTGACAGCACCTCAAAGCCTGGCATGCCAGGCTTTTTTCAAGCCTCCGCCTGGTATGTACAATTCCTGAGCGATTTCAGCGCGATGGAATACATAGTTGTTGCTTAACCCCTGATGAAAGCTAGACTGACACCGAAGAGCTAAAAAGGTGGAGGCGCTGTGGAAAGCATTAAAGGATCTGAACTAAACGTTCCAGACGCAGTTTTTGCGTGGGTGCTGGATGGTCGCGGCGGTGCGCGACCGCTGGAAGATAATGATGTGATCGATAGTGCGCATCCCTGCTGGCTACATCTGAACTACACCCACCCGGACAGCGCTGACTGGCTGGCCTCGACGCCGCTCTTGCCCAATAACGTGCGCGATGCGCTGGCGGGTGAAAGCCTGCGGCCCCGCGTAAGTCGAATGGGTGACGGGACGCTGATCACCCTGCGCTGCATTAACGGCAGCACGGATGAACGCCCGGATCAGCTGGTTGCGATGCGTGTCTACATGGACGATGGGCTCATTGTGTCGACCCGCCAGCGAAAAGTTCTGGCGCTGGATGACATCGTCAACGATCTGAAAGAGGGCACCGGGCCGGTCGACTGCGGCAGCTGGCTGGTGGACGTCTGCGACGCCCTTACCGATCATGCGAGTGAATTTATTGAAGAGCTGCACGACAAAATCATCGACCTGGAAGATAACCTGCTCGATCAGCAAATCCCGCCGCGGGGTTTTCTGGCCTTATTGCGTAAGCAGTTGATTGTGATGCGCCGCTACATGACGCCGCAGCGCGACGTGTATGCGCGTCTTGCCAGCGAAAGGCTCGCCTGGATGAATGACGATCAGCGACGCAGAATGCAGGATATTGCCGACAGGCTGGGGCGCGGGCTGGACGAGATTGATTCCTGTATTGCCAGAACGGCGGTGATGGCGGACGAAATCGCGCAGGTGATGCAGGAGTCGCTGTCGAGAAGAACCTATACGATGTCCCTGATGGCGATGGTGTTTTTACCCAGCACGTTTCTTACCGGGCTGTTTGGCGTGAATCTGGGTGGAATTCCGGGTGGCGCTTATCGCTACGGCTTTACCGCCTTTTGCGTGATGTTAGTTGTTTTGATTGGTGGTGTTGCATGGTGGTTGCATCGTAGTAAATGGCTGTAAATTTACGCTTTTTTCAGCTTTCAACGGGATCAAAACGCTCTTTTAATTGAGCGAAGTCAATAAACATCTACCCCGTAAGGTGCAATATTACTCCCGCAGGTGAATGCAACGTCAAGCGATGGGCGTTGCGCTCCATATTGTCTTACTTCCTTTTTTGAATTACTGCATAGCACAATTGATTCGTACGACGCCGACTTCATAGTCGGCTTTTTTTTGCCTCCTGATTCTCAGCGTCTACCCTAAAAGGGACGACAGCAAATTCTGGAGGGAATGATGAGCATCCTGAACGCTCTGCTACTGCAACAATCGCGTCAATCCGATCCCGTCCCCACCGATCCGGTGCCAATGCCCGATCCCATCCCGCGTCCGCAGCCGATGCCCGACCCGCCGCCAGATCAAGAACCGATTAAATTGTCGCATCGAATCGCGAGATCTGCGAGGATACGCGCCATCTGACCGCAAAGATGACCACGAGAGACTACTGTGACCGCTTTTTCTACCCTGAATGTTCTGCCCGCCGCCCAACTCGATAACCTCAACGAGTTGGGTTACCTCACGATGACGCCTGTTCAGGCGGCCGCGTTGCCCGCCATCCTCGAGGGCCGTGACGTGCGCGTGCAGGCGAAAACGGGCAGCGGGAAAACGGCGGCATTTGGCCTTGGCCTGTTGCAGCACATCGATGCGGCGCTTTTTCAGACCCAGTCTCTGGTGCTGTGCCCAACCCGCGAACTGGCAGACCAGGTCGCGGGTGAACTGCGTCGCCTGGCGCGTTTCCTGCCAAACACCAAGATTTTAACCCTCTGCGGCGGACAGCCGTTCGGCGCGCAGCGTGATTCACTCCAGCATGCGCCGCACATTATTGTCGCAACGCCCGGCCGCCTGCTGGATCACCTGCAAAAAGGCACCGTCTCGCTGGATGCGTTACAAACGCTGGTGATGGATGAGGCAGACAGGATGCTGGATATGGGCTTCAGCGATGCAATTGACGAGGTGATCCGTTTCGCCCCGGCCGATCGTCAGACGCTGCTGTTCTCCGCGACCTGGCCGGAGGCCATCGCCGCCATCAGCGGGCGCGTGCAGAAAAATCCGCTTACCATTGAAATCGACAGCGTAGATGCGCTGCCCGCTATCGAGCAGCAGTTCTTTGAAACCTCGCAGCAGGGGAAAATTTCGCTCCTGCAGAAATTGCTGAGCCAGCATCAGCCTGCGTCCTGCGTGGTGTTCTGTAATACCAAAAAAGACTGTCAGTCGGTCTGTGATGCCCTGAATGCCGCCGGCCAGAGCGCATTGTCGCTGCATGGCGATCTGGAACAGCGCGATCGCGATCAGACGCTGGTCCGCTTCGCTAACGGCAGCGCCCGCGTTCTTGTCGCAACCGACGTCGCTGCGCGCGGTCTGGATATTAAATCCCTGGAGCTGGTGGTGAACTTTGAGCTGGCGTGGGATCCTGAAGTGCACGTGCACCGTATTGGCCGTACCGCGCGCGCGGGAAACAGCGGTCTGGCGATCAGCTTCTGCGCGCCGGAAGAGGCGCAGCGCGCCAACATTCTCTCTGAGATGCTGCAGATTAAGCTGAACTGGATGAATGCCCCTGCTGGCGTCAGCCTGGTGCCGCTGGAGGCTGAAATGGCGACGCTGTGCATTGATGGCGGTAAAAAAGCCAAGATGCGTCCAGGTGACGTATTAGGGGCGCTGACCGGGGATGTGGGTCTGGACGGGGCGGATATCGGCAAGATTGCGGTCCATCCGGCGCATGTCTACGTAGCGGTTCGCCAGGCGGTAGCCAATAAGGCATGGAAGCAGCTGCAAAACGGGAAAATTAAGGGTAAAACCTGTCGCGTACGTCTGCTGAAATAAAGAATGAAGCGTCTCAGAAGGTGTTTCTGAGACGCTAATCGCTTACTTCACTTCAAGCACGTTGAGACGCAGCTCTTCAAACTGATTGTCATCTTCTTCCGGCTGCCAGCCCGCTGGCTGCATGGGAATATCTTCCCGATCAAACGCCAGGTCCCCGCCGTTCACAACTTCTGACTCGTGGTTGATGCCTTTAAAGTCGAACAGCTCCACATCCGCGAGATGGGAAGGGACAACGTTTTGCATCGCGCTGAACATGGTTTCGATACGACCCGGATAACGCTTATCCCAGTCGCGCAGCATGTCGCCAATCACCTGACGCTGCAGGTTCGGCTGAGAGCCGCACAGGTTACATGGAATGATCGGGAAACCTTTAGCCTGAGAAAAACGCTCAATGTCTTTTTCGCGGCAGTAGGCGAGAGGGCGGATCACAATGTGCTTGCCGTCATCGCTCATCAGCTTAGGCGGCATGCCTTTCATCTTGCCGCCGTAGAACATATTGAGGAACAGCGTTTGCAGGATATCGTCGCGGTGATGGCCCAGCGCAATTTTGGTCGCGCCCAGCTCCGTCGCGGTACGATACAGAATGCCGCGGCGCAGACGAGAGCAGAGTGAGCAGGTGGTTTTCCCTTCCGGGATTTTCTCTTTCACAATGCCGTAGGTATTTTCTTCGACGATTTTATACTCAACGCCCAGCTTCTCGAGGTATTCCGGAAGAATGTGCTCCGGGAAGCCCGGCTGTTTCTGGTCAAGGTTGACCGCCACCAGGGAAAATTTCACCGGTGCGCTTTGCTGAAGATTACGCAGGATCTCCAGCATGGTATAGCTGTCTTTACCCCCTGACAGGCAGACCATGATGCGGTCACCTTCTTCAATCATGTTGAAGTCTGCAATGGCTTCGCCCACGTTACGGCGCAGTCGCTTTTGCAGTTTATTCAGGTTGTATTGCTCTTTTTTGTTAATCTCTTGATTCTGTTGCATTTAGTACTACCTTCGGAGCCAGCAGGGGCAAATATTGTATGCCGCGTATGGTACGGATTCCGGCGGCGAATACCAGCACGTTTTACAGCTGCGTTAAATCTGGAGCCCTATAATGATTCACATCATGCAGGCTTAAGGGTAATGGCTAGTGATGCCGGGGTGATGCGTTATATCGACAAGGGTAGCTTTAAAAAGCCTGACAAACCTGGGAGGGCATCAGAAGGGTGCAGGCTCGCTGGGATAAGTATCACTTTTATCTCAGCTTACAGCACCTCAACCAATTCAAATTCTTCCGCGATCAGTTCCATATCTTCAGAAAAATGGCCTTCGCGGAAGAAAAATCGCTGATGCTCTTTCTGCCAGTATTCAAGGCTTAAATCGCCTTCACCCTCTTTGCGAGCGAATTCTTCATTTACATCGCAAAAACGCACCAGCCGCATTGAAACCAGCCGGATCACACAGACCGGGACATTCTGGCCATCAAGAATTATGTTGTAGCTCCCCATCCGCGGAGCAGACACATCCTGCGCGTACGAGGCAAAAGAGCCGCAGGTGGCCGTTTTGATTCCTTTTTTAATAAGGTCCGCAAGCACGCTCGCCATTTCCGGGCCGTCACCCATTTGCCAGGCCACTGCGCCTGGGTACTTCATTTTTAATTCTTCAACCTGAACCATTCAAATCCCTTCTTAACTCTTAACCAAAAGAATCGGAATAGCGGTTTTAGCATAAACCCCCTCGACTGTAGAAGCATAGTCGCCTTTCCTTGCATTTTTAGTTCAGGTGGGAAGGAAAACAAAGCGTTGCGCGTATTGCCCTGGTAAATATATCCTTACGAGGTTATCTGTGTGGTGAATCTGCTGTCTGCAGCCAGGCGCGTGGCTTTGAATATCAGTAACGAGTCACCTGGATGCAACCAGCACCACGCTTTTTCTTAAAATTTTATCCCATTGGAAGGGTTTAACGTGTTCAAGCTTATTTCATCTCTACTGGCAATTTTCCAGCTGTCAGGCTGTAGCTCCGATCTGGTTCTCAGTCCACCTAAGCAACCCGAATACAAGTCAATGCCTGAAATAACCCAGTCTGTGACGCCAACGCAACAGCGTGCCATCATGGCCGGCGAGCGGCCAGACTGGTCAGAAAGAACCCCGATCAATACAATAAAGCGATATTAATAGATACTTATCCACCAGGGCTGCCGTTCGGCGGCCTTTTGTTTCCCCTCAATCTGGTTTACGAGAACTTTTCTGACGCCTGGCATGGTAATTATGACGTTATCAACCATGCTTAAGGCAATGACAATTCAATCACTTCACCGTCGTTGAAGCGGCTACTTCACTTAAATCGAGAACCCTAAATGCGCCATGCATCTATCCCCGTAGCTGCAGCCACGACAATGTTTTTGCTAGGCGTTTTTATCATTAATTTACAGGTTTGGTATTCTGCACGGGCCGATAGCCTGGCAGAGGCGCATTACGTCGTGCGGAACATGAATGTTATTCTTAAAGAAGCTCGTCATGCGACTGAGATGGCAATGCAACTTGCCGAGAATGAGTGTGATGCTGAAGGGCAATATCGGCTGGGCACCGAGGCGGCATTACAGCCTCACCTGAGAACGATCGTTATTCTGAAAAATGATGCGGTCTGGTGCTCCTCGTTACCGGGAAACCGCGTATTGTTGGTCAACAGCTCAGTGCTGCCTGAGTCATCATTGCTCCTCGTCCCTTCGGCCAGTACCGTCAACGGTCTTCCGGTTCTCTTATATCAGACAATTCATGCCGGAAGCCGAATCATCGTTAGCATCAGCGATAGCCATATCCGTGATGCACTGGATATGCCATTAAATGGCGTTGAATATTCCCTGAGAGTAGGCAATACGCTTTTAGGTCTGACAGGCGATGTGACGACGGCAGACCCTACGAATAAAGAGGTATTAACGGTAAAAGCCTCTACTTATCCTTTCTCGGTACAATTCACCTCTCCACCTCTTTTTAGCCTTAAGAGATTATTCAATCGAGCCGGAGGCGTGGTGTTATTCCTGCTGATAATATCGTCTCTCTCTGCTTATATTCTTCAACGCTATATTTCTAAGGATGTTTCACCCGAAGAGTCGCTGCGCATCGCCATTTACAAAAATGAAATTATTCCGTATTACCAACCCGTTGTGAGCGGCAAAGAGGGAACCTTACGGGGTGTGGAGGTGCTGGCCAGATGGAAGCATCCTCAATCAGGATTTATTTCCCCCGCGTCCTTCATTCCTCTTGCGGAGAAATCCGGTTTAATTATTCCTTTGACTCAGAGCTTAATGAGGCAGGTTGCAATACACATGAATGCTATTGCGACATTGCTGCCGGAAGGGTTTCACGTAGGGATTAACTTCAGCGCTTCTCATATCGTTGTGTCCACCTTTGTTGAAGAGTGTCTCCACTATAAGCGCAGCTTTACTCAACAGGATCTTAACCTCGTCGTTGAAGTGACGGAGCGTGAACCGCTCGACATTGATGAACATCTTGTTAATACATTGAATGAGCTACATAACAACGGATTTGCCATTGCGCTGGATGACTTTGGTACGGGTTATTCCGGTCTGTCCTATCTGCAGGATCTGCATATTGACTACATTAAAATCGACCAGAGCTTTGTTGCCAGGGTTAACGCGAATGAGGACTCAACGCTAATCCTTGATTCGGTACTGGAGTTGGCCAAAAAACTCTCAATTAGCATCGTGGCGGAAGGCGTTGAAACAGAAGAGCAGCTCGATTACCTCACTCGCAATCATATCCGGTTTTTACAGGGTTTTTTCTTTTACAAACCTCTTCCTTTCAAGGAACTGGTCAAAGTTCTCTTGTCGAAGCCAAAAGTTAAGGTCAGGGTGGAATAATGTTTATTCGGTTGTTTCTGAGAAAATAAAAAGGGGGGACATCATCCCCCAAAAATGCAGACCATTATTGCTTTAACCACGGGAATATTTTGTTATGTATTGACCGGATGGTCAAATTAATTGTTTTCAACATTCTCTTTGGGATTCTTAAGCAAATGGGTGATTTGGAATATTAGCTGCCTAACGGTTAATTTGACTTTAATCAACATTGTCGCACCCTCTTTAGATTGATGGATGTAATGATTATTGTTTTGTTAAAACAATGCGCTTACGCTGTGTTTTCGACGTAAGATGTTTCAGGTTAATTTTTTAAGAAAAAAATGCTAGCGGTCAACGCATAATGAAATAATGCTTACTTATTACCGCAGTTTAAATGTTAACCAGTAAAGGCCCGGGGCGCAGTTTGCATTTTAGAATAGCCGTCTCACTCTGAGATTTTCGTCAGTTAACGTATAATGCGTCATCCAAAACTGCTAAACACCCCGTGGCTCGTGCTATGACCCTTAATCGCTTTTGTTATTTACTCCTGATTATCGCTGCGATCGGCAGCCTTCTTGCTACCCATTCTCTGGTCATGTGGTTTCTGGCGATCAACGTGATGACGTTGTTCATGTATGGCGCCGATAAAATGGCGGCGCGGAAGGGGATGCGCAGGGTTCCGGAAGCGACATTGCTGGTATTTGGCGTGACAGGTGGCTGGCCTGGCGCCATTGTCGGCCAACAACTCTTTCGCCATAAAACCCAAAAGCAGCCCTTCAAAAGCTACTTTTTCATCAGCGTCGTCGTCAGCATCGCCATGATGGCGGCCGTTTATCATTTTTCTTCTTATTCTCTTTTATGAGCGTTGGCAGGGACTGCTGACGGTAAGGCATATCTTTAATTTACTCCTCCGTCACTGCCAATAGTAGTAGGACTATTCTTAAGTGGTTGCTGTTTTTTGCACAATCTGAATAATACGTGCAACAACACGGACGACAACATCCCATGAAAATAGAATCTCTTATTCTGGCAGTGCTGGTGCTCTTTTCTGCGCCTTCCTGGTCTGCTTTTCAGGAGCGGGAATATAATACTTGGTATATAAAAAATGCGGTTCTTTATGATATGACACAGACCTCGGAAGGTTTCCCGGTCATGGTGAGTGTCTCCCAGCCAGGAAGAAAATCCGCTAATTTACTGGTGTCCTATATTACTGAAGGCCGTTGCGGTGAGAAAAACCTGCCGCTAAATGTGAATGGTAAAGTACTGCCCGCCAAATATTATTGTGTTCAGGTAGGACAAAACAGAATTGAACATTTTTCAGTGGTTGATGCGGACAGCGTCAATAGCATGGTGACGCATTTAAAATCCGATTTCACGATCCTCCTGCAAAACGATATCAAGATTTGGGCTGCAAACATCAAAACGCCAAAGTTTGGACTGACGCCGAGATTTTAAATATGAAATGTCATTTCTCATGGCAGGCATTTTTCTCATCAAAGCAATTATTTACACAATAATAGTGTCACTATGTTACTAATCAAAATAAAGAGTAAGTGGCCCTGTTTTTTTACATATTTAAAGAGATTGTATGCTAAACGGTACGAAACCGCATAAATAATCCTTTCTGAAATTATGGATAAAGCTCACTACCAGACTTACGCTTGCTAGCGAATTTAAGTTGTTCAGCGCATCTTTACTGGTAAGGAGCAGAAAATGTCACAACGTAATAGTCTGGATTTGCTAAGCCGTAAAGAAGGAATGTGTTTGTTAGAGCAAAGCATGGGTTTTGTCTGGCAGGCAGCACTTCGGGCTGTCGCGGTATTAGGCGTTGCAGATCTTCTGGTTGAAGGAAAGAAATCCGTTAAGCAGCTGGCGAAGGAGCTTAATGTCGATGGCGACTATCTTCATCGAATCATGCGCTTATTGTCTTCGCGTGGGGTGTTCAACGAATTATCCGAAACGGAATACGGTCTTAGCCATTCAGCTCAATTCCTGCGTTCCGATCATGAATTTTCCTTACGGGCGGCAGTTCTTATGTTGACAGACCAAACATTCTGGCAGCCAGCGGCTAGAATGGATGAAATATTGCAAGGCAAACCTGTTTTTAATTCATTGTTTGGAAAGCCTTTTTACGATTACTGGCAGCATGATGACACGGTGACGGGAAGCAACATTTTTCATGCTGGTATGGCCTCTATGTCATCCGTAGAAAATGAAACTATTACTGGTAGCTATTCATTCCCTGAAAACGCTGTCGTTGCCGATATCGCCGGTGGGCTGGGTAATTTATTGCTGGCAATTTTACGTCGAAATCCGACCTTGACAGGGATCTTGTTTGATCAAAAAGACGTGCTTGAGCGGAACAGACTTTCACTATTGAATGATAATCGCCGATGGAAGACCGTAGAGGGCAGCTTTTTTGAAGCCTGTCCTGCAGCGGACATTTTTTTACTTAAATATATTTTGATGGACTGGCCTGATGAGAAGGCGATTCAGATACTTCAGTGCTGCAGAAATGCAATGAAAGATAACTCCCGATTATTAATTTTTGAACCGCTTATTAAAAAAGAAAATAATCAGCAGGGACGATTTGAAATTGACCTTCTTCTGTTAACAAGCTTTGATGGCGGGCGGGCAAGAACAGAGCCTGAGTATCAGGTCTTGTTTGAACAGACCAATTTGAAGCTGAACAAAATAATAGATACCGGTTCCTATCTGTCGATTTTAGAAGTCATACCTGTCTGAACTTGTCCGTCATTCCGTTTTACCGTATTCCTGCTAAGCTTGTTGGTTGGACCAGGAGCGTAAGCATGATGAACAAAGATGAACAAACCGGATTAGTGGGGCTGGCGATTGGGGCCGCCGTTATTGGGCTGGTTTCAGCGCAGAAACCGATCCATCGCAACAGCATTGTCGATGAACTGGTCAGGCTCGGCAGGCAAAAAGGCGATGGCGTAGAAGATGAGGTTTTCGTTAAGGCTGCCGAGCTGGTGAGAAAAGGGGTATAGCCCATGGCTGAAAGACGAAACGCGAAGTGCCATTGCGGCGCGGTGGCGTTCACCGTTGAGCTCACTGATGGTCTGAATACCGCGCGGCGCTGCAGCTGTTCCTTTTGTCGCATGCGGGGCGCGGTCGTCGTCTCTGCGCCGCTGTCAGGCATTAAGGTGACCAAAGGTGAAGATAAGCTCACCGAGTACCGCTTTAACACGGGAACGGCACGGCATTTCTTCTGCTCGGTATGCGGGATCTACACGTTCCATCAGCGGCGTTCTAACCCAAACGAATATGGCGTTAATGTCGCCTGTTTTGAAAACGTTTCACCTTTTGATTTTCCAGAGGTGAAGGTGATGGACGGCGTTAACCATCCCATGGATGGGGATAGTGGGGTATTAGGTTATCTCTCTTTTCGCGAGAAAGGGGAAGATCAGGCATGATTGCCGCCTGGCCACTCTTTTACTCCTCCGGCTATAGTAGGCAGTGGGTAACTGAAACAGGAGAAACTATGCTCTGTGTTGAAAAAGACGATCCGCGTGAGGCCCCTGAATCAGGTGATAAAAAGCCTCAACCTGTGAAAAAATAACGCGACATACGCGTTTACCCGCCACCGGCACCGCTGGTGGCTTTTTATTTCCAGGGACAATAGTTAACTGCCATCCAGATGGTTTAATAGCGCCCCGAGATGCCCGACGATATCACCAAAATCAAAAATTAACGCCATCCACAGCAATGCTAAAAGGGTAAGTAAGGCAAGGGATACACGACCAAACAACGCTGTTATCCTTAGTGAAGAAAGGGCTATCACCGCAGTTTAACCAGCTTACTTTCAACTTTCCCTCAACCAACCCCTTTCTTAAACTGTCTTATGTGACGAACTTCAAAAAACAAGCGAGCCCGCATGATTATGCGGGCTCTGACAATCAGAACTGGTAAACCAGACCTAACGCTACAACATCATCGGTGCTGATGCCGTTGTCTTTGTAGAAGTTGTCGTCTTCATCCAGCAGGTTGATTTTGTAATCAACGTAGGTGGACATGTTTTTGTTGAAGTAATAGGTGACCCCTACGTCAGCGTATTTAACCAGATCTTGGTCGCCCTGGCCGTTGCCCAGATCCTTACCTTTCGACTGCAGGTAGGAAACGGACGGACGCAGGCCGAAGTCGAACTGGTACTGCGCGGTCACTTCGAAGTTCTGGGTTTTGTTCGCCACGGCGTCGGTGTTATCACCATACGGTGTCATATTGCGGGTTTCAGAATACATCGCCGCCAGATAGATGTTATTGGCGTCATACTTCAGGCCCGCCGTCCAGGCATCCGCTTTGTCTCCACCCGCAGTGGTGTTCATGACCTGCTCGTTGGTTCGGTCAGAAGAGGTATACGCGGCACCCGCAGTAATCCCCATGCCGAAGTCATAGGTGGTAGAGATACCGAAGCCGTCACCGTTCTCGTGACGCGTGTCGCGACCGTTGTTGGTACCTTCCTGGTTGTTGCTGGCGTCTTCATTTTTGCCCTGATACTGCAGCGCAAAGTTCAGGCCCTGCACCAGACCGTAGAAGTCGGTGTTCCGGTAGGTTGCCACGCCGTTTGCGCGGCCGGTCATGAAGTTGTCGGCTTTGGTGTAGGAGTCGCCACCGAACTCAGGCAGCATATCGGTCCAGCCTTCCACGTCGTACAGGACACCGTAGTTACGACCGTAATCGAAGGAGCCGTAGTCACCCACTTTTACACCGGCGAAGGCCAGACGCGTCCAGGACTGATTATCAGACCCTTCCGTGTTATTGGCCTGAATGTTGTATTCCCACTGCGCATAGCCGGTCATCGTGTTGTTGATCTGCGTTTCACCCTTGAAACCCAGACGCATATAGGTTTGATCGCCGTCAGCACCTTTGTTATCTGAAAAGTAGTGCAGACCATCTACTTTTCCGTACAGATCTAATTTGTTACCGTCTTTATTATAAATTTCTGCTGCTTGAGCAGAACCAGCTATTAACAGAGCCGGAATCATCAGAGCCAGTACTTTTCTTTGCATTGTGATATTCCTTTGCAGTTGTTTTTATTTAATTACCTGTTGAACTTTCAGAATGAGAAAGTTGTCTCATGCTAAATCACTCCTGTGTAAGAGTAATAAAATATAATTGTTACGAACTAAGTAAAATCTAAACCGAATAAATCAGCGGAAATGATCATTGGTTTGATGAATGATTTAAAAGTAACTATATTAAATTGAAATTATTAATCAGGCGTTAATTAAGGTAATCTGCCCGGCGTTATATGCCTGTAAGATGATTCATCCATAATTAACGTGAATGCTATTAAGGAAACTAAATAGATATTCAATGATTATCTGGATTCGCCCGGTGTGAATACGCCGGGCTTTTTTTATGGCAAAAAAATGCCCGGATAAGCCGGGCAGGGGAACTAGTCGCTGGTTGGTTTTTCGGCTTTACCCGCCATCTGCGCCAGGAAGTCATAGCGTTTTTGCAGGTCAGCAGCGGCATCTTTCCAGAGCTGTTCGGCCACTTCCGGCTGCTGGGCGTTAAGGCGACGGAATCGCTGTTCCTGCATTAACGTCTCGGCCAGGGCATCCGACGGCGGACGCGAATCCAGCGCCAGCGGTAATTTACCCTCGTCTGCACGACGCGGGTCGAACCGGTACAGCGGCCAGAAGCCGGTCGCGGTCAGCTGGCGCATCTGGTCGTGGCTGAGGGCCAGATCGTAGCCATGCTCTTCGCAAGGGCTGTAGGCAATGATCAGCGACGGGCCAGGATACGCTTCCGCTTCCTGAATCGCTTTCACCGTCTGGTTAAGCTGGGCACCCAGCGAGATTTGCGCGACGTAAACGTGACCGTACATCATCATGCTCACGCCGAGATCTTTGCGCGCCTTGCGTTTACCGTGTTCGCCGAATTTCGTTACCGCGCCTAACGGCGTCGCTTTCGACGCCTGGCCGCCGGTATTGGAATAACACTGCGTATCCAGAACCAGGATGTTGACGTTTTCGGTCAGGCTCAACACGTGATCCAGCCCGCCAAAGCCGATATCGTAAGCCCAGCCGTCACCGCCAATCAGCCAGATTGATTTTTCGACCAGGGCGTCAGCGTCGGTCAGCAGCTGTTCAGCCCCCGCAACGCCCTGCAGCGCGCGGCGCAGCTCAGCAACCTGCTCACGACGTTCTTCTGGCGTCGCGTCCGCATGAAGCGCGTCATTGAGCTCAGCGGGGATCTGCCCGGCAAACTGCTCCAGCAGGCGCATCACGCGCGCGCGGTGTTGGTCGACGGTCAGGCGAAAGCCCAGGCCGAATTCGGCGTTATCCTCAAATAACGAGTTTGCCCACGCCGGACCTCGCCCATTCGCGTCGGTGGTGTACGGCGTAGAAGGCAAATTGCCCCCGTAGATGGATGAACAGCCGGTTGCGTTGGCAATCAGCATCCGGTCACCGTACAGCTGGGTAAGCAGCTTGATATACGGCGTTTCACCGCAGCCGGAGCAGGCCCCGGAGTACTCAAACAGCGGCGTAATCAGCTGTGACGTACGAATATCAATACGTTCCAGTTTGCTGCGATCGATTTCCGGCAGATTCAGGAAGAAGTCATAGTTGACCTTCTCCTCTTCGACGTGCTCCAGACGCGACATCATATTGATGGCTTTGATCTCCGGATCCTGCCTGTCTTTCGCCGGACAGACCTCGACGCACAGGTTACAGCCGGTGCAATCTTCCGGCGCGACCTGCAGAACGTATTTCTGTCCGCGCATCTCGCGAGATTTCACATCCAGCGAATGCAGGCTTGCCGGCGCGGCTTCCATCTCTTCCGGTGAAACCACTTTGGCACGAATAGCAGAGTGCGGGCAGGCCGCAACGCAGTGGTTGCACTGGGTACACAGCTCTTCTTTCCAGATGGGGATCGCTTCGGCAATGTTACGTTTTTCCCAGCGCGTGGTGCCCATCGGCCAGGTGCCATCCGGCGGTAGCGCGGAGACGGGCAGGGCATCGCCCAGGCCGGCCAGCATCGCCGCCGTCACGGTCTTAACGAAATCGGGCGCCGCATCGGACACCACCGGAGGGCGGTTCGGGCTTGCGGCATTCACCGGCTGCAGCGGTACCTCAAACAGCGATTCGCGTGCCAGCGCCAGCGCCTGCCAGTTTCGTTCGACCAGTTCCTGACCCTTGCTGCTGTAGCTTTTGGCAATCGCACCCTGCAGTTCCACCAGCGCGCTGTCGCCCGGGAGAATATTGGTCAGATGGAAGAAGGCCATCTGCATAACGGTATTAATACGCGCAGCCAGGCCACATTCGCGGGCAATTTTCGCGGCGTTGACCACGTAGAAACGGGCTTTTTTCTGGTTCAGCACCGCCTGAACTTCCTGCGGCAGCCGCGCCCAGACTTCGTCCGCGCTGTACGGCGTATTGAGGAGGAAAATGCCGCCGGGCTTCAGGCGCTCGGCCATCTGGTATTTATCAATAAACTGCAGCTGGTGGCAGCCAACAAAATCAGCCTGAGAAATAAGATACGCGGAGCGGATGGGCTGTTCGCTCACGCGCAGGTGGGAAACGGTCAAGCCGCCTGCTTTTTTGGAGTCGTAGACGAAGTACCCCTGGGCGTACCACGGCGTTGAGTTGCCGATGATTTTGATGTTGTTTTTGGTCGCGGAGACGCTGCCGTCGCTGCCCAGACCATAGAACAGCGCCTCAAGTTTGGCGGTCGAGGGCAGGGTGTTTTCCGGCAACGACAGGGAAAGATTCGTCACATCATCATAAATGCCGACGGTAAAGCGCGGCCTGGGTTTCGCTTCGCTTAACTCGTTGAATACCGCCAGCACGCAGTCCGGCCCAAACTCCTTGGAGGACAAGCCATAGCGACCGCCAATCACGCGCGGCAGCGTTTCACGTTCGCCCTGATTAAAGGCTTCAGCCAGGGCGGTCATCACATCCAGATAGAGGGGTTCCGCCTGCGCGCCCGGCTCTTTGGTACGGTCGAGCACCGCCACAGCGCGGGCGCTTTCAGGCAGAGCCGAAAGCAGATGTTTAGCCGAGAACGGACGGTAGAGACGCACCTTAAGCACGCCGACCTTTTCACCGCGCGTCAGCAGCTCGTCTACTACCTCTTCACAGGTCCCAATGGCTGACCCCATCAGCACAATTACCCGTTCCGCCTGCGGATGGCCGTAGTACTCAAACGGTTTGTACTGCCGGCCGGTTGCGGCGGCAAAGTCATCCATTGCCTGTTCAACATGGTCGTAAACCGCGTTGTACCAGGGGTTCGTGGCCTCGCGGGACTGGAAATAGGTATCCGGGTTCGCCGATGTCCCGCGAATAACCGGGTGTTCAGGATTAAGTGCCCGGGCGCGATGCGCGTCGATTTCCGCCTGCGGCAGCAGATTCAGGATAGTATCGTCGGCCAGCGGGACGATTTTGTTGATTTCGTGAGAGGTGCGGAAACCATCAAAGAAGTGAATAAACGGCACGCGGCTTTTAAGCGTGGCGATATGCGAAATTAAGGCAAAGTCCTGCGCTTCCTGAACGCTGCTGGCACATAGCATCGCACAGCCGGTCTGGCGCACGGCCATCACGTCGGAGTGGTCACCAAAGATAGAGAGCGCGTGGGTAGCAACGGTGCGCGCGGCAACGTGCAGAACGAAGGGCGTCAGCTGACCGGCGAGTTTGTAAAGCGTAGGGATCATTAACAGCAATCCCTGTGAGGAGGTAAACGACGTGGAAAGCGCGCCGGTCTGAAGCGCACCGTGTACCGTGGCAATCGCACCGGCTTCAGACTGCATCTCAACCACTCTCGGGACATCGCCCCAGACGTTTTTTAACCCGTTACCCGCCCATGCGTCCGCCTGCTCGGCCATGGTAGAACTTGGCGTAATCGGGTAGATGGCGATAACTTCACTGGTGCGAAACGCGACTGAGGCAACTGCACCATTACCGTCAATAGTTTGCATAGGACAACACCCTTACATTGCGCAAAAAATAGGGGTCTGTATTACGGCAACAAACCCTGAATATTATCTGTGTATTCTAGCAAACGGGGGATTTTACGATTTTCGCTTTTGTGTCCTTGGTATTCCTGCCATCAATGAGTAGATCAAACTTTTGGCGAAAAAATTGCGAGAAATTGTTTCCGGAGCGCATAAATACGCACTTCCGCTCTCGACGACAAGGGATGTGATGCCTATTATGCATAGGTTTCGCATTATTCATGGGGGAGAGAGCATGCGCTCAGCATTTTGGGTAGGGTGTGCCGCGTTATTGTTGTCGGCATGTAGCAGTGAGCCAGTCCAGCAGGCAACGGCAGCCCACGTGGCGCCGGGAATGAAAGCGGCAATGTCAAGTTCAGGTCAGGCCAACTGCGCGATGATTGGCGGTTCGCTGTCTGTCGCCCGCCAGCTTGATGGTTCTGCTATTGGGATGTGCGCCTTGCCAAACGGCAAACGCTGTAGTGAACAGTCGCTTGCCGTTGGAAGCTGCGGTAACTACTGATTATTCTACACGCTTAAACATCAGCGTTTTATCGGCTGTCGCCAGCGTTAACTGGTCCTCAGTCAGGTCGACCTGCGCCCCTTTGCGCAGCATGTCGCCGATGGTCTGATCCAGCTCATTCAGCTGCGACTCAGTACAGAGCTTGCGCGTCATGGCCAGCGTTTTAACCTTCAGCTCGCCTTCGGACAATTTCCCCTGTCCGTTGAAGCGGTTACACATCTGGCCAGAAACGCTGATGTTATTCACCAGGCTGATATCTGGCAGCGCGCTAAAACCGATCTCAGGTTGCGTTGTCGCGGTCTTCACGGCCTTACCGTTGACGTTTTCCAGCACAAAGCGATGGTTTTTAAGTTGCTCCGGCTGTACGGAGGCTTTGCCCGGATTAACGCAGCCGGAAAGGACAAGACTAATAACGCTTAACGCAATGAGCTTTTTCATTTTTCTTCTCAAACTATAAATACTGTGAATCTTTTTCCAGTGTAACGATACTCTGCCGTGCGTTAATGGGGTTTATCTGAAAGTGCTGGGAGGAGCGGGCAACGCAGCGGTTGCCCGGAATAACGTTAATGAGATTTAAATCCTGCCGCCGTCATCAGCATGCGGAAGAGCATACTGACAGCAGCCAGCGCCAGTACGCTGCCGCCCCAGATAATGGCCAGCCACAGCAATCTTTTCCATACCGGTTGTTGCATCAGTGATAACCCTCCCCATGCTGAACTTTGCCGCGAAACACGTAGTAGCTCCAAAAGGTGTAGACCAGAATAACGGGAATGATCAACAGCGCGCCCACCAGCATAAAGCCCTGGCTTTGCGTCGGGGCGGCGGCCTGCCACAGGGTGATCGACGGTGGAATAATATGCGGCCAGATGCTGATCCCAAGCCCGCTAAAGCCGAGGAATATCAGCCCCAGCGTCAGAATAAACGGACGGCTATGGCTGGCGGGATTATTCAGGCAGCGCCACTGGTACAGGCTAAAAATCACCACCAGAGCAGGGACAGGCAGCAGATAAAACAGATTCGGCAGCGTAAACCAGCGCGCAGCGATGGCCGGTTGCGCCAGCGGCGTCCAGAGGCTGATCGCCGCAATAAACGCCAGCAGCACGATTAACAGCGTTTTCGACACCTCACGCATCCGCTCCTGCAGCGCGTTTTCGCTTTTCATCACCAGCCAGGTAGAGCCTAACAGCGCATAAGCCACCACCAGCCCCGCGCCGCAAAACAGGTTAAACGCGGTAAACCAGTCAAAGGGGCCGCCGGTATAGGCCCGGCCGGTGACGGTAAAGCCGTTAATGACGGCGCCTACCGTCACGCCCTGGGTGAACGTTGCCAGAATTGAACCGCCAATAAACGCCTTATCCCAGAAGGGGCGGTGGGCAGGCGTGGCTTTAAAGCGAAACTCAAATGCCACCCCGCGGAAAATAAGCCCGATCAGCATTAACGTCAGCGGAATGGTGAGGGCATCAACGATCACCGCATAGGCCAGCGGGAATGCGCCGAACAGGGCGGCACCGCCAAGCACCAGCCAGGTTTCATTTCCGTCCCACACCGGCGCGACGCTGTTGACCATCACGTCGCGATCGTCGGCGTTCTGCGTGGCCGGGAACAGAATGCCAATCCCCAGATCAAAACCGTCCATCACGATATACATCAGCGTGGCGAAGACGATGATCACAAACCAGATAATGGAAAGGTCGATACCCATTATGGCTGCTCCTTATGTTCAGTTGTGACGGCAGAAAGCGGGCGCGCCGGACGTCCGTCGGACTCGGTGGCGAAAGTTTCATGCGGCTGCGGGCCTTTTCGGATGAGGCGCACCATATAGCTGTAACCCACGCCGAATACCGAGGTATAGACGACGAAGAAGGCCAGCAGGCTTACGCTCATATGCAGGTCACCGTGGGCAGAAACCGCATCCTTCGTTCGCTGGAGTCCGTAGACCACCCACGGCTGGCGGCCCACTTCGGTGGTGATCCACCCGGCCAGGATGGCAATCAGCCCGGTTGGCCCCATCAGCAGCGCAAACCACAGGAAAGGGCGAGACGAATACACGCGTTTTTTGTAGCGCAGCCAGAGAGCCATCACCCCGAGCAGCAGCATCAGCATGCCCAGGCCCGCCATAATGCGGAATGACCAGAACACGATGGTGGAATTCGGACGGTCTTCCTTCGGGAACTCTTTGAGAGCCGGAACCTGTTTATCCAGACTGTGCGTCAGGATAAGACTCCCCAGCGCCGGGATCTCCAGCCCAAAGCGGGTGCGCTCCTGCTCCATATCCGGCCAGCCAAACAGCAGCAGCGGGGTAGGCTCACCCGGCGGATTTTCCCAGTGGCCTTCAATGGCGGCAATCTTGGCGGGCTGGTGCTTTAAGGTGTTCAGACCGTGCATATCGCCAACCATGGCCTGGATGGGGGCGACAATCAGCGTCATCCACAGCGCCATCGAAAACATTGCCCGTATGGCAGGGGTATTATTGCCGCGCAGCAGATGCCATGCCGCGGATGCGGCCACAAACAGGGCGCTGCTCAGGAATGCGGCTATCGACATATGCAGCAGGCGGTAAGGGAAGGAGGGGTTAAACACCACGGCGAACCAGTCCACCGGCACGACCTGACCGTTGACGATCTCATAGCCCTGCGGGGTCTGCATCCAACTGTTCGACGAGAGGATCCAGAAGGTAGAAATAATAGTGCCCAACGCCACCATGCAGGTGGAGAAGAAGTGCAGACCCGGCCCGACTTTGTTCCAGCCGAACAGCATCACGCCGAGGAACCCGGCTTCGAGGAAGAAGGCGGTCAGCACTTCATAGGTCAGCAGCGGGCCGGTAATGCTGCCCGCAAACTGTGAAAATCCGCTCCAGTTGGTGCCGAACTGGTAGGCCATCACCAGCCCGGAGACCACGCCCATGCCAAAGTTGACGGCAAAAATCTTCGACCAGAAATGGTACAGCGAGCGCCAGACCGGATTTTTGGTTTTCAGCCACAGCCCTTCGAGTACGGCAAGATAGCTTGCCAGGCCGATGGTGATCGCCGGGAAAATAATGTGAAAGGATACGGTAAAGGCAAACTGTATCCGTGCAAGGTGAAAAGCATCTAAACCAAACATGCACAGCCTCAATGTCAAACGGTGTGCTGTTATGGTATAGGGGCAACGTTCGGACTATCAGACGCAGAAAAGTGATTTTTAACCATAACAGTTGACTTAAAACTCATGCTTTAGTCATCTGATATACCTCGCATGAGGAATAAAAACCGTCTTTTTATGAATTTTACGCATAAAACTGCTTGCCTTGTCGTCTGCGCCGTGCGTTAATGACCCTCTGGTTTTGAGTCCAAATAAATATCTGACGTAGTTTTATAAAGCAGTTCTCATCACGTTGTGCCTCTCCGCAGCCTCTCTTGGGTCTTTATCTACTTTCCGATTCGTTTTGTTTAAAACCATTATTGCCCAATCGGCCCATTAGTAATTTACGTTTTTACGTTCACAGGAGAATCCTATGACTTCTTATATTCATTTCCGCTGCCCATGCTGTCATGGCTCGCAGTACCGTACCTCAGTCTTTGATATGTCTGAGAAAAACCCACTCGGCGCGAAATGCATCTTTTGCAAATCGTCGATGATTACGCTCGATCACCTGGCCGCCGCGCGTCAGGCGCAAAGCCACGTTACCGAGTACCGTAAGTAATTCGTTTCCCGAACCATAACAGTTAGCTAAATCTTCTCTTTTTCTCCTGCTGATATACACTGTCGGTCACAAGGAGAATTTGATGAAAAAATACCAGCGTCTGGCGCAACAAATTATCTCGCAGATTGAGCTTGGCGTATGGCTGCCGGGCGATAAGCTGCCTTCGCTGCGAGAGCAGGTGGCGAGCAGCGGCATGAGTTTTATGACCGTTGGCCACGCGTATCAGATGCTGGAAAGTCAGGGGCGCATTGTCGCCAGACCGCAGTCGGGCTATTACGTTGCCTCGCGCCCGACCGCACATCAGCCTGCTCCACCTGCCCAGGTGATACGTGATGAAGTAGTGGATATCAACACCTACATCTTCGACGTCTTACAGGCCAGCCGCGACCCGTCCGTTGTTCCTTTTGCCTCCGCGTTTCCCGATCCCCGACTTTTCCCGCTGCAGCAGCTCAACCGCTCGCTGGCGAACGTCAGCAAAACCGCGACGGCGATGAGCGTGATTGAGAACCTGCCGCCGGGTAACGTCGATCTCCGCCACGCCATTGCCCGTCGCTACGCGCAGCAGGGGATGAACATCTCCCCGGAAGAGATTGTGATCACCGCAGGCGCGCTTGAAGCGCTCAATCTCAGCCTGCAGGCGGTAACCGAGCCGGGCGACTGGGTGATAGTCGAAAACCCGTGTTTCTACGGCGCGCTGCAGGCGCTGGAACGCCTGAAGCTCAAAGCGTTGTCGATTGCGACGGATGTCCGCGAGGGGATTGATCTGAATGCCCTTGAACAGGCGCTGAAGGAGTACCCGGTTAAAGCCTGCTGGATCATGACCAACAGTCAGAACCCGCTTGGCTTCACGCTGAGCGCGGAGAAAAAAGCGCAGCTTGTCGCGCTGTTAACGCAGCACAACGTCCCCCTGATTGAAGACGATGTCTACAGCGAGCTCTATTTTGGCCGCGAAAAGCCGCTCCCGGCGAAAGCATGGGATCGCCAGGACATGACGCTTCACTGCTCGTCCTTTTCAAAATGCCTGGTGGCCGGTTTTCGCATCGGCTGGGTTGCGGCAGGAAAACACGCGAGACGCATTCAGCAGCTGCAGCTGATGAGCACGCTCTCCACCAGCTCACCCGTGCAGCTGGCGCTGGTGGATTACCTGGCGACGAAACGCTACGACGCCCATCTGCGCCGCCTGCGGCGTACCCTCGCCGAGCGAAAACAGCAGGCCTGGCAGTCCCTTTTGCGCCATATGCCTGCAGGCGTCAAAATCCACCATAACGACAGCGGCTACTTTTTATGGCTGGAGCTTCCGGCGCAGCTGGATGCGGGTCTGCTCAGCGAAAAAGCCTTAACGCACCACATCAGCATTGCGCCCGGAAAGATGTTTTCCACCTCCGACGCATGGACACCGTTCTTCCGGTTTAATACCTCCTGGGCCTGGGGAGAGCGAGAAGAGCAGGCGGTCATTCAGTTAGGAAAATTAATTAGCACGATGCTGGAATAAACTTTTCTCCGTTATTTAAATAATCAATTCTTATCCTGATGACGGCGCTGCGAATATTTCGCGGTGCCCTGCCATAGGAAATCTGCATACCGTCTCTCGCGGCTAACTCCTTGTCTATAATCCAGTTAACGGGGAATGCGCCCTCGGTCACACCTTGATGAAATTTCCTGAAGCCGTACGGTGCGGCGCATTTGCGCGGTCTACGTTTAATAAGGGAGATATTTTTACGGCACGGCTGCCGCTAAATTTCATTGCGACAGGAGTAACTCTTATGAGCAAACATTTTGCCCGCAGCAGCCTGTGCGCGCTCGGCATGACTATCATGACAGCGCAAGCCGCAGAACCGCCAAAGGCCATCGGCGACGGGGAAGGTCGGCTGGATATTATCGCCTGGCCGGGATACATCGAACGCGGACAGACGGATAAAAATTATGACTGGGTCACCCAGTTTGAAAAAGAGACCGGCTGTGCGGTCAACGTCAAGACGGCGGCCACGTCGGATGAAATGGTCAGCCTGATGGCGAAAGGGGGATATGACCTGGTCACCGCCTCGGGTGACGCCTCCCTGCGCCTGATCATGGGGAAACGCGTTCAGCCCATTAACCCCGACCTCATCCCCAACTGGAAAACGCTCGACGCGCGGATTGTGAAAGGGGAATGGTTTAACGTTGGCGGTAAAGTCTACGGCACGCCCTACCAGTGGGGGCCAAACCTGCTGATGTACAACACCAAAACCTTCCCGACTCCGCCGGACAGCTGGAGCGTGGTCTTTACCAAACAGGATCTTCCTGACGGTAAAACCAATCAGGGACGCGTGCAGGCGTATGACGGCCCGATTTATATCGCCGATGCCGCGCTGTTCGTCAAAGCCACTCAGCCGCAGCTGGGTATCAAAGACCCGTACCAGCTCACCGAAAAACAGTATGCCGCCGTGCTCAAGGTGCTTCGCGACCAGCACGCGCTGATCCACCGCTACTGGCATGACACCACCGTTCAGATGAGCGACTTTAAAAATGAAGGCGTCGTGGCCTCCAGCGCCTGGCCGTATCAGGCGAATGCCCTGAAGGCTGAGAACCAGCCCGTTGCTACCGTCTTCCCGAAAGAGGGGGTGACCGGCTGGGCGGATACCACCATGCTGCATGCGCAGGCAAAACACCCTATGTGCGCCTATAAGTGGATGAACTGGTCGCTGACGCCGAAAGTTCAGGGCGATCTGGCGGCCTGGTTTGGCTCCCTGCCCGTGGTTGCAGAAGGGTGTAAGGCCAGCACGCTGCTGGGTGATAAAGGCTGCGAAACAAACGGTTATAACGAGTTCGACAAAATCATGTTCTGGAAAACCCCCATCGCAGAAGGCGGCAAATTTGTCCCTTACAGCCGCTGGACGCAGGATTACATCGCCATCATGGGCGGTCGTTAATTGCCCGGGAGCAGAACATGACGTACGCGGTAGAGTTTAACAACGTTTCCCGTCTGTACGGCGACGTACGGGCGGTGGATGGTGTCACCATTGCTATTCGTGACGGAGAATTTTTCTCCATGCTGGGGCCTTCGGGCTCCGGCAAAACCACCTGCCTGCGTCTGATAGCGGGTTTTGAGCAGCTGTCAGGCGGCACGATTTCTATCTTCGGCAAAGAGGCGAGCGAACTGCCTCCCTGGGAGCGGGATGTGAACACCGTCTTTCAGGACTACGCGCTGTTCCCGCATATGTCGATTCTCGACAATGTTGCCTACGGGCTGATGGTCAAAGGCATCGACAAGAAAAAACGCCATGCGCAGGCCCGTGATGCCCTGGAAAAAGTGGGCCTGAGCTTTGCCGTTGCCCGCAAACCCTCGCAACTTTCCGGCGGCCAGCGACAGCGTGTCGCCATCGCCCGGGCGCTGGTCAATGAGCCGCGCGTCCTGCTGCTGGATGAGCCCTTAGGTGCGCTCGATCTCAAACTGCGTGAACAGATGCAGTTCGAGCTGAAGAAGCTTCAGCAGGAACTCGGCATCACCTTTATTTTTGTCACCCACGATCAGGGCGAGGCCCTTTCCATGTCAGACCGGGTGGCGGTGTTCAATAACGGGCGCATCGAGCAGGTGGATACCCCGCGCGATCTCTACATGCGTCCGCGCACGCCGTTTGTCGCCGGTTTTGTCGGCACGTCCAACGTCTTTGATGCGGGCCTTGCGCAGAAAATTTGCGGTATGGAAGGCAGCTATTCCCTGCGCCCGGAACATATTCGCCTTAATGAGGGCGGAGACGTTCAGGTTCAGGGCATCGTGCAGGCCGTTCAGTATCAGGGAGCGGCCACGCGGCTGGAGCTGAAGCTCGCCGATGGCGCCAAACTGCTGGTGAGCCAGGCCAATCTCAGTGAAACCTCGTCGCTGAGCGGCATTGCGCCGGGGCAGGCGGTGATGGCGTCGTGGTCACGCGAGGCGATGATTCGCCTGCACGAGGAGAGGTGAAATGTCTATGAGTGTCGCGCATCCTCCCGCCTCGCATGGGCGCTTAAGCCGCATGACGGCGCTGTTCTGGCGTAAACCGTCGCTCGGCCTGTTCCTGCTTCTGCTCGCGCCGCTCATGTGGTTTGGCATCGTCTATTTAGGATCGCTTCTGACCCTGCTGTGGCAAGGTTTTTACACCTTTGACGATTTCACTATGGCCGTCACGCCGGATCTGACCCTGGCGAACATTCGGGCGCTTTTCAACCCGGCAAACTACGACATCATCCTGCGCACGTTAACCATGGCGATTGCGGTGACGATAGCCAGCGCCATCCTGGCATTCCCGATGGCCTGGTACATGGCGCGATACACCCGAGGCAAGTGGAAAGCATTTTTCTATATTGCTGTGATGCTGCCAATGTGGGCGAGCTACATCGTCAAAGCCTACGCCTGGACGCTGCTGCTGGCGAAGGACGGGGTGGCGCAGTGGTTTCTCAACCACATGGGGCTGGAGCCGATCCTGACCTCACTCCTTACGCTCCCGGCGATTGGCGGCAACACCTTGTCCACCTCCGGGCTGGGACGGTTTCTGGTCTTCGTCTACATCTGGCTGCCGTTTATGATCCTGCCCGTCCAGGCGGCGCTGGAACGCCTGCCTGCCTCGCTACTGCAGGCCTCAGCCGACCTCGGCGCGCGCCCTCGTCAGACCTTTCGCTACGTCGTTCTGCCGCTGGCGATCCCGGGTATTGCCGCGGGCTCAATATTCACCTTTTCCCTGACGCTGGGGGATTTCATCGTTCCACAGCTGGTGGGGCCGCCGGGTTACTTCATCGGTAACATGGTCTACTCGCAGCAGGGTGCCATTGGCAATATGCCTATGGCCGCCGCGTTCACGCTGGTGCCCATCGTGCTGATTTCACTCTATCTGGCGTTCGTGAAACGTCTGGGAGCATTCGATGCACTCTGAACGCGCACCGCTGTTCCTGAAAGTGGCAGCCTGGGGAGGCGTCATCTTCCTGCACTTCCCGCTGCTGATTATCGCGACCTATGCCTTTAATACCGAAGACGCGGCCTTCAGCTTTCCGCCGCAGGGGCTGACGCTGAAGTGGTTCAGCGTGGCGGCGGGGCGCGGCGATATTATTGAATCCGTGACGTTGTCACTTCAGATTGCCGCGCTCTCCACCGCGATTGCCCTTGTGCTTGGCACGCTTGCTGCAGCGGCGCTGTGGCGAAGCGAGTTTTTTGGCAAGAATGCGATCTCGCTGTTGCTGCTGTTGCCGATTGCGTTACCGGGGATCATCACCGGTCTGGCGCTGCTGACGGCATTCAAAACGATTGACCTTGAGCCGGGTTTTTTCACCATCGTGGTGGGACACGCCACCTTTTGCGTGGTGGTGGTGTTTAACAACGTGATTGCCCGGTTCAGACGCACCTCCTGGAGCCTGGTGGAAGCGTCGATGGATCTCGGGGCCGACGGATGGCAAACCTTCCGCTATGTGGTGCTGCCCAATCTGGGTTCCGCGCTGCTGGCCGGGGGAATGCTGGCGTTTGCCCTGTCGTTTGACGAGATAATCGTCACAACGTTTACGGCGGGACACGAGCGCACGTTACCGCTGTGGTTGCTCAATCAGCTCGGCCGTCCGCGCGACGTGCCGGTCACCAACGTCGTTGCACTGCTGGTGATGCTGGTGACAACTATCCCCATTCTGGGAGCCTGGTGGCTAACCCGCGACGGCGAGAACATCGCCGGCAGCGGGAAATAACAGTGAATTCAACAGGAAAATGCTATGCAAACACAACTGCTGATAGAGGGAAAACTGGTAACCGGAGAGGGAGAAAAACAGCCGGTCTATAACCCGGCCACTGGAGAACTCCTGCTGGAGATTGCCGAGGCGTCAGCGGCTCAGGTCGACGCGGCGGTTCAGGCAGCCGACCGTGCTTTTGCGGAGTGGGGGCAAACCACGCCGAAGACGCGCGCCGAGTGCCTGCTGAAGCTGGCGGATGCGATTGAAGCGCATGGGGAGGACTTTGCCCGGCTCGAATCCCTCAACTGCGGCAAGCCGCTGCACTGTGCTCTGGGCGATGAAATTCCGGCGGTGGTCGACGTTTTCCGTTTCTTTGCCGGGGCCGCCCGCTGTCTGAACGGGCTGGCCGCCGGGGAGTACCTTGACGGTCACACGTCGATGATCCGCCGCGATCCGGTGGGCGTGGTTGCCTCTATTGCCCCCTGGAACTATCCGCTGATGATGGCGGCCTGGAAGCTGGCACCCGCGCTGGCGGCTGGGAACTGCGTGGTGATTAAGCCCTCAGAGATCACGCCCCTGACCGCGCTGAAGCTGGGGGAGCTGGCAAAAGATATCTTCCCGGCAGGCGTTCTGAACGTCCTGTTTGGCCGGGGTAAAACGGTCGGTGACCCGCTTACCGGGCATGAAAAGGTCCGTATGGTCTCGCTGACCGGTTCGATTGCTACCGGGGAACATATCATCGGCCATACCGCGTCATCCATTAAACGCACCCACATGGAGCTGGGCGGTAAAGCGCCGGTTATCGTCTTTGATGATGCCGACCTGGATGCGGTTGTCGAAGGGGTGCGGACGTTTGGTTTCTACAATGCCGGACAGGACTGTACGGCGGCCTGCCGGATTTATGCCCAGAAGGGCATTTATGCCGCGCTGGTGGAAAAGCTGGGCGCAGCGGTCGCCAGCCTTAATATGGGTGCGCCGGAGGATGCCTCGACCGAACTGGGCCCGCTCAGCTCGGCGGCCCATCTTTCACGCGTCTGTCAGGCCGTCGATGAGGCGAAAGCGCTCGGTCATATCCGCGTTGTCACCGGCGGGAGCAAAAAAGAGGGGGCGGGCTACTACTTCCAGCCAACCCTGCTGGCGGGGGCAAAGCAGGACGACGCCATCGTTCAGCGCGAGGTGTTTGGCCCGGTGGTGAGCGTCACCGAGTTTGATGACGAGGCGCAGGTGCTGGCCTGGGCGAACGATTCGCAGTATGGCCTGGCGTCATCGGTCTGGACCAAAGACGTGGGCCGCGCCCATCGCCTGAGCGCGCGCCTGCAGTACGGCTGCACCTGGGTGAATACCCATTTTATGCTGGTGAGCGAAATGCCGCACGGGGGCATGAAATTATCCGGCTACGGCAAAGATATGTCGGTCTACGGGCTTGAGGATTATACGGTTGTGCGGCATGTCATGATCAAACACTAAGTCCGCCCTGCCTGGCCGCATGCGCGGCCAGGCGTTTCCCGCGCCCGCCATGAGTGTTACGCAAGATACTCAGTTGTTATTATCCGTAATCTTTAAGTGGTTATTCTGTAACGAAAAAACTTGATCTGTATCAACATATGACGCATATTGCGTGCGGTTATTTTTTCGGCTCTGGTATACAGAATGACGTTGTATCAAAAGATGTTGGTTTTTTACGCAATCATGGCTTCCATCTGCGCATTAATTACCTGGTTCCTCTCTAAAGACCGCAAACGTATCCGCCTGCTCAGCGCTTTTCTGGTGGGGTCAACCTGGCCAATGAGCTTTCCCGTTGCGCTGCTGGTCTCGCTTTTCTGAAGCACGCTTCCATTTTTAAAAGATGAATATGGCATTCTCGATACGGTAACTGTATAAATACACAGTTCATCGTAAAAGGAGTGCTTATGAACAGTTTTTACTCGCAGCAGGCCGGCTGTACGGTGCGCTGGCATGACCTGTCCGGCACCGGCGATCCCGTGGTGTTCATTCACGGGCTGGGCTGCGCCTCTTCCTATGAATATCCCCGTGTCGTTCATGACCCGCTGTTTGGCGCGCGCAGAGCGATCCTCATCGATTTGCCCGGCAGCGGCTACAGCGACAAGCCTGAACGCTACAGCTATAAAACCACCGACCAGGCCCACGTTGTGGCGGAGCTGATTGACCACCTTAAGCTGGATGCCTTCTGGTTATACGGCCACAGTATGGGCGGCAGCATTGCTATCGAAACGGCGGGGCTGCTTGCAACGCGCGTGAAGGGGCTGATGGTGTCAGAGCCCAATTTTCATTCGGGTGGGGGGATGTTCAGCCGGTCTATTGCAGCGCAAACCGAGCAGCAGTTTCTGACGCAGGGCTATGACGCCATGCTCAGTGCGGAAAAAACGGCGTGGGCAGGGTGTCTGCAGAGTAATGCGCCGTATGCCGTCTGGCGGGGCGCATCGAGCCTGGTGGCGGGCGTTGAGCCCGAATGGGAAGCGCAGTTCCTGTCACTTCCTTGCCCGGTAACGTTGATTTTCGGCGAGCTGTCTCTGCCGGATGACGATGTGGACAATCTGAAGCAAAAGGGCGTTGAGGTAAAAATTATCCCTGCGGCGGGGCATTCGATGTCGTGGGAGAATCCGTCTGCGCTGGCACAGACGTTAGCCGGGTGTATGACGATGTGATTATTGTGCAATTTATCATCGTTGCGAAATGTAGGCCGGGTAAGCGCAGCGCCACCCGGCAACAAAGGCGGCTACTTTATCAAAGCCCGTAGTGCCTGACGTGCGTCAGGCTGAACATCATGCGGATGCTGGTAATCAATGTTCTCTATCGCGCGGCTATAGAGGGCGACCAGCCAGTCGTAAACGTATGCGGTGGCCGCATGCACAGGCTGTTCCCCCAGGCGCGTCAATCGAGGCTCCGCGCTGCTGACCACCGGCGTAACGAAGATTGCCTGCCCCTTGCGGATGCGGCTTGCCGGACGTGTAGCCACGGGCGTCTGGTCATAACCCAGCCAGCCAATGAAATTGCCCATCACGGCATGCAGCTGTGCCGCGCTGCTTTTATCCGCTTCGACGATACGCTGAAGCTGTTGAGGCAGATTAAGCCGGTAGCTGGTGACCACCAGCACATCCGCGATTTGCTGTAATACCGCAGGCTCCAGCCCGAGGCGCGCGGCCGTGGCCTCATTGCGGCTCCACTGACGCAGATGATTTATCCAGACTCTGTGCGCCAGACGCGCTTTGTCTTTTGTCTGGAACAGACCGGTGCTTTCCTGCGCGTTCTCGGCAAACAGGTCAATAGTGTCCGTAAACAGCCCGTTCACCTGCTCCTCGCGCGGCTGCTGAACGGCGAGCAGCGTTTCATAGGCTTTCAGCGGCGGCAGGAGGCCTTCAAGCAGTTCGCCGTGGCGGGCAGCGCTGCTTTGCAGCGTGCGCACCATGCTTTCGGCCTGAGCGCGTCTTGTCCCCGGCTCTTCAACCAGCGGTGCCAGATAGCTCTGCATCAGCGATGAGAGCTCCTGTCGCAGCAAGCCTTTCAGCGTGCCGAGACGCTTCTGTCGCTGGGCGGGCAGCGTGGCCTGAGACAGCCATTCGATGACGCGCTGCATGCTGTGGCTGTCCAGCGCCTGCAGCGTGCCCCAGCGTAAACCCGGCTTTCCGAGCAGATGCTGTACGGCTTCATCGAGATTCTGTCGGGTGGTAAAGCGGGCGTCGTGTGGCGTAATCGCCCATACCAGCCCCGGCAGGGCAGATTCTTCAGCAGGCTGCGTCTCCTTGACCCAGTTCATCAGCACTTTTGCTTTTTTGGCCGTCTGTTCGTGCTGCGCCGTCGCATTGCAAATCACCAGCACATCCGGCTGAAGCTGTTGACGGTAATGCTCGAGCAGCCACTGGGACTTCGCCTGGCGTAGCGGGTCGGCACGGTTATCTTCAAAAACAGGAATATCAATAATATCGACGTTATCCAGCGCGCCGTTCTCAACCGGCAGCACCAGCTCGCGGGTCAGGAAGGCCAGCACGTCGACGGGGATGCTGATGGCGTTAAGCATTTCACCGCTATTTAGCGGATGAAGCAGCGTCTCCTGCGCGTCCTGAAGATCTAACGTGCCGTCGTGCGTCAGGAACCCTTCACCCGGCAGGCCAAAGCTGTCCACCAGCAGGCTAAGCGGGGCAGCAAGCTCGCCGGCATGGCTGGTCTGGTGCAGCACATGGGCCAGTTTTAACCACTGCTGGGTCAACTCCTGCTGCTCGCCCCACAGCAGCGACCAGACGCTGGCCCGCGTGCTGAGATCGAGAGAAGGCACCAGCCGGGCGAACTCATGCCACAGGGCATCATCAATTTGCTGCTTAGCGGCGGGTACGGTGCTTTGCCAGAAGCGGGCAATCGCACCCACTTCCTGAGCCGTTATGCCGGGCACGCCCTGCGGCTGGCGCAGCCCGCGCCATTTCTCCAGACGTTTCTCAATGACCGCCTTATCCACCGCGCGCATCTGCGGATGCAGCGTCGTGCGGGCAATAAACAGCTGTACCAGCTCGGCCTCGGTGACCAGGCTCAGACGCAGCGGGAACGCCTCATCCGCCACCTCCGGGCTTTCCGGCGTGAAGCGGACGGCCATGTTGGTGAGGGCATGTCCCGGATTGATATGCGAAAAATAGTCAAAGGTGCGCTGGCCCGGCGTCACGTTCAGGCGTCCATTACCGCTGCCGCACAGGGATAACAGCAGATGGGCTTTCGCGCTCTGCGAATGACCGTAAAGCCCAATGCTGCTCTGGCGGGTCATGGCGCGTTCAATGGCCTGCTCCCGCGCCTGCGCCGCGTTGATGCAAGCAAGCAGGGCGTCAGCATCGTTATCCAGCACAGGGGCGTTCAGGCGCGTCTCATTAATCCACCCGATTAAGGCCTGAGTGGTGGTCGTCGTCGCTGTCATTTCAGGTATACGCTCCCGCTGTCGATCCAGTAGTGGCTACCGCTGTGTCGGCGATCGGCCAAGGTATTCAGTTTGAAGGTTAATGCGTCAGGGGCAACCGGCGTGCCGTCCTGCAGCCAGGCATCGCTCAGCTCGAAGGCCTCAGGGCCTTCCTGCTTGCTGCCGCCGCAGAGCTTCAGCCGCACGTTCAGCACGCCGTCACCGGCGATTGCTTTCGCCAGTTCAGCCGAGTTGATGCTGAGCGTGTAGAGCGGCGTGGCGGGCCAGCGCGCGTTCGCCAGCTGGCGGAAGCCGAGGGTAACGTTACCGCGCAGCGGGAAGTGCAGACGCGCGTCGAGCTTCGCGCCGGGTTTATCAAGATCGATATCCTGATACCAGACGTTCTCCTCGCGCAGGGTATTGACGGTGTTATCCAGCACGCCGAGATACCGCACGGTTGAATACGCGCCAATGTCCGCGGCTTTAAAGTTGAAGCGCGGCAGACGCAGGTCGAGCGCCAGGCTGCAGAGCATGGCTCCCACCGCGGCTGTCGATTTAGGGTTGCCAATGCGCCCCTGCTGGCTGAACGGATACCACTCGTGCACCTGGTATTTATCCAGCCAGACGATGCGGTTGACCGGCACCGGCTGCAGATGACGAATCAGCGCCTGAACGCCAGGCAGGCAGCCGGGGCGTCCGGTGATCAGCAGAATATCGCAGCTGTAATGGGATATCGCCTCGCACACCGCGTGAAGCGGCGAGGCCAGCGTAAACTGCCCGGCCAGCATCGCATCCTGCATTTCGCGGAAATTCACGTGCAGCGGCACCGCGAACAGGTCAAAAGCGTCTGAACCCGCAGGCAGGGCATGGTCGATCGCCTGCTGCAGATAATTCATGACGTTGCGGGTCGGTTTCTGCGGCAGGAGATCGCCAAAGGTGGCATGCAGACCGGCCAGCGGATCGTCAACGTCGCTCGATTCCCACGCGGCAAGAATGGCGTGGCCAATCGGCATAAAGAGCTGAAGTGCCGTTTGCTGACGGAGTACCGCCTGGGTATCGATGCGCCCGGAGTCGCCGAACAGCGACGCCATCAGCAGCGAGGCGTCCGCGATACCGGATTTCTGCAGCTGCGTTTGCAGCGCGGGCAACACGTAGCGCTGAATCACGTCCAGAAGCGTATCGTCGCCCGCGACCTTAAAGCCTTCACGGAACAGCAGCTGCGGGGTGATTTTGACGTTATTGCCGGAACCGTCATCCAGCTGATAATGGGTGATCGCCATATCCGTTGTGCCGCCGCCGATGTCGATTGACGCGACGCGCAGCGCGCGGCCCGGCTGGCTACCCGGCTCAGGCTCACGGTCCGGGCGGGCCAGGGAGGCGAAGAAGGCTTCGGTCTGACCGCCAAAGCGGGAGATCGCTTCGTTATACAGCCAGACCAGCTGACCGCAGCTGGCTTCATCCCACTCCATCTGGATTTCAGGAACCGGCACCACGCTTTTATCCTGCTGTTTGCGGGTGACAAAATCCTCATCCTGCGGGTGCCAGCCCATCGCTTTCCAGACGATGGCGATGGCTTCAAACATGCGGCGACGGAAAATCTCGCGCTCCTGCTTTGGCATGGCCGAGGGCAGGGTCAGGATCAGGGTGCGCAGCTGGCGCGGCGATGCCGGGAAGCCCAGACGCAGGCGCGTGGCGACGCTGTTGATCTGCCCCAGCGCCTGCGCCAGCAGCTCGCACAGCATGTGCGTCATCAGCGTGCTGCGGCTGTACTGCGGCGAGAAGACCGGCAGCCGCTCGTCCTGCGGCAGCGTGAAGAGCGGTTCGCCGTCATCGTTCATCAGGTTCATCAGCGGAAACGCGGTGGCAAGCGGCTCACGCTGGGTTTTGCTGTTCATCTGGCTAAAGCGCCAGTCCTGCACGACCGGCGTTTCATCCCACAGGTAGCGACGCGGGCTGGAGATGCCGCTGTTGCCTTCGGTCCCCAGACGCTGCATCGCCAGCTTGCGGGCTTCATCGCCCACGCGAACAATCGACGGCCAGACAAAGGCATCTTCGCGACCGCTCTCTACCGAGAAGTGCTGTTTGCCAAAGCGCGCTTCCGAAAACTCGAGACGGCTGGTGAACAGCGGCGCATTCAGGAATTGCGGCTCGCTTAATGAGCGTACCTGCAGCTCGGCGGTCTGGCGCAGGCCATCGTTCGCATCGCCGTGGTCTTCGATAATGACGCCGCAGGTGTGGGTATTGCCCACGTCGAGGATCAGGTCGACCGGAATGGCAGGCGTGCTGAGCGTATGGGTAACAAATTTCACTTCCGGCACGGTAAGCTGTTCACCGAGCATGGTCAGCAGGTTAAGCCAGTGGGCCTGATATTCAAACCCGCGCATCGCCTGCTGGAGATCGCGTTCTGAGCGGTTTTCAACGCCGTCGGCATACTGGGTAAAGGCCTCGCGCAGCCAGCCGTCAATCCAGGTCTGGTCGAGGAAACTTTCTACCTCATTGTCTCGCCAGGCCAGCGCGAATCGGGTCCCGTTCAGAATATCGTTTTCAACCGGGGACAGGGCGGACGTGGCGTGTTCTGCAATCTGGCTGTCAAGGGCGAGCGTGACGCGGTGCGTATTGCCTGCCGTATCGGGTGTATCCAGCCTGCGCACCTGAACGCGGGCCCAGTTATCCGGCCCCTCAACAAAGGTTCGCGGCGGGTTGAAGCGCAGGAACGGAACCGGAAGCCAGACGCCGTCCAGCACCGCCAGGGACTGATGCAGCGGGATGGTGGTTTCCGGCTTAACCACTTCAGGCTGCCCGCCGTTCGTTCCCGGCACGGTATAGCGCCCGTTAACCAGGTCGAAATCGAGCCGCAGAAGCGGGCCGTTCGCGGTTTTACGTACGAAGCGCCCGTTGCTGGCGGTGTCCTGCGGCGTCAGACCGAAATCAAGGAACTGCACGCCGCTGTTGGCAATAAGCGTGACGCTTTGTTTATAGTCGCAAAGATTAACCAGCATAGGATCAGGCACCTGCTTTCTTGAACGTCAGGGGAACGACGGTATTGGCATCATAACGGGCGCGACATTCTGCGATATCGCTGGCGCCTGCTTTACAGGCAACCTCCGGCATCGGGTAGCGGGAGCCGTCGGTGCAGCGGGCAGTACCGCGACTTTTAATCATCAGCTCGCCGTTGCTGTGCAGGCCGGAGAACACTTCCGCGCGGCAGACAACGTTGTTGCCATGGACAACCCGGGCGAAGCCCTTATTGTTCTGGATCTGATAGCGCATTGACGGCGGCTTGCCGGTGACTGGATCTTTCACGTCCAGAACCGCACGCCAGGTGCCGTTCAGGAAACGCGTCGATCCCGCTTTCACCTGATTCGCTTCCATCACCATGGCATCTTTCGGGATGGCGACAATCACCACCGGGGCAGGCTGTGGCGCAGGCGCCAGAGCAGGCTCTTTTTCTTTGCTTGCCAGGACCTCTGCCTGATGCAGCGGTAATTTCATGGCCAGCGGCTCAACCGCTTTGATCGGCTTTGGCGCAATCTCTACGGGCTGGGGTGCGGGCACCGGGGCGGGTTCAGCGGAAGGCGACTGTTTTGGCCACAGCAGCGGTGCGGCAATGGCGGCAACGATCGCGACGGCAACCGGCAGCGTCCACAGGGGAACGCGGCGCTTTTTCGCGACGATCGGCACAGCCGGTTCCTGAACGGGTTGCGCAGCGGCCGGGGCCGGCTCAGGCTCATACAGATCTTCCGGCGTGATGCGCACCACCGTGGAAGGGGCGATCAGCGGCTCGTCGGCGTGTTCAAAGGCCACCACCGGTTCTGGCTCAGGCTCGGGTTCAGGATCTTCAATCACAACGGGGGCGGGCTCAGGGACCAGCGATTCACGCAGGCAGTCGAGAACATCGTCGCGCGCATTTTCGTTCAGGTTGACGAACCCCCAGAAGCTGATGACCGGCTTTTCGTCCACCAGGAAGAGGAAGTTTTCACCCGGGAACTGAAACGCCTTTGACAGCAGAGACCCAAAAAGCTGCTGCGCGGTTTTGGGCGACTGGAGGCATTTCTTGCTTAACGACTCAACGCTGGCTAGCGTGTTTTCCAGATAGCGCAGGGCGCGATAACGGTCATCTTCATCGGCCGCTTTCCAGCTGGTTACGCTCCCTTCAACGGGGGAATACCAGTCCACGCGGTCACCGCTGTCGTTGACCTGCGGAATAGCCAGACAGTCGACGATGGCCTGTTGTTTGCGCAACCGGAGCGCTTCCCGGATTTGTAACGCTGATTCAAAAACGGCTTGTCCGCCGCCGCCAACGGCCTGAAAGTCATCCAGGTTACCGCTGCGTAAAAGAGTTTTTGCCACGATTTGATCCCATATACTTCTTCACACCGTTACTTTAACGAAACGAGGAAGCAACCAAACGGGGGAAGAGACGCTAAAAGGACCGATTTCTTGCGGCATAGAAAGTGACGGTTGTGCTTGACGAATAATGGCCCTTAAGGCAAATCACCTTTTCGGGCGCTGGCTGTTAAAACAGCAAAAAACGCGGCTTTAGAATAACCTGATAGTGTTTCGTTATTTGCCAGGTCATATCGCCTGTGCTGTTATTACTGTCTTATATAATAAAACTGTCAGGGTTATAACCATGTCTACAGGGAAAACACTGCTCGCTCTTGCGCTGAGCGCGCTGTTACCAGCCGGTGCCGCATGGGCGGCGAACAACGACACCCTTATTTACTGCTCTGAAGCGTCCCCCGAGTCCTTCAACCCGCAAATCGCCAGCTCTGGCCCGTCTTTTGTGGCCAGCTCTCAGGTACTGTACAATCGCCTGATCAATTTTGACCCGGTGAAAAACACCCCGGTCCCGTCGCTGGCGGAGTCCTGGACGATTTCGCCGGACGGCAAGACCTATACCTTTGCCCTGCGCAAAGGGGTGAAGTTCAACAGCAATAAATACTTCAAACCGACGCGCGACTTTAACGCCGATGACGTTATTTTCTCGGTTCTGCGTCAGAAAGACCCTAAACACCCGTATCACAACGTGTCGCAGGGCAACTACGAATATTTTAACGACGTCGGGCTCGATAAGCTGATTCAGGACGTGAAAAAGGTCGACGACTATCACGTTCAGTTCACCCTCAGCGAGCCTAACGCCGCGTTTCTGGCCGACTGGGGGATGGATTTCGCCTCGATTCTCTCCGCCGAATACGCCGACGCGATGCTGAAAAAAGGCACGCCTGAAAACGTAGACACCTGGCCGATTGGTACCGGGCCTTATGTCCTGCAGCAGTACAAGGTGGATTCGCTGATCCGCTATGTTGCTAACCCGAACTACTGGGAAGGCAACGTACCGACGAAACATCTCATCTTCTCCATCACGCCAAACGTGGAAACCCGCCTGGCGAAGCTGCAGACCAACGAGTGCCAGATCATTCCTGCACCGTCCCCGGTTCAGTTTGACGCCATCAAGAACAACAAAGAACTGACGCTGCACTCGGTCGATGCGCTAAACGTCGGCTATCTGGCGTTTAACACCGAGAAAAAACCGTTTGATAACGTGCTGGTGCGCCAGGCGCTTAACTACGCGACCGACAAGAAGGCTATCGTCAATGCGGTCTTTATGGGTTCCGGTACGGTGGCAAAATCGCCGATCCCGCCAAATATGCTGGGCTTTAATAAAGACCTGAAGGACTACAGCTACGATCCTGAAAAAGCGAAAGCGCTGCTGAAGCAGGCGGGGCTGGAGAAGGGGGCGGAAGTCACGCTGTGGTCAATGCCGGTTCAGCGTCCGTATAACCCGAACTCGCGCCGTATCGCGGAGATGATCCAGAGCGACTGGGCGAAAGTCGGCGTGAAGGCCAAAATTGTCTCTTACGAGTGGGGCGAATATCTCTCCGGAATGCGTAAAGGCGAACATGACTCCGCGCTGTTTGGCTGGATGTCCGATAACGGCGACCCGGACAACTTTGCCGACGTGCTGCTGGGCTGCAACAGCATTAAAACCGGATCAAACGCCGCGCGCTGGTGTGATAAGAGTTATGATGATCTGGTGCAAAAAGCGAAGCTGACCAGCAGCCCGGCGGAGCGCGCGAAACTCTACGGCCAGGCGCAGGAGATCTTCTACCAGCAGGCGCCGTGGATCGCACTGGCAAACGGGAAAACGTTCTATGCGACCCGCAGCAACGTGACCGGATACAGCGTGAGCCTGATGGGCAGCGATTTCTCTAAGGCGAAGCTGAACTAAGCGTTTTATTGCCCGGTAAGGCGTAGCCGCCACCGGGCACATAACAAGGAGTGACAATGTCACATTTAAGCGAAGTTACCGCCCGAGTGGATGCCGCCATTGAAGAGGGCGTCATCACCCATATGAATGAACTGCTGATCGAATTAAGCGATGATGCAGAGCTCAGCCGTGAAGAACGTTACACCCAGCAGCAGCGTCTGCGTACCGCGATTTCGCACCACGGTAAGCAGCATAAAGAGGAGTTGGACGCGCGTGAGGAACAGCTGACCAAAGGCGGCACCATACTGTAACGTTCAAAACTGGCGTCGCGCCACCAGCCAGGCCCCGACGACCAGCATCACCGCGCCGCACACCGGGCCAATCAGGGCGCGCAGCGGAATGCCGTTGCTCCTCAGCACGTCCATCACCAGTCCGCCAATCAGCTGGCTTGCTACCAGCACGGCGATAGTCGTCGCCGCGCCAACGTTCTGATACCCGCTGATGCTGGCAAACACGAAAAACGACCCCAGCAGTCCCGGGATAAGCGTCCACCAGCGTACCGTTGCGGCCAGCTCGCTGAATCCGGCGACGCCCTGTTTCAGCAGCAGAATGCTGACAAACAGCACAATGCCGACCAGGGAGTTCAGCAGCATCGCGATAAGGATCGTGGAGGAGGACTGGGTGATACGCACCATTAAGGTATTTTGCACCACCAGACCAATTCCCGCCGCCACCAGAAACGCCAGCGTCAGTGATTGATTCATGGGATGGCGTCCGGATCGCTGCGCTCGTCCAGCTGCAGCTGCATAAAGGTTAAGTCCAGCCAGCGGCCAAACTTGGTTCCCACCTGCGGCATCTGCCCCGTGGTGACAAAACCAAGCGTTTCGTGGAGATGAATCGAGGCATGGTTTTGCGCTTCAATACCGGCCACCATCACGTGTTTGCCGATGGCGCGGGCCTCGTTAATCAGCGCGATCATCAGCGTGCGGCCAATGCCTTTTCCCTGATGGTCCGGGTGGACGTAGACCGAATGCTCAACCGTATGACGGAAACCGTCGAAGGCGCGCCAGTCACCGAAAGAGGCGTAACCGGTGATAACGCCGTCTTCCTCACTCACCAGAACCGGGTAACCCGCGAGCGTGCGCGCCTCAAACCAGGCGATTCGGTTATCGGTATCGACGGTTTTATCGTTCCAGATCGCGGCAGTATGCAGCACCGCGTGGTTGTAGATTTTTCCTATCGCGACGCAGTCTTCCTTGCAGGCATGACGAACGATCATGATTAACCCTCTGTGTGTTGTTTACTATAGTATTACGTTATTCCTACGATATTACACAATCGTATCTCCCGATCGCTACGGCATAAGCCATATTTTTTTGTTATCAAAAGCCCATTGAAATGCCGTTCATACACTATAGTATGACGTCATGAACACCATAACAGACACAATGAATCAACGGATTAGCGCAAGAATTCGCCTTGAACGCGAGTCTCGCGGATGGTCCCTGAGCGAGCTTGCTGACCGGGCCGGGGTCTCGCGCGCGATGATCCACAAGATAGAACGCGGAGACAGCAGCCCGACAGCCACCTTGCTGGCCCGTCTGTCCGGCGCGTTTGGTATCAGCATGTCCACGCTCATTGCCCGGGCCGAAATGCAGGAGGGCAAGCTGCTGCGCCTTGCCAACCAGCCCGTCTGGCGCGACCCACAGACGCACTACCTCCGCCGCCATGTTTCTCCCCGCACCGATCTGCCCATCGACCTTGTTCAGGTTGAATTGCCCGCGGGCAGCGATGTTCCGATGCCTGCCTCTTCTTACGCGCTGGCACGTCAGCTTATCTGGCTTCAGTCCGGCGAGCTGGTGTTTCAGGAGGGCGATACGCGCCACGAAATGCACGCCGGAGACTGTCTCGAGCTGGGGCCGCCAAATGACTGCCGGTTCATCAACGAAACGAATGAAACCTGCATCTATCTGGTCGTACGGCTTAACCAGTCTGCCTCGTAATGCTAATGCGATAACGCCGATCGTGAGCCAGGCTGTAATGACATTTGTACCAGAAGGAGATCCCGATGAATCAACCTGTTTCGCAAAATCGCCGCTGGGTACTGGCCTCCCGTCCTCAGGGTGCGCCGGTGGCGGAAAATTTTCGTCTCGAAGCGCAGCCTGTTCCCGCCCCGGCTGAGGGACAGCTTTTGCTGCGCACCGTCTGGCTGTCGCTGGACCCGTACATGCGGGGGCGCATGAGCGATGCACCATCCTATTCACCACCGGTTGAGCTGGGCGCGGTGATGGTGGGGGGAACGGTCAGCCGCGTTGAGCAGTCGAATCATCCCGACTTCAAAGCCGGGGAGTGGGTGCTGGGCTACAGCGGCTGGCAGGAATATGAACTCTCGGACGGCAGCGGCCTGGTGAAGCTGGGCGAAAATCCGTCACATCCTTCCTGGGCGCTGGGTATTCTGGGTATGCCGGGCTTTACCGCCTATATGGGATTGCTGGATATCGGGCAGCCAAAAGCGGGCGAAACGCTGGTGGTCGCCGCGGCGACAGGCCCGGTTGGCGCGACCGTCGGGCAGATCGGTAAAATCAAAGGTTGCCGGGTGGTCGGCGTCGCCGGCGGGGCTGAAAAATGCCGCCATGCCGTTGAGGTCCTCGGGTTTGACCTGTGTCTGGATCATCACGCGGCCGACTTTGCCGAACAGCTGAAACGCGCCTGCCCGAACGGGATTGACGTCTATTATGAAAACGTCGGCGGGAAAGTATTTGACGCCGTGCTGCCGTTACTGAATACCTCCGCGCGCGTGCCGGTGTGCGGCCTGGTGAGCGGCTACAATGCGACGGGCCTGCCCGAGGGGCCGGATCGCCTGCCGCTCCTGATGGCGACCATCCTGAAGAAACGCATTCGTATGCAGGGCTTTATCATCGGCCAGGATTACGGTCACCGCATTAAGGAGTTCCAGGAAGCAATGGGACGCTGGGTGCAGGAGGGCAAAATTCACTATCGTGAACAGATAACGGACGGGCTGGAGAACGCGCCCGAGGCGCTGATTGGCCTGCTCGAAGGGCGTAACTTCGGCAAAGTCGTGATTCGCGTCGCGAGTGACAATAAATAAACAGCACTATGGCGGGGTTTCCCGCCATATTTATTTGTGAAGATACGATATATTGTCTTTAATTAATGGACATGGCATTTCGCGCCCGCATCCCGGACGGGCCCGAAACCAATAAAAAAAACAAACTTTGCTTTTTTGATGTTTTTACGTACTTCCCACCACCAGGCATGACGATACAGGATATATCGGACCAGCGTCGTTTTATTAAAACTGGCGTTTAAAAATAGCATTAAGTTTTAGCTACAGGAATTGAACATGCTTGATTTGGACCACTTAGAAAAAGCCCAAAGGGTCAGTCTTACCATGCAAGTTGAACACAGTTTGAAAGGAGCGTTAATTACAGGCTCACTCAAACCTGGGGCACGACTGATTACGAAAGAGATTGCCGATAAATTAGGAACCAGTATTACCCCTGTTCGCGAGGCGCTTTTGCGCCTGGTGTCATCAGGGGCGTTACACGCCACGCCGGCGCAGGCATTTCTGGTTCCGGAGGTCACGCTGGAGCGCTATAACGAGATTAACGCTATCCGCAAGCAGCTTGAGCCGATGGCGGTCGCCGCGGCCTGTCAGAATATGTCTGATAGCAAACTGGAGGCGTTGCGCAAATTGTCGGATGCCTTTCATGAGGCCATGCGCAACGGGAACGTCCAGCAGGCATTGCATGCGAATCGCGTCTTCCGGTTTACGCTTTATCAGTATGCGGAAATGCCTACGCTTAATGCATTAATTGAGCAGCTGTGGGTGCGCATCGGGCCCTGTATGAACTATCTGCATCAGGAGCTTAACGACATCAAAGCCTCGACGTATCACTATGACGAACTGCTTTCCGCCCTGGAGCGAAGAGATGTTGTTGCCTGCCAGAAGGCGATTGATAAGGTGATTGATGAAGCGAATTTGCTTTTACAGCGACAATATTTTAACTAAGAGATTATTTAGCAGAGCGACTATATTTCGCCCCTAATTATTTATCTGGTGAATAACTCCTGATGGTTTATTGCCATCAGGAGCGTTATTTCATTAATTAAATAAACTTTTCTTATCGCTTACTCGAAGCGATAAGAGACCGACAGCCCGACCCCGTAGTTACGGCCTGGTGCAGGCTCGTAATAACGACCGTTAGACTCGTTGACAATAACCGAGCCCACGTACTCTTTATCGAACAGGTTATCGACGCGGCCAAAGACGTCCATGCCCCAGCTGCCGTAGTTGAATTTATACCCGGTGTTCAGCCCGACCACCGTATACGACGGCGCTTTCGCCGTATTCTCGTCGTCGGCCATGATATCGCTCATGTAGCGCACGTCTGAACCCGCGTACCAGCCTTCCTCCGGCTGCCAGCCAAACGAGGCGTAACCCATGTTGCGGGCAATGCCCGGCATACGGTTACCGTTACAGTCTGCATCGCTGCAGACGTTAGTCCGGTAGGTGGCATCCAGGTAAGTCCATGCCATCTTCAGCTTCCAGTTCTCGGCAAACTGCTGGTCGAGGGAGACTTCCACCCCCTGACGACGGGTTTTACCGGCATTTTTATAGCTGGTACGCCCGCCAGAGCTGGCATCCACCACGATCTCATCATCCGTATCGGTGCGGAACAGCGCCGCGGTCAGCAGGCCATTGCCGATGCGGGTTTTGCTGCCCACTTCATACGTGTTGTTGGTGGACGGCTGCAGGTCGATGTTCAGGCCGCCCTGGTTATCGGCACGATAGGAAAGCTCGTTGATGGTTGGCGTTTCGAATCCACGCCCTGCGGCAGCGTAGAGGTTCCATGCGTCCGTCACCGCATACTTCACGGAACCGGCCGGAAGCCACTTGTGATAGCTCGCGTCACCGCTGTCATCGCCGTTGCCCGGCGTAACGTAATGGTCGTTGGAATCAAACCAGACCGAGCTGTAGCGCACTCCCGCATCCACCGAGAGTTTCTTCGTCAGCTGCCAGCTGGTTTGCAGGTAAGGGTCAACGTTCCACATCAGGTTACGTTCGTTTCGACGCTTATCACCCTTCACGCCGTAATCCGGCACGCCGTTGTTCATCACGAAGTTCTCGTATCCGCGACGATCTTCGCTCAGGTTTTCGTAGTTCAGGCCGGTGGTAAATGTTACCGGCACCAGCAGCTCGCCGCGGTGCGTCCAGCGGGTATCCACGCCCTGATAGTGTCGCTGCATATCGATCACGCCGCCGGAGTGGGAGGCTTTCAGCTGCGGCTGATACGGAATCGACTGGTACTGCGTCATTTCACGCTCGCCGGCGTACATCATCACGCTGAGATCGTCCTGGGTGCTAAGCTGACGATCGTAGCGCAGACCGGCCTGGGTCTGCTTGATGGTCTTGCGGGTGTTGTACTGATCGCCGCGCGGAGACTGACGCGGATTGTTCTGCCATTCCTGATAGCTCAGCCCGCCCGGATCGTTGGCCTTCATGTCCACGCTGTTAAAAATCAGCGTCAGCTTACTGACGTCATCAATGCGCACGCCCAGTTTGGCGTTAGCGAGGTTTTTGCGCGCGCCGCTGTGGTCGCGGTAGCCTTTGGTGGTGAAGCGGGTGGTGGAAACGGTGTAATCCACATCGCCCGCGTGGGTGCCGTCACCCATCGCGCCGGTGGCTTTCATGCCGTAGCGCCAGGTACCGTAGCTGCCGTAATAGCTGCTGGCTTCAATGGTCGGCGGCTGCTGCCCGGTCTGGGTGTTGATGTTAATCACGCCGCCGGAGGCGTTGCCGTAAAGGGCAGAGAAGGGGCCGCGCAGCACTTCAACGCTCTCCACGCTGGAGAGATCGATGTTAGAGGTCTGGCCCTGTCCGTCCGGCATGGTGGCAGGGATACCGTCGACATACATACGGATACCGCGCACGCCAAACGTTGAGCGGGCACCAAACCCACGCATTGAAAGCTGGAGATCCTGGGCATAGTTCTGGCGGTTCTGAATTTGCAGTCCCGGGACGCTGCCAAGAGATTCAGACAGGTTGATGCGCGGCGCGGCGTGGCGCATGTCATCGCCATTGACGACGCTGACCGCGGCCGGGGTATCCAGTTCCGATACGGTTTGCGGCGTGGCGCTGACGATCATGGTCTGTTCCTCCGCGCTCATTGCGGTTAGCGGCGCGAAAATAACGGGAACCAGCAGCAGCGGGAGAGAAGCCTTACGGGCAGAAATGATTTTCATGAATAAAACCGGTTGTGGTGTATAAACGAACCAAATGGAACATGTCCATACATGTTAAAGGTTTTGTAAATGTTTTGAAAACTATAACCGCACATTGCGTTAATGAAAGGCGAGACGCGAAAGAAAAACTCCACATTCAGTTCATTAATGATTACTATTCTCATTATCAAAAGGCAATGCCATGACGTTGCCTGCCGGAAGTGATGTCAGCCCAACCCCTCTTTTCAGAAAAGGAATTGTTATGTCTTTACGTCATCTGTGCTCGCCGCGTCTGAGCCTGTCACTGCTGTCTGCCACTTTACTGCTTGCCGGGACGTTCCAGGTGCATGCCGCCGAAGAGGTGCTGCGTAAAGCGGTGGGCAAAGGGGCGTATGAAATGGCGGTTAGCCAGCAGGAGAATGCGCTGTGGGTGGCGACCTCGCAAAGCCGCAAAACCGATAAGGGCGGAGTTATCTATCGCCTTGATCCGGTCACGCTGGACGTGACGCAGGCGATTCACAGCGATCTCAAACCCTTTGGCGCCACGCTCGACGGCGCGACGCAAACCCTGTGGTTTGGCAACACCATCAACGGCGCTGTGACGGCCATCGATGCGAAAACGGGCGACGTGAAAGGGCGTCTGGTGCTTGATAATCGCCAGCGCAGTGAAACCGTGAAACCGTTGCAGCCGCGCCAGCTGGTGGCGGATGATGCGAGCAACACGATTTACATCACCGGTGTCGGCAAAGAGAGCGTGATTTGGGTGGTGGATGGCGCCACGCTGAAGCTGAAAGAGACCATTGCCAATACCGGTACGTACAGCACCGGTCTGGCGCTGGATGCGCAGGCAAAACGTCTGTACACCACGAATGCGGACGGCGAGCTGGTAACCATTGATACGGCCACCAATACAATCCTGAGCCGCAAAAAGGTGCAGGATGACGGTAAAGAGCACTTCTACCTGAACCTCAGCCTCGATACCGCCGGCCAGCGCGCGTTCCTGACCGATTCAAAACAGCCGGAAGTGCTGGTGGTGAACCTGAAAGACGGCAGCGTGATCGAGAAAATCGCCGCACCTGAATCACTGGCCGTCCTGTTTAACCCGGCCAGCAATGAAGCCTATGTGACGCACCGTGAAGCCGGTAAGGTGAGCGTGATTGACGCGAAAACGTATAAGGTCACAAAAACCTTCGACACGCCGGTCTACCCGAACAGCCTGGCGCTCTCTGCCGATGGCAAAACCCTGTACGTGACGGTGAAACAAAAATCGACTCGCCAGCAGGAAGCCACCCAGCCTGACGACGTCATTCGTATCGCGCTGTAAATAAAAAAAGGGAAGGCATTTGCCTTCCCTTTTTGATGCTTACGGACGCTTAACGCGAGGTTTCTTCCACCAGCGGTGCGTCGTGTTTTTCATCGTCGTGATGAACCGGCGCGGTGCTGTGAATTTCGTGAACGCGCTTACGCACGCCAAACCAGCCGGCAATCAGCAGTACCGCCAGCAGCGGAATGGTCGCAATGGTGTAAGTACCGTTCGGGTAGTCAAACGCCATCAGCACCAGCACGCTGAACAGGAACAGCAGGGTGAGCCAGGAGGTCACCGGTGCGCCCGGCATCTTGAAGCTCACATCAGCCGCTTTGCCTTCTTTGATCGCTTTGCGCAGACGCATCTGGCAGACCACAATAAAGGCCCAGGAGGCGATAATCCCCAGTGCAGCCACGTTCAGAACGATCTCAAATACGCGGGACGGCACAAGATAGTTCAGGAACACGCCAAAAACGTAAACCACCAGCGTTGCCAGAATCCCCGCATAGGGAACCTGCTGCTTGCTCATCTTTGACATGAACTTCGGCGCAGAACCGCCCATCGACATGGAGCGCAGGATACGACCGGTAGAGTAAAGACCGGAGTTCAGGCTGGAGAGCGCCGCGGTCAGGACCACGATGTTCATGATGCTGCCAACGTAAGGCACGCCGAGCTTAGAGAAGAAGGTCACAAACGGACTCTGACCTGCCTGATAGGCAGTCCACGGGAGCAGCAGAACCAGCAGCACCACGGAACCGACGTAGAACAGACCGATACGCCAGATCACGCTGTTAATGGCTTTTGGCACCATGGTCTGCGGATCTTTACATTCACCTGCTGCGGTACCCACCAGTTCGATGGAGGCGAAGGCGAACACCACGCCCTGAACCAGGACCAGCGCAGGCAGCAGACCGTGCGGGAAGAATCCGCCGTTATCGGTTATCAGATGGAAGCCGGTGGCATTGCCGTCCAGCGGCTTGCCGCTGCCGAGGAAGACGGTACCCACGACCAGGAACACCACGATGGCCAGCACTTTTACCAGCGCAAACCAGAACTCCATCTCCGCGAACCACTTCACGCCGATCATGTTCATGGTGCCGACAATCGCCAGCGCGCCAAGCGCAAAGACCCACTGCGGCACATCGCCAAACGCGCCCCAGTAGTGCATATACAGCGCAACGGCGGTGATATCGACAATACCGGTCATCGCCCAGTTGACGAAGTACATCCAGCCTGCAACGTAGGCCGCTTTTTCACCGAGGAATTCACGGGCGTAAGAGACGAAGCTTCCGCTGGAAGGGCGATGCAGTACCAGTTCGCCCAGCGCACGAAGAATGAAGAAAGAGAAGATCCCGCACACCAGATAGACCAGGGCGAGAGCCGGGCCAGCCATTTGCAGACGCGCACCCGCACCTAAAAACAGACCCGTTCCGATAGCGCCGCCGATGGCGATCATTTGAACCTGACGGTTGCCCATCGCTTTGTGGTAGCCCTCTTCGTGGGAGTTCAACCAGCGACGTTTAGCAGCATGATGATCGGCTGCGCTTTTATTGCTTGTTTTCATTGAGTTACCTGTTTGCCTGTCTGAACCATTATCGTGATAGTCCTGCCTGGCAGAGCGCAATACAAACGATTGCTTCTGCGCAAACACATGTCGCCTTCCCAGTCATTCTGCGTATGGATAAGGCGAAACATGGCGAGGCATCCTACCTGCAATTCATAAGCGACGCAAAATATAACCGTGCCGAAAGTGATGCACGTCGAAGGAAATCGTGTGGTCAGAGCAGACGGCGATCACAACACGCTGAATCGTGATGAGTTTTTAGACAAAACAGTTGGCGGGTTGATTATTTAATCATCAGAATCTCTTAATTATTACCAAGTGGTAAAGATTTTAACTGTTGCAGAGCATCCGCCTGTAACCTGAAAGCGGTAACAGGCTGACGACGGCTCTGCGATAACGCACAAAAATGGCCTCAGACTTCAAAACCCCAGCGGCTAACCGCCAAAAACGGCAATCGCCTGCTGCAGGCGCGTGGTGCGCTGCGTCAGGTGATTCGCCGCGTGAGTGACGTTATCCACCATCCCCGTATTGTTGTGGGTCATTGCGCCGATACGGGAGATGGAGGCGTTGATGAGCGTCAGCGCCTGGGTTTGCTCCTGCGTGGCGTGGCCGATCTCCTTAATCAGGGAGGAGACCCGCAGCACGTTGTCGATCATAACCGTCAGCTGCGTTTCGGTTTGTTCTACCTTCTCCACGCCAGCGTTGACGCTGGCGACGTTTTTCTCAATCAGCGCTTTGATCTCTTTCGCCGCCGTCGCGGAGTGCTGCGCAAGGTTGCGCACCTCGGCCGCCACCACGGCAAAACCGCGCCCGGCTTCACCTGCGCGCGCCGCTTCCACGGCAGCATTCAGCGCAAGAATATTGGTCTGGAAGGCGATACGATCGATAACGCTGATAATATCGACGATCTGGCTGTTATCCTGCGACACGGATTGCATCATACCGATGGTCTCTTTCATCATCGCTTCACCGCGGTGGGCGCTGTCGCGGGTGCGATCCGCCATCTCAGTGGCTTCTTTCGCTGTTTCTGCCGTCTGCTCCACCGCGCTGGCGATCTCTTCTACCGCCGACGCGGTTTGCTGCAGAAAGTCTGCGGTCTCTTCTGAACGCGTCTGCAGCGCCGCACCTTCTTTCGCGACCTGCTGGCTGATGGTGCCAATCCCGCTGATTTGCGCCCCGACGTCGTCAACCAGCGAATTGAGGTTCAAGCCTGATTGATTTACCAGACGCATCATTAGCCCGATGTCGTCGATCCTGTCAAAATGGTAATAGTCTGTTTTACGTCCTGAAACCACGCGCTGCATCTGTTGCACAATAGATTTTACCGGGCGGGCGATCTGCGCATGAAGATAATAGGTCAGGGCAATAAACAGCAGCGCCAGACTTCCCGACTGCACAAGTTTATCAGGGAATAAATACACCGCCAGGCAGGAGAGTAACGCCGTCGTCGCAATACCCAGATGGATACGTTTACTGGTGCTGAGACATTTAAAGAGCGACATAAACGAAAATAAACCGCGCCGAACCAGTAACCCTTTATAAAAGCGGTAATGTTTTAATTCGTTATTACGCACTTTTGCATACAGTTTTTCACTGGCCGCAATCTCTTCCCGTGCGGGTATATTTCGCACGGAAATATACCCCGTCAGGGATCCACCCTGCCAGACCGGCGTCACGTTAGCCCGCACCCAGTAGTGGTCGCCATTATGACGACGGTTCTTCACCAGCCCCGTCCAGGTCTCACCCTGCTGCAGGGTATACCACATGTCGCCAAACGCTTCGGCAGGCATGTCGGGATGGCGGATGAGGTTATGCGGCTCACCCAGAAGATGTTCTTCTTTATATCCGCTGGCTTCAATAAAAGCGGAATTAGCATAGGTAATATGGCTTTTGGTATCGGTGGTCGACATTAACGTCGAACCATCGTTAAGTAAATACTCGTTTTGTGTAACGGGACTGTTACGCCTCATGAGTAACTCCATGATGATGTGCAAGAATAAAAAATGCCCGGAAAATGCTCCGGCAAGAGTAATGTGATTATTTTTATATAACGGCCTGCTGCATATTCTCTCTGAAATTCTGACTGCCTGAAATACCCGTTGTTCATTATTTTTAATTTGCTAATGTTCTCGAATGTAATAAAAATGAAAATATTTCTAGTGGCGTGTTCTGGCGTCGCTGCAAATAAACGACATAACCCAAACTGAAAGAGGGAGATCGTCTCTCAGGAAAAATTGTCATGTTGAAATAGCGTTTCGTTAACAGGATGAAAACGCTATCATTTGGTCAGTTTTTGATAACACAGTGAGGCTGAGGTGAAAATTAACGTCATCGGGACCAGCGGGAGCGGAAAAAGCACGCTGGCGAAGCAGATTGCGACCGAACTGGCTATTCCCTATATCGAGATGGACAGACTCTACTGGCGACCTGACTGGCAGGGAACGCCGGACGATGTGTTTCAGGAAAAGCTGGAGCAGGCGCTACAGGCTTCGCCAGACTGGGTGCTTGACGGCAACTATAACCGCACGCGGCCGGTGAAATGGCGTAATGTCGACGTTGTGGTGTGGGTGGATTATGGCTTTGCCCGCACCCTCTGGCAGGCGGTCACCAGGGCAGTCAAACGCGCCTGGCATAAGCGCGAGCTATGGCCCGGCACCGGGAACAAAGAGAGTTTCCGGCGCGCGTTCTTCAGCAGAGAGTCCATTCTCATCTGGACGATGAAAACCTGGCGTAACAACCGCACGCGTTATGAAGCCGATCTGCAAAACCCGCAGTATGGGCATATTCGCTTCGTCCGCATTACCCGGCGCGGGCAGGTGGAAATGCTGATTGCCGACTTAAAGTCTTATTCTTAGCATGGTTTTATATATCTGATTTCCGGCAAACTAAATGTAAATTAATTGTTTCTCAGTGGTGAAATGCGCCTTTAATAATGTCGACATGTTAAGTCAAACGAGAACGCAACATGTCATGGCGAATCAGCATTCTGGATAAAAGCCCCATCGCTGAAAACGAAACGGCTGCCGATGCGCTGGCGCGGACCCTGGCGCTGGCGCAGCAGGCAGAAAATCTGGGCTATCACCGCTTCTGGATTGCCGAACACCACAATACTCCCCACCTTGCCAGCCCTTCGCCGGAGCTGCTGATTGCCTGGATCCTCGGGCAAACCACGCGCATCCGCGTCGGATCCGGCGGCGTGATGCTTCAGCACTACAGCCCTTATAAAGTCGCCGAGAATTTCAACGTGCTGGCCGCGCTGGCGCCCGGCCGCGTGGATCTCGGCGTCGGAAAAGCCCCCGGCGGGCTGCCGCTCTCAACCCGCGCGCTGCAGCAGGGTCTGAATCAACAGGAAAAGGGCAGCTTCGCCGAACAGCTGGCCCAGCTCGATCGCTGGATCCGTCCTGAGCATCAGTCTCATGAAGAGGCCGTTCGCGCCACGCCGCTGCCGCCGCTGCCTGCCGAGGGTTTCCTGCTGGGCGCGAGTACCGATAGCGCGCTGCTGGCCGCCGGGCTCGGCTGGCACTTTGTCTTTGCCGCGCATCTGAACGGTGACCCGGACCTGCTGCGCGAGGTGGTTTCGACCTGGCGTAAGAACAGCGCGCGGGACGTGATTGTGGCGGTACAGGCGATTGTCGCGCCGACGCAGGCCGAGGCGGAAGCCCTGGCGCAGAAGGTCGAAGTGTGGGGCGTTGAGCTGGCAAACGGCCAGCGTGTCACCGTGGCAAGCGAAGAGCAGGCCTACGCCTTTGCGCGTCAGGCGGGCAGCGAGCCGGTGCGCATTGCACGTCGGGCGCAGTCGCTGCTGGCGGGTACGGCTGAATCGGTGCTCGAACAGCTTAACACCCTGCATGAAAAGTGGGGCATTGACGAATTTATCATCGACACGCCGGTCGCGGAGGGGGCAACGCGCGTCGCGTCGCTGCGCCTGCTTGCCGAGGCGCGTCTTAACAAGGAGGTCACCGTATGAGCTTTGGCGAACAGCTGATTGCCTGGCGTCGCGAGCTGCACCAGAACCCGGAACTCTCCGGCCAGGAAGTGGAAACCACAACGCGTCTGCGCCAGTGGCTGACGAATGCCGGGATCACCCCGCAGCCTTACGACCTGTCGACCGGGCTGGTGGCGGAAATCGGCTCGGGCAACAAACTGATTGCGCTGCGCGCAGATATTGATGCCCTGCCGATTGAAGAGCGCAGCGGCGTGCCGTTTAGCTCCCAGCGTGCAGGCGTAATGCATGCCTGCGGACACGATATCCACACCAGCGTGATCCTCGGCGCCGCGTTAAAGCTGAAAGAGCGGGAAGCGTCGCTTAACGGCCGGGTGCGGATCCTGTTTCAGCCTGCCGAAGAGAACTTTGGCGGTGCGAGAAGCATGGTGCGGGCCGGTGCCCTGCGCGACGTCAGCGCCATCTTCGGCATGCATAACGAGCCCGGTCTGCCGGTCGGTGAGTTCGCTACCCGCGGCGGGCCGTTTTATGCCAACGTCGATCGCTTCGTGATCCGCATTACCGGTAAGGGCGCGCACGCCGCACGTCCGCACGAAGGTAATGACGCCATCGTGCTGGCGAGCCAGCTGGTGACGGCGCTGCAAAGCGTCGCCAGCCGCAACGTCAATACGCTGGATTCGGTGGTGCTGAGCGTGACTCGCATTGCAGGCGGTAACACCTGGAACGTGCTGCCGGAAAGCGTCGAGCTGGAAGGCACGCTGCGCACCCATCGCACGGAAGTGCAGCAGAACGTGAAAGCCCGCGTGGGCGAAATCGCCGCCGGGTTTGCCAGCGCCTTTAGCGCGCAGATTGATATCACCTGGTATGCCGGGCCCACCGCGCTGGTGAACGACGAGCGCTGGGCCGATTTCGCCACCTCGGTCGCCAGAGAAGCAGGCTACGAAACCCGGCACGCCGAGCTGCATATGGGCGGGGAAGATTTCGCGGTCTATCTGCAGCAGATCCCGGGGGCGTTTGTCAGCATCGGCAGCAACAGCCCGTACGGTTTACACCATCCGGCATTCAATCCGGATGAGGCATTAATTGAGCCCGCTGCCCGCTATTTTGCACAGCTTGCGGAAAAAGCCCTGCAACACGTTTAATTCTGAAGAGGTGAATATGTCTGCACATCGTCAACTGCGGCTCGGGACCATTTTGCATGGTGCATCGGGAAATATGTCCGCCTGGCGTCACCCTGATGCCGTCGCCGATGCAAGCATCAATTTTGATTTCGTCAAAGCGACGGCGTTAAAGGCGGAGGAGGGCAAACTCGATTTTTTATTCGTTGCCGACGGTCTCTATATCAACGAGAAATCGATCCCGCATTTTTTAAACCGCTTTGAACCGCTGACGGTGTTATCCGCTCTCGCCAGCATCACCTCGCGCCTGGGGCTGGTGGGAACCTTATCCACCTCCTACAGCGAGCCCTTCACCACGGCGCGCCAGTTCGCCAGCCTCGACCACCTCAGCAACGGTCGCGCGGGCTGGAACGTGGTGACTTCGCCGCTGGAAGGGTCAGCGAAGAACTTTTCCCGTGAAAAACATCCCGAGCACGCGCTGCGCTATCGCATTGCGGATGAATATCTCGACGTGGTGAAAGGGCTATGGGATTCCTGGGAAGGCGATGCCTTTGTGCGCAACAAAAAGAGCGGTCAGTTTTTTGACCCGGCCAAATTGCATACCCTGGACCACCACGGTGATTTCTTCCAGGTCGCCGGGCCGCTGAATATTGGTCGAACGCCGCAGGGGCGGCCGATCGTTTTTCAGGCAGGCGCGTCGGACGACGGGAAAAAGCTGGCGGCGAAACATGCCGACGCCATTTTTACCCATCACGAGACCCTCGATGAGGCAAAAGCCTTTTATCGCGACGTGAAGCAGCAGCTGGAAAGTAACGGACGCCGCGCGTCAGATTTACATATTTTCCAGGGCGTCAGCGTGATTGTGGGTAAAGACGCCGATGACGTGGAAAACCAGTATCAAACCACGGCGGCGCTGGTGTCGATTAACGATGCCCTCAACTACCTCGGACGCTATTTCGAACATCACGATTTCAGCCAGTACCCGCTCGACGAGCCGTTCCCGGATATCGGCGACTTAGGCAAAAACAGCTTCCGCAGCACCACTGATGAAATTAAGCGTAACGCCCGCGAGCGCAGCTTAACCCTGCGTCAGGTGGCGCTGGAAGCCGCCTCGCCGCGACCGCGCTTTTCCGGTACGCCGGAAGAGGTGGCCGACGGCCTGCAGGCCTGGTTTGAAGGCTATGCCGCAGACGGCTTCATCATTCAGGGCGGCACGCCGGACACCTTCCCGCGCTTTGTTGACCAGGTGGTGCCTGTTTTACAGGCGCGCGGCCTGTTCCGTACCGACTACCCGGGCATCACGCTGCGCGAAAGCCTCGGCTTAGACGAACCTAAAAACCAATACACACAACAATAAAAGAGAACCCCGCTATGCAGAAAACAACGCTTATTCTGGCGCTCGCGCTGGCCTTTACCCCTGCCGTCTGGGCAGAGAATGTGAATATTAACGGCACCGGCGTGAGCATCGAGGCCAATAAAACGCCGGTTAATACCGTCAAAAACAGCGAGGCGGTGGCACAGCTGCCGAAAGACTATCGCTTTGCCGTGCCGGGGAAATTTACCGTGGCGGTGGCGGGCCTCAATCAACCGCCGCTGACGGTGTTTTCCGACGACAACAAAACGCTGCTGGGAAGCGAGGTTGACGTCGCCCGTCTGGTCGCTGACAGCCTCGGGCTGGAGCTGAACGTGGTGCCAACCTCCTGGGAAGACTGGCCGCTGGGCGTGGCTTCCGGGAAATATGATGCGGCTATCAGCAACATCACCGTCACCAAAGAGCGTAAAGAGAAGTTTGACTTTGCCACCTACCGCAAAGATTCCCTCGGGTTCTACGTGAAATCAACCAGCCCGATCAAGTCGCTGCAGAAGGCAGAAGACATCGCCGGGCTGCGGATTATCGTCGGCTCCGGCACCAACCAGGAGGCCATTCTGCTGGCCTGGAATGCCGAAAACCTGAAGAAGGGGCTGAAGCCCTTTACCCCGATCTACACCAAAGACGATGCGGCACAAACGCTGGCCCTGCAGTCCGGGCGCGCGGATGCCTACTTTGGCCCGAACGTGATTGGCGCCTGGAAAGCGGCGCTGAACGGGAAAACCAAACTGGTGGGTAGCGTCGACGGCGGCTGGCCGAAGGCGGCGCACATCGCGGTCACGCTGAAGAAAGGCAGCGGGCTGGTTGAGCCGGTGCAAACCGCGCTGAACGGCGTGATCAAAAACGGCGACTACGACAAAGTGCTGAACCGCTGGGGGGAAGGCGTTGAGCGTATTCCTCAGTCAGAAGTGAACCCGGCTGGCCTGGGCGATTAAGGAGGCGTGATGAGCGAACGATTTCGTGATGTTTCACCGGAAGACGCCGAGCTTCAGCCCATCATCGAGGGGCTGTTCGGTGAATATGCCGCCCGCTACGGGGACTACTTCTCCAAAGACGCGGAAGTTGAGCTTACAGAGTGGTATTTAGCACCGCAGGGGCTGTTTATCGTACTGGAGCGCGACGGGAAGATTATCGCCACCGGCGCGTACAAACCTTTCGACGAACGCACTGCGGAAATCAAACGCATCTGGACGGACAAAACCCTGCGTCAGCAGGGGCTTGCCGGGCGCGTGGTGCAGGAGCTTGAGCGCAGGGCGGTGCTGGCAGGATACAGCCAAATTTACCTGACAACCGGTTTTCGCCAGCCGGAAGCGGTACGGCTCTATCTCAGCCAGGGCTATCAGGCGCAGTTCGATCTGAACCGCGATCCGGAAGAGTACAGCCAGCCGCCGTTTGACGGCCGGCTGCGCTTCACCAAAACGCTGGTACGCGAAGCGTTCAGTAAAACCGCATGAGGAACGACGATGAGCAACGTTGAAACCATTAAGGTGGTCCCGGCGCGTTATCCGCTGCGGGCCGTCGGCGCCGCGGTGGCGCTGTTTGTCCTGGCGGTCGTGATTCAGTCCGTGGCCTTTAACCCGCGCTGGGAGTGGGCGGTGTTTGCCCGCTGGTTCTTTGACCCGGTGATCCTCGAAGGTGTCGGGCAGACCCTGCTGCTGACGCTGATCGGCACCGCGCTGAGCGTGGTGCTTGGCGGCATGCTGGCGCTGGCGAGACTCTCTTCATCCTGGCTGCTGAGCAGCCTGGCGTGGGCCTATATCTGGCTGTTTCGGTCGCTGCCGCTGATCGTGGTGCTGATCATTCTCTACAACTTCTCCTATCTCTACGACACGCTTTCGCTCGGCGTGCCGTTCACCGGCATCACCTGGGGCAGCTTTGAAACCATCAACGTGCTGGGTCAGTTTTCTACCGCCGTGGTGGGGCTCACCCTGGTGCAGAGCGCCTATACCGCCGAGATCGTTCGCGGCGGATTCCTCGGGGTCGATCACGGCCAGTATGAGGCCGCCGCCGCGCTCGGTCTGCCGGCCTGGCGACGCACGGTGCGCATCATTTTGCCTCAGGCGCTGCGCACCATTCTGCCGTCGGGGTTCAATGAAATCATCAGCCTCGCCAAGGGCACGGCGATGGTGTACGTCCTGGCGATGCCGGAGCTGTTCTATACCATCCAGATGATCTACAACCGCACGCAGGAGGTGATCCCGCTGCTGATGGTCGGTGCCGCCTGGTATCTGGCGATCACCACCGTCCTGTCCGCTATCCAGTATGGCGTCGAGCGCGCGCTTGCCCGCAGCGAACGCCGCTCTGCCGTTAACCAGAACCGTGCCGTCCGTCGCACCCGTTCTGTCACCACCACGCCAGCACAGGAGCCCGTCCATGCAAGCCTCTCCTGAAGGACATATTTCGATTACCGGCGTCAGCAAGTATTTCGGTCGCCATAAGGCGCTCGACAACGTTTCGCTGGAGATCCCGCCCGGGTCCGTGACGGTGATCCTCGGGCCGTCCGGCTCCGGTAAATCGACGCTGCTGCGCACCATTAATCACCTGGAGCGCGTCGATGAAGGTTTTATTCAGATCGACGGAGACTACATTGGCTACCGTCGTCAGGGCGACAGGCTGTATGAGCTGAAGGAGAAGGAGATCCTCAAGCAGCGCGTCAACGTGGGCTACGTGTTTCAGAACTTCAATCTCTTTCCGCACCTCACGGTGCTGGAAAACCTGATTGAGGCGCCCATCGCGCATAAAAAGCTCAGCAAAAAAGAGGCGGTGGAAAGGGCGTACAGCCTGCTGGATGTGGTCGGGCTGCGGGACAAAGCCGATGCCTGGTCTCGTCATCTCTCCGGCGGGCAGCAGCAGCGTATTGCCATTGCCCGCGCGCTTGCGCTGCGTCCCCGCGTGATGCTGTTTGATGAGCCCACCTCGGCGCTGGATCCGGAGCTGGTGGGGGAAGTGCTGGACGTGATCAAAAAGCTGGCCCGGTCCGGCACCACGCTGGTGGTGGTTACCCACGAGATCGGCTTTGCCCGGGAGGTGGCGGATCAGGTGGTGTTTATGGTCGACGGGAAAATTGTCGAGCAGGGAAGCAGTGACGAGGTATTAAACCGTCCGTCACATGCGCGAACGTGCCAGTTTCTCTCCAAAGTCTTGTAAGGAGTGCCAATGAAATATGGACTTCTGGCGGGGCTGGTCTTCACGACGGCGAGCCACGCCAGCATTGATTTGAAAGCCAACGAGCAGCCGCTGCCGGTGACGGTGGATCGTCAGGCCGTGGGGAAGATCCCCGCCAATTACAAATTCGTTGAGCCGGGTACGCTGACGGTCGCCGTTTCGGCGCTGAATTCTCCGCCGCTGGCGCTGCTGGCCAGCGATAACCGCACGCGCATTGGCAGCGACCCGGATATCGCCCGCCTGCTGGCGGGCAGCCTGGGGCTAAAGCTGAAGCTGGTGCCGACGGCGTGGGAAGACTGGCCGCTCGGGATCGCCTCCGGGCGCTACGACGTGGCGCTGGTGAACATTGCGGTGACCGAACAGCGTAAAGAGAAATTTGATTTTGCGACCTACCGCGTCGATTCGCTGGCGTTTTCGGTGAAATCCACCAGCGAGATTCAGTCAATCAAAAGCGCGGAAGATCTGGCCGGGAAAAAGGTGATCGTCGGCTCTGGTACGAATCAGGAGCGCATTCTGCTGGGCTGGAACGAAGAGAACAAAAAGGCAGGGCGGGCGCCTGCGCTGCCGGTCTATCTCCACGACGATGCCTCGGGCAATCTCTATATTCAGTCCGGCAGGGCGGATGTGTTCTTTGGCCCGCAGTCGGTTTCAGCCTACAAAGCGGCGCTCACGGGTAAAACCCGCGTGGTCGGTTTAGGGCCGAAAAAAGCCTATGTCGCCACCACCACCAAAAAGGGCAATGAGCTGGTGTACGCGCTGCAGGCCGCGCTGGACGGCGCGATTAAGCGCGGAGATTACCAGAAGGTGCTGGCGCGCTGGGGCGAGCAGGGCGAAGCGGTGGCGCAGTCGGAGGTCAACCCGCCTGGGATAACCTACTAATGGTGCTCTATACCCAAAATAATTCGAGTTGCAGGAAGGCGGCAAGGGAACGAATCCCCGGGAGCGTACACAAGTACGTGACTGGGGTGAGTGAGTGCAGCCAACGCACCTGCAACTTGAAGTATGACGGGTATACACTTAGGGTTTTCATCCCTGCGGAGGCAACATGATTAAACTCTATGGCGTACCCGGCTGGGGCTCGGCAATCGGTGAAGTGATGCTAACCCTGGCTGATATCCCTTATCAATTTATCAACGTGGACGGGTTTGACCAGCCCGGCCCGCAGCGTGAGCTGCTGCAAAAGCTCAACCCGCTGTGTCAGGTACCCACGCTGGAGCTGGAAAATGGCGCCATCATGACCGAAACGGCGGCGATTGCCCTGATGGTGCTCGACAGATGTCCCGATCTTGCGCCGCCCGTGGGGCAGGCCGAACGCCAGCAGTTTCAGCGCCTGCTGATCTGGTTTGTGGCCAACGTCTATCCCACGTTTACGTATGCGGACTATCCCGAACGCTGGGCGCCGGACGCGCCTGAACAGCTGCAGAAAAACTGCATCGAATACCGGAAGTCCCTCTATTTGTGGTTCGAAACTCAGCTCAAGGCCACCCCGTTTGCGCTGGGGGAACGGCTGACGCTGCTGGACGTGTATATCGCGGTGGCGCGCACCTGGGGGCCACGCCATGACTGGTTTGCAACCAATACGCCGAAACTGACGGCCATCGCAGATACCGTATGTCAGCTGCCGGAACTGCACAAGGTGTTAAAGGCCAACGGTATTATCTGATAACGTGGAGCCCTGACTCACAACTGGAAGCCTGCATATGCCACACGTAGATATCAAATGTTTTCCCCGCGATTTGAACGACGAACAAAAAACCGCACTGGCCGAGGATATTGCTGAGGTCATTATTCGCCATTTCAACAGCAAAGACAGCTCGGTGTCCGTTGCGTTGAATCAGGTGAACCAGGAGGACTGGAAAGAGCAGGTCTGGGATACCGAAATAGGACCGAAGCTGGACGAATTAATCAAAAAGCCAGGCTATTCAATGTAAGCGCAATTGCCGGGGGGAATTCTCCTCCCCGGTTTTTCCCGTCTCGTCTTCCCGCTTTTTCGCAAAAATCGATAAAAATGCGTTTTATCTTATCCGTTACACTTTACGTTTCTGGCTGACAGCCCATCAATCCTTAGGAAAGATCTCAAACCGAATCAGTTAAGGACAGACACGCTAAAGGATAATTTTCTCATGACAAAATTACCCCGTTTTTCACTCGCCTTTCTTCACCCTCGTTACTGGCTAAGCTGGGCTGGTATCGCCGCGCTGTGGCTCATCATGCTGCTCCCTTATCCGCTGCTGTTCCGAATCGGCCACGGCCTTGGACGGCTGGCGATGCGCCTGCTTCCGCGCCGGGTTGAGATTGCCCGCCGCAACCTGGAACTCTGTTTTCCGGAGATGAAAAAGGCGGAGCGAGAGTCACTGCTGCAGCGTAATTTTGAATCGGTAGGAATGGGGGTAATCGAAACCGGGATGGCATGGTTCTGGCCTGCGTGGCGGGTGAAGAAATGCTTTACCGTGACGGGTTATGAGCACATGGAAAAGGCGCGGGCAAAGGGAAATGGCGTGGTGCTCGTTGGCATGCATTTTCTCACCCTTGAGCTGGGCGCGCGGATCTTTGGCATGCTCAACCCCGGCATTGGGGTGTATCGTCCGAATAATAACGCGCTGCTGGACTGGCTTCAGACGCGCGGGCGCCTGCGCTCCAATAAAACCATGCTCGATCGTCATGATTTAAAGGGCATGATCCGCTCGCTGAAGCAGAATGAAATTTTGTGGTACGCCCCGGACCATGACTATGGCAAAACCAATAGCGTCTTTGTGCCGTTCTTTGCGGTTGCGGATGCCGCCACGACCGCTGGAAGCTATATGCTGGTCAAAAGCGCTAAGCCAGCCGTCATTCCCTTTGTGCCGCGCCGCAGGGCGGACGGTACCGGCTACGAACTGATTATTCTGGAGGATATCAGCGAGGCGCTGCAGGGGGGCGATAAAGAATTTGTTGCGACGCAGATGAACAGGGCGATTGAGCAGGCGGTACGGATGGCGCCAGAACAGTATATGTGGCTGCACCGGCGCTTCAAAACGCGTCCTGAAGGTCAGCCTGACCGGTATGCCCGCCGCAAGAGCGTGGCACCACGGGGTGATATCCTGTCCGCCGCCGATCTTTCCGACCGGTCGGGCGTCCAGCACTAAGGCAGCAATCCAGCCCTCACCGTGCAGTGAGGGCTGGATCGAGGCTTACAGCGCAGACCTGCGGTACGGCGCATAGTCCGCCTGCCACCAGGTCTTCTCAATACGCGCCATCAGCGTCTCATCATCTATCGCCGGAGCCACGCCCTGTTCAATCGCGGCCCGGGCGACGGCGACGGCAATCTGGCGTGAAACCGTTTCAATCTGATCTACCGGCGGCAGCAATCCGCCTTTTTCCGTGGTGACCAGCGGAGACTGCGCGGCCAGGCTGCGGCTTGCTGCCATCAGCATCTCTTCCGTCACCCGGCGCGCGTTGCAGGCCAGCACGCCCAGCCCCAGGCCCGGGAAAATATAGGCGTTGTTACACTGGGCGATCTCGTAGTGTTTATTCTCCCAGAATACCGGGGCGAATGGGCTGCCGGTGGCCACCAGCGCGGCACCCTGGGTCCAGGCGATAAGATCCTGCGGCTGGGCTTCCGCCCGCGAGGTCGGGTTCGAGAGCGGCATGATGATCGGGCGCGGACAGTGGCGATGCATCTCTTTGACAATCTCTTCGCTGAACAGCCCCGGCTGGCCCGAAACGCCGATCATCACCGTGGGATGCGCGTTCTTCACCACGTCCAGCAGGGAAATGTTCTTCGCGTCAACCTGCCAGCTGCATACGGCGTCGCGCGCGGTAAGCAGGTTTTTCTGGAAATCGAGCAGGTTGGTCATGTCGTCGGTCAGCAGGCCGAAGCGATCGACCATAAAGATCCGGCTGCGCGCTTCCGGCTCGGTCAGGCCGTCATCCACCATCAGCGCCACAATTTTTTCAGCTATCCCGCATCCGGCAGAGCCGCTGCCCAGGAAGACCACGCGCTGGTCGCGAATGCGCGTGCCCGCCGTATGGGCCGCCGCCATCAGCGTACCGGCGGTGACGGCGGCCGTGCCCTGGATATCATCATTGAAGCAGCACAGCTGGTCGCGGTAGCGCTGAAGCAGCCTGGTGGCGTTTTTCTGCGCAAAGTCTTCAAATTGCAGGAGCACATTGGGCCAGCGCGCTTTAACGGTGCTGACAAACATATCCATAAACTCAGCGTACTGGTCGTCGCTGATGCGCGGGTGGCGCCAGCCCATGTACATCGGGTCGTCGAGGTGTTGCTGATTATTGGTGCCGACATCCAGCATTATCGGCAGGGTAGAGGCCGGATGGATCCCTCCGCAGGCGGTATACAGCGACAGCTTACCAATTGGGATACCCATTCCGCCGATACCCTGATCGCCAAGCCCTAAAATACGTTCCCCGTCCGTCACCACAATCACGCGAACGTCGTTGCGCGAAAAGCTTTGCAGCATCTCATCAATACGATGGCGATTCGGCCATGAAATAAACAGGCCGCGCGCGCGTCGATAAATCGTGGAGAAATGCTCGCAGGCTTCACCGACCGTCGGGGTATAGATAATCGGTAACGTCTCTTTGAGATGCGAACGCAGGAGGTTATAAAAGAGCGTTTCATTGGTGTCCTGAATATTTCGCAGGTAAACATGACGCGAAATATCGTTTTTAAAATGGCAGAACTGCACCCAGGCGCGCTCGGTTTGTTCTTCAATGGTTTCAACGTTGTGCGGCAATAACCCATGCAGATTAAAATTGTCACGCTCTTCTTTAATAAATGCGAGTCCTTTATTTAGCAACGGATTTTCCAGCAATACGGCCCCGTTATAGGGGGTGTACAGAACTTCTTTCCGGGACATGGTTAACTCCTGAATTTTTTATTTAAAGCAGATTAAGAGATGAAATAGATCATAATGCCTTCGGTCACGACCCCGACGGCAGTGCCAATTAATATGGAAGAGGATGCGGTATCAATATAGGTATCGCTGCGTAAAGCAAACATCCCTGCGGCAATCGCGGAAGGCGTTGCGCCAATAATGACGACCTGCTGCAGTAAGGTGTGGCTCAGGCCAAAGGCGATCCCTGCGGCGGCCATCATTGCCGGCTGAATAAGGTTTTTAATACTGATGTTGGTAAACGTCTGCACGTTCAGTTTTGGACGCTCACCGTAAAACAGCAGGCCGAGGGCAAACAGGGATAGTCCGCCTGAAACTTTGCCAACCATTTCGATAGGCATGCTGAGAATGGACGGTATCTGCACGCCGGCCAGGCTGAGTAAGACGCCGGAGACCGGGATCCAGACGATAGGATTGCGTGCCGCCTTGATGAGGTTTTGCACGATCATCGCGCCCGGGTGCAGTGCCTCCAGGCCATCTTGACCGTTTTTATCACCCATACGAATCAGGACGATAGTCAGAGGGATCATGATAACGCTGGTAATAATATTGCCAATCAGCACGCCGATAAATCCTTCCGGCCCAATCAATACCGCCAGGACCGGTGCGCCAAAGTAGGCCATATCCGGAAAGGCGCAAACCAGAGACTGAATGGCGCTGGTTTTGATATCGTGGCGGAAAACGTAGCGCGAAATAAATAGCGTCAGTAAATACGACCCCATTAACCCGACAACTAAAACGGCCATAAAGGTCAGGTTCTTAATTTTATTCGGGTCGGTATGCAGTGCACCGATAAAAAGATGGAAAGGAAGGGCGAAACGAATCACCACGGTTGCCATGACGTTTGCATCTTCTCGCCGGGAATATCCCAGCTTTCCACTTAGCCATCCAAGTAACATTATAAAGACGAGCGGAAACAGTGACTGTAATAGTAATGAAGGCATAGTATTTCCTGTAGGGTATTTTATGTGTTTTATTGCAGCGCTAATCTAGCGCTTAGAAAGCAGGGCAGGAGTGACAAGGGTCACACTCTCTCTGGTTTTATTAATTTCAAAAAGATTGCATTAGTTGGATAACTAATACTTGCGTCAAATATTGATAAGACGCAAGAAAGCGACAACGGTCGCCATAAATAACTTTAGTTACTTAATGCTGAATTAAGTTATTTAAAAGCAAAGAGCCGAATTGTTCACATTTCTCCCGGCAGGCCCGTGCTAATTTCATGTTGAGCCTGTTTTTAGAAAAGGCCATCTAAGTCTTTATTTATATTTAAGAACATTTATTCGTATCAGGAATAGTTTCAGTTATTCCTTTCTCTGTTTATCCGAACACAAATTCAGGTGATTATATGAAAGATAATCCTGTACCGACTTCTGAACTGTCGACCTCGCGTTTTGCCTTTGGGCTCAACAATACCGAGGTGGGCACGGTCCCGTTGATGCTGTTCGTCGGGATTGCCGCGATTGTGGCGACGTCCGCCTGGGCAGGGCTGCTGCCAAAAAATATGATTGGTGGACTCGCGGTCATCATGACCCTCGGCTTCGCGTTTGCCAAAGTAGGGCGTCAAATCCCGGTGCTGAAAGATATCGGCGGCCCGGCGATCCTGTGCCTGATGGTCCCCTCCGTGCTGGTCTATTTTGGCGTATTCGGGAAACATACCCTTGATACCGTGCATCTGCTGATGAAAGAGGCGAATCTGCTCTATTTCGTCATCGCCTGCCTGGTGGTCGGCAGCATTCTGGGGATGAACCGGGTGCTGCTGATCCAGGGGATGATGCGCATGTTTGTTCCGCTGGTGGCCGGAACATGCATGGCCGTGCTGAGCGGCCTCATTGTGGGCTCACTGTTTGGTTATACGCCTTACCACACCTTCTTCTTCATCATTGTGCCCATCATCGGCGGCGGGATTGGCGAGGGGATTTTGCCGCTGTCCCTGGCCTATTCGGCAATACTGGGGCAAACGCCGGACGTCTACGTTGCGCAGCTGGCACCCGCTGCGGTCGTCGGGAATATCTTTGCCATTATTTGTGCGGGCTCGCTGGCGCGTCTCGGCGCGAAACGCCCTGCGCTTTCGGGAAATGGCATGCTTACGCGGAGTAAAGACGACGCCAGCCTTTTTGCCGGGGCGCAAAGCACACAGCAGACGGATTTTCATCTGATGGGGGGCGGATTGCTGATGGTGTGCGCGTTTTTCATCGTCGGCGGATTGTTTGAAAAACTGGTACATATTCCCGGCCCGGTGCTGATGATCCTGATTGCCGTTCTGTGTAAATACTTCAGGGTGATCCCGGCCTCAATGGAGCAGGGCGCGCACAGCTGCTATAAATTCGTCTCGGCTGCGCTGGTCTGGCCGCTGATGATCGGCCTCGGAATGTTATACGTGCCGCTTGAGAGCGTGGTGTCGGTCTTCTCGGTGGGATACGTGGTGGTATGCGGTTCGGTCGTGATTGCGATGGCGCTGAGCGGCTACTTTATCGCGTCGCGTCTGAATATGTATCCTGTGGAAGCGGCCATTGTGACCTGCTGCCACAGCGGGCTGGGCGGAACGGGGGACGTGGCCATTTTGTCCGCGTCTAACCGGATGTCGCTGATGCCGTTCGCGCAGATCGCCACCCGCATCGGCGGCGCGTCGACGGTGATTTTCGCCACGCTGCTGATGGGCTGGATTATGGCGCACTGATCCGAAACGTCAGGATGCTGAATCGCAACGACATTTTCAGGGTGCCGCTGCGGTTCAGTCCTTTATAAAACTCACCGCGCTGTATAGAATTACCGCACCCACAGCGACGGGATACCACACGATGACCGGAAGAGTTGATTATCAGATTGAAAAATATCTCCTTACCGAAGCCGCCGAGCCGGAGCGCCTGACGCGCCAGTGGGCAGAGGTGATGGAGGAGTGTCGTGAGCAACAGTCCGGTGCAGAGGAGCGGCTGCGTCTCGCGTTGCTCAATGTGGATTACGTCACCAGCTTCGAGCTGCCCTTCAGGCTGCTCCTTACCCGTGCGCCCCAGCTGATAGACATTGTCAGAAAAGAGCTTCAGCTCAGTCAGAAAAATGTTCTGTTTAACGGCAAGCGCTTTGGCTGCGTCTATAGCCTGAAAAGAGATCTCGACGGAATACCTGACGAATTTACCTATCAGCTGAAAACGCGTATCCAGCGCAGTGACGCGACAGGATGCAATGAACTGCCTTACCGGCAAATTGCCCAGCAGGTTAAAGCCCCGAAGGAACGCCTCAGGCTGGCGCTGGAAAACGGGCTGTCGGTGACGGCACTCGACGGGCTTTTCTGGTTTGGCATTCAGCGCATCGCGGCCGATGTGCAGAGATTACGCAAAACGGGGATGAGGATCGTGACGTCCGACGCCGAGGTGTTTGATACGCTCACCAAAACAACCCGGCGGATCCCTGTTTATAGCCTTGCTCGCCCGGAATGAGTATTCGCCGCTGACCGGTCGACGGCATCAAACATGACGGAAAATTGCGGCCAGTTTTTTTACAGCGTCTTCTATTTCCCTTTCCGTGTAAGCAGCAAATCCCATCAAAAAACCGGTGGACGCGTGGGGACCTGCATATAAATTGGTAAGACCAAGTATATCAACACCCGCGCGTCGGGCGGCGGTGGCTATTTCTTTCTCGGATATGCCGTGCTTCAGGTGACAAGGCATTTGCATTCCCCCCGCAGGCGTTTCACAGGTAACATATTCGGAGAGATATTCGTCCATCATGCTTGCCAGCGTGTCGCGACGAGCAACATAAATACTCCGCATCTTACGAACATAGGCGCCAAAATGGCCTCCCTCCAGAAATTTAGCCAGCGTCAGCTGGGTTATTGAGGCGGTGTGACCATCCATTAACGTCCTCGCCATGGTAAAGGGCTCTGTCAATTCTGAGGGAACGATCATGTAGGCAATACGTAGCCCAGGGAACAGAGACTTGGTGAACGTGCCGATATAAATTGTCCGGTTATACGTATCAAGCCCCTGAAGACTGGCCATAGGCTTACCTTCGTAGTGAAACTCGCTGTCATAGTCATCCTCAATAATCCAGGCTCCGTAACGGTTTGCCCATTTAACAATTGCCAGTCGTCGGTCAAGAGAGAGCGTCACCCCGGTGGGGTACTGATGAGAAGGCGTAAGGTAGATCGCCCTGGCAGGCTCGGTCAGAGAATTAAGCCCGTCAACCGAGATGCCTTTTTCATCAAGAGGAACCGGAATACAGCGAAGCCCTGCAGCGTTGAATGCTTTGTGTGCCCCTTGATAGGAGGGATCTTCAATGGCAATGCCATCCCCGGCGTCCATCAGCACGTGGGAACAGAGCGCAAGCGCCTGTTGAGAACTTGTCAGAACGATGACCTGTTCTGCCCTCGCACGCGTTCCGCGCTCAAGGTTGACATATTCCGCAATTGCCCGTCGCAGGCGCTCTATACCCTGGGGTGGACTTTGCTCTAACGCCTGGTGCTGAAACTCCTTCAGTACCTGTCGCTGAAGACGCTCCCAGATCGGAAGGGGAAACATGCGGGTTTCAGGAATGCCGGGCGCAAGGGGGCGAGGTGAAGAAAACTCGCGGATCCCGCCGCTTTCATAAACGGTCTTTCCCCGGACGCTGAGTTTTGCTTTTCGTATCTCAGCGGTTGGCTGATGCTGTCGAGGACGGGGTTTTAAAAAACGCGCGCTGGAAGAGACGAAGCTCCCTCTGCCTGTTTGTCTCTCAATAAAACCTTCGGCATGCAGGCTGGAGTAGGCCGCTTCAATTGTGTCCCGTGAAACGCAGAGAGAAGCCGCCAGCGCGCGTGAAGCAGGAAGGGTCTTTCCGTGGGATAATACCCCTTCCAGTATCAGCGTCCGTATTGCTCTCTGGATCCTTTCATGAAGCGGTAGCGATCCGTTAGCGGGGTCGTTAATCCATGCCTTAACCGTTTCTAGCTGCGCGTGCTTAAACATTACGTTGTCCACTTTCCCTCTGTATCTCTTGATTCTAAAGCAATAGTGCACGCAGCAGGATGAAAAATTGGTCTGCCTTGATGCCGAGAATTGGCGGGGCAAAACGTGCCATTCAGCGAATACACTCTTCCTGAAACGAATAAACGGGTGAGCAAAGAGGCAATATGAATAATACAAGCGTGATAATTGAGGCAGTTAAAGAACGTGATTTTGAAAGCTGGATGCCGCTATGGGGAAAATATCAGGCGTTTTACAACGTCGATCTGTCCGGGACCATTACTGAACGAACCTGGCAACGATTTTTCAGCCCCGTTGAGCCGCTATTCTGCGTGGTGGCACGATGTAATGGAGACGTAGTAGGTTTTGCGCATTATCTTTTTCACCGTTCGACATGGGCTGAGAGCGATTACTGCTACCTCGAAGATTTATACGTCTGCGAAGCCGTAAGGGGCAAACACATTGGCAAACAGTTAATAGAATATGTTCAGAGAGAAGCCAGAAAACATCATGCCAGTCATCTTTACTGGCATACGCATGAAGCCAACTATCGCGGGCAACGATTGTACGACTGGATTGCGAAGAAAAGTGGAATGATTGAATATCGTATGCACGTAAGATAAACCCCTCTGCTGACATTATGCCCCTTACATCTTTACGGGGCATTTTTCAGGAGGTAATAGGTATATCCTTATGATTTGGCTTGTAAAAGTATCTCCATCAGCCCTGGAAAACGGGCATCCAGATCCTCTCTTCGCAACGAAATCATGTTCTCCCGCCCCTGCGGGCGCTGCCAGATAACGCCGCTGTCGCGCAGTACGCGCCAGTGGTGGGTCATTGTCGATTTCACCACATCCTCCGGGCGCAGCGCGTTACAGCTGAGTTCGCTGCCATCGGCCAGACGGCGAATGATCGCAAGCCGGAGCGGATTGCCGAGGGCAAACAGCACATTTTCCAGCAGTATTTGTTCAGTTTCAGGGTGGTTTGGGATCATCGTTTTCCTGCGTTTGGCGTCAGATTGAGCTATATCAACAATAGGTCAACCGTTAAAAAATAGTTCGATAATACTCGTACAATAGGACTATTATAGCAAACGAACGAATGCACGACCATCCTGGTCGTCACAGACAAGTCATAGTGACTAAGGAAATATCATGCCCCGACCCATCCCTCTCGAACGTTATCGCAACATCGGTATCTCCGCGCATATCGATGCCGGTAAAACCACCACCACTGAGCGCATCCTGTTTTACACCGGGATGAGCCACAAGCTGGGTGAAGTACACGATGGCGCGGCAACCACTGACTGGATGGCGCAGGAGCAAGAGCGCGGGATCACGATTACCTCCGCGGCCGTCAGCTGCTTCTGGCCGGGTATGGACAGAGGCTATGAGCCGCACCGGATCAACATCATTGACACCCCGGGGCACGTGGATTTCACCATTGAGGTGGAACGTTCCATGCGCGTGCTCGACGGCGCCGTGATGGTGTATGACTCCGTGGGCGGCGTGCAGCCGCAGTCGGAAACCGTCTGGCGTCAGGCCAATAAATATCACGTTCCGCGTCTGGCCTTCGTCAACAAAATGGACCGTCCGGGTGCCGATTTCTTCCGCGTCGTACGGATGATGCAGGAGCGCCTGAAGGCCAATCCGGTGCCGATTGTCATCCCGGTGGGTGCAGAAGATCATTTCACCGGCGTGGTGGATCTCATCAAGATGCGCACCATTCTGTGGGACGACGCGTCGCAGGGCATGGTGTTCACCTATGCGCCCGTGCCGGAAGATTTGGTCAGTACCGCCCAGGAATGGCGGGAAAAAATGGTCTCTGCGGCGGCGGAAGCCAGCGACGAGCTGATGGACAAATACCTGGAAACCGGCGACCTGACGGAAGCGGAAATTATCAAAGGGCTGCGTATTCGCACCATCTCGGGTGAAATTCAGCCGATGCTGTGCGGCAGCGCGTTCAAAAATAAAGGCGTGCAGCGCATGCTCGATGCGGTCATTGAGCTCATGCCATCGCCGCTGGACGTGCCTGCCATTGATGGCGTGGATGAAAAAGGGCAGCACGCGGAGCGTCATCCAAGCGATGATGAGCCGTTCTCGGCCCTGGCGTTCAAGCTGATGAGCGACCCGTACGTCGGTCAACTGACCTTTATCCGCGTGTACTCTGGCGTGCTGCGCAAAGGCGACGCGGTGTACAACCCGGTGAAAGGGAAGAAAGAGCGCATCGGGCGTATCGTGCTGATGCATGCCAACGATCGCCACGAGGTGGACGAACTGCGCGCCGGAGACATTGCGGCCTGCGTTGGGCTGAAGGATGTGACTACCGGCGACACGCTCACCGATCCGAATGCCGTGATCACGCTTGAACGCATGGAGTTCCCGGACCCGGTTATCTCGCTGGCGATCGAGCCGAAAACCAAAGGCGATCAGGAGAAAATGGGGATCGCGCTGCAGCGTCTGGCGGCGGAAGATCCGTCTTTCCGCTTGCATACCGACGAAGAGTCCGGCCAGACCATTATCTCCGGGATGGGTGAGCTACACCTTGAGATCATCGTCGACCGCATGAAGCGCGAGTTTGGCGTTGAGGCGAACATTGGCCGCCCACAGGTAACCTACCGTGAAACACTGCGTAAAACGGTGAAGGATATCGAAGGCAAATTTGTTCGTCAGTCCGGCGGTAAAGGGCAGTACGGCCATGTGGTGCTGAGCCTGGAGCCGCTGGAGCCCGGGAGTGGCTTTAAATTTGAAGATGCCACCAAGGGCGGCGTGGTGCCGCGCGAGTATATCCCGTCCGTTGAGAAAGGGCTGCGGGAAGCGATGAACAGCGGCGTGCTGGCGGGCTATCCGGTCGTTGATGTCAAAGCGACGCTGACGTTTGGCTCGTATCACGACGTCGACTCGTCTGAGATGGCGTTCCGCATGGCGGCGATCCTCGGCTTCAAAGAGGGCGCCCGCAGGGCGGATCCGGTGATTCTCGAGCCGATCATGCACGTGGAGGTGGAAACGCCGGAAGAGTACGCCGGTAACATTATGGGCGATCTCTCCTCCCGCCGCGGCATGGTGCAGGGGATGGCAGAGCAGTACGGAAGCCAGATTATTCGCGCTGACGTGCCGCTGGCAGAGATGTTTGGTTATGCCACGACATTGCGCTCGATGTCCCAGGGACGCGCGACGTATACGATGGAGTTCCATCATTTTGCGGAAGCCCCGCGGAATGTTGCGGATGAGATTATTTCACGACGTGCGAAGTAGTAAGGTCACCCTCTCCCAATAGGGGGAGGGTTTTCTCAATCCAGCGCCTTCACCATCTTCCCGCTCGCGACAAACGTCCCGGCACCAAGATGATGCAGCGTATTCAGCTTATCCCCGTCAAACTGCCAGCGCCCGGCGATAAACGCGCGTTCATCGGCTGCCGCTGAAACCACTTCCCCAAACAGGGTATCGTATTTTTCTGCCGCTGAGGTCACGGGTAATAACCGACACTCCATCCACGCCAGACATTTCTCTTCAATTACCGGCAGGCCAAGTTCAGGACCATTCACGACCGGGATCCCGTAGCAGTTGAATTTGTCTTCATCGCGCCCGCTGACGCTACCGACCGCGTATGTCCAGTTGGCCGCCGCCACGCCGGGAATGACGATGCCAAACTTCCCGCTGCGCTCAATCAGCTCGCGTGACCAGGTACTTTTATCCACGACTATCGCGATGCGCGGCGGTTCAAACTCAACGGGCATTGACCATGCGGCGGCCATCACGTTGCGTCTGTCGAGGCTTTCATCCCGACTGGTGATAAGCACAGTTGGGCCGTGGTTCAGCAGACGGCTGGCATGACGTAATTCAACGGGGCGAAAGTGGCTCATAGGATCTCCTCATCTACACCGATGAGTATGACGAAAAAGCACGGAAATCAAAGTGGATGCGTAAAATTAGTTTATAAACAGAACATCTCAATCAAAGGAAACTGATGCATGTCCCCATTTCTGACCGCCTATTTTGCCCGCATCGGCTGGGCGCAACCGACGCGGGTGGATATCGATACCCTGCGCGCGCTGCATTTACATCACAACTGTGCGATCCCTTTTGAGAATATTGATGTTGTTCTGCCGCGCGAAATCCAGCTTGACGATCGGTGTCTGGTCGACAAGCTGGTCACCGCACGTCGCGGAGGGTACTGCTTTGAGCAAAACGGCCTGTTCGAGCGCGTCCTGCGTGAAGTCGGGTTTACGGTGCGTAGCGTGCTGGGGCGCGTGGTATTAGCGAATCCGCCGCAAATGCCGCCGCGCACGCACCGTCTGCTGCTGGTTGAGCTTAACGGTGAGCGCTGGATTGCCGATGTGGGGTTTGGCGGCCAGACGCTGACGGCGCCGATTCGACTGCTCGCTAATGAAGAACAGGAGACGCCGCACGGGCTGTATCGTCTGCTGAGCGAGGGGAACGACTGGGTGCTGCAGTTCCGTCACCACGAGCACTGGCAGTCGATGTACCAGTTTGACCTGACGACGCAGTATTTCAGCGATTACGTGATGGGGAATTTCTGGTCGGCGCACTGGCCGCAGTCGCATTTCCGTCATCATCTGCTGATGTGTCGCCATCTGCCGGACGGCGGCAAGCTGACGCTAACCAACTTCAACTTTACCCACTGGCAGAACGGTCACGTAGAAGAACAGATCCATTTGCCGGATGCTGAGGCGCTTTACCAGCTGATGCAGGAACGCTTTGGGCTGGGCGTTGACGAAGCAAAACACGGATTTTCACTGGCAGAGCTGACGGCGGTAATGGCGGGCTTTGATACACATCCTCAGGCCGGGAAATAATGCGCAGGCCGGGTAAGACGTCGCCGCTACCCGGCAACATCACTGCTGAGACGGGCTAGAAAACAACTCGAGCGTGATTAATTTATCAAGATGGTTGTTAAAGGCGGCTTCGTCCATTTCGGGCATGTTTAAGATATACATTCCGTCAAGACCGCACACCAGACCAATCAAGCGCCAGGCAATATTTTCCGCTCGATCGCCCGGTTTTAATGCCCCGGCCTCCGTTCCCGCTTTGATAAGCGCCACCGTTTCCTGGTGCCACATCTCCATGGTCATCACATAGGCACCTTTGATGTCGGCATCGCGGCTGGCCAGGATCTGCGCTTCACGCCACAGGCGAATATAGGGCTCAAACCTGCCGTCATCGCTGCCGAGCATGGCATGAAGCTGCTCCCGCCAGCCGGCCTGTTTACCCGCGACATCCGCATCCAGCAGCTCGCGAATTAGCCGTACGAAGGCCAGCGATTTTAGCTCGCCGCCGGACGTAAAATGATGATGCACCTGGCCGGTGGCGACTCCGGCCTCGGCGGCAATACGGCGTACCGTCATTGCAGCCAGTCCTTCAGCCAGCGCCACGCGCATGGCGGCCTGTAAGATGGCTTCCCGCCGTTCATCCTTGCTTAGATATCGCATGTTTACTCACTCTCAATGGGAATGAAACGAGTGTAACAAAAAGCTGGACATGCGTTCAACTTTACGTAGGATCGCATCCTGGACATGTGTCCATGTTTTAAAACAAAAGGAAATTTATGTTTCGTCAGTGGTTAGCGTTAGTGATTATCGTGCTGGTGTATATCCCGGTGGCGATCGACGCGACGGTGCTGCACGTGGCGGCGCCGACATTGAGCATGACGCTGGGCGCCAGCGGCAATGAATTGCTGTGGATCATCGATATTTACTCGCTGGTCATGGCGGGAATGGTGCTGCCGATGGGCGCCCTGGGTGACCGCATTGGTTTTAAACGACTGCTCATGATTGGCAGCACGCTGTTTGGCCTGTCGTCGCTGGCGGCAGCGTTTGCCCCTTCAGCAGGGTGGCTGATTGCGGCGCGCGCCTCGCTGGCAATCGGCGCGGCGATGATTATTCCGGCCACGCTGGCTGGGATCCGTACGCTGTTTATCGACGCGCGGGATCGTAATATTGCGCTCGGCGTCTGGGCCGCGGTTGGGTCCGGTGGCGCGGCGTTTGGCCCGCTGATTGGCGGTATGCTGCTCGAGCATTTCTACTGGGGCTCGGTGTTTTTAATCAACGTACCGATCGTGCTGGTGGTGGTTTCGCTGGCGGCGCGTTTTGTGCCTCCTCAGCAGGGACGCCCGGAGCAGCCGCTGAATATCAGCCATGCCATTATGCTGATAGTGGCGATTTTGCTGCTGGTCTACAGCGCAAAAACAGCCCTCAAAGGCGCACTGTCGCCGTGGGTGGTCGCGTCCGCGCTGGTTACCGGCTCGGTGCTGCTGTTTATCTTCGTGCGTATTCAGCTCCGCGCCCGCGTGCCGATGATCGACATGCGTCTGTTCTGCCATCGCATCATTTTGAGCGGCGTGGTGATGGCGATGACCGCCATGATTGCCCTGGTCGGGTTTGAGCTGCTGATGGCCCAGGAGCTGCAGTTTGTTCATGGCTTTACGCCGTTTGAAGCGGGAATGTTCATGCTGCCGCTGATGGTGGCGAGCGGGTTTAGCGGCCCGATCGCGGGTGTGCTGGTGGGGCGATTAGGGCTACGCATCGTCGCGGCTGGCGGAATGGGGCTCAGCGCCGTTAGCTTTATCGGCCTGTCGATGCTTGATTTCAGCACGCAGCAGCTGCTGGCTTCTGCCCTGATGGTGCTGCTCGGCTTTAGCGCCGCCAGCGCGCTGCTGGCCTCGACCTCGGCGATTATGGCCGCTGCGCCGAAAGAGAAAGCCGCCGCCGCGGGGGCCATTGAAACCATGTCCTATGAACTGGGCGCCGGGCTGGGGATCGCCATCTTTGGTCTGCTGTTGACCCGCAGCTTCTCGGCGTCGATTGACCTGCCGCAGGGGCTGAACGCCTCGCTCGCAGATAAAGCCTCGTCATCCATTGGTGAGGCGATGAAGGTGGCGCAGGATCTGACCCCGACGCTGGCGGAGTCGGTGATTGAGGCGGCGAAAAGCGCGTTTATCACCTCGCACAGCGTGGCGCTGGGCAGCGCGGGCGGAATGCTGCTGTTGCTGGCAGTGGGGATCTGGTTCAGCCTGGCGAAGGCCAGGCCGCAGTAATACAGGGCGCGCGGTTGGCGCGGGTGGGGCAGATGGGCTATGTTTTTTAAAGGATTATCTGACTCTTGCTGGAAAATATGAGCCCTCGCCACAGCAGTGAACCGTCCCAACCGCTCTCCCGGTTAACCCTGCTTGCAGGGGGCGCGCTGGGCGTCGTTTTTGGTGATATCGGCACCAGCCCGCTCTATACCTTCCGCACGGTGCTTTCGCTCTCTGAGCATGACCCTACGCCCGGCGTCATACTGGGCCTGCTCTCCCTGATTACCTGGACACTCATCCTGGTAACGTCCATAAAATATGCCGCCTTTGCCATGCGAATTGATAATCATGGCGAGGGGGGCATCATGGCCTTAATGTCGCTTCTGGTGGAGAAAGGCAAAGGCGGGCGCTGGGTTATTTTTTCCGCCCTTATCGGCGCCGCTTTAATTTACGGTGACGGCGCGATAACCCCGGCTATCTCCGTGCTTTCTGCCCTTGAAGGGCTGGAGATGGTCATTCCTGAATCTCAGCCGTACATATTACCCCTGACGGTGGCGGTTCTGCTGGGGCTGTTTCTTCTTCAGCCTTTTGGCACTGCGCGAATAGGGAAAATATTTGGCCCGGTCATGGCGGTTTGGTTTTTGGCGATTGCTGCCCTGGGCGTGCGGGGGATCGTACAACACCCCTCGGTATTGCTGGTCCTCAACCCTGCGTACGGCATCGCGTTTTTGTTTTCGAACGGGTACACCAGTTTCCTGGTCCTGGGCGGCGTTTTTCTCTGCGTGACGGGGGCCGAGGCCCTGTATGCAGACATGGGGCATTTTGGCAAAAAGCCCATCTGGCTTGCCTGGTACGGCATCGTCTTTCCTTCGCTGCTGCTCAACTATGCCGGCCAGTCAGCGCTGATTCTGGCCGGTGCCGACAGCAAACAAAACCTTTTCTATACGCTCTGTCCGCCGGTGCTGCAGGTTCCGCTCATCATTCTTGCCGCGCTGGCGACGGTCATCGCCAGTCAGGCGATTATTACCGGCGCTTTTTCCATGACGCGCCAGGCCATACAGCTTGGCTGGTTACCCCGATTGCGCATCAAGCAGACGGCGGCGGAAAGCTACGGCCAGATTTATATCGGGATAATCAACTGGCTGCTGATGGGGGTGACCATCGGGCTGGTGGTGTTCTTTAAATCCTCCGATAAGCTCGCCGCCGCGTACGGCATTGCCGTGTCGTTAACCATGCTGATGACCACGGGGCTGCTGTTTGTGGCAATGCGCGAAGTGTGGCGCTGGAGCCTCGCCAGCAGCGCGGTGATTGCCCTCTGTTTTCTGGTGATTGATGCCACCTTCTTGTTTGCCAATCTGATTAAGGTCCTGGAGGGCGGCTATATTCCGCTGCTGATGGCCGCCGCTATTTGTACGGTGATGCTGATCTGGCACCGCGGCATTAAGGCGGTATCCGCATCGGTGGGCGAGAAGGGCGTCAGCGTGGATGCGTTCTTTGCCCAGCTTCAGCAAAAAACGGTGCCCAGAGTGGCGGGCTCCGCCGTCTTTTTGACCCGGACACAGAACAATATCCCGCCGGTCATGCGCTGGCACGTCGCGCGAAACCGGGCGCTCCAGCAGGATGTGTTGTCGCTTACCATTGATATTCTGAATGTGCCCTACGTGGGGGAAGAACAACGCATCAGGGTAGAGCAGCGCGCGCCGGGCTACTGGCACGGCGTGGCCCAGTATGGCTTTATGGAACATCCGGACATCCCGCGTTTGCTGCAGGGTGTCAGCGAGATTAACGCGCTTTTCGCCACGGATGACGTTACCTGGTATGTCGGGCATGAAACCATTGTGGCAGGCGAGGGTGAGGCAGGGATGGCGGCCTGGCAACGGCACATCTTTGCGTTCATGAAGCGCAACTGCACGCACGTCATCAACCACTATCACCTTCCCAGCGATCGGGTTGTCGAAATCAGCCGACGCGTTGCCGTGTAGACTCTGGCGAAAGCAGAGGTCCTCTGCTTTCGCACCGTTCTATCTCTCAAGGGCCGCGGACAGGACGCTATGCAATAACACGTTCGCCCCTTTTTCCGCCCAATCTGGCAGGATCCTTTCCGCTTCGTTATGGCTGATGCCTTTCACGCAGGGGATAAAGATCATGCTGGCGGGCGCCATTTTGCTGACATAGCAGGCGTCATGTCCCGCACCGGAGACCATCGGTTTCGACGAATAGCCCAGTTCCGCCACGGCCTTCTCTGAACGCGCCAGACATTCGGCGTCAAACGCGATGGGCGCGTAGTCGAAAATGCGCTCAACGGCAGCCGCGACGCCGCGCAGGCTGAGGCTTTCAGCCACCTTATGCAGCGCCGCTTCCATGGTTTCCAGCGCCTGCTGCATAGGATGGCGAAACTCAACGCTGCATTCCACGCGAGACGGCACGACGTTGCGCGAGTTTGGCGTAACCTTCGCCATACCGATCGTTGCGCGTCCGTCCGGCGCATGCCGGTAGCCAATCTCTTCCACCTTCAGCGCCAGCTCTGCGAAGGCGGTCAGTGCGTCGCGGCGGCTGTGCATCGGCGTCGTGCCCGCGTGGGCGGCGAATCCGTCCAGCGTCAGGGTAAACCAGCGCTGGCCCATTGCCGCGCGGACTAACCCGATATCAATGGCTTCATCTTCCAGGATCGGGCCCTGTTCGATGTGCAGTTCGTAGCAGGCGTGAACCTGAAACGCGCGGGCAGGGGTTTCACCCCGGTAGCCAATGCTATCCAGCGCTTCGCCCACGGTGATGCCATCGTTATCCGCGCGGGCATGGGCGTACGCTTCGCTAAACTGTCCCGTCCAGACCCCTGAAGAGAGCATAGCTGGCGCAAAGCGCGCGCCTTCTTCGTTAGTCCAGTTCACCAGCACAACGTCACGCTCGGTCTCAACGTTATGATCGTTAAGGGTGCGCAGTAGCTCCAGCCCGGCCAGCACGCCGTAAACACCGTCGTAGTTACCGCCCAGCGGCTGGGTATCCAAATGTGAACCCGTCATGACCGGGGCAAGCTGCGGTTTTTTCCCCGCGCGACGGATAAACATATTGCCCATGCTGTCGACCTCGCAGGTGAAACCCGCGTCCAGCGCCCAGTCGCGCAGCAGGTTACGGGCAATCCGGTCTTCCTCGCTCAGCGCCAGGCGGGTCACGCCGCCGGCGGGCGTGCCGCCGATCTGCGCCATCATCTCTAGCGTTGACCACAGCCGTTCGGCGTTGACGCGGATCATGTTTTGTCCTTACTGCTGCGGTAGCGGAAATCACAGCACGAACCGCCCTGCATGATGGTGGTCGTGCGGGTCAGCTTCACGTCAGGCGCATAGCCAACGATGAATTTTTCATCGCGCGCGCAGGAGAGCAGATGACCAATCTCGCCCAGCCCCATTTCGTGATACATCTCCGCGTAACGACAGCGGGTCACGTTGTAGTTGTACTGCTGGTCGTCGGCGTCGATCACCTTCACGTCCAGGGCGTTATCTTTCTCCCACAGATACTGCAGGGCGATGAAGCTCTTGACGTCCGCGCCGTTGGGTTCTTTGCTGGCAAACGCTTTGCCAGCGTCAATCGCGGCCTGCTCAATGGCCTCGCCAATGACCGCCTGGGCGCGGGTTTTCCCTATCTCGCGCACCAGGATTTCATAAATTGGCTTAATAATTTCTGCTTCAATTTTGCGGCGGGCGAGAATGCCCAGCTCGTTATTATCACTCATCACATTGCCCTCGCTACGTTACTTCGCTTTTGCGCCACCCAGCACGGTCTGCGGCTGCCATTTGCCGTCGACAACTTTGTAAACGGTGAACGACGGCGATTTCAGGTTACCTTCTTTATCAAACGCGATCTGGCCGGTGACGCCGGAGTAGCTGATGGCGCGCAGGGCGGGCAGATAGTCGGACGGCTCAACGGAGTCTGCTTTTTCCATCGCCGCAACCAGCACGCGGGTGGCGTCATAGGCGAACGGGGCGTGCAGTTCGATATGGGTGTGGTAGCGTGACTGGTACGCCTGTTCGAACGCTTTACCGCCCGGCATCTGCTCAACCGGCAGGCCTGGTTCGAGGGCGACAACGCCTTCGCCTTCTTTCTGCGCCAGCTGCAGGAACGTCTGGCTGACAAATCCGCCTGCGCCCATCAGGGTGGCGTTCATGCCCAGCTGTTTGATACGACGCGCCAGCGGTGCGGCCTGGCTGTCGACGCCGCCGAAGAAGATCAGATCGGCGTTTTTACTCCGGATGGCGGTCAGCACGGCGCTGAAGTCCACCGTTTTGTCATCAACGTACTGACGATCGACAACCTTCACGCCCTGCGCTTCAAGGGATTTAATGAACTGGTCCGCCAGTCCCTGACCAAAGGCGGTACGGTCGTCGATCACCGCAATACGTTTGGCTTTGAGGGTATTGACCGCGTACTGACCGGCAAACTGACCGCCATCGTCGTCGTGGCCCATCACGCGGAAGCTGGTATCAAAACCCTGTTTGGTATAGGCGTGGCCGGTCGCGACCGGTGCCACCTGTGCGATGCCCGCATCGTGATAGACGCGTGCGGCAGGAATGCTTGTTCCGGTGTTCCAGTGACCGACAACGCCCGCCACGCCGCTATCCACCAGACGCTGCGCCACGGCCACGGCGGTGCGCGGGTCGGACTGATCGTCTTCGGACTGCAGTTTGAAGGTCACCGCTTTGCCGCCGATGGTCGGGTGCTGCTTGTTAATGTCGTCAATGGCCAGCTGCGCGCCGTTCTCCAGGTCCTTACCGATACGTGCAGACGGGCCGGTGAGCGGGCCTGCCAGACCGATAACCACGGTTTCGCCGTCGGCTGCCCACGCGGCCGTCGAGGCAAAGCTGCCGAGGAGGATAGCGGCGCTAAGCGCACTGATTTTTACTGTTTTCATTGTATTTCCCTGATGTTGGCTGGTGTTGTTAAACGGGCATTTCGCCCAAATAAATCTGTGCAATCTGGTCGTCATTGAGCAGCGCTTTCGATTCGCCATGATGAACAATGCTGCCGCTGTCCATCACCCACGCGCTGTCGGTGACTTCCAGCGCGAGACGGGCGTTTTGTTCGATGAGCAGCAGGGCAACGCCGCGCTCGCGCAGGCCGGCAATGACGGCAAAAATGTTTTCTACCATCTTCGGGGCGAGGCCCATCGAGGGTTCGTCGAGGATCAGCAGGCGCGGGCGGCTGAGCAGGGCGCGGTTAAGGGCCAGCAGCTGTTGCTCACCGCCGGACAGCAGGCCGGCGAGCTGATGCTGGCGTTCGCCCAGGCGCGGGAAGCGCTCGAAGATCTCGTTCATCTCGCGCTTAACGGTGACAGTGTCACGCCTGAGCCAGGCGCCCATCTGCAGGTTTTCCAGCACCGTCATTCGGGAGAAGATCCCCCGGCCTTCCGGGACCATCACCAGACCGTCACGGAGCAGGGTTTCGGGCCTGTGCTTACGCACCGCTTTACCGTTGAATTCAATACGGCCGCTAAAGCTTTCCAGCCCGGTAATGGCGCGCACGGTGGAGCTTTTCCCCGCGCCGTTAGCGCCGATCAGCGTAGCCTGTTCGCCCTCGCGCAGGGTAAAAGAGACATCGCGTACGGCCTGAATGCCGCCGTAATGCACGTCCAGACGTTCCACCTTCAGTAATTCAGACATGGGCGTTGCCTCCAAGCCAGGCGGCGATCACCGCCGGGTCGCGACGCACGCTCTCCGGCGTGCCGCTGGCGAGCGTTTTGCCGTAATCAAGCACCGTCAGGCGATCGCAGATGCCCATCACCAGCTTGACGTCATGTTCGATCATCAGCAGGGTTTTGCCGTCATCGCGAAGGCGGATAAGCAGCTCGCCGAGCGCCACTTTTTCCGCTGCGTTCATCCCGGCGGCGGGTTCATCCAGCGCCAGCAGCAGCGGATCCGTTGCCAGCGCGCGGGCAATCTCCAGACGTCGCTGATGGCCATACGCCAGATCGCAGGCGCGGTAGTGGGCGAACTTCGCAATGCCGGTGTACTCCAGCCAGTGCCAGGCCAGTTCCCGGGTCTGTTTCTCTTCTTCGCGAGCGCGTTTGTGGCGGCTCAGCGCGGCCCACAGGCCGTTGCGGGTGCGCACGTGGCGGCCCACCATCACGTTTTCCAGCACCGACATGTCGTTAAAGAGGCGCACGTTCTGGAAGGTACGCGCGATCCCGGCGGCGGTGACTTTCTCAATGTGCTTTGGGAAATAGGGCTTATCTGCAATGGAAAATTCACCGCTGTCCGCCGGATAAAGCCCGGTGATCAGGTTAAAACAGGTGGTTTTTCCCGCCCCGTTAGGACCAATCAGGCCGTAGATCTCGCCCTTGTTCACGGCGATCGAAACGTCATCCACGGCGGTAAGCCCGCCGAAGCGTTTGGACATGTTGCGTACGGTTAACAGACTCATGTATTCACCTCCTTGTGGCGTACCGGCCAGATCCCGGCAGGACGCACCAGCATGACCAGCACCAGCGCCAGGCCGTAGAACAGCTGACGCAGCACTTCCGGGTCAATCAGTACCGTACCGAACAGCGCCTGCTGAACCGGAGCTGCCTGACTGCGCAGCAGTTCCGGCAGGGCGGTGAGCAGTATCGCGCCGAGGATCACGCCCGGAATGTGTCCCATCCCGCCCAGCACCACCATCGTCAGCACGGCAATGGATTCCTGTAACGTGAAGGATTCCGGGGAGACAAAGCCCTGGAACGCGCCGAACAGGGCACCCGCCACGCCGCCAAAAGAGGCACCCATCCCAAAGGCCAGCAGCTTATAGTTACGCACGTTGATGCCCATCGCGCGGGCCACATCCTCATCTTCACGGATGGCGTGCCAGGCGCGGCCAATACGGGAATGCTGCAGGCGCAGGCAGACAAAAATAATCGCCACAATCACCAGCATCAGCAGGTAGTACCACAGCCACAGGGCGGGCACTTTGAAACCAAACCAGTGGTATACGCCGCTAAACTTCAGGCCGAACAGATTCAGCGTATCCACCCCGGTAATGCCCTTTGCACCGTTGGTGATGTTCACCGGACGGTCGAGGTTGCGCATCAGGATGCGGATGATTTCGCCAAAGCCGAGGGTCACTATCGCCAGGTAGTCCCCGCGCAGCTTCAGCGTGGGAGCGCCCAGTAAAATGCCGCAGACCGCAGCGACGAGCGCCGCCAGCGGAATAATCAGCAGATATGAGGTGTGCAGCCCGTCCGGGAACCAGACGTTGAGGATCGGGAAAACCTCCAGCAGGTGTGGCGAGGCCATCAGCGCGGCGAGATAGGCGCCGACCGCGTAAAAGGCGATAAACCCCATATCCAGCAGGCCGGTATAGCCCACCACAATATTGAGTCCCAGCGCCAGCATGATGTAGAGCAGGGCGAAGTCGATAACTCGCACCCAGTAGTTGCCGCCAAGCTGCGTGGCCACCACGGGAGCAACCAGCAGCGCGAGGCAGAACAGAATCATGCCTGACCAGAATTTGCGCGTCGCCGCCGGGGTTTCTAGTTGAAGCGTTGTCATTGTTTCCCTCACGCCCTGTGCGCTACGCGCTCGCCCAGCAGGCCTGCCGGACGGAAGACCAGCACCAGGATCAGGACCATGAAGGCAAAGACGTCCTGATAGTTGCTGCCGAAGACGCCGTGGGTCAGTTCACCCAGGTAACCTGCGCCCAGCGCTTCGATAATGCCGAGCAGGATCCCGCCAATCATGGCGCCACGAATGTTCCCTATGCCCCCTAGCACGGCGGCGGTAAAGGCTTTTATTCCGGGCAAAAAGCCCATCGAGAAGCTGGCGTTGCCGTAGTTGCTGGCCATCATGACGCCTGCCAGCGCGGCGAACACGCCGCCAATGGCGAACGTCAGGGTAATAATGGCATTGGGGTTAACCCCCATCAGCGTGGCAACGCGCGGGTTTTCCGCCACGGCGCGCATGCCGCGGCCCAGGCGGGTGTATTCCACCAGCAGCCATAGCCCCGTCATCACCGCAAGCGCCAGCGCCACGGTAACAATGCCGGTGACGGTCACAATGGCGGGGGGATGCAGTTCGCTTCCCGACGTTACGGCGATCGGTTCCATGGGCAGGATCTGCGGGAACATCAGCGGATTGCGCGTCCAGATAATCATCGCCACGGTTTGCAGCAGGACCGAGACGCCGATACCCGAAATAAGCGGTGCCAGGCGCGGGGCGTTGCGCAGTCGACGGTAGGCAAAGCGCTCTACGGCCATTGCCAGCAGGGCGCAAACGGCCATGGCAATCGCCAGGGCAACGCCAAGCTGCAACAGCAGCGGCATGTGAGGAAAGGTAGTGTTCAGGGCGTTAATGGCGGAAAGGGTGGTGAGCGCACCGACCATCAGAATATCGCCGTGAGCAAAGTTAATAATGCGCAAGATGCCATACACCATGGTATAGCCCAGCGCGATCAGCGCGTAAATGCTGCCCAGCATCACACCGTTGATCAATTGTTGTATGAGTGTATCCAACGTCTGTTCCCGCAAAGTCTTCTTTCTGCGGCTACCATCCGATAAATGAATTTAATTGTAAAATACACATATATTATTTCTTATGATAAACCGCTATTGTTTTATCTTAATGATTTATATGAAGATAATGTAATCGCGTTCTCTGGTGAAAAGCCTAAAGAAATCAACATATGAATAAAACAGAACAATTGGCGGGTTTGCCTGCGTATGCAGACAGCCGTCTGGCAAACGATCCGCCGCTTCGGGCCGTCCGTGCCTTTGAGGCCATCGCCCGGCTGGGCAGCGTCACGCTTGCCGCGCAGGAGCTGGATATCTCACCGTCGGCGGTCAGCCATCAGCTCAAGGTGCTCGAAGGGTATCTGCAAATGCCGCTGACGGCGCGTCAGGGGCGCAGGCTGGTGCTGAGCCAGCACGGACGGGAATATTACCGTTCGATCCGTGCGGCGTTTAACGTGCTGCGCCAGGCAACGGAGCATCTGGCCGAGCAGGCGCAAACGCGTCAGGTCACCATCAGCCTGATCCCGCTTTTTGGCATGGGGTGGTTTATCCCGCGTCTGCCTGATTTTATGCGTGCCAATCCGCAGACCGAGATCAACGTAGTGTATGCCAACCACCGTAACTATCTGAGCGATGCGTCGGATATGTCGATTCGTTTTGGTAACGGCCAGTGGGCGGGCTATCAGAGCGAAAAGCTGATTTCCGGACAGATGGTGCCGGTGTGCAGCCGCGCGTTTTTGCGCATTCATGGCCATATCGACACGCCTGAGCAACTGCTGCAAATGCCGCTGCTGCATGATGAAGAGCGCACCACGTGGCCGCAGTGGTTTCTGCTGCAGGGGGTAAAACGAGCTCTGCGGCGCAGCGGCCCCCTGTTTGAAGACGGGCTGTTAACGCTGGCGGGCGTGCAGGCCGGGCTGGGCTGCGCGCTGATGCGCGAGCCGCTGATCGCGCCTTATCTTGAGAGCGGCGAGCTGGTGAAGATATTTGACTTACCCATTGATGACGGGCGCGACTATCACCTCTGCGTGCGTTCGGATTCGGAGATGACCGAGGACGGTAAGTTGCTGCAAAACTGGCTGCGTCGGGCGGCGAGCGGGGAGCCGTCAGCCGGGTAAAAGTGACGGATAAAAAAAAAGCCAGCTTATTAAGCTGGCTTTTGTACAGACAAGATTTAGAACTGGTAGGTCAGACCCAGCGCAACGATGTTGTCGGTACCGATGCCTGCCTGGCGAGTGAACTGGTTGTCGTCGAGCAGGTTGATTTTGTAATCCACATAGGTGGACATGTTTTTGTTAAAATAGTAGGTCGTGCCAACATCGATGTATTTAACCAGATCCTGGTCGCCGAAGTTTTCGATGTCTTTACCTTTGGACTGCAGGTAAGCGATGGATGGGCGCAGGCCAAAGTCGAACTGATACTGAGCCACAACTTCGAAGTTTTGCGCCTTGTTTGCAAAACCGTAGATGTCGCTGCGATTACCGTTAGAGGTACCGAAGCGGGTTGCGTTATAGGTCTGAGAGTACTGTGCAGCAAGGTAAATGTTGTTTGCGTCGTATTTCACACCACCGCTGTACACTTCAGCGCGGTCGCCTTCACCGTATACGCCAGCCGCATTCTGGTCAGCGGTACGACGTGAAGAGGACATTGCGCCACCCACGCTGAAGCCTTCACCCAGATCGTAAGTCAGGGACGCGCCGTAGCCGTCGCCGTTCTGGTTCAGCAGGCTGCGACCGCTGGTGTTTTCACCGCTTACGCTGCCGTTTTTGCCCTGATACTGCAGAGCAAAGTTCAGGCCGTCAACCAGACCAAAGAAGTCCTGGTTACGGTAGGTCGCAACGCCGTTTGCACGAGACTGCAGGAAGTTGTCGGCACCGTAGGTGTCGCCGCCGAATTCTGGCAGGACGTCGGTCCAGGAGGTCACGTCGTAAATTACGCCGTAGTTACGACCGTAATCAAAGGAGCCTGCTTCAGCAAACTTCAGACCTGCAAACGCCACACGGGTCCAGGACTGGTTGTCGCCTTCGTCTTTGTTACCCTGAATCTGGTATTCCCACTGGCCGTAGCCGGACAGCTGGTCGTTAACCTGGGTTTCGCCCTTGAAGCCGATACGCATGTAGGTTTTATCGCCATCTGCGCCAGCGTCATCAGAGAAATAGTGCAGACCTGTTACTTTACCGTACAGATCCAGCTTGTTACCGTCTTTGTTGTAAATTTCGGCAGCGTTAACAACGCCTGCTGCCAGCATGGAAGTGACTGCCACTGCAACTAATTTAAGTTTCATCTTAAATGTTCCTTATAATTTTTTTTGAGTATTTCCTGAACCACTGTAAACGATTTCTAAACGAGGCTGTTCGTCAATGGCATGCTATTTTTAAAAATCTCGTAGTCTTATTTCAATAATAAGTTTCAAAATATTAGAGATAATTTCAATTAGTGTGATCTCGATCGTGCAAAAAGGCGATTATTCAAACAATGCGACCGAATTTCATACGATTGATAATTGTGTATTCTGCGGGACTATTGCTATCGCTATAATTTCTGCGTGTTTTAGTCTATTGCGTTAGATTTCGGTATTGTCGATGCTTTGAGGGGGTTATTATTATTGTTTTGACTTAAGAACAGTAGGTTAGGGGTAAATCACGACGTATATTGCGAATATTGCCATGAACACGTCAGAAATGAATTATTGCATTTAATGCTATCCATGACGTTAATATTCGCAGTTAATTAATTTCATGGTGTTGTCAGTTTGTGTCAATTATCTTTTCGGCCGTTTACAGAAGACGGTAAATATAAACCGAATTTAAACGGAAATGCGATAATTATGATAAATATTGCGAGGAGCGATCACACTTTAAATTTATGTTAATTATCTTGCCGGGCTGAAATTCGCCCGGCCGTTAGAGAAGCATTATTTTCTTGTTGCGTACCAGCAGAGCAACGACCCGGCGCAGACCATCAGCGCGCCTTGCCAGAACGAGAATGAGAGGGGCGAACTCAGCACTGCGGCGGCAAGCGCGGCGGAGAGGACAGGGGTAAAATAGGATACGGCAGCGAGTACCGTGACGTTACCGTGAAGGATGCCAATATTCCATGCGGCGTAACCAAATCCAAGCGCAATACCGCACATGACCAGTTTCACGACCACCGGAAGCGTGAACACCATCTCGGGCTGATCGCTCAGGAAATATTTCACCCACAGGCTCAGCGCGGTCAGTAAAACAAACAGGGTAATGCCGTTTTGTCCTTTCGCAAATTTGCTGGTGACCGTGCAGTAGGCGGCCCAGATAAATGCCCCGGCAAACGCCAGCGCGTAGCTCAGCGGGCTGGAGACGATATTGCGGGTTATTTCATCGAGATGTAAACCCTGTTCACCGCCCAATACCCAGCATACGCCCAGCAATGAGACGGCTAAGCCGGGGATCACCCACAGGGTCGATTTCTGCCCGTTGAACAAGATGGCAAACACAATGGTCAGGCTTGGCCAAAGGTAATTGACCATGCCCACTTCAATAGCCTGCGATCGCGTGGCGGCATAACCCAGCGACAGCGCCAGGCATATTTCGTAGCTGACAAATAAAACGCTGCCGGCAATAAGATAGCGGGGTGAAAACCGCCTGATATCAGGAAATCCTACCGTCACCAGACACAGTAATCCGCTCAGCGTGTAGATCATTGCCGCACCGCCTACCGGGCCGAGTCCCTCACTCACGCTGCGAATAAGGCCGACCATGGTGCTCCATAACAGTATTGCCGCCAGCCCAATAAGCGTTGCTCTCTTTCTGTCCATTACTTCGCCATTGCAATAAAAATCAGAGGAAAAATGTATCGCATTCATCCTGACGCTGTCGCCAATTATTCTCTTAAACCGTTAATCAAAAAGGAGTATTTAAAGGTTCCGGGGGTGACTATTAAGGGGGTGAAGGCAGATGACCTTGATTTGACGCAAAAAAAACAGGGGCTTTGCTGTTAGTTTGCGGCGCGAAGTCTTATATGAAAACGAGGACAACAATGGACGTCAGCCGCAGACAATTTTTTAAAATCTGCGCGGGCGGTATGGCCGGAACAACGGCAGCCATGCTGGGATTTGCTCCCAAAATGGCGCTGGCTCAGGCACGCAACTATAAGCTGCTGCGCGCAAAAGAGATCCGTAACACCTGCACATACTGCTCCGTAGGTTGTGGGCTTTTAATGTATAGCCTGGGCGATGGCGCGAAGAACGCCAGAGAAGCGATTTACCATATTGAAGGGGATCCGGATCATCCGGTGAGCCGCGGAGCGCTTTGCCCGAAAGGGGCGGGGCTGCTGGACTACGTTCACAGCGAAAACCGCCTGCGCTACCCGGAATACCGCGCGCCGGGTTCCGACAAGTGGCAGCGTATTTCCTGGGATGAGGCCTTCTCCCGTATTGCCAAATTAATGAAAGCCGACCGCGACGCCAACTTTATTGAAAAGAACGCCCAGGGCGTAACGGTTAACCGCTGGCTTTCCACCGGGATGCTGTGCGCGTCTGCGGCGAGTAATGAAACCGGCATGCTGACGCAAAAATTTGTGCGCTCTCTCGGCATGCTGGCGGTAGACAACCAGGCGCGCGTCTGACACGGACCAACGGTAGCAAGTCTTGCTCCAACATTTGGTCGCGGTGCGATGACCAACCACTGGGTTGATATCAAAAACGCTAACGTCGTGGTGGTGATGGGCGGTAACGCCGCGGAAGCCCATCCGGTGGGGTTCCGCTGGGCGATGGAAGCGAAAAACAACAACGATGCGACGCTTATCGTCGTCGATCCGCGCTTTACGCGTACGGCATCGGTGGCCGATATCTATGCGCCAATCCGCTCCGGTACGGACATTACGTTCCTGTCCGGCGTGCTGCTGTACCTGATCGAAAACAACAAAATTAACGCGGAATACGTTAAGCACTACACCAACGCGAACCTGCTGGTGCGGGATGATTTTGCCTTCGATGACGGGCTGTTTAGCGGCTATGACGCCGAAAAACGCCAGTACGATAAAACGTCCTGGAACTATCAGTTCGATGAAAACGGCTATGCGCTGCGTGATGAAACCCTGACGCACCCGCGCTGCGTGTGGAACCTGCTGAAACAGCACGTTTCTCGCTATACGCCGGAGGTGGTGGAAAACATCTGCGGCACGCCGAAAGCGGACTTCCTGAAGGTGTGTGAAGTGCTGGCCTCCACCAGCGCCGCCGACAGAACCACGACGTTCCTGTACGCGCTGGGCTGGACGCAGCACACCGTCGGCGCGCAGAACATCCGCACCATGGCGATGATCCAGCTGCTGCTCGGCAACATGGGCATGGCGGGGGGCGGCGTAAACGCGCTGCGCGGGCACTCCAACATTCAGGGGCTGACCGACCTCGGTCTGCTCTCCACCAGCCTGCCGGGCTACCTGACGCTGCCGTCGGAAAAGCAGGCCGACCTGCAAACGTATCTTGAGGCCAATACGCCGAAAGCGACGCTGCCGGACCAGGTGAACTACTGGAGCAACTATCCGAAGTTCTACGTCAGCCTGATGAAATCCTTCTACGGCGACGCGGCGCAGAAGGAGAACGACTGGGGCTTTGAGTGGCTGCCGAAGTGGGACCAGGCTTACGACGTCATCAAGTATTTCAACATGATGGATAAGGGCGACGTCACGGGGTATATCTGCCAGGGCTTTAACCCGGTGGCCTCCTTCCCGGACAAAAATAAAGTCGTTCGCAGCCTGAGCAAGCTGAAGTACATGGTGGTTATCGATCCGCTGGTGACCGAAACGTCCACCTTCTGGCAGAACCATGGGGAATCGAACGATGTCGATCCGGCGTCGATTCAGACCGAAGTGTTCCGCCTGCCGTCCACCTGCTTTGCGGAAGAGGACGGTTCTATTGCCAACTCCGGCCGCTGGCTGCAGTGGCACTGGAAAGGCCAGGATGCGCCGGGCGAAGCGCGTAACGACGGCGAGATCCTGGCCGGGATTTACCATCGCCTGCGCGAAATGTACCGCATCGAAGGCGGCAAGGGCGCTGAGCCGCTGCTGAAGATGGGCTGGAGCTACAGGCAGCCTGACCATCCTGAGTCAGAGGAAGTCGCCAAAGAGAACAACGGCGTGGCGCTGGCGGATCTCTATGACGCCAGCGGCAACCTGGTGGCGAAGAAAGGCCAGCTGCTGAACAGCTTCGCGCTGCTGCGCGATGACGGCACGACGGCGTCGTCATGCTGGATCTACACCGGTAGCTGGACGGAGCAGGGCAACCAGATGGCCAACCGCGACAACGCCGACCCGTCCGGGCTGGGCAATACGCTGGGCTGGGCATGGGCGTGGCCGCTGAACCGTCGCGTGCTGTACAACCGCGCGTCTGCAGACGTAAACGGCAGGCCGTGGGATCCGAAACGCATGCTGATCCAGTGGAACGGGGCGAAGTGGGCGGGGAACGATATCCCGGACTACAACACCGCCGCGCCGGGCAGCAACACCGGGCCATTCATCATGCAGCCGGAAGGGCTGGGACGCCTGTTTGCCCTCAACAAGCTGGCGGAAGGGCCGTTCCCGGAACACTACGAGCCGATGGAAACGCCGCTGGGCACCAACCCGCTGCATCCAAACGTGATCTCCAGCCCGGTAGTGCGTATTTACGAAGACGACGTCCTGCGCTTAGGCAAAAAGGACAAGTTCCCGTACGTAGGGACGACCTATCGCCTGACCGAGCATTTCCACACCTGGACCAAGCACGCGCGGCTTAACGCCATCGCGCAGCCGGAACAGTTTGTGGAGATCAGCGAGACGCTGGCGAAGGCGAAAGGCATCGCCAACGGCGACCGCGTGAAGGTAAGCAGTAAGCGCGGCTTTATTCGCGCGGTGGCGGTGGTGACCCGTCGTCTTCAATGCCTGAACGTGCACGGCCAGCAGGTGGAAACCGTCGGGATCCCACTGCACTGGGGCTTTGAGGGCGTGGCGCAGAAAGGCTACATCGCCAATACCCTGACGCCAAACGTCGGCGATTCCAACTCGCAAACGCCGGAGTACAAGGCGTTTCTGGTCAACATCGAGAAAGCGTAAGGAGCGATTCAATGGCGATGGAAACACAAGACGTTATCAAACGCTCCGCGACCAACCCGATTACCCCCGCGCCCCGCGCGCGGGACTACAAGGCAGAGGTCGCCAAGCTTATTGACGTCTCCTCCTGCGTGGGCTGTAAGGCCTGCCAGGTGGCCTGCTCGGAGTGGAACGATATCCGCGACGAGGTGGGGCACTGCGTGGGGGTCTACGACAATCCGGCGGATCTGAGCGCCAAATCCTGGACGGTGATGCGCTTTAGCGAAACCGAGCAGAACGGCAGGCTGGAATGGCTCATCCGTAAAGACGGCTGTATGCACTGTGAAGATCCGGGCTGCCTGAAGGCGTGCCCGTCTGCCGGCGCGATTATTCAGTACGCCAACGGTATCGTCGACTTCCAGCAGGACAACTGCATCGGCTGCGGGTACTGCATCGCGGGCTGTCCGTTTAATATCCCGCGCCTCAATAAAGAGGATAACCGGGTATACAAATGCACCCTGTGCGTGGACCGCGTCAGCGTCGGGCAGGAGCCTGCGTGTGTGAAAACCTGTCCGACAGGGGCGATCCACTTCGGCACCAAAAAAGAGATGCTGGACGTGGCGCAACAGCGCGTGGACAAGCTGAAAGCGCGCGGCTACGAGAATGCGGGCATTTATAACCCACAGGGCGTGGGCGGTACGCACGTGATGTATGTGCTGCACCATAACGACCAGCCGGAGCTGTACCACAACCTGCCGAAGGATCCGGCGATCGATACCTCCATCAACCTGTGGAAAGGTGCGCTTAAGCCGCTCTCGGCGGCGGGCTTTATCGCCACCTTTGCGGGGCTGATTTATCACTACATCGGGATCGGGCCGAACAAAGAGGTGGATGACGACGAGGAGGAACACCATGAGTAAGTCGAAAAAGATTGTGCGCACAAAGTTTATCGACCGCGCCTGTCACTGGACGGTGGTGATCTGCTTCTTCCTGGTGGCGGTGTCGGGGATCTCGTTCTTCTTCCCGACGCTGCAGTGGCTGACCGAAACCTTCGGCACGCCGCAGATGGGGCGCATTCTGCACCCGTTCTTTGGCGTGCTGATTTTCGTGGTGCTGATGTTTATGTTCGTGCGCTTTGTCCACCACAACATCCCGGACAGGCAGGATATCCCGTGGGTGAAAGGGATCGTCGAAGTCCTGAAGGGCAACGAGCATAAGGTCGCGAAGGTGGGAAAATACAACGCCGGGCAGAAGATGATGTTCTGGACCATCATGAGCATGATTTTTGTGCTGCTGGTGACCGGCGTGATTATCTGGCGTCCGTATTTTGCGCACTATTTCCCGATTCAGGTGATTCGCTACGCGCTGCTGATCCACGCCACCTCGGCCATCATTCTGATCCACGCCATCCTGATCCATATGTATATGGCGTTCTGGGTAAAGGGATCGATTAAAGGGATGATTGAAGGGAAGGTGAGCCGCCGCTGGGCGCAGAAACACCACCCGCGCTGGTATCGTGAAGTGGAACGACTGGAAGCGAAACAGGAAAGCACGGAAGGAATGAAGTAAGACCTGCGCCGTCGGCTTTGCCCGGCGGCGCTGAGTTTGCGCAGACAGGGCAAATGCCTGACCGGCTGGCGTCATGTATTAGTCAATAAACGATCAACTGCCGCTATAACGTCATGACGTGCGTTGCGTAAGTTACAAGCAAAGTCTTTAGGATTTATTTTGTTATTGTTAAGGTTGGTTATCATTGGCGAATAAATCAGAAATGTTTCAAAATCGATATTTACGCCTGGAGCCAGATGGCTCTGCCATAACGGTAATTTATTATTTCTCGCGAGCGGCACAATGACGCGCGTGGCAAGATCATCATAACAATCATCCTGAATGAGCATATAATAGGGAAGCTTATCCCGGGTGGCCGCAGATGTATTTCGGAAAACATTAAATTGTCTCAGCATTAAAGCACCCTGAAAAACTCATCATCAGTAATGGTTCCATGTTTTTCGACAAACTCATTCATTGAGCGGATAAATGAACGATCCGCTTCTGATGGCTGACGCGGGTCAGCGGAGTCTGGTGCGGTGTTGCTCGACGGTTTTGCCGATTTTATGCGTTGGGTGGGGGTGTGCTCTGCTGGGTATGTCATAGTATCTCCTTTGTTGGTGCGGTCATTATCAACCGCAGCCAACAAAAAACAATACCGTATCCCCTGGTAATCTACATTCTGCGAGGCCTATTCCAGTAATTTCAGAACCGCTCCTCCACATACCGGAACGGATATTTTGTGGGTTTGACTTTACCAATTTTACGTTTCGGTAAATCCACTTTTTCGACGTGAATTTCTTTATAGGGAATTTGGGTGAGCAGGTGAGAAATAATATTCAGGCGCACGCGTTTTTTATCTTCTGAACGCGCTACAAACCACGGCGCCCAGGCGGTATCTGTCGCTTCAAACATGGCGTCGCGCGCGAGGGTATACTCGTCCCACAGGTTAAAGGATTTAATATCCATCGGCGATAGCTTCCAGATTTTACGACCATCGTTAATACGGTCGCGCAGGCGGCGCTCCTGCTCTTTAGGCGTGACCTCCAGCCAGTACTTCAGCAGGATAATCCCGGCATCCACCATCGCTTTTTCCATCACCGGCGCACCATCAAGAAACTTCTCAACCTGCTCGGGGGTGCAGAATCCCATTACCCGCTCGACACCCGCGCGGTTGTACCAGCTGCGGTCGAAAATGACGATCTCCCCGGCGGCAGGCAGATGGGGAACATAACGCTGAAAATAGAGCTGGGTTTTCTCTTTCTCGGTGGGTGCAGGGAGGGCAACAACGCGAAACACGCGAGGGCTGACGCGCTCGGTGATCGCTTTAATGGTGCCGCCTTTACCCGCTCCGTCGCGTCCTTCAAAAACAATACACACCTTTAGCCCTTTGGCGACAACCCACTGCTGGAGCTTAACCAGTTCAACGTGGAGGCGACGTAGCTCTTGTTCGTACTCTTTGGTCTTTAACGGAGCATTCTTTACGACATCAACAGCGACACTGGTTTTCTTTTTGCTTCCCATGATGGTCATCCTCAGATTGTCCGGCGCGGAAAAAAGCGAGGCCGCACTATGAAGTGTAATCCACCTGAATTAATGGATTAACCTGCCAGCCAACGGATTTGAACTGGCTCACCATACAAGATTATTCAATAATGTCCGTCGCGTGTGATTAACCAGTGGTTGAAGTATGAAAAAGACAATTTTTTCGTTGGCGCTTGGCACATTTGGCCTGGGAATGGCCGAATTTGGCATTATGGGCGTGTTAACCGAGCTGGCACATGACACCGGTATTTCGATTCCCTCCGCCGGGAATATGATCTCGTTTTATGCGTTCGGCGTAGTGATTGGCGCCCCGATTGTGGCGCTGTTCTCAGGCAAGTTTTCGTTAAAGACCACGCTGCTGTTTCTGGTGGCGATGTCCGCTGTCGGCAATGCCCTGTTCACGTTTTCCACGTCCTATTTCTGGCTGGCGGTGGGGCGGCTGATTTCCGGCTTTCCGCACGGGGCTATTTTTGGCGTCGGGGCGATTATCCTGTCTAAAATTGCGCCTCCGGGTAAGGTGACGGTCGCGGTGGCTGGGATGATCGCCGGCATGACCGTGGCCAACCTGATGGGCGTTCCGCTGGGGACCTGGCTCGGGCACCAGTTTAGCTGGCGCTATACCTTTTTTCTGATTGCCGTGTTCGATGCGCTGGTGATCCTTTCGGTTCTGCTCTGGGTGCCGGACATCCGCGACACATCAGAAATCAAATTAACCGAGCAGTTCCACTTTCTGAAAAAACCAGAACCCTGGCTGATTTTTGCCGCCACCATGTTTGGCAACGCCGGGGTGTTCGCGTGGTTCAGCTTCGTTAAGCCGTTTATGGTCAACGTCTCCGGTTATTCAGAAGGGATGATGACGGCCATCATGATGCTGATGGGGCTTGGCATGGTGTTGGGCAATCTGTTGAGCGGTAAGCTCTCGGGGCGTTTTAGCCCGCTGCGCATTGCGGCCACCACCGATATGGTGATTGTCGCCTCGCTGCTGCTGCTTTTCGCCTTTGGTGAACTGAAAACGGCCTCGCTGATAATGGGCTTTATCTGCTGTGCCGGGCTGTTCGCGCTCTCTGCGCCGCTACAAATTCTGCTTCTGCAAAATGCGAAGGGCGGTGAGATGCTGGGGGCGGCAGGGGGACAGATGGCGTTTAATCTCGGCAGTGCGATTGGCGCGTACTTTGGCGGAATGATGATTGTCCTCGGCTTTAGCTGGCGTTACGTCACGCTGCCGGCGGCAATACTCTCTTTCTCAGCCATGAGTGCACTGCTGATCTACGGTCACCTGCGGGCCAGACGGGCTCAGGCTAACGCTCGCGCGCTAGCCTGACAGGCTTCAGGCAAGCCAGGGCTCACCCAGGGTCAGCATCAGGCGGTTGGCCCAGGCGAAGAACGCGGCGGATTGCACCAGATCGAGCTGCGCTAAGGTATCCAGCCCCTCTTTTTCCAGCGCGGCAAGGTGCAGCGGCGTGGCGGCAGGCGGCGTGACCGACAGCGCCGCCGCAAAATCGATTTCCGCCTGCCAGCGTGCGGATTGCCCCTCGCTCAGGGGCTGCCCCGGCCTCACGGCCAGCAGGGCTTCTACCGCCGCGTCATCCTTTGACAGCTGGCTGGCTTTACGCGCATGGACAGATGCGCAGTAAATGCAGCCGTTGATTTTACTGGCTACCGTTGCGGCCAGCTCGCGCTCGGCGCGCGGCAATCCCCCCGATGTATAAAAAATGCCTTTATCCGTTAACGTGCGCTGTTCAAGCACCGGCAGGTTGCGCGCCAGCAGGCGGAAGTACTCGGAATCGGTATGGCCAAATTTCGCCAGGATGGCAACCTCATCGTCACTGAAATCCGCCAGCGGTTTGGCCGCTATCCACGGTTCCCATCCCAGCTCCTGCTGGGTGAACGCGACGGGGGCCGCCTTTCCGGTGACCGTTGTTGCGGTCGTGTGCCAGATGCCTGCCGCCACCGGCGCATCGCTTTTGGCGACGGGCCTGTCATTCAGCAGCCGCAGCCCGGTGATGAGTCGGCTCTGGAAGCTCACAAACGCAATAAGCTGCGCCAGGGTAACAATGCCTTCCTTGCTCCATCCCGCCTGGGTCAGCGCCTTTAACGCTGCGGGCGTCGCTTCGACGGGGGAGAACGTCAGCAGGCGCGCGAAGTTCAGCGCCGGGGTCAGGCGTTCTGAGGTGGGATCGGCCAGGCCAAACCCCGCATAGTGCGCGGCCAGCGCCTCCGCGCTGTGCCACCTGGCGACTTTTGCCGCCACGGCGAAGCGCTCGTCGAGTGCAAAATCAGCATTCTGCTGGCTAAAGAGAATTTCGTAGCTGCCCTGCGCGTGGCGCGTGGCGGCATCACGCGTGGCGCGCGCCTCTGCCAGAGGGGAACCGGGTTTAATTTCCGCCAGCTCGGCGAGAATGTCCTGACTTAACGACATAGGTGTCTCCTCAAAGAATGTGGGGGGCAATACGTTCGGCGATCAGTTCGATGGACCGCAGCGTGTCGCGATGCGAGGGTTCGACCGAATGGACCTGGAATGAGATATCCGTGGCGCGCCTGAGAATGGAGTCGGCATTCAGCGAATGCAGCACCGTATCGGGCGAACCAATATGGGCGTCAAACTGGCGGTGATAATCGGTGACGTTGTCACCTTTAACCACGTGCCCGGCAGCGCGATGCTGCCGGGCCTGTTTCGTGAGGCCCGGCGTTGCGACCCTGAGCGCATAGTCGTCGCTGTCGGCGACGAACGCCGTACGGGAGGCCAGAATGCGCGGTGCGATGCCCGCAGGCAGCGCCTCAAGGTAGGCATCCACAATCGGGTTCTGGATCTCGTCGAGCGTTAAATCCAGCCGATCTGCCGGGCGCGGCTGCGTGCGGGAGAGCATTAAACCGTGTCCGGCCCGGGCGGCGCGAACGGCTCCGTCAACAGAGAAGGTGGCAATCCAGATACGGTCGGCCAGCTGTGGCGCCGGCGGGTAAAGGTGGTTATCCGGATGGGTAAGCGAATCCCCGCGCCAGGCGCTTTGGATCACATGCAAATGGTCAGCAAACGCCGCGCCGCGCTCCTCGAACGTCAGTCCGAACGGCAGAAATGAGGTCGGTGTGCCGCCCGAACCAAAACCGACCTCAAGACGGCCATCGGCGAGTAAATCGAGCACGGCGGCATCTTCCGCGACGCGCAGCGGGTTTTCCATCGGCAGGGTGATGATGGCCGTGCCCAGCCGGATGGTTTCGGTATGCGCGGCTACGTGCGCCAGAAACAGCAGCGGCGACGGCAGACCGCCTTCACTTTCGTGGAAGTGGTGCTGGGCAATCCAGGCGCTGTCAAAACCGTGGCGTTCGGCGTGGCGGATCTGTTCAGTTGCCAGACGATAGCGCTCCTTCGGCGCAGCGTCGTCAAGCAGGCGGGTGAAAAATCCCAGGCGTTTTCGCGTCATGCGAACTCCTCCGTAGCGGGTGAAAAATGGGGAATGGCGTCAATCAGCTCGCGGGTATAGTCGTTCTGCGGCGACGCGAATAAGGTTCCGACGTCGCCCTGTTCGACCACCTGACCGCCGCGCAGCACCGTGACGCTGTGGGCGATCCGGCGGACAGTTGACAGATCGTGCGTGATAAAGAGGTAGGTCAATCTCAGCTGCTGCTGCAGCTGCTGAAGCAGAGCCAGGATCTGCGCCTGCACGGTGACGTCCAGCGCGGAGGTGGCTTCGTCCAGCACCAGAATGGTCGGCTCCAGGATCAGCGCCCGGGCAATGGCAACGCGCTGGCGCTGTCCGCCCGAAAGCTCCCGGGCGGTGCGGGTCAGGAGTTCGACGGGCAGGGCAACCCGCTGCGCCACCGTCTCCACCCGGAGCTTTCGCTCCGCCTTGCCGAGGCGAGAAAAGTTCTTCAGGGGCTCCTCGATGATGTCAAACAGCGTCTGACGCGGGTCGAGAGAGGCAAACGGATTCTGGTAGACGAACTGGATCTTCTGGCGCAGCTGACGGCGGGCCTCGCGGCTGAGCGCGGTGGCATCAATATCATCAATGATGACCTGTCCGCTGTCGGCCTGTTCAAAACCCAGCAAAATACGGGCGAGGGTGGTTTTCCCGGAGCCGGATTCACCGACCAGCGCATGCGTGCTGCCGCGCCTGACGTCAAACGTCACCCGGTCCAGCGCCTGAAGCTGATGACCTTTGCCCAGGGAGAATTGCTTGCTGATGGCGCGGGCGCGAATGGCCGGGGACGCGAGCGGGCGACCGGCTACCGGGGCGATGGTCAGGCGCTGGCCCTGGAGATCGCTCAACAGCTGGCGGGTATAGGCGTGCTGCGGCGTGCGGACGATATCGCCGGTGTTCCCCTGTTCCTGAACCTCGCCATCGCGAAACACCAGCAGCCTGTCCGCGCGCTGTGCGGCCAGCGCCAGATCGTGGGTGACAAACAGAACGGCGGTACCCGACTCCCGGCGCAGGATATCCAGCAGATCGAGAATACGTTTTTGCACCGTCACATCCAGCGCGCTGGTGGGCTCATCGGCAACGATCACGTCCGGGCGCAGGGCAATGGCGATGGCAATCAGCACGCGCTGTTTCATCCCGCCGGAGAGCTGATGGGGATACTGCGTCATGCGCTGTTCGGGGTGGCTCAGGCCGACCTTTGTCAGCAGGGCGAGCACCTGCTCGTCGCGCTCGGCGCGGGTCACCTTCTGGTGGAGCTGAACGATCTCTCCGACCTGCGCCCCGATGGTCTTCACCGGGTTGAGCGAATTACCCGGATCCTGCGGTACCAGGCTAATTCGCGCGCCGCGAAGGGTATCGAGGCGCTTCGCGGACCATCGGCTAATCTCCTCGCCGTTGAGCGATATTTTTCCCGCATCGCGCCGGGCGTTATCGGCCAGCAGGCCAATGATCGCCTGCGCCGTGGTCGTCTTGCCGGATCCGGATTCGCCGACGAACGCCAGCATTTCCCCTCGTCCGAGCGTGAAGCTGACGTTATGCACCACCTCTCGCCACTGGCGAGCGGAACGGTAGCTAATCGTCAAATTTTCCACTGAGAGAACGGTCATTAGCGACCTCCGCTGAACTGTTGGCTGATACGGTTGGTGGCCAGCACCACGGCGATGACGACCACGCCGGGGAAGGTGGTGAGCCACCAGGCGGTAGAGAGATAGTTACGACCTTCGGCAATCAGTAAGCCCCATTCCGGCACCGGCGGCGGGGTGCCGTAGCCGAGAAAGCTCAGCGTGGAGAGCGCCAGGATGGCCTGACCAAACTGCAGCGTGGCAAAGGCGAGGACGGCGGTTAACGCGTTGGGCAGGATGTGTCGCCACAGCACGGCGAAAAACGTCCCGCCGCTGCCAAACGCCGCTTCGACATAATCCGTATGGCGGATACGCACGACTTCACCGCGCGCGAGGCGGGCGAAGCTGGCAATGGAGGCAACGCCGACGGCAATCGCGGCGTTAACGGTGCCAAATCCGAGCAGAATAATCACCGTCAGCGAGAGCAGCAGAGACGGGATGGAGAGCAACACGTCGACGAAGCGCATCAGCAGAGACTCGACGCGTCCGGCGAACGCTCCGGCAATCACCCCTAAGCCGGTACCGACCACCAGACCCATCGTCACGGCGGCCAGCGCCGCGCTCAGGGAGTGTGACGCGCCATAAACGATACGCGTGTAAACATCGCGGCCAAGCTGATCGGTCCCGAGCCAGTGACCGGCCTGCGGTGCCAGGCGCTGTGCCCCGGCGATGCCCTCAATCGGGCTGTAGTGGGTCAACAGGCCGGGCGCTACGGCGGCAAAAGCGGCGAGAATAATCACCCCCCATGCCAGCCACAGTCCCGGTTGCCATTCAACTCCCTGCCAGGCAGGAACGCGTTTTCGCGCGGCGGCCGCGTAATCGACCAGACTCATGATGCACCTCCGGTAACGGTTTGCAGACGGGGATCCAGCAGCGGCATCAGCAGATCCACCAGCAGATTGATCAGGACAAAACCGAGGGCGGAAATCATGACCACCGCCTGAAGCACGGCAATGTCCTGATTATTCACCGCCTGCTGGGTCAGCTGCCCGAGCCCGCTGCGGCCAAAAACGGTTTCCGTGATCAGCGCCCCGGCAATCAGCTCGCCCAGCAGCAGCCCGGCAATGTTCAGGACCGGCAGCAGGGCGTTGCCGGTGACGTGACGCCACAGGACGGCGGTTTCACTCAGCCCTTTGGCACGGGCGACGGCGACAAACGGCTGCGTCGCCACCTGGTCCAGACTGCGCATCAGAATTTGCGCCAGCGGGGCGGAAATCGGGATCGCGACGGTCACGATCGGCAGGATCAGCCCCTGCAGCGGCGTCGGGTTAATCACCGGGATCAGCCGCAGCTGAAAAGAAAAAAGCTGGATGAGGGCAATCCCCAGCCAGAACGTCGGTAAGGAGATAAACAGGACCGGCAGAGACTGAAGGGTGTTGCTCAGCCAGCGCAGACCCGGCAGACGCGATGCAAAGGCCAGCGCAAAGGCCAGCAGGACCGCGAGTACAAACGCGGGCAGGGCGAGGCTCAGGGTATCCGGCAGATTGCTGGCAATCAGCTCGCTGACCGGCACGCCTGCCTGTAGCGAATAGCCGAAATCCCCGCGCAGCATTGCCAGCAGCGTGTGGCCGTATTGTTGCCACAGCGGGCTGTCCGCGCCGTAGGCCACGCGCATCTCCTCGATTTGCGCCGGGCTTAAGCCCAGGTCCGGGTTCTGAAATTTAATCAGCACCGCGTCGCCCGGCAGCACCTGGAGCAACACGAACGAGAGGGTAAAGGCGGCCCACAGTACCAGCAACCCGTGCCCAAAGCGTTGAAGAAGTGCGTGGCGCATCGTCAGCTCCTCAGTGTTTCTCAATCCACGCGCCGTAGAACGACGGGCGGCCTACCGCTTCAAAATTGACGCCTTTCAGCCACGGCGCACCGGCGAAGACCTGCGGCTCCTCGAAAATCGGAATGACGTAGGCGTTATCCAGCAGGTAGCGCTGGGCGTCTCCCGTCAGCTGCAGGCGTTTTTGCGGGTCGACCTCAGCCGAAATGTTCACCAGCAGCGCATTCAGCCTGTCGTCACGGAAGTTTTTGACCTTGTCGCTGGATCCGCCTTTTTGCAGCAGGGCGTCGCGGTTAGCCGGGTAGAACATGCTTTTCACCACGTCCGGATCGGCGCGGCCCACTTCGGAGACGGTTAACGGGGTTTTCAGCGGGTCAAGGTTATCCAGCGTGCGGCTGCCTGCGTCTCCGGCTTTGACGCTCAGCGCCACGCCCACCTGGCGCCACTGCTGGGCAACCAGCTGCAGCACCTCTTTGTTTTGCGGCTGCGGCAGGGATTCATACACCGTCAGCGCCAGACGTTGGCCGTCTTTGGCGCGGATCCCGTCGCCGCCTGCTTTCCAGCCCGCCTCGTCCAGCAGCTGGTTGGCTTTTGCCGGGTCAAAGGTCAATTTGTCGCTGAGATCGACAAAGCCTGCGGCGGAACCGGCAATCACGGATTTCGCCTGCGGATAGTTGGCCGAGAAGAGGGTCTCGACCACCTGTTTTGCATTGGTGGCATGCAGCAGCGCCTGGCGAACGCGAATATCGGAGACCAGCGGGTTATCCGGGCGGAAGCTGATGCTGTCGTTCACCCCGCGCGTCGGGGCGGCGTAGATCTTATAGCCCTGATCGGTCGCCTGCTTTTCGTCATACGCCTGCACCTGGCGAATAAAGTCGGCCTGACCGGCCAGCAGGGCGCCCACGCGCACGCTGTCTTCCTGGGTCACGATAAACTTGATGCCATCGAGATTGGCTGGCCCCTGTTGCGCCAGGTTTTTCGGTCCCCACTGGTAGTCTTTGCGGGCTTCGAGCGTCACTTCACGACCCAGCTTCTCGTCCTTCACCACAAACGGGCCGGAACCAATGATGTGGCGGGCATCTCCCAGCTCTTCGAAGTTGCGCTTCAGCGTGCTGAGCGAGACCAGACCCGAGCCAATGGTGGCGGTGCCCTGCAGGAACCCCGGCGACGGTTTTTTGAAGTAGAACTTCACGGTCAGCGGGTCGATGACTTCGCTGCGATCGTAGTTATTGATCACTTCTGACACCGGCAGGCGCTGCGCCTTATTGCCTAAACCGTAGGTATCAAAGTTTTTCGCCACGGCGTTGGCGTCCAGCGGCGTGCCGTCGGAGAAGGTGATGCCGGGACGAAGCTTAAAGGTGTATTCGGTTTTATCGGCGTTGGTGGTCCAGCTTTCGGCCACCCAGGGTTCCACCTGCAGCGTTTTTGGGTTCTGCCACGTCAGTTTGTCGGTGATTTGATTCAGAATGCCGCCGTTCGGGTAAAAGCCACCGGCAGGCGGATAGAGGTTGGTGTGCGCCTGTTGCTCCAGATAAATCAGCGTGCCGCCTTTGACGGGCGCATCTGCGGCCCAGGCTGCGGTTGTCGCCAGAATCAGCGCCGTCAGCAGCGGCAGACGAAATGGGGTTTGCATGGTGAATTCCTTTGTTATCTTCTTGTTAGCGTCGGATTCATCATCGGGCGCGGGGGAAAACAAGGGAACAAAGGAATTAAGATAAGGATTGCCGGAAAATGGCTATAAAAAAACCGCCCCAGCGAGGAGCGGTAATGAAAGATGAACGATTATGAACGTAGGTCGATCACCATACGGCCGCGGATCTGGCCCTGTTCCATCTCTTTAAAGATGGCGTTGATGTCCTCGATTGGACGCATCGTGACTTTCGGCACCACCTTACCTTCAGCGGCGAACTGGAAGGCTTCCTGCAGATCCTGACGGGTGCCGACCAGCGAACCCACCACCTGGATGCCGTCCAGCACCAGACGCGGAATGTCGAGGCTCATCGCTTCCGGCGGCAGGCCAACCGCGACCACGCGGCCACCGGCACGCACGGCGTCAACGGCTGAGTTGAATGCGGCTTTTGCGACGGCAGTAACGACTGCGGCATGCGCGCCGCCGGTTTTCTCCTGCACAATTTTCGCGGCGTCTTCGCTGCGGGAGTTGATGGTTAAATCCGCACCCATGCTGGCCGCCAGCTTCAGCTGTTCGTCGTTAACGTCGAGAGCGATGACTTTGGCGTTAAAGACGTTTTTGGCGTACTGCAGCGCAAGGTTGCCCAGACCGCCCAGACCATAAATTGCAATCCACTGGCCCGGTTTGATACCCGAGACCTTCACCGCTTTGTAGGTAGTGACGCCAGCGCAGGTGATGCTGCTGGCCGCAGCGGATTCCAGACCGTCCGGCACTTTTACCGCGTAATCCGCGGTGACGATGCACTCTTCCGCCATGCCGCCGTCAACGGAGTAACCGGCATTTTTCACGTCGCGGCACAGGGTTTCGTTGCCGGTATTACAGTATTCGCAGTGGCCACAGCCTTCAAAAAACCAGGCCACGCTTGCGCGGTCGCCGACTTTCAGCGACTTCACGCCGGGGCCGACTTCTTTTACGATACCAATCCCTTCGTGGCCCAGGATAACCCCGGTTTTATCGCCGAAATCACCGTTCTTCACGTGGAGATCGGTATGGCATACGCCACAGCATTCCATCTTCAGCAGGGCTTCCCCGTGCTTTAGCGGGCGTAAGGTTTTTTCGGTGATATTGACCTGATGATCCTGAGTGACAACAGCAGCCTTCATGTGTATCTCCTTGTTCATGATGAGTATCTGCATAGCAGGTGTAATACTCCTCAAGGATTAGTGGTTTGGCGCTGTAATGCAAGGCAACGGCAACATAATGTCATTATTTAATCCATTTTCAGAATAAGAATACGGCGTTCCTCTAATAATTTAGGGGGAAAATACTGGCCCGACGAGAGACTCGCCGGGCGCAGACTTACAGCTGTGCCTCTATCTCCTCAATCTCTTTACGCCATTGCGCCTGCAGCTGCGGCTTTTGATGCTTCGGCTTACGCGCCAGGTCGTCTTCCAGCAGCGCTTCCAGCGCGACCAGCCGTTCGAGCAGATCGTCATACGGCGAGGGTTGAACCGTCGCAGCGTCGATGGCGGGCGCGGTGGATGTCGCCAGCCCCGCGCTTTCACGCAGGCGCTCAAACACCGCTTCTGCATCGTGCCACTCGCTCAGCTTTCCCTCTTCAATCAGCCAGAAACGGTTGCAGCTTTGGCTAATTAGCTGACGATCATGGCTGACCAGCAGGACGCCGCCTTCAAACTGCTGAAGGGTTTGCGCCAGCGCCTCTTTGCCTTCCATGTCGAGGTGGTTGGTCGGCTCATCCAGCATCAGCAGGCTGTAGCGGGCAAGCGTCAGGCCAACGAACAGCAGGCGCGAGCGCTCGCCGCCGCTGAGCGTGCTGACCGTTTGCCCGTGACGCGACCACGGGAAACCCGCGCTTATCAGCGCCATTTTGCGGTTCTGCGGATCCGGTGCGAAAGGCTCCAGCGCGTCGAGCAGCGTGGCGTTGTCCGCAAGCTGGTGAAGCGTCTGGTCGTAATAGCCTGGCGACACGCGCGGATGGATTTTCAACCCGCTGTTTGCGGACTCATCGGCAAACTGTTGCCAGATAAGCCTCATCAGCGACGATTTGCCGCAGCCGTTACGACCGACAATCGCCACGCGATCGCCGCTTTTTAGCCGCGCCATTTCGATGCTGAATAACGCCGGCAGGCCAGGTGCAGGAGGAACGTCGAGATTCTCCATTTCCAGCAAACGGTCGGCCCGCAGCGCGTCGCCGCGCAGGGTTAACGTCCACGGGCTGCCTGCCGTGAGCGCCGTCTGGCTCTCCTTCAGCCGTTTGACCTGTTTTTCCATCTGTTTGGCTTTGCGGGCAAGATCTTCGTTGTCGTAAACCTTGCCCCAGGTCGCCAGCCGCTTCGCGCTGGCGGTCACGCGGTCGATCTCCTTTTGCTCCGCCTTGTGGCGCTGCGCGTCGCTTTCATCCTTTGCTTCAAGCGCCTTGCGGGCGGCCGTGCAGGGAAGGGCGAAGTAGTGCAGCGTTTTATCGCGCAGGATCCAGCTGCCGTTAGTGACGGCGTCCAGCAGCTGTCGGTCGTGCGAGACCAGCACGAAGCTGCCTGACCAGTTCTGTAGAAAGTGTTCCAGCCAGAGCATGGTCGGCAAATCAAGGTGGTTGCTGGGTTCATCGAGCAGGAGCAGATCCGGCTCGTGAATCAGGGCCCGCGCCAGCAGCAGGCGCGTGTGCTGCCCGCCGCTCAGCGTGGCGGATTGCAGCGCCATATCCTGCGGCGTGAAGCCCATGCCTGCTAGCAGCGTTTCGGCTTTCCAGCGCAGGCTATCGCGCTCGGCTAAAGGCAGCTGTGCGAGTACGGCATCCAGCATGGTCAGCGGGAAAATGGCGTCCGGGAGATGTTGCTCCACGCGCGCCATCAGGCAGTGCCCGGCCAGCGAAACCGTTCCGGCGGCGGGGGAGTCAGTGCCGTCCAGCACCTTCAGCAGCGTGCTTTTGCCGCAGCCGTTGTCGCCCAGCAGGCCAATGCGGTCGCCTTTTTTCAGCGTAAAGGAGAGTGAGTCGAAGAGCGTGCCAAACGCCGTATCAACGCGTAAAGATTGTGCAGTGAGTAAAGTGCTCATTGTTGCTTACCCAAGAGTTACAGGCATGTTTATGCCTCGTCAAACATCGCTGACGATAACTCAGTAAGCCCGAGAGAAGGGATTTCAGGGGTTGGTGTCTTCGCTCAAGCAGAAGTTATCGCAGCACGATACCGATAACGCTTGAGCTGGTGCGATCACCAAATGTATGTGAAACATTGAAAATTTCACAGTACAGCATAATTGGCCTCCTTATATATTCAGTAGGTTAATGGATGAAGGGAGTGTAGCGGGGGAAAAGGGGTTTGGCTAGTGGGTATTCAATGGTGCGGTCTGATGCCCTCACCCTAACCCTCTCCCACAGGGAGAGGGAAAACACCCCGCCCGTAGGCCCGGTAAGCGAAGCGCCACCGGGCGATTGGACCGCACTGCGTCTCCCTGTGGAAAAGGGAACGGTCAAAGCGAATTAAATCGAGGTACGACGATAGCTGCGGTATTCAGGTTTCCAGAAGTTGTCGTCGATGGCCTGCTGCAGCGCGTCGGCAGAGGTTTTCACCGCCACGCCCTGCTGCTGCGCCATTTTACCTACCGCGAACGCGATAGCGCGCGACACCTTGTGAATGTCTTTCAGCTCCGGCAGCACCAGCCCTTCACCGTTGTTGACCAGCGGCGAGTAGCCCGCGAGGGTTTCGCTCGCCGACATCAGCATCTCATCGGTAATGCGGGACGCGCCGGAGGCGATCACGCCCAGCCCAATGCCCGGGAAGATGTAAGAGTTGTTGCACTGGGCGATCGGATAGGTTTTATCCTTCCACACCACCGGGTCGAACGGGCTGCCGGTCGCGACCAGCGCGTTACCTTCGGTCCAGGCGATGATGTCCTGCGGCGTCGCCTCCACGCGGGAGGTCGGGTTGGAAAGCGGCATCACGATAGGGCGTTCGCAGTGCTTGTGCATCTCGCGAATGATCTCTTCGGTGAAGAGACCGGTTTGCCCGGAAACGCCGATCAGAATATCCGGCTTCACGTTGCGCACCACGTCCAGCAGGGAAAGGACTTCGTTGTCGGTATCCCAGTTTTTCAGGTTCTCGCGCTTCTGCACCAGCTTGTTCTGGAACGGCAGCAGGTTCGGCATAGCGTCGGTCAGCAGGCCGAAACGGTCAACCATAAAGACGCGGGAGCGGGCCAGCTCTTCGCTTAAGCCTTCGCGCTGCGTCTGGGCGATGATCTGCTCGGCGATACCACAGCCCGCAGAGCCAGCGCCCAGGAAGACGATTTTCTGGTAGCTCAGCTGGCTGCCGGCTGCGCGGCTGGCAGCGATAAGCGTACCCACGGTCACGGCCGCGGTGCCCTGGATGTCGTCGTTAAAGGAGCAGATCTCATCGCGATAGCGGTTCAGCAGCGGCATCGCGTTTTTCTGCGCGAAGTCTTCAAACTGCAGCAGAACGTCCGGCCAGCGGTGCTTCACGGCCTGAATGAAATCGTCGACAAACTGATAGTACTCGTCGTCGGTAATGCGCGGATGGCGCCAGCCCATATAGAGCGGATCGTTGAGCAACTGCTGGTTGTTGGTCCCGACGTCCAGCACCACCGGCAGGGTATACGCCGGGCTGATGCCGCCGCAGGCGGTGTAGAGAGAGAGTTTACCGATAGGGATCCCCATCCCGCCAATGCCCTGGTCGCCGAGGCCGAGAATACGTTCGCCGTCGGTCACCACAATCACTTTGATATTGTGGTTCGGCACGTTCTGCAGAATATCGTCCATGTTGTGGCGGTTCTGATAGGAGATGAAAACCCCGCGTGAACGACGGTAGATCTCTGAGAAACGCTCGCAGGCCGCACCCACCGTCGGGGTGTAGATCACCGGCATCATCTCTTCGAGATGGTTCTGCACCAGGCGATAGAAGAGGGTTTCATTGGTGTCCTGAATGTTGCGCAGGTAGATGTGCTTGTCGATTTCGGTTTTGAAACCCTGATACTGGATCCACGCGCGCTCCGCCTGTTCTTCAATGGTTTCAACCACTTCGGGCAGTAAACCCAGCAGATTAAAGCTGCTGCGCTCTTCCATGCTGAAGGCGCTGCCTTTGTTGAGCAGGGGGAATTCGAGTAAAACCGGTCCGGCGTATGGGATGTATAAGGAACGATGTTTTTTCAGTTTGTTGTCCATGTCACTCACTCTTTTTATGAAGATCCGTCCCTGACACTGCTGTTTGTCATCTTTCTGGCCTGTGCGATGGGGTGCGGTCAGGCGGTATTATAAAGGAGCTAAATATTAATTACCGCAACACATAAACAAAAACACCATCGGGATTACCGATGGTGTTCTGGATCTCAGTCTGGAACTTACTTGCCGGCGTGGCGTTTTCTGCCGGTGGCGTGAGTGACCTGCGTTTCGTGGTCGCCTTCAATCACCACTTTACGCTGATTTGAAATCTTGTAATTCAGTCCCAGAATATGGCGTGCCTGACGGTTCGATTTCATGTTAACTCCTCAATCCTGTTGATAGTTTTAAGGACCAGTTTGCTCACGCAAACGAAATGTAACCCCTTAGGTTGCAGATCCAGCTTAGCAGGTTTTTACAAGGGTGCGTTTTGCCCGCTGACGACGTAGTTAATAGTCTGCTGGTAGATGTCACTGAGGATGTCATTATCCGTGGATTCCACCCACTTGGTCAGTTCCATCAAAATGTCATCTTCAGTCACAGCACCGTGCTCGGCGTGAAGACCCTGCGCAATCGCGTTAACGAGTTCAGGTTGTGCTGCTGCAGTATTAGCCGGGTAATAAGTAAACATGCTGCCTCCGTGTCGTTGTCTGTTTAATGGTACGGCTCGCAAAAAATTTAATTCATAAACAGAATGGCAAATATTTTCCCGGTTGTGGTTCAGATTCATCTTAGAAATAAAAATGACATAAGTGCATGCTTTTATGCACTTTTAAAAGGTGTGGCTATATCGACGGGTAACGGCGGGGATATTTTGGCGGGGCTCCTGCTATCGCGGAAATATAGCAGGATCCGTTTTTAAATTACCACTTCATTTCGCCAGTATTCACTTTGGCGCTTAATTCCAGCGAGCTTTCATCAGCCAGGCCCGGATACTGTTTTTTCAGGGTATTGATAACGCCTGCGGAATCTTTATGCGCGGCTAAAGCCTTTTCAAAGCGCTGCAGATAGTCGCGGGTAAACTCAATCGCGCCAGTGCCCGCTGGTGGGGTGCCCAGATAGTGGCCCGGGATCACGCGCTCAGGTTTGTGCGCGGCCATATTCTCCAGCGTTTCCTGCCACTGCTTGCGGCTTTCCGGCGTCTGGGTGTCTGCCGTCCAGACGTGAATACCCCAGGCTACCCCGGTGCCGCCGAGGATCGTTTTTGCCGACGGGATCCACACATAGGCCGCATAGCTGTCTGGCTGTTCGATGTCGACCTTTTCCCCGTCAACCATGAACGTGGTGGAGGCAAGCACCTGCGGGAGGACCAGCTCCGTTGGCGCGCCGTCCTTCATCTGCGGCCCCCAGAAAGCGAGCTTGGCGTCTTTGGTGGCTTTAATATGGTCAACCACATGCTGCGTGGCCACTACTTTAGCGTTCGGGAAGGCTTTGACCAGCGGCTGCAGGCCAAAATAGAAATCCGGATCGCCGGAGGTGATCACAATCTTATTCAGGGTTTTACCGCTGCGGCGAATTTTCTCTACCAGCGCTTCGCCATCCTTCACGCTGAACTGCGCGTCAAACAGCACCGCCTCTTTCGGGCCGGAAACCAGCGTGGAGGAGACCGGGAAAATGCCTTTTTCCTGCGGGTTATAGGTATCAATGGTCAACGGCGCGGCAAAAACCGCAGGAGTGAAAAGGGTGGAAAGCAGGGCAAGGTGAGTGAATTTCATGCTGTTGTCTCTGTTGTTCAGGAATGTCTCTATTGTACGGATATTCGCATTTGCCAGAATTCCTGAAACAAGACATGCTTAGTTTCATAAATCGAGCAAATGGAGCTTATATGGATCGCGTTATCGCCGCTCAGGTCTACAACCGGATATGCGAGCTGGGCAGTTTGAGCGCGGCGGCCCGCGCGTTGGGCATTTCCCGACCGATGGTGAGCCGCTACCTTGAACAAATGGAGAAGTGGGCGGGAACGCGGCTGGTAAACCGCTCCACGCGCAAGCTGACGCTGACCGCGGCAGGGGAAAAGGTGCTGCAAAAAACGCGGACGCTCTCGCAGATTTCGCAGGAAATCGAGGGCCAGTCTGAGAAAGATCTGCCGTCCGGCACGCTGCGGGTGGCCTGCGCCCATTTTACCGCCATGCACCTGATTGCGCCGGTCCTGCCTGAGCTGCTCTTGAGCTACCCGCAGCTGCGCATCGAGCTGGACGTGAATAACCACCCGGTCAGCCTGGTGGGAGAGCGCATTGATGTCGCCGTGCGCATTACCGACAACCCCGAACCCGGCATGATTGCCCGCCGGCTGGGGGAGTGTCGCTCGGTGCTTTGCGCCTCGCCGGCGTATCTGGCACAGCACGGTATCCCCGTCAGCCCTGAAGAATTAGCGCAGCACAACTGTCTGCACTACAGCTTTTTTGCCGGGCAGTCCTGGCACTTTCTAACGCCGGAAGGGGAAAGCCTGAGCGTGGCCGTCAGCGGCAACCTGAGCGCCAGCATCTCTTCGCTGTTGATGGACGCGGCGATTAAGCACTGCGGTATCGCCATGCTGCCGGAGCGCGAAGCGTCTGCCGCGCTGGAACAGGGATTGCTGGTGCCGGTACTGGAGGCGCTTGAGCCGAAACCGCTTGCCATCCATGGCATTTATCAGTCCCGGGAATACCAGCCTGCCGCGCTGCGCGTGTTCCTTGACGAACTGTCGCGCTACCTGGCATAAGAAAGGATTACTTCGCCTTTAGCCAGGGAGACGTCGTGCTCCAGAAAATAATATCGGCACCGAGATAACTTTCGCCGAAGCGGACAAATTCCGCTTTGGTGAACGGTTTTCCGGTCTGAGGATCCTTATAGGTCAGGGTCGGCTCCTGAACCGCCATGGCGATGAGCGGCAGCGTCTGTTTATTTTTATGGAAGAAGGGATAGGCATTCTTCATGTGTGCCTTGCGGTTGGGAACAATGTCCGGCCCACCCAGGCCGATGTTGTTGGCGCTGGCATACGCAAACAGACGCCCCATGTAGTTGTGGTCGTTATCCCATTCGCACGGCCAGAAGTTCACGTACTGCACCACGTGAGATTTCTGAAAAGCCTTTCGCGCAAAGGCCAGGTTTTCCATTTCACCCGCGAAATAGCCGTCGCAGGTAAACCCGACGGGCGGATTTTTTTCGTCGAGATCAATGGCGGTTTCGGGCAGGTTTACCCCATACACCTCGCCATCAAAGCGTTTCGCGAGGGCGGCCAGCAGTGCCTGGTAGCGCTGGCGCACGGCGGGATCCCACTGACGCGCCACCCATCCTGAACCGACCGGCTTGCCTTCGCCGGGGTTATCGAACTGCGGCGCAATCCCGCCACCGTACTGCGTGTCGCGCATCAGATAGTCCGGAACGTAGCGGGCGTCCGGCTCAAAGAAACGATCCTGGATTTGAATAAAGAGTTTTTTTCCGGCGGCCTTAACGCGCGCCAGATCCTGCTCAATCCGCGAGAAGTCATAGCTGTCCTTCTCGGGTTCCAGCAGGCGCCAGTTGTAAACGATCTGCACGCCGCCGATATCGCTTCGCGCAACAAGCGGAAACGCCGCGTCGAGATCGCCCGAGCTGGTATAGATAAAGTTCTCCGGCGTTTTCGCCAGTGAAGAGAGCGACAGAGCCAGCGTGGTGACGGCAACGGCCATCCTGATTTTTAGGGCCATAATCTTTATCCTTTTTGTCGGTACAGCAGGTGAAAGTCCTGGAATTGTCTGTGTTCCAGGGTGGGTCAGATGCGTAGTCTATACTTAACCCTTTGTAAGCCAAAAGGAGAGCAAGAATGACTATTCATAAGCACGGTTCGGCACACTGGTCTGGCGACATTAAGCGCGGAAAAGGAACGGTTTCCACCGAGAGCGGCGTTCTCAATCAGCAGCCTTATGGTTTCAATACCCGCTTTGAGGGCGAAAAGGGGACCAACCCCGAAGAGCTGATTGGCGCGGCACATGCGGCCTGCTTCTCAATGGCGCTGTCGCTGATGCTCGGCGAAGCGGGCTATACCGCCGATTCCATTGATACCACCGCGGACGTCTCTCTGGATAAAACCGACGGCGGCTTTGCCATCACTAAAGTTGCCCTGAAAAGCAAGGTGACCGTTCCCGGCATCGCTCCACAGCAGTTCGACGGCATTATTCAGAAAGCAAAAGCGGGATGTCCGGTCTCGCAGCTCCTGAAAGCTGAGATTACGCTGGACTATAAGCTCAATTAAGCCACAGCCGGGTTTGCGCCCGGCTATCCCTTCAGCGCGGCGGGGAACACCTCCGCCAGCCAGGCAATAAACACCTTCAGTCTGTGCGTCAAATGCCGGTTCTGCGGGTAAACCACATGAAACGGATACGCGGCAGGGCGCCAGTCGCCCAGGATCGCCGCCAGCGTGCCCGTCTGCAAATACGCCTTTGCCGAATACTCAAAGGTCTGAACGATCCCCAGCCCCGCCGCGGCAGCCGCCAGATGGGCATTACTTTCATTGACGCCGAGATAGTGCGGAATGTTGATTTCCAGCGCCTCGCCGTTCTGCCGGAAGCGAAACGGAAAGGGCCGTCCGGTGACGGGCGAGAGATAGCTAATCAGCTTGTGGCCGTTGCGCAGCTCCTGCGGATAGGCCGGGACGCCGTGATTTTTCAGGTAACCCGGCGTCGCGCAGGTGACCATTTCGGCGTTACCGAGATGACGGGCGATGAGGGTTGAGTCGTCCAGCGGCCCGCCGCGGATCACGCAGTCTACGTTACCGCTGATGAGATCGACCGGCCGGTCGGCCACGCCAAGGTCGATGCGGATCTCAGGGTAGCGCTGCATAAATTCCGGAAGCAGAGGGATGAGCACGTCCCGGGCGGTGGAGCCGCCCACGTCAACCCGCAAATGCCCTTTTGGCGTCGCGCGGGAAACGCGAAACGAGGTGTCGATATCTTCGATATCAATCAGCACCCTGAGCGCTTTTTCATAGTATTCCATCCCTTCAGGCGTCGCGACCACCCGGCGAGTGGTCCGGTGCAGAAGGCGTATCTCCAGGTGCGACTCAAGCGATTTGACCAGCTTGCTCAGCGTGGCGATCGGCATATTCAGCGAGTCCGCCGCGCGGGTAAAGCTGCCGGACTCCACGACCCGCGTAAAGGCGCGCATCGCCATGAGCTGGTCCATGATGACCTCGGATTATTTCTGTTTGTGAATAGTCATTTTCATTTTTGCCCGTTTTTCACTAATGCCGCAAGGGCTAAAGTTTGTCCAACGCAAACCCAACAAAAGGTAAATGACATGAACACGACTCTTTCAGGAAAAATTGCACTGGTCACCGGCGGCAGCACCGGCATTGGTCTTGCCACAGCGCAGGAGCTGGCGGCGCAGGGCGCGAAGGTCTACATCACCGGTCGTCGTCAGGCCGAGCTGGACGCGGCGGTGGCGGAAATTGCTTCAACCGCAGTGGGCATTCGCGCGGACGCCTCAAAGCTTGCCGATCTGGATGAGGTTTATGCCCGGATAGCCAAAGAAGAAGGCCGTCTTGATATCCTGTTCGCCAATGCCGGTGGCGGCGATATGCTGCCGCTGGGCGCGATCACCGAAGAGCAGTTTGACCGGATTTTTGGCACCAACGTGCGCGGAGTGCTGTTCACGGTGCAGAAGGCGCTGCCGCTGCTGTCCGCCGGATCGTCGATTATTCTGACCGGATCGACGGTGTCCATTAAAGGGACGGCCAACTTCAGCGTCTACAGCGCCAGCAAGGCCGCCGTGCGCAACTTTGCCCGCTCCTGGGCGCTGGATTTGCAGGGCCGCGGGATCCGTATCAACGTGGTGAGCCCGGGCCCGATCAAAACGCCAGGTCTCGGCGATCTGGTGCCGGAAGAGCACCGTCAGGGGCTGTACGACGCGCTGGCCGCGCAGGTACCGCTGGGGCGTTTAGGCGCGCCGGGTGAGGTGGGGAAAGCGGTGGCGTTTCTGGCCTCCGACGCGGCCAGCTTTATTAACGCCACCGAGCTGTTTGTGGACGGCGGAATGGCGCAAATCTAACCCAGACTGCGCCAGCAGCGCACGTTACGGCCCTCGCGTGAGGGCTGTAGCGGCTGCGGCTGTTCACACCCCTGCGCTGCTATCGGACAACGGTCGCGGAAAAAACAGCCTTCGGGCAGATGACGATTGCCGGGAAGCTCCGTTTTGCGCAACGCCAGATTTTCATCGAGCGGTTCACCGGTGCGGGGAACCGAGTCGAGCAACAGACGGGTATAGGGATGGCGCGGCTCGCCAAGCACCTGCGCGGCGCTGCCCAGCTCCACAATCTGCCCGAGGTACATCACCGCCACCCGGTCGCTCATGTGTCTGACCACCGAGACGTTATGCGAAATTAACACGTAGGTCAGATTACGCTGCTGCTGCAGGTTCACCAGCAGGTTGAGGATTTGCGCCTGCACGGAGATATCCAGCGCGCTGGTGGGTTCATCAAGCACGATAATATCGGGGTCGGACGACAGCGCCCGGGCGATGGCGATGCGCTGGCGCTGCCCGCCGGAGAAGGCGTGCGGAAGCCTGTCGAGATATTCCGGGCGAATGCCCACCTGCAGCGCCAGGTTTTCTGCCAGCTGGCGGCGTTCGCGTTCGCTGCTGCGTTTTTGCACCCACACCGGCTCGGTGATGATGCGCCAGACCGGCAATCGCGGGTCGAGGGAGGAGAGCGGATCCTGAAACACCATCTGCATGCCGCCCGCGTGGTGCGCCCGCTGGCACGCGCCGGTGCTGGGCTTAAGCATGCCCATCAGCAGCTGGGCCAGCGTGCTTTTCCCGCAGCCGGACTCACCGACAATGCCCAGCGTTTCCCCGCGACGGATCTGGAGATCGAGCCCGTTGAGGGCATGGACCTGTTCCGTTACGCGGCCCAGCCAGTTTTTGCGCGCCGCAAAGTTCACGTGCACGCTATCCAGTTCCAGCAGTACATCAGACATGGTGTTTCTCCCGTTGTGGATACCAGCAGGCAGCCTGTTGGCCTTCTGCGCCATTGGGCTGTAAGCGCGGCGTTTCGCTGCATTTCGCCCCAGCGGCAAAGCAGCGCTCGCGGAAGGCGCAACCCTGCGGAAGCTGGCTGAGGTTGGGCACCGTGCCGGGAATGGCGGGAAGCAGGTCGCGCGGCTGGCCGTTTTCCGGGGCGCACCGCAGCAGGCCGATGGAATAGGGATGCACGGGGCGGTGGATCAGCGTTTGCGTGGCACCGCTCTCGATCACGCTGCCCGCATACATCACGTACATTCTGTCGCAAAGCTGCGACACCACGGCCATATCATGGCTGATAAACAACACCGAGGTACCGCTGGCCCGCGCCTTATGCTTCAGCAGGCGCAGCACCTGGAGCTGGACGGTAACGTCCAGCGCGGTGGTCGGTTCGTCGGCAATGATCAGCTCCGGCTCGCAGGAGAAGGCAAGGGCGATCATCACCCGCTGGCGCATGCCGCCGGAGAGTTCAAACGGATAACGCTCCATGACCTGCTTCGCGTCCGGGATTTGCATCTCTTCCAGCAGGGTAATCGCCTTCTGCTGCGCCTCGCGCCGCGAAAGCGGCTGATGCTGGCGGATCACCTCCACCATCTGTTTGCCAATCCGCCGCGTCGGGTTGAGGGCGGTCATGGGCTCCTGAAAAATCATCGCCACTCGTGCACCGCGCCACTGGCGAAGCTGCTTCTCGGACGCCGTCAGGACGTTTTCGCCGAGTAACTTCACCTGACCGTGATGAATGCGGTAGCTCCCTTCCGGCAGCAGCCGCATGGCGAGCATGGCGGTCACGGATTTACCCGACCCCGACTCACCCACCACGCCGACAATTTCGCCCCTGCCGATCTCCAGCGAGACGTGGTTCAGCGCGTGGACCTCACCGCGAAAAATCGGGAAGCTCAGGTGCAGGTCCTCAATACGTAATACCGGTTCGGTCATTACTGTTTTCCTCCCGATTTCGGATCCAGCAGATCGCGGATACCGTCGCCAAACAGGTTAAAGCCCACGGCGGTAATCAAAATCGCCGCACCGGGAAAGGCGCAGTACCACCACTGGTCCAGGACGTAGTTACGGCCAACGGCCACCATCGCCCCCCATTCGGCGGTGGGCTGCTGCGCGCCCAGGCCGATAAACCCCAGCGTGGCGGCCATCAGAATGGCGCTGCCGATGTCCAGCGAAGCCTGCACAATCAGCGGCGGCAGGGCGTTGCGCAGGATATGCCAGCGGATCAAATGCCAGCGGGACGCGCCAAAGGTGCGGGCGGCCTGGACGTAGGTAAACTGGCGCACCACCAGGGTTTGCCCGCGCGCCAGGCGGACGTAAAACGGGATGCGGACAATCGCAATCGCCAGCATGGCGTTAAACAGGCTCGGACCGAGCGCGGCGGCCAGCGCCATAGTCAGCACCAGGGAGGGAATGGAGAGCATAATGTCCATCACCCGCATGATGATGGCGTCGCCGCGCCCGCCCAGTACGCCGGAAAAACAGCCCAGCAGTGAGCCAATGCCGCCCGCAATCGCCACCACCGCCAGCCCGGCGGTAATCGACTGCTGGCTGCCCGTCAGCACGCGGCTGAACAGGTCGCGTCCCACCTCATCGGTACCAAACCAGTGTTGCGCAGACGGCGCCTGCAGGCGGGCGGTCAAATCCAGCGCGTTCGGGTCATGCGGCACAATCCACGGCGAAGCCACCATCAGGAAGAGCATCGCAATCATAATGACGCCGCCAACGATCGTGAGCGGGCTTTGACGCAGCATCCAGAACAGCTTTGCCCAGTTGATGCGTTGTCCGGCGGTTTTAGCCGGGACGGGCGTTTCCTGCGTTAACATCATTCGGCACCTCCGCGCCCGATTCGCGGGTCAATCCACAGGTAAAGCAGATCGACCACCAGATTAACCAGCACGTAGGCCAGCGAAACGACGACGGCAAACCCCATTACGGCAGGGAAATCGAGCGCCTGAATGGATGTCACCACCCAGGCGCCCATGCCCGGCCAGGCAAAGACGGTTTCGGTCAGCACGGCGCCGTAAAGCAGATCGCCCAGCGCCAGCCCGAGCACGGTAATGGACGGGATCATCGCATTCGGCAGGGCGTAGCGCAGGACGATGTACCAGCCGGGCAGGCCGCTGGCGCGCGCGGTGCGGATGTAGTCCTCGCTGAGCTGTTCCAGCATCGCCGAACGGACCTGGCGCGCCACGATCCCCAGGTGAACAAACGCCAGCGTCAGCGAGGGTAAAATCAGGTGCTGAAGCGCGTTGAAAAAGACCTCACCGTTGCCCTCCAGCAGCGCGTCCAGCAGATAAAAGCCGGTGACGTGCGTCGGCGGATCGAGCCAGTCGTCCAGCCTGCCGCCGCCCGGCAGGATCTGCAGGTGCCCGTAGAACAGTACGATGACGCCCAGCCCGAGCCAGAAGGCCGGCGTGGAGATCCCGGTCATCGCCATTAAACGCACCAGGTGATCCAGCCAGCGGTTGCGGTACACCGCCGACAAAATCCCCAGCGGCACGCCGATGACCAGCGCCAGCAGCAGAGAACAAAAGGCCAGCTCCAGCGTGGCGGGGAAAAAGGCCTTCAGGTCTTCCGCGACCGGGCGTCCGGTGCGGATGGACGTGCCTAAATCACCGTGGGCCAGAGCGTCCACGTAGCGGCCAAACTGCACATACAGGGGCTGGTCCAGCCCTAGCTGCTGGCGAATGTTCTGCACGATTTCGTCGCTGGCGCGGTCGCCGGCCAGCAGACGGGCCGGATCGCCGGGGATCAGGTGTGAAATAATAAAGGTGATAATACAGACACCGGCCACCACCAGGATTAACCCCCAGCAGCGCTGGCGCACTATGCTCCAGAACGTCATACGCTTTCTCCCGGCGAGAACCGTTATTTGCTCATGGTGGCGATGTTGAACACCTGCTCGAGCATCGGATTAAAGGTGAAGCCTTTGACCTCTTTGTTCATCGCCAGCTGGTAATTTTTCTGGAACAGATAAACGTAGGCCGCCTCGTCGATAACCACCTTTTGCGCCTGCTGGTAATCTTTGGTGCGTTCCGCCTGGTCGGTGGTTTTCAGCGCGGCCTGCAGCAGCGAATCAACCTCTTTGTTCTCATAGAACGAGCGGTTGCCCGGCAGCCCTTTTTTGTCCGATTCGAACCAGTAGTTCATGAACATGTACGGGTCGGCAAAATCCGGGCTCCAGTTGCCGATGGCAATGTCGTAATCGCCTTTTCCGACGCGGTCGCGCATGGTGGCGTTGGCCAGTTTTTCCAGCTTGACGCTAATGCCGATCTTGCCGAGGCTGGCCTGAGTGGAGAGGGCGATAGGCTCCCAGTTCGGATCGTTGTCCGAGTAGAGGAAGGTCAGGCTGGCGGGTTTGTCTTTGACCTTCTCCAGCGCGGCTTTAGCTTTGGCCTCGTCAAAGCTGTACTGCATTGCCGTGGCGTCAAAGCCCCACATGCCTTCCGGGATCGGGCCGCGCATCTGCTTGCCGTTGCCGCTCAGAATGCCTTTCACCATCCCCTGGTAATCCGTCGCCCAGGAGATGGCCCGGCGTAAATCCACCTGATTGAGCGGCGCTTTGCTGTTGTTGAGATAGAGGTAAGTCACGCGCAGGGACGGGTATTCTGCGACGGCGACTTTACCTTCCTGCTTCAGGGCCGCAAGCTGATCGACCGGCAGGGAGTCGGCAATATCCAGATCGCCGCGGGAAAGCTGCAGTCGGCGCGAGGCGCTCTCACCGATAATTTTCACCGAAACGCGCTTAAAGTGCGGCTTTTCACCCTGCCAGTGGGGGTTAGGGACCAGAATCAGCTGCTGGCCTTTCTGCCAGCTTTTCAGCATAAACGGCCCGGAACCGGCGGTGTTTTGCGCCAGAAAACCGCGCGCATCGTCCGCCGCGTTGGCCTTCAGCACCGCCGGGTTAATGATGGACGCCCCGTCGTTTGCCAGCGTGTAGAGGAAAGGCGCGAAGGGCTGGCTGAGGGTGAACTTCACCGTATGGTCATCGACGGCATCAATTTTCAGGTCTTTCGGGAAGGCTTCAGACGGCCCCTGGCCGAGCTTCAGCAGGCGCTCAAAGGAGAGTTTTACCGCCTCGGCGGTGACCGGCGTGCCGTCGGAAAATTTCGCGTTATCCGCCAGGGTAAAGGTCCACTCTTTCTGGTCTTCAGACGCCTTCCAGCCCGTCGACAGATCGCCTTCCACCTCGGTAGAGCCCGGCTTGTACTTGACCAGACGCTGGTAGGACGGATAGGTGACGGTCCAGTCGTTGTTATCAATGGTGATGGCAGGATCGAGCGTTTGCGGGTCGGCGGCTTTACCGATCGCCAGCATGTCTTTCGGAACGGCAGCCAGCGCCAGCGGGGCGCTCAGGGCCAGCGTGGCGGCGATCAAGGTCGAGACAAGCGATGTTTTCATGGCAGTGCTCCAGGTTTAAAGAGAAGTGTGCGTCAGGGGAAAACAGGCAAAACGGTCGTCAAGCAGCGGGTAGCTGGCGGCGTTCGGCAGTTCGAAGTGCCACCATTCGCTGCTGATACCCACAAAACCACCGCCGAACATGATGGCGTTCAACAGCAGACGGTTGCGCTGGGCGTGCGGCGGCACGGAGGGGTGATACGGATGCGAGCGGTCGTGCATTTCGTCAAAACCGGCCCCCATATCCAGCACGGCGTTATGTTCATCCATCAGGGTGACGTCGATGGCCGTACCGCGGCTGTGATTGGAGCCAATCGCCACGTCGACCACGTATTCCGGGTTAGGGCAGGCATCCCACAGCTGAGCCTGCGCCTGCTGCGGCCGATAGGCGTCGTACACCACCAGCTTCAGCCCGGCCAGCGAGGCAATGCTGATGGCTTTTGCCAGCGCGGTGGCCGCGTCGGTATGCAGCAGGCACAGCGCCTCCTGATAGATCGGGCGGCCGGTGATGTTGTCGGCGGTGGCGTACTTCAGATCGATATGCAGCGTGGGAAACGTCTTCGCCACATCAATCAGTTCACTCTCTTCGGGCATAGCTCCGCTCCTTTAGCGTTCGAATTGACCAAACTCTTGTTGTAATTGCCGGTTTACCGCCAGACGCGCCGGGAGCGTCTCACCCAGCGCCTCCACCACGCCCGACAGCAGCAGGTTGAACAGACAGCTCACGGGGGCAAGTGAATCCCAGAAGTGACCGGTATCGGTTTTCACCTGCAGTAAATCCATCGGGTAATCCCGCGCCCACGGGCACCAGATATCGGTGATTAAGGCCAGCGGAATGCCTTTCTCGCTGGCGACGCGGCAGTACTGGCGGGCCATCGCGGAGTAGGTGCGCGTATCGGTCAGCACGACGTACGGATGCGAAAAGCCCGAGTTAAGAGATTCCACCCAGCTGCCGGAAGCGCCTTCCGAATAGCTCACGCGCGGGCGGAGGTACTCGAGGTGGCTGAAGAAGGCGTTGGCAATCCCGCGCGTGGACTGGATCCCCAGCACAAACACCGCGTCGGCGTGGGCGAGGTTGTGTACCACCTGACGGAAGGCGTCCGTTTGCGCCAGCTGGTACACCTGCGTGATGGCATCCACTTCCAGCGACAGGGCATGCTGAAGGCGGCTGGAAAGGGGGCGCTGCTGCTGCCAGGAGTCCAGCCGCTCGTTCATGCCCCAGGGCTGATACGGATCGCGCAGGCTCTTTTTGGCATCTTCCAGGTTGCGATACCCCAGCTTGCGCAGGAAGCGTCCGACGGTAATTCCGCTGGTCCCGCTCGCCTGACCGATGCTCTCCGCCGTTTCAAACGGGATTTGCGCCGCGTGCGCCAGCAGCCAGCTTCCGACCCGCTTTTCGCTGGGCGTGAGCTGGCTGAACGTCGCTTCGATACGGCTCAACATCTCAGGTTTCGTCGTCATACCGCCTCGCTGTTAACAGGCTGTCAATGGCCGAATTTTTGTTACCTGGTTAACAATGCATGACGCGTGCCATGTTCACAGGGCGGGTGAAACCCGCTGTGCAGTAGACTTCATGCAATATTTGTTTAACCAATGATCAACATTTGTGCAGCGTAGTTCACTTTTGGTGCACTGTCTGACGCGGCAGGTATGAATTTGGTGAATACGTCAGTCCGTTCACATTTTTGATAAGATAGATGTACTGTGAATATAAAAGGGATCCCGGCATGGTAAATCTGCCCTGGCGAGTCAGCGTGCGCCTGATGGCGCTTGCAAAGAAAATAGGGATGGTCGTCGGGATCGTACTGATCGTCCTGCTGGCGGTGCGGGCGTATCTCTCGCAGCAGGGACCGGAACTGCACCTGTGGCATACCTGGCGGGCCGATGAGATGTCCGTGCGCGAGATGGATAACGCCGATTTTGCCGGGTATATCGCCCGGGAAAACGCCATTTTCGCCGATCTTGATAATGCGGTGACGGCGAAAACAGAGGGCGAGGAACGCACGCCGTTAAACCGCTATTATCGCCAGAGCCTGGTATGGCCGGGACAGTTTACGCCCGATGCCAACCGCTCCTTTGTGCTGATGCCTGCCGGAAAGCCGCGCGGCGCGGTAGTGCTGCTGCACGGTCTGACGGACTCGCCCTACAGCGTCCGGCGGCTTGCGGTGAACTATCAACAGCACGGCTTTGTGGCCGTGGTCCCGCGCCTGCCCGGGCACGGCACCGCGCCCGGCGCGCTGACGGACGTTGACTGGGAGATGTGGCTCGCGGCGACGCGTCTTGCGGTGCGGGAAGCCACGCGTCTGGCGGGCGAGGCTGCGCCTTTGCATCTGGTGGGTTACTCCAACGGCGGGGCGCTGGCGATGAAATATGCCCTCGATGCGCTGGACGCGCCTGCGCTGCGTAAACCGCAGCAGGTGATACTGCTCTCACCGATGATCGGCGTGACGGCCTTTGCGCGCTTTGCCGGTTTCGCCGGGTTACCGGCGCTGCTGCCGGCGTTTGCCAAAGCGGCGTGGCTGAATATCTCTCCGGAATATAACCCGTACAAATATAACTCGTTCCCGGTGAACGCCGCCCGCCAGTCATGGCTTTTGACGAAGGCCCTGCAGGAGCAAATCGGCCGCGAGGCGCGGGAGAACAGGCTGGCAAATTTGCCGCCGATCCTGGCGTTCCAGTCGGTCATGGATTCCACGGTCAGCACCCGCGCGGTGGTGACCGGCCTGTTTGACCAGCTTTCGGCAAACGGCAGCGAGCTGGTGGTGTTTGACATCAACCAGGCGGCGAGCTTCCGCCCGCTGTTCAAACCGTCGTCGTGGACGGCAACCTCGGCGCTGCTGCAGGTTGCGAAGAGGCGTTACGGTGTCACCATTATTACCAATGCGGACGCACACAGCTTCTCGACGGTGGCGAAAATCACTCCGGCAGGCAGCACCCGGGAGACGGTCGTGCCGCTTGCGCAGTCCTGGCCGCAGGATGTCTATTCCCTGTCGCACGTTGCGGTGCCGTTCCCGCCGGATGACGATCTCTATGGCCGTGAGCCTCGGGTGAAAAACCGCTACGGTATCAGCCTGGGGACGATTGCGCTCTGGGGCGAAACCTCCGTGTTGAGCGTCGGGAAAGAGGCGCTTATGCGGGTCACCTCGAATCCGTTTTACGACTACATGCAGGGGCGGATAGACAGCCGAATTGGCAGCGGGGAAAAGTAACGTTCCCCTGCGGTGTGAATATGTTAGGTCGCATTGATTAAGTATGTTAAATAGTAGCTTCAAGGCACCTCTCTTTCTCATCGGAACCCATTTTTGTGCTGACGACTCTGATTTACCGAAGCCAGTTGAATTTATCCCGCCCCTCCACCGAGCTGCGGGAACTGGTGGAGCGCGCCCGGATCCGCAATGCCAGTCTGAATATCACCGGGGTTCTGCTCGCAAAAGGCAGCGACGTGCTGCAAATACTCGAAGGGTCGGAAGAGAGCGTGCTTAAGCTGTTCCATAAAATCCGTGACGACAAGCGGCACAGTGGAGTGGTAGAGCTGATGCGGGACTATGGCCCGCGCAGGCGCTTTGAAAACGTCGGTATGCTGCTGTTCGATCTGCAGACGCAGTCACCGAAAGAGGTGCTGCAGTCGGTTCTGAATTACAGCAAGCTGGACAGCTATCTCACATCCGATGACCGGGTGTTCAAATTTATCCAGACGTTTATCACGGGTAAACGTCCGGCCCTGTCGGGTGCACGCTACGTACCTGAAAAATGGACGCTTTCACCCGAGGTGTTGCCCTTTGGCGAACACCTGGGGCTGATGGCCAACCAAACCTGTCAGTTTGCGCTCCAGCCCATTGTTGAGCCCTCGGAAGGGAAGATCAGTTCGCTTGAAGCCCTTATTCGCGGCAACGAAGGCGGCAGCCCGGAGCATTTCTTCAGCGCCCTCGACCCGGACAAAATCTACGAAGTCGATCTCCAGACGAAAGCGTATGCCTTTGCTCTCGCGGAAAAGCTGGGCATTGGCAGCCATAAGATTGCGGTAAACCTGCTGCCGATGTCGCTGGTGAATGTCCCCAACGCCGTGGAATTTCTGGTCAGCGAGATAAAAAAACATGGCCTTCAGCCGGAGCAGGTAGTCATTGAAGTGACGGAAAACGAGATGATCTCCGGCTTCAACCAGTTTAATAGCGCCATCAAGCAGCTTCGCGGTGAGGGGATTGGCCTGGCGATCGATGATTTCGGTTCCGGCTATGCTGGTCTTTCGCTGCTGACCCGCTTCCAGCCGGATAAAATTAAGATTGACCGGGAGATAGTCAGCGATATCCACCTCAGCGGCCCGAAGCAGGCGATTGTGCGCTCCATCGTCAGCTGTTGCTCCGATCTCGAAATTACCCTGGTGGCCGAAGGAATCGAGAAGATAGAGGAGTGGTGCTGGCTCGAGTCTGCCGGGATCCGCCGCTTCCAGGGCTTTCTGTTTGCCCGCCCGCAGCTTAATGGCGTCGGTGATATTTACTGGCCGCATCTGGTGCGTTAGCCAATTTTCCTCCCGCGTTATTTCCCCTTCGCCCTGCCTGTGCTTAAATAGCTAAAACGGTTTAACATGGTTTAGCTACGAGGATCACATGAAAAAAATCTGGGTACTTGGCGATGCGGTGGTGGATTTGCTGCCCGATGGAGAAGGCAGATTGCTGCAGTGTCCCGGCGGCGCACCGGCAAACGTTGCGGTCGGTATTGCCCGGCTGGGCGGCCAGAGCGCCTTTATCGGCAGGGTTGGCGACGATCCCTTCGGGCGCTTTATGGCGAAAACTCTCGCTGACGAAAAGGTTGACGTGAAGTCTATGCGCCTTGATCCGGCGCACCGCACCTCAACGGTGGTGGTCGATCTGGATGACCAGGGCGAACGCTCGTTTACCTTTATGGTGCGCCCGAGCGCCGATCTGTTTCTCGAATCCGCCGATCTGCCGACGTTCAGCGCCGGGGAGTGGCTGCACGTCTGTTCCATCGCATTAAGCGCAGAGCCGAGCCGTTCTGCGACGTTTGAGGCGATGGCCACCATCCGCGATGCGGGCGGTTACGTCAGCTTCGACCCCAATATTCGCCCGGATCTCTGGCCGGATGAGAACGCGCTGCGTCGCTGCCTGGAACAGGCCCTGCAGAGCGCCGACGTGGTGAAACTCTCCGTCGAAGAGCTGGCGTTTTTAACCGGAAATGTCGAGGTAAACGTCGGTCTGGACGCGCTGATGGCGCGCTGTCCGGCGCGTCTGGTGCTGGTCACCCAGGGAAAAGAGGGGGTGATCGCCTGGCATGATGGCACCGTGAAGCACTATCCGGCAACGCCCGTCGAGTGTGTCGATACCACCGGCGCGGGCGATGCCTTCGTCGCCGGACTGCTCTTCGGACTGGCCGCCGGGCAGGACCTGACGCCGGTCATCGCCTTAGCCCAGCGCTGCGGCGCATTAGCCACCACGGCCAAAGGGGCAATGACCGCATTGCCGTGGCAGCACGATTTGTAATTCCTTCCTTCACTGGCCGCCATCCGGCGGCCTGAATTGTCGCCTCGATCACACTTACTAAAACGGTTTAGCAAAAAAGATTGCCGATCCAAAATTCAGAGGTTTAGTATCAGCAACCTAAACCGGTTTAGCAATTTAGCACGTTTAATGACTTCTTTTAGGGATGCGACAAAATGTATAAAAAACGCAGACTTGCCGTGATGATAGGCATGCTGGCCGGAAGTACCTCTGTTTTTGCCCAGTCGGATATGACAAGTATCGAAGCGCGTCTTGCCGCGATGGAGCAGCGCCTCCAGGCTGCGGAAACGCGTGCGCAGGTGGCTGAGAAACGCGCCACGGATGCGGAACAAAAAACGCAGCAGCTGGTGGCCGCGCAGCAGCAGACGCAAACGACAGCCCAGGCGGTGGCGCAGCGCACCACCGCACTGGAGAAGAAGGCGGATCAAAGCAGCGGATTTGAGTTCCACGGCTACGCCCGTTCGGGTCTGCTGATGAACGATGCGGCCTCCAGCAGCAAAAGCGGTCCTTATCTGACCCCGGCCGGAGAAACCGGCGGCGCGGTAGGGCGTCTGGGTAACGAAGCCGACACCTACGTCGAGCTGAACCTGGAGCACAAGCAAACTCTGGATAATGGCGCCACCACGCGCTTTAAAGCGATGCTGGCCGACGGTCAGCGGACCTATAACGACTGGTCAGCCGATACCAGCGATCTTAATATTCGCCAGGCCTTCGCGGAGCTGGGCAACCTGCCTGATTTTACCGGCGCGCTGAAGGGCAGCACCTTCTGGGCGGGTAAACGCTTCGACCGCGACAACTTTGATATTCACTGGCTGGACTCCGACGTGGTGTTCCTGGCCGGTACCGGCGGCGGCGTCTACGACGTGAAATGGAACGAGTCGCTGCGCAGCAACTTCTCCATCTACGGCCGCAACTTCGGCAGCGTGGAGCAGACCGACAATAACGTTCAGAACTATATCCTCAGCATGAACCACTTCGCCGGACCGTTCCAGCTGATGGTGAGCGGCCTGCGGGCGAAGGATAACGACGACCGTAAAGACACCAACGGCGATCTCATCAAAACCGACGCCGCCAATACCGGCGTTCATGCACTGGTCGGGTTGCACAACGAGAGCTTCTACGGCCTGCGGGAAGGGACAGCCAAAACGGCGCTGCTGTACGGTCACGGGCTGGGTGCGGAAGTGAAAAGCATCGGTTCCGACGGCGCGCTGCTGTCTGAGGCGGATACCTGGCGCTTCGCAAGTTACGGTGTCACGCCAGTCGGCGGCGGCTGGAGCGTTGCGCCCGCCGTACTGGCGCAGAGCAGTAAAGATCGCTACGTCAGGGGCGATAGCTATGAGTGGGTGACGCTTAACACCCGCCTGATTAAAGAAGTGACGCAGAACTTCGCCCTGGCGTTTGAGGGAAGCTATCAGTACATGGATTTAAATCCGGAAGGCTATAAGGACCGCAACGCCGTCAACGGCAGTTTCTACAAGCTGACCTTTGCGCCGACGTTAAAAGCGAGCAAAATCGGCGATTTCTTCAGCCGTCCGGAGCTGCGCCTGTTTGCCACCTGGATGGACTGGAGCAGCAAACTGGATCATTACGCCAGCGATGATGCCTTTGGCAGCAGCGGCTTCAACGCCGGCGGGGAATGGAACTTTGGGGTCCAGATGGAAACCTGGTTTTAACCCATCACGCTCCCGCCCGGCGGGAGCGTTTCGCACATCATAAAAAGAAGTCAGGCAGAGGTATCTATGGATTTTAATCAAATCGCCCGCGAGCTTATTCCGCTGCTCGGTGGCAAGGAAAATATCGCCAGCGCGGCGCACTGCGCAACGCGTCTTCGTCTGGTGCTGGTTGATGACGCGCTTGCCGATCAGCAGGCGATCGGCAAGGTCGACGGCGTAAAAGGCTGTTTTCGTAACGCCGGACAGATGCAGGTGATTTTTGGCACGGGCGTGGTCAACAAGGTCTACGCCGCGTTTATTCAGGCGGCGGGGATTAGCGAATCCAGCAAGTCTGAGGCCGCGGACCTGGCGGCGCGCAAGCTGAACCCGTTCCAGCGCATTGCCCGTCTGCTCTCAAATATCTTTGTGCCGATCATTCCCGCGATTGTGGCATCCGGCCTGCTGATGGGCCTGCTCGGCATGGTGAAAACCTACGGCTGGGTCAATGCGGATAACGCCATCTACATCATGCTGGACATGTGCAGCTCCGCGGCGTTTATCATTCTGCCTATTCTGATCGGCTTTACCGCCGCGCGGGAATTTGGCGGTAACCCGTATCTCGGCGCGACGCTGGGCGGCATTCTGACCCACCCGGCGCTGACCAACGCCTGGGGCGTGGCGTCCGGCTTCCACACCATGAACTTCTTCGGCCTTGAGATTGCGATGATTGGCTATCAGGGCACGGTGTTCCCGGTGCTGCTGGCCGTCTGGTTTATGAGCATCGTGGAGAAAAACCTGCGCCGCGCTATCCCGGACGCGTTAGACCTGATCCTGACGCCGTTCCTCACCGTCGTTATCTCCGGCTTTATCGCCTTGCTGATTATCGGCCCGGCGGGGCGCGCGCTGGGCGACGGCATCTCCTTTATCCTGAGCACGTTAATTGAACACGCGGGCTGGCTGGCCGGGCTGCTGTTCGGCGGGCTTTACTCGGTGATTGTGATCACCGGTATTCACCACAGCTTCCACGCGATTGAAGCCGGGCTGCTGGGCAACCCGTCGATTGGCGTGAACTTCCTGCTGCCGATCTGGGCCATGGCGAACGTGGCGCAGGGCGGCGCCTGTCTGGCGGTGTGGTTCAAAACCAAAGATGCCAAAATCAAAGCCATTACCTTACCGTCGGCGTTCTCTGCGATGCTGGGCATCACCGAAGCGGCCATTTTTGGTATCAACCTGCGCTTTGTTAAGCCGTTTATCGCCGCGCTGATTGGCGGCGCGGTGGGCGGGGCCTGGGTAGTCTCAGTCCATGTGTACATGACCGCCGTTGGTTTGACCGCTATTCCGGGCATGGCCATCGTGCAGGCCAGCTCGCTGCTCAACTATATTATCGGTATGGTGATTGCCTTCGGCGTGGCGTTTACCGTCTCACTGCTGCTGAAATATAAAACGGACTCTGAATAATGACGTTACCTTCCCGCTGGCCTGCGATCCTGCAGGCCGTTATGAAAGGTCAGCCGCGGGCGCTTGCGGATAGCCACTATCCGCAGTGGCACCCCGCGCCGGTGACGGGGCTGATGAACGATCCCAACGGGTTTATCTGGTTTGCCGGCCGCTACCACCTGTTCTATCAGTGGAACCCGCTGGACTGCGAGCATCGGTTTAAATGCTGGGGGCACTGGAGCTCTGCGGACCTGGTGCACTGGCAGCACGAGCCGCTGGCGCTGATGCCGGATGAAGAGTATGACCGCAACGGCTGCTACTCCGGTAGCGCCGTGGATAACGATGGCGTTTTAACACTGTGCTATACCGGCAACGTCAAGTTCGATGACGGCAGCCGCACCGCCTGGCAGTGCCTCGCAGTGGAACAGCCGGACGGGACCTTTACGAAGCTGGGGCCGGTGCTGGCGCTGCCGGAAGGCTATACCGGCCACGTGCGCGACCCGAAGGTGTGGCAGCACGACGGGATGTGGTACATGGTGCTCGGCGCGCAGGATCTGCAAAAGCGCGGCAAGGTGCTGCTGTTTAAGTCAGCCGATTTGCACGCCTGGGCGTCCTGCGGTGAGATCGCCGGTCACGGGGTTAACGGCCTGACGGACGCGGGTTATATGTGGGAGTGTCCGGACCTGTTCGCGCTCGACGGAACGCACATCTTAATCAGCTGTCCGCAGGGGCTGGCGCGCGAGCCGCATCGCTATCTCAACACCTATCCGGCGACCTGGATGAGCGGGGCGTTTGACTATGCAAACGCCGCGTTCGATCACGGCGACCTGCACGAGCTGGACGCGGGCTTTGAGTTTTACGCTCCGCAAACGACGCTGGCGGAAGACGGCCGACGCATTCTGATCGGCTGGATGGGCGTACCGGACGGGGAAGAGATGCTTCAGCCAACCCGGGCGCACGGCTGGATGCATCAGATGACCTGCCCGCGCGAATTACGCTATCGCGACGGCAGGCTCTGGCAGACCCCGGCGCGCGAGCTGGCGGCGCTGCGTGAAGATGAGCAGCGCTGGCAGGGGCGCGCCAGCGAGGCGCCGGACCTGGACGCGACGTGCCTGGAGTTTGAGCTGAGCACATCGCAGGTGAATGTCGATTTTGGCGGCGCGCTGCGCCTTACGGTCGATGAGCGGGGCATACGTCTTGAACGCGCGAGCCTGAAAACCGGTGAAACGCTGACCCGCTACTGGCGGGGCGACGTCAGCCATTTGCGTATTCTCTGCGACCGCTCCAGCGTTGAAATTTTCATCAATCACGGTGAAGGGGTGATGAGCAGCCGCTATTTTCCTGACCATCCGGCCCGGGTGCGATTCGAAGGTGCGTCCGATATCACATTACGCTACTGGTCGATGCGCGCCTGCATGATAGAATGAGGGTTTTGGCAGCCGGATCTAAGTCGTTGTGAGAAAAACAAAACGCGTCACCATTAAAGACATCGCGGAGCTGGCGGGTGTGTCAAAAGCCACCGCCAGCCTGGTCCTGAACGGGCGCAGCAAAGAGCTTCGCGTGGCGGAAGAGACGCGCGAGCGCGTGCTGGCGATTGCAAAAGAGCACCACTATCAGCCCAGCATTCACGCCCGGTCGCTGCGCGATAACCGCAGCCACACCGTTGGTCTGGTAGTTCCGGAGATCACCAACTACGGTTTTGCCGTGTTTTCTCACGAGCTGGAAACGCTGTGCCGCGAGGCGGGCGTTCAGCTGCTGATCTCCTGCAGCGATGAAAACCCGGGCCAGGAGACGGTGGTGGTGAACAACATGGTGGCACGTCAGGTGGATGGGCTGATTGTGGCCTCCAGCATGCTTAACGATGCGGACTACCACAAGCTGAGCGAGCAGCTGCCCGTTGTCCTGTTTGACCGCCACATCAACGACAGCGCGCTGCCGCTGGTGATCACCGATTCCATTACTCCAACGGCGGAACTGGTGGCCGACATTGCGCGCCAGCACCCTGATGAATTCTACTTCCTCGGCGGCCAGCCGCGCCTTTCTCCGACGCGCGACCGCCTGGAAGGGTTTAAGCAAGGTCTGCGAGAGGCGGGCGTGGAGCTGCGCCCCGAGTGGATCATTCACGGCAACTATCACCCGAGCTCCGGTTACGAGATGTTTGCTGAACTCTGCGCCCGTCTGGGGCGTCCGCCGAAAGCGCTGTTCGCCGCCGCCTGCGGGCTGCTGGAAGGGGTGCTGCGCTATATGGGCCAGCACAACCTGTTGCAAAGTGATATCAGGTTAGCCAGTTTTGACGATCATTATCTCTACGATTCGCTGACAATCCCGGTGGATACCATTCGTCAGGATAACCGCCAGCTGGCGTGGCATTGCTTTGATTTGATTAGCAAATTGATCGAAGGGGAGACGCCGCAGCCGTTGCAGCGCAAGCTCAATGCCACCCTGCAGCGACGCTATAAGCCAGCGAAATAGCCCGGTTCGATACTTCAATAACTTTAATTAATTTAAGTTTTGGAATGGCCGATAACCATAAGGAATAATTTTCCTTGAGGTATTGGTTTATGTCGTTGAAAAAGTCGTCCCTGATCGTCCTGTTCTCGCTGCTTTTCTTCTTTGTTGTCAGCACTGTCACCAGCGTTGGCCTCATCATTAAAAGTAATAATTCCCTGGATAACGTCAACAAAGAGATCCAGGTTGTGCTGTCCATTATTGACCCCATCAACCATAGCCGTACGCTGCGCGTGCGGGTGATGGAGTATGTGAAGATGGTGGAAGCGGGCAACTCGGCAGACGGAGCTGCAAAGCTAACCGCCGTGAAGGAGGCGCTGACCAAAGCGGACCACGCCTTTGCGGCCTTTATGGCTTCGCCGCGTCTGACGGATGAAGCGCCGCTGGTGACTGCCTATCAGGATGCCTGGCAAAACTACCGCAACCAGGGGCTGGCGCCGCTGATCGATGCCGCCGAGGCGCACGATGTCGCCAAATTTAACGCCCTGATCCCGGAAGTCTCCCGCCTCGACCGCCAGTACGAGATCGTTCTCGACCAGGTCCTTTCCGTCCACCAGAAATACGCCAAAAGCCTGAACGAGAATGCGAGCAGTAACTTCGTCTCAGGCCTGGCGATCATTGCCGCTATTGCCAGCCTGTTTGTGGTGGTGATTGTCGCCGTCAGCCTGCTGATGAAGCGCTTTGTTTTTGCGCCGGTCAACCTGGCGCGCGAGCACTGCAGCCAGATTGCGGCGGGCAAGCTGGACGTTCCGGTGCCGGTCAAGGGGAGCGCACATAACGAAATCGATCATCTTATGAGCTCAATGGAGCAGATGCGTCAGGCGCTGCTGGCGACCATCGCCCAGGTGCGCGATGCGAGCCATACCGTAACGCATGCGGCGCAGGAGATTGCCTCCGGAAATATCGACCTGGCGTCACGTACCGAGCAGCAGGCTTCCGCGTTGACCCAGACGGCAGCGAGCATGGAAGAGCTGAGCGCGACGGTGGCGAACAATACCGACAACGTTTACCAGGCAGGGAAACTGGTGCAGGACGCGGTGAAAAATGCCCACACAGGTGAAGCGGTGACCCGTGAAGTCATCGACACGATGAACACCATCGCGGCGAACTCGAAGCGCATCGAGGACATTACCAGCGTGATTAACAGCATCGCCTTCCAGACCAACATCCTGGCGCTGAACGCGGCGGTAGAAGCGGCGCGCGCGGGAACGCAGGGCCGCGGCTTTGCGGTCGTGGCCAGCGAAGTGCGCACCCTGGCGCAGAAAAGCGCGGTGGCGGCTAAGGACATCGAGAACCTGATTGCGCAGTCGGTCTCGAGCGTGAAAAACGGCGCGGAGCTGGTCAGCCGCTCGGGCGAGGTGATTGACTCGATTATTTCGTCGGTGAATAAAGTGAATACGCTGATGGAGCAGATCTCCGTCGCCTCCGAAGAGCAGAGCCGCGGGATCAGCCAGGTCGGCCAGGCGGTGACCGAGATGGATGGCGTGACCCAGCAGAACGCCGCGCTGGTGCAGCAGTCCGCTGCGGCAGCGGCCTCGCTGGAAGAGCAGGCGCAGCAGCTTTCGCGGAGTATTTCGAGTTTTAGTTTGCCGGTGCAGGCTTGATTGTATGAGGGGGGCTCCGCAGGGAGCCTTTTATCTACTTAATGTGCGAAACTTTCCAAGTTGCTTTCCCATGAGGTCAGCCTGTAGACCTAATAGGACTGTTTTAATACCATTTATTATATTTCACATAAATAAAATAAATAGCAATCACCCAAACGACGCTGAGTAAAGCAGCATAGTCCGGTATAAACCGGATAAAAAAATATATCCCAAGTACAATAAGTAACGCTGGCACCAGGTAAAAAAACGACTTCAAAAGCCATAAGATTGCTTGCTTCATTTTCGCAGTATCTCGTACAAAGCGTCACCTATCACTTGCTCGTTATTATCTCCGGAGTTTACCTGGTAGATAATTTCAGACATTTGCGGCTCGATTAAGAAATATAACATCTCAATATTTTCTTTATAAAGTGCCTGGTAGTACTGAGGATCCTGGAATTTGAGTCGATTAGCCGCAGATGCCGCTACCTGAGCCTTTGAGTAAAGTGTTGCACCATTAACGAACCAAGTCGAGAATGAGTTCACAAGCCTGATATGATTTTGCTTAAAATCCCTGCTGTTGATGATCAGATTCGCAAGGGTAAAGGAGAGGGCTAACTTGCTGGCTTTAGCAGAGGCATGCTCGGCAGCTTTACCCAATAAGTTATGGATATTAGTAATCAGGTCTTTACTCTTTTGTTCGCCCAGCCTATTAAGAGTTTTCCTAAAATAAATTTCAACCATGTCCAAAGTGACATCTTTTCTGTTGTAAATTTCACCTAAGGCAAGGACTAAGCGTTTATCTTCGCGCCACGTATCACGGCAAGCGTTACGATAATACTCGTCTGGCATCAGGCATGCACCGTAGCTAACCAGGCGCTGCGTTCCCTATTTCACCTTTTCCAGAGTTGCCATATGGTCTTCATGCATGTCTCGAAGCGAGTTTGTTAGTGCAATAGCTAACCGTTTATTCGACTGCATTTTTAGTTGCAAATAGTTTTGTGCCATTTTATATAACCTTGCAGTATCATTATCTTATTATCATTGATCATGTTTGAGAAAGGGGCAACATCGAAAATGGGAAAGCGCAAGAGTGCTTTGGTTTATGTCCTGACCATCATTATATTTTTGCTTATTATTCCTGAGATCATTTTGCGTGTATGCACGTCCGAGCAACTTGGCCGTATCAGCGACTTCACCAGTTTAGGTGGCTTGTTAAATCCACTATTATCCTTGCTCATCTTCCTGGCACTGGTGTCAATCATACTGGCCGTTATTGCTATCGCACTGGCTAAGCGAATTCTTCGTACGAGATGATTTGCCTGCAAGCGACTCATAGCGCCCGCCAGCCGTTATCGCTATGAGTCCAAAATCGTCAGCCCAAAAATTTTTATTCCCCCAGCAATATTTCCCTCCCTCATCCGTCTACCTCATCACAAGCCATAATCAGTTACTGTAAACGAGGTAAACACCATGAGAGATTTTGATATGCACGACAGAGGTCACGGGCGCGGATTCGGTCGCCACCGTATGGGTAAGGGCTTAGTCATCGGCGCGGTGATTTTCATCGTGCTCGGCCTGGTGGTGATGACCCTGTGGAACGCCTTGCTCCCGGCCATTCTCGGCGTGAAGGCCATTGGCTTCTGGCAGGCGCTGGGCATTCTGGTGCTGAGCCGCATTCTGTTTGGCGGGCTGGGTTTCCGCCCGGGGATGTTTGGTGCGCACCGCCGGATGCACGAGCGCTGGATGAACATGACGCCCGAACAGCGCGAGGCGTTTATTCAGCAGCGTCGCGAAGGGTTCGGTCGCCACGGTCGCGGCCACTGCGGCTGGCACGGTCATCGTGACGATAAGCGCGACGACGCCACGCCAAAAGCGCCGGAAGCAGAGTGAGCGAAATGAAAGCCGGGGAGGCGGGCGGATCCATGCTAATGTCGGCGCTAAATGCCTGCCGCGCCCGGCTGACAGCCTTCATTCGCGGACGGACGTCCGTCCGCGATGATGCCGACGACATTTTGCAGGAAGTCACCTATCAGCTGATGAAAGTGGAGCAGCCGGTCGAAAACGTCGCCGCCTGGCTGTTCCGCGCGGCGCGTAACGAGATGACCGACCGGGCGCGTAAAAAGCGCGAGGTGTCACTCTCCGGCTATTTTACGGGCGAAGACGAGGAGGGGTTCCCGGACGACGAGCTGGCCGAAACCCTGTTCGGCGTGCCGCACACGCCGGAAGAGGAGTACCTCAAAACGCTGCTGTGGGAAGAGCTGGGGCAGGCGCTGTCTGAACTGCCACCGCCGCAGAGGGAGGTGTTTGAAAAGACCGAACTCCACGGCTACAGCATTAAAATGCTGGCAGAGGAGACCGGCGCCAGCGAACAGGCTTTGTTATCCCGCAAGCACAAGGCGGTGCTGTTTCTGCGCACGCGGCTGCGGGACGTCTACGACGCGCTGACGGGCGAATAGCGGCGACAGACAAAACCTTACACTTCCGGCACTTGTAGATTCATCACTATCGTTTATGATCGGGGCGTCTTGTTACTCTGGAACGTTATGCGCAACCGTCAGCTCCTCGGAAAATGGCTTTTGATCGTCACCTGTCTCGCGATGGCGCTTTGCCTCGTGCAGCGTGCGGTGATGCTCAACCATTTTTTACAGGGACTGGATCCGCAGATTTCTCTAAGTGCAGATGCCCCGGCTCAAAGCAGCAACACTGAACAGCCCGGCCCGTCGCCCTGTCAGCTGGGCGCACACTCGCTGCTTTGTGCGCAGCCGCTGTTCTTCGACGGCGCGCTACCGGCCATTATCATCTTCTTCGCGCTGCTGCAGCTGCTTACGCAGGGGCGGGTATTGGCTCCCGCGGAACAGCCCGTTCAGGCGCCGCCTCCCCGAATACACCTTAAAAACTGCGTTTTCCGTGAATGAAAATCATCGTCCTCTCACGATAATTTTCACTGTTCACGGAGTAAAACATGGTTAACCTCTTCAGGGGATTCGTCTTCCTGTGGCTGTCCTGCATCGGCATTGTCCATGCGGCGGACACAGGCTGGCTGGTTTCCCCACAAAACGATCACGCCCGCATCCGCTTTCAGGCGGAGAGGGAGCAAACGCACGTTAAAGGCCTGCTCACCGTTGAGCTGAAGCCCGGCTGGAAAACCTACTGGCGATCGCCGGGCGAGGGCGGCGTCGCGCCAAAAATCAGCTGGCCGGAGGGCGTAACGGATAGCTGGTCCTGGCCGGTCCCGTCGCGCTTCGATATCTCCGGCATGACGACGCAGGGCTATCACGATAAGGTCACGATCCCGATTACGCTCGACGGAGTGAAGGGCGACACGCTCGACGGGACGCTCACGCTTTCCACGTGCAGTAACGTCTGTCTGCTGACGGACTACCCTTTGCACCTCGATTTTACCCAGCCGGTAGATGAGGGCTTCAGCAGCGAGTTCGAGCAGGCGATGCGCGTCGTGCCCGGTACGTCAGGCGTATCCAGGGATCTCTCCGCGTGGCTCGCTGGCGACAAGCTGGTGATTACCGGCACATCGGACGGGAAGTGGGATAAGCCGGGGATCTACTTTGACCCGCTGGAAGGTGACATTCTTCCCGGCGAGCCGGTCATCAAACACGACGGCAATACCCTTCGGGTGACGGTACCCGTGACCGACGAATGGGGAGACAAGCCCGCCTCGCTGGAAGGCAAGAGGCTGTCGTTTGTGCTGACCAATGGCGGTCACGCGCAGCAAACCACCATGACCGTTGGCGCGACGCCTGCTGCACCTTCTGCGCCTGAAGGGACGGGCAAAATGGTGCTCTTTGCGCTGCTGGGCGGGCTGATCCTCAACCTGATGCCCTGCGTGCTGCCGGTCATGGGCATGAAGCTTAACAGCATCCTGCAGGCGGGTTCGGACAGGCGCGCGATCAGGCTGCGCTTCCTCGCTACCAGCACCGGGATCCTCACCTCCTTTATGCTGCTGGCGGGGATGGTGACCGCGCTGAAGCTGGCCGGGGCGTCGCTGGGGTGGGGCATTCAGTTCCAGAACCCGTGGTTTATCGGCCTGATGGTCGCCGTCACCTTCCTGTTTGCGCTAAACCTGTTTGGCGCGTTTGAGATGCTGCTGCCTTCAGCCGCCACGGGACGGCTGGCGACGGCAGGAGGATCCGGGATTGGCGGCAGCTTTTGCGAAGGGATGTTCGCCACGCTGCTGGCCACGCCGTGCTCCGCGCCGTTCCTCGGTACGGCGGTCGCCTTTGCCCTTGGCGCGCCGCTGCACTCCCTGTGGCTGATCTTCCTGATGCTCGGCGTGGGCATGAGCCTGCCGTGGCTGTTTGTTGCCCTGGTGCCGAAAACGGCCATGCTGCTGCCGAAACCCGGCCGCTGGATGAACACGCTAAAAGTCGTTCTGGGCCTGATGATGCTCGCCTCCAGCCTCTGGCTGGCAACATTACTGAGCGTGCATCTGGGCGAGGCGGTCAGCCAGATTGTGATGCTGGTGCTCATCGCCGTCGCGCTGGCGCTGTTCGCGCTGAAGGGGCAAAAATCCTCACCGCTGTTCTGGCTCGTGGTGATCGCGCTGTCGGCGTTTGGTGGGTATCAGGCGCGCGGGCTGCTTAACGCGCCGCCTGCCGCTCCGGCACAAAATGCTGCGCAGACCATCCCGTGGCAGCCGCTCAGCGAGGAGGCCATCCAGCAGGCGCTGGCGCAGGGAAAACGGGTGTTTGTGGATATCTCGGCGGACTGGTGCGTGACCTGCAAAGTTAACGAGCATCGGGTGCTGAATCAGCCGGACGTTATTGCCGCGCTGCGCCAGCCGGACGTGGTGGCCCTGCGCGGAGACTGGAGCCAGCCGTCCGCGTTTATCGCCGATTTTCTGGCGAAGCGAAACCGTTACGCCATTCCGTTTAACGCAGCGTATGGCCCCGGTCTGCCTGAGGGGGAAATCCTCTCGCCGCTGCTGGACAAGCGCACTTTGATCGCCACCCTGAATAACGCAAAAGGCTAAACGTATTATGAAAAAACTCCTTATTACGCTTCTGCTCCTGCTGGCGCCGGTTCAGGTGTTCGCTGCCCAGCCGCTAACGCTGGACCAGGAGCAGCGTGCGCAGAAGATGGTGTATGATTTTCTGTTTAACGATCCAAACTCCCCGCGCATCGGCGCGAAAAACCCAAAGCTCACCCTGGTGGTGTTTACCGACTACAACTGTCCGTACTGTAAAAAATTCGATCCGTATCTGGAGAAGATCGTCGAAAAACACCCGGACGTGGCGGTAGTCTTTAAGTTTTTACCTTTCCGCTCGGAAAGTTCGCTGACCGCCGCGCGCGATGCGTTAACGCTCTGGCGTCAGGAGCCCGGGCAGTTTATGAAGCTTAACCACACTCTGATGGCGAAGAAGGGCTACCACGATGACGCCAGCATTCAGGAGGCGCAGAAGCGGGCGGGCGTGAGCGTCGCGACGCCGGATGAGGAGAGCCTGATGACGATCAAGCACAGCCTGATCGTCGCGGAAAAAATGGGGATCCAGGGCACGCCCGCCACGCTCATCGGCGAGGGATTGCTGCCCGGCTGGGTGCCGTTTGAACAGTTCGACGAAATGGTCAGTGACGCACTGAAAAACCGCTAACCTGAAGGGGGCGGAATGCCCCCGACAAACCGGAGAGGGAAATGAAAAAATTACTGTTACTTTCAGCGCTGACGGCGTCAGGGCTGGCGCAGGCGGCTGAAGCCATACCGGACGTGGTGAAGCACTTCAGCGAGCAGCAGAACATTAAAATCATCAAGAAGCTGGATGCGCCCGGCGGCGCGCCCGCCTGGCTGGGGCAGTATCAGGACATGGGCGTGACGCTCTTTTTAACGCCGGACGGCAAGCACGTCATCTCAGGCTATCTGTACGATGACAAAGGTAAAAACCTCAGCGAGGGCTATTTCCAGAAAGAGATCTACGCCCCGATGGGACGCGAGATGTGGAAGAACCTCAACGCGGCGCATCCCCTGAAGGAAGGGGCGGATAACGCCCCGCGTAAGGTCTTTGTTTTCGCCGATCCGTTCTGTCCGTACTGCAAGCAGTTCTGGGCCGAAGCGCAGCCGTGGGTGAAGGCGGGCAAGGTGCAGCTCAACACGCTGCTGGTGGCGTTTCTCAACCCCAACAGCGGACGTAACGCCTCGGCGATTCTGAATGCGAAAGATCCGGTTTCGGCCTGGCGCGAATACGAGCTTTCAGGTGGGAAAAAATTACCCAAGCCAGAAGGGGACGCATCCCGTGAAACGGTAGCGATCCTGCAGAAGCACCAGACGCTGATGGACAGCCTGGGCGCTAACGCCACGCCGGCCATTTACTATCTGAATGCGGAAAATGAGCTGCAGCAGGTGGTCGGTATGCCGGATGCGCAGCAGCTTGAGGCGATGTTCGGGCCGAAGCCGTAAAAAACAGGCAGAAACGGGGCGTTTCTGCCTGATGGCATTTAGCTTCCCCAGCGTCCTTTCAGGTAGTTCACCGCCTGCTGGGTCTGCGGCTGGTTCAGGTAATCTTCCCGGAACAGGATGGTGCCGTTGACGTTGGGCAGCGAATCGTTGAGATCGAGCTGCTTTTTCAGCTCCGGCACGCCGCCCTGAACCGTCCAGTCCGGCTCGTTTCTCGACGGCTCGCCCACCTTGTAGAACGCAATGCCGATATACAGGCGAGTGTGGGTCGGCTTCACGACGTCGGCCCACCATTTGGTCAGCACGTCGTAGCGCGCGGCGTCCCGGGAGAAGGGCCAGTAAATCTGCGGAGCGATGTAGTCCAGCAGGCCCTGCTGAACCCACTGCCGCGTATCGGCGTAGGATTCATCGTAGGCCGCGGCGCCGCGGGTGTCCGAGCCTGCCGGGTCAAACGAACGGTTACGCCACACGCCCGCCGGGCTGACGCCAAACTCAACGTCGGGCCTGGTCTGTTTAATCGCGCGGGAAACCTGGACGATCAGCTGCTGCGTGTTGTGTCTACGCCAGTCGGCCTTTGAGGCAAATCCCTGACCGTACTGCCGCCAGGTCTGCGAATCATTGAGCGCGGACCCCGGCGATTCGGCGTAAAAATAATCATCGAACTGCACGCCGTCTACCGCGTAGTTCGCCACCACTTCGGTCACCACTTTGGTTATCCAGTCGCGCACTTCCGGAATGCCGGGGTCGAGCACAAAACGGTCGCCCGAGATGCGCACCCACTCAGGGTGCTGGACATAGACGCTGGACGGGGTCTGATAGGCGGTCCGGTTCAGGGCGGCGATGGTGGACGGTTTGGTGTTAGTCGACACGCGGTACGGGTTGAACCAGGCATGCACTTTCATGCCGCGCTTGTGCGCTTCATCCAGCATAAACTGCAGCGGATCGTATCCCGGATACTCGCCGATGTTGCCCGTCAGCATATCCGACCACGGCAAAATTTTTGATGACCAGAGGGCCGTGCTGTCCGGCTTCACCTGGAAAAACACCGTGTTAATGCCGAGGCGCTTAAGGTTGTCGAGCTTGCTTGTCAGCGCCTGCTTTTGCATCGCGATGCGCTGGTCCGCGCTGCGGCCGTTCACCGAGGCCACCGGCGGCCAGTCGAGACGCGAGACGGTCGCCAGCCAGATCCCGCGCATCGGCTCGTTTGCCTGCTGCGTCGGTTTGCTCGCGGTGGGAAGAGGGGTAACCAGTGATTTTGGCGGTTTGGAGGAGCAGCTCACAAGTAAAAGCGCGCAGGCAGCCAGCGCACCAATCCGTTTTACGTGTCGCGTCATTTGCGTATTAGCTCTTGATAATCCGACTGTTGGCCCAAGGATTAAACGCGGGCGCCGCCTGTTCTGTGCTTACCTCATCGTTGAGGGAGTCCAGATACAGGGCTTCCACTTCCGCGCGCGCCCACGGGGTGCGGCGCAGAAATTTCAGGCTCGATTTAACGCTGGGATCTTTTCTGAAACAGTTAATTTTGATTCGGTCGCCCAGTTCGCTCCAGCCGTATTTTGCCACCAGGGCATTGACCATCATCTCCAGCGTTACGCCATGCAAAGGATCTTTGGAAATATGTGCAGTCATAGGTGTCCGGATGTCTCAATGTTTGTGGGGGCAGGGTTTCCGGTGAAAGGGTACAAGAAAGCAGGGGAAGCGGCAATAATATCAAGATCCCCCTTTTTTTGGGCATTAGTTCTCTTCTAACTATTTGTATAATCAATAGAGTAACAATGAAAAACAGGTATACCGATGACGCATAATCAGGTGCTGGGAATCGATCTCGGGACAACGAACAGCGCGGTCAGCGTTTGGCTTGAGGGGCGGCCAGTGCTGGTTACGAATAAAATTGGTGAGGTTCTGACCCCTTCAGTCGTGGGTCTTGATGATGACGGCAATATCCTGACAGGCCGTCCTGCCCGGGATCGTTTACAAACTCATCCGCATCTCACGCAGGCGAGCTTTAAGCGTTTCATGGGGACAGACATCCAGCTTCCGCTTGGGCTAAGGCAATTTCGTGCGGAGGAGTTATCTGCTCTGCTGCTTCGCCAGTTGAAAGAGGATGCTGAAGCCTGGCTTGGCCAGGCTATATCCGATGCGATCATCACCGTTCCGGCTTATTTTAATGATGTACAACGACGGGCGGTAAAAAATGCTGCCAGCCTGGCCGGCCTGAATGCCATCCGCCTTTTAAACGAACCTACCGCAGCTTCTCTTGCTTTTGGGTTACTGGAAAACAGAGAACAAAAATATCTCACTTTCGATCTTGGCGGTGGGACATTCGATGTATCCATTATTGATATGTTTGAGGGCGTGGTGGAAGTCCGTGCCAGCAGCGGAGACGTACACTTAGGTGGAGATGATTTTTCGGATGCCATTCTGCAATGGATGTTGCAACAACACCCGGCTCTAAAAGCAGCCCCCGATACGGTGAGGGCCGAGCTGCTGGCGAAAGCCGAAAGCATGAAACTGACGCTTAGCCAGCATGCACAGGCCGAGGTCACTCTATGCTGGAATGATACGGAGTGGCGATGGTTAATGAATGAAGAGCAATTTGCCCAGTGCTGCAAACCGCTTTTAAATAGGCTTCAACATCCTGTTCAGCAGGCGCTCAATGATGCGCGTTTCTCCGTGCGCGATCTGGACCATATCCTTCTGGTGGGAGGGGCGACGCGCATGCCACTCGTCCGCCAGACTGTCGCGCGACTTTTTGGTCGCTTCCCACGTCACGATCTTCATCCCGACGAAGCCGTAGCCCTTGGTGCTGGCGTTCAGGCCGGTATGGTCATGTCTGATGTCGCCGTGGAGGATATCATTCTCACGGACGTGATGCCTTTTTCTCTGGGTGTTGAAGTTGCCAGGCGGAGTTCGGAGCGTCTTGAGACGGGATTTTTCCTGCCACTCATCGAACGAAATACCTTTCTACCCGTGAGTAAGATGGAGACAGTCAATACCGTTGAAGATAATCAACGCACTGTATTGCTGAAGATCTACCAGGGGGAGGCGCGCAAAGTTCGCGATAATATTTTTCTGGGTGAAATGAGTATTGATGTCCCACCTGCACCGGCGGGAGAGGTCTCTCTGGATGTCCGCTTTACCTATACCCTCGATGGTTTGCTGGAAGTCGAATGTCAGTGTCAGGGAAACCCCGCCATCTCAAGACGGATTATTGAAAAAGTGCCGGGGCAGATGAGCGATGAACAAATTGCCGAGAGTCTGCAAAAGCTCGCCGCACTCAAAATCCACCCTCGCGATCGTAAGGAAAACGTCGCGCTGTTGGCTCGCTGTTCGCGACTCTATGAACGGCTGCTGGGGGACGAGCGAGCCTGCATTGACCGGCTTACAACAGAATTTGAGTGGGCTCTTGAGAGTCAGGAGCCGCAGCGGATTGAACGTTCTGCACGAGAGGTTGAACTTTTTCTCAATAGCTACGAAGGGGTCAGGTAGATGAGCATCTGGCAAACTCTTGATATTGCTCCTACAGAGGATGAATCGGAAATTCGGCGAGCCTACGCACGCCAGTTAAAAAAGAATCGTCCTGATACCGACCCCACTGGTTACCAACGCCTACGGGAAGCCTTTGACGATGCAAAACGCTTAGCAAAGGAAGGCAAAGAGAAGGATCTACAACGTGTTTTAGTTGATGAACCAGCGGCAATGGTTGATCGTCAGGAAGAAACTGATGAACGCGTGACCGTTTTCTTACCAGAGCGCGAAGCGTTATATACGGAACAGGAAATATCTGCTCTGGCTTATAAGCTCGTCAACGAAGAAATATCCGGCATTGCTTCTCTCAAGCATCTCTCCGCCCGCATTAACGGGCGAGGAAGTCTTGAACAACAACGGCTTTTCAGTCAACGTCTTGCCGCTGCACTGGCTGAACAGGCTGGATTAACTGAAGCGCAACTTGATATCGTGGCGGAAATGCTGAACTGGCGGATACATGATTACGACTTTAGCCATATCATCCCGCTTTACCTTCAACACGCCATTAATCATCAGATCCGCCAAACTGAAATCCTCCGAGCCTGGCAGAAAATGGAGGCGGAAGGGAAGCAGGGATCATGGCGGGAGAGGCTGGCTATTAAGCTGCTCAGAAGTGAACGACCGAACGTACCTTTTTGGATACGATTATTGCCGGGTTTGATTGAAACTATGGCAACACGATATCAATACGTACTGCAATCTTTTCCGGAAATCCTCCCCCGGCTCAATCCTTTTATTCTGCAGTTCCTGCAGAGAGCACGATTAGGCCTCACATCGGCGGGTCTTTTCTTATTGGCATTCTGGGGTTTTCTTTTCAGCGCTATTTTACCCTCCACTGGGGGTATTACCCTCGTCAGTACCATTACAATTGCAACGCTTATTTTCTACCTTTACGTCAGCGATATGGTGTTGATAAGCGCCCATTCCAGACCCAGATTGCTCAGCGCTTTTTTAGGCATTGAGTTCCTGCTTTCACTCATTATTATTCAGTGGTTCTTTGGCGGACTCTATTTTGCTGCTCTTTCGGCCATTACTACACCCGGTCTGGGGCCACCACTCCTGATGACGGCGATCTTTTTGCTGCTGTCGGCGATAGCCGTATGGGCAGTGTGGCCGAATCGAAAAGTACCGGCGATCCGCTTGCCCGGAATTATCATGAGCAGGCTCTTTTCCAGTCCATGGCGGATCCTTGAGGTGATGAATTTCGCCTGGTATAGCTTTATCTGGCTTTTCATTCATTACTTTATTTGTGCTGCGGTTATGGCGGCGCTGATTAATCAGTTTAGTGAGAGATGAATTAAATATGGCGCTCTAATAATAAAAGGTCACCCGGCTTAAGCCAGAGTGACCTTATTAAATTTTCAGCTATTTATTTCTTATCAGCGAACAGCTCCGGCGCCCACGGACGCGGATCCACCTCCATAAACGGCGCGCGCTCGAAGCGGTCCTTCAGCGCCCACGGCACCGTGCAGTCGAAGATGGTCTTGCAGGAGATGCCGTTTGCGCGAATTGAGGTGCTGTAATCCGGCGACTGGGACGGATCCAGCTGGTGGCCGCGGATCCCCGGAATATTGGTGATGCTGACATCGCCCTGCATGCGGGTGGTCATCGCCCACAGGATGTCGTCGCTGTCGAAAATATCCACGTCTTCGTCGACAAGAATGATGTTCTTCAGCTCCGAATAGGTGGCTAAGGCAATGAGCGCCGCCTGTCCCTGACGTCCTTCGTCTGACGGCTGGCGTTTTTTCACCTGCAGGATCCCGAGGAATTTACCGCCGCCCGCGGTATGCGCATAGACGTTTTGCAGGAAGCCCGGAATCGCCTCTTCAACGGCATTGCGGATGCTGGCTTCCGTCGGTAAACCGGCCAGGGTGGTATGCTCTTCTCCCGGTCCCACCAGCGTTTGCAGGATCGCGTGGTTTCGCATGGTCACGGCTTTCACTTTGATCACGGGCAGGGACGGGTTCGCCTCGCCGCAGTAGCCCGGGAACTCCGGCATCGCGTGGCCGGTGTTGGTATGCTGATCTTCTCTTACGCGCACGCCCGGCAGCAGTTCGCCCTCGATGATGATTTCCGCCCGCGCGATTGCTTTCTCTTTTACCGCCACGCCCTGCACCAGTTCGACCGGCTGCTGGCGCAGCGCCCCGGCGACGCCCAGCTCGTTGTAGCCAAACGGCGTGGTGGGCGCCTCAAAGCACGCGCCGATATAGATGGCGGGATCGAGCCCCATATTGATCGTCACCGGCAGCGGTTTTCCGGCCTCTTCCGCCTTTTTGCGGAAGACTTCGATATGCCGACCGGCGGCAAGGAACATGGAAAGCTCGTCGCGCTCCTGAACGCAGAGGCGGTGGATGGTGACATCCGTTAGCGAGCTGTCTTCCGGATCGCTCGCCAGCACCAGCCCCAGACAGAAGAACGGGCCCGCATCAATCGGCGTGTTTGTGGGGGCCGGAAGAAGCTTGCGCAGGTCGAAGTCTGGGTCGTCTGCGTAGAAGACCTGTTCCTGGCAGGGCGCCTGCGAGGCGGGAACGACAACCGGCGCAACCGGCTTTTTCACCGCCTGGCCGACGTGTTTTGCGAGTTCAGAGGGCTCGCAGCCCAGAAGGAGCGCCGCACGCTCGCGGCTGGCGTGCATGCCCACCAGGATGCGGGAGCCCGGATAGCCCTTCACGCTGTTGAACATCATGGCCGGGCCTGTACGCGTTGGACGTTTTACCGTGCCTCCCGCGCCGATATGGCGGTAGACCCCCGCCAGCTCCGCGTTGGGATCGACCGGATAATCGGTTTCAAGATACTGCCTTTCGTGGCGCTGAAGCAGGGCGATGGCGCTGCGGAGATCGTTGATCGGGTTTTCCATATTTTCCTCCCTCGTTTGAATACCTCCATTTTTATGGCAATGGCCAATAGCATCAATTGCATCATTTCTGCTAAATTGATAAGTAAATTTATATCAAAAAAGGAAGCGTTCCGTGCAGTTTCGTCAGATGCGCCATTTCATCGTCGTGGCCGAAGAGCTCCACATGCACCGGGCCGCTGAGCGTCTGAACATGGCGCAACCGGCCCTGAGCCAGCAGATAAAGGCGCTGGAAGAACGTTTAGGCGTCACGCTCTTTAGCCGGGCGAACCGCCGCTTAACCCTGACGCCCGCGGGTGAAGCGTTTCTGGTGAAAGCCAGGCTCGCCATCTCCCTGACCGAGCAGGCGGTTCTCGACGCCAGGCAAACGGCGAGGGGCGAGCAGGGGGTATTAAACCTGGGGTGCGTGTCGAGCGCGATGTTCGACGGCAGGCTGCCCGCCGCGCTGCGCCAGATGCATACGCGCTGGCCGGCCATTACCATGTCGCTGGTGACGGGAAACGTGCAGACGCTCTACGCGGCCGTGCAGAGCAACCAGCTCGATGTGGCTATTATCCGGGCGCCGCTGCCGTCGCTGCCTGACGATCTGCAAAGCCGCCCGTTCACGTCAGAGAAAACGGTACTTGCGCTGTATCGTCAGCATCCGCTGGCGGGATCTTCCGCGCTGACGCTTTCGTCGGTGAAGGACGAAAAATGGATCTCCCTGCGCGACCCGGAGGGAATGGGGCTGGAACAGTACTTTTATGACGCCTGCAGCGGGGCGGGCTTTCAGCCGGACGTGGTGCAAAACGCGACCGACGTGCCCACCGTGATAAGCCTGGTCTCGGCGGGGTTTGGGCTGGCGCTGCTGCCCGCCTCGGCAAAGGCGGTGAGCGTTGAGAACGTGGTGTACGTGGACATCCTCGACCGGCTCCGGGAAAGCGAGCTGACGCTGGTTTGCCACCGGATTATTCGCTCAGAAGTGCTTAAAAAATTCCTGATTACCCTCGATCATACCTGACGCCCGGCGGCCTGCAGCAGCTGCTCGCGCAGCCAGGCATTTGCCGGATCCTGGCTGTTTTTCGGGTGCCAGTACATGTAGATGGTAATCGGCTGGAGCGGCAGCGGCGGCGCAAAGAGATCCAGCGTGCCGGCAAACTGTTTCAGCATCCGTTCCGGCAGGGTGCACACCAGGTCGGTACCGGCAACAAGCGCAGGCGCCACGGCGTAGCTCTGCGTGGACATCGCGACGTGCCGCTGGTAGCCCAGCCCGGCCAGGGTTTGATCGACAAAGCCGGTAAACGGATCTCCCGCCGATGACACCACCAGATGAGAAAGCGCGCAGTAGCTTTCCAGGTCTAACGCTCCGGTCCCGCGCGGATGGCCTTTGCGTTGGGCGGTGGCAAACGCATCGTCGAGCAGTTTGCGCCTCACCCAGCCGTCATGGGCGCCCGCGCTTACGCCGATGTAGATATCCACATCTCCGGTTTCGAGCTGCTGCGGCAGTTCGGACATCTGTGGCAGGGCGAAGCGCAGGCGAATACCAGGAGCTTCGGTACCCACCTGGTTAAGCAGCCCGGTGCCCAGCATCAGCGCCGGGTTTTCGTGCAGCGCGATAACAAAGGTTCGGGTGCTGGTCTGGGCATCAAACGTGGTGGGAGAAAACATCGCGCTGATGCCGCGCAGCACGCTCTCTACCTGCGGCTTAAGCGCTTCCGCTCGCGGCGTGGGCAGCACCCCACGTCCATGTGGGGAGGGAATAAACAGCGGTTCGCCAAACAGCGTTCGCAGACGCGCGAGACGGGCGGACAGCGCGGGCTGGCTGATGCCCAGCCGCGCGGCCGCATGGGTGATATTCCTGTCCTGAAGCAGGGCGTCCAGGGTCAGGATCAGGTCGATGTCCATGTCAGAGACGAACGTCATTTTATTTCGCGCTGCCGGCGTCCCGGTTGGTATAGGTCACAGGGACCCAGGCATAGCCGCCGTTTTCGCCTTTGGTGACATACCCGATACCCGGGAACGGCAGATGGGGCGCGACGACCAGGTCTTTATTTTTCACAAAGTCCGCAAACGCGTGTTCGCGCACGCTTGCCGCTTTGTTCTGATCTTCATCGTAGGTAATGGTCACGTCAGGCTGCGGGAACTGAACCGCCGCGGCATGAATGATGTCGCCGACAAAGGTGATCTTCTCGCCTTTGCTTGTCAGCGTGTAGAAGGCTGAACCCGGCGTATGGCCGGGATGAACCGTGCCGGTCAGCCCCGGGAGAATCTCAGATGTGCCGCTAAACGGCACCACTTTACCGGCGTCAAGATAGGGTTTTAAGGTCTTCTGCGCGACGTCAAAGTAGTTCTTGCCGTAGCCGGTTTTTTTCTGATTCTCGTCGTTAAAGAAAAAGTCGACGTCCGGTTTGCCAACGAAAACGCGCGCGTTGCTGAACACCACCTTGCCGTCTTTCACCAGGCCGCCCGCGTGATCGGAGTGGGCGTGGGTCAGCAGGACTTCAGTAATGTCCTCGGGTTTAATCCCCTGGGTGGCGAGGCTCTCAATCAGACGTCCGCCGTTGCCGGGGCCAAAGAGCTGTCCTGAGCCCGTATCCACCAGAATTTTATGTCCGGGCATCGCAATCAGGAACGCGTTGATGGACACTTCAGGCGGGTTGGTCTGGAAATTTTTCGCGAGCAGCGCATCAATTTTTTGCGGCGTTGTCCGGCGCAGCAGCTTGTGCAGATCCTGCGCGACGGTCCCGTCGGTAAACGAGGTGACCAGAACGTCGCCGACCTGAACGCTGTATCCGCCCGCCGGTTGTTTAACGACGTGCTGGGGCGTCTCTGCCGCCGCCTGCAGCGCAGGGTAGAAAAGCAATGAACTGGAAATCAGCGTAGAAAGAGCAAGTTTTTTCACGGTAAGCATACGAGTCTCCTTTGAAAGCGCTCATCTTACTTCTTCGTAAAATTATAAGAACCTGCCCAGAAATGATAGGACCTATAAACGCAGTGGATAGTACAGCGCAGAAGCCGGGTGGCGATGCTGCCTTTCCCGGCCCGTAAAACCTTATTTTTTCAGCGGCGCGTTCCAGCTGTCCGGCGTGGCTTTGGACCAGGAGCCATAAGCGGCATTTGGCAGCACAATCCAGTCGTTTCCGAAGTGTTCCGCGCTGGCTTCAACCAGCTCGCGCTGCTGCTCGCTCGGCTTTTTATTTTTAAACTGCACGGCGAAATCCGGCAGGCTGTCGCCAAACAGCATTACGATCTGCTGCTTTTTGAGGATGCTCTGGCGACGCTCTTCCTTGCTGACCGTGTCCAGAAGCACGCTTTCATCGGACACCTGCGGAAGTCCCAGGGCTTTTAACGTCCTGAGCGTATCGGCTTTATTTTCCTGCATACGGTCCGAAACATAATAGATACGGACCTTGCTTTGATTCACATGGTCAAGAAACGCCTTCGCGCCCGGAATTAAGCCGGGTTTTCCCTGTTTTTCCCAGTCGCTCCAGGTGTCCCATTTTGTATAGTCGTGACACTGCTCGGTGTCGCGCACCAGCAGAGGGGTGTTATCCAGCACCGTTTCATCCAGGTCCATTACCACGGCGTAATTTTCAGGCGTTTTCAGCTCTTTTAACTTCTCGTTGAAACGCTCGGTGGCAAACCGATACGTCTGCAGCTGAAGAGCCACGATCTCTGCCGATTTCTGCTGATAGCGCAGCGCCATTTCGTACGCTTTGGGTTCACACAGCTCGCCCCCGGCGGCCGTCGCCGCTGCCGTTGCACTCAAAACAGGTAATGCCAGCAGTAATACCTTAGCCATTGAATTCACACTTTTTTCCTCAACACCCTGGTTAAAATCCCGAAAGCGTAATGAAATTCAATGACAGAAATATGAAGGCCACACCGCTAGACCAGCATGTAATACCAGAACAGGGCGACTTCGTCTTTTTCCGGTAAGGCGTTGTAGAGATAACGATCGTATCCGCCCAGGGTAAACCCGTAGTTGCGGTAAAACAGACAGGCAGAGACGTTCACATTTTGTGTTTCAAGCCGTAATCCCGGCGCGTTTACGCTGCGGGCCCACACGTGCGCGGCGGCCATTAATTTTTGCGCGGCGCCGGTTCTGCGTTTCGTGCGCTCCACGGCAATGTAATCCACCGAGATAAACTTATTCCAGCCGATTGACGCGGTAATAAACCCCGCAATTTCCCCGTCATCCGTTTCGGCAATAAGAAATATGGCGTCCGGATTAACGCAGTGGTTTTCAAGGGTTTGGATATCGAGCTCGTAGGTTTTAATCCAGGGCACGGCGACGGCTTCGATATGCAAATCGCAGTGGATAAAGGGCTCTCGCGCAATGTGGCTAATGGTGAAAGAAAAGTCACAGCATTCAAGGCGAGCGAGGTCGGTATTGAGTCCTTTTCGAATCTGCATAGTCTTCCCGGTAGTGAGTTATTTCATAAAGAATAGACGAAGCGGTTAAATTCGCTGGCCTAACACACTTTTAATCCTGAACTAAGCTTGTACTTCGTTCCGCGTAAAATGTGGGTCATTCGAGGACAATGAATGGAATTCAGGACATTTCAAAAGCAGTGGGGTGCTGAGTTTATTTCCGATGACGTTGTACGTTTTCGCGTCTGGGCAGAAGGACAGAAAGAACTAACGCTACGTCTGGCCGCCGCCGACGTGCCGATGACGGCAGCTGGCGACGGCTGGTTTCAGGCAGACGTATCCGGCGTCACGCACGGTGGAGAATATCAATTTGTTCTGCAGGACGGCATGACGGTGCCCGATCCCGCCTCGCGCGCGCAAAAAGGCGACGTTAACGGCCCCTCCATCGTTATCGATCCCCAACGCTATCAGCCGGTCAACCGGGACTGGGCAGGGCGGCCGTGGGAAGACACGGTTATCTACGAGCTGCACATCGGCACGTTTACCCCGGAGGGTACCTTCCGGGCCGCCATCGACAAGCTGCCGTATCTGGCAGAGCTCGGTATTACCCAGCTTGAAGTGATGCCCGTCTCTCAGTGTGGCGGAACACGCGGCTGGGGGTATGACGGCGTGCTGCTGTACGCCCCGCACTCTGCCTACGGTACGCCGGAGGATTTCCACGCGTTTATCGACGCCGCGCACGGGCTGGGACTCTCCGTGGTGCTGGATATCGTGCTCAACCACTTCGGCCCGGAGGGGAACTATCTGCCGCTGCTGTCGCCCGCGTTTTTTGATGCACAGCGGATGACGCCGTGGGGCAACGGCATCGCTTACGAACGCGAGCCGGTAAGGCAGTACATTACCGATGCGCCGCTCTACTGGCTGACGGAGTACCGTCTGGACGGCCTGCGCTTCGATGCCATCGACCAGATTAAAGACACCTCGGAGACGCACATTCTGGAGGAGATTGCCGCAAAAATCCGCGAGGCGATCCCGCACCGCCACGTTCACCTGACCACGGAAGACAGCCGCAACGTGATTTTCCTGCATCCGCGCGATGAACAGGGCAACACGCCGCTGTTCACCGCCGAGTGGAATGATGACTTCCACAACGCCGCCCACGTGTTTGCCACCGGCGAGACGCACGCGTACTACCAGGATTTTGCCTTTGAGCCGGAGAAAAAGTTCGCCCGGGCGCTGGCGGAAGGCTTTGTCTACCAGGGCGAGATTTCGCTGCAAACCGGCGAATCCCGCGGGGTGGAGTGCCAGACGCAGCCGCCGCAGTTCTTCGTCGATTTTATTCAGAACCACGATCAGACCGGGAATCGCGCCCAGGGCGAGCGTCTTATCACCCTGGCCGGTGTCGACAAGACGCGGGTGCTGCTTGCCGCGCTGCTGCTTTCCCCCCATATCCCGCTGCTGTTTATGGGCGAGGAGTTTGGTGAAACGCACCCGTTCCTGTTCTTCACCGATTTTCACGGCGATCTGGCAAAGGCGGTGCGGGAAGGGCGCGCAAAAGAGTTTACCGGCCATGCCGGGCACGATGAAACCGTCCCGGATCCGAACGACCTGAGCACGTTTATCCGTTCAAAACTCGACTGGAATAAGATTGCCACCGACGAAGGCAAAACGTGGCTGCGCTTCACGCGCCACCTGCTGACGCTGCGTCATCGCCATATCGTTCCGCTTCTGCGTCATGGCGGCGCCGTTGAGGGCAAAGTAATCAAGACCGCGCCCGGCATGGTGGCGGTGAGCTGGCATTTCCCGTCGGGGACGCTCTCTCTGGCGCTGAATATCGGTAGTAAGCCCGTCGCGCTGCCCGATCTCGCGGGTGAGACGCGCTTTGCCTGGCCGGAAGTCACTGACGTTTTACCGCCGAACGGTATTGTCGTTCGCTTTGCTGATGGAGAAGCATCGTTATGATCCCTTCCGCCACGTACCGTATTCAGTTCCGTAATGGCATGACCTTCGATCGCGTTGCGGCGCTGGTGCCTTACCTGAAAGATCTCGGCATCAGCCATCTCTACGCATCGCCCGTATTTACCGCCACAGCGGGTTCCACCCACGGCTATGACGTGACCAACCCGAATGAAATTGACCCCGCGATCGGCGGACGAGACGGTTTCGACCGCATGGCGGCGGCGCTTAAGCAGGCCGGCATGGGGCTGATTCTGGATATTGTCCCGAACCATATGTCCACCTCGCTGGAAAATGCCTGGTGGCGGGACGTGATTGAATACGGCCAGCAGAGCCGCTATTTCCGCTATTTCGATATCGACGGGTCGCGCCCGCTAACGCTGCCGTTCCTCGGCGACACCTTTGAGGCGGAGCTGGAGAAGGGGGCGATCGCTCTAAAACGTGACCCTGTCACGTACAAGGCCGCGCTGGTTTACTACGACGCCGAGTATCCGCTCAACCCCGGTACGTACAGCGAGGATAAGAGCATCGCTGAGCTGCATGAAGCGCAAAGCTGGCGGCTGATGTCCTGGCGGGAAGCGCCGAAGCAGCTCTCGTGGCGGCGCTTCTTCGAGATCACCGGGCTGGTCGGCGTTCGGGTTGAAGACGACGCGGTTTTCGACGATACGCACCGGCTGATCCTGGAGCTGGTTCACGCCGGCGTGGTGGACGGCCTGCGCATTGACCACGTCGACGGCCTGGCCGATCCGCTGGGGTATCTGCAGCACCTGCGGGAGAAAACCGGGCCCGACTGCTACATCACGGTTGAAAAAATCCTCGCGAAGGGAGAACAGCTCCCCGCCGACTGGCCGGTATCCGGCACCACCGGCTACGAGTTTATCGCCTCGCTGGCGGAAGTGCTGGTCGACGACGATAACCTGTCGCGCCTGGAGACCATCCACGACGAAACGCTGGGAATAGCGGTCGATCGCCACGCGGAACTGCGCGATGCCAAGGGCCTGATGACCGATCGCAATTTTGAGGGTGAATTCACCACGCTGCTTAACCTTGCTGACGATCTGGCCCGCCGCAATGAGGTTGCGCTACCGCGCGAGGAGATCCGCCACGCGCTGCGCGAGCTGCTTATCGCCTTTCCGGTCTACCGCACCTACGGCACCCGGGAGGGATTAACCCCGTCGGACGTGGCGCTGCTTAACCGCGTGGTCGCCGGCGTGGAGACGTCTGAAGCGGCGCTGAGCCTGATTGTGCGCATTCTCACCGGCGACCTGCCGGAAGATTGCCGCGAGTCCGCCGCGCTGTTCAGAACCCGCTTCCAGCAGCTTACCGGGCCGCTGATGGCGAAGTCCGTTGAAGACACGCTGTTCTTCCGCCACAACCTCGAGCTGGCGCTCAATGAAGTGGGCGCCGACCCGACGCCGCGCGCGTTTTCATTATCCCGCTTCCACCAGGAGATGCGCATTCGTCTCGCCCGACAGCCCGACGCGCTGCTGGGCACCTCCACGCACGATACCAAGCGCGGGGAAGACGCTCGGGCGCGTCTCTACACCCTGACGGAAGCGCCGGAACGCTGGGGGGAAAATCTGGCCCGCTGGCGACAGATGAACCAGACTCAGGTGCGTTTTCTCAATGACGGTACCGCGCCGAACGCTGCCGATACCTGGATGATCTATCAGGCGCTGGCGGGCGTCTGGCCCGCCACGCTGTCTCCGGACGACGCTGAAGGGCTTGCATCACTGGAAGCGCGTTTTATCGGCTTCCTCGAGAAAGCGCTGCGCGAGGCAAAACAGCGCACCGACTGGATCGACAGCAACGAGAGCTATGAGAGCGTGGTGCTGAGCTACGCGCGGCACCTGCTTTCGCCGGACAACGCGCTGTTCCTGCAGGATTTTAGCGAGGCGATGCAGCCCTTTATCCGCGCCGGGTTGATGAACAGCCTCAGCCAGACGGTAATCAAGCTGACGGCTCCCGGCGTGCCGGATATCTATCAGGGCAGCGAGGCGCTCAACTTTAGCCTCGTCGACCCGGATAACCGACGGGAGCCGGACTTCAACGCGCTGGTGCACAACCTCAGCGCGGCGGATGCCACGGTATTTGATAACCCGGCCTGCTGGCGAGACGGGCGCGTTAAGCAGTTCGTCACCGCCACGCTGCTGCGGCTGCGTCCGCATTACGACGCGCTTTTCCGCTACGGCGACTGGCTGCCGCTTAAGGTCACCGGCGAGCGCGAGGAGAACCTGATTGTCTATGCCCGCGTTAAGGACGAGGAGGCGCTGATTGTCGCCGTACCGCGTCTGGTTTTTGATGTCACCGATAATCATCAGCTGTGGGTCAATACCAGGGTCGCGATACCGGAAGAACTGGCCGGGAAACGCTATCGGGATCTGTTCAGCGGTGAGAGCCGCATTCTGCAAGAGACGCTGGATTTAACGTCAGAAAAGGGATGTGTACTGGTTCTGCTTACCTGCGAATAATCGTGGAGAACGAAAATGGCAAAGGATACTACGTTTGAAATTCGGGCCGGTCATGGCCAGCAGTTGGGGGCGAATTATGACGGGAAGGGCGTCAACTTCGCGCTGTTCTCCGCTCACGCCGAGCGGGTGGAGCTCTGTCTGTTTGATCCGTCCGGGAAAAACGAAATCGCCCGGCTGGAGCTGCCGGAATATACCCATGAGGTCTGGCACGGCTATGTGCCGGACCTGAAGCCCGGCGCGCTGTACGGCTATCGCGTCTACGGCCCTTACGATCCGGAAAACGGCCACCGCTTTAACCCGCACAAGCTGCTTATCGACCCTTACGCCCGAGAACTGGTGGGCGATATCGACTGGAACGATGCCCATTTCGGCTATGAGCTGGGGCATGACGAGTTAGATTTAAGCTTTGACACGCGCGACAGCGCGCCGTTCACGCCGAAATGCAAGGTCATCGACCCGAACGCCTTTGACTGGCAGGACAACAGCCGGCCAAACGTGCCCTGGCCGCATACCGTCGTCTATGAGAGCCACGTGAAGGGCTTTACCCAGATGAACCCGGCCATCCCGCAGGAGCTGCGCGGCACGTTTGAGGGGATGGGACACAAAGCCTCGGTCGACTACATCAAGAGTCTTGGCATCACCTCGGTGGAGCTTCTGCCGGTTCACTGGTTCCCGGACGACCAGCATCTGCTCGATCGCGGCCTGAAGAACTTCTGGGGCTATAACACCCTCGGCTTTTTTGCTCCGGCGTCGCGCTACTACGGCCCGGCGGGGATCCAGGGCTTTCGCGACATGGTGCGCGCGTATCACGATGCGGGCATCGAGGTGATTCTGGACGTGGTGTACAACCATACGGCGGAAGGAAATGAGCTTGGCCCGACGCTTTCGTTTAAGGGGATTGATAACTACAGCTATTACCGCACCCTGCCGGACCAGCACCGGTACTACATCAACGACACCGGGACGGGAAACACGGTCAACACCTCGCACCCACGCGTGCTGCAGATGGTGATGGATTCGCTGCGCTACTGGGCGGAATCGATGCATATTGACGGTTTTCGTTTCGACCTGGGGACGATACTGGGCCGCGAGCCGGAAGGATTTGACCCGCGCGGCGGTTTCTTCGACGCCATGACTCAGGATCCGGTGTTATCAAGACTTAAGCTGATTGGTGAACCCTGGGACATCGGTCCCGGCGGGTATCAGGTTGGCGGTTTCCCGCCGGGCTGGGGTGAGTGGAACGACAAATACCGCGATACCGTACGCGAGTACTGGAAGGGCGATAACGTCTCCAACGACTTTGCCGCACGGCTGCTGGGATCCGGGGATCTGTACGACCTGCGCGGGCGTCGTCCGTGGGCCAGCGTCAACTTCATTACCGCTCACGACGGCTTTACGCTGAATGACCTGGTGTCGTACAACGAGAAGCACAACGCCGACAACGGCGAGGATAATAACGACGGGCATAATGACAATCGCTCGTACAACTATGGCGAAGAAGGGCCGACGGAGAACCCGGATATTATTGCTACCCGCGAGCGGCAGAAGCGTAATTTCCTGACCACGCTGCTGTTTTCCCACGGCACGCCGATGCTGCTGGCGGGGGACGAGTTTGGCCGCACGCAGAAGGGCAACAACAACGGTTACTGCCAGGACAGCGAAATTTCGTGGATCGACTGGAACGGAATAACCGAAAACGACGCTGCGCTGCGCGAGTTTACCCGACGGCTCATTGCGCTTCGCGCATCGCAGCCGTTATTGCGGCGTGAAAGCTGGCGCGACGGGCTGGAGATCCGCTGGTTCAATGCCGGCGGCGGCCCGCAGCAGGCCGAGCAGTGGGATGAAGGCTCGACGCTCGGCGTCTCCATCAGCAGGCCGGATCTCAGGCAGGAGGACGGCATCTGGCACGACGTGCTGATGCTGTTCAACCCGTTTGAAGGGACCGTGCCGTTCCAGATCCCGCAGTTTGGCGAAGGGGGATGGGTGCTGGAGCTGTCTACGGCAGAGGACGCTGCCGCCGGGACAGCATTCACCGAAACCGTAGAGTACGAACTGGCCGGACGCAGTATTACTCTCTTCAGACGTCCTTAGCCCTAGAGTGATGCCGCCGCGCGGGCGGCGGTGTCATACAGGGAGGAGATCGTGCGTAACAGCTGCGCGGTCTCGCCAATCGACTTCCCGGCAATGCCGCTCTCCGCGTGGATTGCGATCAGACACGCCTCCCGCACGTCCCGGTACTTCATGCACAACGCTTTCCCTTCCTCGGTAGTCGAAAAAAAGAGCTCTTTGCCCGCTTTCTCGCTCGTCACGTAGCCCGCTTTGACCAGCTTTTTCAGGGCGTAGGTCACCACGTGGGTATCTTCCACGTTAAGAACGAAACAGATATCGGCCAGCTTTTTCTTGCGGTCGCGGTGGTTCACGTGATGCAGCAGCGAGACGTCAAATGCGCCCATATCGGGCTCGCCGGCTGCGGCCATGCAGCGCACCATCCATTTATTGAACGCGTTGCTGGTCATGATCAGCGCGTACTCCAGCTCTGACAGTTCCGCGCAGCGCTCGGACACCAGGTGGCGGGACGAGACGATCCGGCCGTCGTTGATATCGTCGTGAGGGGGTGTAGCACTCTTTTCCGAGGTCATAACGTTCCTTAGCCAGAAATGTAAACTCATCGATAAAATAAGAACATTTTATTGATAATTTGTTTACATGTTTTTGAGGTTCAGATATAGCTTTTTAGCGCAGGTTTTCCGAAACCTGTCGAAAAACACAACATCGCTCGCCGCAAAATAAAAAAATAGCCGTCGGCGCGCAACGCTCACTTTGGATAGGGTAAACGTTATGGACGGTACTACGCTGTTGCCGCTGATCGGGATACCGATCGTGGTTATTGGTTTTGCACTGCGCTTCAACCCGCTGCTGGTGGTCGTGGTGGCGGGGCTGGCAACGGGTCTGCTGGTCGGTATGGATTTCGGGATGCTGCTGGAGACCTTTGGCGAAAAGTTCGTGAATAGCCGATCGCTGGCGACCTTCATTCTGATCCTGCCCGTGATTGGTCTGCTGGAATATTACGGGCTCAAGGAGCGTGCCCAGGCCTGGGTGGCGAAGATCGCCAGCGCGACCTCGGCGCGTATTCTGATGCTCTATTTTGTCGCCCGTGAAGGCACCGCCGCGCTGGGGCTGATGTCGCTGGGCGGTCATGCCCAGACGGTGCGTCCGCTGCTGGCGCCGATGGCCGAAGGGGCGGCGCTAAACGAATACGGCGAGCTGCCGCAGCACATCCGCGACAAAATCAAAGCCCATGCCGCCGCGTGCGACAACATTGCGGTCTTCTTTGGGGAAGATATCTTTATTGCCTTTGGCGCGGTGCTGCTGATCGACGCGTTCCTGAAAGAGAACGGTATTGCGGGCATCGAACCGCTGCATATCGGCCTGTGGGCCATCCCAACCGCCATTGCGGCATTAGTTATTCATATGACGCGCCTTCTGCGCCTGGATGCCAGCATCCGTCGCGACGTCATGGCCTGGCGCGCGGAGCAGGGCACGCGGGAGGCCGCGCAATGATGACGCTTATCACCATTAACCGCGTGTACTACCTGATCGGCTTCGTCGTGATGCTGCTGGTTGTGATGACCCTGCGCGATCGCGCCAATCCGAAGCGTTTTACCACGGCGCTGTTCTGGTTTTTATTTGGCGGGATCTTCCTGTTCGGCGATCTGATGGTGCAGGAGCTGGGGAAATCGCTGGCGTACCGGATAATCGGCGGGGGCGTCATCGCTATCGCGCTGCTGGCGGGTTTTGGTCTGGTCGGAAAAGGGCACTATAAAATGTCCACCGAAGACGAACGTCTCGCCTCGTCAAACCGCCTTAAAAACTGGCTATTTTTGCCCGCGCTGATGATCCCGGTGGTGACGGTTATCGGGACGCTGTTCCTGAAGGGCGTGTCGGTTGGCGGCGTATTCCTGCTCGATCAGAAACAGCTTACCCTGGCGGCGCTGTGCGTGGCCTGCGTCGCGGCGATCCTCACCGGATGGTGGCTGACCAAAGGCACGCCGCTGCACGCCATTCGCCAGTCTCGCCGTCTTGTCGACACCATCGGCTGGGCGGTGATCCTGCCGCAGATGCTGGCCATGCTCGGCGGCGTGTTCGTGGCGGCCAATACCGGTGACTCGGTGCAGAAGGTGGTGAGCCTGTTCGTTAATCCGGATAACCGCTTTATGCTGGTGGTGATTTACTGCGTGGGGATGGCGCTGTTTACCATGATCATGGGGAATGCGTTTGCGGCCTTCCCGGTGCTGAGCGCGGGGATCGCCTTGCCGTTTCTGATTAATGTGCATCACGGCAACCCGGCGCCGCTGCTGGCGATTGGCATGTACGCGGGCTACTGCGGCACGCTGATGACGCCGATGGCCGCTAACTTCAACATTGTTCCCGCCGCGCTGCTGGAGCTGAAAGATAAGTATCAGGTGATCAAGATCCAGATCCCGACCGCGTTAACCCTGCTGGTGGTGAACGTGTTCCTCATGTATTTCCTCGTGTTTCGCTAAGGAGCTGTTATGGAATTAACGCAACATCAGGCTGACGCGTTTGCCCGCATGCCTTTGACCTATTTGCGCCAGGAATACCCGAACCACATCATGCACCTGCTTAATGATGATGGCGACGTTCTGCCGCCGCGCGAACTGCACCCCATTTTCTACGGCTGTTTTGACTGGCACTCGGCGGTGCACGGCTACTGGCTGCTGCTGCGCTGCGTGCGTCTCTACCCGGATCTGCCGAGCCGTGACGCGATCGTCGCGCTTGTCGACGAGCACCTGACGGAAGAGAACGTGGCTAAGGAGCTGGCCTATTTCACCGCGCCGTTCCGCGCCTCGTTTGAGCGCCCGTATGGCTACGGCTGGCTGCTGGCGCTGGCCCAGGAGCTAAAGCAGTCGTCGCTGCCGCAGGCCGCAGGCTGGTATCGGACGCTTGAGCCGTTAACCCAGGATATTCGTAACCGCCTGGTAGATTATCTCAGCAAGCTCACCTATCCGATCCGCGTCGGGACGCACTACAACACGGCGTTTGCCCTCGCGCTTGGGTTGGACTACGCCCGAGCAGTAGAAGATAGCGCGCTTGAGCAGGCGATTGTCACGGCGGCGGAGCGGTTTTATCTCGCCGACACGCGCTATCCGGCCCACTACGAGCCCGGCGGTGATGAGTATATTTCCGGCGCGCTGACGGAAGCGCTGCTGATGAGCAAGGTGCAGAAAGACTTCCCGGCCTGGTTTGACGCGTTTCTCCCGGAGGCGGGCACCATTGCGGCGCTGATGAACCCGGCGGAAGTGAGCGACCGTACCGACCCGAAAATTGCCCATCTCGATGGGTTAAACCTCAGCCGCGCCTGGTGCATGAAGCACATTGCCAGAGCGCTTCCCGCAAACCATCCGGCGCAGCAGGCGCTGCGCGAGGCGGTGACGAAACACCTGTCGGCAAGCGTTGAGCATGTTGTCGGCAGTCACTACAGCGGCGGGCACTGGCTGGCGAGCTTTGCGCTGCTGGCGCTGGAGTAAACGAACGCGCCGTCTTTCTTGCCGGGTGGCGCTGCGCTTACCCGGCCTACATTGTGCAAAGCTTCCTTGTAGGCCCGTGCAAGCGTAGCGCCACCGGGCGAATCAGGCTGATGCCCGAACTGCAGGCGCAGCCTAAATTTCTTTATTTTTAATGCGATTAATATCTTAATCGGTTATTTTTCCGTCATTTGTCTCGAAACAGATATCTTTTTTACTATCGCAAAAGTGTACGATACGTGGTCATATATCCATGTGAAAAGAATGGTTAATATGGCTGTTATACCTTTGTTACCAAAAGAAGGAATCGCGCTTGCATTAGCAAACATGAGGATTGCAAGAGCGCATGGTATGAGTAGAAATATGGCTATTCCTACAACCTATCTTTGGTTTTATCAAAAAGTAAGAAATAAGGGGCCTTGGGATTACAAGCAGGGACACCCTGAGTTAGCGAACTTTGGTAACTTCAATTATGGTTCGGCTGGCTATGCTGCCGGGATACCATCAGAAACGTTATTGATGGGGGCAGGATGGGCGCAGGAAAGAGCTAAAACCTCCAAAAAGAAATGGGGGCACTGGTATCAAAAACCGCCATATGGGGATGATCCTCACGATCAGTTTTGGATAAGTCAAGGGATTGAATATGCAAAGAAACACGGTTATTAAACGGCTTCATTGTTTACTCACAACGATTTTATTGATCGTTGTTTGCGGGTTTCTGACATATCAATACTATTTTAATGCACCTCCTCGCGATAGCTTTGTAAGCAAACAGAAACTATCTGATACCGTCACACTGTACATAACAAAGTATGATGACGGAGGAGCTACGGTGTCGGATATTTACCGCTTCTATTTAGATAAAGACAAAAGCGGGAACATTATGAAGGCCCTTAAAGATCGATCGCCGTTCCTTGAAGCCAATACAAGCGATGTTACAGCTTCTGCTTATGGGAACACGGTAAATATAAAAATCACAGGTAAGGTTTATTCATTCACTAATTCGGATCTGTTCTATGCAGATGGTGTAGCGATCATGCCTGTAATTAACCTCATAGCAAATGGAATAAGAGATTAATTAGCATAAGGAGTTTTAGAAATGGCTGTACCAGTACACCTCTTTTTGAAAGACGATGGTGGAGCAATGATCCGTGGCGGTTCTGATGTTGCAGACCGTGAAGGAAGCATAGAGCTTAGAGATCTGATCCATAACCTGAGCATTCCAACAGATGAGGCAACAGGTAAACTTACAGGTACAAGGCAACACTCAGCTTTCAGTTTAACAAAAGCAATTGATTCATCTTCACCCTATCTATACAAAGCAGTGGCTACAGGTCAAACGCTTCAAAGTGCTGAATTAAAGTTCTATCACATCAATGATGCTGGCCAGGAAGTGGAATACTTCAATATTCTTATGGAAGGTGTGAAAGTCATTTCAATAACTCCAGTTATGCATGATACAAGAGATTGTCCCGGTACTGGTCACCTGGAAAATGTATCTTTGCGATACGCAAAAATCACATGGAAAATCCTGGACGGAAATATTCAATACACTGATGCGTGGAATGAACGCCTTACAGCGTAGGCGTTATAAACGAGCAGCGCCGAAAGGCGCTGCAACAGTTTACGCTGATGCCCGAACCGCAGGGCGCAGCCGACTCACGCTAAACAACACCGATCCCGTCGAGGCTATCACGGCTATCCATAGCGCCAGATGCACGGCCCGGTCATGGTCTGATTCGGTCGTCGCCAGCAGCACGCCCACCGCGGCGGCACCGAGACACTGGCCGAATGTCCTCACAATCGACAACACGCCGGAGGCGTAGCTGGCATATTCCCGCGCCACGTTAGAGAGCATCTCCCGGTTATTGGGGCTCTGGAAGCAGCCAAACCCAATCCCGCAAACCAGGCTGCGCAGGCAGATATTCCATGCGGAAGGGCTCTCCGGCAACGTCGCCAGCAGGAGCAGCCCACCGACAAAAATCATCAGCCCGATTGTCGAGATCAGCGGCGCGGAAATCGTATCTGCCCAGCGTCCCGCGTGCGGCGCGATCAGCACGATGCCAATCGGCCACGGGGTGAACAGCAGCGCGGAGACCACCGGGCTGTAGCCATACACGCTCTGAAACAGAAACGGCAGCGCGACAAAGGTGATGCCCTGACTGACAAACGAGGCCAGCGAGGTCAGGGCGGCGAGGGTAAAGCGTCCGTTTTTAAACATGACGGGCGGCAGGATGGGACTTCGCGCGCGCCGAATCCGCCAGATAAAGGCGAGGGTGCTGACCAGCGCGAGCAGCCCCCAGCCTGTGGCCGTCTGGTTGATGTTTTGCGTCACGTGCTGAAGGCTGTCGGCCAGCATAATCGCCGAACCTAACAGCGCGGCGGAGAGCACGGCGCCCGGCGCGTCAAAGGGCGAGCGGTCAACGGCCGTTTCCCGCGGCAAGGCCCGCCACGCCAGCAGCAGGGCGACGCTGCCCGGAACAATGTTAATGGCGAACAGCCACTGCCAGCTCAGCGCGTCCAGTATGGTTCCGCCCAGCACGGGGGCAATCGCCGTGCTGGAGGCGATAAGCAGGGCGTGCAGCCCCAGAATACGGCCAAGCAGTCGACCCGGAAAAACGGATCGCAGGATCGCCGGGGCGATACTCAGGGTGGCCGCACCGCCGATGCCCTGCAGAATACGCATGCCGGTTAACATTTCCGGCGTCGCTGCCAGCGCGCAGCCGAGCGAGGTGAGCGTAAAGGTGGCAAGCCCAACAAGAAACACCGGGCGATAGCCCACGCGCGCCGCCAGCGCCGCGAAGATGGCTAACGTCATTGCCGCTGAAAGCAGGTAACCGTTGGAGAACCAGACCGCAACGTTTGCGGGTACCTGTATCGCCCTTGCCATGGAGGGCAGCGCGATGTTGATCATGGTGCCGTCAAAGACGCCCATCAGCGTGGTGGTCATGACGGCGGCCATGACCCGGGCGCGTTCATGACCGGGTAAGCCTTCATCGCCGGGCAGGTTTGAAAATAGCGTCATCGTCGTTACTCCAGATAAGAATAGTGATGACGAAACTATAATCATGCGGTATACAGGGCGGAAGACGCATCAGCTGCATTTAATCGTTGCATATAACGCCTTATCTTAGGAGTCACCGTGTCCGATCCTGACTTTAACCTTCTGGTTGCGCTCGACGTTCTGCTGGCCGAAGCCAGCGTGGCGGGCGCGGCGCGACGTTTGAACCTCAGCACTTCCGCCATGAGCCGCACCCTGAGCAGGCTGCGGGAGGTGACCGGCGATCCTATTCTGGTGCGGGCCGGTCGTCATATGGTGCTGACGCCCTGGGCCGAATCCGCGCGAGACCGCGCCAGAACTGCCGTGCATGAGGCGAGGGCGGTGCTGCAGCCCTCCACCGACGCGCTGAAGGTGGAAAGTCTCGAGCGGCTGTTCACCATCAGAGCCAACGACGGTTTTGTGGTGGCGTTTGGGCCACTGCTGATTGCGGCGGTGGCGAGCGTTGCCCCCGGGGTGTGCATCCGCTTCTCGCCAAAACCTGAAAAAACGTCGCGCTATTTGCGTGAGGGGCTGGTCGACCTGGAGATCGGCGTGCAGAGCAATATGGGGCCGGAAATACGGCTGCAACGGCTCTTTCAGGATCGGTTTGTTGGCGCGGTGCGTAAGGGACATCCGCTCTCATTACGGCCTGACGTCAGCCTTGACGATTATGTCGCGTGGGGCCACGTGGTGGCCTCGCCGGACGGATCGCTACACGGGTTTGTCGATGACGCGCTGGCGGAACGGGGGATGAAACGCAAGGTCGCCAGCGTGGTGCCCGGATTTCCAACGGCGCTATCCGTGGCGCTGGCGTCCGATCTGATTGCCATGGTGCCGGCGCTGTACCTGCTCAATCAGCCGATGAACGAGCGCGTACACGTCTTTGAACTGCCGTTTAAAACCCGGACCATTACGGTGTCACAGATGTGGCATCCGCGCATGGAAAGGGACCCGGGACATCGATGGCTCAGGGAAAAAGTACTGGAAGTGTGTCGGGCCGTGCGCTGACGCTCAGGCCACTTTTCCCGGCACGATGAGGATGAAGCGCGTCGATGCCGCATCCGATTCCACGCGGACTTTTCCGTGATGCGCGGAGACGATGGACTTCACGATGGCAAGCCCGATCCCGCTGCCTTCGCCTTTGCGCTGCCTTGACGGATCGACGCGATAGAAACGGTCAAACAGCTTTGGCAGATGCTCTTGCGGGATCGGCGTACCGGGATTTTCTATCATCAGTTCAACGTCGTTATCCTGTTCTCTGATGGAAACCGTCACCGCTTTTCCTGCTGGCGTATAGCGCAGGGCATTGGAGAGCAGATTATTCATTGCTCTCCGGAACATCTGCGGATCGCCTTCTATCAGGCAGGGCATCCCGTTAAATTTCAGCGTAACGTTGCGTTCTTCCGCCCAGGCTTCGAAGAAATCGAAGACTTTCATGACCTCCGCACTTAAATCAAACACCACCCGGTCAGGGATGAGCTGATTATTATCCGCCTGCGCCAGGAAAAGCATGTCGCTGACCATGCGGGTCATCCGGTTGTACTCTTCCAGGCTGGAGTACAGAACATCTTCCAGCTCTTTCTGCGAGCGGTTCTGGCTCAGCGCGATTTCCGTTTGCGTCACCAGGTTGGTGATGGGGGTTCTGATTTCATGCGCGATATCGGCGGAAAAATTCGCCTGGCGGGTAAAGACATCTTCAATCTTTTCGATCATATGGTTGAAGGAAATGACCAGCTGTTCCAGCTCAACGGGCACGCGGGACGGCTCCAGCCGCGCGTCGAGGTTTTCTGAAGTGATATTTTTAATGGCGTTGCTGACGTTACGCAGGGGCAAATGTCCCTGACGAACCGCGATGCGAATGACAAGAATAATCAGCAGGCTGATCGCCGCGGCAATTGCCAGGAGATTCTTTTTCAGCGCCTCAAGGTAGTGCAGATGAAAATTGATGGAGAGCCCGATCAGCATCACGTAGCCCTGCGTTTTGCCCTGCAGCGTCGCCGTGCCTGAAGAGGCGATAATCCGGTACGTTTCCATTTTCATGTCGGACCCGGCGTGCATGTTTGCGGCAGAGTCTTCAACCGTCCAGAGAAACACATCCTGCGCGCGGCGGTGTTCGCTGAAGTCCGCCGCGTTCATCGCAGGGCGCAGTGCTTCCCCTTGCGCCGAGCTGAACAGGATATTGCCCTGCGGATCCAGGAGCAGGACGGCTACGTTGCGGTAGCTGGCGATCGACTCTTTGATTTTACTGATTTTCTTTTGGTCAGGATCGACCGGAGACTGCAGGATGCGGTGCATCGCGGTGCTGATTTGCTGCAGGTCGCTGACATCCTGCTCGGCGAAGTGCTTTTCAACGGAATGCAGCATAAACCAGGTAAAGGCGAAAAAGGCCAGTATCGTGGAGAGACTGATAAAAAAGGTCAGCCGCAGGGCAAGCGAAAAAGGGCGCCCGGGAAGCTTAACGCGCATCCGGCACCTCCAGCATATAGCCCACGCCGCGCACCGTCTGGATCAGCTTCGGTTGAAAATCGTTATCGATTTTCGCGCGAAGCCGCTTTACCGCCACGTCAATTGCGTTTGTGTCGCTGTCAAAATTCATGTCCCACACCTGGGAGGCAATCAGGGCGCGGGGAAGCACCTCTCCCTGATGCCGCAGGAAAAACTCCAGCAGGCTGAACTCTTTGCTGGTTAACGAGATGCGGCTTCCGGCCCGGCTTACCTTTCTCGACACGAGGTCAACCGTCAGGTCTGCCACCTGAAGCTGGCTTTCCGCGATCACCGTATTTCCGCGTCTCAACAGCGTCCTCACCCGGGCGAGCAGCTCGGCAAAAGCGAATGGCTTAATCAGATAGTCATCCGCGCCCAGCTCAAGCCCTTTAACCCGGTGTTCAATCGTGCCGAGAGCCGTGAGTAACAGGATGGGCATCCCTTTGCCGGCAGAGCGGAGCATGCGGACAATGTCCCAGCCGTTCACATCGGGCAGCATGATATCCAGAATCAGCAGATCGTATTCAGCGGTCATGGCGAGATGGTAGCCGTTCAGGCCATTATCCGCGTGGTCAACCACAAACCCCGCTTCAGTCAGCCCCTTACTCAGGTACTCACCGGTTTTCATTTCGTCTTCGACGATCAGTATTTTCATCGTGCTCCCCTGACTGGCTGCTGATGACATTCTAGTGAGCGTACCGCCGTTAACAATGACTTACGCTAAAAATGACAACATTGTCATTATCCTGTCACCCGTCAAACAGGATGCGTTGCGTAGAGTAGCCCTAAAACTACTCTGGACTTTATTTGAACCGTTATGTTCCTGTTAAAACGACTAAGCATCAGTACGGTATTTATTCTGGCAGGCTGCGTCTCGCTGGCCCCGGAGTACCAGCGGCCGGAGGCACCTGTCCCCCGGCAGTTTTCGCTCTCCCGTAACGGCCTGACGCCCGCGGCGGCAGGGTATCAGGATACCGGCTGGCGCAACTTTTTCGTCGACCCTCAGGTTGCCGGGCTGATTACGGAGGCCCTGAAGAACAATCGCGATCTGAAAATGGCCGCCCTGAAGGTCGAAGAGGCCCGGGCGCAGTTCAACGTGACGGATGCGGATCGCTACCCTCAGCTGAATGCCTCCTCGGGCATCACGTACAGCGGCGGGCTGAAAAGTGACAAACCCACCGCGCAGCAGTACGACGCGGGCCTTGCGCTTAGCTATGAACTCGATTTCTTCGGCAAGCTGAAGAACATGAGCGAGGCCGACCGACAAAATTTTTTCGCGAGCGAAGAGGCCCGTCGCGCGGTGCATATCCTGCTCGTCTCTAACGTTTCCCAGAGCTATTTCAACCAGCAGCTGGCGTATAAACAGCTGCGTATCGCGCAGGATACGCTGAAAAATTACCGGCAGTCTTATGCGTTCGTTGAGCAGCAGCTGGTGACGGGCAGTACGAGCGTCCTTGCGCTGGAACAGGCCCGGGGACAGATCGAAAGCACGCAGGCAGAGATTGCCAAAAGAGAGGGGGAGCTGGCGCAGGCCAATAACGCCCTGCAGCTGGTCCTCGGCACGTATCGCGCGCTGCCGGGTGACGGCGGCATGAACGCCAGCGACGTTGCGCCGGTAAAACTGCCTCCTCATCTTTCCTCCGAGATACTGCTGCAGCGCCCGGATATTATGGAGGCGGAGTATCAGCTTAAAGCGGCCGATGCGAATATCGGTGCGGCGCGCGCCGCCTTTTTCCCGTCTATTTCCCTGACCAGCGGGCTTTCAACGGGCAGCACGGAGTTGTCCAGCCTCTTTACGTCCGGGAGCGGGATGTGGAATTTTATTCCTAAAATAGAAATTCCTATTTTTAATGCGGGCAGAAATAAGGCCAACCTGAAGCTGGCCGAAATTCGCCAGCAGCAGTCGGTGGTTAATTACGAACAAAAAATTCAGTCCGCCTTTAAACAGGTTGCCGACGCGCTCGCGCTGCGGGACAGCATTAACCAGCAGCTTGCTGCACAGCAGCGGTATCTGGATTCGCTCCGCATCACGCTTCAACGTGCCAGAGGGTTATATTCCAGCGGCGCGGTCAGCTATATCGAAGTGCTTGACGCGGAGCGTTCTCTTTTCTCTACCCAGCAAAATATTCTCGACCTTATTTATGCCCGGCAGGTTAATGAAATTAATCTCTTCACCGCGCTCGGCGGCGGTTGGGTCGAATAATCTTATTTAATTAAACAGGAAAATAACCATGCGCAATTCACTTAAGGCCGTTGTATTTGGTGCAATCTCCATTGTGTTTTCTGCCGGCCTCCAGGCTGAGGTTCATCAGCACGAGATGATGAGTGCTGCCAGCGAAGGGACATCAGAGCAGGTCATCACGGGAACCGGCATCGTGAAGGACATTGATCTCACGAATAAAAAAGTCACGATTTCCCATGAAGCGATCCCGGAAATTGGCTGGCCTGCGATGACCATGCGTTTCACCTTTATTCAGGCTGACGAGAGTATCAATGCCTTAAAAGTCGGCAGTCACGTTGATTTTTCATTTGTTCAGCAGGGCAATCTCTCTTTACTCAAGAGCATTAAATAGCGAGACGCGGCATGGCCTCATTAAAAATAAAATATGCTGCCGTGATAGTCAGCAGCCTTATCGCGGGAGGGCTGATATCGGTGACGGCATGGCAGGTTTTTCATTCATCTGTAAAAACGGAAAATAGCGCACCAGAAAGAAAGGTACTTTTCTGGTATGACCCAATGAAGCCAGACGTAAAATTCGATAAGCCCGGCAAATCGCCGTTTATGGATATGGATCTGGTGCCGAAATATGCGGATGAAAACGCCAATAAAAGCAGTGCCGGTATCCGTATTGACCCGACGCAGGTCCAGAACCTGGGATTAAAAACACAAAAGGTGACGCGCGGAACGCTTAATTATGCCCAGACGATCCCGGCTAACGTCAGCTATAACGACTATCAGTTTGTCATTGTGCAGGCGCGCGCGGAAGGCTTTGTGGAAAAAGTGTACCCGCTGACGACGGGCGATAAGGTGAAGAAAGGCACGCCGCTCGTTGATATAACCATTCCTGACTGGGTAGAGGCGCAGAGCGAGTTTCTGCTGTTATCCGGCACCGGCGGAACGCCGACGCAAATCAAAGGGGTTCTGGAACGGCTTCGGCTGGCGGGTATGCCGGATGAGGATATTCAGAGGCTGCGTGCGACCCGTACTATTCAGACCCGGTTTACCATCAGGGCGCCGATCGACGGAGCGATCACGGCCTTTGATCTGCGTACCGGCATGAATATTTCCAAAGATAAGGTGGTAGCGCAAATTCAGGGGATGGATCCGGTCTGGATCGGCGCGGCAGTGCCTGAATCCATTGCTTATCTGCTGAAAGAGACCTCGCAGTTTGCGGTTTCGATACCGGCTTATCCGGATAAATCCTTCCCGGTTGATAAATGGAGTCTTCTGCCAAGCGTGGATCAAACCACCCGTACGCTGCAGGTGCGCCTGCAGGTCTCTAACAGGGATGAGCTGCTGAAACCGGGCATGAACGCGTACCTGAAGCTGAATACTCAAAGCCAGGAAATGCTGCTGATCCCCTCCCAGGCCGTTATCGATACCGGTAAAGAACAGCGCGTGATTACCGTCGATGCAGACGGGAATTTTGTACCGAAAAGGATCCACGTACTGCACGAATCTCAGCAGCAGTCCGGCATTGGTAGCGGACTGGAAGAGGGGGAGTCGGTAGTGGTCAGCGGTCTGTTCCTGATTGACTCGGAGGCCAATATTTCCGGCGCGCTGGAGCGCATGCGTCACGCTGAAGCCGCTGACGACGCGCATTCTGGCCATTAAGGAGACGATGATGATTGAATGGATTATCCGGCGGTCGGTCGCCAACCGTTTCCTGGTCATGATGGGGGCGCTGTTCCTCAGCGTCTGGGGCACATGGACGATTATTAACACGCCAGTCGATGCCTTGCCCGATCTCTCTGACGTTCAGGTGATTATCAAAACCAGCTATCCCGGCCAGGCCCCGCAGATTGTTGAAAATCAGGTCACCTATCCACTGACTACCACCATGCTGTCGGTTCCCGGCGCAAAGACCGTGCGCGGTTTTTCGCAATTTGGCGATTCGTACGTGTACGTCATTTTTGAAGACGGCACCGATTTGTACTGGGCCCGTTCGCGCGTGCTGGAGTATCTGAACCAGGTTCAGGGCAAGCTGCCTGCCGGCGTGAGCTCTGAAATCGGTCCTGATGCCACGGGCGTGGGCTGGATATTTGAGTATGCGCTGGTGGATCGCAGCGGAAAACACGATCTCGCAGAGTTGCGCTCGTTGCAGGACTGGTTCCTGAAATTTGAACTGAAAACGATTCCTAACGTGGCCGAAGTGGCCTCCGTCGGCGGCGTGGTGAAGCAGTATCAGATCCAGGTCAATCCGTTAAAACTGGCTCAGTACGGCATTAGCCTGCCGGAGGTTAAGCAGGCACTTGAGTCGTCTAACCAGGAGGCGGGGGGATCGTCAGTTGAAATGGCGGAAGCGGAGTATATGGTCCGGGCCAGCGGCTATCTGCAGACGATGGATGATTTCAATAACATTGTCCTGAAAGCCGGAGAGAACGGGGTACCGATTTATCTTCGCGATGTCGCCCGCGTACAAACGGGGCCGGAAATGCGCCGCGGCATTGCCGAATTAAACGGGCAGGGGGAAGTTGCGGGTGGCGTGGTGATCCTGCGTTCAGGTAAAAATGCGCGTGAAGTCATCACGGCGGTGAAAGATAAGCTGGAGACGCTGAAGGCCAGCCTGCCGGAAGGCGTTGAGATTGTGACCACCTACGATCGCAGCCAGCTCATCGATCGGGCAATCGACAACCTGAGTTCCAAACTGCTCGAAGAGTTTATCGTGGTGGCCATCGTCTGCGCACTGTTCCTGTGGCACGTGCGCTCTGCGCTGGTCGCGATTATCTCTCTGCCGCTTGGCCTGTGTATTGCCTTTATCGTCATGCATTTCCAGGGGCTGAACGCCAACATTATGTCGCTGGGAGGCATTGCCATTGCCGTCGGGGCGATGGTGGATGCCGCCATCGTCATGATTGAAAACGCGCACAAACGGCTCGAAGAGTGGGATCACCAGCATCCGGGAGAGCAGATTGATAACGCCACGCGCTGGAAGGTGATCACCAACGCCTCTGTCGAGGTTGGCCCCGCGCTGTTTATTAGCCTGCTGATTATCACCCTGTCCTTCATTCCCATCTTTACTCTTGAGGGGCAGGAAGGGCGGCTGTTTGGTCCGCTGGCCTTCACCAAAACGTACTCCATGGCGGGTGCGGCCGCGCTGGCCATCGTCGTTATCCCCATCCTGATGGGATTCTGGATCCGGGGTAAAATTCCCGCTGAGACCAGTAACCCACTGAACAGGCTGCTGATTAAAGCCTACCATCCGCTACTGATTAGAGTGCTCCACAGGCCAAAAACAACCCTGCTGGTTGCGGCCTTGTCCATATTCACGGTGATCTGGCCTCTCAGCCAGGTGGGCGGCGAGTTTTTACCGAAGATCAACGAAGGCGATCTGCTGTATATGCCGTCAACATTGCCGGGTGTTTCTCCGGCAGAAGCAGCGGCGCTGTTACAGACCACGGACAAGTTAATCAAAACCGTGCCAGAAGTGGCCTCCGTTTTTGGTAAAACGGGTAAGGCTGAGACCGCAACGGATTCCGCGCCGCTCGAGATGGTGGAAACCACGATTCAGCTCAAGCCTGAGAATGAGTGGCGGCCCGGCATGACGAATGACAAGATTATTGACGAACTCGACAAGACCGTTCGATTGCCCGGCCTGGCGAACCTCTGGGTTCCGCCCATTCGTAACCGCATCGATATGCTTTCCACCGGGATCAAAAGCCCGATTGGTATCAAGGTGTCGGGTACCGTTCTGTCGGATATCGACGCCACGGCGCAGAGCATCGAGGCGGTAGCCAAAACGGTGCCGGGCGTGGTGTCTGCCCTGGCTGAACGTCTGGAGGGCGGGCGCTACATTGACGTTGATATCAAGCGGGAAAAAGCCTCGCGCTACGGGATGACGGTGGGCGATGTGCAGCTGTTCGTCTCCTCGGCCATCGGCGGGGCGACGGTGGGGGAAACGGTGGAAGGCGTCGCCCGGTACCCGATTAATATCCGCTATCCCCACGACTACCGGAACAGCCCGAACGCGTTAAAGCAAATGCCGATCCTGACGCCGATGAAACAGCAGATCACGCTGGGCGATGTGGCGGATATCAACGTGGTTTCCGGCCCCACGATGCTGAAAACGGAGAATGCCCGCCCTGCGAGCTGGATTTATATTGATGCCCGCGGCAGGGATATGGTGTCGGTGGTGAATGACATTAAGACGGCCATTAGTCAGAACGTAAAGCTGAGGCCGGGCACCAGCGTCTCATTCTCCGGGCAGTTTGAGCTGCTCGAACACGCCAACAAGAAACTGAAGCTGATGGTGCCGATGACGGTGATGATCATCTTCATTCTGCTGTATCTGGCGTTCCGCCGCGTGGATGAAGCGCTGCTGATCCTGATGAGCCTGCCGTTCGCCCTGGTCGGGGGAATATGGTTCCTCTACTGGCAGGGCTTCCATATGTCTGTGGCAACCGGTACCGGCTTTATCGCCCTTGCCGGGGTAGCGGCAGAATTTGGCGTAGTCATGCTGATGTATTTGCGTCATGCCGTTGAAGCGCAACCAGCGTTGTCCCATCGGGACACGTTCACCGAACAGGGGCTTGATAACGCCCTTTACCATGGCGCCGTGCTGCGCGTGCGGCCAAAGGCGATGACCGTCGCGGTGATCATTGCCGGTCTGCTGCCCATTCTTTGGGGAACGGGGGCAGGGTCAGAGGTCATGAGCCGGATAGCGGCGCCGATGATTGGCGGGATGATCACGGCGCCGCTGTTATCGCTGTTTATTATTCCTGCGGCGTACAAGTTAATCTGGCTGCGCAGGCATAAAAAGCCATAAAAAAAACCGCCAGCGATGGCGGGTTTTTTACGGGATGAACCCTTAGCGCGCTGTTTTAGCACGCGTCTGGCTGAGAAGCTTGCGCCAGGCACGATTATGCAGAGTAAACAGCAGCATCTTATAGAAGGCGGTGGAAAGGATACAGCTGCCGCTAAGCAGTAGCATGCCGATACTCACTAGCGCCGCGGTCAGACTGACGCCCGGAGCTGCGCTACCGCTCAGCGCGACCAGCAGATAGGCTGCTGTTAATACCAGGCTTATCACCGCCAGCGTAAGGTGTAACCTCACGGCGCGCATGCTGCCTTTGCCAATCATAAACATCGTCACGCCGTTAAGGCCAGCGAACAGAAGGGCGATCAGGACAACCCAGACGAATACGTGTTCCGCTGGCTGGTCGAGTCCGGCGAGTACGCCATACCCCAGCCACAGCTGAGGAATAGCGAAACTGACAATCACCCCGAGGGTACTGATCGCCGCTGGAATACCCATGGTGTGTAGACCTACAGGTTTGCCCATTTCGTCAGCCAACTCAGTCTTTAGCTGTTGCAGCTGTGTCGGGGAGGCATTGCTTATGCTGGTAGCCACCTCGTTACAGTGTTGCAGGCGGCGGGAAAAAACTTTAACCATTTGAATACTTAGCGTTTAGTTAGGCGAAAATGACTGCAACAGACCGACTACATAGCGCCCGGACTGGACGGTGTTTTGAGGATTGCGGATCGTTCCCGTGAGTGAACTGCCCACAAAAGCCGATGCGTTGTTCACGGCACTCATCAGCTCACGTTGCAGTGATTTTTGTAATGATTCGCTGGGGAAACGTTTCGGGTAGACGCCTGCGCGGATCGCTGCCTTCACGCCGGCGCTGGAGATACCTGGATTCTGCGCTTATTAAGACTTAGATAATAGCAGCGTTAACTCAGCGATCAAATCATAAAGATGTTCCTTAAAGGTCCAAGTCAGAGAGGGGTATCGACCCGTTACTAGTATTGTTAACGGAGCATGGTGCCAGACATATCATCAACGAAATTGGTCATTTGATGGAGCATGTTGATGACGGGATGGTAGTCTGTATACACCTTCATTTATATGATCGTATGGATAAGATCCCGTTCGATAACATCACGGCATTCTTCAATAAATATCTTAATAAAAGATAACTTCCTCAGTAACCGATGCAGTGATCCAAAGGTTACTGCATTGATGTGAGAGGGAAGGCAGCTATGAGGGGTTTGACTGAACGGTTTATGGCTTATTCTCTGATGTCCATATTACATTTAACATAATATACATTATGCGCACCAATATGGAATCAGAAGAAATCTGGCTTCTTATGGGCACGTTGGGCCTGGATGCTGATGACCTTTGAATGTGTCTTCTCACGTGCTGCTATCGTCATGATCGCCTCACAGTGCATGGCTTACCGTTCTGCTCTGTTGATATAAGCCTGTAAACCCTCAGCAAGAAAATCAAACACCGTTTTGCAGGCCTGACTGTGGCGTAAATCCTCATGCATCACCAGCCAGGTGTCCAGATGAAACGCAAAGTAATCAGGCATTATCCTCTGCAACGGCGGAGAAAAATCTGCCAGTTGAACCTGACACATACCGATACCGGCCCCTGCGCGTATAAGGCTTAATTGGGCAATATCACTGTCGGTCCGTACGGTAAACAGATCGCGGTTTAGCTGTGGGTATTGTTTAAGTGCCTGTAAAATAAAGGGTGTCAAATTATCGAAACCGACAAGCGTATGGGTGAATAATTCATCAATACTTTCCGGAGCACCACGTCGTGACAGATAGGCTGGCGCGGCATGCAGACCTATTTCAACCCTGCCCATCCGACGGGCAATCAGTTGCTCCTGCACCGGCGTGGCCATGCGTACGGCAATATCCGCCTCCCGATTCAGTAAATCCTGAACTCGATTAGACAGAACCAGTTCAACGGTTATTTGCGGATATGCATCCTTTATCTGTGCAATCACGGGAGGCAGAACCTCAGTGCCGATGATTTCACTGGCGGCGACGCGCACCACGCCCCGCAACCCGGTTGCGCCGGAGCTGAAACTCGCAGCCGACCGCTCAATCATCATGGCCGTATTTTCCATCGCCTGCGCATGGCCCTTCAGCTCAACGGCTGCATCCGTGGCCTGCAATCCCGTCTGCGAACGGGTAAATAAAACGAGGCCCAGGGCTGATTCCAGTGCCGCAATGTGGCGTCCGGCGGTTGGCTGGGTAATGGCAAGCCTGCGTGCGGCCCCTGACAAAGACCCTTCTTTCATCACGGCCAAAAAGGTGCGATACCATTCCCACGGGATATTTAGCTTCATACAAAAATGCATACCTGTTGGTTTATATTATGCAATTACATTTAGCTCGTGCAGCCCTTAAGATGTCAAGCAGATTTCCAATAAGGGCCAGACAATGATAAGCACAAATAAGGTACTGATACTGGGCGCAACGGGTGGGATCGGTGGCGAAATTGCCCGTAAATTGATCCGAGACGAATGGGATGTTCGGGCATTGCGCCGCAGCGCTCCTCAACATGACGATCGCAACGAAAGCATGACCTGGATAAGCGGCGATGCGCAGAATGCTGAACGGGTTGAGGCAGCGGCGTCAGATTGCAGCGTGATTGTCCATGCCGTTAACCCGCCGGGTTATCGAAACTGGGAACAGCTGGTTTTACCCATGCTGCATAACACCATCAACGCAGCGGAGCGAAACGGTGCATTAATCGTTCTGCCGGGCACGATTTATAACTACGGTCCGGATGCTTTTCCCCTCTTACGCGAGGATTCCCCTCAGGATCCGGTTACCCGAAAAGGAGCCATACGCGTGCAAATGGAGAAGGCGCTCTCAGCCTATGCTCAGCGTGGCGGAAAGGTACTCATTTTGCGGGCGGGTGACTTTTTGGGTCCCCTCGCAGGCAACAACTGGTTTTCACAGGGACTGATAAAATCAGGGCATCCACCCAAGGTTATTAAAAATCCCGGGCAACCCGGCGCAGGACATCAGTGGGCTTATCTGCCGGATGTCGCCGAAACCGTTGCGGCATTGCTGGCGCGGCGGGATGAGCTCGAACCGTTTGCCAGTTTCCATATGCGTGGGCATTGGGATCCTGATGGGACAGCGATGACCACAGCCATAAAGTACGTCGCGGAGCATGCCGGTATTAAGGCAAAGGTGAAGTCATTTCCATGGTGGCTGGTCTCTGCAATGAGTCCGTTTAACACCACGCTGCGTGAAATGCGGGAGATGCGCTATCTCTGGGAGCAGACAATAGAGATGGATAATTCAAAACTGATCGCCTTTTTAGGCCATGAACCTCAGACCCCTCTTGCCGAGGCAGTGCGTTCTACACTAGCGGGGCTGGGCTGTATTTAACATAACCTGCACGTTTAGAAAGGGTTGAAAAATGTTTGATATACTTCGGCTTTTGAAAAACGTTGTCGTAAGCAAATGGAAATTGAATTAAATAAAAGTATTAAAGAGAGAGTTTTCCACGCTGTCATTTTTGAAGTGACGGCCAACGTTATCATCGCGCTGTCACTCGCCTGGCTGATGAACGTGTCGGTACTTCAGTCAGGCTCGTTGTCCGTGATATCTGCACTTACCGCAACGGTCTGGAATTTTATTTTTAATAAGCTCTTTGATTCCCTGCAGAAAAAACATCAGTTTCAACGCACATTTCTTGTTCGCGCAATCCATGCTGTTGGTTTTGAAACGGGACTTATCATCTCCTTAATCCCTGTGGCAATGGTTATGCTGAACCTAACCGTGACGGAGGCGTTTTTTGTTGAGATTGGCCTGGTGCTGTTTTTCCTGCCCTATACGATGCTCTTTAACTGGCTTTACGACTACCTGCGCTGGACGTTCGTTGGACGAAAGCGTTCGGCGTTATAGCTAAGTGAATCAATCTAAAAAATGAAGAGGAAGAAAAATGCGAAGTCTCCTGACTAAAGGAATTTGTCTTGCGTTAGCGCTGTCGGCCGCCGGGACCGCTCAGGCCGGTAAGAAAGAGAGCCAGCATCGGAAAAGACTGCATAAATTGATGATTGTCACATTGACACGTTCTTTCGTATGGTCGCCCCACTCTCCTTCTATACTGGTTATTTCTCCATCTCATAAAGGAAGGAACCATTTTTCAGTCACTCTCTGAGGTCAACACGACGGAGACCCCTTTTTCCGATACCGCGCGGATCCAGTCCCGATCGGTATTGTCTTCTACGACGATGATGTTCACCGATGACACATCGCCAATCACAAACGAAGACGCTGTGTTGACCTTTTCCGGAGAAGCCAGGACGACCGTCTCCGCGGCTCTGCCGGAAAATGCACGTTTGATGCACGCTTCTTCGAAATCGCCGGTTGTCAGCCCCGCCTCAGGATGGATCCCTGTCACCCCCATAAAGAACAGATCTGCATGAATATTTTCGATGCCTTCGATGGCCGCAGCGCCAACCGCAACAATGGAGTGCTTATACAAGCGACCGCCGATCAGAATCACCTCGATGGACGGATGATCCACGAGCCCCAGGGCGATGCTAGGGCTGTGCGTAACCACCGTGATGCGCAGGTCTGGAGGGAAAAACGTAATCAGCTCCGAAGTTGTCGTGCCGCCGTCAACGATCACCACCTGCCCTGATGAAATCAGCTGTGCCCCTTTCCGGGCGACCCTCTTTTTTGCATCCATCTTCACGGATTGCCGTTCGGCAAAGGGAGCAATAGCAGAAGATGACGGCAGCGCGCCGCCGTGAACCCGCTGTAAACGCCCTTCTGCCGCCAGCTCGCGTAAATCACGCCGAATGGTGTCTTCAGAAACGTCAAAGAGCACGCTGAGTGCTTTTGACTGGACCTGACCTTCGGCGCCGAGCTTTTCGAGGATCAATTTTTTTCGCTGACTAGTGAGCATCATGAGTTCCTGATGTTGCATGTTTTATCTTGAAAGTGCACGATAATGCTGTTTATGATAATTACTCTACGTAAGGAGGAACAAACGTGCAATCAAAACGTGCAGATGTGCGCATCATTGACAGTGAAACCCTGTCAGATAACTGGTACAACCTTAAAAAATACACCTTCGACCTGCAGCGCCGTGACGGCGAATGGCAAAGACAGCAACGGGAGGTCTACGACCGTGGCAACGGCGCGACTATTCTTCTCTACAACCGTGAGGAAAAAACGGTGATCCTGACGCGCCAGTTCCGCTTTCCCGTCTTTATCAACGGCCATGAGGACGATTTAATCGAAGCCGCGGCGGGACTGCTGGACAACATGGATCCCGAAAGCCGCATAAAAGCAGAAGCGGAAGAAGAGACAGGGTTTCAGGTTTCGAGCTTGCAGAAAATCTTTGAAGCCTATATGAGCCCGGGCTCCGTCACGGAAAAACTCTATTTTTATCTTGCCGAGTATCAGCCGAAAGACAGAACCGGCGCAGGCGGCGGGATCAAGGCTGAGGGAGAAGATATCTTCGTGCTGGAAATGACGCTCGAAGAGGCATTACGCGGCATTGAAACAGGCAAGATTGTCGACGGTAAAACCATCATGCTGCTTTATCATATTGCTCTTAAAGGCATTATGTAGACTGCTGGTTAAAATCCTGATTTTGAATCTGGGTCGGTACGCTTATCCATTACTCAAATGTAAAGCGGAAAACCTCCTAAATTTTGCAGCCTACTATATTTAGTGAACTATTTCGGGATTTGACAAAATTTTCAAAAATTCGCCGAGTCATCTGCATTTACCATTAGAAATGCCACACGTTGACCAGGCTACCAGTTGAGGTAGCCTGTCTTATCTGTTGGCTGGATTAAAATGCGACTCGCTACAGATAACGAAGCATATTATACTTGCTCCTCCACTCGAACAGGAGGCAAGCAACTCACGTGAAGGATACATATTACAACGACATAGCGATCAATACGCTAATTCAGAGTGAGCTGGACGCGTTTTTTGAGGATTTCAAAGGGATCGTCTTCGCCTACGCCATTATGAACAAGAAAGATCCTTCCCAGATGCGGATAATCAATAACAGCCCCGAGTGGTTTGATATCTACCTCGACAGGAAATATCAGTTCATTGACCCTGTTATCATTCGGGCTTTGCGCTGTGTTGAAGATTTTTTCTGGGAAAGTGATGTCATCCTGTCGGATGGTTATAACCTGACACGCATTTTCAACGAAAGCGTCCAGTATGATATCTACCAGGGACAGACTTTTCCTCTGCATGACTATCTGAATAATCTTGTCGTCTTATCCGTCATCAGTCCTAAGCACTCTGGTATTGATATAGAAAAATATCGGCCACAATTTCTAAGCTTCCTTGTTCAACTGCATCAGAAGACACTCAACCTGTATAGCCAGCATCAACAGAAAAAGAATGTTTTTCTGTCACCACGTGAGCGACAAATCCTTAAATGGGTCAGCGCCGGGAAAACCTACGCAGAAATTTCTGTTATTTTGTCTATTGCTGAACGCACCGTTAAGTTCCATATGGGAAATGTAATGAAAAAGCTCGGTGTGAATAATGCCAGACACGCAATAAAGCTTGGAACAGAACTACGCTTACTGGACGACTGAGCCTCAGCCACTGGTTATAAGTGGCGTAAATGCTCCAGCATTTCGCGAAGCCAGTGACTGGATTTGTCTTTGCTAATAATGTCTTCAATAATGCTGGTGCTGGCAGGCATATAAATATAGTAAATAACCTCCCCTTTTTCAGAAACACCGCGTTGAATAACTTCAACTTTCCAGTTCGCATGGCGAAATATGGCATACATACCGCGACTGGCTACAGCGTACATTCCATGGTATTTTTGCTTTATGCAATACATATTCATTGCAAGAAACAATGCCTTACTGGCGGGCACGCCCTGCAGACTTGCGGAGTCTCGCGTTTTTTTATCTAAAAATAAACGGCTAATTTCACAGCAGGGAACATCTGCCGGGAAAATAATGGCTTCGTCAAAATAATTGTGAAATATTTCGCTTATCATCGTCGGATGCGTCGAGTTAATGAATCGTGCGCCGCATAACAATTGTCCCTTATACATACCCAGCAAGTATGTCGTGTTTGGGTTGTCAAACCGATCCTTTTCCATATCTTCAACGCATTCAACTTTCCAGTCGAGTCGGTCCCGAAAGGTTTTTCTCCTGAGTCGGAAGAGTTCGCGGGCTAATGCTGACGGTAAATCATCGTAATCATGCAAAAAAAACTCAATAACAGAATTCATTGCTCTTATTCCTGATAATAACACCTGAAACTATTATCCCCTGTCTTTTAGGACAGCTTTCATTGTGCATGGTATTCCTTATACTTAAAAAGTACCCGGCCACTAAGTCCTCGTGAAACTCAGTGGCCAGGAGGTCAAAGACCTACGAAACACCAGGGATATATCCATTCATGATTATCTAATATTTATAGTTTCGGGTACAGAGCGTAAGAAGCACTTAGCCGATAAAATATTAAAAAACGATAATCATAAAATAATTACAATTAAAGTATTGCCCCTTAAGTATTTAAGGGGTAATATTTCCTTTTTCTATTTTTTCTCCTATTATCTCTGTTCTTAATGCTGTGCTACTCTTGCAGAAGCATGCTAAACGGAGAATCAAAATGGCCGACTGGAATCCCTCTCTTTATCTGCAGTACGGCGCGGAAAGAACGCGTCCTGCCGCTGAACTGCTCGCCAGAATTCCTCTGGATGAGGTATCCACCATCGCTGATTTAGGCTGCGGGCCGGGAAACAGCACCGCGCTCTTGAAGCATCGCTGGCCTTCGGCACGCGTTACCGGGGTCGACAACTCCCCTGCAATGCTTGAGGAAGCAAGAGCCGCATTGCCTGACTGCCATTTTGTTGAGTCCGATATCCGCCAGTACAAGCCTGGCCAGCCGCTGAACCTGATTTATGCCAACGCTTCGCTGCAATGGGTTCCTGACCATTACGATCTTCTGCCTCATCTCGTTTCTTTACTCACGCTTAACGGCGTATTAGCAATCCAGATGCCTGACAACTGGCTTGAACCTACTCATGTGGCGATGCGTGAAGTGGCGCTGGAACAAGACTACCCTGACCGCGGCCGCGAACCTCTCCCGGGTGTGCATGCCTACTACGATATCTTGTCCGAGGCGGGCTGTGACGTGGATATCTGGCGGACAACCTATTTCCATAAAATGAGCTCGCACCAGGCCATTATTGACTGGGTAAGCGCCACCGGCTTGCGCCCGTGGCTCCAGGAACTGAACGAGAGCGAGCAGAAACGTTTCCTGAAACGCTACCATGAACTGCTGGAAGAGCAGTATCCGCTCCAGGAAAATGGGCAGATACTGCTCGCTTTTCCGCGGCTGTTTATCGTGGCGCAACGCCAGCCCTGACGGGTTATGACCGGGCTTCTTTCAGCAGCTGCTGAATGACCTTTTCCTGCTGCGCATAATCTCCTTCGCCAAAGGCGGTATAGCGTAGCTGGCCTTTGGCATCGAAATAGTAATGCGCTGGCCAGTACTGGTTCCCGAAAGCGTTCCAGATTTGATAGTTATTATCCGTCACCACCCGGTACGGCAGCTGCCATTTATTTACCGCGTTTTTCACCGAGGCGAGCGGTTTTTCCCAGGGATATTCCGGCGTGTGAACCCCAATCACGACCAGCCCCTGCGACTGATACTTCGTGGCCCAGTCCCGCACGTGCGGGAGCGTATGCTGGCAGTTAATGCAATCCCACGTCCAGAAATCAATCAACACCACCTTCCCTCGCAGGGATTCAGACGTGACAGGGTCACCGTTAATCCAACCTGTCCCCCCACTTAATGAAGGCAGCTGGCTGCTGGGCTCTGTCATCACGACCGGTTGGAGCTTCACCGGCGCGGCTGTGGGTTTCGCCAGCGTCAGGAGTGTTGTCTCCAGACGGTCCGCAACGCCGTTTGCTCCTGTCAGAAGCGAAGTCATTCCCGTCGCGTTGAATACGACAGCCGCCAGCATCGCTACGCCCGCCCCCTGCCGCAGCTTTTCCATCAGCGCCGATTTTGCTCTTAACGGCGCCATCAGCGTGCGGCCTCCTGAAACGAGCAGGCTCAGCATTAGCGCGCATCCGCTGCCGTAGGCCGCCAGCAGCGCGCCCGTCGTAATGGCCGAATGGCCCGCGATATTAATGCTGAAAATGGCGCCCAGTATGGGACCGGCGCAGGGAGACCAGAGCAGCCCCACCGCAAGCCCGGCCAGAAAAGCCGATGCCAGACCGCGCGTTTGCCCGCTTCGGGTGTTCAGGACATTTCCCGCGCTGACGGCCGGACCCGCAATACGCTGGGCGAATGACGGAAAAATTAAGGCCAGCGCGGCCGCGGCCAGAATAACGAGAGCGATCCAGCGCCCGACGATGGTTGCCTCTGCTATCCACTCGCTGGCGACGGTGACGGCCATCGCCACCAGGGTGAACATCACGATCATCCCCGCCAGCAGGGCCAGAATATGTCGTCGCTGTCCCTGAAAACCGGCGAAAAGGAGTGGGATAACCGGGAGCGTACATGGACTGAGCAGGCTTATCATCCCGCCCAGAAAAGCGATTACCAGAAACATAGACACCTCACAATACAAGTCCTGCGACGCTGCAGTGAGGCTATTTCATCGTGCGGATGTGTTCAGGATATGTGTAAAAACGCAGATTTTGTCTGGCTCTGTATCACCCGGGCCGGGAGATACAAAGCCGTACAATTAACGGCGCGGTAGCGTAATGGAGACATCCAGTCCGCCTCCGGCCCGGTTCGTCAGGTTGAGCTTTCCTTCCAGCTGAGCGGTGAGCTGCGCGGCAATCGCCAGTCCGAGTCCTGTTCCGCCGGTATCGCGGTTGCGCGATGTTTCCACCCGGTAAAACGGCTGTAATACCGCCTCAAGCTCGTCATCGGGTATTCCCGGTCCGCCGTCAGTGATATGAATCACCACCTCTTCGGAAGACGAATTATCAATGGCAATAACGGCATACCCACCGAACTTAAGGGCGTTATCCAGCAGGTTGGTCATCACCCGACGAAGCGCCTGTGGACGCGTAACGATCGGCAAGCGGGTATCGTTTGCCTGAAGCTGCACGTTTTTACCGATGTCCTGATAATCGCAGGCGATGCTGTTGACCCAGGCGTTCAGCTCCAGCTTCAGCGGGGTCTCTTCCAGGGATTCTGATGACCGGGCATACGCTATACCCTCGCGAACAAGACGCGTCATGCTATCGAGATCGTTCAGGAGCTTGTCGCGAAGTTCAGGTTCCCCTGCCATCTCGACGCGCAGCTTCATGCGGGTAATCGGCGTCTGAAGATCGTGAGAAATGGACGCCAGGATCTGCGCGCGCTCCCGGAGATAAGACTGAATGCGCGCCTGCATCGCGTTGAAGGCATGCGCTGCACGCTTCACCTCAAGCGGCCCTTTCTCCGTCATCGGCGTGCTGGCCGCCGGATCCAGCGAATCCACCGCGCGGGTAAATTGTGAAAAAGGCCGCACCACCTGCCGCACGGCAATCCAGGCGCACGCAGCCAGCAACAGCAGCTGCAGGATCAGCACTACGGGCAGCCAGCTGGCGACCGGCGGCATGCGTGGGATCAGGTCAATGGTCAGCGGCGCGCCGTCGCGTAACGTCAGATGCGCCTGGATGTGTGAAACGGCACCGGGAACGGCGGTGAAGCTGAGCGGGTACTGTGTCGCAAGCGTCGCTTTTAAAGTTCGGATGGCGTCCTGCGAACGCTTATCCGCCGGCGCGTTGCCGGGCTCCCCCGGTCCCAGAATATAGCGGTAGTTGCCCCGTTCGAGGCGCGGAAGCCAGGCCGCGCGCTCGCTGGCCGGTAAGCGGTCTAAAATGGCGACGCTGGTTGCGACGTCGTTTTCCAGATTACCGAGCATCACCGTTCTGGCGCTGTGCATTCGTTCAATCATGACCAGCGTCAGGCTCAGGGCGTTGGCCAGCAGCAGGCCGGACAGCACGACGAGCAGCAGGCGGGCCAGCAGCGAGCGCGGCCAGAGCGTCATTCGTTAGCCTCTTTGATGGTCACCGGCATGGTAAAAACGTAGCCCTCGCTGCGCACGGTCTTGATATAGGCGGGCGTGCGGGCGTCTTCGTTCAGGCGCTGACGAACCCGGCTAACCAGCAGGTCGATAGAACGTTCAAACAGCTCGGCGTCTCGCCCCTGCGTCAGGTTGAGCAGCTGATCGCGGGTCAGCACCCGTTGAGGATGGTCAAGGAACACGCGCAGCAGGCGATACTCCGCCCCGCTGAGCGCGACGATCACCCCTTCCGGATCGATTAAGTGACGGGCAACGGTATCGAGCTGCCATTCACCGAACATCACCAGCCGCCCGGCTTCTGTCACCTGCAAATTGGGCGGCATCGTGCGAAAACGCCGTAAAATCGCTTTGATACGCGCCAGCAGTTCCCGGGCGACAAACGGCTTCACCACGTAGTCATCCGCGCCCATCTCCAGACCCAGGATCCTGTCCGTCTCCTCGTTGCGGGCCGTCAGCATCAGGATGGGCAGATCTTTATATTTCCCGACGCGTAGCTCTCGACATAACGTAAGCCCGTCGTCGCCGGGCATCATGACATCCAGCACCACCAGGTCGATATGCTGTTTATCCAGCACGACGCGCATCTCTTTGCCGTTGGCCGCGCCCGTCGCGCGATAGCCAGACTTAACGAGATAATCGACAATCAGTTCACGAATATCCCTGTCGTCATCGACGACAAGGATATGATCAATATGCTCCACCGAAATCTCCAGACCGAAGGGTAACGTACTGAAAATAGCACATTTCAGAGCTTATCCGCGTCAACGACGGCCTTGACGAAATCCTGCGGATCTTCCTGAGGCGGATTGTGCCCCACGGTTGCCCCGAAGGTGCGGTGCTCATATTTACCGGTAAATTTACCCGCGTAGGCCTGCGGAGCCGGATGCGGCGCACCGTTGTTCCCGCCTTCGATGGTGATCGTTGGAACGGTGATATTCGGCAGCGTAGCGAGTTTTTGCTCGTAGCTGTCGTATTTGCGCTCGCCTTTTTCCAGCCCTAAACGCCAGCGATAGTTGCTGAGCGTCACCGCGACGTGATCCGGGTTATCGAGGGATTTGGCGCTGGCGTTGAAGACAGCATCGCTAAATTTCCAGTCAGGCGAGGCCTGAGACCAGATCAAACGGGCGAAGTCATGCGTGTTTTTGGCATAGCCTTCAGCACCGCGCGCGGTAGCGAAATAGAACTGATACCACCACTGCTGTTCCGCTTTTGGCGGCAGCGGCTGTTTGCCAATCTGCTGGCTGCTGATGAGATACCCGCTCACCGACACCAGTGACTTAACGCGCTCTGGCCACAGCGCCGCAACGATATCCGCCGTACGAGCGCCCCAGTCATATCCTGCAAATACCGCCTGCTTAATATTCACGGCATCCATCAGGTTCACAATATCTTTCGCCATGGCTGAAGGCTGACCGTTGCGCGGCGTTTTGGCTGACAGGAAGCGCGTGGTGCCGTAGCCACGCAGAGAAGGCACAATCACCCGATAGCCTTTTGCCGCCAGCGCGGGCGCGACGTCGGCGTAGCTGTGAATATCGTACGGCCAGCCGTGCAGTAAAATAACCGGCTGGCCGTTTTTCGGGCCGATGTCGACATAACCGACATTCAGATCGCCGGCGTTAATTTGCTGCGGATGATCAAAGGCTGCCGCGAAATTTGTGCCGGTGACTTCAGCCTGACAGGACATCACGGTGCCAAGAGAAACGGTCAGTGCGAGAGTTGAGTACGCGAGTTTGCTAAACATGTTGGTATCTCCGGTTGAGTACAGTTCACGGGGATATAACAACACGGCAATGTATAGCGGATATGTGCGAAAGCGGGTTTATTGCAAGCCTGTGTATGTATCAGCGACGCAGATACAGTGTGATACAAACCCAGGCCTTGTCGCCTTAAAGGGTGATGCGATAGCGGACGTAATCGTCGGCTTGACCGTATTTGTCATAAAGTTTTCGCGCCGGGTTATTCTCCCGGGTGACCCAGTACAGTTTTGACCACCCTTCGCGCTTGCCTTCCTCAATCAGAGCATCAATGAGCGCCTTACCGGCTCCCGCCCCGCGTTCGTCGGCATCAACAAACAGATCTTCCAGGTAGCAAACGGGGGCCGTTGACCAGGTTCCTTCGTGCAGAATGCACATCGCGAAACCGATGACCTTTTCATCCTTCTCTACCACGCGGCAGAACATCGTGGAATGCGCTGAGAGCGCCCTTTCCCATGTCGATGCGGTGACGGATTCCTCGAGGTAGCAATCATAAAAATGGGTATAGCCATCCCACAGCGGTCGCCATTGGGAATAATCGTCTTCACGTAGAGGTCTTACCGTGACAGCCATGTGTTCCTCACATTACAAGTCGATCGCCATTTCAAAACAGCGTAAATCAGCCCCGGCCATACGCGAGTGATGATAGTTTTCGCGCAGCGTGACAAACCCCAGCTTCTGATAAAACGACTGGGCGTTAGGGGTTGCATCCAGCCTCATACGGGTTATGCCCCGGCTACGGGCTTCATTTTTGAGCGCCTTTTTGAGCGCCTCGATAATTCGGGTCGCCATGCCTTTACCGAATGCCGCGGGCAAGGTGAATATCGCCTCCAGACAGTGGGTATCCAGATCCAGATAGCCGGTCGCCGCAACGTCGCCCGTTTCATCTTCCACCACGTAAAAAGGGTATTCAATGACCATCTGCCGATAGTGTTCGGGCATGAGATCCGGCGTCCAGCGCGCAATGACGTCGGCGTCGTAACTGGTTTTACAGCCGTGACGAATCGCCTGATTGCGAATATTCCAGAGTATTTCGGCTTCCTGTGGGTTGGCCCGTCTTAATGTCATGCTGACCTCTGCAATTGTTAGTAGTATGTGAAAAGAGCTCGCTGGGATAGAGTGCCGTAAAGATGAAAATACCAGAACGCAAACAAAAGCATAACGCTTAAATATGGAGATCCGCGGATGACGATACCGACGCTCACGACAGAACGCTTATTGCTAAAACCGCTGGTTGCCGAAGATGCGGCCCAGATACAAAAGCGTTATCCGCGCTGGGAGATCGTCCGCTATATGGTCTCTTCCGTGCCCTGGCCCTACCCGGATAACGGCGCGGAAAACTATGTCAACAACGTGGCGCTGCCGGATATGGCAAAAGGGATCGCCTGGTTCTGGAGCATCCGTCGTCGCGAGGTGCCGGATGAGTTGATGGGTATTATCTGTTTGTATGACGTCGAAGATAACAACCGTGGATTCTGGTTGGCCCCGGAGTTTCAGGGCCAGGGATACATGCGCGAGGCCAGCATTGCCGCGACGGATTACTGGTTCAATACGCTAAACAAACCCGTATTACGCGCCCCGAAAGCCACCGCCAACAGCCGCTCCCGGCGTATTTCAGACAGTAGCGGCATGCGGCTTATCAGGACGGAAAAGAAAGCCTACGTCAGCGGCATGCTGGATTCCGAACTGTGGGAGATCACCCGCGACGAGTGGAACGCCCGTCAGGTCAGCTGATAATACTTATCCGGCATCAGCCTTTCAGGAATGTTCTCTTCATCGTTCATCTGCAGCAGATCGCGTTCCATCATGTTGCAGATGGCGTCCAGCGGCAGATCGTTATCTTCTGTGCCGAACGGGTCTTCCAGCTCTTCTGCCAGGGTGTCCAGCGAGATAAAGGTGTAGGAGATCAGCGCCGAGACAAACGGCGTCATGTAGTGCAGATCTACAACCAGCGCGAACGGCAGCATGATGCAGAACAGATAGACCGTGCGGTGCAAAATCAGCGTATAGGCAAACGGCACCGGCGTAGTCGCAATGCGCTCGCAGCCGGAGAGGACGATGGACATATCGTTCAGACGGTTGTTAAGGCTGTGGAACAGGATGTCTGAAAGCTGCCCGTTACGCCGCCGCACGGCCAGCCACTCCCCCATGATCAGTAAAATGCGGTTCGCCGGCGAGTTGGCGCTCATCACGTGACGTAAATCGTCCGGAGCAAGATAGCGAGAGAGCTGTTCGGCGTTCAGGTCCCGGCGGAGGGTCATGCGCAGGCAGTTGGCAAAAGCTATCTGCAGGCGGACAAATTCCCCCAGGTGCTTATCGTCAGGCAAGGTGTTTTTCACCTCGCGAAACAGCGAGCGTGCCGCTATCATCAACTGCCCCCAAAGCAGGCGAGCCTCAACGTAGCGCGAATAACAGGCGTTGTTTCTGAAACCGAGAAAGATAGCGATCGCCACGCCGAGAATGCTAAATGGCGCCACGGTAAATTTGATGCCCAGCGAGGTATACCACGGCAGCATCAGGATAACGGCGATTGAAAGCAGGAAGTTCAGCAGCAGTCGGGTGTAAATTTTGGGAAGTACCGAGCCGTGCCAGACAAAAATCAGTTGTAGCCAGTGCTGTTTAGGACGAACAATCATAGTGAGTTTCAGGAAGGAAAAGAGCGTGGCTATTAAACGTGATCTCCCTCACGGTTGCAAGCATGTTAACGGGACATTGAATTTTATGACCTGCTTAGCGATAACCGCACGGTGCTGCATGCGGTTTTAAAAAAAGAGCATATAGTATGTTGTAACTAAAATAAGATGTAATTAAACCCGGCCGAAGCCGGGTAACGTCATTAGCAAAGGGGGTTCACCGCTGCGCGCATTCCCTTCAGGAGAATGGCGTCAAGATCCAGGGTCACCTGGTCGACAAGCCCGGTGTTCTGCGTGAGATCCTGTTCCCAGTGCTCGCTCACGCTCAGTACGGACTGCACCAGCTCACGGGTGCTCAACTGCTGGTCGCGATGCTGTGCCCACAGCTGCTGATAACGTTCCAGCCAGAATGCATCATCCTGCACCGGATAGTTCTCCCCGTTACGCTCCGCGCGATAAAACGCTATCAGTGCAGCCAGCGCGAACGTCAGACGTGCAGGCAATTGTCCGCTTGCGTTCTGCCCTGCCAGCAGCTGCGGCAGGATGCGGGTGCGATATTTGGTCATACCGTTAAGCGCGATGGAAAGCAGCTGGTGTCTGATGTAAGGGTTGCGAAAACGCCCTGTTACCGCGCTGGCAAAAGATTCCAGCTCGTCACGCGGCAGATCGAGAACCGGAATGATCTCCTGATAAATCGCTTTTTCGACAAACGCGCAGATCTCTGCATCATTCATCGCCTCGCCTACCGTCTCTAACCCAGCCTGGAATGCCACCGGCACCAGCGCCGTATGCGCGCCGTTCAGGATAGCGACTTTGCGCTCTTTGTACGGCCTGATGTCGTTGACTATCAGCACATTCAATGGGTATTTATCCAGACGAAGTTCCTGAGCAAGGGATGCCGGCCCCTGGATAACGAACAGATAGAAATGTTCAGCCGTATCCAGGAAACCATCGTGATAACCCAGCTCAGCCTCCAGCGTGGCCGCTTCGTCGCGCGGATAACCGGTCACGATACGGTCAACCAGCGTCGAGCAGAAGCTGTTTGCCTCGTTAAGCCACTGGATAAAGGCGGCAGGCAGCGCCCACTCCCGGGCATAACGCAGGACAAGTTCACGCAGCGCATCACCGTTGTAGTCAATCAGCTCGCACGGAATGATGATCCAGCCTTTATCCGCTGCACCGTTGAAGTGGCTATAACGCTCAAACAGCAGTCGCGTCAGCTTCGCCGGGTAGCTCACCGCAGGGGCATCGGCGAATCGGTCACCCGCGTGGTAGCTGATACCCGCTTCGGTGGTGTTCGAGAAAACAAAGCGCATGTCCGGATTGTGCGCCAGTTTCAGGAACGCATCATACTGGCCGTAGACGTCGATCTCCCGGTTAACCGAGCGGATAAGACGGCTCTCACTCACCGCTTCACCCTGCCCGTTCAGGCCGCGAATGATAGTGGTATAGAGACCATCCTGAGTGTTCAGCGACGGCGGGAAGTCGCTCTGAATAGGACGGACGATAACCACACCGGCGTTAAGATCGGTATGTTCATTTAGCAGGTCAATTTGCCAGTCAACAAACGCACGCAGGAAGTTGCCTTCACCAAACTGAATAATGCGTTCCGGGTATTGAGCACCGGGAAAATCACGACGGTTGAGCGTGTTCACAAGAGGGTTCCTTTATGATTAGTCATACAGCCTGATAAGATTGGTACGATAACTTATCAAAACTTAACGACCAGAAACCCTGTTTTGATCAATCCACAGCGTAGTTGTACAAAATAATCATAAGAACTTATAGAACACGGACGTGGCCGTCATGGCGCCGTCCGGCATCAGGGCATAGCGCGGGATCTCCCCCACCTTTTGCCAGCCGGCACGCTGGTAGAACGTCTCGGCGCCGCTGCCGGTGGAGGTATCGAGCACCAGAACCGAAATATCTCTGGCCCGGGCCTCCGCTTCAAGCGCTTCCATCAAGGCCATCGCGGCACCTTTGCGGCGGGCTTTCTCGTGAACCAGCAGCTTCGCCACATCGGCGCGATGCGGCTGGTTTTCCGGCTGGTCGACGATCAGCTGCACCGTACCGATGACGCCGTCCTGCGGGTCGACACAGGCCAGCACCAGACGCTCGTTGCGCCCTACGCTTTCAGCGATGCCGCGCCAGAACGAACGAGCCTTATCCAGACTAAAGGGAAGCATAAAGCTGACGGATGCCCCGCCGTTCACACAGTTTTCGAGGATCCCGGCCAGCGCATCAAGATGGGTGAGAATGTCGTCTCGGGTGAGGTTTTTGATTTGCAGTGAGGTATTCATTGTTTTTCCTTACGTTGAATACCGTCACTGTGCATTTAACATCTTCTTAACGCAAACGGATCGGACATACGCTTTTGTTATGTTACCGGGAGCGCTGTCGCTGCTGTTTCATGGCATACATCTTTTCATCGGCCTCTTTTAACCACTGCTGCAGGTCGTTGCCGTTATGATCGAATTCACTGAGCCCCCACGAGAAATGGAGCGACCAGGGATGTAGCTTGCGGGCGTTATAGTTTTCTACCTGCTCGGCAAGATACTGCATGGCAATCCAGGCGCCCTGCTCATCCGTATCCGCGAACAGCACGGCGAACTCGTCCCCGCCAAAACGAACCAGCAGATCCGCTTCGCGGAAAGAGGCGCGCATCAGCTGCGCCATCGCTTTCAGCGCCTTATCCCCCTCTTCATGCCCGAAGCGATCGTTAATTTCCTTAAAGCGATCCAAATCCAGCCAGCCGAGCGTGAGCGGCTCAGCGCGACGCCGGGCAACGGAAAGCGTGAACCGCACGAGCTGATTAAAGCCCCGACGGTTGAATAACCCGGTTAATTCATCCGTGGTCGCCGCGCTGATGGCAGCAAATTCGTCTTCCGCCAGCGCGCCAAGGTCCCCCAGCACGGCGAGGTCGGCGGCAGAAAACTCGCGGGGGGCGTAATCAATTAGGCACAGCGAGCCAACGCTTGCGCCGTCGCGCAGGCGCAGCGGGAAGCCCGCGTAAAAACGCACGCGAGGCTCACCGGCCACCAGTGGGTTATCCGCAAAGCGATCGTCCTGAAGCATATCCCCCACCACCAGCGGCGCTTCGGTGAGGATCGTATGCCCGCAAAATGAGATATTACGCGGAACGCTGCCGGGCGCCTGACCGTCAGCCGACTTCACGATTAGCGAATGCTCATCAATGAGATTGACCATCGCCAGCGGCACCTGGAAGAAGCGTTTTGCCAGACGCGTTAAGCGGTCAAACGCCGGGGAACTGTCGATCTCAAGCAGACCTGATTCTCGTAGCGAGTTGAGTCTGTCTGTTTCATTTTCAGGGGTTGCAGGTGCTTTCATAATGTCTCCTGACGTAAAGCGTTACTAAAAGCGTAGCTTAAACAGAGACATTGTCAGTGTTCTGACATCCTGTTAAGCCGCTTACTATTCACGTCAATGCCTTATGACGATTAACGCAGCTATGTTTCACTCCCGGAGGGCGCGGCAATCTGCTCGTCCGCCACCCGAGCGCTGGTACGGTTTCGACCCGCTTTTTTGGAACGATAGAGATGATCGTCCGCTTCGGCCATGAGCTTGTTGAAGACCTCGGTCAGCTGCCAGGACTCGGCCTTTCCGCTGCCGAGGCCAATGCTGACCGTCAGATAGAGCGTCTGGTGACGCCATGTAAAAGGATGGCCGGCAACGGTGGATCGGATACGTTCAGCCAGTTCAAAACCGTGCTGCGCGTCGCCTGAATTGACCACCACGGCGAACTCTTCCCCGCCCATGCGCGCCACCATGCCGTTTTCGCCAACCACCTGCTGAACCTGTCGGGCAAACGACGCCAGCACGCGGTCTCCGCACTCGTGGCCGTAGTTATCATTAATGCTTTTAAAGTAATCAATATCCAGCAGCATGACGGTCAGAAAACGCGTGTGCCGGTACGTCTCTTCATGCTTTAACGCCTCGTAAAGCCCGGAACGCGAGTAGACGTGCGTTAAAAAGTCATAATCCGCCCTCAGCGAAACCTGACGGATCAGGGAATTAATCGCCGCCATGCTGACGGAAACCATCACCGGGCAGATCGCCATCGTGGCGATCCCCAGCCGGGCTGAAAACATCATTGGCGTCGTAAACGGCGTCGCCACGGCAATATTAATGATCGAGTTGGCGACCAGAATGATTTCAGTGGCCCCCGTGATAAACGTCAGCAGACAGGTCGCAGGCAACGAGTAGCGAACCGCACACCAGATAAGCGCAGGCAGAGGAAACGAGAGGCTCCCCGCTCCGCCAATCACCACCGACGCGATCACCGAGACGATCAGCGCAATTACCGGCAGCAGCTGCTCCAGACGGAGCCTGAGTTCACGCCCGGGCATACGCAACGTGAGCATACAGGGCACAACAAGCACGCCGGTTGAGAACTGCTCGCTAAACCAGTCGGCAAATAGCGGCCAGAAAGTATGACTGTCAATCCCGACCGACCCTACCGCGCCGAGCAAGGCGCAAAGCAGCGCGGCAATCAGACAGTAGTTAAACAGGCGTAGCGCGTTAAGCGGATCGGGGGTTTTCTTCATCAGCCGCTTGTCGCGCTGAACCAGCACGGCGACGACGACGATAAAGATCATGTTTGACAGGTTGATCACCACGGAGGCCATACCCCAGTTGGTCGTTACCGCGTCGTACAACAGCATCGCGACATAACATACCGCGTAGTAATGCAGGCGATTCAGGTAAACATAGCGGGCGAAAATCCCTGCCATGACGCCATTTAGCGGCCAGAACAGCGACAGGGCCTCAACGAGCCGTAATTCCGCGCCCACAAAATAGAATAAAGTGGTGAGGATGAAGATCGTCGCTGCATTTCGCAGCGGGGTATCAATCTGGAACGGCCTGAAAGCGGTAAGAGCAGAACGCATTAAATATCATTCCATATGAAAGCTTATGGCAATTATTGCGGTCGTCAGCATGATCGGGACTAACTTGGGATGCATCTATAACACAAATACCACGGGAGCATAACTCGTCAAATTTAGGCGTTCATCTGCAGCACCAGCCAGTGGTGGATGACGCTGACGATATAATTTTGTTGCTGCGCCGTGAGCGTTACGCCCTGTGGAATGTTATGCCATTTTGCCAGACAGCCCCGACAACAGGTAGCGGTGGCATGCTGGGCGATAAACACCGGGTGACCGCGCATGGGCGTCTGTTTACCGTCGTTGGCGGGGTGCGCGGGCGCAAGGCGCTTTTCGACAAAATCCGCGGCGTGCCGATCAATGGTTTCGGGGCCTTTGTCCCAGCAGTACTGTCGTTCCTTATCGCCCAGGCGAAAGCGCGAGCGAAATGTCGATCGCGCCAGGCGGGAAAAGAGAGGATCCAGATCGGACATCAGTATACGGAACGTCCCAGGCGCTGGGTAAGTTTCTCCAGAACCGCCACGCCGGCAAGGGAATTTCCCGTTTCATCCAGTTCCGGGCTCCAGACGGCTATCGCCATTTCATGCGGCACAATCGCCACGACCCCGCCGCCAACGCCCGATTTAGCCGGAAGCCCAACGCGCCAGGCAAACTCGCCGGCGTTTTGATACATCCCGCTGGTGGCCATCAGCGCGTTAACCTGCCGGGCCTGAAGCGGAGAAACCACCTCCTGATCGAGATGCGGCGCGTGCCCCTGGTGCGCAAGGAACAGGAACGTCTGGGCCAGCTCAACGCAGCTCATTTTCAGGGCGCAGTAATGGAAGTAGTTTTGCAGCACGGTCGCCACGTCGTTGTGGAAATTACCGAAGGATTTCATCAGCCATGCGATAGCCGCGTTACGGGCGGAGTGTTCAAACTCCGAGCGAGCCACCACTGCATCATAGGCAATGTCGTCAACGCCCGAGAGCTGGCGAACAATCTCCAGCATTCGCTGGCGCGGTGCGCTGAGGCGACTTTGCAGCATATCGCAGACCACCAGCGCCCCGGCATTGATAAAGGGATTTCGCGGTTTACCCTGCTCAATCTCGAGCTGAAGCAGCGAGTTAAAAGGCTGGCCGGAAGGATCTTTACCGACACGCTGCCAGATCTCTTCTTCTTCATACTGGCGCATCGCCGCAACCAGACTCAGCACTTTCGAAATGGACTGAATGGAAAAACGCTCAGCCGCATCGCCTGCCTGGTATCGCTGTCCGTCAATGGTACAGATAGCAATCCCCAGCTTGTTCCCGCTCACCGAGGCAAGGGCCGGAATATAGTCGGCAACCTTCCCCTTTCCAATTAACGGACGAACCTGCGCCAGAATCTCGTCCAACATCTCATTATGGATGACCGCAGCCACACTTTGCTCCTTGCCCTCAGGCTAAAACGGGCTGCGAGTATAACAGAGGCTTATGTATTGCGTCAGACGCTAAGACGAAAACGCGAAACGGCCTGCAATAAAAGATCGGATTGCTTTTGCAGCCGCTCAGAGGCATCCGAGGCGTCTGAGACCAGCAGGTCCGTCTGCCGGGAGACCTGATTCAGCGCCTGAAGCTGGCGCGTCATCTGGTGAATACTGTCTCCCTGGCTGAGCGTGGCGGTTGAGATCTCATTAAGCAAACTGCTTAAATTGCCCACCAGGCCGGTGACCTGCTGCAGATTCTCTTCCATCAGGGTAACGGCGCGGGAACCGTCTTCAATGCCCTGCAGCGAGCGGTTGATCAGCTCCTGAATGGTCTGCGTCGAGTGGCTGCTTTTTCTGGCCAAAAGCCCGACTTCCCGGGCGACGACGGCAAAGCCGCGCCCCTGGTTTCCGGCATGGGCCGCCTCGATGGCGGCATTCAGCGCCAGGATGTTGGTCTGAAACGCCACGCTGTCGATCATCGCCACGATCCCGCGCATCTCAGAAGATCGGTCGACGATCGCCTGCATGGACGCATTCACGGTAGACATCATCCGGTCGCCGCCCACGGCCGCCTGACGCGCCTCATCGGCCCGCGAGCTGGCGAGCCTGGCATAGCCGGTATTCCCTTCCACATGGCTTTCCAGCGCCGCGATATGCGCCGTCACATCCTCAAGCTCTTTCGCCTGGCGCGCTGACTGCTGATACAGCTTCTGGTTACCCTGCGCAAGGGAGTCAATGTTCTCCACCATCGTCGCGGTGGCATGGCTGACCTGCGTCACCAGCTGCTGCAGACCGTGCTGCATCGTCGCAATACTGTCGCTAAGCTGACCTATCTCCCGGTTAAAGCGCATGACGGTCGGCGGCGTGCCGGAGAGATCCCCTGCCGCCAGCCGGTTAATATGCGCAATCAACCGACGCAGCGGCGTAATCACCCATCTGGACATGCCGAACCAGACGACAACCGCGATGGCGAGCAGCAGCACCGGCGCAAACAGGAACAACGTTTGCAGGCCGGAGAGCTGCGCCATTAGGCTCTGACGCCCCTGCATGGCCTGCTTCTCGCTTGCCTGCTGATAGCGCGCATAGTTGTCGTTAAAATCAGACTGAAACGCCTGAGCCGGTACGGCAAAAAACGCGTCGATGGTGTTGGTCTTAATCAAACCTTCAGCCTGCTCGTTGATCGCGCCGTAGAAAAGCTGATAGCTGTTCACCAGGGCATCGTCTTTCGGCGGATTGAGCGCCAGCCAGGCCTTCCACGCCTGCTGAGAAACCGCCAGCGCCTTTTGCGCATCATCCATCAGGCTGTGCCAGCTCCCGTCGGAGCCGGTCTCTTTATCCTGCATAAACCAGACGCCGGAGCGGTTAAGCAGGTCGCTTGCCGCCAGCAGGGAAACGCGGGCCAGATCCAGCTTGCTCTGCTGCTGCCAGGCCAGCAGGTTTTGCTGCTCGTTGCGCTGGGCGTCGTTCAGGGAGGCGTTAAGCAGAAATGAGGAGGAGAGCTGCAGCGCGGAGAAAAGGCCAATAATACAAAAGATACCCGTCAGCAGGCCAAAGTGACGAGGGGTGAGACGCTGCGCAATACGGCGAAAAATTTGCGTTAGGTTCATAATTATCTTCATTAACAATGCGTTAGACGCGAGCGAGTCTACGAAATGAAAATGACAGAACCATTGCAGATAAATGACAACGGCCCTCGTGATGAGGGCCGTAATCACAGGCGGGCAATAAATTACACGCGATCCTTCCATACCGTCTGCACGTTGCAGAACTCGTGCAAACCAAAGTGGGAAAGCTCCCGGCCAAAGCCGCTTTTCTTCACGCCGCCGAAGGCCACGCGCGCGTCGCTGGCGCTAAAGCCGTTGATAAACACCCCGCCGCACTCCAGTTCGCGGGAGAATTTATCCGCAAGCGCCGCGTCAGCGGTAAAGACGGTGGCGGACAGGCCAAAGTCGCTGTCGTTGGCAAGCGCCAGGGCGTGCTCCGAGTCTTTTGCTACAGTCACGGCCGCGACCGGACCAAACAGTTCCTGGCGGAACGCCGTCATCGACGGGGTGACGTTGGTCAGCACGGTTGGCGCGTAGTAATTGCCCTCTCCGCTGATTTTCTCTCCGCCCAGCAGCAGCGTTGCCCCTTCGGCCAGGGTGGCCTGCACCTGCTGATGCAACTCATCGCGCAGGTCATAACGCGCCATCGGGCCAATAAAGTTCTCTTCCCGATCCGGTGCGCCGAGTTTCAGCGCAGAGACGGCCTCGACAAAACGCCGGGTAAAGGTCTCTGCGATACCCTCCTCGACGATAAAACGTTTGGCCGCCGCGCACACCTGCCCGGTATTCTGGTAGCGACCCGCCACCGCCGCCTTCACGGCGAGATCCAGGTCGGCATCGTTAAGGACGATAAACGGGTCGGAGCCGCCCAGCTCAAGAACGCATTTTTTCAGCGCGGCTCCTGCCTGCGCGCCAATAGCCGCACCGGCACGCACGCTGCCGGTGACGGTCACCGCCGCAATACGGCGATCGTTAATCGCCTGGCTTACGCCGTCATTGGTGGCGTTCACCCAGCCGAATACGCCTTCAGGGAAACCGGCATCTGCAAAGATCTGCCCAATAAGTTCCGCAGAGCCGAGCACGTTTGGCGCATGCTTAAGCAGATAGCTGTTACCTGCCAGCAGAATGGGCACCGCGCCGCGCAGCACCTGCCAGAGCGGGAAGTTCCAGGGCATCACCGCGAGAATCGGCCCCAGAGGACGATATTCAATAACCGCGCTGTGGTTTTCCACCAGCGTGGGTTCCGCACGCAGCATCGCCGGGCCGTGCCCGGCATACCAGTCGCACAGACCGGCGGATTTTGCCACTTCCGCCCGCGCCTGCAGGATGGGTTTCCCCATTTCACGGGAGATCGTCTGCGCCATCTCTTCCGCGCGGTTTCGCAGCGCGGCGCCGAGATCCAGGAGCTTCTGCGCCCGGTGGGACACGCTTTCGCGTCGCCACTGGCGATACCCCGCGTCAGACTGAGCAATCGCGCGGTCAACCTCTTCCGCCGTCGCCCAGGGATAAGCAGCGAGAGTTTCCCCCGTTGCCGGGTTAACGGACAAGGCATGTGTAGCAGATGAATATTTCATGATGTTCTCCACGCATTTTGGTTGATTCATTGTGGCTCACTCTGCTATTTCTTAAAAATGAATAATACTAACCACCTTATTCACGAAACGAGAATGCCATGGACTTAACCCAGCTTGAAATGTTTAACGCCGTCGCGCTGACGGGCAGCATCACCCAGGCGGCGCAGAAGGTGCATCGCGTGCCGTCTAACCTGACGACCCGCATCCGCCAGCTGGAAGCCGATCTTGGCGTTGAGCTGTTTATTCGTGAGAACCAGCGTTTGCGCCTATCTCCCGCCGGACATAACTTCCTGCGCTACAGCAGGCAGATCCTCGCCCTGGTGGATGAGGCGCGCATGGTCGTCGCGGGTGATGAGCCGCAGGGGCTATTTGCCCTCGGCGCGCTGGAAAGCACCGCCGCGGTGCGCATTCCCGAAACGCTGGCGCAGTTTAACCAGCGCTATCCGCGCATCCAGTTTGCCCTTTCTACCGGGCCATCCGGGACGATGATTGATGGCGTGCTGGAGGGAACCCTCAGCGCCGCCTTTGTCGACGGGCCGCTGTCGCACCCGGAGCTGGAGGGGATGCCGGTCTACCGGGAAGAGATGATGCTGGTCACGCCAGCCGGGCACGCGGAGGTCGCCCGCGCCACACAGGTTAGCGGCAGCGACGTTTACGCTTTTCGCGCGAACTGCTCGTACCGTCGACATCTGGAAAGCTGGTTTCATGCGGACAGAGCCACGCCCGGCCGCATTCATGAGATGGAGTCCTATCACGGCATGCTCGCCTGCGTCATTGCGGGCGCGGGCATCGCGCTGATGCCGCGCTCGATGCTGGAGAGTATGCCGGGACATCATCAGGTTGAAGCCTGGCCGCTGGCGGAAAACTGGCGCTGGCTTACAACCTGGCTGGTGTGGCGGCGCGGGGCGATGACCCGCCAGCTGGAAGCTTTTATAGCGCTGCTAAACGAACGTCTTCAACCAGCGCCTTCTCCATAAACAGGCTGAGCGGATCGTCAGCGTACGGGGCAAACGCCGGACGCAAATCGTACCCGCACTGCTCGTACAGGCGAACCGCGGCGCGCTGTTTGATGCCCGTCTCCAGCCTTACCGTGTGGCAATGGCGGCTCAGGGCCTCATCTTCCAGGGCGGCCAGCAGCGTCTCGCCGAGATGCTGCCCGCGATGGGCCGGATCGATATAGACCCGCTTCATCTCCCCCGTTCCGTCGCCGTTGAGCACGATGGCTCCGCAGCCTACGGCGTGCAGCTGCTGGTCACGAATGACCATCAGGATCAGCGAGGCTTCAGGCAGCGCGGACAGGTCGAGCAGATGGTTGCTTTCGGCGGGATAGAGTTCGCTCTGGTAGCGGTCAAGCGCCGCGATCAGGTTGAGAATGTCCGGATGACGTGCAGATTCAGAGGTAATGGAATACATGGCAGGCTCCTTGCTGTTTTTATATCAACATAGCTCAGGCCTGCCGGGGTGGTTCATAGTATTAACTTATAGCGCGTCACTCGGCTAGCGCAGGAAGATTCGCCCTTTCAGGTACAGCGTAGCCTGGCCGCCAATCAGCACGCGGTCGCCCTTCAGCTCGCAGCGCAGATCCCCGCCACGGTATGACACCTGGCGGGCATTGAGTGACATTTTGCCCAGCTTTTCGCTCCAGTAAGGGATCAGCATGCTGTGGGCGGATCCGGTGACGGGATCTTCCGGCACCCCTTCGCCAGGGCAGAAGAAGCGGCTGACGAAGTCATATTCTTCTCCCGGCGCCGTCACGCAGACCATTTTATCCAGCGGAAGCATGGCCCCAATATCCGGCGTTAACGCTTCCACCTGCTGCTGGCTCTCCAGCACCACCATGTAATCGCGTCCGACGCGCACCTCTTTTGCCGCCGTGATGCCCAGCGCGCTAAACAGCACTTCAGGTGGGTTCTCGACAACCTCCGTCGACCACGCGGGGAAGTTCAGCGTCAGCCAGTCGCCGCTGCGCTTGACGGTCAGCTCGCCCACGAAGCGCGTGGTGAAGGTGATTTCGGTATGCGGATAATCAAGGTATTCGAAAATGACGTGAGATGCGGCAAGCGTGGCGTGACCGCACAGGTTAATTTCATCCAGCGTGGTGAACCAGCGCAGCTCAAACCCGCCGTCGGTGCGCACGAAAAAGGCGGTCTCAGACTGGTTATGCTGTTGCGCCATTTTGAGCAGCGTTTCGTCCGGCAACCACTCTTCCAGAGGACATACCGCTGCGGCGTTGCCGCCAAAGGTTTTATCGCTGAAGGCATCCACCAGATAAAAATCAATTTCCTGCATTGTCTCTTCCTCTCTTGTTATGGGTTTTTAGCGCAGAAAAACTGTGCCTTTCAGATAAAGCGTGGCCTGCCCGCTCATCAGCACGCGCGAACCTTTCAGCTCACAGCCCACATCGCCGCCGCGCGCTGAAACCTGACGGGCGAACATCGTGGTTTTGCCCAGCTTTTCGCTCCAGTAAGGGATCAGCATGGTGTGCGCGGAGCCGGTGACCGGGTCTTCCGGGACGGAAACGCCCGGTGAGAAAAAGCGGCTGACAAAATAATATTTCCCCTCACCGCGCGCCGTAACGCTCACCTTATGCTCGCCCGGCGTCATCGCCGAGAAGCGCGGCGCAAGCGCTTCAACCTGCTGGCGATTTTCCAGAACGATCAGCCATGCGCGCCCTTTACGGGCTTCAACGTAGCGGCTGATACCCAGCGCCGAGAGCATCTCCGGCGGGGGTGTCTCCTGATGGGTTGGGCATGCAGGGAAGTCCAGCGTCATCCACTCCCCCTCCCGGCTGACGGTGAGGCGGCCAGAGGCGGTTTCAAAGTGGATCCGCGAATCCGGGTAATCCAGCTCGGTAAACAGCACGTGCGCGGCCGCCAGCGTAGCGTGGCCGCAGAGATTGACTTCGGTGAGCGTGGTAAACCAGCGTAGCTCAATGCCCCCTTTACTGCAGACGAAAAAAGCCGTTTCCGACTGATTATGCTGCTGCGCCATTTTCAGCAAGGTCTCATCGGGTAACCATTCCTTGAGCGGGCAAACGGCGGCCGGATTGCCGCCAAACGAGGTGTCGCTGAACGCATCTACCAGATAAAAATCAATCTCCTGCATTGTCTTACCGCCTGTTTTTATTGTGTTGTTCTTTTATATTCAATGAAAACGGCGTTCCCGGCTACCGCTTTCATAAGGTAAATATCGAGATCTGCGTCACATAATGATTGAGTTTTCGCCGTTCGACGTTTTAAGATCGTCTCCTCTTCTTTTCAGCAACGAATCTCCGACATCCCTATGACAACGAACACAGTTTCCCGCAGGGTTGCGTGGCTACGCGTGGTCACGCTGGCCATTGCCGCGTTTATTTTTAACACCACAGAATTTGTTCCGGTTGGGCTGTTGTCTGACATCGCTGAAAGTTTCCAGATGGAAACGGCGCAGGTGGGCATTATGTTGACCATCTACGCCTGGGTTGTGGCGCTGATGTCCTTGCCGTTTATGCTGCTGACCAGCCAGATGGAGCGGCGCAGGCTGCTGATCGGCCTGTTTGTGCTGTTCATCACCAGCCATGTCCTGTCGTTTATGGCGTGGAATTTTACGGTGCTGGTCATTAGCCGCATCGGCATTGCCTTTGCCCATGCGGTGTTCTGGTCGATCACCGCGTCGCTGGCTATTCGACTCGCGCCAGCGGGTAAACGCGCCCAGGCGCTGAGCCTGATTGCCACCGGTACCGCACTGGCGATGGTGCTGGGTCTGCCGATTGGCCGCATCGTAGGGCAATACTTCGGCTGGCGTACGACGTTCTTCGCCATTGGTATGGGCGCGCTGGTTACGCTGGTATGCCTGATTAAGCTGCTGCCCGCGCTGCCGAGCGAACATTCCGGCTCGCTGAAAAGCCTGCCGCTGCTGATGCGTCGCCCGGCGCTGCTGGGTATCTACCTGCTTACCGTCATTGTGGTGACGGCCCATTACACGGCGTACAGCTACATTGAACCCTTTGTGCAGGTGGTGGCGGGCTTTAGCGCCAACTTTGCCACCGTCCTGCTGTTGATCCTCGGCGGAGCGGGCATTATTGGCAGCGTGCTGTTCGGTAAGCTGGGTAACCGGCATGCGTCAACGCTGGTGAGCTGCGCTATCGGTCTGCTGCTGGCCTGCCTGCTGCTGCTGATGCCTGCCGCAGGCAGTGAAAGCCATCTGGCGATCCTCAGCCTGTGCTGGGGCGTGGCGATCATGATTATTGGTCTGGGCATGCAGGTGAAGGTCCTGGCCCTGGCGCCGGATGCAACGGACGTCGCCATGTCGCTGTTCTCAGGGATTTTCAATCTGGGGATTGGCGCGGGCGCGCTGGTGGGAAATCAGGTAATACTGCACGTATCGATGTCGGCGATTGGCTATCTGGGCGCCATTCCGGCCCTGGTGGCGCTGGTCTGGTCAGTGCTCATCTTCCGTAAATGGCCGGTGGCGCTGGAGGAACAGGGTCAGCACGGGTAAGCCTTCTTGCCGGGCGGCGGCTTCGCCTTACCCGGCAATCACATCAATGATAGGTCTTAATAATTTCCAGCACGCCGTTAATAATAAACTGCACGCCCATACAGACCAGCAGGAAGCCCATCAGACGGGAAATCGCCTCGATACCGCCCTTGCCTACCCAGCGCATAATGGCCCCAGAACTGCGCAGCGACGCCCACACGATAACCCCGATAATCGCAAAAATCAGCGGTGGCGCAACCGTCAGCACCCAGTCCGGGAAGGTTGCGCTGTCACGCACCGTTGAGGCGGAGCTGATGATCATCGCGATCGTACCCGGCCCCGCCGTGCTCGGCATGGCAATCGGCACAAAGGCGATATTGGCACTCGGCTCGGTTTCCAGCTCTTCCGATTTGCTGGCCGCTTCCGGCGACTCATGCGCTTTTTGCGCCGGGAACAGCATGCGGAAACCGATAAAGGCCACAATCAGCCCCCCGGCGATACGCAGGCCGGGGATGGAAATCCCGAAGGTGTTCATCACCACCTGTCCGGCGTAGTAAGCCACCATCATGATGGCAAACACATACACCGAGGCCATCATCGACTGATGGTTGCGCTCGGCGCTGTTCATATTCCCTGCCAGCCCGAGGAACAGCGCCACCGTCGTTAACGGGTTAGCCAACGGCAGCAAGACCACCAGCCCAAGGCTGATTGCTTTTATTAAATCCAACATAGTGCGTTGTCGTCCTTATCCATATTTAACACAGCAATTATAGGGTGAAAGTGTGACATTGAGCCATGGGCGCAACGCAACGATTATGTCCATCCTGGAAAGATAACTCACAGTTATCTATATGATTTGAAAGACCTCAAAAAAAGTTCATGAAACGTTTTAGCAATTCGTGGCATCGGCTGACTCATTCAGTTGACTTATACTTGCCTGAGCAATAATATCTGCCGTGACTAACTACTTGCCAGGGCAACCATTGTGAAAAGCACCAGTGATATCTTTAACGACGTTGTTCCGCTGGGTCGTCTTATTCATATGGTAAATCAGAAAAAAGATCGCCTGCTCAACGACTATCTGTCACCGCTGGATATCACCGCAACACAGTTCAAAGTGCTGTGTTCCATTCGCTGCGAAGTGTGTATTACACCGGTTGAGCTTAAAAAGGTGCTCTCTGTCGATCTGGGCGCGTTAACCCGCATGCTGGATCGTCTCGTCTGCAAAGGATGGATAGAACGAAGCCCTAACCCGAATGACAAACGCGGCGTACTGGTGAAGCTGACCAGCGATGGCGCGGCCATGTGCGAGCAATGTCATCAATTAGTAGGACAAACACTGCATCAGGAACTAACAAAAAACTTAACGGCAGATGAAGTGGCAACCCTTGAGCTTCTGCTCAAAAAAATACTGCCGTAAACAGAAAAAGAGGTATGACGATGTCCAGACGCAATACTGACGCTATCACCATTCATAGCATTTTGGACTGGATCGAAGATAACCTGGAATCGCCGCTCTCCCTTGAAAAAGTGTCAGAGCGTTCAGGTTACTCCAAATGGCACCTGCAACGGATGTTCAAAAAAGAGACCGGTCATTCATTAGGTCAATACATTCGCAGCCGCAAGCTGACGGAAATTGCCCAGAAACTGAAAGAAAGCAATGAGCCGATCCTTTATCTGGCGGAGCGTTACGGATTTGAATCGCAACAGACCCTGACGCGTACGTTCAAGAACTATTTTGACGTGCCGCCTCATAAGTACCGAATCACCAGCGTGCCGGGCGAATCCCGATACCTGTATCCGTTAAAACACTGTAGTTAATCATCGCCTGTAAAGACGTAACCGAGGAAATCATGAAAGTTACCGCCTCCGCCGCCCTCGCCTTGCTGGTGCTGTTCTCCAGCCAGACCTTCGCGGAGCAAACCCCTCGTGCAACGCAGCAAAATAATCCTGATACGATGATTTTGCCGTCAGCACATGACCAGTCGCCTTATGATTTCAACCATATGGGTGCTGGTAGCGACAAATCCGACGAATTAGGCGTGCCTTATTATAATCAGCACGGCCTCTGATTCGTTTTTGCCCCGCAGACGCGGGGCTTTTTTTATGCCTTTTCGCTTACCCGCGTCGCCCGACGAACCCGCAGACCAAACACGTTAATGTACAGCCCGGCCATGATCAGCACGGCGCCAAACAGCTGCAGCGCGCTCAGCGTTTCATCCAGCAAGAGTGCCGCACTGGCAAGCCCCACCACCGGCACCAGCAGGGATAACGGCGCCACGCGCCAGGTTTCATAACGCCCCAGCAGCGATCCCCAAATCCCGTAGCCCACAATGGTGGCGACAAAGGCCAGATAGACAAGAGAAAGGATTGTGGTCAGATCGATCTCGACCAGACTGTTCAGCATTACATCCGGACCATCCAGAATAAACGACGCCGCCAGAAACGGGATTATCGGGATCAGAGCGCTCCAGACAACCAGGGACATCACCGCCGGGCGCGCCTCGTGCTGCATAATCAGCTTGTTGAAAATATTCCCGCAGGCCCAGCTCAGCCCCGCCGCCAGCGTCAGCATAAAGCCGAGCAGCGCCACATCCTGGCCGTTCAGGCTGGCTTCAATAAGCACCAGCACGCCAAACACCGCCAGCGTAATGCCCGCCAGCTGTTTGCCCTGTAAACGTTCGCCAAACACGAAGGCGCCGAGAATGATGGTAAAGAACGCCTGCGCCTGCAGCACCAGCGAGGCCAGACCGGCCGGCATCCCGAACTTGATGGCGCAGAAGAGAAACGCGAACTGGCCAAAGCTGATGGTCAGGCCATAGCCCAGCAGCAGCTTTAACGGGATCTTCGGACGGGCGACGAAAAAGAGCGCCGGGAACGCGACCAGCAAAAAACGTAAACCGGCCAGCATCAGCGGCGGCATGTTGTGCAACCCCAGCTTGATGACCACAAAATTGAGCCCCCATACTACGACCACCAGCAACGCCAGCAGTCCGTCTTTACGCGTCATACCCTGCCCCTGAATTATTAATTATTTGTTAACAGTTCAAGGTAACAGAAAAAAGCGCGCGGCGAGAAGATCATTAATTATGGCAGTCAGGCGAAGCACTTACGGATAAATTAGGTGCTATACAAGCCCCTTATGTCATGGTAATCCTGTTAACACACGTCTAAAAAAAGCATAAGCAACTGTCGGGCAGGAATATGAAACCATCTCTCAGGCGCTCAACCGCAGCGCTGCTGGCGTCGTCATTGTTATTAACCATCGGTCGGGGAGCAACGCTGCCGTTCATGACCATTTATCTCACGCGCGTCTACAGCATGAGCGTCGAGAATATTGGTTATGCCCTGACGATTGCGCTGACTATCGGCGTGGTGTTCAGCCTGGGATTTGGCATTCTGGCCGATAAGTTTGATAAAAAGCGCTACATGCTGATTGCGATCGTGGCCTTTATCGCGGGGTTTGTCGCGATCCCGCTGGTCGATAACGTCACGCTGGTGGTGCTGTTCTTTGCGCTGATCAACTGCGCCTATTCCGTCTTTTCGACGGTGCTGAAGGCCTGGTTCTCCGACGTGCTCACCGCAAGCCAGAAAGCGCGCGTTTTCTCGCTTAACTACAGCTTTCTGAACATTGGCTGGACGATCGGGCCGCCGATTGGCACCCTGCTGGTGATGTACAGCCTGCAGCTGCCGTTCTGGCTGGCGGCCTTCTGCGCGGCGCTGCCGCTCGGATTCATCCATTTCTTCGTGCAGAAAAGCGTTGCGCTGGATACCGCCGAGGAGAAGATGCCCTGGCAGCCGTCGGTATTGCTGAAAGACCGCGCGCTGTTCTGGTACACGCTCTCTGGCCTGCTGGCGTCATACGTCGGCGGATCGTTCGCGACCTGTATTTCGCAATACGTTCTGGCCGCGCATGCAGACAGTAATTTCGCCGAAAAGGTGGTCGCCGTGGTATTGCCCGTCAACGCCGCCGTGGTGGTGACGCTGCAATATGCGCTGGGCCGCAAGATCTCGGCCAGCAATATTCGCCCGCTGATGACCCTCGCCACCCTGTTTTTTATCGTGGGACTGGGTGGCTTTATGCTCTCCGGGGAAAACCTGGTCTACTGGGGCATCGCTGCCGCCATTTTTACCCTGGGTGAGATTATCTATGCACCGGGCGAATACATGCTGATCGACAACATTGCCCCGCCCGGGATGAAGGCGAGCTATTTTTCCGCGCAGGCGCTGGGCTGGCTCGGCGCGGCGGCAAACCCGATGATCACCGGTATTATCCTGACCAACCTGCCGCACTGGTCGCTATTTGTCATCATGATGGTCGCCATCGTTATTGCGTGGCTGATGATTTTGCGTGGGATGAGCGTGAAGGCGTGGTGTGAAACGCCCAACGTGGCGTAGCGCTTCCAGGCCGGGTGAGGCGTAGCCGCCACCCGGCAATAAAGCATCAGTGGTGCAGCATTTCCTCTACCACCTGCTCTTTGTACATCTCATTCGGATAATAGGTCGGCCAGTTATCCATCTCTTTCAGCAGCGCCTCGTGGGAGGTGTTGCCCATGAAAATGTGGAAGTGCGAAGAGGCCTTCGGTGCGATGGTGTGGTCGCTGAACTGAACAAACTTCGGTGCCTTGCTGCCGGCATCCTTACACTCAAACAGGTAGCGAACGCCTTTTTTTCCCGATGCGTAGGTCAGTATTTTGTAGCCGCTGTAATCATACTGACAGCGGCTGACCGCTTTGCCCTTATGAAATTCCATCACGTTGTTTTCGATGCCGATAGCATCCACGTCCGTCGCATAGCCCTTGCGGTAGTACGCTTTCACCTCGTCAAAGGTTTTGCTTTTGTCTTTCTGCACTTTCTGTTTAAACACCGGATCCAGCGAACCGTCCAGCAGGAACGGATAGACCGACTGCCAGGTTCCGTCCCAGTCAGACAGCGCTCTGTCCTTCACGTCCTTATCCTCAAACACGCCGTTCGCCGCCCTCTGTTCCGCTTCGGTCATCTGATGGCCGTGCGAGTGAGCAAACAGCTGGCCGCTGACCAGCAGCGCCCCCAGAGTCATGGCAAATTTCCCAAAATGTGCAGCCAACATAACACCCTCATTCCGTTTTATAAGAATGCGGATGTTATATTATAACATTTTAAATCGCAACCAATCCGCGAACGCCCTCCTGCTCCATGTTTTCACCCCGGCCGCGCTGGATAATGGTGCCGCGCGACATCAGCAGATAGCTGTCGGCCAGCTCGGCGGCAAAGTCGTAAAATTGTTCGACCAGCAGGATCGCCATGTCGCCTCGGTTCGCCAGGGTGCGGATCACCTGTCCAATCTCTTTAATCACCGATGGCTGTATGCCTTCGGTCGGCTCATCCAGAATCAACAGCTGCGGACGGCTCGCCAGCGCGCGACCAATCGCCAGCTGCTGCTGCTGTCCACCGGAGAGATCGCCCCCGCGGCGGTGCTTCATCTCTTTAAGCACCGGAAACAGCTGCCAGATCTCATCCGGAACCTGCTTCGCCTCGCGGGCGGAAAAACGCGACAGCCCGAGCAGAAGATTCTCTTCCACGGTCAGGCGCGGGAAAATCTCGCGGCCCTGCGGGACGTACGCCACGCCAGAGTGCACCCGCTGGTGCGGCTTGCTGTGGGTGATTTTTTTACCCTGCCAGATAACCTCTCCGGTTTTCGCCGGGATCAGCCCCATCAGACACTTCAGCAGCGTGGTTTTCCCGACGCCGTTGCGCCCCAGCAGGCAGGTGACTTCTCCGGTGACGGCCTCAAAACTCACGCCGCGCAGGATATGGCTGCCGCCGTAATACTGATTCAGTTCGTTAACCTGTAACATCATCGCTCCTTAGCGCCCCAGATAGACCTCAATCACCTGCTCGTTAGCCTGCACCTCGCGAAGCGAGCCTTCCGCCAGCACGCGTCCCTGATGCAGCACCGTGACGTGGTCGGCGATGGTCTCAACAAAGCCCATATCGTGCTCCACCACCATCAGGGAGTGCTTACCCGCCAGCGCTTTGAACAGCTCGGCGGTGTATTCGGTTTCCGCGTCGGTCATCCCGGCGGCCGGTTCATCCAGCAGCAGCAGGTGCGGGTCCTGAACCAGCAGCATACCGATCTCCAGAAACTGTTTTTGCCCGTGCGAAAGCAGCCCGGCGCGGCGGTCGCGCTCGCTGCTAAGGCGCAGCAAAACCAGCATCTCATCGATGCGGTCGCGCTGTTCACCGTTGAGTTTTGCCCGCAGGCTCGCCCAGACGGATTTATCGGTTTTCATGGCGATCTCCAGGTTTTCCCACACCGTCAGCGCTTCAAAAACCGTGGGCTTCTGGAATTTACGCCCGATCCCCTGGCGGGCAATGGCCGCAGGCTCCAGCGCGGTCAGGTCGATAGACTGATCGTAAATCGCCCTCCCGCTCTTTGGCCGAGTTTTACCTGTGATAACGTCCATCAGCGTGGTTTTACCGGCGCCGTTAGGGCCAATCACGCAGCGCAGCTCGCCCACGCCGATATTCAGCGACAGATCGGTCAGGGCCTGAAACCCGTCAAAATTGACGTTAATGGCCTCAAGCTGCAGCACCGGGTCGGTTTGTTCCCGATAACGATCGCCGGGCAACTGGCGGGTGAATAACCCTTCGGCTGGCTGCATTATTTCTCTCCCTTTCGAAACAGACCGTAGACGCCGCGCGGTAAAAACAGCGTGACGGCGATGAAAATCAGCCCCAGAAACAGCTGCCAGTATTCCGGCATCGCGACGGTGAAGAAGCTCTTGGCGCCGTTCACCAGCGCCGCGCCAATCACCGGACCGACCAGCGTGCCGCGCCCGCCCAGCGCCACCCAGATTGCCGCTTCTATTGAGTTCGTCGGCGACATTTCACCGGGGTTGATAATGCCCACCTGCGGGACGTACAGCGCCCCCGCCAGGCCGCACAGCACGGCGGAGAGCGTCCATACCAGCAGCTTGAACCCGCGCGGATCGTAGCCGCAAAACGTCAGGCGGTTTTCGGCGTCGCGAACGGCGGTCAGGATGCGGCCAAACTTGCTCTTCGCCAGCGCAAATCCGGTGCCTAACGCCAGGAGCAGCAACAGCACGGTCGCCAGAAACAGCGCGATGCGGGTGGTCGTTTCAGTTACCGAAAACCCGAGCAGCGTGGTGAAGCCGGTAAAGCCGTTATTGCCGCCAAAACCGGTTTCGTTGCGAAAGAACAGCAGCATCCCGGCATAGGTCAGCGCCTGGGTCATAATCGAGAAATAGACCCCTTTTATCTTTGAGCGGAAGGCGAACCAGCCGAACACCAGCGCCAGCAGGCCCGGCACCATCACAATCAGCACCAGCGCCCAGGCAAAATGCTGGGTTCCCCACCAGAACCACGGCAGTTCGCTCCAGGAGAGAAACGACATAAACGCGGGAAGACCGTCACCCGCAGCCTGGCGCATCAGGTACATGCCCATCGCGTAGCCGCCCAGAGCGAAGAAGATACCGTGCCCAAGAGAGAGCATCCCGGCGTAGCCCCACACCAGATCCAGCGCCACCGCAACGATGGCATAGCAGAGAATCTTGCCAATCAGCGTCAGCATCCAGGTAGACAGCGCCAGCGGATGCGTCGCAGGCAGTAAGGCGAAAAACGGTAATATCAGCAGACACACCACCAGCAGGCTGCCTGCAAGTTGCGTTGTGCGCGGCGCTTTGCGCGCCAGCGTTAAGGTCAGCGGCTGGCTCATCAGTCAATCACCCTCCCTTTCAGCGCAAACAGCCCCTGAGGGCGTTTTTGAATAAACAGCACGATCGCCACCAGAATCACGATCTTGCCCAGCACCGCCCCCATCTGCGGTTCAAGAATTTTATTGAAAATACCCAGACTAAACGCCGCGGCCACGCTGCCTGCCAGCTGGCCTACGCCACCGAGCACGACCACGAGGAAGGAATCAATAATGTAGCCCTGGCCCAGCTCCGGCCCGACGTTACCGAGCTGCGATAGCGCCACGCCGCCTAACCCCGCAATTCCTGAGCCAAGCCCAAACGCCAGCATATCGACGCGGCCTGTCGGTACCCCGCAGCAGGCGGCCATGCTGCGGTTCTGCGTCACCGCACGCACGTTGAGCCCCAGACGGGTTTTATTCAGAATGAGCCAGGTAAAGAACAGCACCAGCAGCACGAAGCCCAGCACCACAATGCGGTTCCACGGCAGCGTCAGGTTGGCAAAAACCTGCACTCCGCCGGACAGCCATGCCGGGTTGGCCACCTCCAGGTTCTGGGCGCCAAAGGTCATGCGCACCAGCTGGATGAGCATCAGGCTGATCCCCCACGTTGCCAGCAGCGTTTCCAGCGGACGACCGTACAGATGGCGGATCACGGTGCGCTCCAGCACCATCCCGATGCCCGCTGTCAGGCAGAACGCGACCGGAAGCGCGATAACGGGATAGAGCGCCAGCCACTGTGGCGCAAGCCCGGCCATCGCCTGCTGCACCATCCAGGTGGCATACGCCCCCAGCATCAGCATCTCACCGTGCGCCATATTGATGACGCCCAGCAGGCCGTAGGTGATGGCAAGCCCCAGCGCCGCCAGCAGCAGCACCGACCCCAGAGAGAGCCCCATAAACGCCTGGCCCAACAGATCGCCCCACATCAGTCGATGCTGGATCTGGCTCAGGCTCTCCTGCGCGGCGGCGCGCACCCCGGCATCCGGCTCTGTCTGTGCCTGGGTAAACGGGGTAAGTCTGGACTCCACGTCCGGATCGTCTGACTGCCCTAATAACTCGACGGCCTTGCGGCGCACCTCTGCCTGCGGGCTGGCTAGCTGGAGATTCGCCACCGCCAGTAAAAGCGCCTGACGTGCCACCGCGTCCGTTTCATCGTTTACCCGCTTTTCCAGAAAAGCGAGCATTCCGGGCTGGGCATCCCGCTGAAGCTGACGGGCTGCGGCCCGCCTTTCTGTGACACTGTCACTCACCAGCTGATGCGTAGCGATAGCCGTGGCGGCCAGCACGCGCAGCCGGTTGGTCAGACGAACGGCTTTGGCTGCCCCTTCGGTCGACTTAGCGTCACCGAGCGAAACCATTTGACCGTTGCGCTGCGCAAAGGCGTGCTTTTGGCTGTCGGTATAGAGATTTTCTTTTTGCAGTGCCTGCAGCAGCGGCAGCCTCGCGGCGTCCGGCGCTTCGGCCCACTGCGTCAGCAACTCCGCCTGCTGGCTGCGGCTGGCGGCAACAAAACGATCGGCATCCGATGCCTGCGCCATCCCTGGCAGCAGTCCGGAAAGCCATACAAGAGCGATGAACATGCGCATGGCGTTCATGACGTTTCTCCCTGGTGATGGCTTAGTTGCTGGCGGTTTTCATCGGCTGGTCGGGCTTTTTATCGTTACCGGCGATGAACGGGCTCCACGGCTGGGCGCGTACCGGCTGTTCCGTCTGCCACACCACGTTGAACTGACCGTTGCCTTCGATTTCGCCGATCATGACCGGCTTATGCAGATGGTGGTTGGTGGCATCCATGGTGAGCGTAAAGCCTGACGGCGCCTTAAAGGACTGACCGGCCATCGCCGCACGCACTTTATCCACGTCGGTTGTGCCCGCTTTTTCCACCGCCTGCGCCCACATATGGATCCCCACGTAAGTCGCTTCCATCGGGTCGTTGGTCACCACGGTATCGGCATTCGGCAGCTTGTGCGCCTTCGCATAGGCTTTGTAATCCGCCACGAAGGCCTGGTTGGTCGGGTTATCCACGGATTCAAAGTAGTTCCACGCCGCGAGGTTGCCGACCAGCGGTTTGGTGTCGATCCCGCGCAGCTCTTCTTCACCCACGGAGAACGCCACCACCGGCACGTCGGTTGCCTTCAGACCCTGGTTAGCCAGCTCTTTGTAGAACGGAACGTTGGAATCGCCGTTGATGGTCGACACCACGGCGGTTTTGCCGCCCGCGGAGAATTTCTTGATGTTGGCGACGATGGTCTGGTAGTCGCTGTGACCGAACGGGGTATAAACCTCCTCGATGTCCTTATCCTCCACCCCTTTCGAATGCAGGAACGCGCGCAGGATCTTGTTGGTGGTGCGCGGGTAAACATAGTCCGTGCCCAGCAGGAAGAAGCGCTTCGCCGCGCCGCCGTCTTCGCTCATCAGGTATTCCACCGCGGGGATGGCCTGCTGGTTCGGCGCGGCGCCGGTATAGAAGACGTTTGGCGACATCTCTTCGCCTTCATACTGCACCGGATAGAACAGCAGACCGTTCAGCTCCTCGAAGACCGGCAGCACGGATTTGCGCGATACCGACGTCCAGCAGCCGAATACCACCGCCACTTTATCCTGACTTAACAGCTGGCGCGCCTTCTCGGCAAACAGCGGCCAGTTTGAGGCGGGATCCACCACCACCGGCTCCAGTTTTTTACCCAGCACGCCGCCTTTCGCGTTGATCTCGTCGATGGTCATCAGCGCGACGTCTTTCAGCGGCGTTTCGGAGATGGCCATGGTGCCGGAAAGAGAATGCATGATCCCCACTTTGATGGTCTCGGCCGCCTGCACGCCAAAACTCATTCCCATCGCCACGACGGACGCGGATAACGCAAAGGCTTTTAATAAGGTACGACGCTGCATATTTTCACTCCTGAAAAAGAACGCTGTGCGAAAACGTCCGTTACGGCGTGGACGCGGAAAAAAATGTGTCAGCGAAGCAGGAGCAAAAAGGATGCCAGAATGGAGGTAGCGCTATTTCTGGAGGGGGAACGCGGGATGTAAAGAGAACGTCTCAGAATGGCACAGCGCTGCACTTTTATAATGCAGCGCTGTGGAAGAGGCTTTACCAGACTTCGCTGGCGATCTGCGTGACCAGACGGACTTTGTCCCACTGCTGGGATTCGCTCAGGCTGTTGCCCTCTTCGGTAGAGGCAAAGCCGCACTGCGGGCTAAGGCAAATTTGCTCTTTTGCCACGTATTTCGCCGCCTCTTCCAGACGGGCTTTAATCCCCTCCGGGTTCTCCAGCTCGCCGTTTTTCGTGGTGATCAGGCCCAGCACCACCTGCTGCTTGCCCGGGCGAATGAAGCGCAATGGCGCGAAATCCCCGCTGCGGTCGTTGTCGTATTCAAGGAAGAACGCGTCAACGTTGACCGTCCCGAACAGCACTTCCGCCACCGGCTCATAGCCGCCTTCGGAAATCCAGGTTGAACGGAAGTTACCGCGGCAGACGTGCAGCCCGATGGTCAGATCGTCCGGCTTGCCTTCCAGCGCCTTGTTCAGGACGCGGGCATAGATGCGTGCCAGCTCATCGGCATCGTCACCGCGCTCGAGGATCTGACGGCGCTGATCGTCCGAACAGAGATAGCCCCAGACAGTATCGTCCAGCTGCAGGTAACGGCAGCCCGCGTCGTAAAATGCGCGGATGGCGTCGCGCCAGGTGGTCGCCAGATCGTCGAAATAGTCATTCAGATCCGGGTAGACCGTCGCATCGATGTCTTTACGGCCGCCGCGGAAATGGAGCACGCTCGGGCTGGGAATGGTCATCTTCGGCTGAGCATTGCCGCTGATGCTTTTCAGATAGCGGAAATCTTCGAGCATCGGGTGGTCGCCAAAGCCCAGCTTGCCGGTGACGCGCACGCCGTGGGCTTTGGTTTGTACCCCGTTGAACTGGATCCCCTGCTGTGAATCGTAACGCTCAACGCCCTGCAGACCGTCAAAGAAGTCGAAGTGCCACCAGGCACGGCGAAATTCACCGTCGGTGACCACATGCAGGCCACACGCACACTGCTGCTCAACGACGTGGCGAATGGCATCATCCTCTACCGCGCGAAGCTGTCCGGCGTCAATTTCGCCGCTGGCGAACTTCAGGCGAGCCTCTTTGATGGCATCCGGGCGTAAAAAACTGCCGACTACATCGGCGCGGTACGGGGCGTGCTGTCGTTGCATGGAAATCTCCTCAGTCTGCCGGCGATAATTGCCAGCAGTGATAATTCATCACTTGAAGCTTTAGACTTCTGGATGTCTAAATGTCCAAAAAAAGATGTCATACCTGTCCTGTTCCGGCAAACGAGAAAATTTCACGGGTGTTGAAAAAAATTCATCTTCACAGCGCGACGGCGGTTTTGCTGCTGGCAAAGGCAAACTTTTCATCCTCCCAGCCGGTGATCCCCCCGAGCATGATTTTGACCGGCAGCCCGAGGCGCGCCAGCTTCAGCGCGGCTCTGTCCGCGCCGTTACAGTGCGGCCCTGCGCAGTATACGACGAACAGCGTGCCTTCAGGCCATTGGGCCATGCGCTCGGCGGTCATCTGGCTCCGCGGCAGGTGCAGTGCGCCAGGCACGTGACGGCGGGCAAACTGCTCCGGGCTGCCCACCACGTGCAGCAACACGAAGTCCTGCTCATTATTGGCGATGGCGTGATGCACATCCGCGCAGTCGGTTTCAACACTCAGGCGGCGCAGAAAATGGGTAACGGCTTCCTGCGGCTCGGCAGCCGGAAATTCAGTAACATAGCTCATGATCCTTCCTCATCTTTGGCGTTTGTGTTAACACTACTCTATCCACAAATTCAGCCCGTGAATGCGTTCGCTTATGCCAGAAAACAGCAAAAAGATGACAAACTTAAGACAAATTGCCCGCCCGCAGGTAGTCGTGCTGGCGTATGACGGTCTGTGTACCTTTGAGTTTGGCGTAGCGGTGGAGATCTTCGGCCTGCCGCGTCCCGAGCTTGGCGATGAATGGTATCGTTTTGCGGTGGCGAGCGTGGACAGCGGTGAACTTCGGGCAACTGGCGGGATCCGCATCGTTACCGATGGTGATTTAAGCCTGCTTGCGTCTGCGGACCTGATTGTGGTTCCCGGCTGGCGGGGGCTGGATTCACCGGTTCCGGACGCGCTCTGCGAGGCACTACGCCAGGCCAGCGCGCGAGGATGCCGGCTGCTCTCCATCTGTTCGGGGGTGTTTGTGCTGGCCGCTACGGGGCTGCTGAACGGCCGCAAAGCCACAACCCACTGGCGCTACATTGACGCGCTTAAAGCCCGCTACCCTGACATCGACGTGGTTGAGGATGTGCTCTACCAGGACGAAGGCGATATTCTGACGTCTGCGGGCAGCGCGGCGGGAATCGATCTCTGTCTGCACGTTGTGCGGCGGGATTATGGCATGGAAACCGCCAACAGCGTGGCGCGTCGGCTGGTCATTCCCCCTCACCGGGATGGTTCACAGCCACAACAGCTGAGCCGCCCGGTAGCCCAGCTGCGGGAAAGCCAGCGTCTCGGCCAGCTGTTTGACTTTCTGCACACGCATCTTATCGAGGCGCACAGCGTCGACTCCCTGGCGCGTCGGGTCGGAATGAGCCAGCGCACCTTCCTTCGTCGCTTCGAGGCGGCAACGGGGACGACGCCCGCACGCTGGTTAATCAATGAACGCCTGCTGAGAGCAAAAGATTATCTGGAAAGCAGCCGGTTGAGCATCGACAGCATCGCTGAACAGACCGGGTTTGGTCAGGCGTCGACACTGCGTCATCATTTTCGCCAGCAGTTCGCGCTTTCCCCGGCTCAGTATCGCAAACAATTTTCACGTCCGGGTACTGCCCGCTAACGGTTGAGGGTTCCCCACAAAATAATGCCTGCACGGACGCCCCCTCTCCCTTGAGGGAGAGGGCTGGGGTGAGGGGGAACATACGGCTCTGGTGGTCATTCCGTTCACTTTATGTTCCTTGCTATTCTTTAACGACATAACCTGTGAACGTGCCAGGGTGGCTCAATCGCCACCACCCTGGCGACCCGGGCTCCCGGCGGTAAATCGCCGCTTCGCGGTGCCCTCAGCTTATTCCTTCAGGCTATCGGGTCGGGCATGAGCCTGCATCCCTGCAGGCCACGCCCTCTCGGCGCATCCCTGCAGGCCACGCCCTCTCGGCGCATCCCTGCGCCTCGCCCCGGCCTTATGGAAACGCTTCGGCGATTTACAGCCGGACCAGGGCATCGCTGTAAGTCTGTCATTATTCTGAAGACAGTCTTATTGCTTCAGAATACACGTTTACAAAGGGGCCCCTCTCCGCTAAGAGGAAGATTCATTTTTTAATTTTCGTAATACGGAGCACCTGATGGTCACCACACACGTTTTTATCGCGGTCAGTCTTGATGGTTACATCGCCCGACAGAATGACGATATCGACTGGCTGCTGCAGCGCGACGACCCAACGGAAGATCATGGCTATGAGGCATTCATCGCGGACAAAGAGTGGATCGTGATGGGCCGGGGTAGCTATGAGAAAGTACTGACCTTTGACGCATGGCCTTATGAACGGCCCGTGCTGGTACTCTCCCGACAGCTGGCCGGTACGCCCGTACCTGTGGCGCTAAAGGGAAAAGTGCAGTTTTCATCCCGGACGCCAAAGGAGGTGCTGGACGATCTCGCTGCGCAGAACGTTCATCGGGTCTATCTCGATGGCGGACAGGTGATCCAGTCATTCCTGCGCGAAGGGCTGGTGGCCGATATGGTGATCACGACCGTTCCTGTCCTGCTCGGAGCGGGAAAACCGCTTTTCGGAACCCTTCCTCAAGATATCGATTTAATTCTGGTATCCAGCCGCAGTTTCCCTTCGGGTCTGGTGCAGTCACATTATCGACTGATGCCATAACCCTATCGCGACGGCCTGCGCAAAAAAAAACCGCCAATAACTGGCGGTAAATGCTTGCATGGATAGATTTGTGTTTTGGTCTCTACGTCCCGACACTCCGTGGCCGGGCTGCGGATCCCTTACAACCTAACACCTGTTGTCTTAACGAACGCTAAACAACCTTATTAACCTGCATGAGTATTGATCTGCAAATAACGCATAAGCCCCTGCTCAGCGCTCTGTTTTGCGTCGTCATTAAGGGCTTCAAGATAAAAGGAACGGGCGACACCATAAGGTGCTTTTTCAGAGGGATACACCGCAAACTGGAATGTTTTTCCTCTTGCCTGATGAGTACAATCTAATTCCCAGCGCCGATCGTTTATTTTTTTGCTGGAGCAGGCAACGCCACCATAATCGCTGGTTAAATAGGAACCCACGCGAATTTCCGCAGAACGAATATATTCTGGTTCGTCATTACCTGCATAACGAATCCCCGCAGCGGCCACAACAGCAACCGCCAGAAGCGCAAGCGCTATTATTTTTTTCATTTAGAAATGACCTGTTCCTTAGCCAGAGACTTACTATTATATAAGGTTTATCCTTAATGCAAATATCTAATTGAGGTCCAGAAATGGTACTTTACAAAGCGTCATGGTTTTTTTAGGAAATATCTTAACCGTAATTCCGAACCCACATTATTTGACATTTTCTTTTCGCTAATTTTAATTTTTGAATAATAACCCTAAAAAATAATCGACATGATTATCCCGCATTCTTTTTCAGCGGTGAATCCATGATTAAAAAAGGGTTATCTTTCGTCATGCTTATCTGTGCGCTGTTTTCCGGCCAGCTTATGGCCGGGCACAAAGGACACGAATATTTATTGGTCAAGAATGTGGCGCATCAGCTTCGTCATGAAGCCGACAGCGATGAGTTGCGAAGCGCTGCGGAAGAGTCGGCGGAGGGTTTGCGCGAGCACCACCTGTGGCAGAAGTCGCGCAAACCGGACACGCACGTTCGGTAATTAGCTGCCCTTGCGTTTCGGCAGCGTTTTCATCAGATCGTCCGGACTGACGGACGCCACGATACTGCCGGGCTGCGGCATTTTGAAGATGTGGTTTTTCATCTTACCAATCACATGCATTTCGCAAGGACGGCAGTCGAACTTGAGGGTCAGAACCTCATCGCCGTTTACCAGCTGCATGGGGGTGGCCTTCCAGCTCTTAATGTTCCCTTTCGCCTGCTTAGGACACAGGTTAAACGCAAAGCGCAGGCAGTGCTTGGTGATCATCACCGGCACATCGCCCTTCTCTTCATGCGCTTCATAGGCTGCGTCGATCAGCTGCACGCCGTGGCGATGATAGAATTCACGCGCTTTATGGTTGTAGACGTTGGCGAGGAAGGATAAATGGGTGTCCGGGTAGACTGGCGCAGGTACGGTTTCCGCTTTACGGCTTCCGCGCGGATACTGCGCCAGGCGCGCGGCATCCAGCATCTCTGCCGTTTCGCGGCGGAACTGGTTAAGCAGGCTGTTCGGCACGAACAGCGCGTCCGGCAGAGCCACGTCGATCGCGCGCGCGTAGTAGATCGTCTGGCCCAGCTTCGCCACGCCATCCTTCAGGCTGTTAAGCGCTTTTTCGGCATTGTTTGCCACCTCGAAATGACCATCGAGCGTATGCGTCACGCTGATGCCGTCTTCACAAGTCATGGTCAGAATCAGCTGCTCTTCCCAGCCGCCCAGCTCAATATCCACGGCGATACGGCGTTCGCTGGAGGTTTTCAGCAGCGCCTGCTGCCAGTTATGATCGAGATTACGGTTAAGCGCCGCGTTCGGCCGCGCCTTGTAGAGATCGGCGGGCATTTCATTCGGCCAGACGCGGTAGCGGTTCTCGCCGGTTTTCTCGACCGTATTGGCACGGAAGCCTACGACCTCACGCTTAATCATCACGTTAAGGCCATCTCCGTTCGCCAGCGGTTCCGTCACTTCAACATCAAGGTGATCCTTCGCCACTTTCAGCACTTCGCCCACCGGTAAACCGATAAACTTCGGTGAGTCAAACGCGCCGATATCCCCTTTACGGGCATTCACAAAATAGTCCGTGCTGCCGCGGTGGAACGTTTTGTCCGTCGACGGAATAAAGAAATGTTCGGTGCGCCCGGCCGACGCGCGCGCCAGGTCGCCGCGATCTTCGATGATGGCGTCCAGCATCTGGCGATAGTGCGCGGTGATGTTCTTCACGTAGCTCATATCTTTGTAGCGCCCTTCAATCTTGAAGGAACGCACGCCCGCGTCGATCAGCGCGCCCAGGTTGGCCGTCTGATCGTTATCCTTCATGGAGAGCAGGTGTTTTTCGAACGCCACGACGCGGCCCCGATCGTCTTTCAGGGTATATGGCAGGCGGCAGGCCTGAGAACAGTCGCCGCGGTTGGCGCTGCGGCCCGTCTGCGCGTGGGAAATATTGCACTGACCGGAGTAAGCCACGCACAGCGCGCCGTGGATAAAGAATTCGATCGTCGCGTCTGTCGCCTGGTGAATATCGCGGATCTGATTCAGGTTCAGCTCGCGCGCCAGAACGATCTGCGAAAAGCCGACGTCGGAGAGAAACTTCGCCTTCTCGACCGTGCGGATATCGCACTGGGTACTGGCATGCAGTTCAATGGGCGGAATATCCAGCTCAAGCACGCCCATATCCTGGACGATCAGGGCATCAATGCCGGCCTGGTAGAGATCGGTAATCAGACGTTGCGCAGGCTCCAGCTCATCATCATGAAGAATGGTGTTCAGGGTCACGAACACTTTCGCCCCGAAGCGGTGGGCGAACGGCACCAGTTCAGCAATATCGCTCAGGCTGTTGCTGGCGTTATGGCGGGCACCGAAGCCCGGGCCGCCAATGTAGACGGCATCAGCGCCGTGAAGGATCGCTTCACGGGCAATGGCGGCGTCGCGGGCCGGGCTTAAAAGTTCAAGATGATGGGATTGCAGGCGCATACTTCGTCGTTATCCGTTATGGTCAAAATGGCGGCTATTGTAGTCAGAAGTATGCGTCAGCGAAACAGTTTTGCGTAGCGTCAGCGGGGATAATGAATCAGAGAGTGAAAATGCACCGTCCGGTCGCTGCTGTTGCGGTAGGCGTGCGGTTTATCGCCGGCGAAACGGACGCCCGAATCGGCAGAAATCGTCTGCCACGTGCCCTCAATCTTCATATCCAGCTCGCCGCTGACCACCACCACATGTTCAATCACCCCGGCCTCATGCGGCGTGGATTCACTCAGCGCGCCGGGTGCCAGCGTGATGGAGAAATAATCAAACCCGAGCGTCTCGTCCCACGGAAAAAGCGGTTTGACCACCATCGCCTGCTGCTGCGGGTCAAACACCGCATGCCGGTCCGCCTCTGCCGTGATGAACGCGGAAAACGGCACGTTCAGCCCGGTGGCAATTTTCCACAGCGTCGACACCGTCGGGCTGGATTCATTGCGCTCGATTTGCCCCAGCATCGCTTTTGACACGCCGGTCTCGTCCGCGAGCTTCGATAAACTCCAGCCGCGCGTCTGGCGCAGCGTTTTCAGCGTTGTTGCAAGGTGTAGTGTGATGTCCATAGTCCCTCCTGATGGCGATCAGCATACCACTTGTACGCTATAGCGCACAGTGTTACCTTATATCGGACGTTATAACGCACAACGGAGTTTTCATGCGCCCTTCCTCTCACCTTGTTCCAGTCGCCCTGGCTGGTTTTGTCGCCGTGCTGGTCGGTTACGCCAGCTCGGCCGCCATCATCTGGCAGGCCGCCGCGGCGGCTGGTGCCAGCGCACAGCAGATCGCAGGCTGGATGACCGCGCTGGGGATTGGGATGGGCGTCAGCACGCTGGCGCTTTCCTGGTGGTACAAAGCGCCGGTGCTGACCGCCTGGTCAACGCCCGGCGCGGCGCTGCTCGCCACCAGCCTGCACGGCGTAACGCTGCCGGAAACGATCGGCGTGTTCATCTTTGCTAACGCGCTCATTTTACTTTGCGGCATCACCGGGCTCTTCGCCCGTCTGATGAGGCTGATCCCCCATTCGCTTGCTGCCGCCATGCTGGCAGGCGTGTTGCTGCAGTTTGGCCTGCACGCATTTGCGCATCTTGAGGGTCACTTTCTGCTGTGCGGCAGCATGATTGCGGCGTGGCTGATCGCAAAAGCGCTGGCACCGCGCTACGCCATCGTGGTCACGCTGCTGGTCGGCGGTATCGTGGCATGGGCGGGCGGTGACGTTGTCACTGATAAGCTTACGCTCTCGCTTGTGATGCCTGAATTTATCGCCCCCACGTTCACCTTCACCAGCCTGGTGAGTATTGGCGTGCCCTTCTTCCTGGTAACCATGGCCTCACAAAACGCGCCGGGGTTCGCCACGATGAAAGCCTCCGGTTACCCGCTGGCGGTCTCGCCGCTTATCATCTTTACGGGAGCGCTGGCGCTGCTGTTTTCCCCTTTTGGTGTCTTTTCTATCTGTATCGCGGCCATTACTGCCGCCATTTGTCAAAGCCCGGATGCGCATCCGGATGCCGGTAAACGCTGGCTGGCGGCCACCGCAGCCGGAGGATTTTATCTGCTGGCGGGGATTTTCGGCGGCTCGATTACCGGGCTGATGGCCGCTCTGCCGCTCAGCTGGATCCAGACGCTCGCAGGTCTGGCGCTGCTGGGAACTATCAGCGGGAGTTTATATCAGGCACTGAGCCACGAGGCGGAGCGCGACGCGGCCATCGTCACATTTCTGATGACCGCAAGCGGCGTGACAATCCTGGGCATCGGTTCGGCATTCTGGGGGCTGGTGCTGGGCGGCGTGTGCTATGCCCTGTTTTCACGCGCTCGCCGCGCGTAGCTGCGAAGGCGTCATGCCCGTCGCGCTGCGAAAGCGGTTGCTGAAGTGGCTGGCGGAGTTAAACCCGCAGGCAAGGGCGATGTCCGTTAGCGGCGTCGCCGTGTTCTGCACAAGGGCCTTCGCTTTTTCCATTCGCCTCTGCATCACGTACTGATGCGGCGCCAGCCCCGTCGACTGGCGGAACATGCGGGCAAAATGGTATTCGCTGAGGGCGGCCTGCGCCGCCAGTTCAGCCAGCGTCAGGGGTTGCCCGAGGTTCTCTTCGATAAAGGCCAGCACGTTACGCAGTACGAATGGCGATAGCCCGCCGGTGACGACCGGCAGCTTCCACTGAACGTTAGAGTAGTTTTGCAGCAGATGGGTCAGGAGCAGCGTAGAGGCCGTGCTCAGGGTGAGCTGGTTAGCGTGCTGCTGCCAGTCGCAGTCGAGCAAAAACTGGCGATACAGCGCGGTGATTTTCGGATCGCTACCAAAAATGCGCTCGTCGAGCGTCAGCGAAAGCGGGCGCTTGTCCCAGATCTTTTCCCCCACGTCGCGCAGGTGTTCATCGGTGCAGTAGAGATGCACAAACGACAGGTCATCACGGATATCCCACGTCGATTCGCTCTCTTTTGGCATCAAGCAGAAACGGTCCGGCCCCCCGCCGTTCTTCCAGCCGCCCGGCGTTTTTTGGTAGCTTTCGTAGCCGTCCGCCACGTACAGGCTCAGGGTATGGTGGTTACTTTTTACCGTTATCGTATCGTGCTTGTTGTACCACGCTGCCAGCTGAATGCCCGAATTCAGCGAGACGGTTTCCCGCAGGACCGCATTCTGTTGGCAAAGCGTTTCAAAGGTATCGTAAGCGTGAGACATGACCGTAAGCGCGTGATTGACTGGAATATCAGTCTAAGAAGAGTTGTCTCCCGTTGCCAGCCCCCGGGTAAGAAAAAAGCGCAAGATTTTGCAAGTCGACCGCAAGCCGGTGAAAGCCCCTGACCGATCTCAGCGGCATACTGCGGGCTTCCGTGGTTTGAGAAGAGAAAAATATGAACGCATTATTATACGGACTGGTGGTGGTCATCTGGGGAACCACCTGGATTGCGATTTTCCTGCAGCAGGGGCCCGTAGCGGCGCCCGTCTCGATTTTCTGGCGTTTCGCCGTCGCCAGCCTCACGATGATGGTGGTGTTAATCGCCCTGCGCCGCCTGCGCAAGCTGGCGCTGCGGGATCACCTATTTTGTATGCTCCAGGGATGCTGCGTTTTCTGCTTTAACTTCTGGTGTTTTTACGCCGCAGCCTCGCACATCAACACCGGGCTGGAATCGGTGATCTTTTCCATGGCCGTACTCTATAACGCTATTAACAGCTTTATTTTCTTCGGGCAGCGCCCGCCCGCGCGTTTCTGGACGGCGGCGGCACTGGGCCTGACTGGGATCGTCACCCTCTTCTGGGACGATCTGCTGGCCAGCGGCTGGAGCGCGTCGCTCCTGACCGGGATTGGTCTCTCCGCGCTCGGCACCTACGGCTTCTCGCTGGGCAACATGATCAGCATGCGTCACCAGCGAAAAGGCCTTGAAACCATGACCACCAACGCCTGGGCGATGCTCTACGGCACGCTGGTAATGGGCTGCATTGCCCTGTTCAGAGGCGACAGCTTCGCGCCAGAGTGGACCATCAGCTACATTGGCGCGCTGCTCTATCTGGCCGTGTTTGGTTCGGTGATTGCCTTTGGTGCCTACTTCACGCTGGTGGGACGTATCGGTCCGGGCAAAGCGGCCTACAGTACGCTGCTCTTCCCGCTGGTGGCGCTGACGATCTCAACGGTGTATGAAGGCTACGTCTGGCATATCAACGGTATCGTGGGGTTATTGCTGATTCTGGGGGGAAATATGGTGATGTTTACCAAACCAGAAACCTGGTTCAGACGCTTACGAATGGCGTAAATAAAAAGGCCTGCATTAAGCAGGCCGTTTTATTTTATTTCGCGGTCTTTTTCACATCAAACATGGTGGCGTCCGTCGCCATGTCATCAACTACCTGCTTCAGCGTCGCAAAGGTCATCGGCGTACTTTCGTTGTTCAGATCTTTACCTTCGCCTTTACGCACCACCTTCATGACCGGTTTGTTGGTGGCCGCATCGATCAGTTCGCCTTCAAAGAAGAGATGCGTATCCATGGTGCGATGCCCGGTTGCCATCTGCGTACCTGCTACAACCAGCGCGACCGGCACCACTTCATAGAACTGCAGACCTTCTTTCTGCGAACTCACCCCGGTAATTGCACCGCGGAAAATCAGGCTGTGTTTACCCGGCGTGGTCACGACTGGCTTACGGGTACCAATAGCGGTTTTCATTTTGTTATTGGTGTAATTCAACAGCTCATCAAGCGTTTTTTGACCAATTTGAGTGGTCGGTTTAGGCGCAGGATAATAAGTAATCGGCGTCCAGAGAATACTGTCGTAATTAGCTTCGTTATAAGAAGGATCAACCCAACGCAGCGTTGGTTTACCCGTCGCAGACGTCGTCTGCTGCAAGCCTGAATAGTCTTTTAAAAAGCCAGAATATTGTTCGGGAGCCGCGACTTTTGAAGAACAGCCCGCCAACGCCAACAGACCAGTAAGCACTGCAACTTTAAAAAAAGTTTGAGTACGCATGATAGTTTTCCATGTTATCTGCAAGTATGCATTTGAAGTTATAGCAAAAGACCGGCGGGTTTGTTGTGACAAAAAATGATGCGGGGAGCACAAATTGCGAAAAGACTGCCCGCAAGCGTGCCGGGCAGTGAAAAATTACTGATTTATATCCAGTTGCCAGAACAGATGTTTGCCAAACGGGTCAATTTCATAGCCCGTCACCTCCTTGCGCACCGGTTCGAAAATGGTTGAATGCGCAATCATCACCGCCGGCATTTGATCATGCATCATTTGCTGAGCCTCTTTATACAACGCCACGCGTTTATCGCGATCGGTGGTTGATTTTGCTTCCGCAATAATTTTATCGAAGGGCTTATAGCACCATTTCGCCGAATTTGAGCCACCGTTTGCCGAGGTACAGGTAAATAGCGGACCAAAGAAGTTGTCGGGATCGCCCGTTGCGGTCGTCCAGCCCATCAGCGCGGCCTGGTGTTCCCCGCCCTTCACGCGCTTAAGGTATTCGCCCCACTCGTAGGTGACGATTTTGGTCTGTACGCCGATTTTCGCCCAGTCGGCCTGAATCATCTCCGCCATGCGTTTTGCATTCGGATTGTACGGACGCTGCACCGGCATCGCCCACAGGTCGACGCTCACGCCGTTGGCAAAACCGGCCTCTTTCAGCAGCGCTTTCGCCTTTTCAGGATCGTAATCGTAATCCTTAAGCTCGCTGTCTGCGCTCCAGACGCCCGGCGGCAGCAGGTTCTTTGCCGCAGTGCCGGTGCCGTGGAAAACCGCATCAATAATGGCCGGTTTATTGATGGCCATCGCCAGCGCCTGACGGACTTTTACGTTATCCAGCGGCGGCTTTTGGGTATTGAACGCCAGAAAGCCGGTATTCAGTCCGGCTTTGCTCATCAGGTTGATGTCTTTGTTCGCCTTCATGCGCGGCAGGTCCGCCGGGTTCGGGAACGGCATCACCTGACATTCGTTCTTCTCAATTTTGGCAAACCGCACGGAGGCATCCGGCGTGATGCTAAACACCAGCCGATCCAGCTTCGATTTCCCCTGCCAGTAGTCGGCAAACGCCGTAAACAGGATCCGCGAATCCTTCTGATACTGCGCCAGCTTAAACGGCCCGGTACCTATAGGCTCCATATCCACCTTCTCCGGCGTGCCCGCTTTGAGCATCGCGTCGGCATATTCCGCGGACAGGATAGAGGCAAAATACCATGCCAGATCGGCGACAAACGGCGCTTCCGGGTGCGCCAGGGTAAAGCGCACGGTGTGGTCATCAACTTTATCAATGCCGGTAATCAGGCTGCCAAACTCCAGACTTTCGAAGTTGGAATAGCTGCCGTTAGAGACGTTGTGATACGGATGATTCACGTCTTTCTGGCGCATAAACGAGAAAATCACGTCGTCGGCGTTAAAGTCCCGGGTCGGCGTGAAGGATTTATTGCTCTGGAACTTGACGCCCTTACGCAGATGGAAGGTGTAAACCTTGCCGTCGTCGCTCACCTCCCAGCGCTCCGCCAGGCTTGGCACCAGCTCCGTGGTGCCGGGTTTGAAATCAACTAGCCGGTTATAGACCGGCACGGCGCTGGCGTCCACGCTGGTTCCCGAGGTGTATAGCTGAGGATTAAAGTTTTCCGGCGATCCTTCGGAGCAATACACCAGCGTTTTCGCGGCGACGGTGGAACTGACCGTGAGTACAGCAAGCGCCAGCGTTATAGTTGTGAGTTTGCTTTTCATCATTTATTCCTGTCTTTTTAATTCGACGGCTAATTAATTCTTTTGCCATTTCATAAATAACATTAAAGTGATGTGGCAAACACCTGAAAAATAAATAAGGAATAAATCACTATGGGCTCGCCGCTTTCCAGACAATTAACGCACCGTTTTTTCCGCTATCTCGCGATCACCAGCCAGAGCGACCCCAAGGTCAAAACCCTGCCCTCAACGCCGGGCCAGCACGACATGGCGCGGGAGCTGGCGCAGGAGCTGGCACAGCTGGGGTTAGACGATATTGTGATTGATGAATTCGCCACGGTAACGGCGGTCAAAAAAGGCAACGTGCCCGGCGCGCCGCGCATCGGCTTTATTACCCATATTGATACCGTGGACGTAGGATTATCACCGGATATTCATCCACAAATATTAACGTTTACCGGTGAAGATCTCTGCCTGAATAAAGAGAAAGACATCTGGCTGCGGGTTAACGAGCACCCTGAAATTCTGGCGTATCCGAATGAGGAGATTATTTTCAGCGACGGAACCAGCGTATTGGGCGCGGATAATAAATCGGCGGTCACGGTGGTCATGACGGTGCTGGAAAACCTGACGGCGGAACATCAGCACGGGGATATCGTCGTGGCGTTTGTGCCTGACGAAGAGATCGGCCTGAACGGTGCAAAAGCGCTGGACCTTAAGCGCTTTGACGTCGACTTCGCCTGGACCATCGACTGCTGCGAGCTGGGGGAAATTGTCTACGAGAACTTTAATGCGGCAGCCGCTGAGATCCGCTTTACCGGCGTAACGGCGCACCCGATGTCCGCCAAAGGCGTGCTGGTGAATCCCCTGCTGATGGCGACTGACTACATCAACCATTTTGACCGCCAGCAAACGCCGGAGTGCACCGAGGGGCGTGAGGGCTATATCTGGTTTAACGGCATTCAGGCCGGCCAGAACGAGGCCATTCTTAAGGCCAATATCCGCGACTTTGACAAGGACAACTTTGCTGCCCGCAAGCAGCAGATTGCCGACGTTGCCGCGCTGATTGCCGCCCAGTATCCAACGGCCAGGGTGGACTATCGCATTGAAGATACCTACAGCAATATCAGCAATGCGATTGGTGAAGACAGGCGCGCCATCGATCTGATGTTCGAGGCAATGGAATCACTCGGCATCACGCCGAAGCCGACGCCCATGCGCGGCGGTACCGACGGCGCGGCGCTCTCGGCAAAAGGGCTGCTCACGCCGAACTTCTTCACCGGCGCGCATAACTTCCACTCGAAGTTTGAATTCCTGCCGCTGTCGTCGTTCGAGGCGTCTTACAACACCGCCCTGCAGATCTGCCTGCTTGCTGCCCGCTAAGCGGGCTTGCGCGCCAGCATCGTGGCAAAGCGCAGCTTGATGCGGTTGCCGTTTTCGTCGGTGCGGTGCAGTTCGCCAACGTCTTCGTTGTATTTGAGCAACTCCCAGCCTTCGTAGTAGTTGCTCAGCTCACCGCTTTTGAACGCAAACGGGAAGCCGACGGTGCACGGGTAATCCGCCGTGTCCATCGCGGCAACAATCAGGTTGTAGCCGCCGGGCCTGGTGCAGCGCTGCATGTTGGCGATAAGTCCCGGGATGGTTTTTGACTCCAGGAACATCAGCACCACGGTGGAGAGAATGAAATCGTACTCGCCGTCAAAACTCAGGTTGTTGAGATCTTTAATCGCCGTGTGGAGGTTATCGATCCCTTCTTCCGCCTTAATTCGCTCGATATTCTCGATGCTCATCGGGTTCTTGTCCCATGCGGTCACCTCGTAACCGTTGGCCGCCAGATAAAGGCTGTTGCGGCCGTTGCCGCAGCCCAGATCCAGCGTTTTGCCCGGTTTAATCTGTGCCGCACTGAACAGCACCTCTGTATGGGTGCGGGTTAAGCCATATTTCTCTGTGAAGTAATTCTCATCAACGGTCATTATTTTTTCCTGAGCCTGCATAAGTTTAAAGTGCATCCTGAATGCCATTTTAAGGCGTTTACCGTCTGGTTGCCAGCCGCTCGAAAACCGAAAAATTTGCTACGTTTAGTTGAGACGCTTATCAGAGACCAAAAGATGAAAAAATATCGCCTTAGCGACGAAACCCGCCTCTGGCAATGGAAAAACGGCGAAACTACCCGCTCCGTCACGCTGCGGCAGATTATCGCGACAGTGGATTTTAACGACGTGACGGTCGGCACGAAAGGCGGCTGGGTTGACGATGAGCGCGCCCTCGCGCAGGACGGCGACTGTTGGATCTACGACGAAAACAGCGTGGTGTTAGCCGGTGCCGTCGTGTCCGGCAACGCGCGCCTTACCCTGCCGTGCATCGTTAGCCACGATGCGCATATCAGCGGCAGCTGCTGGCTGGACGGCGCGGAGGTCAGCCACGGGGCGCGAATAAGTGACAACGTCACCATTCAGCACTCCTGCGTGCGGGGCGAATGCCATCTCTACGGCGATGCCCGCATTCTGCACAACAGCGTTATCATCGCCGCCAAAGGTCTGACGCCGGACCATGACCAGATCCTGCAAATCTACGATAAGGCGACCGTCAGCCAGTCGCGCATTGTGCATCAGGCGCAAATCTACGGCGAGGCGATGGTGAATTTTGCCTTTGTTGAGCACCGCGCCGAAATATTCGACAACGCCATCCTCGAAGGTAACGACTTAAATAACGTCTGGGTCTGCGACTGCGCAAAGGTCTATGGCAACGCCCGCGTGATTGCCGGTTATGACGAGGATGCTATTCCGACGGTGCGCTACAGCTCGCAGATTGCGGAGAATGCCGTGGTGGAGGGAAACTGCGTCATCAAGCACCACGTTCTGATTGGCGGTCAGGCATGGCTGCGCGGCGGGCCGATCATGCTGGACGATAAGGTGGTGATCCAGGGACGCGCGCGGATCAGCGGAGATGTGCTCATCGAGCACCGGGTTGAAATCACCGATGATGCGGTCATTGAAGCCTTTGCCGGGGAGAGCATTCACCTGCGCGGCGAAAAGGTGATTAACGGCGACCAGCGCATCACCCGCACCCCGCTGCTGGGAGCGTTATAGGGCGTAGATCTTCCCGTAGATATTCACATCGTCAAAGCGGCCATTCAGGTATTCCGCTTCCCGCAGGCATCCTTCCAGCGTAAAACCGTTACGCACGGCAACGCTGTTGCTGTGCTGATTCGCCACCCGACACTTGATCACAAAACGGCGGATCTCCCCGCGTTCGACGTAGTAGCGCATAAACGCCTGCAGTGACCGGGAGAGAATGCCCTGCCCCTGGTGGGATTCATCCAGCCAGTAGCCGATGTACCCGGCCTTGTTGGCTGGTTCAATCGTATTGAACGACAGCACGCCGACCAGTTCATCACTCTTGAATATCAAAAACATTTTGGCGTAGCCGCGCTGGTGCAGCATCTGGTTACTTTGCACGTTGCGGCGGGTATCGTCCTCGCTGCCCACGTGCTGCGCCCAGTCAAAGGCGGTTTGCAGAAAGGCTTTGTTTTGGACGACGAGATTATGCAGATCGGCGGTGTAGCGCTCTTCGACGGCGCGAAGCTCGAGAGCGTCAGATACCGGGATAATTTCGGATTTTGCTGCGGTCATTGCCCCTCACCCTAACCCTCTCCCAAAGGGAGAGGGAATCGATCGTTAACGCATTATCCGGTCGTCAACGTAGTTACGTTTATCCGGCGCTGGCGGGAAATACTGGTACAGCCAGGTTTCACTGATGGCATCGCCCTGGCAGCGCAGGAACAGGCGCATATCCACCGGCTCCGTCGAATCCGAGGTTGGGTACCAGTCAAACAGGATGCGATAGCCGTCAAACGGCTCAACGTAGAGGATCTCAACCTGCTTCGCTTCACCGCTGGAGAGCGTAATCACCGGCTCGATGCCTTTTGGCGCAGCGGCCTTGAGGTCGCCACCGACGAAGTCGATAGCAAAGCGACGGGCCCACACTTTCGGGTAATTTTCGCCCGGTGCCCAGCCTTCCGGGAAGCCGCCCATGCCGGTACGGGTGGCGAAGACGTTGGCCAGCGGAGAACGCACCGGCGGCATGGCGCTCCAGTACAGACGATATTTAAAGTCCAGCTCGTCGCCCGCCTTCACCGCTTTTTCCGGCTGCCAGAAGCAGACCACGTTATCCAGCGTTTCGCCGGTGGTCGGGATCTCCATCAGGCCAACCGCGCCTTTACCCCAGTCGTTACGCGGTTCAACCCACAGGCTCGGGCGTTTGTTATACCAGCCCATCACGTCCTGATAGTGCGAGAAATCGCGGTCGAGCTGCAGCAGGCCGAACCCTTTCGGGTTTTTGTCCATATAGGCGTTAAACTGCAGCTTCTGCGGGTTGTTCAGCGGACGACAGATCCACTCCCCGTTGCCGCGCCACATTGCCAGGCGGTCGGAGTCATGAATTTGCGGGTGAATGGTGTCACACATGCGGCGTTCGTTATTGCCGCAGCTGAACATGCTGGTCATCGGCGCGATGCCGAGCTGCTTGATGTCCTTCCGCGCATAGAGATGGTTTTCCACCTCCATAATCACCTGGCTCTTCTCGCAGTGGATCACGAATTTATAGGCACCGGTGATGCTCGGGCTGTCCAGCAGCGTGTAGACGGTAAAAGTCGTGTCGCCGGGCTTGACGGTTTCAAACCAGAAGGCGGTAAAGTCCGGGAACTCTTCCGGCGTGTCGGTAAAGGTGTCTACCGCCAGACCGCGCGCGGAAAGGCCGTACTGGTAGGTGTCATCTACCGCGCGGAAATAGCTCGCGCCCAGGAAAGAGACAATATCGCGACGCGCCAGCTCAGGCGCCTTAAAGGCGCGGAATCCCGCAAAGCCGAGATCGCTTTGCCCTTCAAGCTGCTTGGTATCCACACCCGTTTCGCCGTAGCTGAACAGCTCCGGACGGAAGTGGATCTCGCGCGCCATAGAGGTCGACTGGTCCAGCGAGAACATCCGCACGCGGCGGCGGAACCCCATCCCCATATGGAAGAACTGCACGTCCAGCTGACGCCCTTCAATGTTGTTCCACAGTGACTGTTTTTCATCGTAGCGGATGGCGTTGTACGCCTGCGGCGTCATGGTTGCCAGCGTGTCCGGCAGCGGACGCGGCGCGCCACCCCACGGGGTTTTCGCCAGGTCATGCGCCATGGATTGCAGTACGGAGAAGTCGAAACGACGGCTCTGTCCGTCAGCAATGTCAGAGTCGGCAGCGTATGCCGCTTTGGAAAACAGGGAAGCAAGGCCAGATGTGCCGCTCAGGGCTGCCACTGCCAGCGAGCCTTTTAGAAAACGTCTGCGATTCATGCCTGGAAAAACGTCCTTATGGTCGTGTGAATGTGTTTCGCTCTCGGCGAAATGACGGCAAGAAAGAACGCACAGCCTAAACAAAAATGGTTAAGAATCCAATTGTTGGCCGGTGATTATATGAACAAAGTGAGAAATATTTTCTGTCGACCAGAACGGCCCGAAAGTGGTGTAAAAAACAGTAAATACACAAAATCATTCATGCTGGATCAAGGCGGCAAGTCTGAGAATCCCCAGGAGCTTACTTAAGTAAGTGACTGGGGTGAACAGACGTAGCCAACGCAGAGGCAGCTTGAAGGATGAAGTGTATTAAAAATGCCCCGGCGCGACATCGTTCGCCGGGGCTAATGAGGCGGTTATTTTACGCTGACATCGATACCCGGGAAGTACTTATCAGCGAGTTTAGCGATCGTGCCGTCGGCACGTACTTTATCAATCGCGGCATCAAGCTGCTTTTTGGTGGCCTCGTCGCCCTTACGCAACCCAAAACCGATCCCACTGCCGAGGATAGTGTCGTCAGACACCGGTTTGCCGATGAAGCCAAACCCTTTACCCTGCGGCTTGCTGAGGAAACCTGCCTGCCCGGCCGCGGACATGACCAGCGAGGCGTCGATACGGCCATTCAGCAGATCGCCCCAGGCCATATTCTGATCTTTATAAGACACCACGGTGACACCCTGCTTTTCCCAGTGCTCTTTGGCATAGGTTTCCTGGATGGATCCCTGCAGCACGCCGATGGTTTTGCCCTTCAGCCCTTCTGGGGTTGCCTCAACCGCCGTGCCGGCCTTGCCGACCAGCTGCGACGGAATACGGTAGATCGGTTGGGTAAAATCAATGCTCTTGCGGCGCTGCTCGGTGATGTTCATCGCCGAGTTGATGGCGTCAAATTTCTTCGCCACCAGGCCCGGGATCAGCGCATCAAAGGAGGTTTCAACCCAGCTGCACTTCAGCGCTGCCGCTTTGCAGATGGCATTCCCCAGCTCAACGTCAAACCCTTCCAGTTCGCCCGCCGCATTGCGGCTCTCAAACGGCGGATATTCCGCTTCCAGACCGTAACGCAGCTCGGTGGCCGCGAAGGAAGAAAAAGTACACAGCAATCCCATGCCGACAACTAACGCGCGTAATTTCATCTCATACTCCTCAGCGTGGTTTAACCCGACACAGGGCCTGGGCACCTGCCCGTAACGTCGCCTCATCTTTCGCAAAAGAGAGACGAATCAATTTATTATCCGTACCGTCCGCATAAAACGCCGACAGCGGAATGGTGGCAACGCCGTACTCAACGATCAGCCGTTTCACCAGCTCGCTGTCGCGCTCGTCGCTGAACTGGCTGTAGTCCGCCAGCATGAAGAACGATCCGGCGCTCGGCAGCAGGGTAAACGGCGAATCGGCCAGCAGGCTGTGCAGCAGATCGCGCTTGCGCTGGTAAAACGCCGACAGAGACAGCCAGGTTTGCGGGTCGACCATATGCTCAGCAAACGCGTGCTGCATTGGCGTATCGGCAGAAAACATTAAAAATTGATGCACTTTACAAATCTCGTCCATCAGTACCGCCGGTGCAACACAGTAACCCACGCGCCACCCGGTGACGTGATAGGTTTTTCCGAAAGAGGAAATAATCACGCTGCGCTCCGCCAGCTGCGGGTGCGTGGCCATCCCGTGATGCGGCTCGCCGTCAAAAACGACGTGTTCGTACACTTCGTCAGACAAAATAATGATGTCGGTATTGCGCGTCAGCGCCGCCAGCTGCTGCAGGTCACTGGCGGAGAAGACCTGACCGCTCGGGTTGTGCGGCGTGTTGATGATGATCATGCGCGTTCGCGGGGTGATCGCAGCGCGAACCTCATCCCAGTTGACGGCAAAATCCGGCACGGTGAGCTTGATGGCAATCGGGGTTGCCCCCTGCAGACGGACAATCGGCGCGTAGCTGTCAAAGGACGGCTCAAAGTAGATCACCTCATCGCCCGGATGCACCAGCCCGCTAATCGCCGAATAGAGCCCTTCGCTGGCGCTGGCGGTCACCAGCACCTCGCTGGCAGGGTCGTACTGCGTGCCGTAGAGCGTGGCAATTTTATCGGCAATACGTTCCTTGAGCGGCTGCAGACCGGTCATCGACGCGTACTGGTTATGCCCCGCCTCCATTGCGCGGGTGACGCCCGCAATCAGCTTCGGGTCGCAGGAAAAATTCGGTGCGCCCTGAGAAAGGTTAATCGCGTTATGCTGCGCCGAGAGCTGGCCGATAACGGTAAAAATGGTGGTTCCCACATCCGGCAGTTTGGAGCGCGTTTGCACAGGCGTTCGTAAAGTCATCCTCTTTCCCTTCTCATGGACATTGCATAACTATTCAAACAACATCTGTGCTGTCGGCACAATCGAATTGTTGTCATAATAGCCATGAGAAAAATGCATAGCTGAGGTGTTTTCTATGTCACGCCGTTCGTTCCCCCTTAATGCCATCGACGCATTTTTAGTCACCGCGCGTCACCTCAATCTTACCCATGCCGCGGCGGAACTGTGTCTGACGCAGGGGGCCGTGAGCCGCAAGATTGCCTCCCTTGAGGCGTGGTTTGGCTTTCCGCTTTTTGAACGCCACGCGCGCGGGCTGCGCCTCTCACCGCAGGGTAGCGCCCTGCTTCCGGAGCTGCAGTCCGCTTTCGAGCAGCTGCTGTCCGTGGCCGACCAGGCCCGCAGCCAGCACACCGTGATCCGTCTGAAGGCCCCCACCTGCGCCATGCGCTGGCTGGTGCCGCGCCTGCTGGAGGTGGAGCGCGAGCATCCGGATCTGCAGATCGCGCTGACCACCACCACCGATCACAACGTCAATTTCAAAACCGAATCTTACGACGCGGCCATCGTGTTCGGCACGCACATGAGCGCAGGCGATCTGCTGTTCGAAGAGGCGCTCACCCCGGTGATAAGCCCGGTGCGGGCGGGTGCTGCGCTGGGTTCGCTGACGTTTCTGCACCCGACAAGGGACAAGACAGACTGGTCGCTGTGGCTGACGAAACAGGAAGGTCCGGGCTTTGCCATGCATAAAAATCAACACTTCGATACGATGGATCTCGCCATTACGGCCGCCATTCAGGGGCTCGGCGTCGCCATCGCCGACGAAACGCTGGTGGCAGAAGATATTCACGCGGGAAGGCTGGTACGGCCCTATGAGACAAGCATAAAAACCGGCGCAAGCTACCGGCTGGTGCTGCGCGAAACGCCAGGCGAGGAAAATGGACTGGCGGCGTTTCGCGCCTGTTTGCTTAATCGAGGCTGACGTGGTGCTTCATCACCCGTTTGAAGAGGCTCATGCGGGCGCGCATAAAGCGGTTTTCAAGCCTGAAAGCTGCATGTTTATTCACGCCAATGCGTAACAGAACCTCCCGCCCTTTACGGCACGCGGGCCAGTGCGTCGGCCCGGGCAGGATGTCGCGACGACCCGCGTCACGCGCAAAGCTCACCCAGTAATCCGCCACCTGGGCAGCAAACTGCAGATCTCGCTCATTGACGTACTGACGTGAAGGCTCCACCTGACCGAGCGTATCGAAGACGTAGGGAACTTCGTTGCCGTGCCAGGCACCGTTGATGTACGTGGCATGTTCCGCCTCTGCGACATAGTCAAACCAGTAACGCCAGCACAATCCGCCGACGCGCTGCTGGGCCTGCATCACCACGTAGCCCATCGTGGTAAACGCCATGTCGCGACACACCTGCCTGCCCAGCTCTTCATCGCCCTTCACGCCCGGGTAGAGCAGCTTAATCAGCCCCAGCCCGAAGCGGCGCTCCCTGCGAAGCTTCTGAATTTGTCCGGCGAGATCGATGCCAAACACCGCCATCACGCTGGCTTCATCGCTGTTGGAGCCAATCATTACCGGCACCGGATGCTGACGCGCGGCGAAAAAGACGTCAAGCATGGCTTCCGGCAGAACACAGTCTCCAGCGATAGGCGCCGGAGCGACGTTCAGCGGCGCGGTGAGCGGCCAGAACGCCTCGGGCGGAATGGCGCGCAGCTGCCCGGCGGTCGCATTTTCCAGCCCGAAATGGGCGGCCAGCGCTTCCCCTTTTTGCAGCGCCTGCTCGCGCGGCGTGTCCGGTAAGGTGTATCCGCTTTGCACAATCGCCTTGTGGAATAATCCTGCTGCCAGCGGAGAGGCCAGCAGCGAGAGCACGCTGCGCGCGCCAGCGGATTCGCCAAACAGGGTCACATTAGCGGGATCGCCGCCAAACCCGGCGATGTTATCCCGCACCCATTCGAGCGCGGCGATCTGATCCAGCAGGGCAAAATTATGCACCACGCGCCCTTCCTCGCCTTCCAGCGCGGGATGGGCGAAAAAGCCGAGATGGCCGAGACGGTAGTTGATCGTGACCACAACCACGCCGCGCGTGGCCAGCGCTTTGCCGTTATACGGCGGCAGGCCTCCGGCACCAATCGTAAACCCGCCTCCGTGCAGCCAGACCATAACCGGAAGCGGCTCGGCGCGCTCTGCGGGAGACCAGACGTTAAGGTAGAGGCAATCTTCGGAAAACTGCCCCGGATCGCCGCCGCCTAGCTCCTGGCAGTACTCGCTGCTTTGCCAGCTTGAGGGCGAGAAGGCCGTGGCCTCGCGCAGCCCATCCCAGCGTTCAGGCGGCCGGGGCGAGCGCCAGCGCCACTCCCCCACGGGCGGCGCGGCGTAGGGAATACCGCACCAGACGTGGACGTTTTCATCGGTTAAACCAGAAAGTGCGCCCTGGCGCGTTTCAACCACAGGGGCGGAAGGATTTTGCATAACGACCTTAATTTTTCCATCACACCCCAGCAGAGTAACGATTTCAGAGCAAACCGCAACGCTGTTTACTGCGCGTTTCAGCCTCCTGGTAGAGCATAAACTCGTCATACACCGGGCATCCCAGCGCGTCTTCAAACGCATCGCGGCTGGCGTTACCGTGGCTGCGGGCCTGGGTTTCGTTCCCGAGGTTGGACTGGAAAATCCCCGCGGCGCTGACCGGGAGGAAATCTTCGTAGGTGATCGGCTGGGCAACCACCCATCCGCGCTCGATCAGCGGCTGCGGATCGTCTCCGGGACGAAACGCATGACGATGCGCATCCCCGGCTGGCGTCAGGCGGTAGCGGAAATAAGCCAGCTCCTGACGGCGCATGAGCATTTCGCTGTCCGGGAAGGCGCTAAAGATCTCCCGCAGATGCAGCTGATGGGTCAGGTTATCTTTACCGGTACCGGCTTGGGCGAGGAGGCTATCGTACAGTTCACGGCCTTTCGGGGTCAGCGCCACGCCGCGCTGTTCAATCTCACCGAAGCGCGCGGTGTGGGTGCCTTTATGTTCACCGGCAAACAGCACCGGCTCTTCCAGCGCCTTGAAGCTGGTTTGACGCAATAAGACGGGCACCTCGCGACGCGGCGGACCTTCGATCAGAATTTTTGGCTCGATGCCGTACTTCGGCATCAGCTCCTGCACCCGGTCAATGTCCAGCGTGCGCGGCGTGAGGTGGTTAATGTGGCAGCCCGGGAAGCAGACCACGTCGGCAATCAGACGGTGCTCGTTGTGCAGCGCCAGATAGGTTTCCTGATCGACCGTCGCATGGCGGTGCCAGCGGAAGGTTTCTAACGCTTCCTGCACAAATTCGTGCGCCTGTGCGTCAGTAAACTGCCCTTCCGACTCGTGGAGGTCGAGCAGTTCCAGGCAGCGCGGGGTGAAGATGTTGCGGTGAGACAGGATCTCCGCGGCCCGCTCGCGCAGCACGACGTTTTCAATCAGCTCAAGACGCAGCAGCGAGGTAAAGATACGAAACGGATTCCGGCACAGCGCCGCATCCTCTATCGGACGAAACGCCGTTGAGTGGACGGGCACCCCCGCCTGAGAGAGATCGTAATAGCTGACCGGGTACATACCCATAATGGCAAACATACGGCGCAGGGTTGAAAGTTCCTGTGCCGTGCCCACGCGGATCGCCCCGTGACGCTCCACGTTCAGGCGCGCAAGCTCATCGGCGTTAGCCAGTTGTTCATGTAATAGTGGATTATTTTCCAGAACCGCCAGGTTTACGTCCGCAACCAGTTCAAGCAAGGTGCCGTACTGCGGAACTTCCTGCTGGTACATCGCCGACATAGCCTGCGAAAAGTGTTCCCGAATGTCATCAGCCGTGATGGTGTTCGCCATGATGTCATGCCTCCAGTGAATATTACCTGGAGTGTAGAGAAACCCGTTCCTTCCGGGGGGAAGAATTTCTGAATTGTGATCTTAAGACGACAGTGGTCAAACCGTGTGCTATCAGGCCCCTGAACAGCGCCGAACGGAACCGCCCTTTCAGCCTGAACGCTTTTATCCAGGATTTTCCTTATAATTATTTAGGGTTCCGCTTTCTATCTATAAAGGAGTATTTTTGGGCTCTCTTCTGAATGCAAATTAACCAATTCGAGTACGCCATTATTTTTATCCTCTTCTTTCAAATTTTTAGCTCGAAGTTAGGATTAATCTGAATGGTTGTTTACAAGTCCTTCCTGTCTATCCATATTTCCTTTTTAAGCGAAGCGCAAATTTACAAATATTTAAAAATAACGCAACCGCAAATAGCAAAACGCATTTGACGGATGACGCACAGCGACTAGAGTTATTACTCGAACGACGAGTGATACGGAATATTTTCGTATCGTACTGACATAACCAATATATGACTATGAGGTTTAATATGGCAGAGCATCGTGGTGGTTCCGGTAATTTCGCTGAAGACCGTGAAAAAGCATCAGAAGCTGGACGTAAAGGTGGCCAGCATAGCGGTGGGAACTTTAAAAACGATCCTCAACGCGCTTCTGAAGCGGGTAAGAAAGGAGGACAGAACAGTCACGGCGGAGGCCGTAAATCTGATAACTCCTGATCTTATTTAATACTCTTTTAATAAAACCAGAGAGCATGCTGCGGGCTGAAAAGCTCGCAGTACCCTTTCCTTATTTTACCGGAGCGTAATTATTATGAATATGAAAAGCGTCGAGGATGTCTTTATTCATCTTCTCTCGGATACCTACAGCGCAGAAAAGCAGCTTACCCGTGCGTTAAGCAAACTTGCCCGCGCCGCCTCCAGCGAGAAGCTGAGCGCCGCTTTTACCGCACACCTTGAGGAGACGCAGGGTCAGATCGAACGTATCGACCAGATCGTCGAGCAGGAAGACGGTATCAAGCTTAAGCGCATGAAGTGCGTGGCGATGGAAGGCTTAATTGAAGAAGCCAACGAAGTCATCGAAAGCACGGAAAAAAATGAAGTACGTGATGCCGCACTTATTGCCGCCGCGCAAAAAGTCGAACATTACGAAATTGCCAGCTACGGTACCCTTGCAACACTAGCTGAACAACTGGGCTATAAAAAAGCCGTTAAGCTTCTTGCCGAAACGCTGGAAGAAGAAAAAGAGACCGACCTTAAACTCACCGACCTGGCCGTAGGAAATATTAACCAAAAAGCGCAGAAATGACGCAATAATACAGGTTAAATAAAATGAGCATCAGTCCCAGGACAATTAAACGGTGCCATTTAGCGGCAGCCATAATATGGTTCATTCTCGCCACCCCTTCCGTAATATGGTGGAAGAACAGCGTGCTATGGGTCATTATCATCAGCATTTACGCCAATATTGTCGGCCATTTATCCGGCTACAGTGCCGCGCGTGCCGATCAGGCTGCTGAAAGTGAGACCAAATAAGCGAACCCCTAATGAGGATACAATGATGAATCACGTAGAACACTACCATGACTGGCTACGCGATGCCCATGCGATGGAAAAGCAAGCCGAATCTATGCTGGAATCCATGGCCAGCCGTATCGATAATTATCCTGATGTTCGCGCCCGAATTGAGCAGCATATTAATGAGACAAAACGGCAAATTACATTGCTGGAAGAAATCCTCGACCGTAATGATATTTCTCGTTCGGTTTTAAAAGATTCGATGAGCAAAATGGCGGCGCTCGGCCAGTCCATCGGCGGCATGTTCCCGTCTGATGAGATCGTGAAGGGTTCGATCAGCGGCTATGTTTTCGAACAGTTTGAAATAGCCTGTTATACCTCCCTGCTCGCGGCGGCGAAGAAAGCAGGCGACACGGCCTCGGTACCTGCCATCGAGACGATTCTGGCGGAAGAACGCGAAATGGCCGACTGGCTGATTCGCCATATTCCGCAGACCACGGAACAGTTCCTGCTGCGTTCAGACGCATCGGGCGTCGAAGCAAAAAAATAATCAGGGAGAATCGCCATGTTCCGACACGTCAAACAGCTGCAATACACGGTTCGCGTTGCCGAACCGAACCCAGGCCTCGCCAACCTTTTACTGGAACAGTTCGGTGGGCCTCAGGGCGAACTGGCTGCCGCCTGCCGGTACTTTACGCAAGGATTGAGCGATGACGATCCGGGCCGTAAAGATATGCTGATGGATATCGCGACCGAGGAGCTAAGCCACCTCGAAATCATCGGTACCCTGGTCGGCATGCTGAATAAAGGTGCCAAAGGCGCGCTGGCGGAAGGGGTGGAAAACGAGGCCGAGCTGTATCGCTCCATGACCGAAAACGGCAATGACAGCCACATCACCTCCCTGCTCTACGGTGGCGGCACCCCGCTCACTAACTCGGCGGGCGTGCCCTGGACGGCGGCCTACGTCGACACCATCGGCGAACCGACGGCGGACCTGCGCTCAAACGTGGCAGCAGAGGCCAGAGCGAAAATCATCTATGAACGGCTGATCAACGTGACCGACGATCCCGGCGTAAAGGATGCCCTGGCGTTTCTGATGACGCGCGAGGCGGCGCACCAGCTCTCCTTTGAGAAGGCGCTGCAGTCCATCCGTAATAATTTCCCACCGGGAAAATTGCCGCCAATCGAGGAATTCACCAACAAGTACTACAATATGTCTGAAGGTGGAGAGGTTCGCGGAAGCTGGAACAGCGATAAACATTTCGATTACGTTGAGTCCCCCCAGCCTGCGGTTGACGGCGGCGATGGCAGCGCAAGCGTCACGCTCACGACCGAACAGGCAACCCTGGTCAAGGCGATGTCTGCCCGCACGAAGTCCGATCCACATTCTGACCCGCTGACCGGTGCCGAGCTGGGTGCCGGTAAGACTAAACCGTAATCGGTTTTGCCGGGCAGCCATAAACTGCCCGGCAATTCTCGTGCCCCATCGTTTCAGAGGTACGGACCATGTTCGAACTCGACGCGTTCCATCTGGCCAGAATTCAGTTCGCTTTTACCGTCTCGTTTCATATCCTTTTTCCTGCGATCACCATCGGCCTCGCCAGCTATCTGGTGGTGCTGGAGGGCATGTGGCTGCGTACAAAAAACGACGTCTGGCGATCGTTGTACCATTTCTGGCTCAAGATATTTGCCGTTAACTTCGGGATGGGTGTCGTTTCCGGCCTGGTCATGGCGTACCAGTTTGGCACCAACTGGAGCGGGTTCTCACAGTTCGCGGGCAGTATTACCGGCCCTCTTCTGACCTATGAAGTCTTAACCGCCTTCTTCCTTGAAGCCGGTTTCCTTGGCGTCATGATGTTCGGCTGGAATAAGGTCGGCCCGGGCCTGCACTTCTTTTCAACCTGCATGGTGGCGCTCGGCACGCTGATGTCGACCTTCTGGATCCTCGCGTCCAACAGCTGGATGCATACGCCGCAGGGCTTCACTATCGAGAACGGACAGGTTATTCCGCAGGACTGGCTGGCGATCGTCTTTAATCCCTCCTTCCCTTACCGCCTGATTCATATGGCTATCGCCGCGTTTCTGAGCAGCGCGCTGTTTGTCGGCGCGTCGGGCGCATGGCACCTGCTGCGCGGTAACGATACCCCCGCCGTCCGCACCATGTTTTCCATGGCGATGTGGATGGCGCTGCTGGTCGCTCCCATCCAGGCGGTCGTGGGCGATATGCACGGCCTGAACACGCTAGAGCATCAGCCGGCCAAAATTGCCGCCATTGAGGGACACTGGGAAAATCCGCCGGGCGAGGCCACCCCGCTGCTGCTGTTTGGCCTGCCGGATATGGAGGAGGAGCGCACCAAATACGGTCTGGAGATCCCCGCGCTTGGCAGCCTTATCCTGACCCACAGTCTGGATAAGCAGGTCCCGGCGCTGAAGGATTTTCCGAAAGAAGATCGCCCTAATTCGACCATCGTCTTCTGGTCGTTCCGCGTCATGGTGGGGATGGGGCTGCTGATGATTACCCTCGGGCTGATTAGCGTCTGGCTGCGCTATCGTCATCGACTTTTCCACTCTCGCCCGTTCCACTGGTTTGCCCTCTGCATGGGGCCTGCCGGGCTGCTGGCGCTGCTCGCCGGCTGGGTCACCACCGAGGTGGGCCGTCAGCCGTGGGTGGTCTACGGCTATCTGCGCACCATCGACGCGGTATCGCTGCACAGCACCCTGCAGATGAGCATCAGCCTGCTGGCGTTCTTCGTCGTCTACTCGTCGGTGTTTGGGGTGGGCTATGTTTACCTCATCCGGCTGATTAAGAAAGGACCGCAGCCTGTCGATACGCTGACGTCAAACACCTCGGGCACACCCGCCCGTCCGCTGTCTGCCGCTGAGTCTGTTCCTGAACAGGAGAGAAACTGATGGGCGTCGATATCTCAGTTATCTGGTTTGCCATCATCGTCTTTGCCACGCTGATGTACATCATCATGGATGGCTTTGATTTGGGCATCGGCCTGCTGTTTAACTTCGTGGGCGATGCGAAGGAGCGCGATGTGATGGTCAACAGCGTGGCGCCGGTCTGGGACGGCAACGAGACCTGGCTGGTGCTCGGCGGCGCGGGCCTGTTCGGCGCGTTTCCGCTGGCCTATGCGGTCATTATTGATGCGCTCACCATTCCTCTCACCGCGATGCTGATCGGCCTCATCTTCCGCGGCGTCGCCTTTGAGTTCCGCTTCAAAGCCACGCCGTCGCACCGCAAATTCTGGGACTACTCCTTTGCCGGCGGCTCTCTGCTCGCCACCTTCAGCCAGGGCGTGGTGGTGGGCGCCGTGATTAACGGCTTCGACGTTGAGGGGCGGCGTTTCGTCGGCTCCGCGCTTGACTGGCTCACCCCCTTTAACCTCTTCTGCGGCATCGGGCTGGTTGTGGCCTACACGCTGCTGGGCACCACCTGGCTCATCATGAAAAGCGAAGGCGCGCTGCAGGCCCGCATGCGCGAGCTGACCCGCCACGTGCTGCTGGCGCTGGTCGTGGTGATTGCGGTAGTGAGCATCTGGACGCCGCTCGGCTGGCAGTACGTAGCCGACCGCTGGTTTACCCTGCCCAACTTCTTCTGGTTCCTGCCGGTGCCTCTGCTGGTTGCGCTTTTCAGCGTGCTGATCTGGCGCCTGACCCGCAACCCGGCCAGCCACGCTCGCCCCTTCCTGCTGACGCTGGGGCTTATTTTCCTCGGGTTTAGCGGGCTCGGCATCAGCCTCTGGCCGAACATTATTCCGCCGCGCATCACCCTGTGGGAAGCCGCGGCCCCGCCTGCCAGCCAGCTGTTTATGCTGGTAGGCACGTTGCTGATTATTCCGGTGATCCTGGTGTACACCGCCTGGAGCTACTACGTCTTCCGGGGCAAAGTGTCGGATACTGAAGGCTATCACTGAGGAACGCTATGACCGACTGGCATACACGAGCCATTATTTATCAGATTGATACCGCGCTATTTTATGATTTGAACGGCGATGGCTGCGGGGACATCGCCGGGATCGCGGCCAAGCTGCGCTATATACGCCGCATGGGGGCGACGGTCATCTGGATCACCCCGTTTTACCTCACGCCCTTTCTCGATGAAGGCTACGACGTCAGCGACCACCTTCAGGTGGATCCCCGCTTCGGAAAGCTGGCCGATATCATCGCCTTTATCGAGCAGGCCCGCGAGCTGGGCATGCAGGTCATTATCGAGCTGCTGATCCAGCACACGTCGGACGCGCATCCCTGGTTCCAGCAGGCCCGCCGCAACCCGGCGTCACCCTATCGTGATTACTACCTCTGGTCGGATAACGACGAGGACGATACGCCCCCCATGTTTCCCGGCGTGGAAAAGAGCATCTGGAGCTGGGACGACGAGGCGGGACAATACTACCGGCACATGTTTTATCGCCACGAGCCGGATCTGAACCTCACCTCGCCCGCGGTGCTTAAAGAGATTGAGAACATCATCCTCTTCTGGCTCAAGCTGGGCGTGTCGGGATTTCGCCTCGACGCCGCGTCCCACCTCACCACGCAGGCGGGAAACGGCGATGAAAAAAAGGGTCTGTGGATCCTCGAACATATGCGGCGTCTTATCGAAGAGCGCAATCCGGACGCGATCCTGCTGGGCGAAGTTGACGTAGACGTTGAGGCCTATAAAGACTACTTCGGCAATAACGACCGTCTGAATCTGGTACTCAATTTCTGGCTCAACAAGTATTTCTACGTCAGCCTGGCCCGCAAAAGCGCCCGCCCGCTGCGCAATGCGGTGAAGAAGATGATCGTCCCGCCTGATGCCTGCTGTTTTGCCAACTGGCTGCGCAATCACGACGAGCTGGATCTGGAAGGCATCAGTCAGAAAGACAAACAGTTTGTCCTCGATACCTTCGCCCCTGATGAGGAGATGAACGTCTATCAGCGCGGGATCCGCCGCCGCCTGGCCCCGATGCTCAACGGCGATCGGAAGCGGCTGGCGTTCTGCCACGCGGTGCTGTTTTCCCTGCCGGGTGTCCCGGTGATGCGCTACGGCGACGAGATAGGCATGGGTGATGACCTGGATCTGGAGGAGCGCTACGCCGTCCGCACCCCGATGCAGTGGGCAGGATCGCAAGGAGGCGGTTTCTCTGCAGCCGACCCGGAAAAATTTATCGCGCCGATTATCGACCATGGCCCTTACCGCTATCAGAAAGTCAACGTCTCCGATTCGCTGCTTCACCACAACTCGCTTCTGCACCGGATCATCGATATTGCCACTACCCGCTCGGAGTTCCCCGAAATAGCCGTTGCGCCCTTTCGCCTGATCGCAATCGATGATGACGCGGTACTGGGGCTTTATTACGAGACCGACGAGCGCAGCATCCTGACCTTCGTCAACTTCAGCGACCAGCCGGTGCATTTCACCGCCAAAGGGATCCGCAACGCCACCTGGACCGCCTGTCTCGAGGACAAGCGCTACGATGACGCGCTGATTTGCGGTAAAACCGTTCAGCTCAGCCTTGGCGGCTACGGCTATCGCTGGTTTTGGACGCACCGTAGCGCGCTGCGCTGACTACGGTTTCCGGCGAGTTATCAGACGCGTCAGCACTATTCCCGCCACCGCGAGGGCGCCAAGGGCCACTTTCCCCGGCATGCCGGAGGTGACGGACGGCGCGCGGGTTTTCGCCTCGTCAGTAAAGCGGCCATGGATTTTATGCAGATCGTTAACCGGCTGGTCGAGGTAGTCCCGGCGATCCGGCGCGTTGAGATCGTCGGTCATCTGGCCTTCCCACGCCTTTTTCACCATCAGCCGGTCAAGAAAACCGGGGAAGAAAAATTGCCCGACGATGGACTGGATGGTGCTGCTGCCTACCCACAGCTCGCGCACCGGCTTTTGCGCCACCCTGAAGATGGCGCTGGCGGCCACCTCAGGCTCAAAGACCGGCGGCACCGGGCGCATCGCCCAGGCGAACTTATTCCTCGCCCATTCGAACTGCGGGGTATTGAGCCCCGGCATCTGGACCATCGAAAGCTGAACCCGGCTGTTCTCATGCATCAGCTCGGTACGCACCGCATCGGTGAACCCACGGATCGCCGCTTTTGCCCCGCAGTAGGCTGACTGCAGCGGAATGGAACGGTAGGCCAGCGCGGAACCTACCTGGATAATCACCCCCCTGTCGCGCGGAACCATAAGCTCGAGCGCGGCGCGGGTGCCGTTGACGTAGCCGAGGTACGTCACCTCAGTCACGCGCCGAAACTCGTCCGGCGTGAGGGTACGAAACGGTGCCAGCACGGCCCCCATCGCGTTGTTCACCCAGATATCAATCGCGCCGAGGCGATACTCAATTTCGTTAGCGGCATCCACTACCGCCTGGCTGTCGGCGACGTCCGCCTGCACGGCGTGGGCATTAACGCCAAAGCGCCGTAGCTCCTCCTGGGTAGAGTGCAGGCTGGCTTCATCGCGGGCAATGAGCCCCACGTCGTAACCCGCCTTTGCAAAGTGCAGCGCCGTGGCTTTTCCCACGCCCGCCGTCCCGCCGGTAATCACTATGACAGCCATAGAACCTCCACCTGAGTTTATCCGTTATTCCCGTCCGACAAGGTTGTCACCAGTTCAGCCAGCGAGTAATGCACCGCTTTTTCGACCACGTCCTGACAGTCACCGGAGAAAAGCACGGTGCGGGTCTTCGTCTCGCCGCGTATGTTCCACGCAAAGCAGACCGTCCCCGCCGCCGTGCCGTCGTCGCCCCCTTCCGGGCCCGCGTAGCCGCTGATGGCGATGCTGATATCCGCCTGGGCGATGTCGCGGATACTGGCGGCCATTTCGGTTACCGTCTGCTCGCTCACGGCCGTAAACCGCTCCAGCGTCTCGGGACGCACGCCGAGGATCCGCGCTTTAGCTTCATCGCTGAACACGACAAGCCCAACATCATAAAATTCGGCGGTGTTTTCCTCTGCGCAAAGCGCCACCGAGAGCTTTCCGCCCGTGCAGGATTCCGCGGTGGTTAAGCGAAGCCCGAGATCGGTTAATTTGCTCGCCAGCTTTTTCGTCAGTTCACCCACGGTATTATTGCTGTCGTGAAAAAGATTGCTCATCTTGCCGCCTCTTATTTCTCGAAAGGAATGATTGAAATATGGCCATTGCGCTCAAGTATGGCATATTTAATGTCGCTTATTTCCGTAATGCCATTATTTTGGCGCGCTGACACCAGAATATCATCACAGGACACGTCGACTTTTTTCAGTTTATCGGCTAACGGCACGCCGTTCTCCACCAGAATAACAGGAGTGCCATCCAGAATATTCTCCACCGGCGAAAAATACTTCTTCATTAGTCCGAAAATAATATCCACCACCACCAGCGTGGTAATGGTAATCATCGCACCGGTAACGGAAAAATCCTGTCCGAGAAGCGCCTGCTGCGTGGCTTCACTAATTATAAGGAGCAGAATGAGATCGAAGCTGGTCATCTGCAGCAGCGCGCGACGCCCGGCCACTTTAAATACCACCACCAGAAACAGATAAATAGTCAGCGCGCGAAAGACCATATCCATATCAGCCTCCTAGGGGTAAATAAATTGCCAGATGTTAATTTCCGGCTCGCTGTTGACGCGGATGACGGTGTTCCATTTACCGGCTCTGGAAGGTGTCGTGAAGAGCAACACGGAGAAGCTGTCTGTTTTTTTCAGGTTGTTATAGACAAAATAGAGAGTCTTCCCGCGGCTGAACATAGCGTCCGGCTGCGGCCAGACGCTGCCTGGCTCATACGCATCGCTGCTCTCGCTGGTCATGCTGAGGACATACTTCCCCTCGTCCTGCACCGGAAACGCGAGCGCCATCCGCGTCTCTGTCTCCCGTCGTCCAAAGCGTTCATAGTCTATGGTGAGTGATTTAGCGGAATTCGTTTTGACCGTGTCGCTAACCATTCCGCTTGAAAACAGACCGGCAATCGCCGCGACGATAATACCCAGCAGAACAATAAAACCCACCTGACGAAACGCGTATTCAAACGTCAGCAAACGATAACTCTCATCTATCCCGGGTAACTTTTCATTTTCACGCTTCATGGCCATCGTCACCGTTTCGCTTATTATCCGATAATTTTGATTTCTAACGCGAATGTTTTTAGGACTTATCACATTTGCCACATAAAGGAATAGCAACAATACTTAATAAGTCAAGACACGCAAAATGAAGGATATCGGATGAAATTATCACTTATTTCCGCTTTATTGATATTTCTGGTTCCGGCCGCATGGGCAGATAATAACGGGGGTTTACAAAAAGGCGAAGCGCCACCGCCTCCCCACGCGCTTGATAGCGGATATCGCGGAACCGACGACGCGCGTATTATGACCATCAGGCAGGCAAAAGAATTGCACGATGGTGCGACAATTTCATTACGCGGCAATCTTATTGACGGTAGCGGCGATAAGTTTGTATTTCAGGATAAAACCGGAAAAATCGACGTTATTATTCCCCAGGCAGTCTTCGACGGCAGAACGGTAAAACCCGACCAGATGATTAGTATCAACGGTTCGCTTGATAAAAAATCATCTCCTGCCGTCGTACGTGTTGATCGTTTGCAGAAATAATTCAGCGAAGCGTTAACGCTGCAGTTATCCATCAAATCTCACCCCTTGGCTTAAGGAGTCAGCTATGAGTGATACTAAACAACGTACGAACGCTTACCCGCAGCCCCCGTTCCCGGAACAGCCGCAGACGCCGCCGGGACTGGCATCCGAAATGCAGCCCGTACCCGACCATGGGGAACAAAGCTATAAAGGACATGGCCGCCTTGCCGGCAAAAAAGCGCTAATTACCGGCGGAGACTCCGGGATTGGTCGCGCGGTCGCTATCGCCTATGCGCGTGAAGGCGCTGACGTTGCCATTAACTACCTGCCTGAAGAGGAAAAAGACGCCGCTGAGGTCATCGAGCTGATCGAAGCGGAAGGCCGCAAGGCCATCGCGTTGCCGGGTGACGTCCGGGACGAAACCTTCTGTCAGAATCTGGTCGAAGAAGCCGTGTCGAAACTGGGCGGGCTGGACATTCTGGTCAACAACGCCGGCCGTCAGCAGTTCCGTGAATCGCTTGAGGAACTGACCACGGAAGATTTTGACGCAACGTTTAAAACCAACGTTTACGCTCCGTTCTGGATCACCAAGGCGGCGCTGCGCCACCTGAAAGCGTCGTCCGTTATCATTAATACCTCCTCCGTTCAGGCGGTGAAGCCCAGCCCCGTGCTGCTGGACTATGCCCAGACGAAAGCCTGTCTGGCGGTGTTTACCAAATCCTTAGCCAAGCAGCTGGGTCCGAAAGGCATTCGCGTCAACGCGGTTGCTCCTGGCCCTTACTGGACGGTTCTGCAGTCCAGCGGCGGGCAGCCGATGGAAAAAGTGAAGGAGTTCGGTGGCGACACCCCGCTGGGACGTCCGGGCCAGCCCGTCGAGATTGCCCCGCTGTACGTCACGCTGGCCTCGGATGAATGTTCATTTACGTCCGGCCAGGTGTGGTGCTCCGATGGCGGCGACGGCGTGATCTAAACCGGTAGACGATACCCCTCCGCAGTGAGCAATAAACGAACAAGGATGTTCGCTTTTATTCCCCCGCCAAAAAACATGTTGTAACTCAAACAGATCAAATGTTAAAAATATTTTGCTATCAGGTTATCAAAATTAAACAACTTAACTTGTCACCCGCATCGCTCTGTTTTTAACATCGCCTATGGAAAAAAATGGTCTGTTCAGTCAGCGCATACGCTTGCGCCATTTGCATACATTTGTGGCCGTCGCTCAACAGGGAACGCTGGGGCGTGCGGCTGAAACTCTCAACCTGAGCCAGCCTGCGCTCTCAAAAACCCTCAACGAGCTGGAACAGCTGACCGGTGCCCGTCTTTTTGACCGCGGCCGGCTGGGGGCGCAGCTTACCATCGTGGGCGAACAGTTCCTCACGCACGCCGTTAAAGTGCTGGATGCGCTCAATACCGCTGGCCAGTCCCTGCACCGAAAAGAAGAGCAATCCAGTGAGGTGGTGCGCGTGGGCGCTCTGCCTACCGCGGCGCTGGGCATTCTTCCGCCCGTTATCGGCCAGTTCCACAAGCAGCAGCGGCATACCACGATTCAGGTCGCCACCATGAATAACACCATGCTGCTCGCGGGGCTGAAATCCGGCGAACTGGATCTCGGAATCGGCCGCATGTCCGACCCTGAGCTGATGGGCGGCCTCAACTATGAACTGCTGTTCCTGGAGTCTCTGAAGCTGGTGGTTCGTCCCGATCACCCCCTGCTGCAGGACACGGTAACGTTAAGCCGCGTGATGGAGTGGCCGGTAGTGGTCTGCCCAAAAGGAACCGTTCCCCGCCAGACCGCCGAAACCTTGCTGCAAATGCAGGGGTGTACGCTGCCCTCAGGGTGTATCGAAACGCTGTCGGCCTCGCTTTCGCGCCAGCTTACGCTGGATTATGACTACGTCTGGTTCGTCCCCTCCGGTGCGGTGAAAGACGATTTACGCCAGGGAACGCTGATCGCCCTGCCGATTACCTCCCCCGGCCCCGGTGAACCTATCGGCATTTTGACCCGCGTAGACACGCCGCTTTCAACGGGCGCGCAGACGCTGCTGAGCGCTATCCGTAAATCAATGCCGGTCTGACAACTTTCGCCCTCCTCATCCTAACCCTCTCCCCAACGGGGCGAGGGTTCACCAGCCATTTTTCCACCCGAAGCGATAAATATTGCCTCAGGAAAATGAAGAACTTACAGCGACGCTCTGGTCCGGCTGTAAATCGCCGAAGCGTTTCCGCAAGGCCGGGGCGAGGCGCAGGGATGCGCCGAGAGGGCGTGGCCTGCAGGGATGCAGGCTCATGCCCGACCCGATAGCCTGAAGAAATAAGCTGAGGGCACCGCGAAGCGGCGATTTACCGCCGGGAGCCCGGGTTGCCAGGGCGGTGGCGATTGAGCCGCCCTGGCACGTTCACAGGCCATGTCGTTACAGAGTAGCAAGAAACATAAAGTGAACGGAATGACCACCACAGCCGTATGTTCCCCCTCACCCCAGCCCTCTCCCTCAAGGGAGAGGGGCCGTCTTGCGCGCTAATCAATTAATGCGAAATCATTCATTAACAATTGCGTAAAACAATTTAACAGTTTTATCATAGCGACGAATTCACCAAATGGTTCGTAAATAATTTTACAACCCCGAATTCACCCGTATTAATCATTCTTCCCTCCGCATTTATTACCCAACTGGTACACACCCAGCGACGGGGGGATCTTAAGGAGACAGAAATGGCATTTGGCAGCGCGCCACGTGGGATACCGCGTATCCTGCAGTGGCTCCTTGCCGGACTGATGTTGCTCATCGGTCTGGCAGTCGGCGGGCTGGGCTTTAAGCTCGTCACCGTAGGCGGAAGTGGATACTTCCTGATAATGGGCATGGTGATGGTGATTGCCGCGATCCTGATTTTCCTCAATCGCAGCAGCGGGATCGTGCTTTACGCCATCGCCTTTATTGCCTCGCTGTTCTGGGCGGTAGGCGATGCGGGCTGGGATTTCTGGCCGCTCTTCTCTCGCCTGTTTACCTTTGCCGTACTGGCCTTCCTCTGCGCCATCGTCTGGCCTTTCCTGCGCGCGGCAAACCACAGCGTTGCGAACAAGGCGCCCGCTTTTGGCGTCGCGGCCGTGCTCGCGGTGGCGATGCTGGTCAGCCTGGGCTGGATGTTTAAGCCGCAGACCCTCGTGGCAGCGAACGAGCCCGTTCCGGTGAAACCCGTCGCCCCCGGCGAGCAGCAAAAGAACTGGGCGCACTGGGGTAATACCACCCACGGCGACCGTTTTGCCGCGCTGGACCAGATTAACAAGCAAAACGTCCGCGATCTGAAAGTCGCGTGGGTTGCGCACACCGGCGATATTCCGCAGAGCAACGGCTCCGGCGCGGAAGATCAGAACACGCCATTGCAGATTGGCGACACGCTGTACGTCTGTACCCCGTACAGTAAAGTGCTGGCGCTGGACGTGGATTCCGGCAAAGAAAAATGGCGCTACGATTCCAAAGCCACGGCGCCTAACTGGCAGCGCTGCCGCGGTCTGGGCTATTTTGAAGACCATTCCAGCGTGACAACGTCACAGGCAGAGACACCGCCTGCGGCATGCCCTCGCCGCCTGTTCCTGCCGACCACCGACGCCCGCCTGATTGCCATCAACGCGGATACCGGCAAGGTCTGCGAAGACTTCGGTGACCATGGCACCGTGGATCTGAGCGTCGGCATGGGCGAGATCAAGCCCGGGTATTATCAGCAGACCTCCACGCCGCTGGTCGCAGGCAATGTTGTTGTCGTCGGCGGTCGCGTCGCGGATAACTACTCCACCGGCGAACCGCCGGGCGTGGTGCGCGCCTACGACGTTCACACCGGTAAACTGGCGTGGGCGTGGGATCCGGGTAATCCAAAACTGACCGGCCTGCCGCCGGAAGGCCAGACCTACACCCGCGGCACGCCGAACGTCTGGTCAGCAATGTCCTACGACGCTAAGCTGAACCTGATCTACCTGCCAACCGGCAACGCCACCCCGGACTTCTGGGCGGGCGAACGTACCGCGCTGGACGATAAGTACAGTTCCTCCATCGTCGCCGTCGACGCGACCACCGGTCAGGTGCGCTGGCATTTCCAGACGACCCATCACGACCTGTGGGACTTTGACCTGCCTTCCCAGCCGCTGCTGTACGACCTGCCCGACGGTAAGGGCGGCACCACGCCCGTGCTGGTGCAGACCAGCAAGCAGGGCATGATCTTCATGCTTAACCGCGAAACCGGCAAGCCGGTGGCGAAGGTAGAAGAACGTCCCGTTCCGGCGGGTAACGTTGAGGGTGAACGCTACTCGCCGACCCAGCCGTATTCCGTTGGCATGCCGATGATTGGCAACCAGACGCTGACCGAATCCGACATGTGGGGGGCGACGCCTGTCGACCTGCTGCTGTGCCGCATTCAGTTTAAAGAGATGCGTCATCAGGGCGTCTTCACCCCGCCGGGTCTCGACCGTTCCCTGCAGTTCCCTGGCTCACTCGGCGGGATGAACTGGGGTAGCGTCTCCGTTGACCCGAACAACAGCCTGATGTTCGTCAACGATATGCGCCTGGGCCTGGCAAACTACATGGTGCCGCGCGCTAACGTGGCGAAAAACGCCAGCGGCATCGAGATGGGCATCGTACCGATGGACGGCACACCGTTCGGCGCGATGCGCGAACGCTTCCTGTCGCCGCTGGGCATTCCGTGCCAGAAGCCGCCGTTTGGCACCATGTCGGCCGTTGACCTGAAAACCGGCAAGCTGGTGTGGCAGGTGCCTGTTGGCACGGTGGAAGATACCGGGCCGCTGGGCATTCGTATGCACATGCCAATCCCAATCGGCATGCCGACGCTGGGCGCATCACTCTCTACCCAGTCCGGCCTGCTGTTCTTCGCCGGCACGCAGGATTTCTACCTGCGCGCGTTTGATACCGCCACCGGGAAAGAGATCTGGAAAGACCGTCTGCCGATCGGCAGCCAGTCCGGCCCGATGACCTACGTGTCGCCGAAAACCGGTAAGCAGTACATCATCATCAACGCCGGGGGCGCCCGACAGTCGCCGGATCGCGGGGATTACGTTATCGCGTACGCGTTACCCGATAAGCAATAAGATGTGAAAAAGGGACCGAAAGGTCCCTTTTTTTGCCCGGTGGCGACTCAGAACGTCTCCCAGTTATCCCCGGAAACCGTCGCCGCCGGACGCAACGGCGCGTTCTTCGATACTGGCGCAGACATCACCGCGCGGCCTGGCTTTGTACTGCTCAGACGAAACGCGCCGACCGCCTCGGTCAAACGCGCGCCCTGTTCTTCCAGAGACGCGGCGGCCGCAGAGGCTTCTTCCACCAGCGAGGCGTTCTGCTGGGTCACTTTATCCATCTCAGAAATCGCCTGGCTCACCTGCACGATACCGCGGCTCTGCTCATCGGACGCGGCGGCAATCTCCAGCATGATGTCGGTCACGCGTTTAACCGCTTCGACGATTTCATTCATGGTGTTACCGGCAGCCACAACCTCACCGGAGCCCTGGTCGATCAGCGACACCGATTCGTTAATCAGGCTTTCGATCTCTTTTGCGGCATTCGCACTGCGGCTTGCAAGGGTTCGGACTTCGCTTGCCACCACGGCAAAACCGCGCCCCTGCTCGCCCGCCCGCGCCGCTTCTACCGCCGCGTTAAGCGCCAGGATATTGGTCTGGAACGCAATGCTGTTGATGACGGCGGTGATCTCGGAGATTTTTTTCGAACTGGTGGAGATATTGCCCATGGTTTTGACCACGCCTGAGACCATCTGGCCGCCGCGGCTGGCTTTCCCGGAGGCATCTTCCGCAAGCTTGCTGGCATGATGGGCGTTATCGGCGTTCTGTTTCACCGTCGCGGTAAGCTGTTCCATGCTTGCGGCGGTTTGCTCAATGGCCGCAGCCTGCTGTTCGGTACGCGAAGAGAGATCGGTGTTACCGGCGGAAATCTCGCTCGTGCCGCGGTAGATCTCTTCCGCCCCCTGACGTACGGTGCCCACCGTGTTTTCAAGCGAGTGCTGCATGGTTTGCAGATCGCGCGTCAGGCGGCCAATTTCGCTGCGCCCGGCCACGTCGTCCGGCATCGTCAGGTCGCCTTTGGCGATATTCTCGATACGTTTCGCTGCACGCTGCAAAGGATTAATGACCGTACGGCGCAGAACGACAAAGGTCATCGCCGTCAGCACCAGCGCCAGCGCAAACGCGCCCACCATAAACATCAGGCCCAGCTGCGTGCGGCTGTGCGCCTGCGCCGTCAGCGCATTGGCACGCTCGGTGCGGATCTTGATCGCCTTCAGCAGCACGGCGTTGTAAGCGTCATCCAGCGGACGCGCCGTTTCGTTTTCGTGGTTAATAATCGCTTCGAACATGCCGTTTTTGGCGAATTTCACCATCGGCTGCATGCCCGCGATATAGGCGTCGTACCGCGCCTTGAGATCCTCATCCAGCGCTGCACCCTCAGCGGTACGCACGGCACGATTCATATAGGCGGTAAAGCTCTCCTGGGACTGCTTAATGCGCGTTTCCGCCTCGCTGATGTTCTGCTTCATCGCATCCATCTCCGCGATGCGGCTTGCCGCACCGGCGTGGATCAGATTAATACGCGCGGTACGCAGATGGTTTGAGCTGTTCGACAGCCCCATACGCACCTGAATTTCGGATGTGACATCCTGCTGATCGTTATCGGCCTGCAGCAGGAAATACCCCGCCAGACCCGAGCTCAAGGCGAACAGAAGAATAATGCCACCGAGAATGGAGGAAAACAGCGGAACCAGCCTGATGTGATGCAAGAAGCTCAGCTTGCGCTGCGCCTGCATCGAAGTAGTGTTGTCCATGACCGTCGACTCTCTTGTAGGTAAGATGCGTAAAAACACGCCTGTTAAATAGTCATCGGCACGGCAGAGATTTAGATTACGGCTAAAAACGCCGCACTGGTCACACTTTAGAGAAGATTATTAAAGAAACGCCAGCGGTGAAAAACCGCTGGCAGAAGAGTTACTTGTCGCCGAAATGAATGACGGTACGGATGGATTTTCCTTCGTGCATCAGATCGAACGCGTCGTTGATCTGCTCCAGCGGCAAACGGTGGGTAATGAACGGATCGAGCTGAATCTTGCCGACCATAGCATCTTCAACCATACCCGGAAGCTGGGTACGGCCCTTCACGCCGCCAAACGCGGAACCGCGCCATACGCGACCGGTGACCAGCTGGAACGGACGGGTTTTAATCTCCTGGCCCGCGCCGGCCACGCCAATGATGATGCTCTCGCCCCAGCCTTTGTGGCAGCATTCCAGCGCGGAACGCATCACGTTCACGTTGCCGATACATTCGAAGCTGAAGTCAACGCCGCCGTCGGTCATCTCAACGATGACGTCCTGAATCGGTTTATCGTGATCTTTCGGGTTAACGAAATCGGTCGCGCCCATTTCACCCGCCAGCCTGAATTTCTCCGGGTTGGTGTCGACCGCGATGATACGCCCGGCCTTCGCCTGCACCGCGCCCTGAATCACCGCCAGACCAATGCCGCCGAGACCGAACACCGCCACGGTGTCGCCCTCTTTGACTTTTGCCGTGTTATGCACCGCGCCAATACCGGTGGTCACGCCGCAGCCCAGCAGGCAGACTTTATCCAGCGGCGCCTGCGGGTTCACCTTCGCCAGGGAAATTTCCGCGCAAACGGTGTACTCGCTGAAGGTGCTGGTGCCCATGTAGTGGTAAACAGGCTCGCCGTTATAGGAGAAACGGGTGGTACCGTCCGGCATCAGCCCTTTCCCCTGAGTGGCGCGAACCGCCTGGCAGAGGTTGGTTTTACCGGATTTACAGAACTTACACTCGCCGCACTCCGCGGTGTACAGCGGGATAACGTGATCGCCAGGCTTCAGGCTGGTCACGCCCTCGCCCACTTCCACCACAATCCCGCCGCCTTCATGACCCAGCACCGCCGGGAAGACGCCTTCCGGATCGTCACCGGAGAGCGTAAACGCATCGGTATGGCACACGCCGGTATGGGTGATTTTGATCAGCACTTCGCCTTTCTTCGGCGGTGCCACGTCGATTTCAACGATTTTCAGCGGCTGGCCGGGACCAAATGCAACTGCAGCGCGAGATTTCATCATGTCTTCCCTTTTTGTCAGGTGTGTGGGTTTATTTTAGATAAGAGCGCAGCAAATGGCCGACTTCTGCCATGCGTACGGCTCGCTGATCCGGCGTGGTTTCCCCCGTCACCAGCTCATCTTTGAGGTGAATTTCAACCATTTCGCCCATCAGGCCATTGGCAGCCCCGCGCACGGCGGCGATTTGCTGCAGGATGGCCAGACAGGGGTCGCCCGACTCCAGCGCGCGTTCAAGGGCATCAACCTGACCCCGAATGCGGCGGACGCGAGTAAGAATACGTTTTTTATCTTCGGGTGAATGCGGCATACGCCCTCCTGATACTATAGGGGGGTATGGTACCTATTTTATCCTTGAAATGTAAACACTCTGTTTTTTATGGTTAATGCGCATTTCGTTAACGTTACGTATTACTCCGGCAGCGCTATCCCTGAAATCTCAGTACAAATATTAATGAGACGATCCTGCAATGCGACGTCGTGCGCCTGCGGATTAGCCGTCATGCGCTTCATGTGGTAGAAATATTTCCCCGTTACGTCAGCCTCAAAATCACGGCTGGAGGCAAGCCAGGCCTGGGTCAGGTGCGCCTGGTCCATATCGTCCGGGGCATGCGGCCCCCCCATCTTTGTCGGCACCCAGCCAGGCTCGAGGCTGTTACTACGCACATCACGCCAGCGACGCGCCAGAGCAAAAGCCAGCATAGCGTCGTGCAATTTACTCTCCGCATAGGCGTCGGACCCACTCCAGCGACGTTTGCGCCAGAGAATATCATCCAGGTTTGCCCGGGCATGATGATGCATACCCGAACTCAGATAGACGAGGCGCTGTGGACGTTCAATCAACGCGGTGAGGATGTAAGCCGAGAGCGTGTTGATCGCGAAAACGTGCGGCAGCCCGTCGCGGGTCACGCGATACGCTTCATTGTAGCCAACGGCAGCATTGTGGATGACGGCATCGAAGGGTCCCAGGGCGTTGACACGCAATGCCGTTTGCCTGGCACCTTCCATTGTCTCCAGGTCACCGACAACGACGGCTTCAGCCTGGGGTAAGGAGCGTTGCGCATCTTCTGCACGGTTCGCATTACGCGCGTGCAACACAACCTGATGTCCTTGTTGAACCAGCAGTTCGGCTGCCATCAGACCCAGGCCTGTGGACGAACCGGAGATGAAAATGCGTGACATATAATTTCTCCAGATTAGTAAACCGACAGCAAAGGCTGCCGGCTCGAATGTTTATTCAGGATTGCTGCATGCGGGACGCGCTCGCAATCAGTGCCCCCAGCAGCGCACAGACCGCGCCAGACAGATATACAGCGGCATAACTAAACTGACCGGCGATCAGGCCAGCTACCGGCCCGGCGATTCCATAAGCGACATCCAGAAATGCAACGAATGCGCCCATTGCACTGCCGCGGTTGGCTTGTGGAACACGTCTTAAGGCTTCGACGCCCAGTGCGGGGAAAACCAGCGCACAGCCCAGTCCGGTAACCAGAGCACCTGCAAGTGCCATCCACTCGTTTGAACCCAACCACAACATTGCCTGGCCTAGCGCTTCAACCACCAGTGACCAAACCGCAACGCGATAGCCGCCTATTTGGTCTGGCAGATGCCCCAGGGAGAGGCGAACGAAAATAAAACCCAGTCCAAACGCAGTCATCACCAGGCCGGCGTTCTGCCAGTGATGTGCCGCAAAGTACAGCGAGGCAAAAGCGGTTAGTCCTGACAACCCAACGCCCTGAAGCATTAATCCCAGCCCTTCGCGCCAGATGCGCCCTACTACGCGATGGAATGGCAGTCGCGGACCTCCTGGCGATATATATGATGGGGTACAAAATGCAACCAGAGCGGCCAACATCGGTGCAGCAATACAGGCAATCATCGCCATTGTGAGGCTGTAATGCTGATATAACGCCATGCCAACAGGAGCACCAATCGACAGCGCCGCGAACATCGCGATGCCGGTCCAGGACATGGACATACCGGCGCGCTGAGGGCCAACTGAGGCAATGGCCCAGGACACACATCCCGTCACGAACTGACTTTCGCCAAAACTGGCCATCAGACGACCTGCGATAACAATGCAAAGGGTTGCAGCAGGCGATAAATCAGTTACCGAAGCCACCAGATACAGCGCCCCTGCTACCGCTGAAAGGATTGCTCCCTGAAGAGCAGAACGTTTACCGCCCTGCTGGTCTGTAACCCGTCCGGCATAGCCGCGGGTCAGGACGGTGGCCAGAAACTGGATGCCGATCACCAGTCCCACCACGAGGTTACTGAAGCCGAGATGGCCATGGATGAACAATGGAATCACCGGCAGCGGCAGTCCGACTGCCAGATAGCCAAAGAAAAGTGCGGCAATAACGCCCGTTGCCGGGCGGGGAAGCAGGACGCGCGGGGTGTTATCCTCCGCAAACCGCTTAATGGCGAGGGCTCCCATGTCATTATCCTTTATGAAATATGATTAAGAGGGTTGAACGGCCCGGTGTATCAGGCCGCTCTGTCATCAGGATGCTTTAAAAAGATCGATTTGATAGCCGCTGGCGTTGAGCAGGTAATCACGAGAAACGGTTATCTCTGTACTGAGCGCCGCCAGATCAATATCCACCAACTTGCCCGCACGTTTACGAAGCTGGCCGGCCACCATCACGGTATCCACATCAGACCGCTCTATCGCCTGCACGACGGTAGCAATTACGTTGGATACCGGGAAAACAGCGGCTCCGCTGGTGCGAACCATGATAATGTCGGCCTGCTTGCCTGGCGTAAGGGTGCCAATCTGGTCCTCCAAACCGGCCGCACGCGCGCCATTAACAGTTGCCGCTTTCAGTACGTCCTCGGCCGTGATGGGTGACGGCACATTGTCCTCACCACGGAAGCGACGGTAGCGCATAGCCGATCGCTGTTGCCCGAACAGAGCGTGCATTTCCCCGAACATATCGCTGCCAAAGGCAGTATCAAGGTCAATGCCCAGTGCCGGGGTCAAGCCGCGATCGACAGCCTGCTGGTAGGCAAAACTTTCATCGTCGAAGCCAAATAGCGCATCCGACCGTGGATTGACCGTGATGTTCACTCCTGAATCGGCCAGGAGCTTCCACGTATCCTGAGGAACCCTCGAACAGTGATTGAAGATGTTATGTGTGCCCAGTACGCCAGGCATGGCAAACTCAGGGCCGAGATTGGCAAGATCGCCGATGAATTCGGTCAGAATGCGCATGTCGAGTTTGCGAGCGACCTTCCACCAGTCAAGATTGAGCTGACCAAACAGACCAACGTGCACCAGGCTGTCACTTCTATTCCAGCTTCGCGACAGCCGCTCCAATTCGGCAGGCAAATGCGCCGACGAAGCTTCTTTATCCATTGCTGCACCGACCATATGTAACGCACGGATGCCGCTTTCCTTTAGAGCATCTAATGCTGCATCAGTATGCTCGGGGCTGCGCGAGTTGTGGCAGGCATCAATGATTGTAGTTATACCAGCGTCCAGTGAGGCAAGTGCCGTGAGCCTGGTACTTAGGTACATGTCCAGGGGACGATAATGTTTGCCCAGTTTCTCTGCGACCACATCGATGTAAGCAAAAAGATCGTCGACATTTGGCATCATGCGGCGCATTACGCCAAGCCACATATGGTGGTGAGCATCCACCAGGCCGGGCATAACAATATGGCCAGATGCATCGATTACCTGGGCATCATCCGCCTGCAGTTCCGGACCCACTGCTGCGATACGGTCGCCATGGACGAGAACATCGCCCACGGAGAGGTTGGGAATATTGGCATCCAGAGTAAGGATGATGCCGCCTTTAAAAAGAGTGCGCGTCGTTGTCATTTCGTATTCCTCAGGGTTAAGTGATGCCGTTCGTTGCGAGGTTCGCCCAGCCGGAGACAGGTAAAATAGCGCCCGGCAACGAATTGGCTGACACAATAGGTTGCGCACCATTTTTGATAAAGGTAGTTTTATGCAAATTATATTTGAATAAATTCAAAGGTGAGTCTCTATGAGTTTTGACGGAAGGCTACTGTCAGGATTGAGCGTGTTGGCCGCAGTTGTCGAGGCGGGTAGTTTCAGCCGCGCTGGCGAGGTGCTGGGACTGTCCGCTTCTGGCGTGAGCAGATCGATAGATCGTCTTGAAGAGAGGCTCGGAGTGCGCTTGCTAAACCGTACGACGCGTACGATGAACCTGACGAACGAAGGCCGGGCTTTGTATGAGCGCGCCTCGCCACACCTTGAAGGTATTGAAGTTGCGGCAAGCTACGTATCCGGTGCCGCCGTTGCTGTACGAGGATCATTACGGGTCAGCGTTAATCCAATCTTCGCTCGCTATATTTTGGCCCCGAAACTACCTCTTTTGCGCGAACGTCACCCGGAACTGGAACTTACAGTAGTGCAGCAGCCTGACGTAGGGGATCTTGTGACAGAGGGTATAGATGTTGCGGTGCGTTTCGGACCACAGCTCCCCTCAACTATTTCTTCGAAATTGCTCTTTCAGACGCGCGTACTCACTGTGGCATCACCGGCATATCTGAAACGGCATGGTCGACCTGCGCATCCTGAAGAACTAGTCACGCATGAGTGCATCCAGTATATCGATCCTCGCCGCGGGAAACCGTTTGAGTGGGAATTCCGTCGCGATCGCGAAGTACTGGCTATTGATACTCATGGTCATTTGACGACAACCGATGTAGATCTGATGGTGCAATCCTGCGTAAGTGGTGTTGGTATTGCCCAGGTACTTTCACTCAGCGTCACGCAATTGATCGCTGACGGAATGCTGGTCGAACTTTTTCCGGAATGGCCAGGCGAAACCTATCCGCTGTATATCACGCGGCCATCTCGTCGACTGCCCCCCGCTGCTGTCGAAGCCTTTATGGAATTTTGCGCTGAAATTTGCGCAAATCATGAAGCGAACTGAAAAAAACTATCAGCTGTTGGACGTACTTTAGCGGCGAGCAGCTGATAGCCTCAGCGATACTCACGAAATTTGTCTGTTCACAAACATGACCCCATTCATTTATTCCTTATTCGATATTATTTACTCTGCCTCAACATGTACGCTGATATTCAGCCGTTTTGCTTCCATGGATATCATTTTTTGGGCAAGAACCATATTGCCGCCATGTACCTGATCTATTAAGTGTTGAACAAGAGTCATCATCAAATAATCCTTATTAGCCGGATAAAATTCGGTCATATCAATCCCGCTATCCTGCAGCTGCTGGTGCGTAGATCTCTCTGTTTCAGCAACTATTTCGGCTACTCTGGCCTGCATCTTGTCGATTTGCTCAAATACAATACGGTTTATGATTTCGATTTGTTCTGGCTTTAAGTCCTTTTCCATTATTACCTCTCATAAATTTTTGTAGCTTAGAAAATTTGGATTATGACAAACCTAATATAAGTATAGGAAGTGAGTCTTCATTCATCATTCAGCAGTATCATAGGTACGACGGAACGATTAATGCCGCACAATGATATACCGCCAGTCTACCCTCTCCATAATCAGCAAGATCGGTCAGGATTTTGGCCGTTCGGTGAGGCAAAGTAGGTCATCAGGAGGATGCAATGAACGATGCAATCAAAACGGCTTACCGCGAGCGCTTCACGACGGTGTGCGACTATATCGCCCAACATCTCGATGAACCGCTTACGCTGGAGTTGCTCAGCGCGTTAGCCTGCTGTTCGCCTTATCATTTTCACCGGCAGTTCCTGGCGTTTAGCGGCCAGCCTTTGTATCGCTATATTCAGTGGTTGCGCCTGCGTCATGCGTCCTGGCGACTGGCGTTTAATCCTCAGGATAAGGTGATTGATATTGCGCTCGATGCCGGGTTCCAGAGCCCTGAATCGTTCAGTCGCGCCTTCAGAAACGCGTTTGGAAAAAGCCCGCGTCAGTTTCGGCAGCAGCCGGACTGGCTGAACTGGCACCAGCGCGTACCGAAAATGACCTTCCAGGAGCAAAAAACGATGGAAATTAAAATTGTTGATTTCCCACAGATCCAAGTGGCAATGCTGCAGCACCGTGGTAGCCCGGATCGGGTTAATGACAGCGCGGCGAAATTTATTGCATGGCGTAAAACCACGGGCTTATCGCCAGTACACGAAAGCAGCACGTTTGGCATTGCCTGGGATGACCCGGCAACCACACCCGCAGACGCCTTTCGTTTCGATATCTGCGGCAGTATCTCTGAAGCGATACCAGAAAATGAATTCGGGGTTTGCAGTGGCGAAATCGACGGCGGACGTTACGCTGTTGGCCGTCACACGGGGTCTCTGGATACCATTTCCGCCACGGTGTGGGCGATGTTTCGCGACTGGCTACCGGCCAGCGGCGAAACGCTGCGCGATGCCCCGGTATTTTTCCACTACCTCAACTTTATTCACGAAGTGCCGGAACATGCGCTGCAAACCGATATCTACCTGCCGTTAAAGTGACTATCTCTTATTGACCGCCATTTCTGCCGGGCGGCACAGCGCTTGCCCGGCCTACGGTTCCCTGCCAGCCTGCGCCAGCGTTTGCAGCTCCTCCTTAAGCCAGCGGGTCGCCCCCCGCTGGCCGCTGCGTTTATGCGAGTAAATTTTCACTTCAAACGTGCGTATCGAAAACGGTAAAGGAAAAATCCTCAGGTCCGCTGCCGCAGCCAGCTTCTCAGCGGCAAAACGGGGGATCGCCATCAGCAGGTCGCTTTCCGCAACGATAAACGGCGCGCTGAGCATCGACGGCGTTTTGATCGCAATTTGTCGGGTATAGCCCAGCTGTTCGAGCCGCACGTCCAGAACGCCCTGCTTCTCATTCCATGGCGTCACCACCAGATGTCGGGCCGCGAGATAATCCTCCAGCGTCAGACGCGTCCGCCGCGCGTTGCCGATGACCACATACTCATCTTCAAACCAGTCGATCTCTTCCAGCTCCGGGTGCCGGATATCATCCTGAGTGCTGAACCCCAGCGCGAGATCCACTTCGCCCGCCAGCAGTTCCGTCAGCGCCAGGCTGTGCGGCAGATAGCGCAATTCGAAACGCAAACCCGGGGCCGCAAGCTGCAGTTTGTGCATCAGCGCCGGGAAAATGCACAGCGCGGTAAAGTCCGTAATCCCAATTTGTAGGCTTTCGGTACTGCTGGCCGGGTCAAACTCCGGCTGCGGGGTCAGCTCATGGTTGAGGAACGACAATGCGGAAGCAATGGAAGGCGCAAGCTGATTGGCATACACGCTGGGGGACATGCGATGCCCTTCGCGAAAAAAGAGCGGGTCATTAAGGGTGATGCGCAAACGCGACAGCGCATGGCTCAGTGCCGATGTGCTCATCGCCAGCTCATCAGCGGCCAGCCGAACGGAACGATGGCGGTAAATCGCGTCGAAAACGGGCAGCAGGTTTAAATCAAGACGCCTCAGTACCGGATGCATAATATTCATCTTTTGTTGATTTCATTGCACTTAATTCTTCGGACAATACTCCGTATGCTTAACGCCATCAATCGAAACACAGGCTAAAACACAGGGAAAATAATGAGCATCACCATTCGTCAGGCCCGCCCCGAAGATGCGGCGGCGATATACGCCATGATCTACGAGCTGGCGGTGTATGAAAAAGCGCCGGAAGAAGTGGTTACCACGCCGGAGGAGATCCGCGAAACGCTCTTTGGCGCAGGCACAAAAACCGAAGCGTTGATCGCGGAGTGTGAAGGCAAGACTGCCGGCTATGCCGTGTTCTTCACCAGCTATTCGACCTGGCTCGGACGCAACGGGATTTACATGGAAGACCTGTACGTATCCCCGGAGTATCGCGGTAAAGGCGCGGGAAGAGCGCTGCTGAAACATATCGCGCAGCTCGCGGTAAAACGTCAGTGCGGCCGCCTTGAATGGAGCGTGCTGGACTGGAACCAGCCCGCGATTGATTTTTACCTGAGCATAGGCGCGCTGCCGCAGTCCGAATGGGTTCGCTATCGTCTTGATGGCGACGCGCTGCTGAAATTTGCCGAATAACGACACGTGGTACCCGAGATGATCCCGCCCCGCGGGGTCGCTCTGTCCTGCCTTGATCCCGTCTCAACAGATGATGAATTTATGCTACCCTTCCATAAATTTCATAAACATATTGCAGAACGCCATGACGACAGCCCCTTTTATCCGACCACAACTTTCCCTGCCAGACGGTGCCGACAGGCTGCTGTTGCACTCCTGCTGCGCCCCCTGCTCGGGTGAAGTGATGGAGGCTATCCAGGCTTCGGGGATTGACTACACGATTTTCTTCTACAACCCCAATATCCATCCACAAAAGGAATACCTCATTCGTAAGGAGGAGAATATTCGCTTTGCGGAAAAACACGGCGTGCCGTTTGTTGATGCCGATTACGATACCGATAACTGGTTTGAGCGCGCGAAAGGCATGGAATGGGAACCCGAGCGCGGCGTCCGCTGCACCATGTGCTTCGATATGCGTTTCGAGCGTACGGCGCTCTATGCGGCAGAAAATGGATTCCGCGTCATCAGCAGCTCGCTGGGGATCTCACGCTGGAAAAACATGCAGCAGATAAATGACTGCGGCCAGCGTGCTGCCGCGCGCTATCCGGGTATGGTTTACTGGGACTATAACTGGCGTAAACAGGGCGGCTCCTCTCGCATGATTGAGATCAGCAAGCGGGAGCAGTTTTACCAGCAGGAATACTGCGGGTGCGTTTATTCGCTCAGGGACAGTAACCTGCATCGTAAGTCTCAGGGCCGCCCGCTGATTCGCATCGGGAAACTGTATTACGGTCAGGATGACAATGAGAAATAACGGGTTCCCGGTATAGAGATATATCCGAAAACAGCCCTGATATGTACCGAATTTAGCCTAACGTCTCCCACATCCACAAAGAGCGGCTATCCTTTAATAATCAACAAAAGGAGGCAAAAATGTCTGATTTCGGTACTGATAAAAACACCCAGTTTGCTGAAGATAAAGCTAAAAATAAATTTGACGAGCTTGCAGGTTCCGCGCAGCAGCAGTTTGGTGAATTCGTTGATTCACCAAAGCATCAGGTAAAAGGTGCGGCCAAAAAATATGCCGCGCAGGCCAGCGATGCCGTTTCCGACGTTACTGAAGCTGTCAGAAATAATCCCCTTACCGGCCTCGTCGCAGCGGGTGCGGTCGGTATTGTTCTCGGCCTGCTGCTCGGTCGAAAATAATAAAAGGCCCTTCGGGGCTTTATTTTTCTTAGCTAAACATTCTGACCATGCGGTCTAAATCTTCCTCTTTCACTGCGCGCGATAAATAATACCCCTGAAAATTTTTGACGCCCAGCGCGACTAATTTTTCAAACTTTTCTTCACTATCAACCCCCTCGGCAATACAGTCCGTTCCGGTCATGTCGCTATAAATCTGTATCGCTTTAATCAGGTTATAGTCATTGTCGTTTGCCACAAAATGCTCAACGATGTCGCGATCCAGCTTGAGTCCATCAAAATGCACCTGCCGCACCGGGAACATGGTTTGATGGTTAGAGAAGCAGTCATCCAGAAATAATCGACACCCCGTATTACGCAAATGCCGCATGGTTTCAGGGATCCTTTTGTCCTTCGTCACGTCAATATCTTCAGCAAATTCAAAGACCAGCTTTTCGGCCCACTGCGGCTTGAGCAGCATGTCGATAGCTTTCTTTGCCATATCAGGCAATGCATTTCCGGAAGCCAGACGAGGCGGAATATTTACAGAAAAATAGTATTTTCCATTATACTTATTAATCCCTGACACGGCGGCATGGATGACTAACGCCGTTATTTTCAACCATATCTCATGATTTGAAATATCCGTGAGAAAACTGGCCGGCTTGACAATTTTACCGTTTTTATTCCAGCGGATCAGTATCTCAAAGCCTACGCCCTTTTTGTCACGATCGGTAATGATCTGATAAGCGGGGAAGATCTCTTTTTTATATAATGCATTAAAAATTTCTGATTCTTTATCCGTAAAATCCGTATGTTGGCTCCGCCGCTTGATACGTCTTTCCGCGCTGAAATTGTGCGAATCGTTTAGCCACCGCTTAATTAAGCGTAATTTCAGCACGCCTTCCTTACGGTGGGTATAAACCGTTTTATTAGAAAGCCCCATTTCGTCGCACATTTCTTTTACGGACATGCCGCGGTAGAAATTTAATAAAACGTCAATTTCTCTTTTTGTTAGCCACTTTACGGTTTCTTGCGAAGAATTATCCTTGTAGCGATCGCGTAATACGTACGAACGATCTTTAAAAACATGATGGTGTGTATGAATACAGGTTATGACATCTGAAACGCGGGCCAGTCGAATCAATGATAATTGATAGCTATTATTTAAAAGAGTGCCCAGGGTGCGATATAGCCAGCTATCCGGCAGGTCGCCATACAGGGTGACGCGTCGAATAACGGGAAGTGCATTGAGTACGGACGCCAGTCTCTTCAGGCTCTCCAGGAGACTGACGATACCTTTTCCGAGAAACACCACAATATGAGCACTCTGATTTATAAGGATATTTTCAAGATCCTGTTGGGATACCTCATCCCCGTCAAAGTGAATATGCGAAGCCTGTATTCCGTACTGGTTAAGGATCAGACGATATCCCTGGAACGTAAAACCGCAGGCGGAGATGACAAATTTATGTTCATCGCACGCCTCATTTCTGAGAGAAATTGTGTGGGTCATAAACTGCTCCTGGGCACTGAGGCGCCATTTCCATTTGTGAATACGTAAAATTTAACGCACCTGTTATAAACATTAATTTTACAGTACAGCCTCAGGGTAAGAAACAGTTATCCGCTGAACTCACAGGAACATCTTTGCGTTAATCACCGTCGTTTAAATATACTTTTCTTTGCAAATAACAACGGCAAATATCTTATTCTCAGGGTATAATGAAAATTCCGAAAAAGAAGAGTGGACACTTCATCTATCGGCTCATTCAAATACGAGAAAAATGCTATGGATAATCACATCTCATCCAGGGCCTTGCTACATCGAAGGGATGTTATAAAGAACAATCCGCGATTCGGTGAGGCAATATTAGAGCACTACACAATTAATGACACCATCTACAAAAAACAACCTTTGTTCTATAAGACAATGCTGCAGGAATCACGGTTTAACATTATCCTCTCCATGTGTTGTTTTATTTTTGGAAATCAGGCCGAGTCAGTTTCAGAGATTAAAGAGTTATGCTCTCGCTATAAAATAGCCAGCCCCAACAGCGTGATTGCGATCATTACGATACTGAGAACCACCGGGCGCATCAGGACCTGGCGCTGCACGGATGACCGACGCAAAACGAGAATCGCGCCAACCGAAAAAGGACTCAATGAACTTAAGCGCTATATGTCCGGCGCTTTTTTGCCCGTCAGCATTCTTTATCCGGCATTTAATATTAATGTTAACCTGCTGGATAATGATATTTTGAGAAACAACTTTTTCCGCCGCGCGGCTGAATATCTTTTTCGGGGATTAACGTTCAGAAAGGTGTTACCTGAGGTGGGGTTATTTATTGATAAAGATGGCGGCCGCATGATTATGCTTTATATCTATCTGCAGGCCATGAAAAATAAATCCGCTCACGGTGCGGTCATTGACTATTCAGCCAGCACGCTCGCAAAGGAATTTTTTGTTTCGCGCATCCATGTCAACCGAATTGTCAAATCGGCACAAGAGGCGGGTTATCTTAAAGATCGTGGTGATGGTCGGATGTCGATATACCCGGCGTTTATCGACCTTGTCGAAAATTATGCCGGTTTATATTTTGCGTATGTTACGCATTACATCAACGTTGTGCCTAAAGAGCGACGCCACGCTCACAACGTGACGTCAACCGTATAATCCAGCAGGCGTTCGGAGTTCCGAACGCCATTCCCCTATCGTTCCCGCAGCGCCTCTTTTGCCTTGTTCAGAGGTTTCAACAGATAATCCAGAATGGTTTTGCTGCCGGTTTTAATATCAACGGTGGCAATCATGCCCGGAAAGACCGGAAATTCCTGACCCTGCTTATTGGTCAGATGGTTACTGTCGGTACGGATATAGACGCGATAGTAGTAGACATCCCTTTTCACCTCATCCTGCAGGGTGTCCGGCGAAATCATCGTCACTTCCCCTTCCAGCCCGCCGTAAATGGAGTAGTCATAGGCCGTAATTTTCACCAGCGCTTTCTGGCCGGGATGGATAAACGCCACATCGCGCGGCGAGATTTTCGCTTCGACCACCATCTGATCGTCAAGCGGGACAAGGCTCATTAGCTTGCCGTTCGGCGGGATAACGCCTCCCACGGTCGTGACGTCAATATCCTTCACGATCCCGCGAACCGGGGCATTGAAGGTCAGTCGGGTCAGGGAGTCCTCACGCCCTTTCATCACCGAACGCTGGGCCTCAATCTCCGCATTGGCTTTTGCCAGCTCTTCACGGGCGCGAACGTAATACTGGTTTTTCATCTCGGTGATTTTATTCTCAAGCTCATTTTTTTGACGCTCAAGACGTAACACCTCAACCTTGCTGGCCGCTCCCTGGGTCACCAGAGGACGAGTTAACGACAGCTCGCGCTGCACCAGCTCGGCGCCCTGACGCAACCCGGCCAGCCCTTTTTCGAGGCTTTCACGACGGGACTGGTAGAGCGCCGTTTCCTGTTTGACCAGCTCAACGTCGTCATCCAGCTCGTCCGGAAACGCGAGCTCCGTGTCGTTCACCTCGGCCTTCAGGCGCGCAGCGGTCGCCAGCGCCGCATTCAGGCGAGACTCGCTCTCCAGCACGCTCGACTCGGTTTTTGTCCGGTCAAGCTGCGCGAGCTGCTGCCCGCGTTCCACGATATCGCCTTCGCGCACCATCAGGCTGTGAATGATGCCGCCTTCCAGAGACTGGATGACCTGCTCATGCGAAGACGGTATGACCTTGCCGCTGCCGGTCGTCACTTCATCCAGATGGAACAGGCTTGCCCAGGCGATAAACACCGCCAGCAGGGCGAACAGGGACCATGCCACCAGCGACGAGCGCGGCAGGCGTGGCTCCTTCAGTCGGCTATTGAAACGAGAGAAATCATTCATGCCGCGCCCTCCTCTGCAACCGCCGCTGGCTTCATGGTCACGGTGCGCTGCGCGGCTTTCTGCGGCGCCATGCCGTGCTGATGCAGGATCGCATCGCGCGGGCCGTCCATCACCACCTTACCGTTTTCCAGCACGATAATGCGGTCGACCAGGTCCAGAATCGGCAGGCGATGCGTCGCCACGACCAGCGTCCGGCGTTTGCCCAGCCATTTGTGAAGATGCTGAATAAACTGCTTCTCGCTCATTTCGTCCAGCCAGGCGGTAGGCTCGTCCAGCAGCAGAATATTCGGCGAGGTAATCAGGGCTCGCGCCAGCAGCAGCGCCTGACGCTGGCCGCCGGAGAGGCCCGCCCCGCCCTCGTTGATGATGTAGTTCAGCCCCATTTTCTGCTTGCGCACAAACTCCAGCGCGCCGCTGTTAACCAGCGCCTGATGAATCTCATCGTCGGTGGCTAACGGGTTCCCCATCAGGATGTTGTCCCGCACGGAGCCAAAGAACAGCCGGGCCTGCTGGCTGAGCAGCTGCATGTCGCGGCGCACGTCGGCCGGGTCCAGATGATTGAGGGCAATATCGTCGAGCAGGATGCTGCCCTGCTGCGGCTCCTGCATGCCCGCCAGCAGCTGCAGCAGCGTGCTTTTACCGGAGCCGTTGCGCCCGAGCACCGCCACGCGCTCTCCGGCGCGGATTTGCAGCTTGCTGATGTTGAGCACGGTGAGTTTTTCTTCCTCGTCGTAATAAAACCCGACGTCCTCAAGCGCATAGTCGCCGCGCAGGTGGGCTTTGTGCACCTTCTTGCCGTGCTGCGGATCGTCAATCGGGCGCTGCATCAGGTCGTCCAGCCCCTTGCGGGCCACCTTTGCCGACTGCCAGCGCGAAAGCACGCCTGAGATCTGCGACAGCGGCGCGATGGTGCGCGACGCCAGAATCGAGGTTCCCACCAGCGCACCGGTAGTCATGTCGCCGCTGATGACCAGGTAACAGCCCACCAGCAGCACCACCGCGTAGACGATGGACTGCACTTCCTGAGTCCAGGTGAGCAGCAGGCCCGTCAGCCAGCGCTGCTTCATGCCGACGCTGGCGGCAACGTCGTTGGTATTATTCCACTGGTTCTGGAAACGCTGCTCGGCGCGCATCAGCTTGATGTCTTCAATGCCCTGCACCGCTTCCACCAGCGTGGCGTTACGGATGGCGGATTCACGCATCCCTTCGCTGGAGAGTTTCCCCAGCGGGCGCTGCACCAGCAGGCCGGGGATGAGCAGCAGCGGCACGGCGAGCAGGACCACCAGCACCAGCGGGCCGCCAATCATCCACAGAATAAAGACGAACAGCAGGAAGAACGGCAGATCGGAAATCGCCGCAATGGTGGTCGAGGTAATGAGCTCGCGCACCGACTCCAGCTCGCGGATCTGGGCGATAAAGGATCCGGTTGATTTGGAGCGCGCGCCGTTTTTAATCCGCAGCGCGTGGGCAAACACGCGTTCAGAGATACGCAGGTCGGCGCGCTTCCCCACCACGTCAGAAATATGCACGCGCAGCATGCGCATGATGAATTCGAACACGATGGCGATCATCACGCCGCCAAACAGGACCCACAGCGTGGCTTCCGACTGCGACGGTACCACCCTGTCGTACACCTGCATGGAGAAGACCATGCCGGAGAGCGCCAGCACGTTGGCGACCAGCGCCACCAGCATAATGTCGCTGTAGCGTCGCCAGTCCTTCAGCGCCAGCTGCCAGAACCAGTTTTTCTCATAGGGTTTGATGTAGTCGTCCACGCGGGCATCCGGCGTGGATTCAAGCGGGCGCAACACCATCAGCCCTTTTAACCGCGCCCCGAGCTCATCACGCGTCAGCGTCGTCTCCAGCCCCGCGTCGCCGCTAAACTGCAGGCTGACGTTGCCTTCGCTGTCCATGCGGTTAATGACCGCAATCTGTCCGCCGGTGAATTCCGCCAGCAGCGGCAGGCGCCACGGATCGAGGGATACCGCTTCAGCCGCCACCATACGCATCCCCAGCCCAAGCTGGCGCGCCATCTCCTCCAGCACCAGCTGGCGCGGAGACTGGCTTTCATGGTTAATCGTGACCCGAACATGCTCCGCTGAGAAATCCAGCCGGTAGTGCCTCGCGATGATGAGCATGCCCTGCAGCCAGGGTTCGTACTGTGGATGTGTCTTCATAATGCTACGTCCTGTCCAGAGCGGTAATTTCGCACTGAAATGATACCCTTACGGAATGATTAAAAATCGAACACTTTCTAAACGAGCCCGCAAAATAATCATGTGAAATATAGGGTTATCGCTATTCATGTAAAGAAACGCAAAAGGCCGCGGGGATCGCTCCCCGCGGCGTTGGTTTACGCAATTAACAGCTGATGGTTCGCCAGCAGCGTCGCCAGATCCGTCTGCACGCCGTTCAGGGTCACCAGCGTGGTTGGCGAGAACTGACCTCCCGTGCCGTCCAGGTCAACCTGGATCTCGGTATTGCTGCCGTTCTGCACCACGCGGATGTAATCGCTGATATTGCCCGCGCTGCTGTCCAGGATGGCGACGCCGTTCACGTAGCTCGCCGAGCCCGTGCCGGTATAGCCGCTGCCGGAGAGCAGATCGCGCAGATCAATGCGATCCGTGTCCGCGGTCCCTTCCCAGGTGCCGACCGTAAAGCCGTTCACCACATCGTGGCCGTTACCGCCCGTTGCATCCGAGGCGTTGATCAGCTTGTAGAGCAACGTATCGTGACCGCCGCTGCCGATGTTGAAGGTGTCGTTCCCGCCGCGGCCTTCGAACTGGTTATCACCGCTGTTGCCGGTAATGACGTCGTCGAAGTCCGAGCCGTTGATCCCCTCAATGTTGAGCAGTCGTGACGTTCCGAACCCGGTGTCCTGCGCGGTAGAGAGGCGCAAATCAACGGTCACGCCGGAGGTCGCATTCCGGTAATCCACCACGTCCATCCCGCCGGTGTTGCTCCAGGTGTCGTAGTCGGAATGGGTATTCCAGCCGCCGGAGCCGTTGTAGGTATAGGTGCCGTTCTCTGCGATAAAGGTGTCGTTATACCCGGTCCCGGTTATGGTCCCGCTGTGGCCGCCGGTGGCCGCTTCGGCCGTCAGGACGTAGCCCTCTTTGCCGTTGCCCGCCTCCAGACCGCTCCAGGTGACGTTATCCGACACGCCGTTGGTGATCTTCAGGATCTCGGCCGAATAGGTTTCATTCGGATCCAGCCCGTAGAAGCTCACCAGCGCAGAGGTATCGTTCGACCCGATACCGGACTGGGCGTTGATGATCTGCGAGGCCACCAGCACGCCCGCGGCGTTGTACAGATTGACCGTGTTGCCGTAGTAGGCGTTGATGCCCTCGCTGTCGACAATGTGCAGGTGCATCGCGGTGCCGTCAGCAATGGTTTTGCTGTTTTGCACCAGCACCACCTTGCCGTTCTGCTGAGAGACCAGCAGATCCTGCGCGCCGTCCCAGTTGTAGTCCACCGCCGCCACGCCGGTCGCGTAGGCAATACCGGACGCCAGCTGGCTGGAGGTCCAGGTGGAACCGTAACCGTTGTTGGTGAACAGCGTTGCCGTCTGCGAGCCGCCGTAGGTGCTGAGCTTGATGATGTCCATCTGCCCGTCACCGTTCCAGTCCACCGCCACCGACAGATACCCCGCCGTGGCGTTAGAGGCTTCCACCGCGCTCTTGGTGGCAGAGAGCTTCCCGGTACCGTCGTTGTAGTAGATCACCCCGCCGTTGTTGTTGTAGCTGCTGCCCAGGTACAGATCCATGTAGCCATCGCCGTTGAAGTCCGCCCACGTCATGGACGCCGCCGTGGTGGTATTCGAGGCGTTTGCCACAAACACGTTGGTCAGGTTCTGACCGATAGAGAGCGTGCCGTTGCCGTTGTTGTTGATCACGGTTAACGAGTACGCGCCGCTGCGGTTGGTGTGCTGAACGATATCCACCGTGCCGTCGTTGTTCAGGTCGACGCCGGAGATTTCACGCCCGGAATCGAACTGACCGTAGAAACCGCCTTCGCCACCGGTGCCGTCCGGCGACAGAACGCCGTTGTTGTTCACCAGGTAGGTCAGTGAGTCCATGCCGGCATCGCCGTACGCCAGATCCAGATAGCCATCGCCGGTTTTATCGTAGGCAATCACGCCGCCGTACCAGATAGTGGTGCCCATCGCCAGCTGGCTGGCGTTATAGGTGCTGCCATCGTAGGTCCACATCACCTGCGTTGACCCGGCGTAGGTATTTTCCGTCGCGAAAATATCCTGCGTGCCGTTACGGTCAAAGTCGGCGGCGGTCTGGCTCACCACGTAATAGCCGCGGGTGTTGGTCAGCGCATTTCCGGCATAGGTCGAGCTATCGCTGCTGGAGTATGACTGGCCGTTAGCAATGATATTCCACAGACCGCTGCTGTTCATGCCGAGGGTCATGGTGGAGTTGTTGCTGTTCCCCGCCGTGGTTGCCCAGTCGGTATTCACCGAGGTGGTATCAATCACCAGGCTGCCGGTCGCCGTACCGGTGGTATTACCGTTACCCGCGCTGCTCTTCACCTGCGCCGTCACGCTGTAGCTCGACACGCTCAGCGCATCGCCGTCCGGGATCTGCAGATACCAGGTGTTGTGATCCGGATCGACCACCAACGCACCGCCGGTCTGGGAGGTGTAGGTTTTTCCGTTCACCGTTACCACCAGGTATTCACCGTTCACCAGGTCAGCGGAGACGGTACCGCTGACAATCGGCGTGGTGTCCGATGTGGTCTGCGCGGTAATCGCCGCCGTGGTGGTCGGGATGCTGGTATCAACGTTCAGCACAAAGCCGTCGGATTCCGTGTAGTTACCGGCCTTATCGGTGACGCGCACAATGTAGGTGTGGTTGCCGTCGCTCAGGCCGTTGTCCTGGAAGGACCAGCTTGCGCTGCCGTTCATGGTCACCTGGCCGAGCAGGACCCCGTCACGGTAGAGCTGCACAATTTCACCGTCGTCCGGGGCGCGGTTAAGCGTGCCGTTGATCAGCGGCGAGTTATCGTCCGTTGCCACCGCGCTGCCAAAGGTCCCCTGACGCTCGCCTTCGCCGTCGGTATAGCTCACTACGGTTCCCACCGTGGTTGGCGGCGTGGTGTCCACCGTCACAACCTGAGAGGAGGTGGAGCCGACGTTGCCCGCCTGGTCGATAATCCGCACCTGGTAGGTGTAGTCCCCGTCAGCCAGATCGCGGGTATCGGTGTAGCTCCAGCGCTGGTTGGTGACCGTGGCGTCTGACCAGGTGTTCCCGCCGTCCAGACTGATCTGTACGCGCTCGTCGTTTGCCAGCGCGCTGCCCAGTGAACCGTTGATGGTCAGCGTGGTGTCCATGGTGATGAAATCACTCCCGGACTGGCCGGTATCTTCGCTGATGCTGTCGATGGTGATGCCGTACTGCGGCGCCTGCGTATCCACCGTCACCGCCTGCGAGGTGGTTGCCCCGACATTCCCCGCCTGGTCGACGACCCGCACCTGGTAGTTATGGCTGCCGTCGGTCAGGGTACGGGTGTCGCTGTAGCTCCACTGCGTACCGCTGACGGTGGCGTACACCCAGGTGCTGCCGCCGTCCATGCTCACCTGCACGAATTCACCCACGCCAAGCTCTGCGCCGAGCGTTCCGTGCAGCGTGTACGAGGTCGAACTGGTCAGGAAGTCATTATTGTCGAAGCCGGTATCCACGGTAATGTTATCCACGGTTACCGTAATCGCCGCATCCGGGGCGACCGTATCGACGGTCACCTGCTGATGGGCGCTGGCCCCCACGTTGCCCGCCGCATCCACCACGCGAACGTAGTAGTCATAGGTCTGGTTACCCAGCGTGCGGCTATCGACGTAGTACCAGCTGTTGCCGGTGACAATCACGTTCTGCCAGGTGACGCCGCCGTCGATGCTGATCTGGGCATATTCGCCGTCGGCCAGCGTCGCGCCGAGCGAGCCGTGCAGCGTCAGGGACGTATCGTTGGTGATAAAGTCGCTGCTGCTCAGGCCGGTATCGTCGCTGATGCTGTCGATGGCGATGGTTTTGCTGGCGTCCGGCGCAACCGTATCAATTGTCACCACCTGGCTGGCGGTGGCGCTGATATTGCCCGCGTCGTCAATCACGCGCAGCTGGTAGTTGTAATCCCCGTCGGCCAGCGTGCGGCCATCGACATAGGTCCAGCTCAGGCCGCTGACGCTGACGTCTGTCCAGGTAACGCCGCCGTCGAGGCTGATCTGCGCGTGGTCGCCGCTGCCCAGCGCCGCGCCGAGCGTCCCTTTCAGGCTGATCTGGCTGTCGCTGGTGATAAAGTCGCTGCCGGACAGACCCGTATCCTGGGTGATGGAATCCACAGTAATGGTCGTCGCCGCAGGCTTCGTCTGATCGATAACCACGTCCTGGCTGTCCGTCGCCCCCACGTTGCCCGCGTTGTCGATAACGCGCACCTGGTACTGATACGTACCGTCCGTCAGGGTGCGGCCATCGGTGTAGCGCCAGGTGGTGCCGGTCACGGTCAGGTCAATCCAGGTGGTGCCGCCGTCGAGGCTGATCTGCGCCTTCTCGTTATTGCCGAGCTGCGCGGTCAGCGAGCCGTTGACCACCACCTGAGCGTCGTTGGTGATGAAATCACTCGCGCTCAGGCCGGTGTCGTTTTGCAGCGAATCAATGCTGATGCCCATCGACGGCGCGGTGAGATCCACGGTGACGGTGTGGTTATCGCTGCCGCTGTTGCCGATGGTGTTGCTGACCTGCGCGTTAATGACGTACGAACCGCCGTCCGCCAGCGCGGTCACGTCTGCGCTGCCCACCGTATAGCTCCAGCTGCCGTCATTCTGGACGGTCGCCGTGTAGGTTTTACCGTTCAGCGTGATGGTCACCGTCTGGCCCGCCGGGGCGTCGGTGGTGCCGCTGACGACCAGCGGCGTGCCGTGCTCGGCGGCGTTGACGATATCGTCCTGCGCAAAGGTGTTGATGGTGATGGTTGGGACATCGCCGTTCAGCGTCACGTCGTGCGTCGCGCTGCCCGGGTTGCCCGCCCTGTCGCTTACCGAAGCGGTAATGGTGTAATCCCCGTCGCTCAGGCCGAGGAAATCACGGCCCGGCACGAAGACCGACCACGAACCGTCCGCCCCGACGGTCGCCTGATAGCTGTGCCCGTTGAAGGAGACGGTCACCGTCTGGCCCTGTTCCGCCGTGGTGGTGCCGCTGATGGTCTGGCCCGCCAGCTGCTCCGCGTTGTTGACGATATCGTCATCGGCCACGGTGCTGATGGTCACGGTTGGCGCGACGGTATCGACCGTTAAGGTGTGCGTGGTCTGGCCGTTATTACCCGCTTTATCGTCGACCGAGGCGGTCACCGTCAGCGCGCCCTGGCTCAGCGCGGCCAGATCGGCTGCAGGAACATCCAGCGTCCACGTCCCGTCGTTCGCGACGGTGGCAGTGTAGGTTTTGCCGCCCAGCGTCACGGTGACGGTCTGGCCCGCCTCCGCGCTGGAAGATCCGTGCACGGTCAGCGGCTGCTGCGCTTCAAGCGCGTTCAGCATGTCGTCACCCGACAGCGTCGCAATGCTCACGACCGGCGCGGTGGTATCCACGCTGATGCCGTGGGTCGCCGACGCGCTGTTGCCCGCGCTGTCCTGTGCCGAGACGGACACCTGGTAGCTCGCGCCATCGGCCAGGGCGCCCACGTCGGCGGCCGGTACGGTGGTCGTCCAGCTGCCGTCGCTCTGGATGGTGGCCGTATAGCTCTTGCCGTTCAGCGTCACGGTGACCTGCGTCCCGCTGGCGAACTGGGCGCTGGAGCCGTTAATCACCAGTGGCGAACCGGCTTCAGCCGCGTTGATGACGTCATCGCCGCTGAGGGTATTGATGGTCAGCGCCACGGAGGCCGTGTTCACTACCACGTCGTGGGTCTGGGTGCTGCTGTTGCCCGCGCTGTCGGTAATCGTCGCGCTGAGGGTCACGGTGCCGTCGGTCAGCGCGGAAATCACGCTGGCCGGCACGCCCACGCTCCAGTTACCGCTGGCGTCAACGGTGGTGGTGTACTGGTTCGAACCGATGGTGATGACCAGCTTATCGCCGACGCTCGCGCCGGTTGCCGTGCCGCTGACGATCTGCGCCTGCCCGTGCTCCACGCTGTTGATGACGTCATCGCCCGCGACGGCGTTAAAGCTGACGGTCGGCGGCGTGGTATCAAGCGTAATCGCTTTGCCCGCGCTGCCCGGGTTACCCGCGGCGTCGCTCACGCTGACCTGCACGGTGTAGCCGTTATCCGCCAGTGCGGACAGGTCGGAGCCCGGCACGTTCACGCTCCAGATGCCGCCCTGCTGCACCTGCGCGGTATAGCTCTTACCGCCCAGCGTCACGGTGATCGTCTGACCGACTTCCGCCGTGGTGGTGCCGGAAATGGCCACGCCCGCAGACGCTTCGCTGGCGTTAATCACGTTATCGCCTGCGACCGTATCGATGGTCACGGTTGGCGCGGTGGCGTCCACGCTGTACTCGCGGCCCGCCGAGGCGCTGTTGCCGTGCGCGTTGGTGACGCTCACCTGCACGCTGGCATCACCGTCCTTCATGCCCGCGAGATCCGCAGACGGCACGGTGGCCGTCCAGTTACCGTCGGCATCGACTTTCGCGGTGTACGTCTTGCCGCCGAAGGTGATGGTAACGGTCTGGTTTTCCTCCACGTTCGAGGTGCTGCCGGACAGCACCAGATCCGCGCCTTTCTCCGCCGCGTTAATCACGTCGTCGGTGGCAATCGCATCGATGCTGATAGCCACCGCTGACAGATCGACGGTCACGTCATGACTGATGGTCACCGGGTTGCCCGCCGCGCTCTGGCCTGCTGCGGTCACGGTGACCGTGCCAGCATTCAGCGCGCTAACGTCCGCCGCCGGGATCGCCGCGCTCCAGGTGCCGTCTGCCAGCACGGAGGCCGCATAGGTTTTGCCATTGACGGTCACGGTGAGCGTGGTGCCTGCCGCCAGCCCGTCGCTGGAGCCGGTAACGATCAGGTTCTGCTCGTGCTCGATGCTGTTGATCACATCGTCGCCCGCCACGGTATCAATGCGCAGACCCGGCAGGCTGGCGTCTATCACGATTTCGCGCTCGCCCGCGCCGGTATTGCCGTGGCCGTTGGTGACGGTCGCCGACACGGTCAAATCGCCGTTGCCCAGCGCGGTCAGGACGGATTCCGGCACGTTAACGGACCAGGTGAGATCGCTCTGCACCGTCGCGGTGTAGCTGTTGCCGCCGATAGTCACGGTTACCGTGTTGCCCGCTTCCGCGTTCGCTACCTTACCGCTGATGGTCTGGCCCGCGGCCACTTCCGCCGCGTTGATGACGTTATCGCCCGCCACGGTATTGATGGTGACGGTCGGCAGCGCGGTGTCGACCAGCAGGGCCGCCGTATTGCTGACGCTGTTGCCCACGCCGTTGGTGGCGGTCGCGCTCAGGGTGTAATTCGCTTCACCCAATCCCGCCAGATCCGCTGCCGGAACCGTCAGGCTCCAGGTGCCGTCCGCCGCCGTCGTGGCCGCGTAGTTTTTACCGTTGAGGGTTACGGTCACCACGGTGCCTTCCGCCAGGTTGGCGCTGGTGCCGCTGACGCTCAGATCCTGACCTTTTTCAACGGCGTTCAGCACGTTATCGCCGCTGATAGCGTTGAAGGCCACGGACGGCAGGCCGGTATCGACGGTCACGTTATGGCTGCCGCTACCTGTGTTGCCCGCCGCGTCGGTGACTGACGCAGTGACGGTCACGGTGCCGTCGCTGAGGCCGGAAATCACGCTGGCCGGTACGCCCACGCTCCAGTTCCCCGCCGCGTCCAGCACGGTGGTGTAGGTCTGGCCGCCGATGGTCACGGTGACCTTATCGCCCGCTGCCGCGCCGGTGGCGGTGCCGCTGATGATGTGCGCCTGGCTGTGTTCTGCGAGGTTAATGACGTCATCGCCCGCCACGGTGTTGATGGTCACCGCAGGCACGGTCACGTCCACCGTCAGATTGCGATCCGCCGACGCCGGGTTGCCCGCCTTGTCGCTGACGCTCGCCGTCACGGTGACGCTGCCGTCGCCGAGCGATGCCAGATCCGCCGCCGGAACGCTCAGCGTCCAGCTGCCGTCCGCGTCTGCGGTTGTGGTGTAGTCTTTGCCGTTCAGCGTCACGGTCACGGTCTGGCCTGCTTCGGCGGTGGTGGTGCCGGATACGGTCAAATCGGACTGCGCTTCTGCGGCATTCAGAATATCGTCAGCCGCCAGGGTATGAATGGTCACGGACGGCGCGGTTGCATCCACGCTGTACTCGCGGCCTGCCGAAGCGCTGTTGCCGTTCACGTTGGTGACGCTCACCTGCACGCTGGCATCACCGTCCTTAAGGTGTGCCAGATCCGCAGAGGGTACGGTGTAGGTCCAGTTACCGCTGTCGTCCACGGTAGTTGTGTAGATTTTGCCGTTCAGGCTGATGGTCACGGTCTGCCCGGCGTCCACGTTGGTGGTCGCACCGGACAGCACCAGATCCGCGCCCTTCTCCGCCGCGTTAATCACGTCGTCGGTGGCGATGGCGTTGATGCTGATGGCAACGGTCGCCAGATCTACCGTCACGTCGTGGCTGATGGTAATCGGGTTGCCCGCAGAGCTGTCGCCGGTCACGCTGATTTTGACGGTGCCTTCCGGCCACGCGCTCACGTCGGTGGACGGGATCGCCGCGCTCCAGGTGCCGTCCGCCAGCACCGTGGCCGCATAGTCTTTGCCGTTGACGGTGACGGTCAGCGCGGTGCCTGCCGCCAGCCCGTCGCTGGAGCCGGTGACGATCAGGTTCTGCGCGTGTTCGATGGTGTTGATCACGTCATCACCCGCGACGGTGCCGACGCGCAGGCCCGGCAGGTTAGCGTCGATAGCGATTTCGCGCTCGCCGGTGCCGGTGTTGCCGTGGCCGTTGGTGACGGTCGCCGTTACGCTCAGGCTGCCGTTGCCCAGCGCGGTCAGCACGTCAGACGGCACGTTCACGGACCAGGTGAGGTCGTTCTGCACCGTTGCGGTGTAGCTGTTGCCGCCGATAGTCACGGTTACCGTGTTGCCCGCTTCGGCGTTCGCCACGGTGCCGCTCAGAGTCTGGCCTGCCGCCACTTCCGCCGCGTTGATGACGTTGTCGCCCGCCACGGTGTTGATGGTGACGGTCGGCAGCGCGGTATCGACCAGCAGGGCCGCCGTATTGCTGACGCTGTTGCCCACGCCGTTGGTGGCGGTCGCGTTCAGGATATAGTTGGCCTGGCCGAGACCGGCCAGATCCGCTGCCGGGATGGTCAGGCTCCAGGTGCCGTCCGCCGCCGTCGTGGCCGTATAGTTTTTGCCGTTGAGGGTCACGGTCACCACGGTGCCTTCCGCCAGGTTGGCGCTGGTGCCGCTGACGCTCAGATCCTGACCTTTTTCAACGGCGTTCAGTACGTTGTCATCGCTGATGGCGTTGAAGGCCACCGATGGCAGACCGGTATCGACGGTCACGTTATGCGTGCCGGTGCCGGTGTTGCCCGCCGCGTCGGTGACTGACGCCGTTACGGTTACGGTGCCGTCGCTAAGGCCGGAAATCACGCTCGCCGGTACGCCCACGCTCCAGTTCCCCGCCGCGTCCAGCACGGTGGTGTAGGTCTGGCCGCCGATGGTGACGGTCACCTTATCGCCCGCTGCCGCGCCGGTGGCGGTGCCGCTGATGATTTGCGCCTGGCCGTGTTCTGCGAGGTTAATGACATCGTCGCCCGCAACGGTATTGATGGTCACCGCAGGCGCGGTGATATCTACCGCCAGGTTGTGATCCACGGACGCCGGGTTACCCGCTTTATCGCTGACCGATGCGGTGACGATCACGCTGCCGTCGGTGAGTCCTGCCAGATCAGCCTCCGGAACGTTCAGCGTCCAGCTGCCGTCCGCGCCTGCGGTTGTGGTGTAGTCTTTGCCGTTCAGCGATACGGTGACCGTCTGGCCCGCTTCGGCGGTGGTGGTGCCGGATACGGTCAGATCGCTCTTCGCTTCGGCGGCATTCAGAATATCATCTGTCGCGAGGGTATTAATGGTCACGGACGGCGCGGTCGCATCCACGCTGTACTCGCGGCCCGCCGAGGCGCTGTTGCCGTTCACGTTGGTGACGCTCACCTGCACGCTGGCGTCGCCGTCTTTCAGACCCGCCAGATCCGCAGACGGTACGGTAGCTGTCCATTTGCCGTCGGCGTCCACCGTGGCGGTGTAGCTCTTGCCGCCAAAGGTAATGGTAACGGTCTGGTTTGCTTCCACGTTCGAGGTGGTGCCGGAGAGCACCAGATCCGCGCCCTTCTCGGCCGCGTTAATCACGTCATCGGTGGCGATGGCATCAATGCTGATGGCAACGCTCGCCAGATCCACCGTCACATCGTGGCTGATGGAAACCGGGTTACCGGCGCTGCTCTGGCCCGCAACGGTCACGGTAACCGTGCCTGCGGCCAGCGCACCCACGTCCGCCGCCGGGATCGCCGCGCTCCAGGTGCCGTCCGCCAGCACGGTTGCCGGATAGGTTTTGCCGTTTACGGTCACGGTCAGCGCCGCGCCAGCCGCCAGCCCGTCGCTGGAGCCGGTGATAATCAGATTCTGCCCGTGTTCGATGCTGTTGATCACGTCGTCACCCGCCACGGTATCCACGCGCAGGCCCGGCAGGTTAGCGTCTATCACGATTTCGCGCTCGCCCGTTCCGCTATTGCCCACACCGTTCGTGACGCTGGCTGACACCGTCAAATCACCGTTGCCCAGCGCGGTCAGCACTGATTCCGGCACGTTCACGGACCAGGTGAGATCGCTCTGCACCGTGGCGGTGTAGCTGTTGCCGCCAATGGTCACGGTCACGGTGTTGCCCGCTTCGGCATTCACCACCTTACCGCTGATGGTCTGCCCGGCTGCCAGCTCCGCCGCGTTAATGACGTCGTCACCTGCAATGGTGTTGACGATCACGCCCGGCAGAACGGATTCCACGTTCACGGTGTGCGACGCGCTGGTATTGTTGCCGACGCTGTCCGTTGCTGAGGCGGTGACGGTATAAAGCGCCTCGCCCAGCTGACCGACCTCGTTCGCCGGAACGGTAGTCGTCCATTTTCCGTTATCGTCCACCTGCGCGCTGTACGCTTTGCCGTTCAGCATCACGGTCACCACCGCGCCTGCCGCCAGGCCGGAAGCCGTACCGGAGATCGTCAGATCCTGGGTTTTCTCGGCGTTGTTGATCGCATCGTCACCGGAAACGGTGTCAATGGTCAGCACCGGCGCGGTCAGGTTCACCTCTACGCCGTGCGTGGCGCTGTTGCTGTTGCCCGCTTTATCGGTCAGCGCCGCGGTAATAGTGTGATCCCCGGCGGCCAGGGCGGTTACGTCTGCCGCAGGCACGCCCACGCTCCAGTTGCCTGAGGCATCCAGGGTGGCGGTGTACGATTTGCCGTTGAGCGTGACGGTGACCACATCACCGGCCGCCGCACCGGTCACGGAACCCGTGACAATCAGTGCCTGCGCATGCTCGGCGCTGTTGATCACGTCGTCGTCGGAAACGGTGTGGATGGTCAGCTGCGGGACGGTGGTATCTACCAGCACGTCGCGATCCGCTGAGGCCGGGTTGCCCGCCTTATCAGACACGGCGGCGCTGATGGTGTAGTTGCCGTCGGTAATGCCGCTCAGATCCGCGGACGGCACGGTCACGCTCCAGCTGCCGTTTGCCTGCACGGTGGTGGTGTAGTCCACGCCGTTCAGCGTCACGGTGACGGTCTGGCCCGCTTCGGCGTTGGTTACGCCGTTAACGACCAGATCCTGCTGCGCTTCGGCGGCGTTGATGATGTTGTTGTCGCTGACGATCTCGATAGATACCGTCGGCGCGGTGGCGTCCACGCTGTACTCGCGGCCCGCCGACGCGCTGTTGCCGTTCACGTTGGTGACGCTCACCTGCACGCTGGCATCGCCGTCTTTCAGGCTGCCCAAATCGGCGGACGGTACGGTCGCCGTCCAGTTGCCGCTGGCATCGACCGTCGCGGTGTACGACTTGCCGCCGAAGGTGATGGTGACGGTCTGGTTTTCTTCCACGTTGGAGGTCGAGCCGGACAGCACCAGGTCCGCGCCTTTCTCGGCCGCGTTGATTACGTCGTCCGAGGCAATCGGGTCAATGCTGATGGCGACTGCCGCCAGATCCACCTTCACGTCGTGGCTGATGGAAACCGGATTGCCCGCCGCGCTCTGGCCTTCCACGGTCACGGCAATCGTGCCCGCATTCAGCGCGCTGACGTCAGCTGCCGGAATGGCCGCCGTCCAGGTGCCGTCTGCAAGCACGGTTGCGGCGTAGGTTTTGCCGTTGACGGTCACCGTTAACGCCGCGCCCGTTGCCAGGCCTTCGCTGGAGCCGGTGATAATCAGGTTCTGAGCGTGCTCAATGCTGTTGATGACATCGTCGCCCGCCACGGTGCCGACCCGCAGGCCAGGCAGGTTAGCGTCAATAACGATTTCGCGCTCGCCGGTTCCGCTGTTGCCGTGGCCGTTGGTGACGCTGGCTGACACGGTCAGATCGCCGTTCCCGATGGCGGTTAAGACCGTGGACGGCACGTTGACCGACCAGCTCAGATCGTCCTGAACCATCGCGGTCCAGGTATTGCCGCCGATTGAAATCGTGACAGTGTCACCGCTCGCCGCGCCGCTCACTTTGCCGCTCAGGGTCTGCCCGGCAGCCACTTCCGCTGCGTTAATGACATCGTCCGTGGCGACAGGGTTGATGGTGACCTGCGGCAGCGCGCTGTCAACCAGCACGCTGTGGCCGGTGCTTGCGCTGTTGCCCGCCGCGTCGGTTACGCTCGCCGTCACGACGTAGCTTGCTTCGCCCAGCGCGGAGACGTTTGCCGCCGGAACGGTGATGCTCCAGTTCCCGCTGGCGTCGGTGGTGGCCGTATAGCTGATACCGTTCAGGGTCACCGTAATGGTGGTTCCGTCCGGCTGGTTGCTGGTGCCGGACACCAGCAGATCCTGGCCTTTCTCGGTCGCGTTGATCACGTCGTCAGCCGCCAGGGTATTGATGGCAACCACCGGCGCGGTCAGGGAAACGTCAAACTCGTGCGTCGCGGTGGTGCTGTTACCGGCTTTATCGGTAAGTGTCGCGGAGATGGTCTGTTCGCCGTTAATCAGCGCGCCCACGTCCGCAGCCGGAACGCCCACGCTCCAGCTGCCTGACGCGTCCAGCATGGCGGTGTAGTCTTTGCCGTTCAGGGTCACGGTAATCACGTCACCCGCCTGCGCGCCCGTGACCTTACCGGAGACAATCAGCGCCTGGCCGTGCTCGGCAATATTCACTACGTCGTCGCCCGCGACGATGTTGAACGAAATCTGCGGTACAGTGGTGTCGACCAGCACCGCGGAGCCCGCGCTGGCGGGGTTGCCTGCTTTGTCGGACACGATCGCCGTCACCGCCGCGCTGCCGTCGGCGATGCCTGCCATATCCGCCGCCGGAACGTCGAGCGTCCAGCTGCCGTCCGCCTGCACCTGCGCGGTGTACTGATTGCCGTTGAAGGTCACGGTGACCGTCTGGCCTGCTTCGGCAGTAGAGGTGCCGCTCAGGGTCAGATCCTGCGCCGCCTCTGCCGCGTTCAGCATATTGTCATGGCTGATGGTGTTGATGGTCACCGTCGGCGCGGTAGTGTCGACGCTGAATTCCTGCGCCGAAGACGCCGCGTTGCCGTTCACGCTGGTGACGGTTACCTGCACGCTGGCGTCACCGTCTTTCAGGCCGCTCAAATCGGCTGCCGGAACGGTCCAGGTCCAGTCGCCGTTAGCATCCACCGTCGTGGTATAGGTTTTACCCGCAAAGGTGATGGTTACGGTCTGACCCGCTTCCACGTTGGAAGTCGTGCCGGAAAGCAGCAGGTCCTGGCCTTTTTCCGCCGCGTTGAGCACGTTATCGTCGGTCACGCTGCTGATGGTGATGGCGACAGGCGCGAGATCGACGTCCACGACGGTGCCGATAGTCACCGGGTTGCCGGAAGCATCCTGCGCGCTTGCCTTGATATCCAGCGAACCGTCCGCCCACTGGGAGACATCGGCCGCCGGTACCGCCGCCTGCCAGGTGCCGTCCGCCAGTACCGTTGCCGAATAGGTTTTGCCGTTGATGGTCACGGTCACGGTGCTGCCCGCCGCCAGATCGGTGCTGGTACCGGACACAATCAGGTTCTGAGCGTGTTCAATCACGTTAATTACGTCGTCACCCGCCACGGTATCAATACGCAGTCCCGGGAGCTGGGCGTCGATGGTGAAGTCGTGAGAAGAAGAGCCGGTATTGCCGTGCGCGTTGGTCACGCTGGCGGATACGGTGAGGTCGCCGTTGCCGAGCGCGGTTAACTGGCTCTCGCTTAACGGCAGGCTCCAGGTCAGATCGTCCTGCACGGTAGCCGTGTACGTCTGGCCGCCAAGGATAATAGTGACAGTGTCACCTGAAGATGCGTTCGTCACCTTACCGGTCAGGGTTTGCCCTGCCGCCACTTCCGCTGCGTTAACGATATTGTCGCCCGCCAGGGTGTCGATCGTTACTACCGGCAGCGAGCTGTCCACCAGCACATCATGCGAGGTTGAGGCGCTATTGCCTGCGCTATCCGTGACGCTCGCCGTCACGGTGTAATGGGCTTCTCCCAGCGCGCTTACGGCCGAGGCCGGTACGGTCACGCTCCAGTTTCCGCTGGCGTCAGCGGTGGCGGTGTACTGAATCCCGTTCAGGGTCACCGTAATGGTCGTGCCTTCCGGCTGGTTGCTGGTGCCGGAGAGCAGCAGATCTTCGCCCTTCTCGGTCGCGTTGATCACGTCGTCCGCCGCCAGCGTGTTGATAGCGAGGACAGGCGTCACGGTATTCACCACCACATCCAGCGAACTGCTTCCGGTGTTGCCGGATCGGTCGGTCACGGAGACGTCGATGGTCCAGGTGCCGTCAGTCAGCCCCTGCACGACGGACGCCGGCAGGCCAAGGCTCCAGTTCCCCGCCGCATCCACCACGGTGGTGTAATCAACGCTGTTAATGGTGATGGTGACCAGGTCGCCCGCTGCCGCACCGGTGACGGAGCCGCTCAGGATCTGCGCCTGTGAATGGGCGAGCTGGTTAACGGTGTTGGTGTCGGTGACAAAGTCGTTAATGGTCACCTGCGGTACGGTGGCGTCCACCAGACCCACGCGCTCGGCGCTGCTGGCGTTGCCCGCCACGTCGCTGACGGTGGCCGTCACGGTCACAATGCCGTCCGTCAGGGCACCCACATCTGCCGCCGGGACGCTCAGCTGCCAGGTACCGTCCGTCTGGACCGTGGTCTGATACGTTTTGCCGTTCAGCGTCACGGTGACCGTCTGGCCCGGTTCCGCACTGCTGCTGCCGCTTAACAGTAAATCCTGCTGCGCTTCAGCGGCATTGATGATGTTGTCGGCGGTCAGGTTATCGAGCGTAATCGCCGGTGGCTGCGTATCCACCGTGACCACACGCGCGGCGTCGGCGCTGTTGCCGCTGACGTTAGTGACGCTGACGCTCACCTGCGCGCGCCCGTCGATCAGGGTTTCCATGGCGCTGGCGGGTACGGTCAGGCTCCAGGAGCCATCCTGCTGCACCAGCGCGGTGAAGGTCTGGTCGGCGAATTTCACCACCACGGTCTGCCCCGCCTCCACGCCCTGCGTCTGGCCGGAAAGGGTTAAATCACTGCCTTTTTCTGCCGCATTCAGCAGGTCATCGCCGGAGACGGTATCAATGGTGACCGCCACGGCGTTCAGATCGAGTTCAATTGGGTGTTCAGCCGCAACGGGATTGCCCCAGGCATCTACCGCGCTGACGCTAACCGTCATGCCGCCCGCCGTCCAGGCCTGCAGGTCCGCCGCCGGAACGCCGATCTGCCAGCTGCCGCTGGCGTTAACTGCGGTGACGTACTCCACATTGTTGATGGTGACGACAATCTGCGTGCCCGCGGCCAGATGAGTGCTGGAGCCGGTGACGCTCAGATCCTGCTGCTGTTCGATGGCGTTGATCACGTCATCGCCGGAAATGGTGTTCACGCGCAGACCCGGCAGCTCCGCGTTGATGTTGATATCACGCTCGCCGGTGCCGGTATTGCCGTGCCCGTTGGTGACGGACGCGGTGAAGGTCAAATCCCCGTCGCCGAACGCCTGAAGATCCGCTGACGGGATTTTCACGCTCCAGGTCAGGTCGCTGCCAACCGTTGCGGTGTAGCTCTTGCCGCCTGCGGTGATGGAGACGGTATCGCCCGCCGCCGCGCCGGTAACGCGACCGCTGAGGGTTTGATCGACGCCCGCTTCGGCGTTATTGACCAGGTTGTCGCCCGCAAACGTATTGATAATGACCTGCGGAAGAACGGTATCCACCAGCAGATTCGCTTCGGCAGAACCGCTGTTACCCACGCTGTCGGTCCCGCTGACGCTGACGGTATAAAGCGTGTTCGCCAGATTCAGGACGTCGGAAACCGGCACCTGGACAGCCCAGATACCGTTTTCGACGGTGGCCTGATAGCTGACGTTGTTCAGCGTCACGGTGACGGTGGAGCCGTCCGGCAGGTTGCTGGTGCCGGTCAGGCTCAGCGACTGCATCGCCTCCTGGGCATTAAGGACGTTATCCTGGCTGATGGCGTCAATCGTAAATTCCGGCGGGTGTCCGCTCAGCGTAATGCCGTGCGTGGCGCTGCCGGTGTTGCCTGCCGCGTCAGTGACGGAAACCGAAAGCGTGTGGTTGCCTTCACCCAGCGCGCCCAGCACGGACGCCGGAACGCCCACGCTCCAGCTGCCGTCCGCCAGCACCACGCCGGTGAAGGTCTGGCCGCCAAGCGTCACGGTGACCACATCGCCCGCGGCGGCACCGCTCGCCAGGCCGGAAATAATGTGCGCCTGGCCCTGCTCGCTGATATTGAGGATATCGTCGCCCGCCACGGTATGGATGGTGACGATCGGCGCGGCGGTATCCACCGTGAAATCTGCCGTCACGGACGAGCCGTTGCCCGCTTTGTCGCTAACGTTAACCGTCAGGGTGTGATTACCCTCACTCAGCGCCTGCACGTCGTTCACATCAAGCGTGACGGACCAGGTGCCGTCGCTGCCCACCGTGGCGTTATAGTTTTTACCGTTCAGCGTGACCGTGACGATCTGACCGGCTTCCGCATTCGTTTTACCGGTCAGGGTCAGCGGCTGGCTGTGCTCAGCCGCATTAATGATGTTGTCCTGCGCGAGGGTATCGACAGAGAGGGTTGGCGCGGTGGTATCCACCCCAATCGTCTGGCTTCCGCTGACGGTGTTACCCGCCGCGTCTTTACCGCTCACGTTGACCGTCCAGGTACCGTCGCCCAGCGCCTGCGCGTCTGCCGCAGGCACGTTAACACTCCACGCGCCGTCTGCCCCGACTTCAGCCGCGTAGGTTTTGCCGTTCAGCGTCACGGTGAGTGCGGTACCCTGCGCCAGGTTTTTGCTGGCACCGGAAAGCGTAAAGCCCGCGGATTGCTCGCTGGCGTTCAGCACGTTATCGCCCGCCGTGGTGGCCAGCGTAATGGCGGCGTCGGCGGTAGAGACCGTCACGGTGATACTGCCCGCAGAGGTGGTTTTACTGCCGTCGATCTGCACGACTGACCAGGTGTGCTCCCCGTCCGTCTGGGTCGGTAATATTACCGTCCAGGTGCCGTCTTTACCGACCATGGCGCTGGCAATGGTGCTGCCGCTGCTGTCTTTGATCTGGATGGTCGCGCCCGGCTGACCGGTGCCGCTAAAGGTTGGGTTGCTGTCGTCCGTGATCTCGTTTGCGCTCAGCACGCCCTGCTTGTCACCCGCTTTATCCGACAGCAAGAAGGTCGGCGTGGCGCTTTCAACTTCTTTTGTATTATCAATGACTTTTGTTTTAGTTTCGCCGTCACCGCCGTTTGCCAGCAGTGCCCCGATGGCACCGCCGCCTAACGCAGCCCCCGCAATCCAGCCCCACGGCGCGTCGCTTAAAACACTTTCCTGCTCGAGGAAAGGTTGAATGCTGCTAATCGGTGTGGCCTGCGCGGTTAACTCGGTCACCGCAACGCCTGACGCTTCCCCGGCATCGGCAAAAGAAATATGCGTCAGTTCCTGACGGTCGTTGAACACCAGCTCTGACTGATTATGCGTTTCTGGATCTTCGACAAAATAGTTATTGCAGCGAATAACGCTGCCATCTTTCATATAAATGAGGAGATCTTTACCCTGGCGGACATAACGCGCCACATCCTGAGCAGAGCCCTGGATTTCAATCACGCTCGGCGATGAAATAGAGACCGACAGATTTCCTTCGCCGGTTAATTTCGTTTTCTCCGCCGTTTTGCGAATGATGACATCAACAACTTTCATGTTACTCATATTCTTCTCCTTGCAGGTGTACGGATTCCTGTGGATATGTCCACCAGACGGATGTAGCTATCCCTGGGAAAAAACACCCATTATTTTCAGTCTTACTTTGCGCAACACTGCGCGTCTTTTATTAACTCAAGTCGGGTAATTTTGCGGCAGCGTTTTTCTCTATTCCAATAAGCGGCATTAAATTATCAACCGCGGAAGCATAATTAATTGCCGAACTCCAGCCGTCATACTCGGCGATTATTTTCGCTGAGGTGGCCTGCCAGACATCCTGCTCAACGCTGAGCAGATCGTTAATGCTCCGCTTGCTCAGGGTGTATTCATTTTTATAAACATCGCGGGCCCGCAGCGCATTTTCCAGCTGTTGCTTCCCCGCCTCCATTCGTCCCCGCGCGCCGGTCCAGTCAGCCTGCGCGACGGAGGCCTTTTGCAGGACATCGAAACGCGCCTGATCGACCTGAGAGGAGGCCATGGCCCGTGCGCCTTCCGCCTGCCGAACGCGCGCGGAAACCGCGCCCCCCTGATACAGCGGCGCGTCGATATTGAGCTGTATCTGGTCGTCCCAGTAGGAACGGTTGTCCGATTCATAACGGGTGCGCCCCCCCTTCAGGCTTAACGTCGGCCAGTGCTGGGACTTCGCCGTTTCCACGCCATACTGAGCCGAACGTTCCATGTTCTGCGCGGCCATCACCGCCGGTATCAGGGAATAATCGATGCGGTTGAGCGAGTCCGGCTCCACGGCAAGATTCGCGGGCACCGGCGAATAGGCCTCTGCCTGCATGCCGGTTAATACCGCAAGCCTGGCGCGCGCGCTGTTTAAGGCGGCGCGATACTGCGCGACCGTCGCCTGCATGCCGGCAATGCGCGTGCGGGTCTGAAGCTCATCGGAGGTCGAACTCACGCCCGCGTCTGCGCGAAGCTTTGCCAGCTGCTCGACGTTCTTGAGCGCCTGCACGTTATCTATTGCCGCCTGCAGCAGATCGGAATAGCGTTTGACCTCGACGTAGCTCAGCGCCGTTTTTTCCGCCACGTCCGAAAGCGTGCCCATCAGCTGATAGCGGTAGCTATCGCGCTGGGCGGAGGACTGGCTGATACTGTTATTGGTCTTGCCAAAATCGTACAGCAGCTGCGTCAGGCTCAGCCCCCAGGCGGCTGAATTCTTCAGCGACCCGCTGGAATCGGTGGTCTGGCTGTGCCCCGTACTTCCGTTCAACGATATTTGCGGCATCCAGCCGCTGCGCGCTTCATCTATTTGTGCCTGGCCAATACCTAATTGCGCGGCCTGCTGGCTAATTGACGGATCGCGATCGATCGCAAAAAGAATACTTTCTTTTAAGGTTGTGGTTGCCACCGGGGCAATACCCACCTGATTACTATTGGCGAAAGCCATATTTATGGCTAATGAAATGAATGCCAGTGCTGCTGTAAATCGGCGTAACATAGGCTTTCGTAATATCGTCATGTTATCTCCCTGACTCTGAGTGATACTCAAGCAAATACCCAAAAAGAGGTACAGATAATTAGACAAATATCTTATTTAGCTACCTTGCTGAATTTCAGGTAATACTCCCCATACCCATTTCCATCGGAGATGAGATCTGCCCGCATCTTATTTCAATTAAGAATTTACTTATTTCTTAAACTGGTTAGCAGCATAACAAAATGTGTTATAGCCCACTACAGCCACAATGTTAATGTGGTGTTACAAGCAAGAAAAAATATGGGGTTTCTGGACAAAACTCTAAAAGTATCCTTTCAGATGAAACATATAAACTCTCTGTTATCTAAGGAAAATTCTTAATTCCCTCCGTGCACATTTTTGCGTTAATTTCAGAGCGAGTCAGACACAAAGATTTTCAAAGAAGTGTCAGTTTACGTAGCCAAAGGGATATATTTAAAATTAAAAACTCTTAAAAAACTAATTAAAGCAATTAAACCCTGCGTAATTTCTATTAAACAGCATTTAACACCACTCAATGGCGTTACGCTGGTTACATAACCCAAATCGTTAAATAAAACATAACAATAACATTGTGATTAACATTCAAAACGGCTTCCTTATACCCCCTTAATAAAATTTCAATAATCACCCATCTGAATTATCACACCGCTGCACATCGTCCTGAGGACATTCCCCTTCTCTCTGCGTCAAAATGCTGTATTATGCAAGATATTGCGACATTTTGCAGGAATGTACCCCATGCACAAAACCGCTCGTCAACGCTACGTCCTGGATATCCTCAGCGAGCAAGGCCAGGCCAGCATCACCGACCTGGCTGAAAAACTGCAGGTTTCGGCGGATACCATTCGTCGGGATCTGACCGACCTGGAAAACCAGGGCCTTGCGCAGAAGAACCACGGCGGCGCCATCGCGCTCAACCTCTCCGCCATGAACCGTCAGGGCCGCAATACGCTGCTGCCGGAGACCAAACAGCGCCTGGGTAAACAGGTCGCACAGCAGGTTCCACCGGGCTCCACCCTGTTTCTTGATGCCGGAAGCACGGTGATGGCCGTCGCCACCTTTCTTCAGGGGCCGCTCACCGTTATTACCCCCTCGCTGGATATCGCCCAGCATTTTAGCGACCGGGAAGACATTGAGCTGATCCTGCTCGGCGGGAAATGGGACCACAAGCAGCGACTGTTTGCCGGCAGCGCCACGCTGTCTTTGCTGTCCCGTTATCGGGCAGATATCGCCATTCTTGGGGCGTGCGCCATTCATGCCGAACTCGGTTTGAGCGCCGGTAAAGAAGCGGATGCCGAGGTGAAACGCGCGATGCTGGACGCAAGCCATGCGCACTGGATTGTCGCCGACCATCTGAAAATTAACCGCTGCGAACCGTATCTGGTTTCCGGGTTATCCAGCATTCAACAACTCTTTTTAGATCGTCCCTGGCCTGAGCTTGGGGACCATAGCGCACTGCAGGTTACGGTGTGCGCGAATTAACGTGGAGAAGGTCATGAATAAAGTTCAAACAATCAACATTGCGCTGATCGGGTATGGATTTGTCGGTAAAACCTTCCATGCCCCGCTGATCCAGTCGGTGGACGGGATTAAGCTGGCCGTGGTCTCTTCTCGTGATGAAGAGAAGGTTAAACGCGATCTGCCGGACGTACAGGTGGTAGCGACACCGGAAGAGGCCATTCAGCATCCTGATATCGATCTGGTGGTGATTGCCTCCCCCAACGCCACGCACGCCCCGCTGGCGACGCTGGCCCTGAACTCGGGTAAACACGTGGTCGTCGATAAGCCTTTTACCCTCGACATGCAGGAAGCCCGCGACCTGATTGCGCTGGCGGATGAAAAGCAGCTGCTGCTCTCCGTCTTCCACAACCGCCGCTGGGACAGCGATTTCCTCGGCATTAAGCAGATTATTGAGCAAGGCACGCTCGGCAAGGTTAAACACCTGGAATCGCACATCGACCGCTTCCGCCCGGAAGTGCGCGTGCGCTGGCGCGAGCAGAACGTCCCCGGGAGCGGTTTGTGGTTTGATCTGGGCCCTCACCTGATTGACCAGACGCTACAGCTCTTTGGACTGCCGGAGTCGGTTCAGGGGAATATCGCGACGCTGCGCGACGGCGCAGAAATTAACGACTGGGCGCACGTGGTCTTAAACTACCCGGAGCATAAGGTCATTCTGCACGCCAGCATGCTGGTTGCTGGCGGTACGGCGCGCTTTACCGTCCACGGGGACAAGGGCAGCGTGGTGAAAGCCAGAATCGACCAGCAGGAAGCGCAGCTGCTCGCAGGGGTGATCCCCGGCAGTGAAACCTGGGGCGAAGACGGCGACAGCATGGTCTTCTTTGGCGCCGACGGCGCACCGCAGACGATCCCAACCCCGAAAGGCGATCAGCGCCAGTATTACGTCAACGTACGTGATGCGCTGCTCGGGAAAATCACCAACCCTGTCCACCCTGTTGAGGCACTGGCGGTCATGGCCGTGCTGGAAGCGGCGGTGAAGTCGTCGGAGACGGGGTCAACGCAGGCGCTGGCGTTAACTGCCGAAGAGCGTGCGCTGCTGGGTTAAAAAACAAGCCGGGTGGCGCTGCGCTTACCCGGCCTACGATTCAAAGCCGTTTGTAGGCCCGTGCAAGCGAAGCGCCGCCGGGCAAGAAAGGCGGCGACAATGTTTCAGCACTACTGACGCTTTTTCGGCATCATGCGCAGAAGAGTATTATCTTTCCAGAAATAGTGATGCATTAGCGCCGCCGCCGCGTGCAGGCCAATCACAAAGTAGCCCAGGTTCGCCAGCGTCTCGTGCCACTCTTTCAACATATCAACCAGGTCGAAATTGGACTCCGCCGCATGCGGCATCGCCAGGCCGAAAGCAAACCAGTCGCTGCCCCGGTTGTACATCATCACAATGCCAATCAGCGGCAGCGCAATAAACAGCAGATACACCACCAGGTGCCCCAGATGGGACATCCCCGTCACCATCGCTTTTGGCTTCGGCTGAATCGGCGGTGCGCGGAATTTCAGGCGAACCAGCAGACGCGTCACCATCAGCACCAGGATACTGATACCGCACGAGACGTGGATCATATTGATCGCTGGACGCGCGGTGCGCGGGAAGAAACCTCTGAACTCCATGGCGCAGTAGGCGACGATGATTAACAGAAACACCAGCCAGTGGATGCCGATTTGCAGGCTTGTATATTTAGTGCGCATGTGATTTCCCGATTAAAAACAGTTACCGCGCCAACATAATCTCCTTTCCTTAAAAATTCATTAACTTTTCTGTATGGTTTTTCAAATACTTCCTCCCGCATGAAGCATCTTCAATTGCCGCCCTGCCCGTGATGGTCTAAGCCTGGATGAGTTCAAACTGTCGCATCGACACGTTTACAGGAGAACACCATGAGTAAAATTGGCATTAACGGCTTTGGACGCATTGGGCGCCTTGTACTGCGTCGCCTGCTTGAAACCCAGGACAGCAATACCGTCGTCGCCATCAACGACCTCACCTCACCGAAAGTGCTGGCCTACCTGCTCAGGCATGATTCCAACTACGGTGGCTTCCCGTGGAGCGTCGATTTCACCGAGGATGCGCTGATTGTCGACGGTAAAACCATTGCGGTGTACGCCGAAAAAGAGGCGAAGCACATTCCGTGGAAAGCCGCAGGCGTGGATATCGTCGTGGAGTGCACCGGCTTTTATACCTCTGAAGAGAAATCACGGGCGCACCTGGACGCCGGCGCGAAGAAAGTGCTGATCTCTGCGCCTGCGGGCGAGATGAAAACCATCGTCTACAGCGTGAATGACGACACCATTGACGCCAGTGACACCATTATTTCCGTCGCATCCTGCACCACCAACTGCCTCGCCCCGCTGGCGAAAGCCCTGAACGATGCGTTTGAAATAAAAGTGGGCACCATGACCACCATTCATGCCTATACCGGTACGCAGGCGCTGGTGGATGGCCCGCGCGGAAAAGACCTTCGCGCCTCGCGGGCGGCGGCAGAGAATATCATTCCCCACACCACCGGTGCGGCAAAGGCCATCGGTCTGGTGATCCCTGCGCTCAGCGGCAAGCTGAAGGGCCACGCGCAGCGCGTGCCGGTAAAGACGGGTTCAGTCACCGAGCTGGTGGCGATTCTGGGCAAGAAAGTGACCGTTGAGGAGATCAACGCCGCGCTGAAAAAGGCGACGCAGGGCAATAAATCGTTCGGGTATACCGACGAAGAGATTGTGTCGTCCGATGTGATTGGCTCGCATTATGGTTCGGTGTTTGACGCCACGCAGACGGAGGTGTCAGAAGCGGGAGAGCTGCAGCTGGTGAAAGCGGTAGCCTGGTATGACAACGAGTACGGTTTCGTGACGCAGCTGGTGCGGACGCTGGATAAGTTTGCGGCGCTGTGATTCTATGCCTTTATTCAGGGCTAATATGAGCAGTGAAGCATCCCCTCTCCCTGTGGGAGAGGGTTAGGGTGAGGGGAACATACGGGTGTGGTGGTCATTCCGTTCACTTTATGTTCCTTGCTACTCTTTAACGACATAACCGGTGAACGTGCCAGGGTGGCTCAATCGCCGCCACCCTGGCAACCCGGGCTCCCGGCGATATACAGCCGGACCAGGACATTGCTGTGTAAGCCAAAGGTTATTCTGAAGCGGTTGTTATCGCTTCTGATTACACCCTTAAATCGAGCGCCTGGACAACGCATCCGCGAGAACCGGGTCCTGCTGTAACTGTTCCCATGCGGCAATCACAGCATCCGGGAATTCAACGTGCGCGATAAAATCCCGCCCGGCCGGACCATAGCCGTTAACGTCATCGTACAAACGCGGCAGCTCCCCCAGAACCAGTGACAGGTAGCGGTCAACGGGCCACAGTCCGCTATTGCCCGCGCTAAACTCCACGCCCTCTTTGCCATTGTGCAGCGTTGGCGTAAACCCGGGATGGCTTATCCACTGCGGTGACACGGGCTCATCCCGACAAACGCGGGCAAACGTCGCCATCGTACGGCGCTGCATCGTCGGGTCCTGTACCACCAGCACCCGCCCGGTCGCTCGCTGATGCTGTTTCAGCATGTTCCAGCTAAAACGCGCGTTCTCACCGCAGTTGGTGGATTGATCCTCAATCCACAGGCGCGTCTCGGGGATCTGCCAGAACTCCCGCGCAATGTCGGCAAGAATGCTCGCTTCCGCCCGCCCTTCGACGGGCAAGGTGTGATAACGCGGATGACTGCCGATAGCGGCATATAAAAACGCGGTTGAATGACCAATACCGCCGCTAATCAGGAGCGGGATATCTCTCTGCGCGGCAATACGGCAGGCCGCCTCAATGGTCGGGATCACCGCGTTTCCTGCCAGGATGACCGCATCGACGTCCGGGGGCTGGCGGCTGCCGCTCAGGTCGTCCTGCGCCAGCCATTCACCGACAGTATTGATGGCCGCCAGCGTGGCATCCGGCAGGATGGGAAAATGGGGCTGTTCCATGATGAACTCCTTCTCTCTATCCCTTCAGGGTAGCGACTTCAGGTTCTCAACACAACGGCGACATCGGGCCGCTCTTTTTCCTTAAACTTCCCTTCTACATTTGATTAACATGCGTAAATCATATTCACTTGAATTATCATTTGCGGCAGACGTAGAATCGCTAGCCCGCTAATTATTCAATTATTTCTAAGGTAAACGACGTTATGCGCCTGCCCGAACGCGACCCTTATGCTCCTCGCGAGTGGCAGCCACATGAGAAACCCGCCCTGCTGGGTTCGCCTTCCACACCCGAGCACAGTACGCCAAAACGCATTGCCTACGGCGTCGTTGGCCTGCTGGTGTGCCTGACGGGAGCGCTGGGAAATGCGGTGGTGACCGCCAACCTGCAAAACCTGCAGGGAACCTTCGGGGCCTGGTCGACCGAAATCGCCTGGCTTCCCGCGGTCTACGTCATGACCAACATCTCCATCAACCTGCTGCTGGTCAAGTTCCGCCAGCAGTACGGTCTGCGCGCCTTCACGGAAGGTTTTCTGGTGCTGTACGTGCTGGTGACCTTTTTCCACCTGTTCGTTAACGATCTCAGCTCGGCGCTGATGGTGCGCGCCGCGCACGGGATGGTGGCCGCCGCGCTCAGCTCGCTGGGGATTTACTACCAGATCCAGGCCTGGCCTGCGAAGCACCGCCTGAAGGCGCTCACCATCGGGATTACCGGGTCATCACTCGCTATTCCTCTGGCCCGCCTGTTTTCCACCGAACTGCTGCAGCTGGACGAATGGCGCGGGCTCTATTTCTTCGAGCTCGGGCTGGCGCTGATCTCCCTGGCCTGCGTGATAGCCTTAAAACTGCCCCCGGGCGACAGGCGCAAGGTTTTTGAGAAAAAAGACTTCATCACCTTCTTTTTAATGGCCCCCGGAATGGCCCTGCTCTGCGCCGTGCTCTCGTTGGGCCGCCTTGACTGGTGGTTCGAGGCGCCGTGGATCGGCTGGTCGCTGGCGCTGTCGCTTGTATTAATTGTGGCCGCCATCGTCTTTGAACATAACCGCGCCAACCCGCTGCTGAACACCCGCTGGCTGTCGAGCGGCAGCATCGTCCGTCTGGGGCTAATCATGCTGCTGATCCGTATCGTGCTGGCAGAGCAAAACACCGGGGTCATCGGCTGGCTGCAGTACGTGGGGTTACAGAACGAGCAGATGACCCACCTGGCGTGGTCCATTTTCGCCGGGATCGTCTGCGGGATTGTCACCAGCTGCCTCACGATTAAGCCGACCAAACTGGCGTGGCCGATTATCACCTCCCTGGCGCTGATGATTGTTGCCTCGCTGCTGGACAGCCAGTCCAACAACCTGACCCGGCCGGATCAGCTGATGCTAAGCCAGTTTCTGCTGGGCTTCGGCAGCGCCTTCTTCCTGGCGCCCGCCATGCTGGCTGCCATTGGCGGGGTGATCGCCGACCCGCGCAACCTGGTCAGCTTCTCGGTGATGTTCGGCATGAGTCAGAACCTCGGCGGCCTGCTGGGTTCCGCGATCCTCGGAACCTTCCAGACATGGCGCGAGAAGTACCACTCCAGCCTGCTGGCGGACCAGCTCACCACGCTCAATCCGCTGGTCAACGAGCGTATCCAGATTTACACCCAGATGTACCGGAGCCTGATTGGCGACAGTTCGCTGCTGGGAACGCAGGCGATCACGCAGCTGCAAACGGTGACGACGCTTGAGGCGAATATTCTGGCTTACAACGATACTTATCTGCTGACGGCGGGCATCGCTGCCGCCACGCTGGTCTGGATTTTATGGCGCTTGCTGCGCCTGCGCATCACTGCCCGTATGGCACTTAAGAACGCCACCGGCAACAAATAATTGAAATATTTCTGGAGAGTTTATGAGTCAGCAGGATGCCGCTAAAGAGCAGGCCAACACCCGCAAAAATGTGCGCATTGTTTCCGTTTTCACAGCCGCTGCCATCGGTATTGTCGGCGTGCTGGTGATCCTTTACGCGTGGCAGCTTCCGCCGTTCACCCGCCACGCGCAGTTTACCGACAACGCCTACGTGCGCGGTCAGACGACGTTCATCAGCCCCCAGGTGAATGGCTATATCACCGAGGTGAAGGTTCAGGACTTTGTGCAGGTTAAAAAAGGCGACCTGCTGCTGCAGATTGATGACCGTATCTATCGTCAGCGCGTGCATCAGGCCGAGGCACAGCTGGCGATGAAAATTGCCGCGCTTAATAACAACCTGCAGCAGCGTAAAAGCGCCGAAGCGACGATCGCCAAAAACGACGCGGCGCTGAAAAATGCCCGCGCCCAGAGCCTGAAAACCCAGGCGGATTTAAAGCGCGTGAAGGATTTGACGGCGGACGGCTCGCTTTCCATTCGCGAGCGCGACGCGGCGCTGGCCAGCGCGGCCCAGGGCAGCGCCGACATCGAGCAGGCTAAAGCCTTGCTTGAGATGTCGCGTCAGGATCTGCAGACGGTAATTGTGAACCGCGGCGCGCTGGAGGCGGATGTCGAAAACGCCAAAGCGGCGCTGGAGCTGGCGCAGATAGACCTGCAAAACACCCGCATCATCGCCCCGCGCGACGGCCAGCTCGGCCAGATTGCCGTGCGTCTCGGGGCGTACGTGACCGCCGGGACCCACCTCACCACGCTGGTTCCGCCGCAGCACTGGGTGATCGCCAATATTAAAGAGACGCAGCTCGCAGAGCTGCGCGTCGGCCAGCCTGTCAAATTCACCGTCGATGCGCTGAACGACAAAGCCTATCAGGGCCGCGTGGAGAGCATCTCGCCGGCAACCGGGGTTGAATTCAGCGCCATCACGCCGGACAACGCCACCGGCAACTTTGTCAAAATCGCCCAGCGTATTCCGGTGCGCATCGAGGTGCTCGGCAAGCCTGAGGAGTCCGCCCTGCTGCGTCCGGGCATGTCGGTGCAGGTGACCATTGATACGCGGGAGGGCAAACAATGACCCTTCGCCCGATAGCCGGTCTGGTGCTGGCGGTAATGCTCACCGGATGCCAGTCCGTCGACGTAAAACCGGCGCAGCCAACGCTGCAAATCCCCGCCCAGTGGCGTGCTGACGCCGGTCCTGCCAGCCCGGCGGAGCAGCTCTGGTGGCGCAATTTTCATGACAACAACCTCAACCGCTACGTGGATCGGGCGCTAAAGAATAACAGCGACGTGTTGATCGCCCGCGAACGGATTAACGAGTATCAGGCGCGGGTCTTTGCGGCCGACGGCAGCCTGTTTCCGTCGCTTGATGCAGGAGTAACGGGGACCCGCGCCCGTTCGCAATCCGCCGCGACCGGGCTGCCGGTCTACGGCACGCTGTACAGAGGTAGCCTGACTGCGAGCTACGACGTGGATATCTGGGGCGTCAACCGCAGCACGGCCAGTGCCGCCGAAGCCTCGCTGGCGGCGCAAAAAGCCGCCGCTGCCGCCGCGGATTTGACCGTCGCGTCTTCCGTTGCATCCGGGTATGTCACCCTGCTCTCGCTTGACGAACAGCTGCGGGTGACCGAATCCACGCTGAAATCGCGCGAAGAGGCATTTAACCTCGCGAAACGTCAGTTTGAGACGGGCTACAGCTCGCGTCTGGAGCTGATGCAGTCGGATTCCGAACTCCGCTCAACGCGAGCGCAGGTTCCCGTGCTGCAGCATCAGATTGCACAGCAGGAGAACGCCCTCAGCCTGCTGCTGGGAAGCAATCCCGGCGCGTTAGCGCGCAGCGAAAGCTTTGAGGCGCTAACGCCGCTGAGGCTGCCGTCACAGCTGCCTTCTACGCTCCTGAACCGTCGCCCGGATATCGTTCAGGCCGAACGCCAGCTGGTTGCGGCCGACGCCTCGCTTGCCGCGTCGCGCGCGAGCCTGCTGCCGTCGATCAACCTGACCGCAACCGGATCGATACAGGATCGCACCCTGTCCGGCCTGCTGGACAACCCGCTTCAGCTCTGGAGCGTCGGGGGCAGTATTCTCGCCCCGCTGCTGAACCGCCAGGCGCTGAATGCGCAGGTGGATATTTCCCAGTCCCAGCGTAACCAGGCGCTGTACGCCTATGAAAAAACCGTGCGTAACGCGTTTGCCGAAGTGAATAACAGCCTTGATGCTATTACGCGCTATCAGGAACAGCTGACCGAGCTGCTTGCCCAGCAGGAGGTGGCGCAGGAGACGCTGCGCATTGCGCAGAACCGCAATCGCAACGGCTACTCTTCCTATCTGGACGTGCTGGACGCGCAGCGCACGCTGTACTCGGTTCAGACCAGCGTAGTGCAGGTGAAAAATAACCTGCTGCTGGCGCAGATCGATTTGTACAGGGCGCTGGGCGGCGGCTGGAAGAGCGCGTGAACCCCCTTGCGCGCTGATGCCCTCACCCCGACCCTCTCCCACAGGGAGAGGGAGAAAAACCCAAGGAGTCAATCTATGCATCAACAATGGTCTGCAGTAGATAATTACATGATTTCTTCGCTAATCCCTGACGATGACGTGCTTCATCAGGTACTGGAAAACAATAAACGCGCCGGGCTACCCGAACACGATGTTGCGGCCAATCAGGGGCAACTGCTGGCGCTGTTCGTGCGCATGACCCAGGCAAGACGCATCCTTGAGATTGGTACGCTGGGCGCCTATAGCTCAATCTGGATGGCGCGCGCCCTGCCGCCGGACGGAAAGCTGATTACGCTCGAGGCTGACCCGACGCATGCCGATGTGGCCCGCCAGAATATTCACCTCGCGGGGCTGAACGATCGCATTGAACTGATTGAAGGCCCGGCGCTGAGCTCACTGGAGAATTTCGGTGACGTTCCGCCGTTCGACCTGATCTTTATTGATGCCGATAAGCCAAACAATCCCGGCTATCTGGAGTGGGCGCTGCACTATTCACGTCCCGGCACGATAATCATTGGCGATAACGTGGTGCGCGACGGCGAAGTGATTAACGGGCAAAGCGACGACGCGCGCGTGCTGGGGGTGCGGCGTTTTATCGAAATGATTGGGGATAACCCGCGCCTGACCGCCACCGCGCTGCAAACGGTGGGGGTTAAGGGATGGGATGGGTTTACGCTGGCAATCGTGAACGGGTGAAAATTGTGCGGCCTGATGCCCTCACCCCGACCCTCTCCCACAGGGAGAGGGAGAAAACCGGGCAAGGGTTTTAAGCGGAAATCTGCTCCATCGCCTGCAGAATACGCTTATCCGAAATCGGATACGGCGTACCGAGCTGCTGGGCAAAGAAGCTGACGCGCAGCTCCTCTATCATCCAGCGGATCGCCTGAACGTCTTCATCGTCGCGGCGCGCCGGCGGCAGCTTGTTTAGCCACTGCTGCCACGCCTGCTGCACGCTCTCCACTTTCAGCATCTGCGCGCGATCGCGGTGCGGGTCGATAGCCATTTTTTCCAGACGTTTTTCAATCGCCTGAAGATAGCGAAGCGTATCGCCCAGACGCTTAAAGCCGTTGCCGGTGACAAAGCCGCGATAGACCAGCCCCGCCATCTGCGCCTTCACGTCCGAGAGCCCCAGCGCCATGGTCATATCCACGCGCCCCTTCAGGCGCTTGTTGATATTGAACACGGCGGTGAGGATCTGCTCGACCTGTTTGGCTATCTCCACCACGGTGTCGTTCAGCTCGGCGCGCACCTTTTCATGAAGCTGAGCAAAGCCCTCTTCCGTCCAGACCGGACCGCCCGCCTCGTGGATCAGCTTGTCCACGCCGCAGGAGATGCAGTCGTCAATCAGATCCAGCACCTTGCCGTACGGGTTAAAGTACAGCCCGAGCTTGGCTTTGTTCGGCAGCTTCTCGTGCAGATACTTGATCGGCGACGGGATGTTGAGCAGCAGTAGGCGACGCAGCCCGCGCCACATCATCTGCTGCTGTTCCTGAGGATTATCAAACAGTTTGATCGCCACGCTGTCGCGCTCGTCCACCAGCGCAGGCCAGGCTTTGACCTTATAGTTACCGCGCTTCTGTTCGTAGCTTTCCGGAAGCTGACCAAAGCTCCAGATGTGCAGCCCGCTCTGCTCGATACCGTCGTCCGCCACCGCAGAAAGCGTCTCCTGAACTTTCCCTTTCAGCGACTCTTTCAGCTCGCTCAGCGAACGTCCTTCCAGCAGCTTTTTGTTTTTATCATCCACCACGCGGAAGCTGATTTTCAGGTGATCGGGCACCTGATCCCAGTTCCAGTCTTCGCGGTCGATGGTGGTGCCGGTCATGCGTCGGAACTCGCGCTCGAGCGCGTCCAGCAGCGGCAGCTCCAGCGGCGTGACGCGGCCTAAAAACGCTTCCGCATAGTTTGGCGCAGGCACAAAGTTGCGGCGCACCGGTTTCGGCAGGGATTTGATCAGCGCAATCACCAGCTCGCGGCGCAGGCCGGGAATTTGCCATTCAAAACCGCCCTCATCGACCTGGTTTAGCAGCGGTAGCGGAATATGAACGGTCACGCCGTCCGCGTCGGCACCCGGTTCAAACTGATACGTCAGACGCAGCTTGAGGTTGCCCTGATGCCAGAAGTTCGGGTAGTCGAGCTTGCTGACCGACTCCGCCCCCTCTTTAATCAGCATGCTCTTTTCAAAGTTGAGCAGGTCCGGCGTCTCTTTGCTGGCCTTCTTCCACCAGCTGTCGAAGTGGCGGGCGGAGATAACATCGTGGCTGATGCGCTGGTCGTAAAACTCAAACAGCGCCTCGTCGTCCACCAGAATGTCGCGGCGGCGGGACTTGTGCTCAAGCTCCTCCACTTCCGCGCGCAGCTTCAGGTTTTCGCGGAAGAAGGCGTGGCGCGTCTGCCAGTCACCCTCCACCAGCGCGTGACGGATAAACAGCTCGCGGCTGAGCGCCGGATCAATCTGGCTGTAGTTGACCTTACGTGCGGCGACCACCGGCAGGCCGTAAACAGTCACTTTTTCGGTCGCCATTACCGCGCCCTGCGCGCGCTCCCAGTGCGGTTCGCTGTACGATCGTTTCAGCAGGTGCTGAGCCACCGGCTCCACCCATTCCGGATCGATACGCGCGGCAATGCGTCCCCACAGGCGGCTGGTTTCCACCAGCTCCGCGACCATGGTCCACTTCGGCGGCTTCTTGAACAGGCCGGAACCGGGGAAGATGGAGAAACGGGCGTTACGCGCGCCGGTATACTCCTGCTTTTCGGCGTCCTTCATCCCAATGTGGGACAGCAGGCCGGTCAGCAGCGCGATATGAATCTCGCGGTACTCCGCCGGCTCGCTGTTGACCGGAATGCCCAGCTCTTTCACCACCTGGCGCAGCTGGGTGTAGATATCCTGCCACTCGCGCACGCGCAGGTAGTTGAGGAAATCCACGCGGCACTGGCGGCGGAACTGGTTCGAGGAGAGCGCTTTCTGCTGCTCGCCGAGATAGTTCCACAGGTTTACGAAGGTGAGGAAGTCGGACTCTTTGTCGTGGAAGCGACGGTGCTTTTCGTCAGACGCCTGCTGCTTGTCCATCGGACGCTCGCGCGGATCCTGAATGGAGAGCGCCGAGGTAATGATCATCGCCTCGCGCACGCAGCCGTGCTTTTGCGCTTCCAGCACCATACGGGCCAGGCGCGGATCCACCGGCAGCTGGCTGAGCTGGCGGCCGAGCGGCGTCAGCTTGTAGACCGTGGCCTGCTCGTCGGTGGTGATCGCCCCGAGCTCTTCCAGCAGACGCACGCCGTCCTGAATGTTGCGTTTATCCGGCGCTTCGACGAACGGGAACGCCGCGATGTCGCCCAGCCCCAGCGCGGTCATCTGCAGGATAACGGACGCCAGGTTGGTACGCAGAATTTCCGGGTCGGTAAACTCCGGGCGCGACAGGAAATCATCTTCGGAATAGAGACGAATACAGATCCCTTCCGAGACGCGGCCGCAGCGGCCTTTACGCTGGTTAGCGGACGCCTGGGAGACCGGCTCAATCGGCAGCCGCTGGACCTTCGTGCGGTAGCTGTAGCGGCTGATGCGCGCCGTGCCCGGGTCGATAACGTATTTAATCCCCGGCACGGTCAGCGAGGTTTCCGCCACGTTGGTCGCCAGCACGATGCGTCGCCCGCCGTGCGGCTGGAATACGCGGTTCTGCTCGCTGTTTGACAGGCGCGCGTAAAGCGGCAGGATCTCCGTGTGGCGCAGGTCGCGCTTGCTGAGCGCATCGGCGGTGTCGCGGATTTCGCGCTCGCCGCTCATGAAGATCAGAATGTCGCCCGCGCTTTCGTTGCCCAGCTCGTCAACGGCGTCGAAGATGGCCTGCAGCTGGTCGCGCTCGGTATCGTCCGCCTCTTCCACAATCGGGCGATAGCGCACTTCCACCGGATACGTGCGTCCTGACACCTCGATAATCGGCGCATTGTTGAAATGCTTCGAGAAGCGCTCAGGGTCGATGGTCGCGGAGGTGATGATGATTTTCAGATCCGGGCGACGCGGCAGCAGCTCTTTCAGGTAGCCGAGCAGGAAGTCGATGTTCAGGCTGCGCTCGTGCGCTTCGTCAATGATGATGGTGTCGTACTGCATCAGCAGACGATCCTGCTGGATTTCCGCCAGCAGAATACCGTCGGTCATCAGCTTGACCATGGTGTTATCGCTAACGTGGTCGCTGAATCGCACCTTGTAACCGATGCAGCCGCCCGGCTCCGTCTGCAGCTCTTCGGCAATACGGTTCGCCACGGTGCGCGCAGCCAGTCGACGCGGCTGGGTGTGGCCTATCAGCCCTTTTAGCCCGCGTCCCAGCTCCATACAGATTTTCGGCAGCTGGGTGGTTTTCCCCGAGCCGGTTTCCCCCGCAACAATCACCACCTGGTGGTCGCGGACGGCCTCAAGGATGTCCTGTTTTTTCTGGCTGACGGGCAGGTTTTCCGGGTAGGTAATTGCCGGACGTGCGGCTTCGCGCAGCACAACTTTCCCTGCCGCCTGTTCAATCTCTTTCGCCATCTCCTGGTAAATGGCCTGTTGTGCATCAGGATTTTTAACCTTCTTCACGCCGTGCAGACGGCGGGCAAAGCGCTGTTTATCGCGCAGCATCAGAGAATCAAGCTGTTGCAGGAGCATCGGGAAGGTTAATTTTTGTTGTTCTGTCATAGCGTTAAAGGGCAGTACACGCCCTGATAAACTCTCTTTTTAATGATTGCTATAGAGTACCACATCGACGCCTTTCGCGCCTTATTCAAAAAATTCGAACATAGGCTTCGATATATTGCGCTATCTCTGTGGCAGGATTGTGAATAGAGTGTCAACAAGCAACGGGGCAACCCCCTTCAATCAAATGCAACAACAGGAATCACCCATGAGCAAAGTATTAGTTTTGAAATCCAGTATTCTGGCAGGGTACTCTCAGTCTGGTCAGCTGTCTGATTACTTCGTTGAACAGTGGCGTGAACAGCATTCCGCTGACGAAATCACCGTGCGTGACCTGGCTGCAAACCCAATTCCTGTGCTGGACGGCGAGCTGGTTGGCGCGCTGCGCCCAAGCGATGCACCGCTGTCTCCACGTCAGCAGGAAGCCCTGGCCCTGTCCGACGAGCTGATTGCCGAGCTGCAGGCGCACGACGTTATCGTCATCAACGCCCCAATGTACAACTTCAACATCCCTACCCAGCTGAAGAACTACTTCGACCTGGTGGCGCGCGCTGGCGTAACCTTCCGTTACACCGAGAACGGCCCTGAAGGTCTGGTGAAAGGTAAACGTGCGATCGTACTTACCAGCCGTGGCGGTATCCATAAAGACACCCCAACCGACCTGGTTGCACCGTACCTGAGCCTGTTCCTGGGCTTCATCGGCATCACTGACGTGAACTTCGTGTTTGCTGAAGGTATCGCTTACGGTCCGGAAGTGGCGACCAAAGCGCAGACCGATGCGAAAGCCGCCATCGACAGCCTGGTAGCAGCCTAAGACTTCACCCTCTCACCGCCTGGTGGGAGGGTTTTTCTTTTCCCCGCATTTCGTTATCATCCGCTCCCACTCTCCAGCCGGGCGGCCTGATGTCTGCGATTATTGATTCTTTTATTGCCCCACCGTGTCACGACGACATTCAGATCCTCTGGCAGGATGAACATCTGCTGCTGATCGATAAGCCTTCCGGTCTGCTCAGCCTCTCGGGCAAAAATCCGCAAAACCTTGATTCCGTCCATTATCGTCTGGTCCAGACGTTCCCCGGCTGCACGCTGGTACACCGTCTGGATTTCGGCACGTCCGGGCTGATGGTGGTTGCGCGCAATAAGGCCATCAACGCGGCGCTGTGCCAGCAGTTCAGCCAGCGCAGCGTGGAGAAGGTCTACAGCGCCCTGCTTTGCGGCCATGTGGAAAACGACGAGGGAATAATAGACGCGCCGATTGCCAAAGACCCGGCGCTGTTTCCGCTGATGTCAATTTGCGCCATCAACGGAAAACCCGCCCGCTCCCGCTATCGGGTGGTGGAACGGTTTTATCAGAGTACGGGACTGCCGTTAACGCGGGTGATACTTACGCCGGAGACCGGGCGAACCCATCAGCTGCGTATTCACTGTCAGCAGCTGGGGCACCCGATTCTGGGCTGCGATCTGTATGGCGGTCTTGAAGCGCCGGGGGCGGAGGAAACGCCCCGGCTGATGCTGCATGCAAGCGAACTGAATTTTATTCATCCCGTGAGCGGAGAGCCGGTTAACGCCCGTCACGCCGCCCCGTTCTGAATGCGGTTTACCACATCAAATCGTCAGGGATTTTGAAGTCCGCGTACGGATCGTCTTCGTCCTGCTCTTCCTGACTTAGCGCGCTGTTTAACACGATGCTGTCGGCATCGCGCTGGGCAATTTTATCGGCCACCACCGCCGGAATAATCGCGTATTCACAGTCGCCGCTGGCGTTAATGACCAGACGGGCAATCGCCAGACGGCCGTTGATCAGCTGAGCCTGGGTTTGCTTGTCGACGTCGATTTTTTTGATCAGATTGCCGTCGGTGAAGTTAAAGGTGATGTTACCTTTCGCCACGGTGATGCGGTTCATCTCAATCAGCTGCTTCACCTGTGCTTTAAACTCTTTCGCCAGCACGGCCTGCTTCTGCTGTTCGCTCAGCAGCTTGTCGCGCTCGATCTGCGCTTTCTTGTTCTCTTCTACCGCTTCCCGAGCTTCACGCGCCTGAACGCGTGATTTCTTTGCCGTGCGCTGCACTTTTGCCGCTTTTTTGCTGCTGACCAGGCCCGCTTTCAGCATCTGCTCTTGTAAGGTGAGTTTTGTCATGATTGTTTCTAAACCGGTTGGAAATTTTGGGGATTATAGCGGGAATTGCGGAGCGTGTGCCAGAGAAGTAGGCATGGCGCTTTGTCGCATGGGCCTTGTTTATTATTTATTCAGCGTTTACTAACGTTACAGCCGCAAGAGTGATTAAAAATTGTCAGGTCATTTTCTTAAAAAAAATCAGCAACTCATAAATATGATGTGAGTTGAATATCTGTACCGGCTTCAGGCGTAGGCTGCTTTTCTCTTATTAAAAGAGTAAGGAGAAAATATGGCCTTAAAAGGAACAATGCTGCTTAACGATGCTGACTATGCGCCTTTTAACCTGCACGGCGTTGGTGTGTTTATGGCCCATTCCGGGCAGGGAATTTACAGAAACAATGGATTATGTGGTGCTGTTAAAGGCTCAGGTCCAATTCCCCCTGGGAAATACTGGATTGTTGACAGAGGGACTGGAGGTTTCTTTTCAGGTTTAAAAGCGAAGGTTCAGGATCGGTGGAACAAGGTTAGATCCGGGGCAGAATTTGGCCGCGATGAGTGGTTTGCTTTATACAAGGATGACTGGGGTATCGATGATGGCACCTGGATTGATAACGTCTATCGGGGTTTGTTTCGGCTGCATCCGGGTACGCTATCTGAGGGATGTATCACGATTGCCCATGATTCTGATTACGCATTGATCCGCAATGCTCTGATGAGTACGGAACTTATTCAGGTTCCCTGTATGCGTTCACTGATGGCACGCGGCTGGGTTGAGGTGATTGAAAGTGGCTACACCAACACTTGTCCGTAAATGGGGCATCAGGCTATTCAAAACGGTTTGGTTTCTATGCATCAGCATTATAGTAGGCCGCATATTGGGACCCGCTGAACGCTATCTTGATCATGATGTGGCCTCATCTATATGTGATTTTATTTATGGCGACGTGAATGCTGAAACAATATATGACACATATACCAATATCGATATTTTAATCGTACTGACCCTCGCCACGGTTATTTATCGCTTAACAACACTGCTACTCAAGAAAATAAGGAAATAAAGAATGCCAATTCCTCCCTACATGTGGCTAAAAGACGATGGTGGAGCAGATATTAAAGGTTCCGTTGATGTTCAGGACCGTGAAGGTAGCATTGAAATCATAGGGCTGAGTCATGGCCTTAACCTACCGGTAGACAGCGCTAACGGCAAGATCACCGGCACGCGTCAACACTCATCCATGCGGATTGAAAAGGAAGTTGATAGCTCCACGCCGTATCTCTATAAAGCAGCCTCTACCGGTCAGGCGCTTAAAAGCGCTGAAATCAAGTTCTATCATATCAATGATGCCGGACAGGAAGTCTGTTATTACACCGTCTTGATGGAGAACGTAAAGGTTACGGGTGTTAACTGCAGCGTGCCGAACGTGAAGATCGCTGCCAACAATAAAATGAACCATGTTGAAAGCGTAAGTCTGCAGTACGAAAAAATCACCTGGCGCATTGTCGACGGCAACATCATGCACAGTGACGCCTGGAACGAACGTCCTACAGCATAACGCTAAGGGGCGCGATGCCCCTTACTCTTCCTATCCCAGCATGTGTGCGCAACACTGTTCATGAACTTCGCTCATGTTGCATTGAAATTAAGTCACTTCCCCTGCGCCGCGGGCTCAGGCATAAATTATGCATCGGTAACTTCTTAGCAACATGAACTTAGGATGCATAACCACAATGAGCAAAGCTTTCACATATACCCTTAAGCGCAGTTGCTTCGATGAGAATTACAACCCGTCAGAAAATACGCGTACGACCACCAACTTTGCCAACCTGGCGCGCGGGGAAAAGCGTCAGGAAAACCTGCGCAATACGCTGGTGATGATCAACAACCGCTTTAACGCCCTGGCGCGCTGGGATAACCCAAACGCCGATCGCTACGCGGTTGAGCTGGAAATCATCTCTGTCGACTTGAACATTGGCGCGGAAAAACCGTTCCCGGCCATTGAGATATTGCAAACCACGATTGTCGACAAAAAAAATAACCTGCGTATCCCTGGCATCGTCGGGAATAACTTCTCTTCTTACGTGCGGGATTATGATTTCAGCGTGCGCCTGCTGGAACACAACAAGAACCAGCAGCACTTCAGCATTCCGGAAAAGTTTGGCGAACTGCACGGCAATATTTTCCGCCACTTTGTCAATTCGCCGGAATACAAAGAAAACTTCAGCAAGGGTCCGGTGATCTGCCTGAGCGTCTCCAGCAAAGACACCTATCGCCGCAACGGTAACCAGCACCCGGTACTGGGCATTGAATATCAGCCGGATGGCGAGTCGCTAACGGAACAGTACTTCGCGAAGATGGGCCTGCAGGTTCGCTATTTCATGCCGGAAAACAGCGTGGCGCCTTTCGCGTTCTTCTTTACCGGGGATTTGCTGAGTGACTACACCGATCTGGAGCTGATTGCCACCATCAGCACGATGGAGACGTTCCAGAAAATCTATCGCCCGGAAATTTATAACGCAAACTCGGCGGCGGGACTGTGCTACCGACCGGATCTGAACCAGCAGGATCACTCCTTAACCAAAATTGTTTATGACCGGGAAGAGCGTAGCCGACTGGCGATTGAACAGGGTCGCTTTACCGAAGCGTACTTTATTAAGCCTTACCAACACATTCTTGAGCAGTGGTCTGATAACTACACGCTTTAATTCATCAAAAAAGGTCTTTTATTATGAAAACATTGCTCCCGACTTCTACGGCTGGCAGCCTGCCTAAGCCGACCTGGCTTGCACAACCTGAAACGCTGTGGTCACCCTGGAAATTACAGGATCAGGAACTCCTGGCGGGTAAACAGGACGCGCTGCGCCTGTCCCTGGATGAGCAGATCCGCGCGGGTATCGATATCGTCAGCGACGGAGAACAGACCCGCCAGCACTTCGTCACCACCTTTATTGAACACCTGAGCGGCGTGGATTTTGAAAATCGCCAGACGGTGCGCATTCGTAACCGCTACGACGCCAGCGTGCCGACCGTGGTTTCAGCAGTTGCGCGTCAGAAACCGGTATTCGTGGACGATGCGAAATACCTGCGTCAGCTCACGGACAAGCCGATCAAATGGGCCCTGCCCGGGCCGATGACCATGATCGACACCCTTTACGACGCGCACTATAAAAGCCGCGAAAAGCTGGCCTGGGAATTCGCCAAAATCCTCAATCAGGAAGCGCGTGAGTTAGAGGCCGCGGGCGTGGATATTATCCAGTTTGATGAACCGGCATTTAACGTCTTTTTTGACGAGGTGAACGACTGGGGTATCGCCGCGCTGGAGCGCGCCATTGAAGGGCTGAAGTGCGAAACCGCGGTACACATCTGCTACGGCTACGGCATCAAAGCCAATACCGACTGGAAAAAGACGCTCGGCTCAGAGTGGCGCCAGTACGAAGAGGCCTTCCCTAAGCTGCAGACCTCTAATATCGACATTATCTCCCTGGAGTGCCACAACTCCCGCGTGCCGATGGATCTGCTGGAGCTGATCCGCGGTAAAAAGGTGATGGTCGGCGCGATTGATGTGGCAACCAACGCCGTTGAAACGCCGGAGGAAGTCGCCGATACGCTGCGTAAAGCGCTGCAGTTCGTCGATGCCGACAAGCTTTACCCGTCAACCAACTGCGGCATGGCCCCGCTTTCACGGCAGGTGGCTAACGGCAAGCTGAAAGCGCTCAGCGCCGGCGCAGAGATTATCCGCAAGGAGCTCGGCGCGTAATCCCTTACGTTTGCCAGTAGAGCGGCGTACCGAAAAACGCCACGTAATAATCAATCACCGCCCTGACGTTCAGGGGCGGATGACGTGCGTTAGGATAGATCGCCGCAATACTGAGTTGCTCCGTGTTGATGGCGCACGCCATTTCCGGCAAAAGGGCGATCAGCTCGCCCCGCTTCAGCCTGTCGCCAATCAGCCAGTCCGGAAACAGGACGATCCCCATCCCACCCAGCGCGGCAATAAGCAGCGACTCCGCATTATTGGACGTCATCAGCGGCGCGACGGGATAATGCACCCAATTCTCCCCTTTGCGCCGCACGAGCCAGCGGTTAGGCCCGGACGAACCGCGATAGACCAGACATTTGTGCTGGCTCAGTTCGGTCGGGTCGGCCGGGACGCCGTGCTGACGCAGATACGCGGGCGACGCGGCGAGGTGGTAGCGCTGCTGCCCAAAAACACGGGCGTGGAACGTCGAATCCGTCAGAGTGCCGATGCGGAAGATGAGATCGGCGGCATCCCGGTGCGGGTCGATAAAGTCATCGGTCAGCGTCAGCTCAATGGTTAACCGTGGATAACGCTCGGCCAGACCTGCCAGTCCGGGCGCAACGTGTCTCTGTCCAAAAAATACCGGCCCGTTTATGCGGACCGTGCCGGAGGGTTCGGTCGAACGTTCATCCAGCTCACGACGCGCCTCTTCGAAGTTATCGACCATCGCCCGGGCATAGCGGATAAACATATGCCCGCTTTCCGTGGGGATCACCGCCCGGGTATTGCGATAGAACAGCTGCTGGCCGAGCGCGTCCTCAAGCTGATGAACAATGCGCGACACCTGCGAGGCAGAGATTCCCTCTCGTCGCGCGACGACGGAAAAGTTCTGCGTTTCATAGACGGCAATAAACAGCAGCAGTGAGCGAAGGTTCATGCTTCCGGCATCTGACATTAATGCATTTCCTGCAAAGGTGTTTCCTGCATTATGGCATTTTTCTCACTGGTCTACCGACGTAATCTTCTTCGCCTGAAAACGGAGGAAGCGTAATGCAGTTTGTTTTGATTTTACTGGTGATTGCCGGCGGGATGGGCCTCTCCGTCGAGGCGGGGCTATTGGGGCCATTAGGGGGAGAAGTGGGCGATTTATGGGCGACGTTCAGCATTTTTGGCGTCGGCGCCGCGCTGACGTTTCTGCTGATGCTGTTTTTCAGCCCGCGTAACAGCCCGTCGTTTTTCGCCCAGCCCGGCTGGCAGCTGCTCGGCGGCGTGCTTGGCCCTGTTTACGTGGTCATTCTGACGATCGCCACGCCGACCATCGGCATCGCTCTGACGATGATTGGCATTCTGGCTGGTCAGGTTTTTAAAAGCCTGATCATTGACCACTTTGGCCTGCTGGGTACGCCGCACAGGAAGATAAACGCAAAACGTATCGTGGCGCTGGTTTTTATTATTGCGGCACTGGTTCTGGTCGCACAGGGGTGATGATATGACGCTGATAATGATTCTTCTGGCCGTCTGCGGCGGCGCAACGCTGAGCGTTCAGGCCGCGATTAACGGGCAGCTCGGCAGCAGCGTGGGCGTTTTCAAAAGCGCGTTTCTGACGTTTTCCGTCGGCGCGCTGGTGACCGCCCTGCTCATTTTCTTCTTTGAGCCTAAGCAGGCGGTCACGCTGCTGGACGTGCCGAAATGGCAGCTCATCGGGGCAATGTTCGGCGTGCCCTACATTGTGATCATGGTCGTGGCGGTGCAGCGCATCGGTACCGCCGTCGCCACGGTGGCGGTGATCTTCGGCCAGCTCGCCATGAGTATGTTGATTGATAACTTTGGCTGGCTGGGGAATGCGGCCATTCCGTTCTCGACGAGTCGTCTGGGGGCGATTGTCTGCCTGGGGATAGCGCTTGTCTTTATTTACTCGGGTAGTAAAACCCGTTCTGCCGGGACATGACACCACACCTTGCGGACACAGCGTAGACACGAAACAGTTCCCTCGCCCCTTTGGGGAGAGGGTTAGGGTGAGGGGAACATAAGGCTGTAGTGGTGATTCCGTTCACTTTATGTTTCTTGCTACTCTGTTACGACATAACCTGTGAACGTGCCAGGGTGGCTCAGTCGCCACCACCCTGGCGACCCGGGCTCCCGGCGGTAAATCGCCGCTTCGCGGTCCCTTCGGCTTATTCCTTCCGGCTTATCGGGGACGGGCGGAGGTAACGTCCCTGTAAAGCCCGCCCTCTCGGCGCATCCATGCGCCTCGCCCCGGCCTGCAGGAAACGCCTCAGCGATTTACAGCCGGACCAGGTCATCGCTGCAAAATAATCATGTCATTTTAAAAAACCTGAATCGCTTCTGATTAAGAATTGAGTGGGATTCCTTATCCCTTGGTAAAGAACAGCGTCACCGTGGCGACGGTGACGCCAAATTTCTTAATCTCGGTTTTGTTAAACAGATGCGTCTCATCCTGCAAATACATCCAGTCGTCGAAGTTCAGTAGCCAGGTGCTGCCGTTGGCCTTCACGTTCATGCTGTAATGCCAGTTAAAGGCGTTGCCTGCAGCCTGCCCCGTGGCAACCCCTTCAATATCCCCTGCCGTTCCCTCGTAGCGGTCGTTCCCCACGCGCCGGATGTGCCAGACCCGCTGCTGCTTCTCGCCATCGTCGTAGACGAAGTGCTCGTTGAGCGTCAGCGTATCGCCGATAACGTCTCCGGCAATCTCAACGTGAAAACGGCGGATCTGCTTGCCGCTGCGATCCTGCACCATCCCCCACGCTTCGGTTTTGCCCTGGAAGTAGTGGAAGATATCAAGCCGCGGCTGCTGCTGGCGATACTCGGCCACCTCAGTGCTACAGCCCGCCAGCAGCATCGTGAATGCCAGCGCCATCATCAGGATACGTTTCATTTTTGGCCTCCGATTAACTGCTGACGCAGCTCAGGATATTGCGTGCGGGGATCGAGCCAGATGGCCAGAAAACGGGTGCTGAACGCTTCCGACTGGCGCGCTCCGAGTGGAATAAAGGATGTTTGCGCCGCTGACGCGCGATACCAGAACTGCCCCTGCTTATCGTTGAGAACAAACGCCAGCTGTGAGCCCGGGCGGACATCCGGCCAAAGGGACTGGAGCATCCGCAGCCAGGCTTCGCTTTGCGGCTCCTGGGCCAGGATCCCCTGCGCCTGCCACTGGTCGCGGGTCGCCTCAACCAGTTCATCGCGATCGATGTCGCGCGCATAGGTAATAATGAGCGCCTGATCCTGGTCCCGGCTGTAACGGCCGTCCGGGGTGCGCAGCTGGGAGGTGTAGACGGTGAAAGGTCCCCAGGTGAGCGTGGCGTCACCCACCTTCCGCCAGGCAAGCCAGTCGGCGGCCTGGGCAACCGGAACAACCAGCGTCAGCCAAAGCAGCAAAACCACAGATCTCATTTTTGTCTCCCCATCAGCAGGTGGAAAAACAGCATCAGTACCAGCCAGCCCGGCGCCATCCAGCTCACGACGATAAAGGTCGGCTCCAGAAACGTGATGCCCCCCAGCCGCTCGCCGAACAGGTAGGCCACCGGTCCGCCCACGGCGGCCAGCAGGGTCAGCAGCCAGCCGGGTAGCGTGGTGGTGCGCGTCAGCTGCGTCCAGACCGTGGCGAACATCAGCCACAGTGCCACCATCCATAACGGCATCAGGGACTCGCCCGTAAAGGCAATCAGCCCGGTCAGGGCCCAGAGTGCGTCCAGCAGACTGCCCGCCGCGGCCAGCCCAATGGCGTAAAACCGGTAAGCAGGCGGCAAGAGCAGGCACGCCAGGATCGCCAGCGCGAGCCAGATAATCAGGCCCTGTTCGCGAAAGAGCACCACCAGCGCCCAGTAGAGGTCGAACGCGACGGCGAGCAGGAAGACCTGAAGGTAACGTCTCATACGCGCTCGGCGGTCAGCTGCACCACGCTGATGGTGCGAGCGTTAAACCCGGCCTCACAGTAGCCAAAGTAGTACAGCCACATGCGGCGGAACCGTTCATCGAAGCCGAGCTTTTCAATCTCCTGCCAGGCATGGACAAACCGCTGCCGCCAGTGGGCCAGCGTGCGGGCGTAGTCGGGGCCCATGTCGAAAAGATTGCGCACCACGAAATCGGTGTGGCGCGTCATCAGCTCGTTCATCGCGGTGATGCTCGGCAAGAATCCGCCCGGGAAAATGTAGCGCTGGATAAAATCGACGCTTTTGCTGTAGTCGCGATAGCGCTGGTCCTGAATGGTAATGGCCTGAATCGCCATCCGTCCTCCGGGGCGCAGCCGCGCCTGGCAGGTGCGGAAGAACGTGGGCAGATAGCGTTGCCCGACGGCCTCAATCATCTCGATTGAGACCAGCTTGTCGTACTGTCCGGTGAGGTCGCGATAGTCGCAGAGCAGTACCTCAACGCGATCCTGCAACCCGGCGCGGGCGATCCGCTCGGTTGCCCAGCTATATTGTTCCTGCGACAGCGTGGTGGTGGTCACCCGACAGCCGTAATGACGGGCCGCGTATTCCGCCATCGCGCCCCAGCCGGTGCCAATTTCCAGCAGGTGGTCACCCGGGCTTAGCGCCAGCTGGTCACACAGGCGCGCCATTTTGGCCTGCTGGGCCGCCGTCAGATCCTGCTCGTCAGCGGTAAATAGCGCGCTGGAATAGAGCAGCTCTTGATCCAGAAAATGGGCGTAAAAGGTATTGCCCAGATCGTAATGGGCGGCAATATTTTCGCGCGCCTGCATGCGGGAGTTACGCCGCGTCCAGTGGCGTATCCGCTCCAGCGGCCTGCCGAGCAGACGGAACCCGTTTTCCAGACGCCCAAGCACCTCGCCGTTTATCGCGAGCAGTTCCAGAAGCGGCGTGAGGTGTGCAGTTTCCCATTCGCCGTCCATCCAGGCTTCTGCCGCAGCAAGGCTCCCGCCTGTTAACACGCGCCAGTAGACGCCGGGCGTGAGGATCTGCACGTCGGCATGCAGCGCGGAGGATGACTCGCCAAAATGGAAGGTCTGCGCCCCTTCACGCAGCGTGAGCGAGCCGCCGCGGATACCGCTTAACAGACGAAACAGCAGCCATCGTGCGATGCGGACGTTGCGCGGAATATCGGGTTCTAACGCAAAGACGGGATCGGTCATGAGCGTTCACTCCTGCTGACGGGATGGTTATACAGCGGCACGCGCTTGAGCCACAGGCGCAGCGCCTGCCAGTAAATGGCAAAAACGGTTTTCAGGGTCATGAGCGGAATGCGCAGCAACAGCGAGCGCAGCGCGGGGCGCGTCAAAGGCTCCCGGCGCAGCGCCAGCGTGGCGTCAAAAACCTTCGCTTCCTGATGATTTTCAATGTGCATATGCAGCGTGTTATCCGGGTCGTTAAAGCGCCAGTGGTAGATCATGTCCATCGGGTTGAAGGGGGAAACGTGAAACGCTTTTTCCGTCGGCTGCGCATCCTGTCCGTTGACGGCATAGTAATGACGTTCATTCCACGGCGTGTTGCGGACCTCCGCCAGAACCCAGCGCAGCGTTCCCTTCCCGTCGTAGCAGTAGTAAAAGTTGACCGGATTGAAATGAAAGCCGAAATAGCGCAGCTGCGTCAGGAGCATCACCCGCCCGTCCGGACGTTCCCCGGTCAGGCTCTCCAGCCTGCTGAGCACGTTCTCTTTAAGCGGCGTGCCGAGCGGATAGTCAGCGTCGTGGAACGATGCGCCGGCAAAGCGATTGCGCCGCACGCCGACTGACGGCAGCAGCGGCAGTTCATCGAGATCCAGCCAGGCCATGAAGACGCTGTAGCTGAATTCATGGGTTTTCGGCTGAAGGCGGCGGTGGCGTAATACGCCGTGGTAGAGGCAGCTGTTCATCTCAATTCCCCTCTCCGGCCGCTATCGCGTTGACCACGTCCAGCGCGCTGCGCACGCCATCTTCATGAAAGCCGTTGTACCACCAGGCACCGCAGTACCAGCTCCGGTTATGACCGTTGATCTCGCCGCGCCGCGCCTGCGCCCGCCAGCTTTGCGGGTTAAACAGCGGATGTTCATAGACAAAGCGTTGCAGAACGAAGCGTTCATCCACCGGCGCGTCCGGGTTGAGGGTAACGCAGAATAGCGGACTGCCCGCAGGCAGCCCCTGCAGGATGTTCATGTTGTAGGTGACGCAGGCGCTGGCCTGCTCGTGAGCGCTCAGGCGGTAGTTCCAGCTGGCCCACGCGCGCCGCCGCTCCGGCAGCCAGCGCGGATCGCTGTGTAAAACGACCTCGTTGCGCTGCCAGCCGATATCGCCCAGCACCTCGCGCTCTGCGGGCGTCGGGTCATCAAGCATCGCCAGAGCGCTGGCGGAGTGGCAGGCAAAAATCACCCGATCGAAGGTATGGCTACCGTTTTCTAGCTGAAGCGTAACCCCGTGCTCGTGGCGGCTCACCCGCTGCACCGGAGAATTCAGATGCAGATTCAGACGGTCGCCCAGCTTGTCGAGCATGGCGCGGATATACTCCCGCGAGCCGCCCGGCACCACGTACCACTGCGGGCGCTGGGTGATATCCAGCAGCCCGTGGTTCTGGAAGAAACGTAAGAAAAGCGGCAGCGGGAAACGCTTCATCTCCTGCAGCGACGAGGACCAGATGGCGGCCCCCATCGGCAGAATGTAGTGGCGCGCAAAAAACGGCGTGAAGCCGTGCTTTTCCAGAAACGTTTGCAGCGTGGCGTTCGGGTCCACCTCCCCGTCCAGCGCCTGTTTCGCCAGACGATTGAAGCGGACGATCTCCCCGAGCAGCCGCCAGAATGCCGGATTCACCAGGTTTCGGCGCTGGGCAAACAGCGACGTCAGGGTGTGTCCGTTGTACTCCAGCCCCGTCGCCGGGTTGTGCACCGAAAAGCTCATCTGCGTTTTTTGCCCGCTGATGCCCAGCTCGCTGAGGAGGCCCATAAAGCGCGGATAGGTGCGATCGTTGTAGACGATAAACCCGGTATCGATCGCGTATGTGCCCTGTGGCGTCGTCACGTCAACCGTTGCGGTATGGCCGCCGGGCGTGGCGCCCGCTTCAAACAGGGTCACCTGATGGTGCCCGGCCAGGCGCCAGGCGCAGGTCAGCCCGGCGATGCCGCTGCCGATAATCGCAATGTTCATGAACGCACCATCCTGCGCAGCAGCGCGCGCTGAAGAAACGCAGGCAGCCCGGAGAGCAACCGCAAAATAAAGCCAACCCCGTTAGGAAACGCGATATGCATTTTCCCTGCCGCCAGCCCGGTACGGATCGCCTTGACCGCCTCGTCGACGCTCACCCTGCCCGGCATGGCAAAGTCGTTTTTGCGCGTCAGCGGCGTATCAACAAAGCCCGGCGAGACCACCGTGACGGCAATTCCTTTTGGCTCCCAGTCCAGGCGCAAACTCTCGGCAAACCAGCTCAGGGCCGCTTTGGACGCGCCGTAGGCTTCTGCCCGTGGGAAAGGCAGCCAGTGGGCCATGGAACTCACCAGCACTACGCGGTTGCCAGCCGTCAGCTGGGGCTGCAGCGCGTCAAGACAGTTCACCGGGCCGAGGAAATTTGTCGCCATAACCCGCTCCACCAGCGCCGCATCCACCACGCCTCCATCGAGATATTCGCAGGTACCGGCGCAGAGAATAATCAGATCGGCGTAGCTGCCGGTCAGCGCCTGGCGACAGGCATCCCTGTCTGTCATATCGAACAGGCGAACGGTGAGATTGGGGCAGGTCTGATGCAGCGCTTCGAGGCGCGCCGGATCGCGTCCGCAGGCAATCACGTGGTAGCCGTCTGCGGCAAAGGATTTCGCCAGCCCGGCGCCAATGCCCGAGCTTGCTCCGGTGATCAGCACCGTTTTCATGATTTGACCCTCCGCTTCACGCCGCGTACCGCCCAGCCCAGCAGAGGAAGGTGTTCGTAGATCATCTCTCCCGCATCGTAGTAGTCGCGCTGGTGCGTGATGAGATCGTTTTCCGTGTCCACCACCGAACACCCCGGCAGTTCGAGCGGCTCTCCACCGGCAATGCGCGGATGCGACCAGTGCATTACCCAGGTCACAGCAAACCGGTTCCCGCTGCACAGCGGCGTATCGATGGTAAAACGGCAATGCTCGACGTTGGCCAGCAGATGGGTGAAATAGCGCTGAAGCGCGAAAATCCCGTCATGCTCGCCAAACGGATCGATAAGCGTGGCATTCGAATGGTAAAGCCCCACCAGCGCGGACGGCGGCTGGCTATCCAGTGCGGCGTAGTACTCAACAAACCGACTCACGACAGAGGGCAAAGTGCTCATGGGTCACATCCTGGCTGTAAACAACGTGGCGTAATCGCATACTTAAAACTTACACAATTAACGTTATTTGTCCAAGTTTGTGGAGATTTATTTTTTATTCTGGCTATATATCAATAACTTAAAGTTGCGCAAAAGAGTGATTTTTCAGGCCGGGTAACGCGTAGCCGCCACCCGGCTTTAACTTTCAGGATATCCTTAAGGCAAACTCGCCGGTCTTCTTCCAGGCTTATCCTTTTTATTCATAAGGATGCCCGCATGAAACGTTTCTTTCTCTCCCTTTTCTCCAGCCCGGAATCCTTACTGCAGGTGATGAGCCAGCAGGAAATCATTGAAGCCGTCGAAGATGGCGATCGCATCATTATCGACCAGGACGGGAACGCCTCGGTGAACTACAAAAGCAACGAGGTGCGGCAGGATTTTCTGCGTCACGTCAACATGCTGAAGAGGGCCTGATATGGGAACGGCGATATTTATGGTGCTGATGGTATGCGGGTACTGGTACACCAGCCGCGACCTGTCGACACGCTTTAAAATCAAGCGCTCCTTTGGCTGGGACGTCTATTTTCTTGTGGCGCTGTACGGCTGTATTTTCGTTCTGCAGGGCGTGATTGCCACCGGTCTGCTCTGGCTGCTCCTGCTCGCTCTTTCTGCAGCCAACAACGCTTTTCACTTTGCCTCGCCGAAATATACCGACTGGCAAATCGACTTTATGAACTGGAGCTTTTTAGGCATTCAGGCGCCGGTGGTCGTGATGCTGGGGTTTGCCATCCTGTTTTGCCTCTACCGCTCTAACTGGGCAGGCAGCGCCAGGCTGGACGGCGAAAGCCGGAAAAAGCTCTATAAACGTCTGGCGCAGTCGAGCGGTATTGAACAGCTGCTGTATCAGTGTATGGAGCAAGGGGAACTGGCGCAGGTCACGCTGCGGTCGAGGCGGATTTACGTCGGCATGATCCACACCGCGACGCTGGAATATGAAAAAACGGCCAATATCGTGCTGATCCCGATGTTAAGCGGGTACAGAGATGCGAAGACGATGAACTTTCGCATCGAGAATAACTACAGCAAGTGGTATGCGGAGCATGACATCACGCTCGACTCCGAGCCCCGCAGCGCCATGTCATTCCGGAAGGTGATTTTACTCAATCAGATTGAGAGCCTCTCGCTGTTCGATCCCGCCAGCGCCAGCGCGCTATCGCTGGCACAGCGCGACGAGAGCTCTCGCCCTAAAGAGACATCCCCATAATTCTGAGAATGCTCTGCTGTGAAGCGGTTTCGAAAAGGACGTTCTTAACGCAGAGCATGCCCTGCTTCTGGTAGAACCGGTACGCTCCCGCGTTCTGCTCAAGCACTTCCAGCCAGAGATAGTCTTTCGCCCTGCTCCGGGCCATGTCGGTGATGCTGTTGAACATCACCTGGCCATAGTTCTTGCCGGTCTCGGCGGGATCGAGGTAGAGCTTGTTGAGGAGAACGCCCTTCATGTCCGTTTCCGGGAGAAGGGCTTCCCAGGTCACTTTCATAAATCCCACTGGCCGATCGGTCTCAGCAACATACCAGGAAACAGCGTTATCTTTCAGGCTCTGTTCAAGTACGGAAAGCGCGTACTCGCCGTCCAGAAAATCCTTCATCTCTGCGTCTGACACCCACAGATGCTGAAAATGGGCGGGATAGATTCGGTATCCCAGCTCGCTTAAGAGCGCGGCATCGGCACGGGTGGCCTGTCGAATTTGAAGCGTCATGGAAAGTCTCCCTGGTAATCACCCGCGTTGGGCATTTTGGTAGAGATCCCAGCGGTTGCCGTAAATATCTTCAAACACCACTACCGTACCGTACTCTTCCTCACGAGGCTCTTCACAGAAATGAACGCCTTTGTCTTTCATGGCACGGTAATCGCGCCAAAAATCGTCCGTCTGGAGGAAGAGGAAAACTCTGCCGCCGCATTGATTGCCGATAAAGCTTTCCTGCCTCTCGTTAGAAGCGCGAGCCAGCAAAATGTTGCAGTTACTTTCCGGGTTGGGTGAGACGACCACCCAGCGTTTACCCGGTTGAGGCGTATCCTCTACGAGGGTAAAACCCAGCTTATCTGTGTAGTATTCAATGGCGCGATCGTAGTCATCAACCACAATAGCCACGCAGCCAAGGCATCGCTTCTGTGTTCTCATTTTTCGTTTCCTTTGCATAAATGGGTTACGGGCAACGCTATTCCATTGCAGCGTGCTGGCCGCCGGATTTACTGGCTTGCGTAAGCCTCGCGCTTTTCTGCCCATTTCAGCATGGCATCAAGCGCCGGACATAATGCCTGCCCCCAATCGGTGAGGCGATATTCCACTTTCGGTGGCACTTGCGGGTAGACCATCCGCGAAACAATACCATCGGATTCAAGTTGCCTGAGCTGCTGCGCCAGCATCTTCTGGGAAATACCGGGGATCAGTTTTTCGAAATCAGAGTAGCGCTGCACTTTTCCGTCGAAAAGATGAAAAAGAATAATTAATTTCCAGCGGCCTTCCAGCAGCCGTAACACTTGCTCCACGCCGCTCGCGGCAGATTCCGGACTATATAACTTACTCATAATTCAGTAGCTCACTTTTTCGTGCGTACTTGTCAATTTCTCAGTCTATGTTGAATATACCTGTACTGTAAATAACGGGAGTGCAAGGTCATGTCATTAGATATTGATTTTAAAGGCAAACGCGTGCTTGTTACCGCTGGCACGAAAGGGCTCGGAAAAGCGGTCGTCGGACTTTTAAAACAGCTCGGTGCAACGGTATTCACCACTGCGCGCCACGAGCCGGACGTAGATGTCGCAGATACTTTCGTCGCCGCTGACCTTACGACGGTCGCTGGATGTGCCGCTGTCGCATCTGCGGTTCAGGAGCAGATGGGAGGCGTCGACGTGATTATCCATGTTGCGGGCGGTTCAACCTCACCCGGTGGCGGTTTTGCTGCGCTTGGCGAAGAAGAGTGGCAGCAGGAGCTCAATCTTAATTTGTTGCCTGCAGTACGCTTAGATCGCGCCCTGCTTCCCGGAATGCTCGCGCAGGGAAATGGGGTGATTATTCACGTGACGTCTATTCAGCGCGAGCTGCCGTTACCGGAATCAACAACGGGTTATGCGGCGGCTAAAGCAGCCCTCTCAACCTACAGTAAAAGCCTTTCAAAGGAAGTCTCACCGAAGGGCGTTCGGGTGGTGCGCGTTGCGCCCGGCTGGATCGAAACTGAAGCGGCGGTTGCACTGGCGGAGAGGCTGGCAAAGCAGGCAGGTACAGACTACGAAGGCGGCAAGCAGATTATTATGAAGGCGCTAGGTGGAATACCGCTCGGACGCCCTGCCAGACCGATTGAGGTGGCCAACCTCATCGTCTTCCTCGCTTCATCGCATGCTGCGAGTATCACAGGTACTGAATTTGTGATTGATGGCGGCACCATTCCGACAGTGTAACGCGGGTGCTTAATCGGCTCGGTGCGAGAGTTGATTAAGCACCAGGGAATATCACTGTTCGGACAGTTTCTCCAGGCCCTTTTTTAACGCATGTCTTACCATTTCTGAATCCATGCCCATCTGTGCATGAATAATTGCGCCGTCAATGAGCAGCATGATTTCATTGACGACGCGCTCATCAGCACTCTTCGTCAGCAAGGCAATAATTTTCTTTGTTTCTGACTTATGACTGCGGCATATCTCTTTTATTTCGTTTTCAATATCTTCCGATTTCGCCTCTGCGCTGGCGTTAATAAACGCGCAGCCGTGGAACTCGGGCGAAATAAACCATTCGTAAAGCGTTGCGGATATCGCATCAGCAGGTATTTCGCCTTCATCGAGATGTCGACGCAGCGTGGTCTCAAACCAGTTAATCCATATTTCATGCCGGTAGTTCAAATAGGCAAGAATAAGCAAGCTCTTACTCGGGAAATGGCGATAGAAAGTCACCTTGGTCACTTTAGACGCTTTAATCAGCGTATCCACCCCCGTCGCCCTGAAGCCCGTGGAATAAAACAGATCGTGCGCCGTGAGTAATATCTTATCTCTGACGCTGATTTTTGTATCGTTGCCTGCGGGTTCTGTTTTCACTTTTGGGTAGCCTCTAAAATAATGTTGACAGCGTTATTTTACAGGCATAGATTACCGCAAGTAGACAGACCTGTCTACATAATATAACACTGAGGTAATCGCCATGAACACACGTCCTCCTTTACCGCCCTTCACTCGTGAAAGCGCCATCGAAAAAGTCAGACTGGCAGAAGATGGCTGGAACAGCCGCGACCCGGCGAAAGTCGCGCTTGCCTATACGCTGGATACCCAATGGCGTAACCGCGCAGAGTTCGCCACCAACCGTGAAGAAGCCCAGGCGTTTCTGGAGCGGAAATGGAAAAAAGAGCTGGACTATCGTCTGATTAAAGAGCTCTGGGCATTTACGGAGAACCGGATCGCGGTGCGCTATGCCTATGAATGGCATGATGATTCCGGCAACTGGTTCCGCTCTTACGGCAATGAAAACTGGGAGTTTGAGCCGGACGGACTGATGAAGCGCCGCTTTGCCTGCGTAAACGATATGCCAATCAAAGCCTCTGAGCGTCTGTTCCACTGGCCGCTGGGCAGACGTCCGGACGATCACCCTTCGCTGAGCGATCTTGGCTTATAGGATTTTTGCATCACTCCGGGCCGCCCCGGAGTGATGAATTTACAGCGCGCCCAGCTGTTTCATCAGCGTCAGGTTGTCCTCAATATGCCAGTTAGCCACAATTTTACCGTCAGCAATCTTATAAAGATCCGTGGCGATGAAATCTATTTTCTGCCCCTGTCCTTTCAGCTTGCCAAATGTTCCGGTGAACGTGCCGTGAAAATGTAAATGCGAAACCACGCGATCGCCTGAAATAATCATTTGCTCAACGTCACAGCGCAAATCAGGCACGGCTGCACGAAACGCGCGGGACGCTAAAATAGCGCCTTCCGGCCCCTGCCTACGCCCTTCCGGAGGCGTTTTATCAATAAAACCTGCCGCCAGGGCATCACGCGCCAGGTTTTCATTACCCGTGTTCCAGAATGAAGCATATTCTCTGGCGGCGGCTTCACTCGCCTTTAATTGCGCCTGCGGCAGGCTGTTGTCCACTATAAGCTGTTTCGGCTGAAGCCATTCCCCCTGCGCGGAAATCGCATTGCCCGACAGACCTGCAAAAATAACCATCGCTACAGCCGAATGAAAATACGTCGTATATTTCATGATATCTCTCAATAGAGTATTACATTCCCGCAGACGATTTCCTGCGGTTCAAATCAGAAAGGGTCAGTTAATTAACGCCCCGCCCTCAATATCAATGACCGATCCCGTGACAAAGGGATTTTCAATGGCGAAAAGATACCCTTGCGCGACGTTCTCCGCCCTTCCCCAGGCTTTGGCTGGCAGGGTTTCCGCCGCGCCAGCGAGCATTTTTTCCCGCGCTGCGGCGTCCATGCCCGCATACGCTTCCGTGTCGGTCAGCCCCGGACTCACGACGTTGACGCGCAGCGGTGAAAGCTCTTTCGCCAGAACTTTTGTCGCGGCCTCGATGGCGGCATTCATCGTCGTTTTAACAATGGCCCCCGCCACGGTGCGACGCGCCACGAACCCGCTGGTGAACGTCAGCGTACCGCCGGGGGCGATGTTCCCGCTGAGATAGCGGGCGACATTGATGCTTCCCCAGAATTTCGTATCAAAAGCCAGCCTTGCCGCGCGGAGATCCAGCCCGGAAAGAAGCCCTCCCGGTGCCTGTGAACCCGCCGTAACGACGATATTATTGACCTCACCCAGCGTTTCACCGAGTGCGACAAGCTCTGCCTCACGACTGATATCCAGCACGAGGGTATGAACAGACGCGGCGTGGGCGCTCAGCCGTTGCCGCGCAGCGTCCAGCTTCGCGCCGTCGCGGCCCGCGAGAATAATCTCCTCGCCGCGCCCGGCAAGCAGGCTGCCCACGGCGAAACCGATGCCGGAAGCGCCGCCGATAATTAAGGTTTTACGGGTCATAACGTCTTCTCCTGCAGGGTGTAAATGGGGTAATCGGTATATCCCGTCGCGGTGCCGCCAAACAGCGTGGCGGGATCGCGCATCTGAGCCAGAGGCAGCTGGTGCGCCAGCCGGTGGGGTAAATCCGGGTTGGCAATAAACGTCCGTCCGAAGGCAATCAAATCGGCATAGCCGGCAGCGAGGATCTTTTCCGCTTTTTGAAGGTCATAGTTCCCCGCGACGATAAGGGTTCCACTAAAGGTCTCGCGTAGCGATTGACGGAACGGCTCAGGCACCTGCGGCGCATCGTCCCAGTCGGCCTCCGCCAGGTGGATGAACGCAATCCCTTCTTGTTCACACCAGGCCGCGAGAGCGAGTATGGCTTCCGTCACCTGCGGATCGTTCATCCCGCGCTGGGTAATAAACGGGGAAAGGCGAATGCCCGTACGCTCGCGGCCAATGGCCTCGGCAATGGCGCTTAACACCTCCTGAGCAAAGCGGATCCGGTTCGCCAGCGTGCCGCCGTACTCATCCGTGCGTTTGTTGGAGGTTTGACGAAGAAACTGGTCGATCAGATAGCCGTTTCCGCCGTGAACCTCCACGCCGTCAAACCCGGCCTGAACGGCATTCAGTGCCGCCTGACGATAGTCCGCGATGATGCTGAGGATGTCCTTGCGCGAAAGGGTTCTCGGCTGCGGGCAGTCAACCATTTGGCCTTCCCCCTTTTCATTCACCACCCACACCTGCGCGTCCGGCGCCAGTGCTGACGGGGCGACCGGCTGACCATCCTGATGAAAGCTGGCGTGCGACATTCGCCCGACGTGCCAGAGCTGCGAAAAAATCACCCCGCCCGCCTGATGCACGGCGCCCGTGGTGAGCTGCCATCCTGAAACCTGCTCAGGCGAATGGATGCCGGGCGTCCAGGAGTATCCCTGGCCCTGAGGCGAAATCTGGGTGGCTTCCGTGATGATTAATCCGGCGCTGGCCCGCTGCCGGTAATACTCCGCCATCAGCGCCGAGGGAATATTTCCCGGCTGAAGGGAGCGCGCGCGGGTCATCGGCGCCATGACGATACGGTTCTTCAGGTCTTGCTGACCCAGCCTGTAACGTTCAAAAAGTGAGGTACGTTGCATGTTTTCATCCCTTATGGTTTGGATGAAATCACTTTACAGTTGGCATCTGATTTTGATAATTACGCTAAAATAAGATTCACTTTTCGGAAAATATGAATAATGGGTAAACTCGAAGACATGGCTTTACTGGTGGAAGTTGCCGAGGCTGGCGGTCTTTCTGCCGCCGGGCGACGCCTGTCGCTTTCCCCCGCCACCATGACGGCCAGGCTGAAGGCGATTGAGGAGCGTTACCAGACGCGCCTGTTTCACCGCTCAACGCGATCCATCACGCTGACCCGCGCCGGGGAAGAGTTTTACCATGCCGCGCTGCGCGTGCTGGAAGAGGTGCATCACGCCGAGTCGTTACTGACGCAAAAGGAAGGCGTGCTCAGCGGCAACATTCGCCTTTCTGCGCCCTCGGACTTTGGCAGGCAGTATCTTAGCCCCGCCGTCGTGGAATTCTCCCGACGCCATCCCGACGTTAAATTTTTCATCTCGCTAAGAGAACACGTTGAGGATCTGGTCGCTAACCGACTGGATATGAGCGTGCGTTTCGGCAACCTGCCGGACAGCAGCCTTGTCGTCAGAAATATCCGCCCGAACCATCGGGTGCTGGTCGCCTCCAGGGAGTATCTTAACGAACGCGGCATCCCCGCCACGTTTGCCGATTTAGCTCAGCACCGGTGCCTGGCGCTTGAGTCTCAGGGCGTGGTGATGAACGAATGGCGCTTTGAAAAAGATGGCGATGAAAGCGTCGTTCGCGTAGAGCCAGCCATGGTGTGCGACGACGGGGCTTTGCTTCGTCAGTGGGCTCTCAGCGGGGCTGGCATCGCGGGGAAATCGTGGTGGGACGTCAAAGACGATGTTGAAACCGGAAGGCTCACGGTACTGTTTGCCGACAGCTTCACCGGCTTTAGCCGATACGATCGCAAAGATGTCGGCCTGCAGCTTGTTTACCCCCAGCGCAAACTGCAGCCGCTTCAGGTCACGGCGTTTAGCCAGTTTTTTCTCGACTGGCTAAAAAAACAGTAAAATTAAATCGCGTCAGGCATCTGCGGTTAATTTCTCGCCAAAATAAGAGATGGCGCGCATTTCGGTGACAACCTCAGGACTACTCTGTGTGCGGTTTTCAGGAGGTACAAAATATGAAAAAGCTTCTGATCTGTTGTTTGTTTGGTAATACCGCAAACTCTCTCGCCAAAAAAATGCAGTCTCTGGCAGAACGCGAAGGCTATCCGCTGATGATTAGCGCTGTTGGGCTGGATAACTTCGCCAGCGTCGCTCCCGCTTTCGATGGTTTCCTCATCGCGCCGCACATTCAGTACAAACTCGATGAGATAAAAGAAACGGTGGGCAATACGCGTTCACTCGCCATTATTGAGAGCCTGCCCTATGCCTCTCTCGACGCGAGGAAAGTATTGAATTTCGTGAAGGAGCAGATGCCTGAACTGGCTGCCTGACAGATAAGGCCGCATCGGTTTTGCGGCCTCCTCTCACCCGGCGATCAAAACGTGTCGACACAAGGCTGGCCGACCTCATTAAGGGCGTTTTTCAACCTGGCTCTGAGTTCAATTAACGCCGCTTCTTTCTCTTCAAGCTGCTGCAGCTTGCGGCGCAGAGACGCCTGTTTTTGCTCAGCGGTAAATTTGTCGTCAACCCAGACAGCCAAAACCTCTGAAATTTCAGCTAAGGTAAAACCCAGCATTTTGGCATGCTTGATCATGTTTAAACGCTGTAAATCGACGGCGGAATAGACTTTATAGTTATTGCTGCGATTGGGTTGCGGGATATTCTCTAACAGCCCCTGTCGCTCATAGTAACGCACCGTTTCTTTCGACAATCCCGTTTTCGCACACAGTTCACCAATTCGCATCGCGTCGCCCTCACCTTGTAAAAATCACGCTTGACCGTGTACCTAAGTGCACGGTTTATGCTGTGCAGCATACATTAGGGAAACGGGATTAAACATATGAATTCTTTTGATTATACCGGAAAAACAGCGCTGATTACCGGAGCGTCGTCAGGCATAGGCCGTGATTTTGCCCGGCAGCTCGCCGCCCGCGGCGTGGCCTTGATCCTGGTCGCCCGCTCCGAGCCAAGGCTGCAGGCGCTTGCCGTAGAGTTAGTCAGAAAGCACGGCGTCTCCATCACGATTATCGTGCAGGATTTAGTGAAGCCGGAAGCCATTCCCCACATTGTGGAACGGCTTGAAACCTTAAGACGCGTCCCCGACATTCTGATCAATTGCGCCGGCTTCGCCACCTACGGGCCATTCGAAAAGCTGTCCATCGACAGGCAGCGTGATGAGATAAACGTAAACTGCATGGCCCCCGTGGAGCTGACTCACGCCTTGCTGCCGGGAATGCTGCAGCAGGGCTCCGGGGTAATTATTAACGTTGCCTCAACGGCCGCGATGCAACCGGATCCCTATATGGCGATTTATGGCGCAACCAAAGCCTTCCTGCTCTCGTTTTCGAACGCGCTGTGGGGAGAGTATCGCTCCAGGGGCATCCGCGTCCTGGCGCTTTGCCCCGGCGCAACGGATACGGCCTTTTTTGATGTGGTGAATGCTGAGGAAGCCTCGGTCGGTAAACGAATGCCCGCTGACAAGGTGGTCACCCTGGCGTTGAAGGCCGTGGAGAGTAACCGTAACTACCTGATTACCGGATGCGGTAACTGGCTTCTGGGGCAGCTACACCGGTTCGTGACGCGCAGGCGTCTGGTGCTTATCGTTGAAAAAATATTGCGTCCGCGCTCGGCCTGAGCAAAAACGGCTCCGTTCAGCGCAAGGGAGTTGCGCTGAAATCCTCGCTTATCGCAGGCAGATAGATGCCATAGTGCACGAAAAACAGTGATACACTTACCCCACCTGGTTGATCGTCCCGTCTGAACGGCGCATGATGAATGACGGTAACCAAATATCAAAATGGTCACTCGTTGTTAATCGTAGCCTGTCACGCTAAGCTTAAATAATGACTAAAAATATGAATCCCCCATCATCACGTGGTCCCCTTGACCACGCTGTCAGAGAGCAAATCGTCGAAGCGGCTTTTGAGCACTTCGGCCACTACGGCTATGAAAAAACCACCGTCGCCGAACTGGCTAAATCCATTGGTTTTTCAAAGTCCTACATTTATAAGTTTTTCGATTCCAAACAGGCTATCGGCGAGGTGATCTGCGCTAACCGCCTGGAGCTGATCATGGCGGCAGTGCTTTCCGCCATCGAGGATGCGCCGTCAGCAAGCGAAAAATTACGCCGCCTTTTCAAAGCGCTCACCGAGGCGGGAAGCGAGCTGTTTTTCCACGACCGTAAGCTATACGACATCGCCGCCGTCGCCGCGCAGGAGCAGTGGCCTTCCACGCAAAAGTACAGTGAAAGCCTGATGAAGCTGATTGAAAGCATCATTATCGAAGGCAGGCAGGCCGGCGAGTTTGAAAGAAAAACGCCGCTGGATGAAGTCACCTGTGCCGTCTACATGGTGATGTGCCCTTACATTAACCCCGTTCAGCTACAGTACAACCTCGAAATGGCCCCCACGGCGGCAGTGCTACTCTCTTCACTGATTTTAAGAAGCCTGGCCCCCTAACTTGTGACCATTGACAATTTTGGTCACTAGTCAGAGAATGCGGATACCGTCCTGTTACGTCAAAAAGGTTTCCCATGCTCAGGCTCACTTCAGCCCGCGTTGCCGTTTGTCTCCTGCCGTTTGCCCTGGTGGCGTGCGGCGATATTTCCGCGAGTGACGATCCGCGCACCAAGCCACCGCTCGTCAGATCCGCCTCCGTCGAGCTTGCGAACAATAACGCCCGCGCCTTCACGGGCGTGGTGGTCGCAAGAACGCAAAGCGATTTAGGTTTCAGGGTTCAGGGAAAAATCCTTGAGCGGCTGGTCGATACGGGCCAGACCGTCAAACAGGGCCAGCCCCTGCTGCGCCTGGATCCGGTTGACCTGAAGTTACAGGCTCAGGCGCAGCAGCGCGCGGTGGATGCGGCCCAGGCGCGCGCGCGAAAAGCCACCAGCGATGAGGCGCGCTATCGCGGTCTTGTGGCGTCCGGCGCGGTGTCTGCCTCGGAGTATGACCAGATCAAAGCGGCGGCCGATACGGCCAGGGCCGATCTCAGCGCCGCCCGGGCGCAGGCCAGCGTGGCGCAAAACGCCACGGGCTATGCCGTGCTGCTGGCGGATTCGGACGGCGTGGTCATGGAGACGCTCGCCGAGCCGGGTCAGGTCGTCAGCGCCGGACAGGTGGCGATCAGGCTCGCCAGAGCGGGACAGCGTGAAGCGCTCGTCCAGCTTCCGGAAACGCTGCGCCCTGCCGTCGGCAGCGAAGCGCAGGCCACGCTGTATGGCAATGAAAAACATCCGGTCACCGCAACGCTGCGCCTGCTGTCTGATTCGGCCGATGCCGCGACCCGCACGTATGAAGCCCGCTACGTGCTGGATGGCCTGCTGGCGAACGCGCCGCTGGGGGCGACCGTCACGCTGAACGTTCAGGACAACAAAGCGGAAGGTCAGGTCATGCAGGTCCCGCTGGCTTCACTCTATGATGCAGGAAAAGGTCCCGGCGTCTGGCGTATTTCCGCCCAGCCGGCAAAGGTTGCATGGACGCCCGTCAGGGTGCTGAGCGTGGGTGAAGATGCGGCGCAGGTCACGGGCGGCGTGAAGCCCGGTGAGAAGATTGTTGCGTTAGGCGCCCATCTTCTGCACGAAGGTGAGGTCGTCAGGCTTGCTAAGCAGCGCAATGCCGCCCTGGCGGAGAACACGCCATGAGCGGAAGCCGCTTCAACCTGTCGGCGCTGGCCGTCCGCGAACGTTCCATCACGCTGTTTCTGATCGTTCTGGTCACGATTGCCGGAATTTACGCCTTCTTTGGGCTCGGGCGCGCGGAAGATCCGCCCTTCACGGTAAAGCAAATGACGGTGATAACCGTCTGGCCGGGCGCGACCGCGCAGGAAATTCAGGATCAGGTCGCCGAGCCGCTGGAAAAGCGCCTGCAGGAACTCAAATGGTATGACCGTACCGAAACCTATACCCGTCCCGGCATGGCGTTTATCACGTTGTCATTGCAGGACAAGACCCCGCCAGCCGAAGTGCAGGAGGAGTTCTATCAGGCGCGTAAGAAGCTCGGAGATGAATCTCAGCGTCTTCCGGCGGGCGTCATCGGCCCGATGATCAATGACGAATTCTCGGATGTCACCTTTGCCCTCTTTGCGCTGAAAGCGAAAGGCGAACCGCAGCGGCAGCTGGTACGCGATGCCGAAGGCCTGCGCCAGCAGCTCCTGCACGTTCCCGGCGTGAAGAAAGTGAACATTATCGGCGAACAGGCCGAGCGGATTTACATCTCCTTCTCCCACGACCGTCTGGCGACGATAGGGCTCTCACCCCAGGACATTTTCAACGCCCTCAACAGCCAGAACGCTTTAGCCGCGGCGGGCTCCATTGAGACCCGAGGCGCGCAGATTTTTATCCGCCTGGACGGCGCGTTCGATGAACTGCAGAAAATCCGCGATACGCCTTTTATTGCTCAGGGCAAAACGCTCAAGCTGTCCGATGTGGCAACGGTTGAGCGAGGCTACGAAGATCCCCCGACGATGCTGATACGCAATCAGCATGAGCCCGCCCTTCTGCTGGGCATCGTGATGCGTGAAGGCTGGAACGGTCTGGCGCTGGGGAAAGCGCTGGATGCGGAAACGGCAAAAATAAATGATAGCCTGCCGCTTGGCATGTCCCTGACCAAAGTGACCGACCAGTCCGTGAATATTCGCTCGTCGGTCGATGAGTTCATGATCAAATTCTTCGTCGCCCTGCTTGTGGTCATGGTGGTGTGTTTTGTCAGCATGGGCTGGCGCGTGGGTGTTGTCGTTGCGGCGGCGGTACCGCTTACGCTGGCGGTCGTTTTCGTGGTGATGGAAGCCGCGGGGATAAACTTTGACCGCGTTACGCTGGGCTCCCTGATCCTCGCCCTCGGCCTGCTGGTTGATGATGCCATTATCGCCATCGAAATGATGGTGGTAAAAATGGAGGAAGGTTACGACAGAATCAAAGCCTCGGCCTTCGCCTGGAGCCATACCGCCGCGCCCATGCTGGCCGGTACCCTGGTGACGGCCATTGGATTTATGCCGAATGGTTTTGCCCAGTCGACCGCCGGGGAATACACCAGCAATATGTTCTGGATCGTCGGCCTCGCCCTGATTGCCTCGTGGTTTGTCGCGGTGGTGTTCACGCCCTATCTTGGGGTGAAGATCCTGCCGGCGATCCCGAAAGTCGACGGGGGTCATGCCGCCATCTATAACACGCCTCGCTATAACCGTTTTCGCCAGCTGCTGGCCCGCGTTATCGCCAGAAAATGGCGGGTGGCCGGGTTGGTGGTCGCCATTTTAATCCTGGCCGTGCTCGGCATGGGGCTGGTTAAAAAACAATTCTTCCCGACCTCCGATCGCCCGGAAGTGCTGGTTGAGGTGCAGATGCCCTACGGTACCTCGATTGAGCAAACCAGCGCCGCAACCGCAAAAATCGAAGCGTGGCTGGGCCAGCAGCCCGAAGCCAAAATTGTCACGGCCTATATTGGTCAGGGTTCACCCCGTTTTTATCTGGCGATGGCGCCAGAACTGCCCGACCCGTCTTTTGCGAAAATCGTGATCCTGACGGACAGCGAGACGTCACGCGAGGCGCTCAAGCTCCGGCTGAGAGAAGCGGTCGCCAACGGCCTTGCCCCCGAAGCGCGCGTGAGGGTGACACAGCTGGTGTTTGGCCCGTACTCGCCCTTCCCGGTTGCCTGGCGCGTGTCGGGGCCGGATGTCGAACAGGTGCATGACATCGCTGACAGGGTGAAAGCCGTGCTCCAGGCGAGCCCGATGATGAGAACCGTCAACACCGACTGGGGCTCACGCGTTCCCGTCCTGCATTTCACCCTCGATCAAAACCGCCTGCAGGCGACCGGCTTGACCTCCAGTGCCGTTGCCGATCAGCTCCAGTTTCTGCTCTCAGGCGTGCCCGTCACCTCCGTGCGGGAGGATATTCGCTCGGTAGAGGTTATTGGCCGCGCGGCGGGAGACATACGTCTCGATCCGGCAAAAATCGAGGGTTTCACCCTTGTCGGCAATGCGGGACAGCGCGTTCCGCTGTCTCAAATCGGCAAGATCGAGATCGGTATGGAAGATCCGATCCTGCGCCGCCGCGATCGCACCCCGACGATTACCGTGCGGGGCGATATCGCTAACCATCTTCAGCCACCGGATGTGTCGGTCGCTATCATGAAGCAGCTCCAGCCGATTGTTGACGCGCTGCCGGCCGGGTACCGTATCGACATGGCGGGTTCGATTGAGGAATCGGGCAAAGCCACGCAGGCCATGATCCCGCTGTTTCCGATCATGATTGCCCTGACGCTGCTGATCATCATTTTGCAGGTGCGCTCAATCTCGGCGATGGTAATGGTGTTCTTAACCGCGCCGCTGGGGCTGATTGGCGTGGTGCCCGTGCTGTTGATTTTCAATCAGCCGTTTGGCATCAACGCGCTGGTCGGCTTGATCGCCCTTTCCGGCATTCTGATGCGCAATACGCTGATCCTGATCGGTCAAATCGATCATAACCAGAAGCAGGGCCTCGAGCCGTTCCAGGCGGTGGTTGAAGCGACGGTCCAGCGCGCACGCCCGGTCTTGCTGACCGCCATGGCCGCCGTGCTGGCGTTTATTCCCCTGACGCATTCGGTGTTCTGGGGCACGCTGGCTTACACGCTGATAGGCGGAACGCTGGGCGGGACGATCGTCACGCTCGTCTTCCTGCCCGCGATGTATGCGATCTGGTTCCGGATCCGCCCTGCGGAACAACGCGTGCAGCACCCTGCAGAAAACGTGTAAACTACCATGAGTAGATAACACTTCTGAGGAAAGCATGGTTGTTAAGCGCTTAAGAAAAGAGGACCGCCGCGTGCAGCTGCTGGAGGTTGCGCGCGGAATCGTTCGTCAGCAAGGCACGGAGGCGCTGACCCTTGGCTACCTGGCCGAGCGGGCCAACGTGACCAAGCCTATCCCCTACGATCACTTTGGCGATCGTGAAGGTCTGCTGATGGCGCTGTACCAGGATTATAGCGACCGGCAGCTGGCGAAGTTCCGCGAGACGCTTGCCGTCGACAGCAAAACGCTGGAGAAGACGATCCGCTTTTTCAGCGCCGCCTATATCGACTGCGCCATTAGTGCCGGGCCTGAAACCGGGCCAATCGCTGCAGCGCTGTCCGGATCCCACGCGCTGCAGACGTTTCGTGAGGCATGCGTGGCCGACTGCGCCGACTGCCTGCGTACCGCGCTTTCCCCGTTCGTCGCGCTGAAAGGCGTTCAGGGAGAAGCGGTACTGACGGCCATCATTGGCGCGGCGGACGCGCTCAGCACCGCCGCGGGCAACGGCGTGCTCGCCCGGAACGTGGCGGAAAATACGCTCAGCGGCGCCATGACCGGCGTGCTGGAGACCTACGTGAATAGCACAAAATGATCGCTGGGGGCGGATTGACACCTAAGTTACCAATAGTAATATAGGCGTCAGTTCTCACCCATTCGAGGTCGCTATGTCTGCTACAAATGCCATTAATAACGCACTGATCGTGACGGCTCATCCTGTCGACAATTCGTTATCCCATTCGCTGGCAGCCCGTATTGCCGGAAAATTACGCGAGCAAGGTACGCAGGTTGAGATTGCCGATCTGCATGCTGAAGGGTTTAATCCGGCGATGACCCGCGCCGATCTCGATTTGTATCACGGCGATCCGAGCGCCCTTCCCGACGATATTCTGCGCGAGCAGCAGCGCGTCGAGCGAGCGGATATGCTGGTGTTTGTCTTCCCCGTGTACTGGTGGTCGGTCCCCGCGCTGTTGAAAGGCTGGTTCGATCGCGTATTAACCCTGAACTGGGCGTATAAGGTGGCCGACGACGGCCGGATTGTGGGCAGCTTACGCGACGTTCCCGTCCGCCTGATTGCCACCGGCGGCAGCGATCTCACCGGATTCGACAAACACGGCTATTCGACGGCGATTCAGACCCAGATAATCGAAGGCGTGTTTGGCTTCTGCGGGTTGAAGAACGTTAAGCTCGATATCCTTTACCAGGCAGACGCGGCGACGCCTGAGCAGGTTGAGGATTTCCTGCAGGGGCTAGAGAGTCTTAAATAATCCCGGCTATCCAGTCACAGCAAAGGCGCGCCTCCTTCGCCAGAAGGAAGCGCGTGTCTCGTTATCACCTACCACCGTCAGGGGCGATCTTTTAATCCTGCTGGCTAACCGGAACTCTCTTTCCAGCGATTATTCAAAAAATAACGAGAAAAGGCCAATCGCCATCACTACGCTCATAATCACCTGAATCAGAATAATAAAAAAAGCGACCCCACCCAAGACTGTGATTTTTCGACGCAGAATGAAAGTAATGCCGGAAAGTACAGCACTGAACAGAATGGCTTTAAGGATATAGGAAAGCGGAACCATTGCCGGGTGACCGGTATGCACTCCAGCAAGCCCAATGAGACCCAGCAGAAAACCTCCGCAGAATCCCCATCCCCAGAAAGTCATCGGTAAGCTCATCTGCCCCGCGACTAATCTTTTCAACATACGCACATCCTTTTTTGTGATTATTTTTATCAAAATTCACCGGTTTACAGGGTAAAACCCCCGTCACCCACCTGCGCCTGGGCGTACCATTTCATCAGCTCCGCGCAACCGGGCGCGTTCTCAGCCGGTGACCATTGGGCGGTATCGTGCTCCGGAACAGGCTGATAGCCGCCGTGTTTTACCTCGAAAATGACGCCGCCTTTATCCAGCGACAGCACGGCATGCCAGGTACCGGCATCCATCTCCAGCACTTTGCAGTCTTCACCTAACACCACGCGCTGGGTCACGTTACCGCCGTCATCAAAATTCAACACCAGAAAGCGACCGCTCAGAGCCGTCAGCAGTTCAAACGTGTGCGGGTGGCGATGAGGGCGAACATAGGTCCCAGGCTCCATCGCGATAGTCAGGCGCTGCACCGGGTCGCTCAGCTCGGGATGTAAATTGCGGTGCGCGCGTAAGCGAGGAGAATTGGCAGCCTGCTCGCTTTGTTGCTGCAGGTCACTGAACGTAATTTGTTTCATATACACCTTTGTGAATGGAGTCAGCGGACGGCAACCCTTTAGCCGCACGACGTTATACCATTCTGGACGGTCGATGAGCGATGGCATTTGTGAAACAAATCGCTGCAGCGTGAGGATGCGCGCGATCGCCCCCAAAGCGCAACGTTGAGTAAAACTCACATTGATTCCCACTATTTATCGTTTTTAAAAAGTGACGCACCTGAAATACCATCCATTCACCCCTGGGATAGAAAAATAAATAATACTAAGCCTGTATGGAGCACCTATGACACTCGATGTTTTATTCCCTGTATTGAATATTATCTCGCCTCATAAATTTAGCGCCCAAACAAATGTGCATGAGTTGATAATGTTACTTTCAGCAGAAAAGGAAAGCTCAGAAGCGCTATCGCCCTTCATCCATCGACTGCATCTTTTGGCTTTCGCCCAAGGCAATCCGGGTAACGCCGAAGAGTTGCTCTCAGCGCATTTACCAAAAGAGGGTGGGATCCTTCCGCTGCTGGACTTTGCGGACTGGCCAAAGGTGCGTTACGCCACGTCAGGCGAAGCTCAGACGCGTGAATCGCAGGAGTATTTCCGTGACATGACCTCGGCTGCCAATCTGTTACGCACTGCGCTGATCGACGCCGAGCGAGCAAAGGGAACGCCTGCGCTTTATATTCTGGATAAATTACTCAACCTGAACAGCGCCCTGCCGGAGCGATATAAAGATATGGCAAATATTCCCTACGCATAAATATGTTCTATATGCGGAATATCCTTCACTAAATATTCCGCTATTTACTAAACCCGCTTTTCGTTGTAATCAAGACAGACGATATCCAACGAAGGCAGTACCGGCGCATTAAGGTTAAGCCACGCCAGCAACCGTTCAATACTCTGTCTTCTGAGCGAATTTTTCGGCCAGACGAGGTAGTAGCCATCGCCGGTTGCGATAGCTTCCCTGAAGGGCAGCGCGAGCAGGCCGCTTTTCAGCGCGTCGAGCGTGAGGCGGAGGTCGGCCATCGCCACGCCGTGACCGTGCATGGCGGCCAGGCTTCCCTGCTCCAGGGTGTCGAACACTATTCCACGACTCACGTCGAGCCCGGGGAATGACCCGGTTCTTTTCAGCCATCGCTTCCAGTCCCGTCTGTCCGGAGAGGGATGGATAAGATCGCACTCTGGGAGCTGATGCCGGGCAGACTCAAGCAGCGACGGGGTACAAACCGGAATGAGCCATTCACTGAAGAGCAGCCGGCTTTCCGTAGACTCGCCGAAATAGCCATTACCGAGCAGGATCGCACAATCGTAGGGCTCACGGCTGAAGTCAACGGTGTCGAAGTCCATCCAGACGCTGGCAATTTCAATTTTTGGCTTAGCGTGGTTCTCGCGAAAGGATTTAAGCACATTCAGCAGCCACCGCATCGTCAGGGTGCTGGGGGCTTTGAGGCGCAGAAGGTGGTTTTCGCTTCTGAATGCGCGACAGGCCCACTCAATATTCGAGAAACTTTCGCTGAGCTGTCCGGCCAGAATACGTCCGGCATCACTGACCTCCACTTTCGGCCCCTGGCGTTTAAAGAGCTCACAGTCGAACCACTGTTCAAGCGTCCGGACATGCCTGCTGACCGCGCCCGGCGTGATATTCAGTGCTTCAGCCGCTTTGCTGAAGGAGTTCAGCCGCGCGGCAACTTCAAAAGCGCGCAGCGCATACAGTGGTGGTAAAGACATACATTCCCTTTCTGTGAGGTTTAGCTATGCAGTTTTTGTATTATCGGCACTCGGTGACTTGTCGCTCAGGTCCTCAGACGGGAACGTCATCAGCAGCTCCCTGAGCAGGGACTCAAGCTGCGCGCGCTGCGCGTCAGATAAGTTGCTCAGCAGCGCATTTTGCGTTTGTGTATGGACGATCAGCGCCTGTTCGATGCGCTCCTGCCCGTGCGGTGTCAGGCTTACGAGGGTGCTGCGCTTGTCATCCGGATCGGCAATTCGCCTGATAAGCCCAAGCTGTTCGAGATGGCTGAGCCGGTTCGTCATCGCCCCTGAGGTTACCAACAGCGATTTATAGAGCTGCGTGGGGGAAAGGCAGTACGGCTCACCGGCGCGACGCAGCGTGGCGAGCACGTCAAACTCGCCCTCGCGAAAGCCAAACTGCGCCATCGCCTGCGCCCATTCTTTTCCCAGATGCTTCATCAGCCGGAGCATTCGGCCAAAAATTTTCATCGACGAGGCGTCCAGCTCCGGCATGGCGCGGCTCCACTGGCCGACAACGAAGTCTACGTGATCTTGCATTTTCACCCCTGATGGCGTGCGAATTTATCCTGTTGTGCGGTACATCTTACGCAAAAACATATTTTATCTTAACGTTAAGATAAATGCTCGTGGCAATTTGTCCGGGCCATTCACAACCGAAAAGGACTCCATGTTGAAACGCACGTCGCCTTTACTCTTCGCCGTTATCGCTTTTATCGTCGGGCTGAACCTGCGCCCCATTCTGGCTTCTGTCGGACCGCTGTTTTCCGTGCTGCAGCGCGAAGCAGGGCTGACCGCTACGCAATTCAGCCTGCTAACCACCCTGCCGGTCGCGATGATGGGGCTTGCCGCCCTGTGTGGCCCCGGGCTTTTAGCCCGAGTCGGCGCCGTACGGGGAATTATGTTTGGGCTCTTTATCCTGCTTGCGGCCTGTTTGCTGCGCGGTTTTAGCGCCTCGCCGGAGAGTCTTATGGGCACCGCGCTACTGGGCGGGGCCAGCATAGGCACGATCCAGGCGTTAATGCCTGCCCTGATTAAAAAGGAATATACGCAAACGTCCAGCACGGTAATGTCGCTTTTCAGCACGGGCATTATGGCCGGTGCGGCAGTCGCCGCCGCCAGCGCCGAGCCGTTATTTTCATGGCTGACGCTGAAGCCCACGCTGGCAATGGCCGGGCTGTTAGCGCTGCTGGCGCTGATACTGTGGTTAACCCTGGTTAAGCATCCTCAAGGGGAAAAAACAGCACGCGAAACCGTTACGCTCTCGTCCTCTCGCACAGGGCTACTGTTGCTCTTTTTCGGCGTGGGAACGGGCGCCTACACGCTGGTATTGGCCTGGCTGCCCCCGCTCTATATTCAGGCGGGATGGTCCGCACGCAGCAGCGGCTACATGCTGGCCTGGCTGACGTTGACCGAGGTTGTCGCCGGGTTTGCCGTCTCCGCGCTGATCGGTAAATTCCCCGATCGTCGCGTACCGCTGATTGCCGTTTTGCTGTTGCTGCTGGCAGGATTACTGTGTCTGGTCTTTGCGCCGGGTACGACGCCTGTATTATCCACGTTGCTGCTTGGCACCGGGATCGGCGCCCTCTTCCCGCTGTCGCTCATCGTCACGTTCGATCATGCGCGAACGCCCGCGCAGGCCGGGAAGTTGCTGTCTAAAGTTCAGGGAGGCGGATACACGATCGCCGCGCTTATGCCGTTAATTGCGGGGATCGTTCGCGACAGTTCGGTCTCGCTGACCAGCGCATGGCTGATCATGAGTGCGGGAGTCGTGCTGCTGATCGTTATCGCGCTGAATTTTAAACCCGTCGTGGACGTGCAGGCACGGTGAATGCGATACCAGAATTAAGGGTCGTATTTCCGCCGTTCGTAAGATAAATTCAGGGTGAATTTCACCTCATTCAGGAGTGGATATGCCGCAGACGTTACCGGAAATTGATGTCTTGTTCGTCGCCGGGTTCGGACCCATTTCGCGGGATACGGAGTCCAGCAGCGCGTTTTATGTTCAGACACTCGGCCTTCCGCTGAAGCCGATGGAGGGGAATACCGATTATCTGCTCACTGAGGAGGATCAGCTGGAAGGCGTGAAGCATTTCGCCGTCTGGCCGCTCGCACAGGCGGCTGCATCCTGTTTTGGAGAGGAAAAGTGGCCAGTTGAGCACCCGATACCGCAGGGATGGGTTGAGTATGAGGTTCAGGATCTGGACTCGGCTACCCGCGTTCTAAGTGAAAAAGGCTATCGGCTGCTGGTAGCTAACCGTTTGGAACCGTGGGGGCAAACCGTCACTCGCCTGCTCAGCCCGGAAGGCTTGCTTACCGGGCTGACGATTACGCCGTGGCTGCGGGGATAAATGGTTTTTGGAAAGCAGCATAGTAGGGGGAAACGCCTGCTTTGAGCGAACAGTGGGCGTACCCTTATGCTATTTACACCAACGGTGTGAGTCTTTTTCTGTTAAGTTGAATGACGATGAAAACACACTCAGTCCTAACCTATTCAATGATTATTATCACCTGTCTGACTCAGGTGGGATAACGTTCGCCATTTTCCCGCCGGTAAGGCGGGCCTTACCGGTAACAATTCAGTGAGGTAAAGAATGGACTCAAATGCAGTAACGACGCCTGAAAAACCTGTCTTGCACTTGTTATGTGGAAAAATTGCATCCGGAAAATCCACATTGTCAGCAAAATTAGGATCATCACCTGGGACTGTAATTGTCAGCGAGGATCGCTGGCTGGCTGCCCTCTTTACCAATGAAATGCAATCCATATCTGATTATGTACAGTATTCATTAAGACTAAGAAATGCCATGAAGCCTCATCGGGTTTCACTACTCAAAGCTGGTTTATCAGTAGTTCTTGATTTCCCGGCAAACACACAAACAAATCGTGAATGGATGATGAGCATTATTAAGGAGTCAGGTGCCAGTAATCAGCTGCACTATCTGAAAGTTTCTGATGAAGTATGTAAATCCCGCTTGCGCGCCCGTAATGCAGAAGGCGTGCATGAATTTTCTGCCTCAGACCAACAATTTGACATCATAACGCGCTATTTCGAAGAGCCAACGGCTGATGAAGGGTTTGATATTATCGAATACTGCTAAATTTACCTTCCTGCACAAAAGCCGCCAGTTGGCGGCTTCTTTATTTTCCATCTCATACGCTTATAAAAGGGTACTACAGCGAACTAAAAGTCCGCTCCTGGCACAAAGCGGACATCGGGTATTCCGGAAGTGCCCGACTCATGGTTAATTCCATTCACCAAAACTCTCACCTCCCCAAAGCCTCGACAATCACCCTCTCCATTTTCTCTGGCGTGGTCACCGGAGCAAAACGCTTGAGTGGTTTACCGTCGCGGCCGATCAGAAACTTAGTAAAGTTCCACTTGATCCGCCCTCCCAGCACGCCGGGCAATTCGTTTTTCAGATAACGAAACAGCGGGTGCGCTGCGTTACCGTTAACTTCTACCTTCTCAAACATCGGGAAGCTCACGCCGTAGTTGATGTGACAGGTTTTCGAGATTTCGTCGGCGCCGCCGGGTTCCTGTTTACCGAACTGGTTGCAGGGGAAGCCCAGCACCACTAGTCCTTGATCGGCGTATTTCTTGTATAGCGCTTCAAGGCCCGCATATTGCGGCGTAAAGCCACACTGGCTGGCGGTATTGACGACCAAAACCACCTTTCCCGCATAGTCGGCCATTGAGATAAGGCGGCCATCTAGGCGGGTGGCGGTAAGTTGATAAAAGCGAGTCATACTGAAATCCCTCAAGGCTGGCCGAAAAGTCACGGTGACCATCAACAGGGCCGCCGCCGTTTAGAAAGTTTACATTCAGGCAGGCTATTTGTGATACATTCCTGGCGCGCCAATGACCACCACACTCGCTATCAGGTATGCAGAACATAACAAAAAAAATTCGCTGGCTTCTGCTTACTCTCCCACTCCTCAGCGGTTGTGGCACGCTCTCACAGATGTCCTCCCCGGAAGGTACTCAGGAACTTCTCACCCATGATTCGCTGGATGGCGACGTTGACAGCGTGGTGCGTCACTATATGGCGCAAAAATCCGTTCCCGGGATGACGGTCGCGGTGATCCATAATCACGGCTCGCCGCAGTTTTACACATGGGGCGTAACCGATGCGGTCAATCGCTATCCGGTCAGGTCCGACACCCTGTTTGCGCTCGGCTCGCTCAGCAAAGGGATCACGGCGGAAGTGGTGGCTTGTCTGGTGAATGAAGGGCAACTGAACTGGAACGATAACCTGGCGACATTGCTACCGCCGGGGACGCCGCTTAGCGCGGATGCACAAAAAATCACCCTGCTTGAACTGGTAACCCACACCTCCGGCCTGCCGCGTCAGAATATGGATGTTCCGATGCTTGGGAAATTCATCGGCTATTTAAGCACGGGCGAAAATTTTTATAGCGAGCTGGACAGCGATAACGTGCTGCGCTACCTCGCCGACTGGCGGGCGCCAAAGAATAAAGTGCCGCAATATTCCAATACCGGCTACGCCCTGATCGGCTATATCCTGAAGCACAAGACCGGCGAAGATATCCAGAGTTTAGCCTCACGCTATATTTTCCGTCCGCTGCAAATGGCTAACAGCAGCTTTATTCCCCAGCAGCTCAAAGGCTACCCGCAGCGGGCGCTCGGCCACGCGGGCGATCAGCCGAAATTCATCCCGCGCGGGCAGCTCACCCCGGACTGGCATTTTTCCAACAACATGGTGGCGGCAGCGAGCTTGTACAGCAACGCCGAAGATCTGGCGGCCTATGCCCGCTATCACGTCTCAACGACCCACAATCCCCTGCTGGACAATGTCTTTGCCGAAGTGAGAAATACCGATATTCAACGCCCTGACGGAGTGCAGGGTATTGCCTGGACCACCGACTTTATCGGTCTGGAAAAAATCACCTATCAGGTCGGCTATATCGGCGGTTACTCCAGCTTTATCGGCTATGACAAAGAAAAAGGCAATGCGGTGGTGGTGCTGCAAAATACCTTTAACTGGAGTAATTACATTGGCATCGCGCTATTAATGGATATGGCGAAAAAAGACAGCCAGAGCCCTGGCAGCCGCTTTGCGATTAATGAGATTCCAAAACGCGTTTATCAGCAATAGTAGTGAACGCCCGCCGTCAGATTCAGGCCTGATGCGCAAGATCTTCGCGAGTCGGCCCCTGAAAGTAGATAGTACTAATATGGCAACTTCGAGGCTGAGTCAGTACAAAACGAATCGTTTCCCAGATTGACCATCCATTCACCAGACGCTCCCCCATTCTTGATTGATTATCGACATGCGCATCTAAACCGGTCAGTTCAAAATCAGGCGGATATAATCCGGTTACCCGAATGTTTTCTTTGGATAAGTGTTCTGACAGTTTCGTTGTAAAGCCGCTGAGCCCGTGTTTGCTGGCAAAAAAAGCGGGATGGGCAATCGAATCTGTAAAGTTCGGAATACCGCACGCAGAGATAACTGCAATGATGTCTGCACTGTCTGAGCGTCTTAAACCCGGAAGCATTGCCTGGGTTAGCAGGATTGAACCTGTCAGGCCTGAACTGACGGTATTGAAGATTTCTGTGCTCGAATGTTCGTCTATTGTCCCGGACAACCACTGAGCAGCATTCAGAATTAAAATATCGATTGGCCTGTCTGAATGTAAGACCTGCGAAGAAAACTGAGAAATGGATTCCGGCAGGGCTAAATCACAGAGATACCCTTTCGCCTCACCACCTTCAGCCGCGATGAGGCTGCAGGTTTTTTGAATATCCACCGCCCGACGGGCGCTAAAATCCACTTCAACGCCCTCTCGGGCAAGCCAGACGCACAGCGCCTGACCAAATCCCCCGCCGCCACCCGTGATAACAGCTCTTTTACCCCTCAGCATAACTCTGCGTCCTCTGTCGTGATGAGTCTGTATCGAGAATTAATAGCATGATGAGGCGGGTAACATCTTCCCGTTAGTGCCATTTACAGCGGGAAAGAGCGCTTGAGCGTCTTTTATATTTCCCCAGAGAATTAGCTACCTCTTTCTTCGGCACAAGCTGCCAACGCCTGGTTTACTGGACTCGGATAATGGTTTATTTATTCTTGAATTTAACTTTGATTAATAATCTATACTGCGCCATTCTCCGATTTTATATTTAACTCTCTTTCGACTCGGGAGTCCCCTGATGAAAAACCAGTTTCCACTGGTCATTATCAAAACGCTCCCAACATGAAGAACGAAGAGAAGTACGACTGCCATCTGGATTAAACGTCCTGTAATGTAATATAGCGAAATTATCGCTTACGTTGATGAGTTGATAATCGCGACTGAGAATAGTTGGCGCATTTATTTCAGCAGAAAGGCATTCTATTGTCTCTGTACGAGTGACTAACACGCCTGTACGTGTTATTTCTCTAAATTCTTTATGAAGTATTTGTTCAAGCCACTCCCTGTCTTTTCGCATGTCGCCATGTAGAGAACATTCAAGTCTAATAAGCTTCTCAAGGAGCATAGTGATTGCCCTCATTACATGTCAGTGTTTATAAAACGATAATCGATCTAAGGCAATGGCCGCTCCTGCCATGAAGCGGACCTTCCCCCTACACCGCCGACTTCGGCCTTAAGTTCTCATCAAACGTCAGCCGTTTCCGGTCAGGCTCAGCCTCGCGCAGCGGCTCCACCTGGTGCATAGTGAGCTTGCAGCGCTCCACCAGCACCTGATACTCCCGCGTGCCCTGCTGCTTCCACGCCAGCTCCTGCTCGCTCAGCTCGCGAATCGCTTTGGCCGGGCTGCCGATAATCAAATGGTTGGCGGGCATCTCCGCTTTCGCCTTCACGAACGCCGCCGCGCCGACGATGCTGTTTTCACCGATGACCGCGCCGTCCATCACCACCGCGTTCATGCCCACCAGCGCATTACGGCGGATCACGCAGCCGTGGAGAATGGCGCTGTGGCCGATATGCCCGTCCTCTTCCACCACCGTGTCCTGCTCCGGGAAGCCGTGCATCACGCAGTTATCCTGAATGTTGGCACCGTCTTTCACCACGATACGGCCAAAATCACCGCGCAGGCTGGCGTTAGGACCGACGTAAACGCCTTTGCCCAGAATCACGTCGCCAATCAGCACCGCCGTCGGGTGAACATAGCTCTCGTCCGGTACGACCGGCGTCAGACCGTCAATTTGATAAACTGGCATCTTCGCTCCTTATGCGCTTGTAAGACCACCAAAGCGTTGATAGTAGAGCGTGCCGGGCACGGGCAGCTCGCCCACGGAGGTTTCGCCCTTCTCGCTGACAAACGCCAGCGCCCCCGGCGCGACACGCTGATAGATGTTAATGCAGAGCTGTCGGGCGCTTTGCCCCGCCCAGTGCGCGGGCAGCAACTCTTCCGGCAGCAGCGGATCTTTCAGCACCACGCGACGATAAAAGTGAATCAGCAGCAGCTGGATCTGGAAACAGCGTTCCGGCGTCAGCTCCTCCGGCGCGGCCTCTTTCAACAGCGGCAGCAGCGGGCGGAATGAATCGATGAACGTCTCGTACATCGCGTTTTGCTCGGTTAGCTGCCAGCACTCCTCCACCCGCGAACGCAGCGCGGCACGGGAGAGCGCCAGCGGCGAGTGGGCTTCAAAGAAAATCACGTTTTCCGCCACGCCGGCATCGTGAAGCAGGGACTGCACGTCCGCCAGATGCTGCGACGGCGAGGCCATCAGGCTCGGCGCCAGCGTGCCAAACCCCTGCCAGATCAGCTGTTTTTTGACGTCGGCAAGGGTGGTTTTATCCAGACCTTCGGAGAGCAGCAACAGCCATTTGCCGTCCCATGCGGGCAGTTCCGCACGGTAAATCTTATTCTCCGCGCGACGCGTCAGGCGAAGCCCCTTATCGCTCAGGCGGTAAAAGCTGCGACGTCCGATGCGGGAAACGTCCAGCCAGCCCTCTTTGTTGAGGCGAAACAGCGCGGTGCGCACGAAGCGCTCGCCAAACCCCATGCCTTCCAGCAGGGCGGCCAGGCTACCGAGCCAAATCTCACCGCCGCGATGGGAAAGCGCGTCACCGTATAACGAGGAGATAAGCGAGGTCCCGCTGACGGGAACGGAGCTGACCGCGTGCTGGATAAAGGCGTCGAGTTTATTCATGTGATTCATTCTGTTGTTATTTTTGTCCTGGATGAATCATAGCATAGGATTCTGGGATAGCCCCTCACCCTAACCCTTTCCCAAAGGGAGAGGGAACTTTTACACCCTCTCCTTTTGGGAGAGGGAACTGTTTACACCCTCTCCTTTTGGGAGAGGGAACTGTTTACACCCTCTCCTTTTGGGAGAAGGAACTGTTTACACCCTCTCCCTTTGGGAGAGGGCCGGGGTGAGGGAAAACTTAGCCGTTGGCCGCAGCTTTACGCAGGTCAAACACCCGGCAGGCTTTGCCCTCCGAGCGCGGGATGCTGCCGCAGTTAACAATCATTACGTCGGTGGAAATCCCCACCATCGACTTAATGCGGTGGCGAAGCTGGTGGCACACCTGGCAACGCTGCTCATGGGTCAGCGTGAGGCTACTCTCTTTCAGCTCGACCTTCACGGAAAGTGAATCAAGATGCCCGCGACGGTTCACCTCCAGCTGATAGTGCGGAGAAAGGTGTTCGAACTTGACGATCTCCTCTTCCAGCTGCGACGGGAAGACGTTGACGCCGCGGATGATCAGCATATCGTCACTGCGCCCGCTGATGCGGTCCATGCGGCGCATGCTGCGCGCGGTGGCCGGGAGCAGACGCGTTAGATCGCGGGTGCGGTAGCGGATCACCGGCAGCGCCTCTTTGGTCAGCGTGGTGAACAGCAGTTCGCCCTGCTGGCCGTCATCCAGCGGCGTGCCGTCGTTCGGGTTGACGATCTCCGGGTAGAAGTGATCTTCCCAGATGGTCGGGCCGTCGACGGTTTCGATACACTCCATCGCCACGCCCGGCCCCATCACTTCGGAGAGGCCATAGATATCCAGCGCGGTAATGCCCAAGCGTTTTTCGATTTCGCGACGCATGGCCTGCGTCCACGGCTCGGCGCCGAAGACGCCCACGCGCAGGGAACAGCCGCTGGCATCGCCGCCCATCTGGCGCTCCAGCTCCTCAATCAGGTTGAGGCAGTAGGACGGCGTCACCATGATCATATCCGGCTGGAAATCACGGATCAGCTGCGCCTGTTTCTCCGTCTGGCCGCCGGACATCGGGATCACCGTCGCGCCTAAACGCTCGGCGCCGTAGTGCGCCCCCAGCCCGCCGGTAAACAGGCCGTAGCCATACGCCACGTGAATTTTGTCCTTCGCGCTGCCGCCCGCGGCGCGCAGGGAGCGGGCCACCAGATTGGCCCAGTTGTCGATGTCGCCCTGCGTGTAGCCGACAACGGTCGGTTTGCCGGTGGTGCCGGATGAGGCGTGAATACGCACCACCTGCTCCATCGGCACGGCAAAGGTATCGAACGGATAGTTATCCCGCAGGTCCTGCTTGGTGGTGCACGGGAATTTACGGATATCCGCCAGCTCGTTGAAATCGTCAGGGTGAACGCCCGCCGCGTCAAACTTGCGTTTGTACATCGGCACGTTGTTGTAGGCGTGATGCAGCGTCCATTTCAGACGCTCGGTCTGCAGAGCCTGTAGCTCGTCAAGGGAGGCCGTTTCAATCGGATCAAGCTTTGTTGTATTTGTCATTGTAGGGTACTCACATTGTTTTTATGCTCAAACACGCTCAAGGATCATGGCAATGCCCTGACCCACACCGATGCACATCGTACACAGCGCGTAGCGCCCGCCGCGTCGGTGCAGTTCGTTGCTCGCGGCCAGCGCCAGTCTGGCACCGCTCATGCCCAGCGGGTGGCCCAGCGCAATCGCGCCACCGTTCGGGTTGACGTGCGCGGCATCATCCGGCAGGCCTAACTGGCGCAGCACGCCCAGCGCCTGCGAGGCGAAAGCTTCGTTAAGCTCGACAACGTCCATATCGTTAATGCTGAGTCCGGCGCGCTCCAGCGCCTTGCGGGTGGCCGGGACCGGGCCGAGCCCCATCAGACGAGGCTCCACGCCCGCCGTCGCCATCGCCACGATCCGCGTGCGCGGGACCAATCCCTGCGCCAGCGCCATCTTCTCGCTGGCGACGATCAGCGCCGCAGCGCCGTCGTTGACGCCGGAGGCATTCCCCGCCGTGACCACCCCGTTCTTACGAAACGGCGTTTTTAGCCCGGCGAGCTGTTCGAGCGTGGTGTCCGCGCGCGGATGTTCATCCACGCTGAACTCAGTGACCGTCCCTTTTTTTCCCGGCACCGGTACCGACACAATCTCCTGCGCCAGAATGCCGTTCTGCTGAGCCTGCGCGGTACGCTGCTGGCTGCGCAGCGCGAATGCGTCCTGATCGGCACGGCTGATATTTAACAATTCAGCTACATTCTCTGCCGTTTCCGGCATACTGTCAGTTCCGAATTGCTGATGCATGAGCGGATTCACAAATCGCCAGCCGATGGTGGTATCAAAGATTTCCGCCTGACGCTGAAACGCGGCGGTGGCTTTACCCATCACAAACGGCGCGCGGGACATGGACTCCACGCCGCCCGCAATCAGCAGCTCGCCATCGCCCGCCTTAATGGCGCGGGCAGCAAACCCAATCGCGTCCAGACCCGACCCGCACAGGCGGTTAATGGTGGTTCCGGACACCGTCTGCGGCAGCCCGGCCAGCAGGGACGACATGCGCGCTACGTTGCGGTTATCTTCCCCCGCCTGGTTAGCGCAGCCGAAAATCACATCGTCGATCCGCTCGAGGTCGAGTTGGGGATAGCGGGCCAGCAGCGCGCGCAGCGGCACGGCACCGAGATCGTCGGTCCGGACTGCGGCAAGCGCGCCGCCGTAGCGACCCACCGGGGTTCGAACGCCATCACAAATAAATGCGTCACGCATCAGGCCTCTCCTGTCACGCTGCCGCCGATGCGGTGAGATTTCCCGCGAAAAAGGGCGACGGTTTTCTGTTGCTGGTTCTGGATTTCAATGTCGTACACGCCGGTCAGCTTGCCCTGATGCATCACCCGCGCGGTGGCGGTGAGCGTGTCCCCGGCAAAGCCCGGACGCAGAAAATCAATCGAGCAGCCTGAGGCTACCGCCGCCAGCCCCTGGCTGTTGCAGGCGTAGGCAAAGGCGGTGTCTGCCAGCGAAAAAAGCTGTCCGCCGTGGCAGGTTTTATGGCCGTTAAGCATCTGCGGGGTGATGGTCATGGTCACCACCGCGTAGCCCTCGTCCATGGCGACAATGTCCATCCCCATCGCCTGCGCGCAGGCGTCCCGTTCGTACATCGCGCGGGCGTTATGCCAGGCGTTATGACTCATAGCTACTCTCCAGAAGCGCGCGCTGGCGCAGCAGTGAACAGGGGCGATAGCGCTCTTCGCCGTAATGACGCTGCAGGTTCTCCAGCAGCGTCAGCAGGCGCTGCCAGCCCAGCCGCTCGCCCCAGGCGATCGGCCCGCTCGGGTAGTTCACGCCCAGGCGCATGGCGGTATCGATGTCCTTCTCGCTGGCGACCCCTTTTTGCAGGGCATCCAGCGCTTCGTTGGCAATCATTGCCAGCGTGCGCCAGACCAGCAGGCCGGGATAATCGGCAATTTGCACCACCCGGTTACCCTGCTGCTGCAGGTAGCGGATGGCCTTTTGCGTCGCGGTGTGCGGGTTGCTGGCCGCCGCCGCAATCACCGCCACGTCGCGCTCAATGCGGTCCACCACCACCACCGCGCCGTTGAGCCGCAGCGCCAGCGCCTGAGCGGTTTCGCCCTGCGTTTCAATCAGGTACACTTCATCAATTTCGGTGACACCGTCACGTCTTCTTTCCACGCGCATCGGGCTGTAGCTGTCGTTCACGGCCGGCACCCACTGCACGTCGGGTTTGTCACCCTGCCAGTCGTAGACGCCCTTCCCGCTCTTTTTGCCCAGCCTTCCTGCCAGCACCAGCTCCTGCTGCACCAGCGAAGGCAGAAAACGACGCTCCTGCCAGAAGGCGTTAAATACCGAGCAGGTCACCGCGAAATTCACGTCCTGACCAATCATGTCGGTCAGCTCCAGCGGCCCCATCGGGAAACCGCCGCCGTCGCGCAGGGCGGCATCAATCACCTCCGGCGGCGCGACCTGCTCTTCCAGCGCGCGCCAGGCTTCGGAATAAAACGGACGCGCGACGCGGTTGACGATGAACCCCGGCGTTGACTGGCAGCGAACGGGCTGTTTGCCCCAGTTCAGCGCCAGCTCGCACAGCGCGTCGGCTACTTCCGGAGAGGTCGCCAGCCCGCTGACCACCTCCACCAGCTTCATCACCGGTGCCGGGTTGAAGAAGTGCAGTCCGGCGACCCGCTCCGGGTGGTGGACGTCCGCCGCAATCGCCGTAACGGAGATGGATGAGGTATTGCTGGTCAGCACCGTTTGCGGCGGGCAGATCTCAGCCAACTGAGCAAACAGCGCCTTTTTCACCTCCAGACGCTCGGAGGCCGCTTCTATAATCAGATCGGCCGCGGCGAGCGCCTCGATATCGGTGACCGGAAGCAGCCGGGCGAGGATCTGGCTCCCGGCATCGGCGGAGAGTTTTCCGCGCGTCACCCGGGAGGCCAGACGCTGGCGGATCCCGTCGATGGCCCGCGATATCGCGTCGCTGGAGATGTCGTAGATCAGCACCTGATGCCCATGGCTGGCCGCGACTTCGGCAATCCCTGCGCCCATCGTGCCGCTGCCAATCACGGCGACAGTCCGTATGTTCAGCATCTTATTTCCCCGTAAAGTTCGGCGCGCGCTTCGCCAGGAAGGCGCTGACGCCCTCGCGGTAGTCGTCGCTGCGCCCGGCCAGGCGCTGGTAGTCGCGCTCCAGATCGAGCTGGGCGTCCAGGGTGTTGGTTTCCGCGGCATTGATCGCCTGCTTGATCAGCCCCAGCCCGAAGGTCGGTTGAGACGCAAAGTGCAGTGCCATCTGCTGCGCCGTAGCGGAGAGCTGTTCGTCATCCACCACCTGCCAGATCATCCCCCAGGCCTGCGCCTGTTCGGCGCTGAGCTTGTCGCCGAGCAGCGCCAGCCCCATAGCGCGGGCGCGTCCGGCCACGCGCGGCAGCAGCCAGGTGCCGCCGCAGTCCGGCACCAGGCCGAGCTTGCTGAAGGCCATCACGAAGTTGGCGGAACGGGCGGCGATCACCATATCGCACCCCAGCGCCAGCGTCGCACCCGCCCCCGCTGCTACGCCGTTAACCGCGCAAATCACCGGTTTCGGCAGCTTTGCCAGGCGGCGCACCAGCGGGTTATAGAAGGTTTCAACGGACATCCCCAGATCCGGCGCCGGGCCGTTGGGGTCGACGTTGCGGTCGTTCAGATCCTGACCGGCGCAAAAGCCGCGACCCGCCCCGGTGATCAGCAGGCAGCGAACGGTGTCATCACGCTCGGCCTGTTTCAGGCACTCGGCAAGCTGCTGGTGCATCACGTCGTTAAAGCTGTTCAGACGCTCCGGACGGTTCAGCGTAATGGTCATTACGCCCTGCTCAACATGACTGAGAATAAATTCCACAATTAGCGTCCTTTAAAGTCGGGGGTGCGTTTTTGTAAGAAGGCGTCGATGCCTTCCCGGCGATCCTCGGTGGCAGAAAGCAGCGTAAACAGCTGACGCTCCTGCGCGAGTCCGGCCTGGAGCGGCACCTCCTGAGACTGGCGCAGCGCCTGTTTCGCCGCCTGCAGCGCCAGCGGAGAGTGGCGCGCCATCAGCGCCGCCTGCTTCAGGGCATACTCCAGCGTCAGCGCTGGCGGGAAAACGTCGCTCACCAGCCCGGCGCTCAGCGCCTGCTGCGCGGAGATACTCTCGCCGGTCAGCACCATTTTGCTGGCAAGGGATTTACCGACGCTGCGGATAAGACGCTGGGTGCCGCCCGCGCCGGGCATGATGCCCAGCGTAATTTCCGGCAGGCCGAAACGGGCGTTATCGCCAGCAACGATCGCGTCGCACAGCAGCGCCAGCTCGCAGCCTGCGCCCAGCGCGAAGCCGTTCACGGCGGCAATCAGCGGTTTATGAAAAGCGTTAATGCGCGCCCACAGCTGCGGGCGGATATCGTTCAGCGTGGCGGGCAGATCTTTCTCCGCCATTTCGTTGAGATCGGCCCCGGCGGCAAAGCAGCGCTCGCTGCCGTAAATCACGCAGACGGCGATGTCGGCATCTGCTGCGGCGGACTCAAGCTGCTCGGCAATCTGGGTTAACAGCGCGTTATTGAGGGCGTTGCGCGCCGCCGGACGGTTTAACGTCAGCTGCAGCACGCGGCCATGACGGGTAACAATCAGTTCGCTCATGCCATCCCCTTCGCGTCGAAGTCGACAATCACGTCGGCGGTTAACGGCAGCGACTGGCAGCTCAGCACGTATCCGGCGGCCAGCTCGTCCGGCTCCAGGCTGTAGTTGGTCGCCATGTCCACCTTTCCTCGCAGCACTTTGCATTTACAGGTGGCGCACACGCCGCCCTTGCAGGCATACGGAAGATCCGCCCCCTGACGCAGGGCGGCATCCAGGATGCTTACGTCGTCCGCCGTCAGGGTGATTTCGCGGTCGCGCCCGTCCTGGCGCACGGTCACTTTCTGTCCTTCCGCCTGGACATGCACCGCGCGTTTTGCGGTGGTTCCCGGGGTGTTAAAGCGCTCAAGGTGAATGGAGTTGTCCGGCATCCCCAGCGCCTTCAGCGTCGCTTCGGCGTCGTCCATCATCGCCGACGGGCCGCAGATAAACGCCTCGTCGTACTGGCGGAAGTTAATCAGGGTTTTCGCCAGCGCCTGCAGCTTTTCCCCGTCGATGCGGCCATAAAGCAGATCGCTGTCCAGCCGCTCCTGGCTGAAGATGGAGACCAGCTGCAGCCGCTGCGTGTACTTGTCCTTCAGGTCCGCCAGCGCCTGGCGGAACATCATGCTCTCGCTGCTGCGGTTGCCGTAGATCAGGGTGAACTGGCTGTTGGGTTCGGTCGCCAGCGTCGCGGAGATAATCGCCAGCATCGGGGTGATCCCGGAGCCTGCCGCAATCGCCAGATAGTGGCCTTCACGTTCAGCCCGCGGCTGGTAGCCAAACTGTCCCTGAGGCACCATCACCTCCAGGGCCATGCCCGCTTTGATCTCATCCCGCGCATAGCGGGAAAAGCGCCCGCCGTCGATGGCTTTGACCGCCACGCTGATTTCGCCCGGGGCGGTACTCCGGCAGATGGAGTAGCAGCGGCGCAGCTCGTCCCCGCCAAGCTTCGTTTTTAACGTCAGGTGCTGGCCGGGGCGGAAGCGGTAGGCGTCCTGCAACGCCTGTGGCACCGCGAACGTGATGGTCACCGCGTCGCGGGTTTCGGGTTCCACTTTTGCCACTGTTAATGAATGAAACGTTGTCATGGCAGCCTCAAATGCATTTGAAATAGTCGAAGGGCTCACGGCAGGTGTTGCAGCGGTAGAGCGCTTTGCAGGCCGTCGAGCCAAATTCACTGATAAGCGAGGTGTCGGTGCTGGCGCAGCGCGGGCAGGTCACCTCCACAGGCGCGTGCGCGTGGCAGCTATGCCCCACGGGCGGGCTGATGCCGTACGCCCGCAGGCGCTCGCGCGCGTCGGCGGTCATCCAGTCGGTGGTCCAGGCGGGTTCAAGCTGGAGCACAATGTGTACCGGGGTAAAGCCGTTCGCGGTCATCGCGTCGCGGATCGCCCCCAGCAGGTGCTCCGTTGCCGGGCAGCCCGAGTAGGTTGGCGTGAAGCCAATGACCCAGCCTTCCCCCTGCGCCTTCACGCTGCGCACCATGCCTAAATCGGTGATGGTTAATACCGGCACTTCCGGATCGGGGATCTGGCTTAACAGCGCCCAGATCTGCGGGATTTGCGCGGGCGCGATGTCGACGAGGCGTTGCATAGCGTTCTCCTTTACCACTGCTGACCGGGATACGCGCGCTGGAGGTACTGCATTTCCGCCAGCATCGGGCCCAGATGTTCGGTATGCAGCCCCCTCTTGCCCCCGGTGCGGTACGCCACCTCTGCGGGAACCTGCAGGCAGGCCTCATTGAGACCGGCAAAGACTTCGCTTTCCCACGGCTGGCGCAGGACGCGCGGGTCAACCGCCACGCCCGAGTCAATCAGGGCCAGCTCGACGTCATCGGCTTCAAACAGCTCCGCCGTAAAACGCCACAGGTTGTCGATGGCCTGCTGCATTTTTTGCGCGGACGTTTCGGTCCCGTCGCCCAGACGCACCAGCCAGCCGCGGCTGAAGCGCAGGTGGTAGCGCGCCTCTTTAATCGCTTTGGCGGCGATGGCCGCAAGCTGGCCGTCGCTGCTTTGGGTCAGCCGTTCGTACAGCGCCACGTTCCAGGCATCCATCAGGTACTGGCGGGCAATGGTGTCGGCGAAGCTGCCGTTCGGCTGCTCCACCAGCAGGACGTTGCGGAACTGGCGCTCGTCGCGGCCAAACGCCAGCGTGTCTTCATCGCCCCGGCCTTCCCGCTCCGCGGCATAGGTCAGGAAATTGCGCGCCTGGCCCAGCAGGTCGAGACCGATATTGGCGAGCGCGAGGTCGATTTCCAGCTCCGGCGCGTGGCCGCACCAGGCGCCGAGACGCTGGGAAAGCACCAGACCGTTGTCGCCCAGACGCAGGGCATAGGCAGTCACTGAATTCATTCTTTGCCTCACATATGCTCGATGCCGTCGGGGATGGTGTAGAACGTCGGGTGGCGGTAGACCTTGCTTTCCGCCGGGTCGAAGAACTCACCGCGCTCTTCCGGCTGGGAGGCGACAATCTCGCTCGCCTTAACCACCCAGACAGAACACCCTTCGCTGCGGCGGGTGTAGGCATCACGCGCATTTTCCAGCGCCATGCGATCGTCGGCGGCATGCAGACTGCCCACGTGACGGTGGGATAACCCTTGTTTGCTGCGTACGAACACTTCGTACAGCGGCCAGTAGACGTTGCTCATGGTTATTTCCTCTTATGCGGCCTGACGGGCGCGCTGTTTTTCCGCGTGCGCCAGTGCGGCTTCGCGCACCCACGCCCCCTCTTCCCAGGCTTTACGTTTGGCGGCCAGGCGCTCGTGGTTGCAGATGCCGCGCCCGCTGATGACCTCGTCAAACTCATGCCAGTCGATCTCGCCGAAGCGATAATGACCGCTCTCTTCATCCAGACGCAGGTCGGGATCCGGCACCGTCATGCCCAGCATCTCCACCTGCGGCACCGTGTTGTCGACAAAGCGCTGGCGAAGTTCGTCATTGCCGAAGCGTTTGATTTTCCACGCCAGGCTGCGGGCGCTGTTCGGTGAGTTGTCGTCGTTCGGCCCGAACATCATCAGCGCTGGCCACCAGAAGCGGTTGATGGCGTCCTGCAGCATCTGACGCTGGGCCTCGCTGCCCTGCGCCAGCGCCATGCAGGCCTCAAAGCCCTGGCGCTGGTGGAAGCTCTCTTCTTTACAGATTTTCACCATCGCGCGGGCATACGGACCGTAGGAGGTCCGGCACAGCGCCACCTGGTTGACGATAGCGGCACCGTCCACCAGCCAGCCGATCACGCCGATATCGGCCCAGCTCAGGGTCGGATAGTTGAAGATGGAGGAGTATTTCATCCTGCCGTCGAGCATTTTCTGGTAGATGTCTTCCCGCGCGCAGCCCAGCGTTTCCGCCGCGCTGTAGAGATAGAGTCCGTGCCCGGCTTCGTCCTGAACTTTCGCCAGCAGGATCGCTTTTCGGCGCAGCGTCGGCGCGCGGGCGATCCAGTTCCCTTCCGGCAGCATGCCGACAATTTCGGAGTGCGCATGCTGACCAATCTGACGGATCAACGTCTTACGGTAGGCGTCAGGCATCCAGTCCTGAGGCTCAATCGCCGTCTCCTGCGCTATGCGCTGCTCAAACCGTTGTTCTTGCGTCACGTCATCACCTTTATGATTCGTTAGTTTGCAAATTAAGGCGTAATGTTGAATCACTTTGTTTTTTAGAAGTTACACATAGGTTAAATATAACCCCAAGAATTGTTTCCTGGTTTTGTGATGCTGCTCGCAAGGCTTTTGCATCAGGCCTTTCAGAAAGCGTCTTCAAGCGATGCGATTCATCCAGCCAGATCACAACGTTAACAATTCATTAAAAACTCAGCTTGATTTTTATGATTCACGATCAAACTATTAATGAGTAAATCACGTAACATTTGGAGATAAGCGATGCAGCAGTTAGCCAGCTTCTTATCCGGTACCTGGCAGTCTGGCCGGGGCCGCGAGCGCACTATTCATCACGCCATCAGTGGCGAAGCCCTGTGGAGCGTGACCAGCGAAGGGCTGGACATGGTGGCCGCCCGTCGCTATGCGATTGAGCGCGGCGGGGAAGCGCTTCACGAGATGACCTTTATCGAACGTGCTGCCATGCTGAAGGCGGTGGCAAAGCACCTGCTCAGCGAAAAAGAGGCGTTCTATGCCCTGTCAGCTCAGACGGGCGCAACGAAGGCGGACAGCTGGGTGGATATTGAAGGCGGCATCGGCACCCTCTTCACTTACGCCAGCCTGGGCAGCCGCGAGCTGCCGGATGACACGCTGTGGCCGGAAGACGAGTTAATCCCACTGTCGAAAGAAGGCGGCTTTGCGGCGCGCCACGTCCTCACCTCCAAATCCGGCGTGGCGGTGCACATCAACGCCTTTAACTTCCCCTGCTGGGGGATGCTGGAAAAGCTGGCGCCGACCTGGCTTGCCGGCATGCCCGCCATCATCAAACCCGCTACCGCGACCGCGCAGGTGACGCAGGCGATGGTGAAATCCATCGTCGACAGCGGACTGGTGCCGGACGGCGCCATCAGCCTGATCTGCGGCGGCACGGGGGATCTCCTCGACCAGCTCGACAGCCAGGACGTGGTGACCTTTACCGGCTCCGCCAGCACCGGGCAAAGCCTGCGCGTGCACCCGAATATTGTGGCGAATTCGATTCCGTTCACCATGGAAGCCGACTCCCTGAACTGCTGCGTGCTGGGGGAAGACGTCACGCCGGAACAGCCGGAGTTTGCGCTGTTCGTCCGGGAAGTGGTCCGCGAGATGACCGCTAAAGCCGGGCAAAAATGTACGGCCATTCGCCGGATTATCGTCCCGCAAAACCAGATTGACGCGGTGAGCAAGGCGCTGATTGCCCGCCTGGAAAAAGTGGTGGTGGGCGACCCGGCGCAGGAAGGGGTGAAGATGGGTGCGCTGGTCAACGCCGAACAGCGCGCGGACGTGCAGGAGAAAGTGGAGCAACTGATCGCCGCTGGCTGCCAGATCCGTCTGGGCGGCAAAGCGGATCTGCAGGCCGCGGGCGCGTTCTTCCCACCGACCCTGCTGTTCTGCCCGCAGCCGGACGAAACCCCGGCGGTGCACTCAACCGAAGCCTTCGGCCCGGTTGCGACGCTGATGCCGTATCGCAACGCACGCCACGCGATGCAGCTTGCCCGCGCGGGCGGCGGCAGCCTGGCGGGTACGCTGGTCACCGCAGACCAGGCCATTGCCCGCGAGTTTATTGCCGGCGCGGCGCGCGCCCACGGACGCATTCAGATCCTTAACGAGGAATCATCAAAAGAGTCTACCGGCCACGGCTCCCCGCTGCCTCAGCTGGTGCACGGCGGCCCGGGCCGCGCGGGCGGCGGCGAAGAGCTGGGCGGCCTGCGCGCGGTGAAGCACTATCTGCAGCGCACCGCGATTCAGGGCAGCCCGACGATGCTGGCCGCCATTGGCAAACAGTGGGTGCGTGGCGCAACGGTGCAGGAAGATCGCGTTCATCCGTTCCGCAAATACTTTGAGGAGCTGCAGCCGGGCGATAGCCTGCTGACGCCGCGCCGCACCCTCACGGAAGCGGACATCGTGAACTTTGCCTGCCTGAGCGGGGACCATTTCTACGCCCATATGGACAAGATAGGCGCGGCAGAGTCGATCTTTGGCGAGCGCGTGGTGCACGGCTACTTCCTGATCTCCGCCGCGGCGGGACTGTTTGTTGATGCGGGCGTCGGGCCGGTTATTGCCAATTACGGCATGGAAAACCTGCGCTTTATCGAGCCGGTTAAGCCGGGCGATACCATTCAGGTGCGTCTGACCTGCAAACGTAAAACGCTGAAGAAACAGCGTACCGCCGAGGAAAAACCAACCGGCGTGGTGGAATGGGCGGTTGAGATCTTCAACCAGCACCAGCAGGCCGTGGCGCTCTACTCCATCCTGACGCTGGTGGCGCGCCAGCAGGGCGAATTCAGCTAACGTCCCTTCCCCTTTACCACAATGGCTGGTGGCTCCCGGTAATTTGACGCTGCTTACAGATTCACTGGGGGCCTTCAGCAAGGCCCTCAACATAAAGTGAACGGAATAACCTCCACAGCCGTATGTTCCCCCTCACCCCAGCCCTCTCCCTCAAGGGAGAGGGGGCCGTCTGTGCTGACATCATTTGTGGGGAGAGGAAATGGCCCGGCCTGTGATTTATCCCCGCTCTTTTTTTAACCTGGCAAGGCTGACAAATAATCTGGCAGATGCAGGCAAACGCTTTTCTCGGGCGCCTGTCAGGATAAGGCTGTCACAACACAATATCCCCTAAATAATTCGAGTTGCAGGAAGGCGGCAAGGGAACGAATCCCCCGGAGCGTACATAAGTACGTGACTGGGGTGAGTGAGTGCAGCCAACGCACCTGCAACTTGAAGTATGACGGGTATAAACACAACAAGATGAGGTCTACGATGGGAAGCAATTCTTCTTTTTCTGCCCGTAGAACGGCGCTGGCCATGGCCGTTGCGCTGTGTTGCGCCTGGCAATCCCCTGTTTTCGCCCACGGCAGTGAGGCGCATATGGTCCCGATGGACAAAACGCTGCAGGACTTTGGTGCGGACGTTCAGTGGGATGATTACGCACAGATGTTCACCATTGCGAAAGACGGTGCCTTTGTGAAGGTCAAGCCGGGCGCAAAAACCGCCATCGTCAACGGTAAAACCCTCAGGCTTCAGGTGCCGGTGGTGATGAAAGGCAAGAAAGCCTTTATTTCAGATACCTTCATCAACGATGTTTTCCAGTCCGGCCTTGACCAGACCTTCCAGGTTGAAAAACGCCCTCACCCGTTAAACGCGCTAACGGCGGACGAAATTAAGCAGGCCGTTGAGATTGTAAAAGCCTCGGCGGACTTTAAGCCGAATACCCGCTTTACCCAGATCGCCCTGGCAGAGCCCGAGAAAGCCAAAGTGTGGGACTTTGTGCTTAACGGTACGGCAGTGGATGCCCCGCGTCAGGCGAAGATCGTCATGCTTGATGGCAAGCACGTTATCGAAAGCGTGGTGGACCTGAAGGATAAAAAAATCCTGCGCTGGGAACCGGTAAAAGACGCGCACGGCATGGTGCTGCTGGACGATTTCACCGCGGTTCAGCAGATCATCAACGAAAGTACCGAGTTCGCCGAGGTGCTTAAAAAACACGGCATCACCGACCCGAAAAAAGTGATTACCACGCCGCTGACCGTCGGCTATTTCGACGGTAAAGACGGCCTGAAGCAGGAAGATCGCCTGCTGAAGGTGGTGAGCTATCTGGACGTGGGCGACGGCAACTACTGGGCGCACCCGATTGAAAACCTGGTCGCGGTTGTCGATCTTGAGCAGAAAAAGATCCAGAAGATTGAAGAAGGCGCCGTTGTTCCGGTTCCCATGACCCCGCGTCCCTATGATGGCCGCGACCGCGTAGAAACGGTGAAGAAACCCCTGGAGATCGTCGAGCCGGAAGGCAAGAACTACACCATCACCGGGGATATGGTGCACTGGCAGAACTGGGATTTCCACCTGAGCCTGGACTCCCGCGTCGGCCCGATGATTTCAACCGTCACCTATAACGACAACGGCAAAAAGCGCCAGGTGATGTATCAGGGGTCACTCGGCGGCATGATCGTCCCTTATGGCGATCCGGACGTGGGCTGGTACTTTAAAGCCTACCTCGACTCCGGCGACTACGGTATGGGCACCCTGACCTCACCGCTGGTGCGCGGTAAAGACGTGCCGTCCAACGCCGTGATGCTCAATGAAACCATTCCGGATTACACCGGCGCGCCGATGGAGATCCCGCGCGCGATCGCCATTTTCGAACGCTACGCCGGGCCGGAATATAAACACCAGGAGATGGGTCAGCCAAACGTCAGCACCGAGCGCCGCGAGCTGGTGGTGCGCTGGGTGAGTACCGTGGGCAACTACGATTACATCTTCGACTGGGTGTTCCATGAAAATGGCACCATCGGCATTGATGCTGGCGCGACGGGTATCGAAGCGGTGAAAGGCGTTCAGGCGAAAACCATGCACGACGCCACCGCCAAAGACGACACCAAATACGGCACGCTGATCGACCATAACATCGTGGGCACCACGCACCAGCACATCTACAACTTCCGTCTCGATATGGACGTGGACGGCATCAACAACAAGCTGGTGGCGATGGATCCAGAAGTGAAGCCGAATACCGCCGGGGGCCCGCGCACCAGCACCATGCAGATCAATCAGTATGATATTGATACCGAGCAGCAGGCGGCGCAGAAATTCGACCCGGGCACCATTCGGCTGCTGAGCAACACCAGTAAAGAGAACCGCATGGGCAACCCGGTCTCGTACCAGATTATCCCTTACGCGGGCGGTACGCACCCGGTGGCGACCGGCGCGAAATTTGCCCCGGACGAGTGGATCTACCATCGCCTGAGCTTTATGGACAAACAGCTGTGGGTAACCCGTTACCATCCAGATGAGCTCTACCCGGAAGGAAAATTCCCGAACCGTTCCGTACACGACACGGGCCTGGGGCAGTACAGCAAGGATAACGAGTCGCTCAACGATCGGGATGACGTGGTCTGGATGACCACCGGCACCACCCACGTCGCCCGCGCGGAAGAGTGGCCGATCATGCCGACGGAATGGGTGCATACCCTGCTTAAACCGTGGAACTTCTTCGACGAGACGCCAACGCTAGGGAAAAAGAAAGAGGAACAGAAATAAATAACGTACCGGGCGCAATGCCCGGTTTTTCATCCATTTACTTGCTGAATACCACTCCCCGATTATAGTTATTTCTACCTCATATATTTCCATTGCATTTCTTGAACCACTTTTAGCCAGGACGCGAATTTTCCACAAGCGACGTAATACATCACTGAGAGGTTTAGGATGAAATTCAATTTGATCGTCAGGAGTCTTGCTCTGGCAGGACTTGTTATTTCCGTCAGTTCCGCGTATGCCGCAGACGCCCCGAAGGATGCCACGACTGCAACGCAACAAGCCAATAACGCCCTGTTTAATCAGCTTCCTTTCTCCGACAACACCGATTTTACGAACGCCCATAAAGGCTTTATTGCACCGATTCCTCAGGAAATTATCAAAGGGGAACAAGGGAATGTCATCTGGGATCCACAGCAATATTCATTTATTAAAGAAGGCGATAAAGCACCGGACTCCGTTAATCCCAGCTTATGGCGTCAATCTCAGCTGATTAATATTAGCGGCCTGTTTGAAGTGACCGATGGCGTATATCAGATCCGAAATCTTGACCTGTCAAATATGACCATCATTGAAGGGAAAGAAGGTATTACCGTGGTTGACCCGCTGGTGTCGGAAGAAACGGCGAAGGTCGGGATGGATCTCTATTTTAAAAATCGCGGCAAGAAGCCTGTCGTCGCCATTATTTATACCCACAGCCACGTTGACCACTATGGCGGCGTGCGCGGCGTGGTGGATGAAGCCGACGTGAAGTCCGGCAAAGTGAAGGTCTACGCGCCAGCCGGGTTTATGGAAGCGGCCGTTGCCGAGAATATCATGGCGGGCAACGTGATGAGCCGCCGCGCCAGCTATATGTATGGCAACCTGCTGAAGCCCGATGCCAAGGGCCAGGTGGGTGCCGGTCTTGGGACAACGACCTCCGCCGGGACGGTCACGCTGATTGCCCCGACCAATATCATTGAGAAAGACGGGCAAAAAGAGGTTATCGACGGCCTGACCTATGATTTTATGCTCGCACCGGGATCCGAAGCGCCATCGGAAATGCTCTGGTATATCGAAGAGAAAAAACTGATTGAATCCGCTGAGGACGTGACCCATACCCTGCACAACACCTACTCGCTGCGCGGGGCCAAAATCCGCGAGCCGCTGCCGTGGTCGAAGTACATCAACCAGGCGATTGTGCGCTGGGGTGACAAAGCTGAAATCATCATGGCGCAGCACCACTGGCCGACCTGGGGCAACGAAAACGTCGTCAAGCTGCTGAAAAGCCAGCGCGATCTCTATCGTTACATCAACGACCAGACGCTGCGTATGGCCAACGAAGGGCTGACGCGCGACGAAATCGCAGCGAACTTCAAGCTCCCGGATTCACTGGCGCATACCTGGGCCAACCGCGGCTATTACGGTTCGGTGAGCCATGACGTAAAAGCCACCTATGTGCTGTATCTGGGCTGGTTTGACGGTAACCCGGCGACGCTGGATGAACTGCCGCCTGAAGAAGGCGCGAAGAAATTCGTGGAGTATATGGGCGGCGCGGATGCCATCCTGAGCAAGGCGAAAACCGACTTCGACCAGGGTAACTACCGCTGGGTGGCGCAGGTGGTGAGCAAAGTGGTCTTTGCCGATCCGAATAACCAGGCGGCACGCAACCTGGAAGCGGATGCGCTGGAACAGCTTGGCTACCAGGCTGAATCCGGTCCGTGGCGTAACTTTTACCTGACCGGTGCGCAGGAGCTGCGTAACGGCGTGGTGAAAGGGCCAACGCCGAATACCGCCAGCCCGGATACGGTGCGCGCGATGACGCCAGAGATGTTCTTTGACTATCTGGCTGTCCATATCAACGGACAAAAAGCGGGTGACGCCAAATCGGTGTTTAACATCGATCTGGGCAGCGATGGCGGGAAGTACAAACTCGAGCTGGAAAACGGCGTGCTGAACCACACGGCGAACGCGGAAGCAAAAGAGGCGGACGCGACGCTGACGCTTAACCGTGACACCCTGAATAAAATCATCCTCAAGGAGGTGACGCTGAAACAGGCCCAGGACAGCGGAAATATTAAAATTACTGGCGACAGCGCGAAACTTGATGCCATGCTTAGCTATATGGACAAGTTTGATTTCTGGTTTAACATTGTGACACCGTAACGGTGCACGCAAAAGGGCGGTTCGTCCGCCCTTTCCTGCTTCACGTGTTAGCCAGAAAGGGTAAAAAGCGTCAATGGAAAAAAGAAAAAAACCGACACTTGAACGGGCAACCTGGCCAACGCGCCATGCTATGGTCATGCACGGGCTGGCGATGAACCTGCCGTGGCTGGCCTTCGTGAATATCAGCTTCGCGGTGATGATTCTGCTGCGACACGTTTTGCTTAATACCAGCGATCCCCTGTATCCCCATTCGCCGCAGCTGACGAGAATAGTTGATGCCTCCATGCTCGGCATTATCATCCTCTCCGCTGCGCTGATCCTGATGGCCTGGCGGCGCATCGCCGGCATCAGCGTGGTGTTGTTTATCTGCAGCGCCATCTGGTCGGTCTCCTGCTTCTGGTTTATCACCCAGCTGCTGCTCCCGCACGTCTGGCCGCTGTGCGTCATTTTATTACTCGCCGGCTTAACGGCGCTCTATTTTTATCCTGAAGGGCTACTCGCCTTTGTGCTCCCGCTCTGGATCACCCTGCCGGTAGCAAGCTGGATACGGAACGATGGCCTCAACCTTCACTTCATTGTTATCTGGAGCGTCTTTACGCTGATCCTGATTTGCGGACGTTTCATCCTGCTGAGCTGGTTTGACGAGGCCTGGCGACGTAACCAGCAAAATCAGCTATTGATCTCCAGGCTGGATGCGCTGGCGCATCAGGATCCGTTAACCAAAACCGCCAATCGCCGGAAAATGGAAGTGGTGCTGGAGAACGCGGTTGAGCAGAAAAAAACCTTCTCGGTGATTATGCTGGATATCGACTATTTCAAACGCTACAACGACACCTACGGGCACCAGGCGGGTGACGACTGCCTGACCCGCGTGGCGCGGGTGCTGAAGCAGTCGGTGCGCACGCCTGACGATGTGGTGTCACGCTACGGCGGCGAGGAGTTCGTGGTGATCCTGTTTAACTGTCCGGAAAACATTGCGGAAAAGGTGGCCTTACGCATTCAGGACGGCCTGCGTACAGAAGCTATACCGCACAGTGCGTCAACCGTTAGCGATCGTGTCACCGTGAGCATGGGGATTGCGAGCATGGCGGAGGGGTTAGCAGGCACCGAGATCATCGCCCGCGCCGATGCGGCGCTGTATCGGGCGAAAGAGGCCGGGCGGGATCGGTGGTCGCTGTAAACATGTCGGGTGGCGGCTACGGCTTACCCGACCTACAAAATTCGCCCGGTGCAGCCTGATGCCCTCACCCTGACCCTCTCCCACGGGAGAGGGAACAAACACAAAAAAGGCAACCTCCAGGTTGCCTTTTGCTTTTACTAGTAGCGCACGCACACCGATTTGGTTTCACACCAGCCGTCCAGCCAGTCCGGACCAAAGTCACGTCCGGTGCCGGACTGCTTCATGCCGCCGAACGGCAGGTTGGCGTCAATCAGCGTATGGCTGTTCACCCAGACGGTGCCCGCCTGCAGCCGGTCGGTATATTCCAGCGCCTTGCTGATATTCTGCGTCCAGACGCTGGCCGTCAGGCCATACTCGCTGTCGTTTGCCAGCTGGAGCGCCTCTTCTCCGTCGGCGACGCGTACCAGGTTGACCACCGGGCCAAACACCTCTTCACGGGTCAGGCGCAGTGAGGCATCCGGGTTCACCACCAGCGTAGGCGAAACGTAATAGCCTTTGCCTTCCGGCCCCCGGTTACCGACGATCAGCTCCGCGTTGCGCGACTTCGCTTCATCAAGGAAGGTCTGCACCTTGTCGCAGTGCGCGCGCGACACCAGCGGGTTGATAAACGCCTCCGGCGACATGCCCGGCCCGACGCTCAGGGATTTCACCGCCTGCTCAAACCCGCTGACCAGCGTGTCAAACAGCGGCGCTTCAATATAGATGCGCGAGCTCGCCGCGCACACCTGCCCCTGGTTCAGGAAGCTGCCGGTCATCAGGCCTTCGATCACCCACGCCGGGTCTGCGTCTTTTAGTACGATGGCCGGGTTTTTCCCGCCCAGCTCCAGAGTCACCCCTGTTAGCGTGTCCGCCGCCGTGCGGGCAATTTGCTTACCCGTCGCCGTTGAGCCGGTAAAGCTCACCTTTGCAATATGCGGATGCGAGGTCAGCGCTGCGCCGCACACCGCGCCGCTCCCGGTCACCACGTTGAACACTCCGTCCGGAATGCCCGCTTCGCTTGCCAGTTCCGCCACGCGCAGCATGGTCAGCGGCGTGGTCTCTGACGGCTTGATGACAATAGAGCAGCCCGCGGCAAGCGCAGGCATCACTTTCCACATCCCGATCATCAGCGGGAAGTTCCAGGGCACAATCCCGGCCACCACGCCAACCGGCTCCTTACGCGTCCACGCCTGATAGCGGGCGCCCTGCGGCAGCGGGATGGAAAGGTCGAGGGTCTTACCCGAAATTTTGGTGGTCAGCCCGGCGGTATAGCGCATCCAGTTCAGGGTGCAGCCGACTTCAAACATACGGGAAATATTGATGGATTTGCCCTGCTCCAGCGTTTCAAGCTGGGCCAGCTCTTCGCTGTGCTGTTCGACCAGATCGGCGAAATGAAGCAGGATCCGCTCGCGCTCCGCCGGCAGTTTTCCGGCCCAGCTGCGGGCGACAAACGCGCGCCAGCCGGACATAACAGCACGGTCAACGTCGTCGACGCTGGCATCGGCAGTTGAGGCAATGACCTCGCCCGTGGCCGGGTTGAAGACGTTCAGCCGTTTTTCACTGTCCGACGCGGCCTGACGCCCTTCAATCCACAGGCCATGCTGTCGGTCTAAAAATTGTTGTACGGCAGGCTGAATGGCCACCTGTGATTCAGACATAGGATACTCCTTCGTTATTCTTCGCAGGGTGTCCATCCAGTCTAAGTGGGGTTTTGCGTTCGCGCTTTTGTCTCTGTGACATTCGCTTTGCCACCTGTGACAGGCTCCGCAAATCGCGATAATTGCCGCTTATATCGCTGTTACCGGTGAGTGTTCTTTCCTATAGTCAGCCTCATAGCTCTGACAAAATGCAACACAAATGCAACAATGCGAAAACGTTGACGGTGCAGTGAGAGAAACGATGGCGTGTGCAAGCGAGCAGGAACAGTATCAGCAGTGGCTGGCGCAAATTAACCAGGTTTGCGGGCGTTTTAACGCGCAGCCCACCGGGGGGAAATTCTTCGGCGAGCTGGAGACCAGCTATGCGCGCAGCCTGAAGCTCAGCACCGTGACCGCAGGCGGCGTCAACCTGTTCCGCTCCCGTCAGGAGATCGCTCAGAGTAATGATGCCTGGTTCTATACCGTGTTCCAGCTCGAAGGCAGCGCGGAAATTGAGCAGGATGACCGTCGCGCGCTGCTCAGAACCGGTGATATCACGCTGATTGACGCGTCGCGTCCCTGCTCGATCAACTGGCGGGAAAAATCCCGCCAGATTTCGCTGCTGGTTCCCCGTCAGATTATTGAGCAGCAGTGTCGCTTCCAGGAAATAAGCTGCGCGACCGCCCTTTCCCGCACCTTGCCCACGGTACAGCTGAGCCATCGCCTGCTGATGGAGAGCATGAGCAATGCAGACCTGAGTGACCGTGAAAGCGAAGCGGCGCTCGAGGCGATGATCTGCCTGCTGCGCCCCGCTTTCCAGCAGCGTGAAATCATTCAGCCGCGCAAGGAGCGCCAGTTCCAGCATGTGGTGGCGCTGATTGACGATCATATTCAGTCTGAATCGCTGCGCCCGGAATGGATTGCCGCCGAGAGCGGCATGTCCGTGCGCAGCCTTTACCGCATGTTTGCCGAGAAGGGGCTGGTGGTGGCGCAGTACATCAAAAACCGTCGTCTGGATCTCTGCGCGCAGGCACTGCAATCTACCGGTGATGATGAAAAGCTGGCGGGCATTGGCTACAGCTGGGGCTTTACCGACCATAGCCATTTTTCAACGGCGTTTAAGCAGCGTTTTGGCGTCTCGCCGGGTGAATACCGCAGGCGCTACCGCTAACTACTTTTTGAGCCATTTTCCGTTAATGCCCTTCACGTATTCGCCCGGCTGCGCGCGGGCAACCAGTTTCTGACCGGCCATTTTAGCCACTTCATCAACCGGCAAATTATTGCTGTCGGCCAGCTTCTGGTAGTTTTCCGCGCGCGCGGCATTGATACGATTGACCAGCGCCAGCGTTTCCGCGTCCTGTTGAATCGGGGCAAGATAGCCGCTGAGGGTTTCCCCCACGCGCCCCTGCGCCCGGGCATCGTTTAAGGTCAGCGCAGCCGCCTGCACGTTCATCCCCAGCGCCAGTAAAATGAGAGCTAATCGTTTCATGGCATCCTCAGAACAGATCGCTGCGCGATTTCAGCAGGGTTTCAACGTCTTTATCGACCTTAATGTGGATCTCATGTTCGATTTTGACATTCATATTAATTGTAATCGGCTCCTTTGGCGCAGCGACTTCAATGCGCGGCGTACAGCCGGTCAGTAGCGCGGCAACGGCAACGGTGAGCACACCAGCCATCTTTTTCATTGTTGTTCCTCACTTTCCTTGCCAGTCGAACTGCGGGGAGCAGGTATCGCCGCATGTTGCTCAAACCAGGTTTGCAGATTGTCCCCAAAGCGCAGGCTGCGCCAGAGGGTAAAGACATTCTCATCATGGGTATAGTTCAGGTTGACGGAGCTGCTTTTGCCATCCACCCGGCTGGTCCCCTTGATGGTCGCCTGCATGGTTAATTCACCCAGATTATCTAAATTGATTCTCGTCCACGAACGCGAAATTTCCATATAGCGGAGCCAGTTAATCGCGGCGCCCGCCACCATATTATCTTTCACGATGGCGTCTGCCGTATCTTTGTCGATGCGCAGCGTCATTGGCCCCGGGTTGGTCAGCCAGCCATCTTTAATGATCCATTTTTCATTGTCCAGCCAGAACGGCAGCGCCCCGCTCACCGGCCCTGACATGGCAAACTGTTTCGGATTAACGGCGCTAATCAGCTCGCTCGAAGAGATATTGTCCACGCGCAGCAGGGCCGGATCGTGCTGCGGCATCCGCAGCTGCTGCATGGTGATTTTCCCGCCGAGGGTTTCCACCTTCACGTTGGTGAGGAGCAGCGGATTGTCCTCCGTCCAGGGATAATCCCCCTGTAGATCGGCGGTAATGTTGCGCGCGGTCACCAGGTTTTCCACTTCGCCTATGCGCAACGTGACCGGACCGCGCGTGCCGAGAGACCAGGTACCCTCGCTGAAGCGGAACGGCAGCACAAAATCGACGCCGTTAATCTGGTTATCCGGCATCCAGGCGCTGCCGGATTTCAGCACGCCGTGCCCGCCCGCCTCAAAGCCCTGATCGGCCGCCGCCGAGAAGGCGACCTGCGCGTAAAGCTCCCCGTCGCGCAGCGTCATTTTCCAGTCCGGCGGGATCAGCGGCTGGAAGACGGTGAGCGACTGTTTTGGCCACCAGGCCTGCCCGCGAAGGCGCACGCCATCCCAGCGTCCGTTCACCTGTACCGGGCCGATTTTGTCCGCATGGAGGTCGCCCTTGAACTGAAAAATGGTCGGGTCGGTGCCGTCGACGCTGAAGGTCAGGACCGAGGGCGGCAACGCGCTGCCGCCGGAGAAACGGGTTTGCCCGGCGTTGAGCGACAGCGCGCCGCTGAAGGCCGGTTTTTCGGGGTCACGCAGCCAGCGCACCGGTTGATCCAGCACCAGACGCGGCTTGCTGACCTCCATCGTGCCGTACTGGAGCTTGTCAAAACCGGTGGAGAGCGCCGTCAGCTCAATAAGATTGTCGCGCCACTCGCCTTTCCCGGCGACATCCCAGCGGGCATGCATCGGCGTAAAACCGCCTTTCCCCCAGTAGCGCCACTGCCACAGGCCGTTATCAGGTAAAAAGTCGTTGGCCTGGCCGTCCAGATGGAGTTCAAAATCGCCCATCTCGTTTTCATGAGCGCGCAGAATCGCCTGTAAACGACCGTCCACGCCCTTCTGCGTCAGCTTCACACCCGCCAGCGGCCAGCGGATTTCATCGATATCGAGTGAGTCAATGATGCGCCCGCGCGAGCGGAGCAGCGCGCCCGGCTCAAAGGCCAGCTGCGGTTCATACAGGCTGCCGGTCAGCGTGGCGGGCAATTTTGCGTAAAGAATGAGATCGTTTTGCTTCGCCTCGCCGCTCAGATGTAGGGGCATGTCGCTGTTTTCCATGCTGAGCCTGCCGGGCCCAATGTTCAGTACCGCGTTGCCTTTCCCCGCATCACCCTGGGTAAGCACATTCAGCCGTCCGGTCAGGGTGGTGTTATCCAGCCCCTGCTGCCAGTTGTCGGCGCGAAGGGATACCCGCCCGCTCAGCGGCATACCCGAGAGATCCCAGTTCCAGCGCCCGTCGCTGATGTTCAGCTGCTGCGCGGTGATCTGCCACGGCAGGTCGAGCAGCGGATCGGGATTATCCCGCGCCATCACCACCAGCTGTCCCTGATTGTCTTCCCAGTCCAGATCGGCATCGACCAGAGACGTCAACTGTGGCACGTTAAAGGTCGCGACCGCGTGGCCCTTCACCGGCACGCCATCCGGTACCAGCGGCAAGGTAAACTCGCCCACCAGCTTAATCGGCTGCGGCTGGTCCGGGAGCTGGACATCGAACTGGCTGACCGAGAGCGTCTGACCGCGAAGCGTGCCTTTAATGCTGACCTGCTCGCCTTTATAGGCGATCTCCTGAATGGACGGCGTCAGCGACGCATGCAGCTCGCCCTGCCACTCCTGCCAGGGCGACAGCGTCAGACGGTGAACCGTGATCCAGGTATTGGGTAACACCGCCTGCCACTGTGCCAGCGTTTTGGGGGCGACCGTTGAGGGCGCAGACTGGGGAATTTTGCTCAGACAGACGGAGTTAAGATCCAGCGCGCCGATATCCAGCTTCCAGCGGCTCGGGTGTGACAGCGTCACGTTATCGATGCGGGCAATTTCGCAGTCTTCAACCAGATAGCGAAGATCGGGGATCACCAGCGCGTGGCGGGTCAGTTTCGGACTCTCTTCAAAAGCGATGCGCGTCCCGACGGGCAGCCAGATCCCGGCGAGCGTCGGTACCCACTGGGCGAGCGTCATCAGCAGCGTCAGCGGCAACAATATGAACAGCAGTAAAAGCGCAAGAGCGGCTTTGTATTTACCCTTCATGGGCAGTTAATATCCTGATTTAGCGAAAGAATTAAGCCGGCAGTGCCGATCATTGTCGCATGTTTAGCCAGTCAGTTGAAGTCAAAGCCAGGTTTAAGGATAGATGCTGTAACGTTAAGTTGCGAAACTAGGGCCGGTTCCGTGGCATTGCCAGCAGGTAAAGCATGGCGAATATCAATGACCCCCAATACACCGAGTCGTACCGCCAGGGATCAAAATCAATATGTAAAAAACCGCTAACAAACTCATAGCCGTTGGCAAAAACGTTAATTTGAATGGCTGCGATGGCTATCACAAATAGCGTATAGGCAATGAACAGAGGATATTTACGCAGCCTGTCGACCTTGAGTTTCCCCATCAACAGTAAGAATAAAACCGCAATAGATACAACAAAATAGTACAAGGCGGGCAGCATCGGCGGAGATAAGGACAACTCCAATTGTTGCGACATGCATCATTCTCCATATTTGTCAGAAACTCACCTGGTTCCTAATATCTTTCCATCTCATACGTAGGCATTGCAGTTTTCATGCCCTCTTGCCATTCTTTAACCTAATCCAGACAGGCGTTTCTCACATCCTCTACCCACTCCATTATCCGCTACATGCCCTGTTCAGATCCGCGCCGAAGATTTCTCGTAGTAAGAATATCATGGAGTTAGGGTGTACATATGCTCTAGAATAATTGATAGAACTTATTGAATTCAATAATATTTTAGAAATTGTAAGATAATTTTAATCATGCTAACGTGAATGCAAAATCACTGGAGAAAGTCTTATGAAACTCGCGGTATATAGCACAAAGCAGTACGACAAAAAGTATCTGCAACATGTTAACGAGGCTTACGGGTTTGAGCTTGAATTTTTCGACTTTCTGCTGTCCGAAAAAACCGCCAAAACGGCGCACGGCTGTGAAGGCGTCTGCATTTTTGTTAACGACGACGGCAGTCGTCCGGTGCTGGAAGAGTTGAAAAAACAGGGCGTGAAATATATCGCCCTGCGCTGCGCGGGCTTTAATAACGTGGACCTCGACGCGGCGAAAGAGCTGGGTCTGAGGGTGGTGCGCGTCCCGGCTTACTCCCCGGAAGCGGTCGCGGAACATGCAATTGGCATGATGATGTCGCTCAACCGTCGTATTCACCGCGCTTATCAGCGCACCCGTGATGCCAACTTCTCTCTGGAAGGGCTGACCGGCTTTACCATGTACGGCAAAACCGCGGGCGTGATCGGCACCGGTAAAATTGGCGTCGCCGCCCTGCGCATTCTGAAAGGCTTCGGCATGCGTCTGCTGGCGTTCGATCCATACCCGAGCGCCGCTGCGCTGGAGCTGGGCGTGGAATACGTCGACCTGCAGACCCTGTTCTCCCAGTCTGACGTGATCTCCCTGCACTGCCCGCTGACGCCGGAGAACTACCACCTGCTTAACCAGGCGGCGTTTGACCAGATGAAAGATGGCGTGATGATCATCAACACCAGCCGCGGCGGGCTGGTTGACTCTCAGGCCGCTATCGAAGCGCTGAAAACCCAGAAAATTGGCGCGCTGGGAATGGACGTGTACGAGAACGAACGCGATCTGTTCTTTGAAGACAAGTCGAATGATGTGATCCAGGACGACGTGTTCCGCCGCCTGTCAGCCTGTCATAACGTGCTGTTTACCGGACACCAGGCGTTTCTGACTGCCGAAGCGCTGATCAGCATTTCAGAAACCACGCTGGGTAACCTGCAGCAGCTGGAAAAGGGCGAAGCGTGCCCTAACGAACTGGCGTAAGCGTGACGCCGGGTGGCGGCTATGCCCCACCCGGCGTACTGTCAGTTTCCCAGGTCCGGTGCGCAAAGTACCACCATAGTAGTACGGCCACCAGCGCAATCGCGCTCAGAACACTGAATGCCGTGGCAAATGAGTAATGACCGGCAATCGTGCCGGTTAACGCCGGGCTCATGGATGCCCCAACCCCCTGCATCAGCATCACCACACTCTGCCCCGCATTGACGTGCCCGCTCCCGCGCAACAGCACCACGATAAACGACGGCACCGCGACGCCCAGGATCCCTGCGGCGAGCCCGTCGAGAATTTGTACCGGGATCATCATGAGCGGCGCGTCCGTCGACGCCGCCAGCGCGGCGCGCACCGGCATCGCCAGCAGCGCCAGCATAATCAAGCGCCAGTAGCCGTAGCGGTCTATTCGGTGGGCGACCCAGATGGCGACGGGGATCATCACGGCCTGAGAGATGATAACGGTGCCCGCCGCGTACAAACCGGGGTTGATCGAGGCGGGCGCGGCGGCCACCCTCATGCTCAGCATCGGCAGCAGCGCGGCGTTCGCCAGGTGAAACAGCAGCAGCGTCAGTCCGGTCACTAACAGCGCCCGGTTTTTAATCAGCACGGCAAAGCCGGGAACCGGCAGGCTCGCTGAAGAAGAGAGCCCCCTCGCCGCGTCGTTATCGATATCCCCGTTGCGAATGGCAAGCAGCGCACAGAGCGTTAACAGCGTGGTACAGGTCATCAGCAGGAAAATCCCGCCGACGCCCCAGTACCACGCAATGCCCCCTGCAATCAGTGCGGTAACAAAGTTGCCGCCGTGATTGAACGCCTCATTTTTGCCCATCTGCGCGCTGAACCCGCTCTGGCCGGTCAGCCCCAGGGTAATCCCGGCGATCAGCGGCCCGACAAACGCCGCACAGATGCCGGAGACAATTTGCGAAACGGCGACAACAGCGCTCTGCTGGCTAAACCAGAGCAGCAGCGTGCTAAGAGTGATAAGCAGGCACACCAACGCCAGCACGGTCCGCTTGCTGCGTGAGGTGTCGGTGATGAATCCCGCCGGGAGCGTGGCCAGTAGTCCCGCCATCCCACCGGCCGTCATCAGGATGCCGATATCATCGGGAGCCCAGTGGCGTTCGGTCAGAAAAATACCGAGAAAAGGACCGAGGCCATCGCGGACATCCGCGATGAAAAAACTTGTCAGGCATAATGCCCGCAGCGAACGAAGAGACATACTTCCTGCCTTTGTCTGTTATCGCCTGTAAAAAAGGAAATGTAGTATAGCGGGTATTTTTTAAAATCAGATGACGTCTTAAAAAATATGCCTTGCGAACTTAAACAATTCATAACGGAGGCTGTTTTTTCGCTTTACTCATTATCGACCCTGACTATACTGGCAATAAATTTTCACAGGAGTCCTTCGTTGGAAAGTTATTTTATTGTTGATACGAAGGTAAGCTAGCGCGATTTCCTCGCTGCTTACCTGAAACGGTGGGCAGCAATCCTCTTTAAGCGATTGTATCCCGAAATAGTAAAACCACTCAATTTGTGGGGCATCGCATGTTCATGTTTACACATTCACTCTTTCCGCCACCGTCGTCCTGACACGTTTAGCATTTAAACGGCGTTATGATGTGCTTAGCAAAGCACTGACGCTTATTATTTAATAACGTTAACAGGCGACAGGCTGATGTTCCCTTATATCTCTCATCTGCTCGCAGCGATGCTGCTGGGCGCAATTATTGGCGCGGAAAGACAGTGGCGCCAGCGTATGGCCGGACTTCGTACCAATGCACTGGTTGCCACGGGTGCGGCAGTGTTCATTTTAAGTTCGGTATCGACTTCTCCTGATAGCCCGGGGCGTATCGCAGCGCAGATCGTCTCCGGAATCGGCTTTCTTGGCGCTGGCGTCATTATGCGTGAAGGAATGAATATTCGTGGTTTAAACACCGCCGCAACGCTGTGGTGCTCGGCCGGAATTGGCGTACTGTGCGGATTAGGCCAGTTCTGGAATGCCGCCATGGCCAGCCTAATTATTCTCTGCGCTAACATATTGCTTCGCGAAGCCGCGCAGCGAATTAATCAACTGCCCGTGCTCCATGAAGGCGAAAAATGCTATGTCCTTAAAATCATCTGCAATGATGAGCATGAAGATGCGGTGCGGCAGAGCGTCGTAAATATGGCGAAAGAGTTGACGTTAAGTCTGAAAGCGATTTATTCCGCTACGGCGCAAGCAGAAGGTAAAACCGAAATTCGGGCGGAGGTGATGACCCGGGAGGAATACCGAAAATTACTCGATCTGATTATGGGGAATATGGGCGGGAATAAAATTATCGCGTCCGTCAGCTGTCACGCAATATGAACAAGGTACCGGGCATTGCGCCCGGTTGAGGCTTTGGCGTTTTGCAGAAAACGGACCGTGACGCGGAGAGATTCATCCCCGAATGCCCCTGTTCGTTGTCACGCCACGTTAACGAGATCAGGGCTGGTTCGACTGTACGCCTATCACATAACCGAAATTTGTCCCCGTTATGACAGCTTGCTCTCTGTTTTCCTGAAATTAACGGTCTACCCTGAATTGTGTGAAAAACACTCAGGAGGGACAAATGTATAACTCAATTTTGGTTCCAATTGACATTTCGGAGGATAGCCTGACGCACATGGTTATCCCCTTCGTTCAGGCACATACAGCACTTAACACAGCTAAAGTTCACTTTCTTACCGTCATTCCATCGCTTCCGTATTATTCATCATTAGGTTTGGCCTATTCGGTTGAAATGCCGAAGCTGAAAGAGTTCCAGCACGCGGCCTTAGCGAAGCTGGATGAAATCGTTAAGCAATTCAAAATTCCTCCAGACAAGATACAGACTCACGCCGTGACGGGATCTCCAAAGGATCAAATCCTTAAGCTCGCTGACACGATCGATGCCGACCTGATTATCATCGCTTCCCACAAACCTGACATATCTACGTATCTGTTGGGTTCGAACGCTGCGGCAGTGGTTCGGCATGCGAAATGCCCTGTCCTGGTCGTAAGATAGAAAGCGGCGTTTACGATCGTGGATACGAACGGAGAGCGGATAACAAAAACCGGGCGAGAAGCCCGGTTTTTCATTTACGCTTTCCTGAGTGAAAACGCGATTTAGAGATTTACTCTGTTGGCGTTTAAATTTAAGTCCGCAATGGCGGCCGGTTTTCCAAGCAGGTAGCCCTGAACTTCATCACATTTATTTTTTTTCAGAAAAGACAGCTGTTCGACGGTCTCCACCCCTTCTGCGGTTACCGCCATGGAATAGGCTTTCCCCAGGTCGATAATTTTCTCCACGACTGACTGGTTCTGCGGCGAGTCACCGAGGGTAAAAATAAAGCTCTTGTCGAGCTTAAGCCCGTCAAACTGAAACTTCCGCAGATAGCTCAGAGAGGCATAGCCGGTACCGAAATCGTCAATCAGAATGCGGACGCCCATTCTTTTGAGAGACTTCATGGTCTGCAATGTTTTTTCCGGGTCGGAAAGCGTAACGTTTTCAGTGACTTCAATTTCCAGCCGGTTGGATTCAAGCCCCGTTTCGTGAAGGATCTCTTTTATTCTTTCGGCAAGATCGCTTGCCTGGAATTCGATAGCAGAAATATTGACGGAGACCGATAATCCCGGCAATTTGTCTTTCGTCTCCGTACAGGCTTTGCGTATGACCCAGTTGGTCAGGCTAATAATCAGCCCGGTTTCTTCTGCCAGCGGGATAAACTGATCGGGCATTATGGTCCCCCGAGCCGGGTGCTGCCAGCGCACCAGCGCTTCGACGGCCTCAATTTTAGAATACCGGAGGTTATAACGCGGCTGGTAAACCAGGTAGAGCTGTTCTTCGCGAATCGCGGTCTTGAGTTCTAATTCCAGTTTCCTGCGTTCAGTCAACTTTTCCGACATATCCGGGCGATAATAGACCCATCGGTTTCTGCCGGATTGTTTCGCCTGATACAGCGCAATATCCGCGTAGCGTAGAAGATCGTTTGCGCTGCTGCTATCCCGGGGAGCCAGCGCAATGCCCATGCTTACGCCTATCGCCACATCATTGCCCTCAATGGCGAAAGGACGGTTAAGTTCGTGCACGATACGACGACACACCTCCTCAATCTGGTCTTGCTGGCTGGTGTTGCCGAGGAGAAGCATAAATTCATCCCCTCCCTGCCGTGCGACAAAATCACCTCGACGTACGCAATTTTTAAGACGTGAAGCGACCTCGCCAAGCAGGGCATCGCCGGTGGAGTGCCCGAAAATATCATTGACGGGTTTAAACTTGTCTAAATCAAGGCAAATCATGGCAAACGGATAACGGTTGAGGTCTTCTTTCGCCAACTGGCCAGCCAGAAATTCCTTAATATGATACCGGTTCGGCAGACCGGTTAATTCATCATGGCGTGACAGGAACTCCACGCGTTTTGTTGCTTCAACTTCCTGAGAGACGTCGGTTGCCGCGCCTCGCAACACCACCGTTCCATCAGGCTGAGCAGAAAACTTTGCCAGAAGCGTGCAATATGACGTGTTTTTTTGCGCATGAGTATAAGGACAGTTTTTAAATTCAAAGCGTTCGGTTAAATCCCGCTGCCCGGCGCAGTCATGTGATAATCCGCCTGTCGCCGGAAAGAGTTCATCCAACCTACGGCCTATCCATTTGCTATTTTCATATCCCGTTATTGTAGAAAAACGACCCGATAGCCACGTTATCCTTAACGATAAATCTGTTTCCCAGAACCAGTCGCTGGTTGTTTCACTGACGTCCCGGAATCTTTTTTCACTCGTAATAAGATTCAACCGCGCCTGCTCAAGGAGAAACGTATTTTCGTCAAGCATTCTCGCCTTGTGCATAATATGGCGCATTAATATCACCGTCATCGATACCGTCAGAACGACGGAAAGAATGAGCAATGGCAAAAAATAAATTATTAACGCCTGGCCGGGATTTTCACCGTCCCAGATAATTTGCACATCCCCGTTTTGGGTGCTTAAGGTAAATTCCGTCTGATTATTTATTTGAGAAGTGGCTGGATCAGATGAAGTCCGAACGTTCTGGATGCCGTCATCCTGACCAATCGTGAGGAGTTTTTTAGCCGTCAACTTGTCTATAAACACCATTGTCGACGGTTTTCCGGGCATGGTTTGCACGCTCGTATCATCGCCCGTCGTTATCCATTGCGCAGAAACAATGGCCGGCACGGAATCGATAAGCGCTAGCACAGAAACCGGCACTCCCTTTTTTATACTCAACTCATGGAGTAAACGGTCTTTGGTTGATTTGTCTAACCAGCGCTCCAGCTCCTGAAGCTTCAGCTTCCCGTCAACCACGCTGTATCGCGTGCTCCCTTCCGGAGAGAGAACAAACACCCCTTCGTAGCCAAAGTTGTCATACAGGGACTTACCCAGGTTCTGCTTATCCCATGCCCAGTGAACGTCATTGTTCAGATGAAGATGTTTGTAGGCATCTCCCCACTCGGCATTGTCTTTCAAATGACTTCGCATGCTCTCCTGGCGGGTCTCCAGGGCTTTCCTTAACAAAAATTCATCGTGCTTGTCGCTGATTTCATTCACATTATCTTTTATTATTAGCAGGGAAATTATTGCCGCAATAAAAATACTTATCAACAACGTTACAATATAAGTAAAGGTTTTATTTATCAGGCCTTTAGAAGGCTCGGTATCCGTGAAGCTCGGATTGTTCAGAGGTAGGGTCATCTTTCGCCTTCTTAACTGCTACTGCGTCGATTTTTATGCCACTTTCATTTATCGGCACAAAATAACAAAAATTTATAGCTAAAAATCCGAAGCTAAAGGTTTTTATTTTTACAATCCAGAACAAACTATTAACCATTAATTCATTTAAAGCCTAATCTTGGCTAATTAAATATACTGTTCGAAGTAAGTTTTAATCTCACCTGTTTTATTTATAAAGAAAATATATTAAAACTGTTTTTGCAGAAGACGTTACAAGCACGTTGGAGCCTATAAAAAAACCGGGCGTAAAGCCCGGTTCTTTTTTCTGACGAGACTGGCTCTATTCGCTCAACCCGCGATTTTCCAGCATCGGTTCAATCTTCGGATCGTGCCCGCGCCAGTTGCGATACAGTTCAGCCAGATCCGTGCTGTTACCACGGGACAAAATCGCCTCGCGGAATTTTTGTCCGTTTTCACGAGTCAGGCCGCCCTGTTCGACAAACCACTGATAGCCATCGTCCGCCAGCATTTGCGTCCACAGGTAGGCGTAATATCCCGCCGCGTAGCCGCCGCCGAAAATATGGGCAAAATAGCTGCTGCGATAGCGCGGCGGTACGGCGGGCAGATCCAGCCCCTCTTTTTTCAGTGCTGCCGCTTCAAACGCGTCTACGCTCGAAACGGCTTCGCTAATCCCGTGCCAGTTCATGTCCAGCAGCGCGGCAGCCAGCAGCTCCGTCATGTCATAACCCTTGTTGAAATGGGTCGCGTTGAGCATGCTTTCCCGCAGCGCGTCCGGCATCGGTTCACCGGTTTCGTAATGGCGGGCGTAGTGGGTAAACACCTGCGGATGGCTGGCCCAGTGTTCGTTGATCTGCGACGGGAATTCAACGAAATCACGCGGCGTATTGGTCCCGGAGAGCGTGGCGAAACGCTGGCTGGCAAACAGACCGTGCAGCGTATGGCCAAACTCGTGGAACAGGGTGATCACGTCATCCCAGGAGAGAAGCGCGACGCCGCCGTTAGCCGGTTTTTGGTAATTACAGACGTTGTAGATCACCGGACGGGCGGCAAGCTCGAAGGATTGCTCGACGAAATTCCCCATCCAGGCCCCGCCCTGCTTGGAATAGCGGGCAAAAAAGTCGCCGTAAAACAGCGCCATGCCCTCACCGGTGTGGTCGAAAATTTCCCAGACGCGGACGTCCGGGTGATACACCGGAATATCGAAGCGCTCCACAAAGCGGATGCCAAACAGCTGGCTTGCGGCCCAGAATACGCCATCGTGCAATACGGTATTGAGCGCAAAATAGGGTTTGATTTGCGATTCATCGAGGGCATATTTTGCCTGACGCACGCGCTCGGCATAAAAGGCCCAGTCCCAGGCCTGTACGGTGAAACCGCCCTGCTCGTCATCAATCACTTTCTGAATATCGGCCTGCTCGCGCTCTGCCCGGGCTCGGGCGGCGGGCACAATGCCGCGCATAAATTCCAGCGCGGCGTCCGGGGTTTTCGCCATCTGGTCGGCGATACTCCAGCTGGCGTAATCGTCAAATCCCAGCAGGCGGGCCTGCCGGGCGCGCAGCGCCGTAAGGCGGAGGATCAGCTCGCGAGTGTCGTTTTCATCCCCTTTCTGGGTGCGCGTCCAGCCTGCGTTGAACAGGTTTTCGCGGGTCTGACGATTGCGCAGCGCGGAAAGCGCGGGCTGCTGAGTCGTGTTCAGAAGCGGGATCAGCCAGCGGTCGTTTAACCCTCGCTCCGCGGCAGCCTGCGCCGCGTCGGCAATCTCGCTGGCGCTGAGCCCATCAAGCTGGTGCGCGTAATCCACCACCAGCCCGCCCGTCTTATCGGCAGCCAGCAGACGCTGATTAAACTGGCTGGTCAGGGTCGCCGCCTCGGTATTCAGCGCCTTCAGCTCGGCTTTTTCCTTTTCATTCAGACGCGCGCCGGCCAGAATAAACTGCTGATACGTCTCCTCGACCAGCCGACGGGATTCGGCGTCCAGCGCGGCACGGTCCTGCCAGACGCTCTCCGCGCGGGCGAAAAGGGTGTCATTCAGCCAGATGTCGTTTGCCAGCGCGGCAAGCTCGGTGGAGAACTGCTCCTCAAGCTCCTGCAGATACGCATTGGTGTGTGCGGAGGTCATAGCGAAGAACACGCTGCTGACGCGCGAGAGCAAAGCGCCGCTTTTCTCCAGCGCCAGCACGGTGTTGGTGAAGTCCGGCGCAGCGGTTTGGGACACAATGGCGTCTACGTCCGCCCGCTTCTGGCGAAGCGCTTCATCGAAGGCCGGGCGATAGTGGCTATCGTTGATTTCATCAAAATGGGGGGCCTGGTAAGGCAGCAGGCTGATGTCAAAAAAGGGATTCGTGGCCGTCATCTTTCGCTCCTGAGTACGGGTATCCTCCCAGAGTAGGTCAGGCCGCCATCCCCTGCAACGCCGTCATACAAATGTTGCCTTAACGCACCCTCTGCGGCCGTGCTATGTTAGTACAACACAAAAAGCGTTGAGGAACAGTGAGATGATTATTTTAGTTACCGGGGCAACGGCAGGTTTTGGTGAAAGCATCACGCGTCGCTTCGTCGCCAACGGGCACAAGGTTATTGCCACGGGCCGTCGTCAGGAGCGCCTGCAGGAGCTGAAGGACGAATCAGGCGACAGCATCCTGACCGCGCAGCTGGACGTGCGTAACCGCGCGGCCATTGAAGAGATGATTGCCAACCTGCCCGCCGAGTGGCGCGCCATCGACGTGCTGGTTAACAATGCCGGTCTGGCGCTGGGCATGGAGCCCGCCCACAAAGCCAGCGTGGAAGACTGGGAAAACATGATCGACACCAACAACAAAGGGCTGGTCTATATGACCCGCGCGGTGCTGCCGGGCATGGTCGAGCGCAACCGCGGCCACATTATCAACATCGGCTCCACCGCAGGAAGCTGGCCTTACGCGGGCGGCAACGTCTATGGCGCAACGAAGGCGTTTGTGCGCCAGTTCAGCCTTAACCTGCGTACCGATCTGCACGGCACCGCCATTCGCGTTACCGATATCGAGCCGGGCCTGGTGGGCGGCACCGAGTTTTCCAACGTGCGTTTCAAAGGCGATGACGCGAAAGCGGGCAAAACCTACGAAAATGCGAACGCGCTGACGCCGGAAGATGTGACCGAAACGGTCTGGTGGGTGGCGACGCTGCCAAAACACGTCAACATCAATACCGTGGAAATGATGCCCGTCAGCCAGAGTTTTGCCGGACTTAGCGTCCATCGTGGCTAACTCTGCCCTTCCCGGCCTGCGGGCCGGGTCTGTTTCGGGTTATAAAAGAATGGTAGTATGTTCAGGCTAACTCTCTGAGAAATGACAACTCATGGCCGCTGAATCGCAACTCAATCCCACCCAGCCCGTTAACCAGCAAATCTATCGCATTTTGCGACGTGATATTGTCCATTGCCTGATCCCACCGGGAACGCCGCTTTCTGAAAAAGAGGTGTCCGTGCGTTTTGACGTTTCCCGTCAGCCGGTACGTGAAGCGTTTATTAAGCTTGCTGAAAACGGACTGATTCAGATCCGCCCGCAGCGCGGCAGCTACGTGAACAAAATTTCACTCTCTCAGGTACGCAACGGCTGTTTCGTTCGCCAGGCCATTGAATGCGCGGTGGCGCGCCGTGCCGCAACGCTTATCAACGACAACCAGTGTTACCAGCTGGAGCAGAACCTGCACCAGCAGCGTATTGCGATTGACCGTAAGCAGCTCAATGATTTCTTCCAGCTTGATGATGAATTCCACCAGAAGCTGGCGCAGATCGCGGATTGTCAGCTGGCCTGGGACACCATCGAGAACATCAAGGCCACCATTGACCGCGTGCGCTATATGAGCCTCGATCACGTCTCCCCGCCGGAAATGCTGCTCCGACAGCATCATGATATTTTCAGCGCGCTGGAAAAACGCGACCCGGACGGTGTGGAAAAAGCGATGACGCTACATCTGCAGGAAATTAGCGAATCCGTGCAGCTTATTCGTCAGGAAAATAGCGAGTGGTTTAGCGAAGAGTAATATGCGCCGCCCCTTTCGGGTGCGGCGAGGTGATTAGCGAACGACTAACACCGGGATCGTGGCGTAGCGCAGAATAGATTCCGCATTTGAACCCAGCAGATGCGTGGAGATGCTCGGATTTTTCGACCCGATGACAATCGCATCATATTTCCCCTCCTTGCTCAGCTTGATAATTTCATCCCGGACGTTGCCAAAACGCACCATGCTGTGAATATTCTCAGGGGCAATATCGAACAGTCTTTTTAACTCGTTCATTTTCTTCCCGGATTCTGCGGTCATATACTCTTCAAACTTTTTTATATCGGCGTTGAAACCGCGCAGCAGAGACCGGCTGCTGGCAGGCAGAATATTGACCAGGGTAATCGACGCGCCCTCAGCCTTCGCAAGGCTTGCCGCGTGGCGAACCGCTTTGTCGCTCAAATCCATTTCAAACACGTCTACAGGCATCAAAATGTTCTTATACATAAGCCTGACTCCTTATTCCGATGAAAGGGTTATTTCCTGCACACAGGATGACATCAGGAATATAAACCAACCCTCAACGCTTCCCTGTCGAAACTATCAATTAATGAAAATAACGGTCCACTTTGTAAATTACCGTCCTGAACCGTCAGCGCCCGACGAAATAAAGAAAAAAGTGTGAGTTTGATCAAAAACAAAAACATGAAGCGCGGACAGGCGTATTTATATGCCCCGTGAACGGCATAACCCGAAATAGCGCCGTAACGAACAGGTTAGAGAGGAGAAAATACCATGATGACATACGACCGTAACCGCAATGCAATCACCACCGGCAGCCGCGTCATGATTAGCGGCACGGGCAAAACTGGCGTGATTAAAGCGATCCACAGCGACGGGCTGGATGCCGCGCAGGTGCGCCGCAGCAAAACGGTTGAAGTGGAAGGATGCGAAGGTAAGTTCGAACCGATTGAGCTGATTCGCCTGGGGATGCACTAAGCTGTGCGCAGCCATGCCGCCGCGCACGGCGGCATGTGCTGAACTACCGTTGAGACGCGTACTGCGCGACGGTCGCTTTCGCGCCCTGTTGCAGCAACGACCGGTACGCGGCCATCACCGCAGCCACAAAGCGCGGCTCCTGCGGTAACTCGTTACCAAAGATGGCCTCAATGCCGAGCAGCGCATTGACCCGGCTTTCGCCTTCCGCACTTTCGTTCACCGCCGCCTGAATAACCGCCAGCTGCGGATCGCTCACGTCGATGGCGTTACCCTGCTCGTCAATGCCGCCGACATAACGCATCCAGCCAGCCACCCCCAGCGCCAGCAGCGGGAAAGGCGTCTGGTGCACCAGGTGCCAGCGCACGGAGTCCAGCATACGCTGCGGGAGCTTCTGGCTGCCGTCCATCGCGATTTGCCATGTCCGATGGCGCAGGGCCGGGTTGCTGTAGCGGGCAATCAGGAGATCGGCATAGCGGCCTAAATCAACGCCCTTCACTTTCAGCGTGGGCGCCTGCTCGTTAAGCATCAGCGCGTGCGCGGCGAGGCGGTAGTTCTCGTCTTCCATACAGTCGTTGATATGCGGGTAGCCGGCCAGATAGCCCAGGTACGCCAGGAACGAGTGGCTGCCGTTGAGCATGCGCAGCTTCATCTCTTCAAACGGGATCACGTCTGACACCAGCTCGGCTCCGGCCTTTTCCCACTCTGGACGTCCTGCCACAAAGTTATCTTCGATCACCCACTGGCGAAACGGTTCACAGGCGACTGCCGCCGGGTCACGCACGCCGGTCAGCTGCTCAATTTTATCCAGCGTATCGGGCGTGACCGCCGGCACGATACGATCCACCATGGTTGACGGGAAGGTGACGTTAGCCTCGATCCAGTCCGCCAGCTCGCCGTCTACGGCCCGGGCGTACGCGCAGGTCACATTGCGCATCACGTGTCCGTTCTCCGGCATGTTGTCGCAGGACATCACGCTAAACGCGGGCAGACCCGCCGCTTTGCGACGCGCCAGCGCTTCCACCACCACGCCCGGCGCGGATTTCGGCTGGTGCGGGTTTTGCAGGTCGGCGACGATAAACGGGTGATCGAGCATCAGTTGTCCTGTCGCCGGTGAATGGCAGTACCCTTTCTCGGTGATGGTCAGCGAGACAATCGCCACCTGCGGTTCGCACATCGCCGCCAGCACGCTTTCCAGCCCGTCAACCTGCGCATGCAGCGCTTTTTTAACCACGCCAACTACGCGGGATGTCCATGCATCGGCAGACATCTCCGCCACGGTGTAGAGGTTATCCTGCGCGTTCAGATCGGCAATCTGCTGCTCACCGCCAATCAGGTTAACCTCACAGTAGCCCCAGTCGCTGCCGTGCCCGGCGGCGAGAATGTCGGCGTACACCGCCTGGTGCGCCCGGTGAAAGGCGCCAAAACCCAGATGAACAATGCGTGGTTGAAGGCTGTCGCGATCGTACTGAGGCAGCGTCGCGTTGGCCTGTAATAAGGTGTTTTCCATGATTAAGACTCGTTAATTAGAAAGTCGTGGACCGCTGCCGCTCCTCTGAAGCGGCGGCGCCTGCTGACTACACCAACTAGAATGGCAGCCGGGGTAAAAAAATAACTGCCATCAACCATACTGATACTGCCGTTTGAGATTTTGATTTATATTAACTTTTGCTCATGTGGTGTGACATAAAGTCAGAGTTGTGTGACAGGCCACGTAAGTTATGAACCACTAGCGCCGCGAGGAGAACGCGCCGTAACCCACGCTCTCTTCTGGCGCGGATTCCGCTGCGTCGTGCGCCGCGCTCAAATCACGGTCGCGCACTTCCGGCATCAGGATCGCCGAGACCAGCCCAATCACGGAATAGGCCACCAGCATGGCGACAATCGGCCACCAGGAGCCGGTCATGTTGCAGAAGATCCCCGCCAGCACCGGACCAAAGCCCACCGCCACCAGACCGCCCGCCTCTTTCGAGATAGCCATGCGGGTAAAGCGATTTCGCGAGCCAAACATCTCCGCCATGGTGATATTTTCCAGCGCAAACAGCCCCAGCACGGCGAAGTTATGGATAACGATGATAGAGAGCATGATTGTCCCCGGCGCATAGCTCTTATCGACGATGATCGACAGCATCGGGTAGGCGAGAAGAATGGCGGAGACATTGAGGATAATGTACGGCAGACGGCGCCCTACTTTATCGGAAAGCCAGCCCAGCAGCGGAATGGAGATAAACCCGAGAATGGAGCTTACCATCAGCGCATCGGTCGGGATGGCTTTATCGAACAGCAGCGTCTGGACCAGATACCCGGCGAGGAACGTCTGGATCAGCCCCGAGTTGCCCGCCTGACCGAAACGCAGCCCGGTCGCAAGCCAGAAGGATTTACTTTTCACCATTGAACCCAGCGAGGTGTCCGGCTGTACGGTTTGGGCATCGTTCACTTTCTCAAAGACCGGGCTCTCTTTCAGGTTCATTCGCAGCCAGATGGCGAAAATCATCACCACGACGCTGGCGAGGAACGGCACGCGCCAGCCCCAGGCAATCAGCTCTTCACGGTCGAGGGCTAAGAACATCACTGCCCAGATCGCCGTGGCGCTCAGCGTCCCGCAGTTAGTGCCCATCGCCACCAGCGAGGAGATAATGCCGCGTTTCCCTTTCGGCGCGTACTCCGCCAGCATGGTCCCGGCCCCGGAAATCTCCGCCCCGGCCCCCAGGCCCTGGATGATACGCAGCGTTACCAGCAGAACGGGAGCAAAAATCCCGATCTGCGCGTAGGTCGGCAGGACGCCAATCAGCGTGGTGCAGATCCCCATCATGGTGATGGTGATAAACAGCACCTTCTTACGACCAATGCTGTCGCCCATTCTGCCAAAGATAAAGGCGCCGACAATGCGTGCGATATAGCCTGCGCCGTAGGTCCCCATCGCGAGGATCAGCGCCATCGCGGCTGACTGTTCCGGGAAGAAGATCTCGTGAAAGACCAGGGCAGCCCCCAGCGAGTAAAGCTGAAAGTCCATAAACTCCAGGGCGGTGCCCAGCCAGCCGGAAACGGCGGCCTTCACCAGATCGGAGGTAGTTCTTTGAGGTTGTGCTTGCGTCATAATGGCTATCTCTGAAGGGTAAGATGCGTACCACATAGAGCCTGTCTGCGCAGGCTCTTAACCGCGTAAAGGATTATTGCCCGAACGTGAGCAAGACTTTGCAGCACTGCCGCTGGTCTTTCTCAAACAGTTCAATGGCGTCTGTTACATGGTGATAGTCAAAGGCATGAGTGATCAGTTTTTCCGGGTCGATCAGCCCTTTTTTCAGCCAGTCGATGACGACCGGGAATTTGTTGGCATTGAGGCGCGAGGAGAAGATCGCCAGCTCTTTGCCGGTGATGCCCTGCTGGACAATCTGGCTCGGCTCGCTGGAGAAGCCCATCAGCACGATACGCGCCGCCGGAGAGGCCAGGGTAATCGCCTCCTGCAATATCGACGGATGACAGGCGGCATCAATGATTAACGTCGGTTTGATCCCCCTTTCGTCCAGCGCGGCCTGTAGCGACTGCTCGCCGTTATTCAACACCCAGTCCGCGCCGCTGCGCTGGGCCATTTTCAGGCGTTCGTCGATGCGATCAACCACGATAACCTGCTTCACCTTATAGACGCCCTTCAGCGCCTGCACGGTGACCAGCCCCATCGGCCCTGCGCCGTAAACCAGCGCGACGTCCTGCTCGATGGGGTTGGCCTGCCCCGTCACGTTGGCGGCGATGGTGAAAGGCTCCACCATGACGGCGTGTTTATCAGGAATGTCATCCGGAATAGGCCAGGCATTTTTAGCGGGTACCGCCGCGTATTCACTGAAGCCCCCGTCGCGGTGTACGCCCAGCACCACCAGCGAGGTGCAGACGTTCGGTTTTCCGACGGAACACGGATAGCAGTGTCCGCAGCTGATCACCGGATCGACCGAGACGCGCTGGCCCAGACGGGCACTGTCGACACCCTCGCCTACGGCGTCAATCACGCCAAAGAACTCGTGGCCGATCGTGCGTGGATATTTCGCAAACGGGTTATGGCCGCGATAGATGTGGCTGTCCGAGCCGCAGATCCCCGCCAGCGTGATTTTGACGCGAACTTCACCTGCACCTGGCGCCGGGAGTGGCCGCTCTTCAATCACCAGTTCGTTCGGCTGTTGAATCACTACGCTTTTCATCGTTCGCTCCTCGTTTACCAGTTCCACAGCGTGCCGTCCTCAAGACGGGCCACCGGCAGATAGGCCGGATCGTACGGGTATTTCGCCGCCAGCTTTTCATCAAACTCGATGCCCAGCCCCGGCCTGTCGCCCGGATGCATATAGCCGTTATCAAAACGCCAGCTGTGCGGGAAGACTTCCAGCATCTGTTCGGAATAGCCCATATATTCCTGGACGCCAAAGTTTGGCACCCACAGGTCGAAATGCAGCGCGGCGGCGTGGCATACCGGCGAGAGATCCGACGGGCCGTGCGAGCCGGTTCGCACCTGATAGAGCGAGGCGAAGTCCGCGATGCGACGCATCCCGGTGATCCCGCCCGCGTGGGTAATGGTGGTGCGGATATAGTCGATGAGCTGCTCTTCGATGAGCTGCTTGCAGTCCCAGATGCTGTTAAACACTTCGCCCACGGCAATTGGCGTGACGGTGTGCTGGCGAATGAGGCGGAAGCAGGCCTGGTTTTCCGCAGGCGTTGGATCTTCCATCCAGAACATGCGGAATTCCTCGATGCTCTTGCCGAATCGCGCCGCTTCGATTGGCGTCAGGCGGTGGTGCATGTCATGCAGAAGATGCTCATTGAAGCCGAATTTACTGCGCACCGCGTCGAACAGCTTTGGTGTGAAATCGAGGTATTTTTCGGTGGACCAGAGCTGCTCTTCCGGCCAGTCGCCTTTGGTCGCAGGCTCGTAGGCCAGCCCTTTCCCTTTGGCCATGCCGTAGGTGGTTTTCATGCCCGGCACCCCGCACTGAACGCGGATCGCCTTGAAGCCCATCTCTTTATGGCGGGCGTAATCTTCCAGCACGTCGTCAATGGTGTGACCGGTCGTGTGGCAGTAAACCATCACGCCTTCGCGGGATGCGCCGCCCAACAGCTGGTAGAGCGGCATGTTGGCCGCTTTGGCTTTGATGTCCCACAGCGCCATGTCCACGGCGGAGATGGCCGACATGGTGACCGGGCCGCGACGCCAGTAGGCGCCCTTATAGAAAAACTGCCAGATGTCTTCGATGCGGTGCGCATCGCGGCCAATCAGCTGCGGGCAGAGATGGTCTTTCAGGTAGGAAGCCACGGAGAGTTCACGCCCGTTCAGCGTAGCGTCACCGAGGCCGACAATCCCCTCGTCGGTGGTGATTTTAAGGGTGACAAAGTTCCGCCCCGGGCAGGTAACAAACACGTCAGCCGCGACAATCTTCATAATTCCTTTCCTTACATCATTCGTTGTGATGCTGGAAACTTACCCACTAACCAGACTACCATACAAGTATAATGATCATAAAATCCGCTAACGATCACAAAACCGGGGGCTCAGGCCCGCCCCCATCCCGCCACAATAATCAGCATTCCGCACAGGGCAATCAGCGCGCCTGCCCAGTCGTACGCGCTGAGCTTGACGCCGTCCACCACGCGTAGCCACAGCAGCGCGGTACAGACATAGACACCACCGTAAGCAGCGTAGACGCGGCCGCTCGCGGCCGGATGCAGCGTTAACAGCCAGACAAACAGAGCCAGCGCGACGCTTGCCGGGATGAGAAGCAATACGGATCCCCCCTTCTTCAGCCAGAGCCAGGGCAGGAAGCAGCCGATGATTTCGCATAGCGCGGTGGCAAAAAAAAGCAGCGTCGTTTTGAGCATATTTCACGTCAGGTGAGGATCTATTTAGACATCATACCTGATGATATCCTTTACTTTTCCATACTTGCACCGCGGGTATGCCGTCTTTTCGCTTTGGTGTAGAATCTGTTCGGGGTAACTTGATTATCTGCACCCGTTTAAAAGGAAACGCTATGACCACATTAAGCAAACGCCTTTGTCTGACAGCCCTGCTGGCGCTGTCATCGTTCGCCTTTGCCGCCTCTGCGACAGCGGAAACCAGCAAGCTCATTATTGAGTCTGGTGACAGCGCGCAAAGCCGCCAGAACGCCGCCATGGACAAAGAACAATGGAATGACACCCGCAGCCTTCGTCACAAGGTCAACAAACGTGCTGAGAAAGAGTGGGACAAAGAAGATGTCGCTTTTGACGCGCGCGATAAGTGTCAGCAAAGTGCAAACGTCAACGCCTACTGGGAGCCAAACACCCTGCGCTGCCTGGATCGCCGCACTGGCCGCACGGTAGCCCCGTAATGTCGGCGCCCTGCGACGTTAAGCTTCGCCCGCTGGAGCGCGAAGACCTGCGCTTCGTCCACCAGCTGGACAATAACGCCAGCGTAATGCGCTACTGGTTCGAAGAGCCGTACGAGGCCTTTGTTGAGCTGTCCGATCTCTACGATAAGCACATTCACGATCAGAGTGAACGTCGTTTTGTGGTGGAGTGTGAAGGCGAAAAAGCCGGTCTTGTGGAGCTGGTTGAAATCAACCATGTTCACCGTCGGGCGGAGTTTCAGATCATTATTTCCCCTGAGCATCAGGGAAAAGGCCTTGCCTCACGGGCAGCGAAGCTGGCAATGGATTACGGATTCAACGTTCTGAATCTCTACAAGCTTTACCTGATTGTGGATAAAGAGAACGAGAAAGCGATCCATATCTACCGCAAGCTGGGCTTTATGGTGGAAGGCGAGCTGATTCACGAGTTCTTTATCAACGGCGAATACCGCAATACCATTCGCATGTGCATCTTCCAGCATCAGCACCTGGCCGGACACAAGCCGTCAGGCGCCAGCCTGCTGAAACCGACCGCGCAGTAACCTGCGCGGTTTTATTCTCAGTAGTATTCAATCGTGTTTTTGATGGTGTATTTGTGCTCAACGGCAGGTTTGACGCTATCGTCGGTGATCGTCAGATCGCAGCTCACCGGATTATTGTGTCGATCGTAATCGCAGCTCTGCTTCACGTTACCCAGCGGCTTGTCATTCAACATGCTCACTGCCGAGTAATCCATTCTTTTGCGAACGTCTTTAGACGGCGTCGACTGCACGGACAGGTGCTGATCCCCCGAGACGGTGGTTTTGCCCAGCGGGTAGCCATCCGCATCGTAACGATACTTCACTTCCATCTCTTTGCCGTGCGCCGCCACCACAAAACCGTTGTCGTCGGTATCCCACGTTATCCCGGCTGACGGCAGTTCGGCCAGCTGGCATTTCCCCTGCAGCTTCACTTTTCGCTGCTGGGTTTCCGCATCAAGGTAGTAATTGGCATCCAGCACCAGCGCCACGCCGGTATTGGCCTCCAGGTCGTGCAGTTCCAGGGTATCGAAACACCCTTCCGCCGACACGGTGCCGGTCACCCGTTTGGACACTTCGCCCTTCTCGTTGAGCAGCGTCTGGGTGAAGTCTTTCACCGGGCCGCGCAGCGGATCAAAATCAAATTCGTTCGAGAAACTCGCCATCTCGGGCGTAAACGACAGCGGCGCGGAGCTGTTGTCGCACCCCACCAGTGTTGCTGCCAGTAGCGTTATCGCTGCGTATTTCTTCACATTTATTACCGTACAGGGAGATTATTCCCAATCATATTAGCAAATACAGTTGTTTACACGAAGCCTGCTAAAATTAATCTCTACACAGAGAAAAGGAGCTAGAGATGAAACGGTTACCCTGGATTACCGCCCTGCTGTTAATGAGTGCCTCAACGGCCGCGCTGGCGGCACCGGATTCCTGCGAGCGCGTGAAAAGCGACATTCAGCAGAAAATTATCAACAACGGCGTGCCTGAATCAGGTTTTACGCTGAGCATTGTGCCGAACGACCAGGCTGACCAGGCGGGCACGCAGGTGGTAGGCCACTGCGCCAACGACACCTTTAAAATTTTGTACACCCGCACAGGCAACGGGGCTGCTGAAGCGCAGTAATTTACCCTCAATCCCCTTTGACTTGATGAGGATTAAGATTTAATACCCCCAAATCAGTAACACTCACCCCATCATTAGCCCGGTTATCATTTCGGGAAAAATAATACGTAATTATAATGATGGGGTGAGCCATGTCCGATACTGAACATCACGGCGGAATTAGCCGTCGAACTCTCGTGAAATCTACGGCAATAGGGTCTCTGGCGCTGGCCGCCGGTGGGATCTCACTTCCTTTCGGCTTAAAAAGCGCCGCCGCGGCGGTGAAGAACGCCGTTCAGCCTGCTGAAGATAAAGTGGTATGGGGCGCCTGCTCGGTCAACTGCGGCAGCCGCTGCGCGCTGCGTCTGCACGTCCGCGACGACGAAGTGTACTGGGTCGAAACCGATAACACCGGTGAAGATATTTACGGTAACCATCAGGTGCGCGCCTGCCTGCGCGGTCGTTCTATTCGCCGTCGGATCAATCATCCCGATCGTCTCAACTACCCTATGAAACGCGTGGGCAAACGCGGAGAAGGCAAGTTCGAGCGCATCACGTGGGATGAAGCGCTTGACGCCATCACCGCCAGCCTGAAAGAGGTGGTTAGCAAATACGGCAACGAAGCGGTTTACATCAACTACTCTTCCGGCATCGTCGGCGGCAATATCACCCGCTCCTCACCTTACGCTTCGCTGGTGGCGCGCCTGATGAACTGCTACGGCGGTTTCCTGAGCCACTACGGCACCTACAGCACGGCGCAAATCGCCTGCGCGATGCCCTACACCTACGGCAGCAACGATGGCAACAGCACCTCGGATATTGAAAACAGCAAACTGGTGGTGATGTTCGGCAATAACCCGGCGGAAACCCGCATGAGCGGCGGCGGGATTACCTATTATCTGGAGCAGGCCCGCGAGCGATCCAATGCGCGCATGATCGTTATCGACCCGCGCTATACCGATACGGCAGCCGGACGCGAAGATGAATGGATCCCGATCCGTCCGGGTACCGATGCCGCGCTGGTGGCGGGAATCGCGTGGGTATTGATCGACGAAAACCTGGTCGACCAGCCGTTTCTGGATAAATACTGCGTGGGCTATGACGAAAAAACGCTGCCGGAAGGCGCGCCCGCTAACGGCCACTACAAAGCATACATTCTCGGCCAGGGCGATGACAACACGGCGAAAACGCCGGAGTGGGCCTCACGCATCACCGGCATTCCTGCGGATCGCATCATCAAACTTGCTCGTGAAATCGGCTCCGCGAAACCGGCCTATATCTGCCAGGGCTGGGGACCACAGCGCCAGGCGAACGGCGAGCTGACGTCTCGCGCCATCGCCATGCTGCCGATCCTCACCGGAAACGTCGGCATCAACGGCGGTAACAGCGGCGCGCGCGAGTCGACCTACACCATTACCATCGAACGTATGCCGATACCGGATAACCCGGTCAAAACGCAAATCTCCTGCTTCAGCTGGACGGACGCCATCGCCCGCGGGCCGGAGATGACCGCCTTACGCGACGGCGTGCGTGGTAAGGATAAGCTGGACGTGCCGATTAAGTTCATCTGGAACTATGCGGGCAACACCATCATCAACCAGCACTCTGATATCAATAAAACTCACGAGATCCTACAGGATGAAAGCAAGTGCGAAATGATTGTCGTCATCGACAACTTCATGACCTCGTCAGCGAAGTACGCCGATATCGTGTTGCCGGACCTGATGACCGTCGAGCAGGAAGACATTATTCCTAACGATTACGCCGGGAACATGGGCTACCTGATTTTCCTCCAGCCCGTGACCGCGCCGAAGTTCGAGCGTAAGCCGATCTACTGGATCATGAGCGAAGTGGCGAAACGCCTCGGGCCGGATATCCTTCAGAAATTCACCGAAGGACGCACGCAGGAACAGTGGTTGCAGTTCCTGTATGCCAAAATGCTCGAGAAAGATCCTCAGCTTCCTTCCTATGACGAGCTGAAAAAAATGGGTATTTATAAGCGTAAAGATCCGAACGGACACTTTGTGGCCTATAAAAAATTCCGCGAGAACCCGGAAGCCCATCCGCTTAAAACGCCATCGGGCAAGATTGAGATTTACTCCAGCAAGCTGGCGGAGATTGCGGCTACCTGGGAGCTGGCAAAAGATGAGACCATCAGCCCTCTGCCCGTCTACGCGTCGACCTTTGACGGCTGGGATGCGCCCGAGCGCGCGCAGTTCCCGCTGCAGCTGTTCGGCTTCCACTTCAAGGCCCGTACCCACTCGAGCTACGGTAACGTCGACGTGCTGAAAGCGGCCTGTCGCCAGGAGGTGTGGCTTAATCCTGTCGATGCAGCAAAACGCGGCATTAAGAACGGCGATACGGTGCGCGTATTTAACGATCGCGGCGAGGTGCGAATTGAAGCGAAAGTCACGCCACGCATCATGCCCGGCGTGAGCGCCATGGGCCAGGGAGCGTGGCATGATGCCAATATGAATGGCGATCGTATCGATCACGGTTCATGCATCAACACGCTGACGACCCATCGACCTTCTCCGCTGGCAAAAGGCAACCCGCAGCACACCAATCTGGTGCAGATTGAGAAGGTGTAGAGGGTGAAACGCGAGACCCTGGTTTATTCTATGGTCAGTATTATCGGTTAACACAGTCGCGCGGGCGTCATCCGCGCGAGCAAGGAAAGTTTAATGAAAGACGTCTCACATCGTGAATCGTTCGCGTTCAGCGCCCGGGTGCTGGGCGCGCTGTTTTATTTCGCTCCCGACAGCGAGCAGGCCGCGCCGCTGGTGAAAGCGCTCACCGCTGGCGAATGGGTTCAGGACTGGCCCCTGCCTTCGGAAACGCTGCAGCCCGTTGCCGATACGTTTGCTTCATCTTCCGATGAGCCGCTGACGGACGCCTGGCAACGGCTGTTTATTGGTCCGTATGCCCTGCCCGCTCCGCCGTGGGGTTCCGTCTGGCTGGACCGTGAATCCGTATTGTTTGGCGACTCGACCCTCGCGCTGCGCCAGTGGATGCGTGAGAACAATATCGCGTTTGAGATGCAGCAAAATGAGCCGGAAGATCATTTCGGTACTTTGCTGCTGCTCGCAGCGTGGCTGGCCGAGAACGGCCGCGAAGCGGAGTGCGATCGGCTTCTGGCGTGGCACCTGCTGCCGTGGAGCACCCGCTTCCTGTCGGTGTTTGTCGACAACGCCGGGCATCCGTTTTATACCGCGCTGGGCAGGCTTGCGCAGCTGACGCTCGCGGACTGGCGATCTGGGCTGCTTATTCCGGTTGCGGAAAAAACGCTGTATCGCTAAGGGTGTGGCTTGCTCGCGGTCGGCGGGCAAGCCTTTAGCTTATACCTCGCCACCTGATTCACTCGCACTCTCTTTGCTTTGAATGAACCGAAGTGCCAGATAGAGGTCTGGCGCCAGAATCATGTCATCATCATTCATTGTTGGCCGGCTATCTTTAAACCAGCGCGTTAATTCCGTTTTTCTGCCCGCAAGGATTAACATAATCTCTCGACCTTTCAGATCGCGCTTTAACTCATTTATGGTTGCCAGAACGCTGATATCTGAATAGGTGAAGCATGCAACGGCATCAATGACCACCCATTTAGGCTGTACTGCTGCACCATCAACCAGGTTCAATACCCGACGTTTAAAATAAGCCACGTTAAAATAGGTCAACGGGGAGTTAAATCGATACATCAGCACGCCCGGGACCATTTTAATATCGGTTGTATTCCCTAATGAGTGAATCATTCCATTTTCGTCAGTTCCCAGTAAATGCTCGGAGGGACGAAACACCGTACGCAGGAACTGTAACAGGCCAAGCAACACCGCAAGGCCGATCCCCTGGATGACGCCGATAATTAACACACAGCCAAACGTGAAGAAGGCCAGGCGAAATGCCTGTTTATTTCTTCGCCTCAGATTCCATAACCCGCGCAGATCAATTAATGACCAGGATGCGTACATCAGAACAATACCTAATGCAGATACCGGAATAAATTGTAATGGCTGAGTGAAAAACACCACTACGATACCGATAAGTAAGGCTGCGACGATGGAAACCAGCTGGCTTTTCCCACCCACTGAATCATTAACCGCTGTCCGGGAATCGGCTCCACTGATAGCAAACCCCTGAGATAACCCAGACATAATGTTCGCAATACCCAGCGCTCTGAACTCTGCATCAGCATTAATTTCATAGCCATTTTTCGCGGCGAAACTGCGGGCGGTCAGCATCAGGCTGACAAAACTGACCAACGCCAGGTTCAGTGCCGGGATCACTAAATCACGCATCGGACCGGGCTGGAAAGCGCCCCAGTCAACGCCGGGTAAACCAGGCTGGAAGCCTTCACCCCCAATAGTGGCAATACCGTACTGTTGCGCAGATGTCGCCCATACCAGTAGCGTTGTCATCACAATGGCAATCAACGGTGCCGGCCAGTGGCTGCGATACGTTTTGATCGCCATTAAAATAATTAACGTTAAAAGCGATATGCCAACGGTTAATAAATGGCTTTCTGAAAGACGGCCTGGCAAGGCCATTATTTTCTCAATAACCTGCGCTTCGTCGAGTTTTATCCCCAACACCTTGCCTAATTGCCCGACAATAATCGTCACGGCAACGCCATTAAGCAAACCCGTAAGGATGGGATGTGAAAGCAGATCGGCAAGTGCGCCCAGGCGGAATTTACTGGCAAGCAGGCACCACCCGCCCATCATCAACGTCATGATAATGGTCAGCTGCCAGTGCAGTTCGGAATTACCTGCAGAAAGAGGAAACACGACGGCAGCAATCACCGCGCAGGTCGTGGCATCAGGGCCCACAATAAGCTGACGTGAAGAACCAAAGAGTGCATACGCTATCATCGGTAAAACGCAGGAATAGAGCCCCACTATTGCCCCAACACCCGCCAATTCAGCATAAGCAATAGCCACGGGTAGCGCGACAGCCGCAACGGATAACCCGGCTTTAATATCATGTTTTAGCCAGCTTTTATCGTAGGCTAACAAAGTTTGTAAACCTGGCATGAAGTTTAGCAATTGTTTTCCGAACACGTTGTTCTCCGGATAGGGATATTAGCCACGTCATGCTGGCACACTTCTCAGTGAGGTTCTGGCTTTCAAATGCTCCGGATTAAGGCGCCACTGTTCAGAATCTAATAACAGTTGAACTATTTATTATTCTGACTGGTATTAAACATAGTTCAAAAACGACCGCTTGTGACTATTCTTCGTCTGGGAACGTATCTGCTTCAGGAGAATAATGCTGACAAACGCATGCCAGCTTATGCCCGCCAGGATCGCGCAGATAGGCAACATAAAAATCGGGGCCGTATGCGGTTCGTGTCCCTGGCATGCCTTCACTCCTCCCTCCCGCAAGAAGGCCTGCCGCATGGAAACGTCTGACAAGCTCCGCGTTAGCTGCACGGAATGCGAACATTGTCCCGTTTCCCGCCGTTGCGGGTTGTCGGTCAAATGGAGGACAAATACAGAAGCTAAACCCCCTCATCCGGATTATTTTCATCTCCCCACATTGCCCAGTCCTCGGTCCAGGCAGGCAAACGTGAATAGCCAAGCACGTTAAAAATCGCGTCATAAAACGCCACGGCGCGCTGAAGATCATTTGTACCTATGGTGATATAAGTCAGCATCTTGCCACCTCCTCTTTGCCGTTTTCTGAACAGCGATTATACCTCAGAGTCTATGATTTTAGCGGCGGTAAAAGGCTGATTTTCACTCCTGTAAGCGCGTGGGGTAAGGGTTCTCAGAACATGTCCTATCGTAATTTCAGCCCCCAATCCGTGACGTGAATATCTCGAGTTTTGGTATGTATGCTAAAATTTATCCAGCTGAAGACCGAAAACAGTCCTTATAATTTCAGTACGTTAGCCAAAGTGAGCGAATATGGATAATATTCCACATAAGCAGACAGTTCGGAAAAGATGCCCCACATGGCTGTGGTGCGGAAGTTTTTATCTTTTTACGTTGTATTGCTCTGCAGATGAAATAAATCTGTATTCAATAAACACCGGCTCATACGTTTATCATCTGACGCATAATCGAGGACAATACACGGAGAACTTTGAAAATAAGTTCATATCCGTGGAGAGGAAATTATCGGATACGTCGAAATACAGTCTTGTGCTAGGGACAATGAAAAACAGCTTTAATGACAGATGCCTGGCAGCCGGCGTAAGAAGAGACTGGGCTGGATGGGATAACGGTTGGGTTTTTAAAGGAATCTATGGATATGTAGGTGAATTTTTCTTTGATACTTTCGATGATTGTGGTGACCATGGTTCATACCATGATTTTAAAAAAGCAACAGGGATAGGATTTTCGCCCTATATATATCATGGGCTCCAGTATAATTTTACGTCTTATTTTGGAATGGATGTGGGCATTATCATACCTTCCGTGTTTGTCATTACGGCACAATGGAGCTTTAGATAAATCCGTCAACCACGTGTGCAGTGCTGTAACTGTCTGCAAAGGGAACCGCCCCGCCATCTCAACCGGAGCGGCTTTAATTACCGCAAGTGCGTGCTCAAAACGTTAAGCCACCGCGGCCCACAATCAAAAACTGTACGTCACCTTCAAACTCCCCGTGGGCGATGTTTTGCGTTGCACAATGGGACTATCACCCGCATCCCCCGTCAGCTGCGTAACGCCCGCTGAGGCAAGGACGCTCCAGCGCGAGGTGAGCCTGTGGGTCCAGTCCAGATTCATCGAGTAGCTATAAATCCCGGCCCCGGCGTCATGTCGGGCAAAACCCGATGCGCTCGACTGAGCGGCGCTGACCCCATAGTAGGTCTGCATGTACTTGTCGGATCCCCAGCTGCCGGTCAGCGCCAGCGTCACCTCATTTTTGGGTGAGGTATAGAACGGGCTGGAAATGCCGAAATGCACCGCTTCACCGTTGTCCCTCTCAGAAACCGGAACCTCTGCCTGCAGCTGCAGGTGAAGCCAGTCGGTCACCCTGTACTCAAGCCCGGGCACAACGATTGCCGAGCCTTTTATCTCGCCCATTCCCCGCAGCTCGTCGCTGCCGGAGCTGATGGAATCGCTGCTCACGTCTTTATCTTTACGCCCAACTCGATAGCTCAGCGCGGCGCTGTAATCAAGATTGCCAAAGTTGTTGCCGTAACCGATCCCTCGCGTGGTGCCGATAAAGAAGCCGTTTGCCATGGCGTACTCCACCACCTGAGCTGCGGAAACGCGGGTTTTATCGGAACCCGAGTAGCGCGGCGCGACGTCCACGCCGCCCCCCAGGGTTAAGACGTTACCCTGGCTCTGTTCTGCCGCCAGTACGGGCGTAGCCAGTAACGCCAGAACGACGCCCGGCACGAGGTTTTTCAGGCTGCGGCCCGGAAGTAAATGGGGAAACGTATGACGCAGTTCGATGTTTCTCATTAAAGAAGCCCTTCTGGATTCAAATGATGACGATGCATGCGGTTAACCGCCAGAACGCCCATTTTGAATACCGACCCTAAGGTTCTTATGAGCCGAACATGAAGAAACACTGAAGCGCGAGCAGACGCTGTAAACCGGGCAGGTTTCCTGATACCGTTTTTTTCTTAAGAAGTTCTTCATTCACGGTTGATACAGTTGCCAGTGTGAAAATTCTACTAATCGAAGACGACCTGGATCTCGGCAACGGCGTACGTATCGCCCTCTCCGATCAAGGGTTTGACGTCATATGGGTTCGCCGCAAAGAGGATGCGCTGCATCAGCTGGACGTCTGCGTGCCGGAACTTATTTTGCTCGACCTGGGGCTGCCCGACGGCGACGGCATGAGCCTGATGGCGCGTTTGCGTCAGCAGCTCAAGGGGATCCCGGTCATCATTCTGACGGCGCGAGGTACGCTGCAGGACCGGCTGTGCGGGCTGGATGCCGGTGCGGACGACTATCTCGTCAAGCCATTTATTCTCGCCGAGCTGCTGGCGCGGGTGAGAGCCCTGGCGCGGCGCAGCTACGGTTTCGAAAATGAGGCGATAGAAATCCGAGGCTTATCGCTTCATGTTCCAACGCGCCGCGTGACGGTGAGCGCGCGCCACGTAGACCTGACGGCGAGTGAATATGCGCTGCTGGAAACGCTGATGCTGCGCGCTGACCGCGTCATTACGCGACGGTTTCTGGAAGAACGGATATTCGGCAACAAAGAGAACCTCAGCAATGCGCTCGACGTGCATATGGGAAATTTGCGGCGAAAAATCGGCGATGGCTATGTGCGAACGGTGCGGGGCGTCGGGTATGTCATTGATACCGTTTCAGTCCAGAAGGTGACAGGGTAATGCAAAACGTCTGGTACCACCTGAGACGCCCAACGCTGGTACGGCGAATTATTATCGCCCAGTTGCTGCTGCTTACCCTGCTGTGGTGTCTATTTTTAACCTTTATTCTGTGGGAGGATCTGCGCAGCCCTCCCATCCTTACGGGCAGTCATACCTACGACACCCTTTTTACCCTGGTCGAGCGGATGGACGAACACCCGCAGGATCGCACCGCGGTGCTGGAAGCCTTTAGCAAAGCGCTGCGTGAGGGCTATGGCGGCGGCGAAGATCCCGCGCTGTCAATCAACTTCATCGTGCGCAAAAATAACGCGATTATTTTTTCATCGCCTGATGCGCCAACGGGGGTAACCAACACCCGGTTTGGGGAAATGCAGCGTGTTCAGAGCGATGGTCGTACCTGGACCAGCCGAACCCTTAAATCCGCTCATTCCGACGTGGAGGTTACCCTTTTCACCCCGGCCGGCGGCTGGAACTTCTTTATCTACCTTAACTCGCGCGGCTACTACATCATGCCGCTGCTGGTCTGCTTCCCTTTTCTTCTGTTTCCCGCGTGGCTGTCAATCCGCATTGCGATGCGCCCCTGGAACAAGGTGGTCAATGAAATTACGCTACGCACGCCTGACGATCTTTCCCCTTTAAAAGCCGTTCCCGGACACAGGGAGCTTCGCCAGATGGTGGATGCGATCAATGACTTCCTTGCCAGGGTGCGTGAAAGCGCGGAAAGGGAACGGGTTTTCATTGCGGATGCCGCGCACGAGCTGCGTACGCCCCTTGCGGCGATGCGCATCAACGTGGAAGCGCTGCAGTCCTGGGTCATTAGCGAGAGTCAGCAGGAGCTGCTTGCGGGGGTGATTCGCAGCAACAGTCGGGCAGCGCGTCTCGTCAACCAGCTGCTGCTGATGATGCACAGCGAAGCGCGGATTGATACGGAAATGGAGACCGTGCCGCTGACGACGCTCATCCAGGAGCGAATGGCCGAGCTGGAACCGCTGGCGTCTGCGCGCAGGATTGAGCTGGAATTCTTCGCCGAGGATGACATCTGGATCCCCGGCGTCAGGGAACGCCTGGTATCGCTTATTGATAACCTCATTGAGAACGCCGTGAAGTACAGTCCCGAGGGCGGGCGGATTCAGGTCGATGTCTGCATAGCAGATGGCTTCGCGCGGCTTCGCGTTTCAGATGCAGGGCCCGGTATTCCGGTTGAACTGCGCGAGCGCGTGTTCGACCGGTTTTTCCGCGACCCCAATCAGGTGCAAAGCGGGAGCGGGCTGGGGCTTGCCATCGTCAAAGCGGTGGCGCAGCAACACAACAGCAGCGTAAACCTGAGTTCTTCCGCTGAAGGTGGCCTGATGGCGACGGTTGACTTCCCGAACCGCACGTTTTGCTAAATCAGAACAGGGAGTTCGATCGCAAATGCCGCAGATTGCTTCAAAATAATTACCGTATTTGTTATATTGTTGTTTATTGCTTATTCACCTCTGCGGTGCCAAAAAGAACAAGATTCACCGCAACCCAGGACAGAGAAATGTTAGATTACCGCTTCCCGACAGCTTTGCAGATGGTTCTCAGCGTAGCGATGGCGGAGCAATTGGGTGAACGTTCCACGAGTGCGATTCTGGCCTACGGCCTGGAAGCGAACCCGAGCTTCATCCGCAAATTAATGGTTCCGCTGACGCGTGACGGCATTATCGTCTCAACGCTTGGCCGTAACGGCTCAATTCATCTTGGTCGCCCGCCGGAAGAGATCACCCTGCGCGACATCTACCTTTCGGTCATCGAAGATAAAAAGCTGTGGGCGTCGCGCCCTGACGTGCCGGCCCGCTGCGTTGTCAGCGCTAACGCCTGCTGGTACTTCAAATCGATATCCGAAGAAGCCGAGGAGGCTTCGTTAGCGGTACTGGCCCGCCATACCGTGGCAAGCGCCCTTGAAGCGGTCAAAAACGCCGATAGCAGCGGATGGGATCCCCTCCCGGACCTTATTGCCCAGTATCAAAAAACGTCTTAACGATCTTGCCGGGTGGCGCTGCGCTAACCCGGTCTACATTCAGATGTAAAAAAACCGCCTTCACAATGAAGGCGGTTTTTTATTATCTGCAGCGTTCTTACGCGGGCAGAACGTCCCTTTCCTCTTTTTTCCCGCGCGTCACGAACTTACGCAGCGTCACGTAAAACACCGGCGTCAGGAATAGACCAAACAGCGTCACGCCCAGCATCCCGGAGAAGACCGTGATCCCGGTGACGCCGCGCACTTCTGCGCCCGCGCCGTGGCCGAGGATCAGCGGAATAGTCCCGGCAATAAAGGCGATGGAGGTCATCACAATCGGACGTAAACGCAGGCGGCACGCCTCCAGCGCGGCTTCCATAATGCCTTTGCCCTGAATTTCCAGCTCGCGGGCAAACTCCACGATAAGAATCGCGTTTTTACACGCCAGCCCCATCAGCACCACCAGCCCCACCTGCACGAAGACGTTGTTATCGCCACCGGTCAGCCAGACGCCAAACAGCGCGGAGAGCATGGTCATCGGCACGATGAGGATCACCGCCAGCGGCAGCGTCCAGCTTTCATACAGTGCCGCCAGGACCAGGAAGGCCAGCAGCACCGCGACCGGGAAGACGATCAGCGCCGTGTTGCCCTGCGTCGCCTGCTGGAAGCTCAGGTCCGTCCATTCAATGTTCATCCCGTTTGGCAGGATCTGCTTAGACATGGCGTCCAGCTGCGTCATCGCCTGCGAGGACGAGAGCACGCGCGGGTCGGCATCGCCAATCAGATCCGCCGCCGGGTAGCCATTGTAGCGGATCACCGGATCCGGCCCGTAGGTGGTCGTGATTTTCACCATACTGCCAATCGGCACCATTTCGCCCTGACTATTACGGGTGCGTAAATTCGCAATATCTTCAACGCTGTCGCGGAACTGCCCGTCGGCCTGCGCCATCACGCGCCAGGTACGGCCGAACTGGTTGAAGTCATTCACGTACGACGAGCCCAGATAGGTTTGCAGCGTTCCGAAAAGATCGGTCAGCGACACGCCCTGCGCTTTCGCCTTGTCACGGTCGACCTGCACGTCCAGCTGCGGAACGTTAGCCTGGTAGGTTGAAATCGGGAAGTGCATTCCCGGGGTCTGCATAATCGCGCCGGACATGGTGTTCACCGCGTTTTGCAGCGCGCCATACCCCAGACCGCCGCGGTCCTGGATGTACAGAGAATAGCCCGACCCCTGACCCAGCCCTAAAATCGGCGGCGGCAGGATGGAGAAGCCAAAACCTTCCTGAATTTGCGCGATTTTCGCGTTAATCTCCGCGTTTATTTCCGCCGCAGTATGTTTGCGCTGGTCGAACGGCTTCAGGCCAAAGAAGACCGTCCCGGTATTCGGCGTATTGGTGAACTGCAGCGCGTTCAGCCCCGGGAATGCAACCGCGTAATCCACCCCTTCGGTATTCATCCCGATTTCGCTCATTTTGCGGATCACCGCGTCGGTGCGCGCCAGCGAAGAACCTTCCGGCATTTTCACGCCGCCAATCAGGTACAGCTTATCCTGCGTCGGAATAAACCCGCCGGGCACCGCTTTAAACATCACGCCAGCGGCACAGAGCAGCAGCAGATACACCACAAATACCGAGCCGCGTCGTCCCAGCGTTTTGCCCACCAGCCCCTGATAGCCGTTCGAGCTGCGGTGGAAAAAGCGGTTAAACGGACGGAAAATCCAGCCGAACAGACGATCGATAAGCCGGGTCGGGAAATCTTTCGGCGCGCCGTGCGGTTTTAACAGCAGTGCCGCCAGCGCCGGAGAGAGCGTCAGCGAGTTAATGGCGGAGATGACCGTGGAAATCGCGATCGTCACCGCAAACTGCTTGTAGAACTGACCGGTAACGCCCGAGAGAAACGCCATCGGCACAAACACCGCGCACAGCACCAGCGCAATCGCGATAATCGGCCCGGACACTTCGCGCATCGCCTGATGCGCCGCCGCAAGCGGAGCAAGCCCCTCTTCTATGTTTCGCTCGACGTTTTCCACCACCACGATGGCGTCGTCCACCACGATGCCGATGGCCAGCACCAGCCCGAACAAACTCAGGGTATTCAGCGAGAAGCCGAGCAGGTAGAGAATGCTGAAGGTACCCACCACCGAAACCGGCACCGCGATCAGCGGAATGATCGACGCACGCCAGGTTTGCAGGAACAGGATCACCACCAGCACCACCAGCACCACCGCTTCCAGCAGCGTTTGCACCACCGCACGGATGGAGTCGCGCACGAAAACGGTCGGATCGTAAGGTGCCGCCCACTTCATGTCCGCAGGGAAGCGCGTGGACAGTTCGTCCATTTTCGCGCGCACCGCGTTAGACAAATCAATGGCGTTCGCCCCCGGCGACTGGAAGATACCAATCCCGACCGCGTCTTTATTGTTCAGCTGGGAACGCAGCGCATAGCTGCCGGACCCCATTTCGATACGCGCCACGTCGCGCAGGCGGACGACCGTACCGTCCTGCGTCGTTTTCAGGACAATATTGCCGAACTCTTCTTCGGTATGCAGACGGCCCTGGGCGTTAATGGAGATCAGGAAATCGCTCTCTTTCGGCAGCGGCTCGGCGCCAAGCTGCCCGGCGGACACCTGTACGTTCTGCTCCTGCATCGCCGTGACCACGTCCGACGCGGTCAGCCCGCGGGCCGCCACCTTGTTGGGATCCAGCCAGACGCGCATCGCGTATTCACCCGAGCCGAAAATCTGGATCTGGCCGACGCCGGGCAGGCGCGCCAGCTCGTCCTTCACCTTCAGCGTGGCGTAGTTACGCATATACAGGGAATCATACTTACCGTTGGGCGAAAACAGATGCACCACCAGCGTCAGCGTCGGGGACTGTTTCTGGGTGGTAATGCCCAGGCGCCGCACGTCTTCCGGCAGACGCGCTTCGGCCTGCGCGACGCGGTTTTGCACCTGCACTTGCGCCTGATCCGGGTCGGTTCCCGGACGGAAGGTGACGGTGGTGACCAGCACGCCGTCGGAGCCCGCGACGGACTTCATGTACATCATGTTCTCAACGCCGTTGATCGCCTCTTCCAGCGGCGTCGCCACCGTCTCGGCAATCACTTTCGGGTTGGCGCCCGGATACTCCGCGCGCACCTGCACGCTTGGCGGCACGACGTCAGGATATTCGCTCACCGGCAGCAGCGGGATGGCAATTAACCCTGTGATAAAAATCAGAATCGACAGCACCGCGGCAAAAATCGGCCTGTCGATGAAAAAGCGGGAAAAGTCCATGGATGGATTCTCAGGTCAAGGGATCAGTTGAGGGCGCTGGTGGCGGTCATGGCAACGGTTTTCGCGTTAACCGGCATCCCCGGCATAAACACTTTTTGTAAACCCTCGACGATGACTTTATCGCCAGGGTTCAGCCCCTGCCGCACGATGCGTAAACCGTCTGCCAGACGGCCCGGCGTAATGTCGCGGCGCTGCGCTTTCCCCTCTTTATCGACGATATAAACGTACTTACGATCCTGATCGGTCAGCACCGCTTTGTCGTCGATAAGCGTGGCTTTGAACTCCGCGCTGCCCGGCAGGCGGACGCGGGCAAAAAGTCCCGGCGTGAACTGACGCTGGGCGTTATCCAGCAGCGCGCGCATGCGGATGGTGCCGGTACTCGGCGTCAGCTGATTATCAAGGAAGTCCACTTTGCCCTGGTGGGGATAACCCTCCTCGCCCGTCAGGCCAATCTCAACCGGAAGCGCCGTGTGATTGCTGGACGCCCCCTGCCCGCTGCGGGCCAGATTCTGGTAGTGAAGGTAGGTCGACTCGTCCACGTCAAAGTAGACGTAAACCGTCTTCTGCGAGACCAGCGTGGTGAGAACGCTGGCGGTGTCGCCCGCGGTCACCAGGTTGCCGCTGGTGATCAGCGCCCGGCTGGCGCGACCGTCGATAGGCGCGGTGACTTTTGTGAAGTCCAGGTTGAGCTGCGCCGCGTCAACTGCCGCCTGCGCGGCACGAATATCGGCCTGCGCCTGAGTGGCGGCCGAACGACGCTGCTCCCACTCTTCACGGGAGACAACGTTGGTATTGACCAGCTTATCGGTACGGTTAGCCTCACTCTGCGCCAGGCTGGCCTGCGTTTTAGCTCTCGCCAGGTTCGCCTGCGCCTGTTCCAGCGCCGCGCGATAGGTTCGGTCATCAATCGTGAACAGCACCTCGCCCTTCTTCACTTCCTGGCCGTCGGTGTAATTCACTTTATCAATGTAGCCGGACACGCGCGGACGGAGCTGAACGCTCTCCACCGCTTCAATCCGGCCGTTAAAGCTATCCCACTGGCTAATGGATTTCACCACCACGTCAGCAGCGCTGACGGCGGGCGCAGGCGGCGCGGCGTTTTGCGCGACGCTGTTGTCGCATCCGACGAGCAGCACGGAGAGCAACATGATCCCCAGCGCGTTCAGATGAAAGTTACCCCAGTTTTTTTGCAGGCTCATTATTTTTATTCCGGTAATTGTCGCCGCCGGGCAAGACGCAGCAGGAGGCACTGCGCCACTTCCTTTGTCCGGTGGCTGTCTCAAGGCCATTTGTGTCGTTCATCGCCACAAAACTGTAACAGTTACGAATACACTATCGCGGCGATTGTAGGAAGGCGCTTAACTAAGTGCAAGAATAATTGTTGCACTTTATGTGCTATTTGAGCGTATGTGAAAAGACCCGTTTCGGTCAGGGATTTAAATGCAACAATAAAACTTGCAATTAATACAAAAACGCGCCACCTTTTAATGCAACAGACAAAGATACTTTTTAACAGGCAGCGTGGGAGTAACCCGATGAACACTGGCGCATTTATGCATGATTTACTCGACTGGATCGACAACAACCTGGATAGCCGTCTGGACATTGAGTCCGTTGCCAGGCGATCCGGCTACTCAAAATGGCATCTCCAGCGCCTGTTTAAAGAGCATACGGGCTATCCCCTCGCCGGGTATATTCGCGCACAAAAGCTGCAAAAATCGGTTGAGCGCTTAACCCGCAGCGATGAGCCGATTCTGAACGTGGCGATCGCGCTGGGCTTCGATTCCCAGCAGTCCTTCAACCGCAGCTTTAAGCGTCAGTATGGTCAGGCGCCCGGGGCGTGGCGGCGGAGTATGGGTGGCCCGGAATCGCAGCAGATTTGCCAGTAATGCATATTTTGCTGCAACTTCTATCGGGAGCTGTTATGCTGTATATAAATACAGTATAACGAGGTGCACGATGGCTGTTGAAACAAAATTTGTTGTCGTTAGAAAAGGTGAAGAGAAAATGACATTTGCCAGTAAGAAAGAGGCTGACGCTCACGACAAGCTGCTCGATATGGCAGACGCGTTCACCGACTGGCTGTTGCAAAGCGGAATGCAAATGGATGAAGCGCAGGCTGAAAATCTTGGCCTGTATCTCGCCGAGCAAAAAGAGACCGTGCAGCATATTCTGCGTACCAGCAAGCTTCCCGATCTCAATGCTCAAGCTGCAACGGATAAAACAGAATCCGATGCGGCTGACACGAAAAAAATCAGGGCCGTGAAAGCGGCCTGATTGCCAGAAAAATCATTACAGATCCCGGCGCTGTAAGCAGATAACTGCTTACGGCTTTTTTGCTGTCTGTTGGGATCCACTGCCGGTTGATGGTAACAATGTCATTGTTTCAGATTTAGAACATAAATAAGGAGATGACGTGCGCCAGGAAATGAAGGCGAAAATCATCAGGATCTGTGATTCAAATATTGCCTCTTCAGCAACCTCGTCTCAGCCCTGTAACACGCTAATGGGGGATGGCAGGTGAGGACAAAACCGGAATATGAATCCCCCCGCTCGGTCAGGGCGGGAATTCTTCTACCACAGGCCATGACGACGCGCTCTGTATCCCGTTTCTCCCGAGAGGACAGGACGCCAGCTTACACGTCAACTTTTCGTTCAAAGCAGACATTTTTTCTGCTGCAGTGCGCTTTGTACCGTGAGTTCAAATGCTTAATGAGGTCGCCCGGCGTTTAGCGCGTTCGGTGCCGAATCAGCTCTATCGCACCTTTCCGGGTTAATAATAGAACCTGTAATGCGTCCCGTAATAATAGATGCCGTTCAGTTTATTCTGAACGGAATTTTTCTTTTTATTTTCGTTTTATTAAAGAAAATTTAACATCATTTTCGCATTAGAGTGCAATCCTGTTACCTGGATAAACCCAGGGTAATAACGTCAAAAAAACGACAACCCTATCAGTCGCTTGTAACAATCATCTGACCTTTTAGGGGAAAAAGTACTAAAGTGGACTTTTTTTTCTGAGTGTTTCTTTTTAATTGTAAGTAAAATTTGCCAACTTTTTAGTCGGCCGCAATTAATATTGCTCGCCGCAATATATCGGTGCCATTTTTATGGCGAAATTATTATCTATGGTGCATTATGGCAAACGCAAAACAGCAGTCTCCAAATAGTTTTAAACCAAAAATCAAGGCAATTAATATTGTTATTTTAGGCGCCCTTTATTCCTGGGGTTCCTGCGCATCTGCACAAACCATCAGTGCCGATACCGATGTTACAGGTAAAAATGTTACTGATGGCGTGCTGATAGACACTGCTGGTGTCACTGCCAATATCAATGGCGGTAGCAAAATAAGTAATGCCCCTGATAAAGATAGTGTAACCATTAATCTTACAGATCCTACGAAAGGCGCAACACTGAATGTCAGCGGTACAGGGACCACTATTTCTGGTGGAAAAATTGGTATAGATGTTGCCAGCTCCACAGGGGCTGCGGTTAACGTCACGGATAACGCGTATGTTGAAGGCGTGGAAACCGGTTTATTCGTCCGTAATAATGTTAATGGTCAGGCTAACGCGAACCTGAAGGTTGAAAACTCAACAATCAAGGGTGGGAAAAACGGAGTGTATGTTTGGGAAGCAACGGGAAAAAGTGGCAGCAATATAGATATTTCTAATTCCCTGATAGAGGCCAGCGGTGGCGGTTATGGCGACGCGGCCGTATTTATGAGCGAAGGGAGTAGTGTTGTCCATATCACTAACAGCACGATTAAATCGGACGATCGCGGCATCTCGTCCAATGGTGGTTATTCCGGTATAATGGATATCACGGACTCCACTATTTCAGCTCAGTCTGGCTTAAGATTAACACAAAATAACGGAAGCGCTTATAACATTTCTAACACAACTATAAATGGCGATGATACAGGTGTTTATTATACAGCATCCGGTAATAAAAATACCAATGTAACGCTGTCTAATGGCACCACTGTATTCGGGGCTAAAAATGGGATAGCCACTGAGGATTCTAATAATGAAAATAATATTATCAATATTGATGGCTCCACGGTACGTTCCTCGACCGGCAATGGTATTTCACTGGGCGGCGGTTTCACGTTAAATTCTAGCGCCGGGTCAACGATCGAAGGTGATAAAGCCATCATCCTTAAAGGGGATACCACTGGCAGCACCATCAACGTGAAAGATTCGACCGTCACCGGCAAAACCAATTTGCTGAAGATTTCCGGTACCAGTGCGGTGAATACGGTCGGTTTCAGTGGCTCCACCCTTTCCGGCGCCATCACCAGCTCTTAAGGTGCTGACCAGTCGGTGAACATCGACAGCTCAGCCTGGAACGGTAGCGCCGGGAAAACTGGTACCGGCGCACTGGCGCTGAATATCAGCAACGGCTCAACCTGGGTCAACAACGCGGCCACGGATGTTAATGCCATCAGCCTAACCGGTGCCAGCAACATCGTCATGGACGGCGGGAATATCCACACCGCAAGTCTTTCCGACAGCGCACCGACCACGCTGCTAGCGGCCAGCCCGACGGCGTCAACTATTTACTCCACGTACAACGCGGAAACCGGTTCCGCCTACGTGCTCACGGCCGACAAGGCCACCGGCAGCTTCAATGCCGGCGTGACCTCCAACTCCAGCGGTGCAGCGGGCGATATGACCGGCAACACCATTGTTCAGGTGACGGACGGTTCCGGTGCGACCTTCAACTCCATGCAGAACGATGTCGGGGTTTACCGTTACGAATCACACAGCGTGGCTAACGCTGACGGGTCAACCAGCGTGATCCTCGATAACTTTACGCCAGAACCGACGCCAGAACCGACGCCTGGCCCGAACCCGAACCCAAACCCGAACCCGAATTCGCGCACGCTCTCGACCGCCGCGCAGGCTGCGGTGAATACCCGTGCGGCAGCGATGAGCATCTGGAGCGACGAACAGGATGCGCTGAACCGCCGTCTGGATCACGAGCGCCTCACCGGCAGCAGCGACGGCACGGTGAACGCCTGGGGCAGCTACTACGGCGGCTACCACCGTCAGCAGATGGAGCAGACCAGTACTGCCTACGATCAGACCAACAACGGCTTTATGTTAGGTGCTGACAAGCGTGTCGATATCGCCCCGGGCAACCTGCTGTTCGGTTTTGCCGCCACCCGCGGGTATTCGGATGTGAACATGCATGACGGCGGCAGTGCAGGCACAGATGTCGACAGCTACGGCGCCTCACTGTATACCTCACTGCGCCTGAACAACGGTCTGTTCTTTGATGCCAGCATCAAGGGTACGCACCTGAAAAACGACATCAGCGTGACGTCTCTGGACGGCGGTCATACTACCGGCGACTATAACAACAATGGCTTCGGCGGGGCTTTCAAAACGGGCTACCACAAGCAGTTTAATGCCTGGTATATCGAACCTTATGCCCAGATTTCATATGCACGCTATAACAGCGTCGACTACAAGCTGAAAAATGGCCTGCACACGAAAGATGACGGCAGCACGTCACTGGGTCTGGAAGGCGGTGTGAATGCCGGTATGGCGATGGCGCTGAACAATGGCACCGAGGTCCGTCCGTATGTGCATCTGGCCGTTGCGGGTGAAACCGAGAACAGCAACACCATGGACATCAACGGCGAAAAAATCAACGACAGCACCGACGGTTCACGCGGCATCGTTGGCCTGGGCGCGGATGTGAAACTCAGCAAAAACCTGAGCGGATGGGCCGGGGCGAACTATGCCAAAGGTCAGGATCACTACGAGTCTCCATGGCAGCTGAATGCCGGTGTCAGCTACACCTGGTAATTTAATGACAGGAGCGAAAACCGGGCATAATGTTATGCCCGGTTTTTTTTTACGAAAAGCCTGCAAGGATAACTTCATATTACAAAGGCTTTAGCATGGCACAAAAGGTAACGCGTTTCTGCGCAGCCAGCATTCTCCTCCGCCTCTACTCCCCTCACCTCAGAAACCCATCGCAGGTGAGCAACCAAAGAGCCCTGCCTGCAGATACATCAGGTTGGTTCATAAACACGGTTTTATGATAATAGTGGACAAATAAAGAAATTTTGTCTGATGTAGCAATCAGAACACAATCCTTTTAAGGACTTACAAAAAAAGACTTTTTTTATCTTCGCCAGTATCATCTTTTAAGATCTGCAAGGAGCTCCAGATAATAATATTACGGAGCTTGTTTCAATTAATTATTGTGGAGTCAGGATTGAAAGCCACATTACCTATATTAACTGGCTGCTTTGCAATTGCCCTCTTTTATAATACTTCCGACACTGTCAATTTTCGCGGCACCCGTTTTTTAGATAAAGCAGCAAAAAAAGAAGTTTCAGTAATCGTGCGCAACCCGTTCAGTGCACCGTATTTAATTGAGGCGGTAGTGAAAAATCTTAACAACGACGTGCACAAATCCCCCCACCTCATCATTCTTCCCTTCTGTCACCAGGAAGGCGGTAAAGAGAACCTAAAGCGCCTTGTTATTGCAGGCACGCTTTCCCAGGATAAAGAGTCGATGTACAGGCTTCGCGTCAAGGCGATTCCGTTTGCGTCTAAGGAAAATAAGACGCTACAGATTGCCGCCGCGACCAGTATCAAACACATCTATCACCCTGACGCGCTAAAAGATGCCCACGTTGAAAAACAGAGCGATAAACTCAAGTGGCATGTTACAGACGAGCGGTTTGAAGGACTTTCTTATGAGGCCTACAGCGGCGGGAAAACAGGGATTATCGATACTGCCTCAGCAGTTGGCACGCCGACGTTTAAAATTCATACACATACTTTGAGTATGGCCTCTGGTAACATACCCGGTAAAATCAGTCCTGTTATTACCATGTCATTTGCATACAACTGAGGACGAGCTGCGTACGCAAAACCGCTATCGGAAGGCGGTTTCATGTTTGTTTTTTCTCACAAGGATGTCCAGATGAAGCTAATCCTCCAACCCCCTATTCTGTTCAGAGCCTTATCAACCTCCTGACTGATTGTATCGATACGTTCTGATTCGGAATTTTTATCATCTTTTCAACAAACTCTTCTATCATACATTAACAATTATAATTTTTTTGGTAGCCATAAGTATGAAACCTGAAACACATTTCAATACCCTGATCGAGGCAGCCTCTGACACCAGGCGGATCCAGAGTGGTAAGCCACGCCAGCTCATTTCGCTGGAGAAGAAAACCGAGCCAGTAACGTTTATCCTGCATAAGGGAGTTGTTGCGATATACCGAAGCAGCGATCGGCTTCTAATCAAATACATCAAAGCCCCAATGATTACTGGCATGAACGAATTAATTGACACCAACGCCGACATTTTTATAAAGGCCTACAGAAATGTTAGCTATGAGATCCTGCCCACAAAAGAGATGCTTGACGTCATCAGTACGAAGGGATTATGGAAAGAGGCCGCATACTGTTATATGTATGCCGTCCGGCAATTGCTGGTCGCCCACTACTCATCCGTCGGGCTCTCCACCTATGAGTTGATACGACTGAATTTGATTGCCCTGATGAATGAAGATGAAGCGCTGAGTGGTCATGTCAACGTCAGTGATTATATTCTCGAAAAAACCCGACTTTCACGCAGTCGTGTTATGAAAATACTGGGCGATTTGCGTATCGGTGGTTATATTGAGATCAATCGAGGTATTCTGATAAAAATTAATAAATTGCCTGAAAAATATTAAACGCTTTTAACGGATAATTAACACAGGTCCGTTATATCCGACAAACAATACCGGGGGATAAATTACCTGACGTAAGAACAGCTGCCGCATCACAGCGGCGGCTGGAGCTTCTGTATCACTTTGCGTAGTTCCAGATCATTCTTGACCCCCAGCTTAAACATAATCTTTCGCTTATGTGTACTGATCGTTTTCTGACTTCGAAACATTTCGCGTGATAATTCAATCCCGGTTTTACCGCTTTTGAGGCCAATAAGTACTTTTTTTTCTGCATCGGTAAAAATCATACCGTCGGTTATATTATTCTCCTGCTCCTGCAGTCGCAGGAAGTGAGCACTGATATAACGTTGTTTTTTCATACTGTGTTTTATTAACTCACGCAGTTCCAGCAGACGTTCATCCACACAAAGCAGTGAACACCGGTATGACCTCATGAGCTGATGCGCCAGCTTCTCCTGACATGCAGAGAGCATAACCAGAGCAGTTCCTTCACCTGACCGGCAGAGACTTTCGTACTCCGCGGAGGAGATATCAGTAAGCGTGTCATATGCGGTGAAATCAAGCAAAGTCAGATGCGCGTTATCCTGCCGTGTAAGTTCATATTTCCAGTCAGGGTTTTGTTCGCGAAAAGCCTTCAGGCTGGATATAAACCCGTTCAGTATAGTCGGATGAACCACACGGGAACAAACAGTAAAAGTAAACATAGTTCTCCAGATGTTCAGACTGAATAAATCTGATCCAAACGGTTAAGCAGATCCAGCCAACTGGCTGACTTTTGCAGGCTCAGACGTAACCGGATGTTTTGTTTATGGGTGAAGACCGTTTTATATCCCATATGGCGCAGACTGGCGATCTCATAGGCACTCAGACCTCGGGCGCAGTCGATAAGAATATTCAGTTCAGAGTGTGTGAGCCTATTTTTTCTATTCATGTTATTTATTAGCGGGGAGCGTAAAGGTAAATATCCTGAACTGAAATTTTTGGATAACATGCGCTGAGCGAGTTCTTCTTCCAAATAATTTTCGCAGAGTAGCGTCTGTACACCAAGCTCGTACATCAGTCTGATAAGCAGGTCATCCCGTTTTGCGACCCAGACGATAATTTCTTTTCCCTGCATTATCAGATGATGAATTATCCGTAATAGAGAATATATTTCTTCACCGGCACCACTAACGCCTGCAGCGAATAAAGACGTTTGATCATTAAAAGGGGGTACCTCCTCTATTAGCGCGTCTGGTTCAATCACTAACAGAGAGCCATTGACGGCCTGGATGCTGTTTTTGACCGCATTGCGAAACAGTGGCCGAGGTTCATAAAGTATAATTTCTGTTAATTTTTGCTGTAACATCGTATTATTTATAAATATAAGTCAATATAGATTAATATTAGATAAAGACGCTGCAGTATTGGAGTGGTTTCGTGTCCAATAAAGGATGTCAATTGCACAGAAATCATTTTTTGGAATTCCCTGCGCGGGATTTATATTTTTTGGCAGGAAAGCGATGGCTGCTGCCTTTGTACCATCGACAACTCCGCGGTACGAGCGCGGGGCAGTTGTCAGCGACGGCCAAAAGATCGGCACCCGCCGGAAGTGGTCGATTGGGCAAGACAGTACATCCCACTAAATTTTGCCCCAACCTTCCCCGCGCAACTGGTGTATTGTTTTTAGACAATTCATTCCTCTAAAGGACACCTGCGCAATGATCACCATCCTCGGCAAAACCACCTCCATTAACGTTCGTAAAGTGCTCTGGACCTGCGAAGAAGCAGGCCACGAATATCAACAGGAAGATTACTGCAGCGGTTTTGCCTCAACGGAAACGGATGCCTTCCGCGCGCTGAACCCCAACGCCATGGTGCCGGTGCTGATCGATGACGACTTCGTGCTGTGGGAATCCAACGCCATTTGCCGATACCTGGCGCGCATGGCCGGACGTCACGATCTGCTGCCCGCAGAACCGCAGGCCTGGGCCAACGTCGAGCGCTGGATGGACTGGCAGGCGACCGAATTTAACAACGCCTGGCGCTATGTCTTCCCGGCGCTGGGGCGTAAAAACCCGGACTTTAACGATCCAGAACGTATTGCGGCGGGAATAAAAGAGTGGAACCACTGCATCACCATTCTGGAAAACCAGCTGCAGCGCACCGGCACCTTTGCGGCAGGCGAGACGTTTACCCTTGCGGACGTGGTGCTTGGGCTGTCGGTGAATCGCTGGAAAATGACGCCCTTTGATAAGCCCGACGTGCCCGCGATTGAGGCCTGGTTTGAACGCCTTAACCAGCGACCGGCGTTTTTGCGTCACGGAAATAACGGCATGATTTAAAGTATTCTCGACCCCATTTTGAGTAAGGATATTTTAATTAATTACTAAACCCTGAAAGTCGTCAGAGGGAATAATAATTAAGCCATATCCTGGACAGCCCGTTGCGCCGCTTTGCTAGCCTGAATATTCAGGCAAAGCTCAATCTGGAGGTATTCTTGCTGATTAGACTCAAGAAAGAACGAACGCATAAGGAGGATCGCCGGCTTGCTCTCTGGCTGGCGACCTCGGCAGGTTTGCTGAATGCCATCGCTCTCGGGGCATTTGGTTTTTTCCCCTCACACATGACCGGCAACACCTCCCAGTTATCGAGCGAAGTCTCTTCCACCGATCTGAGCGATATGATTTTCTTCGGCTCGATTATTCTCTCTTTTGTCGCAGGCGCCATTGTTGCGCGCATGATTGTGATATGGGGAATTATCCATAACGTCAGGCTGGTTTTTTGCCAGATCCTGTTTGTCGAAGGGTTATTACTGACCGGCGTCTCCTTCTACGAGATGTATTTTCATGCCCTCACCAGCAACCGCGTGATTATTCTTTTTCTGTGCGGACTAATGGGCATTCATAACTCCACCTCCACGCAGCTTTCCGGCGGGCGGGTGAGATCGACGCACATTACCGGCACGCTGACGGACGCGGGGATATCCCTGGCCTCGGTACTGGTGGCGATGCTGCGCAGGGACTACTCCAAAGATACGGCGGCGCAAAAAAGCCAGCTGACAACCCACTTAACCACCCTTTTCTCGTTTATTTCGGGCGGTATCGCGGGGCTGCTGCTGTTCAGATGGATCGGGTTTAACGCCATGCTGGCGCTCGGGTTGATGCTCGCCGTGGTCGCTATCGTTTCAATTATCACCGTCTCGACGCGGGTTCGACGGGTTCGTGCCTCTCTTTGAAGTTAATGACCGATATCCGGCGTATGAGCTCTTTAAATGTGACACCGTCACATCTAAAAATTCGCTTTAGGACTATTCTGCCTGACCCTCAATCAGCCCTTATGCCATAAGGCTTAACCCAAGGTTGTCACTGTTTTCATAGGGTTACTGATTTTACCCCTTCGCTGGAACCCTTCCCAAACGCTTGCTATAGGTGAAATACCCCTGCCGAAACATGGCATAACAACAGGCAACCGGTGGTTGCTATAACGCATGCGCACAGGGAGACACACCGCAATGCACCCATTACTCAAACGTTCGCTGCTGTTTGTCGGCGCCATTATCGTGGTCCTCGCCCTTCTCGTCTGGGGCATCGGGCTGGAGACGATCGGGGCGCGCCAGGTTGACCTGGTCTATCTCGGGCAACAGCACATGATTCTGGTTTTCTCTTCGATGTTTTTTGCCCTGCTGGTCGGTATTCCGGCCGGTATTCTGCTGAGCCGCCCGGCCGCGCGGGGGATCGCCGAATATGTGATGCAAATCTTCAACGTCGGCAACACCCTGCCCCCGCTGGCCGTGCTGGCGCTGGCGATGGTGATGATTGGCATTGGCGATACGCCCGCCATCATCGCCCTGTTCCTCGCCTCGCTGCTGCCGATCGTGCGCAATACCTATGCCGGACTGTGCTCGGTACCGCCGTCGCTGCTGGAAGCGGCAAACGGCATCGGGATGACCAAATGGCAGCGTCTGCGTCAGGTTGAGCTGCCAGCCGCCTGGCCGGTCATGCTCTCGGGGATCCGCATCGCCACCGCCATTAACGTCGGTACCGCGCCGCTGGCGTTCCTGATTGGCGCCAGCAGCTACGGCGAGCTAATTTTCCCCGGTATCTACCTGAACGATTTCCCGACCCTGATCCTCGGCGCGGCAGCCACCGCCCTGTTCGCCCTGATCCTCGATACCCTGCTGGCGGCGCTGGGTCGCGTAATGAGTCCCCATCTCGCTCGATAACTATAACAAGGAGCTTTTATGAGACTGTTTTCCGGCCTGACGGCGCTGTGTGCCGCGGCGCTGTTCACCAGCCAGGCGATGGCGGCCCCGCTGATTCTGGCGACCAAGAGCTTTACCGAGCAGCATATTCTCTCGGCGATGACCGTGCAGTACCTGCAAAAGAAAGGTTTTCAGGTCCAGCCGCAAACCAACATTGCCACGGTGATCTCCCGCAACGCGATGATCAACAAGCAGATTGACATGACCTGGGAGTACACCGGCACGTCCTTGATCATCTTTAACCATATCAACCAGCGCATGTCGCCGCAGGAGTCTTATGAGACGGTGAAACGCCTGGACGCAAAGCACGGTCTGGTCTGGCTCAAGCCCGCCGACATGAACAACACCTACGCTTTCGCCATGCAGCGCAAGCGCGCCGAGGCGGAACACATCAACACCATGTCGGAGATGGTGGCGAAGATTGAGCAGGTCCGTAAAACCAACCCGGACAAAAACTGGCTGCTGGGCCTGGACCTGGAATTTGCCGGACGCAGCGACGGCATGAAGCCGCTGCAGGCGGCCTACAAGATGGATCTGGACCGCCCGCAAATCCGTCAGATGGACCCCGGTCTGGTCTATAACGCGGTGCGCGACGGCTTCGTTGACGCCGGTCTGATTTACACCACCGACGGGCGCGTGAAAGGCTTCGACCTCAAGGTGCTGGAAGACGATAAAGGCTTCTTCCCGAGCTACGCGGTGACGCCGGTGGTGCGTAAGGACACGCTGGAGGCCAACCCCGGTCTGGAAGAGGCGCTCAACACCCTCTCGGCGCAGCTCAACAACGACGTTATCACCGAGCTGAACAAGAAGGTGGATATCGACCATCAGTCACCGCAGCAGGTCGCCCGCGATTTCCTGCGTAGCAAACAGCTGCTGTAGGAGGCGCTATGGAGACGATTCACTACATTCTGGACAACTGGGATTACCTCTTAACCCTCACCCTTCAGCACCTGTGGCTGGTGGCGCTGGCCGTAGGTTTAGCCATCATCATCGGCGTACCGCTGGGGATTCTGATTGTCCGCCATAAGTGGCTGGCAACGCCGGTGCTGGGGATTGCTACCATCGTGCTGACTATTCCGTCCATCGCCCTGTTTGGCCTGATGATCCCGCTGTTTTCGCTGATCGGTCAGGGTATTGGCGCCCTGCCCGCAATTACGGCGGTGTTTCTCTACTCGCTGCTGCCGATTGTGCGTAATACCCATACGGCGCTCGACAGCCTGCCGCCGGGGCTGCGCGAAGCCGGACGCGGCATCGGCATGACCTTCTGGCAGCGTCTGCGCTGGGTCGAGATCCCGATGGCGCTGCCGGTGATTTTCGGCGGGATCCGCACCGCCGTGGTGATGAATATCGGCGTGATGGCGATTGCCGCCGTGATCGGCGCGGGCGGTCTGGGCCTGCTGCTGCTCAACGGCATTGGCGGAAGCGATATTCGCATGTTGATTGCGGGCGCGCTGATGATTTGTCTTTTAGCAATTGTGCTCGACTGGCTGCTGCACCGTCTGCAGGTGGTTCTGACTCCAAAGGGGATTCGATAATGATAAAACTGGAAAACCTCACCAAACAATTTTCCCAGAAGAACGGCCAGACCTTTAAGGCCGTCGACAACGTCAACCTGACCGTGCCCGAAGGGGAAATGTGCGTCCTGCTCGGCCCCTCCGGCTGCGGGAAGACCACCACCCTGAAGATGATTAACCGCCTCATTACCCCAAGCAGCGGGACGATCCTGATCAACGGTGAAGACACCAGCGGGATGGACACCGTCACCCTGCGCCGCAACATTGGCTACGTTATCCAGCAGATTGGCCTGTTCCCGAACATGACCATCGAAGAGAACATCACCGTCGTGCCGCGCATGCTGGGCTGGGATAAAGCGCGCTGCAAAACCCGCGCCGAAGAGCTGATGGATATGGTGGCGATGGATCCGCATAAGTTCCTCAACCGCTACCCGCGCGAGATGTCCGGCGGCCAGCAGCAGCGTATCGGCGTCATCCGCGCCCTGGCGGCGGATCCTCCGGTACTGCTGATGGATGAACCCTTCGGCGCGGTGGACCCGATCAACCGCGAGGTGATCCAAAACCAGTTCCTGGAGATGCAGCGCAAGCTGAAAAAAACCGTCATGCTGGTCAGCCACGATATCGACGAAGCCCTGAAGCTCGGCGACCGTATTGCGGTGTTCCGTCAGGGAAAAATCGTGCAGTGCGCCAGCCCGGATGAACTGCTGGCGAAACCGGCGAACGAGTTTGTCGGCTCGTTTGTCGGTCAGGACCGCACCCTGAAGCGTCTGCTGCTGGTATCGGCGGGCGACGTCACCGACCAGCAGCCGACCATTACGGTGCGGGGCTCTACTCCGCTTCCCGACGCCTTTGCGACCATGGATGATAATGACATTCGGGCCGTTACGGTGGTTGACGAGCACGGCAAACCGCTGGGCTTTGTGAAGCGTCGCGAAGCGCGTAACGCCAGCGGTACCTGCGCCGACATCCTGCATCCGTTCCGCATGACCGGCAAGGCGGAAGACAACCTGCGCGTGGTGCTTTCACGTCTGTATGAGAGTAATACCAGCTGGATGCCGATCGTGGATGAGGACGGTCGTTACAACGGCGAGATTTCGCAGGACTATATTGCCGAGTACCTGAGCTCCGGGCGCACGCGTCGGGCGCTGAATATTCATAGCGACAGCTAACCTTTCTGGCCGGGCATCGCCCGGCTTTTTCGCACGCAGACCTTTTGCTAACCCCGCGATTTCCCGCCACAATATCGTATCGTCCCCGTTAAAACGCGACCCATGCAACGTCTTCATACCTACCCCGATATCCGCGCGATGTTTCGTCGCCTGCTGATTGCCACCGTCACCGGCGTGCTGGCCGCGCTCGCCGTTGCGGTATTCCGCCACAGCATGTACCTGCTGGAGTGGCTGCTTCTCAGCAACGACAGCGGCAGCCTGGTGAATGCGGCCGCGTCGCTCTCGCCCTGGCGACGCGCATTGACGCCAGCGCTGGGTGGGCTGGCTGCCGGACTGCTGCTCTGGGGATGGCAGCGTCTGACCGCGCAGCGGCCTCATGCCCCCACCGATTACATGGAAGCGCTGGAGACCGGAGACGGCCAGTTTGACTACGGCGCCAGCCTTGTGAAATCCCTTGCCTCGCTGCTGGTCGTGGCCAGCGGAAGCGCCATCGGGCGTGAAGGGGCGATGATCCTGCTCGCCGCCCTCGCCGCCTCCCTTTTCGCCCGGCGCTTTACGCCCAAATCCGAATGGAAATTATGGATAGCCTGCGGTGCCGCCGCCGGGATGGCCAGCGCCTATCACGCGCCCTTAGCAGGAAGCCTGTTCATCGCGGAAATTCTGTTTGGCACGCTGATGCTGGCCTCGCTCGGCCCCGTGGTGATTGCGGCGGTGGTGGCGCTTCTTACGACGCAGCTCCTGGCACCGGGCGCAGGTACGCTCTACGCGGTCCATCTGAGCGGCATCCTCACCGCGGCCGATTATGCTCTTCTCGTCGCGATGGGGCTGGTCGCGGGCCTCTGCGGACCGCTGCTGATGTGGCTGATGGACGTCAGCCACGGGCTTTTCCTGCGCCTCAAGCTTTCGCCGCCGTGGCAATTAGCGCTGGGCGGTGCGATCGTCGGGCTGCTGTCTCTTCTCACGCCGAAGGTGTGGGGGAATGGCTACAGCGTGGTTCAGGCTTTTCTGCTCGCCCCGCCGCTGCTGTCGGTGATTGCCGGGGTGTTCATCTGTAAACTGCTGGCGGTACTGGCGAGCAGCGGATCGGGTGCGCCCGGAGGGGTGTTTACGCCCACGCTGTTTGTCGGTATGGCAACAGGAATGCTGTTCGCGCAGCTTTTCGCGCTGTGGCTACCGGGCTCTGAGACGGCGATTTTGCTGGGGCTGGCGGGAATGGCAACGCTACTTGCCGCGACCACGCATGCGCCCATTATGTCGGCGCTGATGGTCTGTGAAATGACCGGACAGTATTTTTTACTGCCCGGCCTGCTGGTCGCCTGCGTGGTGGCGTCCGTGCTGTCGCGGACGTTACGCCACGACTCGGTCTACGGTCAACACGCCACCGAGGGCAGAGAGATCGATGTACTGCGCTAGCTCGCGCTGCTCGGCGCGGGGCAGATAAGGCAGTTCACCCACCAGCGGCCCGGGCAGCTTTTTGCTCAGCACGTCGATGATCTCGGCGTAGTGCGCCAGGCCCGGGTTAATGCGGTTTGCCACCCAGCCAATCAGCGGCAGGCCATCATTGGCGATCGCCTGCGCCGTCAGCAGCGCGTGGTTGATGCACCCTTCCTGGATACCCACCACCATTACCACCGGAAGCTGTTCCTGTACGACCCATTCAGACAGCGGGCGCAAATCATTCATCAGGCTGCGCCAGCCGCCCGTCCCTTCCACCACCACGTGGTCCACCTTTTCGCTCAGGTTCGCCAGGCCGTCGGACAACAGGGGATAATTAATCAGGCCGCTGTGCGCTACGCTGCTCTCCTCTTCGCTTAACGCAATGGGATTGACCGCGTGATAAGGCAGTTCCAGCGACGAGACGCTTTGCAGCACCAGGGCGTCTTTATTACGCAATCCCTCTGGCGTCTCTTTACTGCCTTTTGCGACCGGTTTGTACCCTGCCACGCGTTTACCGCTTGCTGCCAGCGCCTGCAGCAATGCGCGGGATACGACGGTCTTGCCGACAGAGGTATCTGTACCAGTAACAAAGAAACGCTTAAGCATGACTCACTCCACCTCTTGGGTATGCTTCGAAAATATAAACCAGGTAAATAATTCAGTGGAGGAAGTCTACGGGATGCGTGCGCTACCCGGCTTGAGATAGCGCAATTTTTCTTACATCTGCGGAAAAGAGTTAACCCTGCAGCAGGCGGATCAACAGCGAGCCGTTATACATGGCATCTTTGACCAGCGCCGCGCCGGCCATGGTTCCCTGGTTGGAAAACTGGGTGCTTTCTACCGCAATATTTTTGCTGTAGGCGGGAAGCGACTGCTGATGGATACAGGCCGAAATCGCCGGGAAGAGGATCTCCGCCGCCTGGCTCAGCGGTGAGCCAATAAGGATTTTTTGCGGGTTGAAGAGGTTCACCATAATGGCCAGAATGCGGCCAACGTTATTCCCCACGCCGGTAATAATGTCCTTCGCCAGCAGATCGCCCTGGCGCGCGGCGGCGCAGAGGGAATCCACCGTCAGGGGTTGTCCGTGCAGCGAAGAGCTCATGGACTGGCTGAGCCTGACCTGCGCCAGCTCCAGCACGCTTTCCACGCTGGCAATGGTCTCCAGACAGCCGTGATTTCCGCAGTAGCAGCGCTTGCCGTACGGGTCGACCTGGGTATGACCGATTTCCACCAGGCTACTGCTCCCGGCGTGGAGAAGACGTCCGTCGGTAATCACGCCCGCCCCGACGTTATGGTCGATGACCACCTGAATCACATCCCGCGCGCCGCGCGACGCGCCAAACAGCGCTTCCGCCATTGTCCAGGCGCTGATGTCATGCTGAATATAGACCGGCACGCCGGTATGATTTTTCAGCACCTCGCCCAGCGGCATCTCTTTGACATCGTCGTAAAACGGCATGCGGTGAACAATACCGTTTTCGGTATCAATAATGCCCGGCATGGTGATGGCAATCGCGGTTAAGCGTTCCAGCCGCTGCTGATGGCGGATAAAGAAGTGATCGATATGCGAGACAATCGCGTCGAGGAGCGGTTCCTCCGCGTTGAGCGGCAGTTCAAGCCGGTCTTCCACCACCAGCTTGCTGCTCAGGTCGCGCAGCGCAAGGAAGATCTCCCCCCGGCTGATGCGCAGTGACAGGTAGTGCCACGCTTCCGTTTCAACCACCAGCCCGACTGCCGGACGACCGCGGCTGCCCGGCTCCTGAATTTCCGTCTCCTGAACCAGGTGCGCTTCCAGCATCTCGCGGACAATCTTGGTGATACTGGCAGGTGCCAGTTGTGCCAGGCGCGAAAGATCGATACGCGAAACCGGACCAAGCTGATCAATCAGGCGATACACCGCGCCAGCGTTGGTCTGCTTAATCTGATCGATATGCCCTGGCTGACTATCAGCAACCACCTCGTACTCCCTTATTTTCGAGCTTCGAAATAAACTGTTTGCTATGGTGAAGCACTTGCATGGCCGTCGTCAAATATTTACTTAGCCATGTGATTTACCGCACATTTTTACCCTCTTTTGCGTGAAAATGCCGCCCGGCAGAGGCGCTCATTAGCTGCTGTTTGAAGCGCTGTGCGGCATGGCTCTGTTCACGGTGTTTTGACCACACCAGCCACATTTCGGAAACGGCATCCTCTTCGGCGATGGTCACCCAGCGCATTTCGCGCAGCTGCACCCGCTTAAAGGAGGCCGGAAGAATAGATACGCCCAGACCGGCCGCGACCAGGCCGATAATGGTCATCGCTTCCCCTACCTCCTGAGTGATGACCGGGGCAAGATCGTAGCGGCGCATCAGCCCCAGGATATCGTCATACAGACCCGTCCCGACCTGCGGATCAAAAAAGACAAACGGCTCTTTTGCCAGCTCTGCCAGCGAGACCTCCGGACGCGACGCCAGCGGGTGATCGTGCGGGATCATAGCCATCAGCGGTTCGCGCAGGATAACCTCCCACGCCAGCGTGTCCGGCAGCTGGGTGTTACGCATCAGCCCCAGATCCAGCGCTCCCTCATTCAGCGGTGCAATCTGCTCGCGGGTGTTGATTTCGCGCGTCTGAATGTGAACATCCGGAAAGTGGCGACGAAATGACGATAGGGTCTCCGAGACGGCGCTGATAAACGGCGCGGACGAGGTAAACCCGATCCGAAGCTCTCCGGCTTCCCCGAGATAGAGCCGCTCTGCACGGGCGGCGGCGTCATCAACCATGCTCAGAATTTGTCGGCTGTCGATCAGGAACTGTTTACCCGCCGCCGTCAGGCTCACGCTGCGGTTGGTGCGGGCCAGAAGGCGCGCCCCGACCTGCTGCTCCAGGATTTGAATCTGCTGGCTTAACGGTGGCTGAGAGATATTCAGGCGTGCCGCCGCACGGCCAAAATGCAGCTCCTCGGCGACGGCGACAAAGTAGCGAAGATGACGCAGCTCGATATTCATATTTTTAAAGTATCATTTGAGATTATTAATATATTAGACAGAATATTTACATTTTCCTACCCTGAACAGGTGGTCATACCCGTCACCAGAAATCACGGGGATGTTTAAGCAAGGAAATTGTGTGAGCCGTACAACGACTATTGATATCGATCCGGCAAGAGATATCGATGATTTACCCGCAGCACCGCAGCCGGTCCAGTTCATTAAACGTGGTACCCCCCAATTTATGCGCGTCACGCTGGCGCTCTTTTCCGCCGGTCTGGCGACCTTCGCCCTGCTCTATTGCGTTCAGCCGATCCTGCCCGTTCTCTCTCATGAGTTTGGCGTATCGCCTGCCAGCAGCAGCGTTTCGCTCTCTGTTTCTACCGGCATGCTGGCGATTGGGCTGCTCTTTACCGGGCCGCTGTCCGACGCCATTGGCCGTAAACCGGTGATGGTAACCGCGCTGATGCTGGCGTCGGTCTGTACGTTACTCTCGACCATGATGACCAGCTGGCACGGTATTCTGGTGATGCGCGCGCTGATTGGGCTCTCGCTCAGCGGCGTGGCGGCGGTCGGGATGACCTACCTCAGCGAGGAGATCCACCCGAGCTTTGTTGCTTTCTCTATGGGGCTTTACATCAGCGGGAACTCGATTGGCGGAATGAGTGGCCGCCTGCTGAGCGGGGTGTTTACGGACTTCTTTAACTGGCGTATTGCGCTGGCGGTAATCGGATGTTTTGCGCTGGCATCAGCGCTGATGTTCTGGAAAATTCTGCCGGAATCGCGTCATTTCCGCCCGACATCGCTGCGCCCGAAAACGCTGTTTATCAACTTCCGCCTGCACTGGCGCGACAAAGGTTTGCCGCGACTGTTTCTGATGGGATTCCTGCTGATGGGTGCCTTCGTCACGCTGTTTAACTATATAGGCTACCGCCTGATGCTCTCGCCATGGCATCTGAATCAGGCCGTTGTCGGTTTGCTTTCTGTGGCCTATCTCACCGGCACATGGAGCTCGCCAAAAGCCGGGGCGATGACCGCACGCTATGGACGCGGGCCGGTACTGCTGGTCTTCACGGGCGTGATGTTACTCGGCCTGCTGCTGACGCTATTATCCTCGCTGTGGTTCATCTTTGCCGGGATGCTGCTCTTCTCCGCCGGGTTCTTCGCCGCCCACTCGGTCGCCAGCAGCTGGATTGGCCCGCGCGCGCGTCGCGCCAAAGGCCAGGCATCATCGCTGTATCTGTTCAGCTATTACCTGGGCTCCAGCATCGCCGGGACCCTCGGCGGCGTGTTCTGGCATAACTACGGCTGGAACGGCGTGGGCGGGTTTATCGCGCTGATGCTGTGCGCGGCGCTGCTGGTGGGGAGAAGCCTGCATCAGCGTTTGAAATAAACAAACGCTATCCCCCGCATATCAGCTAATGTACGGGGGCGCGTTTCTCATGTTAGCTAAACTTAATTCAGTATTAAGTAAAACGAATTCTTTATAACCATTTTGTGCATTCAGCTCTCTTCCCTCTCTCTGTAAGCTCATCGACTTCATCGTATGAAAAGAGGGATTTTAAAATGGCCATTCCAGGCAATATGTGGTTGTTCGATGACGGTGGTGCGCTTATCAAAGGCGGTTGTGATGTGCAGCACAGGGAATACAGCATTGAGTTCAAAGGATTTCACCACAATCTTTCGACGCCAACCGATAACCTGACGGGTAAACCTACGGGTAAACGCATCCACTCCCCAATGATGATCGTAAAGGAATTTGATTACTCATCACCCTATCTCTACAAAGCGGTCGCGACAGGTCAGGCTCTGCAAAAAGCCGAACTTAAATTCTACAAGATTAATGACGCAGGTCTTGAAGCGGAGTATTTCAATATTCTTCTGGAAGGCGTGCGGATTGTTTCAGTATCACCTGCAATGGCCTCGCCGGGCGACACCAATAACAACCACCTCGAAACGGTTGAATTGCGCTATGAGAAAATTACGTGGAAACATAACGACGGCAATATCATTTTCTCTGACGCATGGAATGAACGGGCGACAGCGTAACTGGGGTACTGGTATGGATACTACGGAAGAAATTAACGGAACCTACTTCTACAGAGGTCATTCAAACGTCACTCCGGGCGAGTTACTTGAGATCATTTTTCTTGAGGAGTTTTGTATGGAGTTGGGGATAGATGCCGTTTCAGGCGCGGCTATTTTGGGCGGACAACCGTGGCTAAGGACTCGGGCAAAACCTGAAGGCGCTACCCTGGGAACAAGCGTTGTTTCAAAGTACGCGCGAATAATTTTACGGGACGCACGTCTCCCCTTCGGGATTAAAATTCCCACTCCCGTAGGCGTCAGGATGCAGCCAACTAACAAACTCGCAGCGGTAATTGGTCGTTATATCCCCTGGCTGGGGTGGGCCTCACTTGCACTGACTCTTCATCGAGTTTCAACGCGTACGCAAGAAAAATACAATTTGATTGCACGACCAAAAGACCGCATAGCGTGGACATCTTTCTGATGAGCATCGTAGACGACGTGTTATGTATGTTTCGGGATGAAATTCCTGGCTATCTGGATAACCAGTGGAAAGAAGTCCCTCTGGAACTGGATTCTGATTTATTCGATTCACCGGGCGATGACCTTCATGATGCATTAACCCGTTACGAGAAAGAGTTTAACGTCGATTTATCGGGTGTGGACTGGTCTCATTATTTTCCCTGGCAGAACACCCCATTGTTAGATCGCTGGTTTAAGCTGAAGCGGGAAGAAGTTGAAGCAACCCGCATACCGTTGACCGTAAGAATGTTTGCAGAGTCGGCAAAAGCAGGAAAGTGGCTCTACGACTGACTAATAAGGGGCTTCGCGCCCCTTGCATCAAAAGTGCACTAATCCTCCATAATTCACGATACACTCCCTCAATACTCCCAAAACGATAAGGAAGAACAAGAATGGAAAAAACATCAGCTTATCAACAACTCATGACATGCCATGCTGAATGGATGAAACGTATGCAGAATGAGGAATCAAAGTGATGAGTCATGATGCAGAGCTTATTGCCAAGGCTATATCAGCACTTCAACCAAAACCCGATTATCTTAAGGACTATGTTCTTCCTTTTGTGATTGCTCTTTTTGGTGCACTACTGGGTGGTCTTTCCGCTGTTCGCATAAGCAAACGTCAAGAGTTAAAAAACATTGCCAGAGACAATTTTGTAGCAGCAAACCAAGTTTTTGTATTAGCACATGGATGTCTGGCAAAGCTGGTAGCAATCAAGTCAAATTACGAGCACATCTCATCAGACGTCCCGCTGGTAAGGGCGGGAGAATTCCCCACAATAGTCACCAAGCTCGAAGATGTTAAATTCAATGCTCATGAGCTTTTTTTCATTAGGACTAGACCCACAGCAAATAAGAGTCTTTGGCAAAAGATAAAATGGACATTCCTTCATCGCATTTTAAGAAGAAAAATTAAGCAACCTTCAATAGATGAGTTGCGTAAATCCTGGAGAAATGTTGTCAAGATTGGCGCGATGTTTGAAAACTACAATCAAGTTATGGAGCTTCTGCGTAAAAGAAACCATATCAATGAAAGGGTTAAAGAGGTTATGTCTCAGGTTGGTATCTTGGAATACAGGGACGTGAATTTAGTACGAAAAATGCTTGGTGATGAACTCTGCGGTGGATTTGTAGATATAACAGAATCAGCAATTTCTTTAACTGATTATGTCCTTGATGAATTACATCAATTTCTCTTGGAGTTTCCGAAGATTGCTGAGAGCAACATTGAACTGAGTAAAATCAAAGAGTGGGGACACCTTCCTACCTATCACAATAAGCAACAAGCATTTTTAAACTGTTTGAAACCAATAGTGAAGCCTAACTATATAACGATGTCTGAATACACAGGCATGACAGAGGCAACTGTTTTGAAAAAATATAATTACGAGAGATAACTAAAGCACAGCGGGGGGAGTTTCGCCCCCCCTCCTTCCTTACTGGACTTGTCTAGACATCACTGTGGCCTTATTTAACGCCAGAAGCATCTGTTTCAACGGCTGTCTGGTCTTATACACACGATCTGACGTGGTGGTGTGCGCATGACTGAGTATGTGATATCGAACTGAATCCGGTACCCACTGCATCTGTTTAGAGTGTCTTTTCCTCCATACATACCCATCTCTTTCAGTGAAGGAAATGTGCAGGGATTGTGTTGAATGTTTGTTACTATTCACGAATGCTCCTTAGAACACTCCCACTTAGAAGGACGATGTAGAATGGAAAAAACCCCGCAATACCAACAACTTGTAAAAGTATTCCAGCGTCTCTCCCGCTTCTCGCACCTCTCCTCCATCGCCAGCTGGGACATGTTCACCATGATGCCGCCGGGCGGCAGCGCCGCGCGCGGTGAAGCACTCGCGGAGATGAGCGTCCTGCAACATCAGATCCTGACCGATAAAAAAGTCGGCGACCTGTTAGCGGCGGCGGCAGGTGAAGATCTGAATGATGTCGAACAGGCCAACCTGCGCGAAATGACGCGCCACTACCAGCAGGCCACTCTGCTGCCGGAATCGCTGGTGGAAGCGAAATCCCTGGCAGGCAGCAAATGTGAACACGCCTGGCGTACTCAGCGCCCCGCTAACGACTGGCAGGGTTTTTCCGCCAACCTGAAAGAGGTGGTCAAACTCAGCCGCGAAGAGGCTCGCCTGCGGGCCGAAGCCAAAGGCTGTACGCCGTACGACGCGCTGCTGGACATTTTTGAACCCGACATGACCAGCGCGCGTCTGGACGTTCTGTTCGGCGATATGAAGTCCTGGCTCCCGGACCTGCTGGCAAACGTGGTCGAAAAACAGGCTCAACGGTCGTTTATTCCGCCGCAAGGCCCCTTCCCGACGGCAACACAGCGTGAACTGGGCCTTGAAGCCATGAAGATGCTTGGCTTCGATTTTAACGGCGGTCGCCTGGACGTGAGCGCGCACCCGTTCTGCGGCGGCGTCCCGGAAGACGTGCGCATCACCACGCGCTATGACGAAGATGAGCTGCTCAGCGCGCTGTTTGGCGTGATCCACGAAACCGGACACGCCCGCTATGAACAAAACCTGCCGCGCGCGTGGGCAGGGCAGCCGGTTGCCCTGGCGCGCTCAACCGCGATCCATGAGTCACAGAGCCTGTTCTTTGAAATGCAGCTGGGGCGTAGTGAAGCCTTCCTCAGGCATCTTCTCCCTGCGGTACACGCCCGCTTTGGTAGCCAGGCGGCGTTCAGCGAAGAGAACTTTATTGCCTGGAACCAGCGCGTGAAGCCAGGCTACATCCGCGTCGATGCGGACGAAGTGAGCTACCCGGCACACGTGGTGCTGCGCTATGAGATTGAGCGTGCGCTGATCAACGGCGAGATCGAGGTGGACGATATTCCCGCCCTGTGGGACGAGAAAATGCAGGCCTGGCTCGGATTATCCACCAAAGACAACTACCGCAACGGCTGTATGCAGGACATCCACTGGACCGACGGCGGTTTTGGTTACTTCCCGTCATACACCCTTGGCGCTATGTACGCCGCGCAGCTGTTCCATGCCGCCCGAACCGCACTGCCGGGTCTGCAGACCTCCATCGCTGAAGGCGATTTTTCCGCACTCTTTGAGTGGCTGCATCAGAACATCTGGCAGCACGGCAGCCGTTTCAGCACGTCGCAATTAATCACCCAGGCGACGGGTGAAGATCTGAATATCCGTTACTTCCGCGAACATCTGACCTCCCGTTATCTTTAATCCCTCTGCCGGAGCCTGCTCCGGCACTCTTCTCACCCTTTTCAATAAGAATATGATTTAGCACATGTTGTCATGATTGCGTCGGGTGTATGAATGCGTGTCCTTCCGACACAATTAGACTGCCATCAGGTCAGGATTAAAAAAAAAAGGGATGAATGATGAAAGGCATAATGAAAACGATGTTAGCCATTCTGTGTGCGACCAGTTTAAGTACTTTCGCAGCCACGGATAATACCCCGCAAGACGCGTTCAACGATATTACCCGCTCTCTTGCAGACCTCCAGCCCATCACGTTTCAGGCTCCTGCTGAAAAATATAAGCTGCTGGTGTTTATTGATAACCAGTGCATTTACTGCAGCAACGTAGTGAAAAGCGTTAAGCAATATACGGATGCCGGTTTGACGATGTCGTTTCTGACCGTTGCGCCCAACGCCATTCGCGACTCGGTAATTGAAGATATGGGGCGCGTCTGGTGTTCAACCGATAAGGTCAAAAGCCTGCAACAAGCGATGGCAGGATTTTTACCGGATAACGACACCACCACAGCCTGCTCCGATCTGATCGCGCGGCAATCTGCCCTGGCAGAACGTTTGGGCATTAGCATCACCCCGGTAATGGTGGTGATCGAGCCTGAATCACGGACGATTATAGGCAGTCAGTCTCCGGCGGCTATTCTGGCCACACTGAACAAATAACAGAGGCCCGTACGAGCAGCGGCGTTTGGCCTGTTCGTACACTTTCCTCCCCTCTGTACATTCCGTTACACGCTGATACCAATCACTCACGGAAACCTCGAATTTACAGGGATATAGTTATTTCAACGGCCCCGCAGTGGGGTTAAATGAAAAACCAAATTCGAGGGTATGAGAATGAATAAAGTATTAGCTCTGGTTGTTGCCGCTGCTATGGGTCTGTCTTCTGCTGCATTTGCTGCTGACACTACCGCAACTGCCGCACCGGCTGCCGCGCCTGCTGCAACCACCACCGCTGCGCCAGCAAAAGCGGTTCACCATAAGAAACATCACAAAGCTGCAGCGAAAAAAGAAGCCGCTGCACCAGCAACAGCAGCACCAACCGAGCAGAAAGCTCAGGCTGCTAAAAAGCACCACAAAAAAGCCGCTAAACCGGCTGTAGAGCAGAAAGCGCAGGCTGCTAAAAAGCACCACAAAAAAGCGACCAAACCGGCTGTAGAACAGAAAGCGCAGGCTGCTAAAAAGCACCACAAAAAAGCAACCAAACCAGCTGTAGAACAGAAAGCTCAGGCTGCTAAAAAGCATCACAAAAAAGCAGTAAAACACGAAGCTGCTAAACCAGCTGCACAGCCAGCTGCGTAAGAGTACAAGCTTAACCGTGCCCTTCGGGGCACGTTGGTAAACCGGCGCTGAACCGGAACAGGTTCCGCGCCGTTTTTTTATTTCCGGAGGGCGTATGCTGCGACGCTATCGGTTTGAGCTGATTCTGATCCTGCTTATTTTATGCGCGCTCATCGCCAGCCATTTTTATCTTTCCTGATTGTAGCACGCTGATTTTACTCCCACTTTAGCGCTGTCCCGTCTATAGTATTTTCATAGGGTTCACTTTTAATAATCATAATTACCCCCACCAGAGTGTGATATGCGTAAATCTGTTGTGTTGTTACTGGGAACGTTTGGTCTTTTTTCTGGATTCTCACATGCGGATGATGGCGGTGATGACACCATTAGCGCGAAAGAGCTAAAGACGCTTTTTTTCGGTCATGACGATCGTTCGCGCGTCGCCGATCCCACCCAGGCACCCTGGGATGCTATAGGCCAGCTGGAAACCGCCAGCGGTAACTTATGTACTGCGACGCTGATCACCCCGCAGCTTGCCCTGACGGCAGGCCACTGCCTGTTAACGCCGCCAAACGGCAAGCCGGATAAAGCGGTTGCCTTGCGGTTTGTGTCGCAAAAAGGGGCCTGGCGCTATGAAATCCACGGCATTGAGGGACGGGTTGATCCGTCTCTCGGCAAACGCCTGAAGCCGGATGGCGACGGCTGGATAGTCCCACCGGCGGCCGCCTCGTGGGATTTTGGCCTGATCGTTTTACGCTACCCGCCTTCGGGCATTACGCCGCTGCCGTTATTTGACGGCGACAAGGCCGCCCTCACCGCCGCGCTGAAAGCCGCCGACCGAAAGGTGACGCAGTCAGGCTATCCTGTCGATCATCTGGATACGCTTTATACGCACACCGACTGTATTGTGACGGGCTGGGCGCAAACCAGCGTACTCTCGCATCAGTGCGATACGTTGCCGGGTGACAGTGGTTCACCGCTGATGCTGAAAACCGACAAGGGCTGGCAGTTGATTGGTGTCCAGAGCTCTGCCCCGGCGGCAAAAGACCGGTGGCGCGCCGACAACCGCGCCTTGTCCGTTACCGGTTTCCGCGACCAGCTGGAAGCGCTGGCGCAGCAATAAATCAGCAGCGTCTGACCTTACGTAACGCTTTGATTGACTCAATTGGCATCGGCTGGCTGAACCAAAAACCCTGCAGTTGATCGCAGCCAGCCAGCCGCAGCAGTTTCATTTGCTTCTCGGTTTCCACCCCTTCTGCCACCACCGCCATGCCCAGCGCATTGGCGATCCGCACCGTACCGCTCACCAGCGCGGCCGCCTGTTCATCGTTATCCACCAGCCCGGCCAGGGATTTATCAATCTTGATGGCGTCGAAGTTAAAACGCCGCAAATAGCCAATGCTGGAATAGCCGGTGCCAAAGTCATCCAGCGCCACCGCCGTACCCAGCGCTTTAAGATTCGCTATCGCCATGCGGGCTCGCTCCGGATTTTCCAGTACATACGACTCCGTAACCTCAAGCTGCAGCCGGTTGGCCGGGAAACGGGTGCTCTCCAGCACGCTGGCCACTTTTTCTTCGAAGGCAGGATCGCGAAATTGCGCGGGGGAGATATTCACGGAGAGCTTTAATTCACCGTACGGCTGCAGATCCTCACATGCTCGCTGCAATACGAACTGACCCAGCTTGTAAATCAGACCGCTGGTCTCCGCAATGGCGATAAAGGTATCCGGACCCAGCGGCCCCTCCGGGCGACGTGGCCAGCGGACCAGCGCTTCGACGCTGCTCATTGTCTGACTGCGGGCGTCAACGATCGGCTGATACCAGACCTCAAACTCATCGCGCTCCAGACCGCTGCGGATCTGATTTTCAATCGCCAGCTTGCGTTCCCGGACGCTGTTCAGCTCCGCGTCGTAGTGGGTAATACGCCCTTTCCCGCTCATTTTGGCGTGATACATGGCAATATCGGCACGGCGAAACAGTTCGGAACTGTTGCATTCCGTCAGAGTTCCGCTGGCGATGCCGATGCTGGCACCGATATGGATGGTGCGTTCCCCCAGCTGAACCGGGGTGGTGAGAAAATCCAGCACGGAAACGGCAAAGGCGGTAGCCTGCGCCTCTGCATCATCTCCGCCGATGGTCATGGCAAACTCATCCCCGCCCATGCGCGCCAGCATCCCGCCCGGCGGCACGCGTTCATTCAGCGTTTTCGCTATCGCCACGATGAGGTCGTCCCCCACGCTGTGGCCGTAGATGTCATTCACATCTTTAAAACCGTCCAGATCGATAAACACCACGCTTTTGACGTCGGTATCGCCGCGTAAACGCACCCGATCAAGCGTTTCTATAAGCGCGCGTCGGTTCGGCAGATGGCTTAGCCAGTCCGTTCTTGCAACCAGACGCGCCTGGCTTTCGCCGCGCGCGAGTTTGTACAGCCCCACGCTACTCACCAGAATGAAGAGCAGAATCAGCCCCGACACCAGCACCACAATCTGCCTGATATCAGACGATGCCGCCCGGGCGGCCTGTGCGCCCGGGAGCCGCGCCTGCCAGTTCAGATATCCGACTAACTCCCCTGCCGCACTGTGCAGCGGCATACTGCGATCGTTGATTTTGCCAGGGGTAAAATGGAGGTTATCGATCTGAAAGGTGCCGCCCAGGTCGGATAATATTCTGGCGTTCAGATGGCGGGTAATCACCAGATAGCGGCGCGTTCCGTCGTGGACCTGTAAGCTGCCGACCATCGGGCGAATCAGCCCAATGCCGACAAAGGCCACGCCGTTGCGCGTCTGGCTGATCCCCGCATAGATATTTTTTTCGCCCGCAAGCTCGCGCCCGTGCTGGTCGATAAGCGCTTTGAGGCCTTTACCAAAGAAGTCGAGGTTTTTTTCGTTAAAGGGCCGGCTTTGAAACGATCCCCAGAGGACGTTGAAATGCTCATCCAGCATGAAGGTGCCGTCATAGAGGTTATTGATTTTAAAGCCCGTACCCCAGGTGTTGTACAGCCAGTCGGTATCAAGCGTGGGACGGTAGGCCTCCCGCACCGCATCGTCCCAGACGGCGTTATCAAGCACCAGAGAGGAGACGCGGTTAACCGATGTCTGAATAGACCCCTGCACGGAAAGCGCCGTGCGGTGTTCATCAATTTCATTGGTTTTGGTGCTGATAAGATGTAGGGATAGATAGAGCAGTGCGACGATGGAGATGATTAAGCCGATGCCCGCCATGAAGACCAGGGCAAACAACGTTCTCGCATTGGGAATATTGCGCCAGCTTAATGTGCGATACATCAGCCATCCTCTTCATGTTTTGCTTTTCTAAGCGTAATACAGGCAGCGAATTTCGCTGCCTGTAAATCATGGCGAGAGGTCTGTCAGGCGAGTTTTATCATGATCATGCCGGCAAGCAGCAAGATGAGCCCCATCCAGCCCTTGTTGTTTAAGCGCTGGCCGAAGAGTACCCAGCCAGCGGCCAGGGTAGCGGCGATACCAAAACCGCCCCACAGCGCATAGGCCACCGAAAGATCGATCCCTTTTACCGCCTGGGACAGCGCGCTGAACGCCCCCAGAACCGCGGCAATCGACATCAGGCCGTAGAGTTTACGGCGAAAACCATCCGAGAATTTCAGCAGAACGTTCGCCAGGATCTCCAGCACGATGGCGAGCCCCAGCCATGCCGCATGAACCCACTCAAACTGTTGCATGGTTCTGCTCCTTCTGCTGTTTGCCAGGCTTACGGGTACCCGATTTAATCAGCACAATACCCGCGACCAGCGTCGTTAATCCGGCGACCTTCATTGTTGTTAATGTTTCGTCAAATATCAGCACGCTGAACAGCGTAATCAACAAAATACCGATCCCTTCCCACAGTGCATACGCGACGCCCAGCGCAATTTTTTTCACCGCAAACGAGAGGAAAATATAAGAAAGCGAAATCATCACCAGCATCAAAATAAAACCGGTATTGCCATCGCTGACGCTTGCCCATTTCATAGACAGCGTGCCGGTAATTTCAGCGATGATAGCCAGCGCTAATAGGATCCAGTAAAACATGTTTTTCTCCTGCTTGAGAATATAATCCATCATGGCTCGCTGCGTGCAGCAAACCAAAAAAATACGAATTGAAATCAGATAGCTAAGCGCTTAACGCCAGCTCAGGCAGAAGACGTGACTATAGTGCGGTGCGCCAGTGTTGCTCACCAGAAAGCAGGCAGAAAGAAGTGGAGTAGACAGCGGTATTGTTTGAAGAGTACGTCCTGAACATATTGTCCATAAAATTACAATTATCCGCGTTGTTGCTTCTCGTCTTTGCGGATGAAAATTGTCCTCGGTAGTTAAACACACCAGATTTGTACCATAAGCCAGGATTTTACTCAAAGTCTTTGCAATTCTTTACCCATACCGTTTGATTTTGGTTAGTTTATTGCAACGCCTTTCACCTTTATTATAAATATAAAGAAAAATTCGGAGTCACCATGGCTAAACCCATTATTACCCTGAACGGGTTAAAAATTGTCATCATGCTGGGCATGCTGGTGATCATACTGACGGGCGTTCGTTTTGCCGCCGACATTATTGTGCCTTTTATTCTGGCCCTGTTTGTTGCGGTGATCCTTAACCCGCTGGTGCAGCGCATGACGCGGCTACGCATCCCGCGCGTGCTGGCGATTACGCTGCTTATCAGCATCATCATTGTGGCGATGGTCTTGCTGGTGGCGTATCTGGGGACCTCGCTCAATGAACTGGCGCGAACGCTGCCGAAGTACCGCTCTTCGCTGGCGATACCGCTGCTGCAGCTGGAACCCTGGCTGCAGCGCGCGGGCATCGAAGTCTCGGTTGAGGAACTCCTGAAATATATCGACCCCAATGCGGCCATGACGATCGTCACCAGCCTGCTGGCGCAGCTTTCCAATGCCATGACCTCCATTTTCCTGCTGTTTTTAACGGTGGTGTTTATGCTGCTGGAGGTGCCGCAGCTGCCGGCAAAGCTGCAGCAGATGATGGTCCGTCCGGTTGAAGGAATGGGAGCGATTCAACGCGCGCTGGACAGCGTCTCCCGCTATCTGGTGCTGAAAACGGCGATTAGCCTGGTCACGGGCGGTGTTGTCTGGGGAATGCTTCTTGCGCTGGACGTTCGCTTTGCGTTTGTCTGGGGGTTACTGGCGTTTGCGCTTAACTACATTCCCAACATCGGCTCCGTGCTGGCGGCGATCCCCCCTATCCTTCAGGTGCTGGTTTTCAGCGGGCTTTATGACGCGCTGATCCTGCTGGCCGGCTATCTGGTCATCAACCTGGTGTTCGGTAATATTCTTGAGCCACGCATGATGGGTCGGGGGCTGGGACTCTCCACGCTGGTGGTCTTTTTGTCCCTGATTTTCTGGGGCTGGCTTCTCGGGCCCGTTGGGATGCTGCTCTCCGTCCCGCTGACCATTATCGTCAAGATTGCCCTGGAACAGACGGCGGGCGGGCAAACTATCGCCGTGCTGCTGAGCGATATGAGCCACAAATAGCGCTGACAGGAGGGACGTATTGCCCCTCCTGTCTTCGCGATAAGCGCCCGGATAGTTACAGATTGAGAATCACGCCACGCGCTATCCTTGCGTGCCAACTACTCGCGCCAGCCCATTGCCGGTGCGACGTGTTTGAGAATGGATTCAATTACGTGCGCATTGTAATCCACACCGAGCTGGTTCGGCACGGTCAGTAATAACGTATCGGCTTCGGCAATCGCGTCGTCCTTTTTCAGCTGTTCAATCAGCTTGTCCGGCTCCGCCGCATAGCTGCGCCCGAAGATCGCGCGCGTTTTCTCATCAAGGTAGCCCACGCTATCGCTGTCGTTGCGGCTGGCACCGAAATACATCCGGTCGCGGTCGTCCATTAGCGCAAAAATGCTGCGGCTGACCGACACCCGCGGCTGGCGCGTATGCCCTGCCTCTTTCCAGGCCTGACGGTACGCGCGGATCTGTTTTGCCTGCTGAATATGGAACGGCTCGCCGGTTTCATCGTCCTTCAGGGTTGAACTTTGCAGGTTCATTCCCAGCTTTGCGGCCCATACGGCCGTCGCATTGGAACCGGCGCCCCACCAGATACGCTCGCGTAGCCCTTCAGAATACGGCTCCAGACGCAGCAGCCCCGGCGGATTCGGGAACATAGGCTGCGGATTGGGTTTGGCAAACCCTTCACCGCGCAGCACCTCAAGCAGCACCTCGGTATGACGGCGCGCCATATCCGATTCGTTTTCCCCTTCCTGCGGGACATAGCCGAAATGGCGCCAGCCATCAATGACCTGCTCCGGCGAACCGCGGCTGATGCCAAGCTGCAAACGACCGCCGGAAATCAGATCCGCCGCGCCCGCGTCTTCGGCCATGTACATCGGGTTTTCATAGCGCATGTCAATTACGCCGGTACCGATTTCGATGGTTTTCGTTTTTGCGCCAATGGCCGCCAGCAGAGGGAATGGCGAGCTAAGCTGTCGGGCAAAGTGGTGCACGCGGAAATAGGCGCCGTCAGCCCCCAGCTCTTCAGCCGCCACGGCTAAATCAATGGACTGCAGCAGCGTGTCTGCCGCCGAGCGCGTGCCGGACTGCGGTGAAGGCGTCCAGTGACCAAAGGATAAAAACCCGATCTTTTTCATAACCATGTGTCCTGAGAATGCTTTGCGTCCTATACACTTTACGCATTACCCGGTAAGAATAAATGCCGTTTATTTAACGGAAAGCATCAAATAAATTGACTGAATTTTTTTCGGGTCCGTCAGGTAAAAAATGGCTGGTTATCGGTTTGATTTAACGTTACTACTCTATGTCAGGATTTTTACACCGGACAGAAAATGAAGAGACGCTATGTTGTTGCGGATGTTTTTACTGACACCCCGTTTCAGGGTAACCCTGTCGCCGTCGTACTCGATGCGGAGGGTATGAGCAAAGCACAAATGCAGCAGGTCGCCGTTGAATTTGGCTACAGCGAAACCACGTTCGTTCTGCCGCCAGACAATCCCTCCAGTACGGCACGCGTGCGAATTTTTACGCCCTCGCGCGAGATCCCCTTCGCCGGGCACCCGAATGTTGGAACTGCGTACGTGCTGGCCTATCACGCCGCGATGAATCATCAGCCCCTGCCTGAAACGCTGCACTTCGAGGAAATAGCCGGTCTGGTGCCAGTACGCCTGCTGCGTGACAACGATACCGTGACTGGCGCAGAACTCCTGGTGCCTGAGGCACTCTCCTGCCGCTCTGAAGTAAGCCCGGAAAGCGTGGCTGCCTGCTTATCCCTGAACGCAGAAGATATCCGTACCGCGGTACATATGCCTGTTGTCGCGTCGGTAGGTCTGCCCTTCCTGATAGCCGAGCTGGCTTCTCGCGAGGCGCTTCGTCGGTGCGTGCCGAATTTACAGGGTTTTCGCGCAACGTTACCGCTGGATGGCGCGGTTTCCCTCTATGCCTATACCCTGGATACGGATCCCGATGAACCTCACGATATGCAGGCCCGCATGTTTACTCCCCGCATGACAGAAGATCCTGCAACAGGTAGCGCGACCGCCGCTACAACGGCGCTGCTGGCGTTGCACCGCAATAAAACGACGCTTAACCTTAACGTCAGTCAGGGCGTTGATATGGGGCGAGCAAGCGTGCTGTTCGCGGGATACGATGCCTCGTCAGGAAAGGCGGTGGTTCGCGTAGGGGGAAAATGTGTGATTACGCTTGAAGGCGCATTTTCACTCTAACGGAGCAATGGCGTTTACCTTTACGGCACCCGATGGGCTATATTGGCACACTATTTTTATCACAGGTAAAACCGGCAATGGCTTTGATCCCCAAAAACTACGCGCGGCTGGAAAGCGGCTATCGCGAAAAAGCATTAAAAATCTATCCCTGGGTCTGCGGACGCTGCTCGCGCGAGTTTGTCTATTCCAATCTGCGTGAACTCACGGTTCATCATATCGATCACGACCATACCAACAACCCGGAAGATGGCAGCAACTGGGAGCTGTTGTGCCTGTTTTGCCACGACCACGAACATTCGAAATACACCGAAGCGGATCAGTACGGCACCACCGTGGTCGCCGGGGAAGACGCGCAAAAAGACGTAGGCGTCGCCACGTTTAACCCGTTTGCCGATTTAAAAGCGATGATGGATAAGAAGAAATAATCCTCTCGTCCCCTCGTGCTTCTCGAATTTAAAATGTCCAGGTGATAGCGGCGGTTGCAGCTCCCTCATTGCGCCGCATCACGATCGGGCTGTTATTCGCACGATCGCCAAGCCAGGTATAGTCCGCGCTCAGAACCGTTCCCCAGTGGGCATCGAACTGATGGCTCCAGGTCAGGCTGGTGTCGACGCCATAGAATCCACCCGGCGCAGCATAGCGGCGATAGCCGGTGCGGCGGCTCTGCTGCTCGCTGACCCCATACCAGGTATTCAGATAACGGCTGTCGCCAAACAGGGCCGCAGACTGAAAGGCGACCGTGTCCTGATTATTTTGTACCGGGATTAGCGTAACGGAAGCCTGATAGCTTCCCCCCTGGCTGTCCGTTAACGGCAGCGTCGCTTTGCCTTCCATACTCAGCCATGGCGCGGCCTGCCAGCCGACGGCAAGGCCGGTATTCAGGGTGGCATCAATGTCCCCCATCCCTTTCAGATTGTTTGCGCCCTCACGCCAGCCAGAATTTTTATCAGCCCTTCCGAAGTCGTAGCCCAGCGTGTGTTCAAAATACCAGCCGCTGTCGTTTTGCAGGTCATATCCCACCCCTTTTTGCGCATCAATAAAGAAAGCGCCTTTACGACCCTGCAGCACCGGAACCACCTGCCACACCTGCTTGTCTGAGCCTGAGTAACGTGGGGCATACTGTCCCCCCAGCCCGACGGTTAAGGAATCGGACGCGGAGCCATCATCCGCCTGCGCGCCGGAAGCCACGGCCATCAGAAGCGGGACGGACATATACAGGACTTTTTTTATCGCTATCATACTGCTCTCCATACGGACGCTGGCGCCTCCTGATACGGGGGCGGCCACACAACGTTGGCGCAGTATGATTTGGCTGAATCAATGAATCGTCGGGATAGTGTTAAGAAATGGTCAAGGTGAACGGATGTTGTCCAGAAGAGTGCTGATTATTGAAGATGACGCCGATGCGGCCGGCGTGCTCGAGGCCTATTTACGGCGGGAAAATTACGACGTGACCATTACCGGAGACGGTCATTCCGGGCTGGATATGGCGCAGCGGTGGAAGCCCGACCTCATCCTGCTGGACGTGATGCTGCCGGGGCTTAACGGCACCGAGGTGCTGGCTGGCCTGCGTCGTAAAAGCGATGTGCCGGTGATCATGGTCACGGCCATGGGGGATACCCCGGACCGCATTGGTGCCCTGCGGTACGGTGCCGATGATTACGTTGTGAAGCCTTATCATCCGGGCGAAGTGGTGGCTCGGGTGCAGGCGGTGCTGCGGCGCAGCAGTAAAAAAGAGACGGACGAAGCGATCCTTCGCTGGCAAACGCTCGAGGTGGACGTTGCCGCCATTGTGGCGAGCGTGGATAACGGCGGCGACGCGCCCGTGATGCTCGATCTTACGCCAACGGAATTCTCGCTTCTGGCAACGCTGCTGCGTTCTCCGGCGCACCCGTTCTCCCGCCAGTATTTACTGGAGCACTGTCTGCCGGAAAGCGAGGCGCTGGAGCGCGTGGTGGACACCCATATTTATAACCTGCGTAAAAAACTCGAAGCGGCGGGGATCTCCGGCGTGCTGATCAACGTTCGCGGCGTGGGTTACAGGTTCAGACAGCCATGATTAAAAATCAGCACTCCTCTCTGTGGCGCTGGATTTGCGCGCGCATTTTAGCGCTGGCTATCGGCAGCGTGATCGTCATTGCCACCTGCATGTGGCTGCGCTATGCGGTACAGAACTACTGGATAATGGGCAAAATGCCAGCGGCGGTCCGGCAGGAGTTTCTGACGCTCAGCCAGAACCCGCAGGCCAATCCGGCCCGCTTCCACTCGATTGTGGACACCTGGTGGGGACTGAGCTATTCCACGCCATCTATCGCCTCAGCCGACTGGGCCACGGTGGCCCTGCTGGTGCTGGTGATGATCCCGTTTATCGTGGTGATGGGGCTCAAACACGCCCGGCCGCTGGCGCTGCAGTTCAGCCGCCTTCGCGATGCGGCAAAGGATGTTGCCGACGGGCAGTTTGGCCGCCAGGCGGAACTTATCAAGGATGCGCCGGCTGAAATGGTCAGCTTTGCGACCGACTTTAACTCCATGACGGGACAGCTCGCCCGCTATGAAAAAGAGCTCCGCGCCTCGCACGTTGCGATGGCGCACGAGCTGCGCTCGCCCCTGACGGCCGCCATCGGGCGTCTGCAGGGCATGTTAGACGGCGTGTTTGACGCCAGCCCGGCGCAGCTCGGCATGGTGATGAAACAGCTCCAGCACCTCAACCGCCTCACCGATGAGCTTCACCTTCTCTCGCTCGCCGACGCGGGTAACCTCGTGCTGGAGGACCAGCCGTTCTGTCTGGATGAGCTGATTCAGGAGCGGGCTGCCTGGATCATGCCCGAGGCTGACGCGCATCATTTTCGGATAACGCTTCGCAACCCGCGCACCAGCCCCTTCAGAGGCGATGCGTTCCGTCTTGGACAGGTCGTTACCATCCTCATGGAAAATGCGCTTCGTTACGGGCGCGATGGCGGCCACCTTGAGGTGGCGCTGCACTACGCCAGCGGGCGCTACACCCTCGAATTTACCGATGACGGGCCGGGCGTGTCGCCCCAGTTCTTACCGGAAATGTTTAAACGCTTTAGCCGCGAGGAGCAGTCCCGCGCGCGGCATTCCGGCGGCAGCGGCCTCGGTTTATCCATCGCCCGGGCGATTTGCGAGGCGCATGGGGGGGAGATTAGCGCGTCATTACCGGAAACCGGCGGCCTCGCCGTGCGCATTTTATTGCCCTGGCATCCGTCCGGTAATGAAAATCTTCACTCTTGATAAAGCCTTGACAGAACATCGAATCTTTCTCGACGTAGCGCGCATTTAATAACGCCATTCCCTTTATGGAGCGGCGTTATGTCAGACGAATTTTTTCTCTCCCTCCGCCACTGCCTGCATCATTTGTACGGCGTGGCGCGCACCCTTTCCTGGCTGCATTTTCTTCCCCTGGCCCTGCTTGCGCTGGCGATTTTTCCGCTGACCGGCTGCGGTGATAAACACGAAAATAAGCCCGATCCTGCGCGAGCGGTACGCTACGTCGTCGTTGGCACCGCCCAAACCCTTCCCGCGCTGGAAAGAACCGGTGAGATCCATGCCCGCGATGAAACGACCCTGAGCTTTCGGACCGGGGGTCGGATACTGACGCGCAGCGTTGATATTGGCGACCGGGTCACTGCCGGACAGCTGCTGGCCACGCTTGACAACACGACCGGGCAAAACCAGCTCGACAGCGCGGCGGCCGACTATGAAGGTGCTAAAGCCTCGGCGCAGGTCGCCGCGCTTAACGTCAGTCGAATGCAAAAGCTCATGCCAACGGGCGCGATAGCCCGCACGCAGCTCGACAGCGCCCGTGCGGACTGGCTTGTCGCCCGCGCGCGCTTAAAAAGCAGCGAGGCCGCGTGGCGAAATGCCCGCGAAAGCCTCGGCTGGACGCGCCTGATCGCGCCGCAGGCGGGCGTCATCACCGCCGTGAACGCTTCTGCGGGGCAGGTTGTCAGCGACGGTCAGTCCGTGCTGACGCTGGCAACGAGTGAAGCCCGCGACGTGGCGTTTGATATTGCCACTCCGGATGCGATCCCGCCTCTGGATAAGGCGGAGTTGCGGGTTTCCCTCCTCAGCGACCCGTCGGTGCAGGCGTCTGCCGTGCTGCGGGATATCACGCCGCAGGCCGATCCTCAGACCCGCACCTGGCGCGTCAGGGCCACCCTGCAAAACCCGCCGGCGGCCATGGCGCTGGGCGCCAGCGTAACCGTCACGTTGCCATCGTCTGCCCCGCGCGGCTACACCCTTCCCGCCTCGGCGCTGACCCGCATCGGCGACAAACCGGCCGTTTTTGTGATTACCCCGCAGTCGCGGGCGCAGCTGCGCGCGGTGGTGCCCGCGAGCTATACGGCCACCTCCGTCATGATTGCCTCCGGCCTTGAGCCGGGCGACAGGGTGATTACGGCGGGCGTGAGCACATTACGATCCGGCGAGCCGGTGGTTGCCGGAGAGGTTCAGCCATGAACACAGTACCGGAAGCCAAATTTAACCTCTCCGCCTGGGCGCTGAAGAACCAGCAGATGGTCAGCTTTTTCATGCTGCTGGTGATTGCGATGGGCGTGTTCTGCTATGAGAAGCTGCCGCGTAACGAAGATCCGGCTTTTACCATTAAAACGGCCGTCGTCTCCGCGCAGTGGCCGGGAGCCTCCGTGGCGGATACCACCCGCCTGCTGACCGATACGCTTGAAAAAAAGCTGCAGGAAACGCCCTGGCTGGACTATCTCGAAAGTGAAACCCGGGCCGGACGCACCGTTATCCACGTCAACCTCCGTGACGATACGCCCCCGCAACGCGTGCCGGATATCTGGTATCAGGTTCGCAAAAAAATGCAGGACATCGCGCCGTCCCTGCCCGAAGGGGTGCAAGGTCCTGCCGTGGACGACGAGTTTGACGACACGTTCGGCACAATTTACGCCTTTATTCCCGAAGGTTTTACCCTGCGGGAGGTGCGGGATCGCGCAGAGACAATACGGCGCGAGCTCATGTCCCTGCCGGATATAGGCAAAACCACCCTGCTGGGCGAACAGCAGGAGCAGTGGGTTCTCGCCTTTTCTCCGGCGCGCCTGGCCGGGATGGGGCTCGATATTCAGGCGGTCGCCGACGCCCTCCGGGCGCAAAACGCCGTTGTCCCGGCAGGAACAATGCGTACCGAAAAAGAGAACATGGCGATCAAGGTCAGCGGAGCGCTCACGACCGAGGAGAGCTTACGCGCCGTCACGCTGCACGTGAACAATCGCTATATTCCGCTGACCGACATTGCCACCGTCACCCGGGAAATCGCCGAGCCACCGGCCCCGGCCTACCGGGTGAACGGCAAACCGGCTATCGGGCTGGCGGTGTCGATGGCGCCAACGGGCAACATGCTGCGTTTCGGCGCTGCGCTGAATGCCAGAATGGCGGCCCTCAGCGCCGGGCTGCCGCACGGTATCGAGATGGTGAAAGTTGCCGATCAGTCAGCGGTGGTCAGTGACGCGGTAAGCGGGTTTATCCGGGTGCTTATCGAAGCCGTTGTTATCGTGCTGGCGGTTTCATTTGTCTCGCTGGGGTTACGGGCCGGACTGGTGGTGGCGACGGCCATTCCGCTGGTGCTCGCCATGACGTTTGCCGGCATGATGCTCGCCGGCATCGGCCTTCAGCGTATCTCGCTCGGGGCGCTGATCATTGCCCTGGGCCTGCTGGTGGATGACGCCATGATCGCCGTCGAAACGATGGTCTCCCGGCTGGAAGCGGGGGATTCCCGTCGGCACGCGGCCACGCATGCGTTCAAAACGACGGCCTTCCCGATGCTCACCGGTACTCTGGTGATGATTGCCGGCTTTATTCCCGTTGGTTTTGCGGCCTCCAGCGCCGGTGAATACTGTTTTTCCCTGTTTGCGGTGGTGCTCATTGCCCTGCTCTGCTCCTGGGCTGTCGCGATCCTGTTTTCGCCGCTGACGGGCACGTGGCTGCTGCCGGAAAAAGTCAGACATCACGCGGCAGGCCCCGGCAGGATCGCGCGCGGGTACGGACGGCTTTTACGCCTGGCACTGCGCCACCGGCTCGCTACCGTGCTGATTGCGCTTGCCGCGCTGGGGCTGTCAGCGTACGGCACAACGTTTATGCAGGGCGAGTTTTTCCCCGCTTCGGACCGGCCAGAGCTGCTGGTCAGCCTGACGCTTCCGGCCAACGCGTCGCAGCCGGAAACGTTAAGAGAGGTGGAAAAGCTGGAAAAGGCGCTGGCAGGCAACGGCAACATCGATCGCTATTCGACGTACGTCGGGTCGGGCGCCATCCGTTTTTACCTGCCGATGGACGTGCTGCTGGAAAATGAAAATATCGCCCAGATGGTCGTGGTGGCTAAGGATCTTGAGGCGCGGGATCGTCTGCATGCTCAGCTCAACAGGATCCTGGCGACGCAGTTTAGCGACATCATCACGCGCGTGTCGCCCCTTGAGCTGGGGCCGCCCGTCGGCTGGCCCATCAAATACCGGGTGAGCGGGCCAGATTATCTGCAGGTCCGGGCGTTGGCGAACCGTCTCACGGACGCGATTGGACAGTCCCCGTTCTCACGCGACGTTAACCAGACGGCCGGAGAGCCGGAGAGGGTCATCACCCTTAAGGTGAATCAGACGGCGGCCAGAGCGGCGGGAGTATCGTCAGAAAGCCTCGCCCGCACGCTGAACACCGTCTGGTCCGGCAGCGTTGTTACCTCCATCAGGGATAACGACCGCCTTGTCGACGTGGTGCTGCGGGCCACGGACGATGCACGTCACAGCACCTCCACCCTCTCCTCGCTCACGATTCAGGGGAATGAAGGTAAAAAAATTCCGCTCAGCGCCGTCGCGACGCCGGTCTGGGGCGTGGACGATCCGGTCGTCTGGCGTCGGCAGCGCGTGCCCTTCATCACGGTGCAAACGGACCTTGCCCCGGGGCTGAAGGCTGAAGCGGTATCCGCGGCGCTTCGTCCGGCGGTCGACAAGCTGCGCGCGAGCCTGCCCGCAGGTTACAGCATTGAAGAGGGCGGCGCGGTTGCCGAATCGGACAAGGGGAACAGCTCCGTCTTTACCGTTCTTCCGGTAACGCTGGTCATCATGCTGTTGCTGCTGATGCTTCAGCTGCGGCGTTATTCCCGGATGCTGCTGGCCCTCCTGATGGCCCCGTTTGGCCTGCCGGGGATCGTGCTGGCTATGCTGCCCGGCGGCACGCCGATGGGGTTTGTCGCGCTGCTGGGCGTCATCGCTCTGGCGGGAATGATCGTGCGCAACGCGGTGATACTGATTAGCGAAGTTGACAGCAATCTTGCTCAGGGGATGGCAAACGATGCCGCGATTATGGCGGCCGCGGAGCACCGGGCCAGGCCCATCTGCCTGACCGCCTGCGCCGCCATTCTGGGCATGATCCCGATCTCTCATCAGGTCTTCTGGGGGCCAATGGCCTATGCGATTATCGGCGGGCTGCTGGTCGCGACGCTGGTGACGCTGACCGTATTACCCGCGTCGTTTAGCCTGCTGTTACAGTGGGGAGCTCAGCGCAACGCCACAGAAGACGGACTGCGCTGAGGCTCCACCGTTTCCCGGCAGATTACGCGGCGGTCAGCGCAAAACGGTCTTTCAGGACATGGCGGATTTCATCCTCCGCCAGTTTCCGCGTTTCAGTGCCGTTCGCCGTGATGGTTTTCAGCATATCGCCCAGCAAAATCTGGCGTCCCTCCGGGCTGTGTTGCACCACCACCCGCTTCTGCACAAAGATGGCATCCGGGTGCGTGGAGTTAAGGTAGTTGGCCGGAACGAAGTCAATCCATTCCTGAGGGGTGAGATCAAAGCCGTACTGCCGGGCCCACTCTCCCTCAACCTTCGCCTCAAGCAGATACTCACCCTCCGCGCCGCGGCTTAGCCGAAACGTGTCGAAATCCTGCATGATATCCACATCAAGCGTGTCCAGCGCCATCGGCGCACGAATGCCGTAGCTGCCGAACCCGAGATCGCAAAGCCACTGTCGGCTATCTACCTCAGCGACGATCGCCATGTGGGTTTTCGGCCGCCGCACGGGGTAGAACATCGGGCGCGCCGCCACGAAGCGGTAAGAGATCCCTAACGCCGCCAGCGCCATGGCAAAAAGCCCGTTTACCTCATAGCAGTAGCCGCCGCGCCCCTGCGTTAACACCTTATCGGCGATATCGTCTGGCGCCAGCGAGACAACTTTGCCCGCCTGCACGTCCAGATTTTCAAAGGGAACGGAAAAGAGCTGATGACGCATCAGCGCATGCAGGGTGGCCGTATCGGCACCCGCCGGTCCGGTGTAGTTTATGCGTTTGAAATAGGTGGAAATGTTGAAGTTATCGCTGTGCATAATGCCTCCTTGTCCTGAACATGCCGGACACTATAGATGGCGCGCATCATTGGCTGTATAGTCAGTTTTATCGAAAATTAGCCTGAACAGTTACCCATGTCTGCCCCGTCCCAGTCCTCTCCTCACTATCGCCGTATTGCGGATATGCTGCGTCTTACCATTACGTCCGGCGCGCTGCGCGCCGGTGACAGGATGATCTCCGCGCGCAAACTGGCCGAACGCGAGCGCGTTAGCCTTCCGACGGCGCTGGAGGCCCTTCGCTGCCTGGAGGCTGAAGGGCTGATCGTTGCGCGCCCGCGTTCAGGCTATTACATCCGTCAGACCAGCCAGCCTCCGCGCACGGAGCCCGCGCGTTCCACGCCGGGCCCGGTCCCCGTCACAATGTCCGCCGTGGCCCGGTCGCTGTTCAGCAGTGCAGAAGCCCGGCTGATCCCGCTGGGCGCCGCCCTGCCCGATCCCGCGTGGCTGCCGGGAGATGCCCTGCAGCGGGCGTTGCACTCTGCGGGCCGTCGCCTGGACGCGCATGGACAGAGCTACAGCCTGCCTCCGGGAAGGCGGGATTTGCGAAGCAGGATTGCCGCGCGTTCTGCCCAGTGGGGAGCCCGGTTCGGCGCGGACGATCTCATTATTACCGCAGGCGCGACGCAGGCGCTGCGCCTGGCCCTTCGGGCCGTGTGCCAGCCGGGCGATGTCGTGGCGATTGAGCAGCCCGCCTACTTTGGCACGCTCCTGCTGCTGGAGGATTTAGGCCTGAAGGCTTTAGCGATCCCCACCGACCCTGTGGAAGGCCTGCTGCTGGAACCGCTGGCGGACGCCATTCGCTGCCACCGCCCTGCGGCCGTTCTGGCCTCGCCCACCGTGCAAAACCCTTTGGGTGCCAGCATGCCCGTCGCGCGCAAGCAGGAACTGGTTGCCCTGCTTGAAGAGGCTGAAATTCCTTTGATTGAGGACGATGTTTACGGTGACCTGGTCGGCGAGGGGCAACGCCCTCCGGCCTGCAAGGCGTTCGACCAGAGCGGGAATGTGATCTACTGCAGTTCCCTGTCTAAAACGCTTGCGCCCGGATGGCGAATCGGCTGGATCGCCGCCGGACGCTACACCCCGCAGGTCTTACAGGCCCGCATGGCCGGAGAATGGGCTGGCGCCCCGCTGCTGGAAGCGGCGACGAGCGAGGTTCTGGCGAGCGGCGACTACGATCGCCATCTGCGGCGGCTGAAGCGCCGGATCGCAGAGGGCGTTCGCGCCGTCGTGGCGCAGGTCAAGGCGAGCTTTCCGCCCGGTACGCGCGTTAACGTGCCCGCTGCCGGTTTCCTGCTGTGGGTTGAACTGCCTCAGCGGGTCAACGCGCTGGAGGTGCATCGTCGCGCGCTGGCGCTGGGCATTGGCGTCAGCCCTGGCCCTCTGTTTTCACCTGCCGCAGAGTTAACGCACTTTCTGCGGCTGAACTGCGCAAACGAACCCACGCCCCGCCTGCTGAACGCCGTAGAACAGATTGGCGCGCTGTGTCACGAGCTGGCCGCTTTCACACCAGACTCTCCAGCCACTCGGTAAAGACCCGCACCTTGCGGGAGAGGTGGCGGTGTGGATAGAGCAGTGACAGCTTGCGGTCCGGCGAGCGATAGTCCGGCAGGACTTCAACCAGAAGACCGCGGTCAATGTAAGGCTGGAGAAAGAGATTCATCCCCTGCATTAACCCCAGTCCGGCCAGACCTGCCGCGATGTAGGCCTCGGAGTTATCCACGACAAGCTTACCGGGCAGGGTAATCTCCGCGATGCCTTCTGGCGTGGTAAACGTCCACGGATGAATTTGTCGGCTGCGGTTATTAATCCAGTTGATGGCCTGATGTTTGTATAAATCATCCGGCGTTTCTGGCGTACCGTGCTTTGCCAGCCAGGCCGGGCTGGCGCAGGTCGTGATTTTGATGTTCCCGATTTTACGCGCGATATACTCGCCGTCCTCCAGCTCTCCCACCCGCAGCACGCAGTCCAGGCCATCCCGCAGCATATCCCGACGGCGGTCAGAGCTGCTCAGAATGATGTCGATCTCAGGATGCTGACGATAAAAATCAGGCAGATTGGGTATCACCCGCAGCGTGGCAAAAGAGACCGGCATATCCACACGCAGCTGGCCGTGTATTGCCCGGTCCGTACCAAACGACTCCAGCAATTCGTCCGCCTGCGCCAGCAGGGGTTTGCTCCGGCGATAAAACGCTTCCCCATCCGGGGTCAGGCTAATCCGACGCGTTGTGCGCTGCAGTAGCCGCGTGCCGCTGTGCTGCTCCAGAAGCTGTAACGCTTTGGTGACTGCCGGACGATGGATCTGCAGATTCTCCGCCGCCTGGCTAAGACTGCCTGACTCGACAATTTCAATAAAAATTCGAAGAGCTTCAAAGAGGTTTATTTGCATAAGGAATGCTTTTGCCGCGAGCAGAATAATGTGATTGTTATTAATTTTATAACAGTGATGAATCTTTTTGGCTATTTTTCCTAACAATCCTCCGCCCTACACTCTTCCCCATTCAAACGTGAGGGAGAGTCTGCTATGAAAAATAACCGTATTTGTCAGATCCTGGGCATCGAAAAACCTGTTATTCAGGGGCCGTTATCCTGGCTCACGGATGCCCGTTTAGTTGCTGCGGTCAGCAATGCCGGAGGGCTCGGCGTGCTGGGGCCCAATGCCGGTTTAACCGCCGACACCGCGGTCTCCACGCCGGAAGAGACCGCCGAAAAAATGCGCGAAGAAATTCGTAAAACCAAACGGCTGACCGAGAAACCGTTTGGCGTGAACCTGATCCCCACGGCCGTTAATGACGTCTGGACTGGGCCTATTCTTCAGGTGGTGAAAGACGAAGGCGTCAGGGTCGTGGTGTATACGGGCTACGGGGAAGGCAGCATTATTCCCGCCCTGTTCCGCGAGTTAAAAGAGGCGGGTATCGCCATTATCTACCGCGACATCAACCCAACGCCGGAGAACACCCGCCTCGCAGAAGAAATGGGGGCTGACATTATCGTCGCCACCGGTTTTGATGAGGGTGGAACGTTACCCGCAACGGCGCTTGGCACCTTTTCCATCGTGCCGCTGATTGCCGATGCCGTGAAGCACATTCCGGTGATGGCCGCGGGCGGCATTACCGATAACCGCACCGCCAGAGCGGCGCATGCATTGGGCGCGGAAGGCGTGTTTGCCGGGTCGGTCTTTATCAGCACGGAAGAAAGCCGCGTGCCGCAGGGGGTCAAAGAGAAAATCGTTGCCGCCAACGGTCTCGATTTGCTGCTTTTCCGCACCGTGCCCCATTACTACCGCGCTCTTCCCGGCAAGCTGGCGGAAAAACTGGCGGCGATGGATAAAGCTGGCGCAAGCAACGACGCGCTGGGCAAGGCGATGGGAGGATTACGGGGCCTGCGCCTGGGCATGCTGGAAGATAATACCGATGAAGGCTATATCGCGCTCGGCACGGGGATTGGGAACATCCGCAGCGTGAAAAGCGTGGCCGAAGTTGTGAATGCGTTAACGGTTGAGTAAGCACCCGGCGTCCTGGGCTGCCCCAGGACGCCCAGGCTCATCAGGGAATAATCCGCGCGGCTCTCATCTGCGCGAACAGGCTGAAAAACATCTCATCGGTCGCCTGCATTTGCGTAAAGCCCGCCCTGCGCAGCTTGCTCCCGTCACCAAACATGTCGTAATTCCAGCCAAAGACAAAATCGGCAAAATGGCCGTCGCTCAGCTGCAAAATATCCGCTTCCGCCAGCCCCTCTTCGGCAAGCTCGCGCCATACGCCGCGATAGTCGTTAAACAGCTGATGAAATGACAGCCTCACCGGCGGCGCAGAGTCCAGTTCAAACCAGCGCGCAATACGCGGCCACAGCTCGCTCCAGCGCCAGATATCGCCATTGTTTACGTTGAACGCCTGATTCTGTGCCGCAGGTGACGCGGCGGCCCACAGCGTGGCCTCGGCCAGCAGCCCGGCGTCGGTATGGTCAACGATGCTGTGCCAGGCCTGTTCCGAACCGGGAAAACGCAGCGGTAAACCCTGCGCCCTGCACAGGGAGGCGTACAGGGCGATGCTCAGCGCAAGGTTCATGGCATTGCCCGGTACCGGGCTCCCCACCACGCCCGGCCTGATGGCATTCCAGTGCCAGTCTTTCCCCCGCTGAAACTGGCTGAGCCACGCGAGCTGCGCGGCGTTAAATTCGGCACCCGGCACGCCGGGATCGCTTTCCCGCGCCGGGGTTTTAAACGGCCCCAGATGCGCACCATAGACTTTGTACCCCTGCATCAGGCTGACCGTCTGCAAAGGTGCCGTTTTTTCGAGGGTGCTGACCAGATTGCGCAGCATGGTGACGTTCGGCTCAACCATGTCCGTCCAGTTCGCCGCGTTCGCCCAGGCGCTGTAAAAGATGTGGGTAATACCGTTCAGGGCGTGCAGCGCCCTTGCGGTGTCCTGCGCATCCAGTAAATCAACGTTCACCATGGGAATGCCGTCCGGATGGGTTACCTCGCGGCGACTGAGGCCGATCACTTCCCACTGATGGTGCAGGAGCGTGTTGACCAGCTGTCTGCCGACAATGCCGCTGGCCCCCGCGACCAGGGCGACGTTGTGTTGCTGCATCTTATTCATGGTGTTTCTCCGCAAAGGGTGACAGACGCAGTGTGATCTATTATTTTTTCTGGAGATATCCCCTGAAACCGATGGCACTTATAAGCAGAATCATTAAATGAATAATAAGCTCACCGCCATTTCTACCTTTCTACGCGTCGCTGAAGCGGGCTCGTTTTCAGCGGCCGCCCGTCAGACCGGCATTAAGCAGTCCGCCGTCAGTCAACAGATCGCGGCGCTTGAGGATGAGCTTGGCGTGGTGCTGCTGCACCGTACGACGCGTACGATGAAGCTGACCGAACAGGGTGAACGTTACCGGCGTGATATGCAGCTTGTGCTGGACGCCATGGGGGAAGCGGAGAGGCGTTTACATCCTGCCGACCATCGCGTTCAGGGACGCGTCCATGTCCAGTTGCCGAGCGGCCTGGGGCAGATTTTTTTGCCGCATCTGCAGGCGCTGCAGCACCTGCATCCCGAACTGCAGCTGATGCTTTCCCTGGATGACCGCCTTGCCGATCTGGTGACGGAGGGCGTGGATGTCGCGATACGGCTGGGCAGTGAGCCTCCGCAGGCGCACGCGGCTCGCGTGCTGGCGCGTATTGAAGCCGCGCTGTTTGCCGCTCCCGGTTTTCAGGTGGTACACGCCGTCAGCGAGCTGGCGACGCTGCCACACGTACGGTTCAGCGGTATTCCGCTGGATGCCCCCCTGCGCCTGATGTCCGACGAGGAAACGGTCGAGATCAACGTGAATACTGTTTTCCGAGCCAACACCAGCGACGCGCTGCTGCAGGCGCTGGAATCCGGCATGGGTATCGGCGGCATGCAGCGACCGCTCGTGGACAGGGCGCTGCAGGCGGGCACGCTGGTACCGGTGCTGCCCGACTGGCGGTTACCCGATCGCTTCCTCTATGCCGTCTACCCTGACGCCCGCTTTATTCCGCAGCGCGTCAGAAAGGTCGTCAGCGTAATCGAGCAGTTACTGCCTGAAATAATAAAGAAAAATTGATTATTTCCGCCGTAAATCACGTGCATTTTTTAACCGCCAGGAATAGAGTGTTTTTACCGTATCCTCCTCTTTCTGGAGCACTTATGCCGGATTACCGTTTTTTCCAAAAAGGCCCGAACCTCATTGCGATCGAGAGCGCAAACACCGATGCGGCCGCTCAGCTCATCGCTCAGGGGTTTGAAAAACAGTTTGAGGAGATTGGCGCCGCGGATGAAAAAGAGGCGCTTACCCGCCTTGCCGATATCCGTAAAAATAACGAGATCGATCGCCATAACTTCCTGGCCGGAGCGGGCCAAATGCCGTGGATTGGCGTGCTGACGGCTGCGGCAACCTGGTTGACGCAAAAGAAATAACGCAACCATCTTCTACTTCGCCACCGGCAAATCGGCGTACCGCGTCGTATAGGCCGGTGACAGCATCTCACGCTTCATCGCCCAGGATTTCTCAATACCCTGCCCGGCAAACCATATCTTCCCTTTGCCGGAATGATTCAGGCTGTCGATCGTTTCCATCAGCGCCGCGCTGTTGGCGCGCAGGCGATTATCGTCAAACAAGTTAAGCTGGGCGACGCCGCTGCTGAAAAAGTCCGCAAGCATGACCCCGGCTTTCATATAGCGATAGCCGTCGAGCCATATACGCCCCAGCGCCTCCGTGGCGGCGCGGATGATATCCCGTGAGTCATTGGTAGGCGTCATCAGGGTGACGGAAGCCTGATTGCCGTAATAAATTTCGTTATCCGCGTGCGGGCTGGTGCGCACAAACACGCTGATAAAACAACAGTATTGATGCTCGCCGCGCAGTTTTTCCGCAGCGCGTTCCGCGTAGGCGCAAATGGCCTGGTGCATCTCTTCATATTGGGTAATACGGTGTCCAAACGAACGGCTACAGATGATTTGCTGCTTGGTGGGGGTGAACTCCTCCAGATCAAGACAGGGCTCACCGCGCAGCTCGCGGGCCGTCCGCTCCAGTACCACGTTGAAATGTTTGCGGATGACCCAGGACGACGCTTCCGCCAGCTCCAGCGCCGTGGTAATGCCCATAGCGTTGAGCTTTTTCGTGATGCGCCGCCCTACGCCCCACACCTCCTCTACCGGAACCTTTTCCAGCAGCTTACGCTGCCGCTCGCGGCCTGAGAGATCGACCACGCCGCCCGTGCTGGCCCAGCGTTTCGCCGCATAGTTGGCCAGCTTTGCAAGGGTTTTGGTCGGGGCAATACCGACGCCAACGGTTAGGCCCGTATTTTTAAAGACCTCTGTGCGCATCTGGTGACCGAACGCTTCCAGCGACAGGCAGTGGCTGACCCCTGAAACGTTCACGAACGCTTCATCGATGGAGTAAATCTCTATTGCCGGGGCGAGATCGGTCAGCGTCTGCATGACCCGACTGCTGAGATCGGCATACAGCGCATAGTTCGAGCTAAAGACGTAAACTTTTGACGGATATAGCTTTTCTTTGAATTTAAAATACGGCTCACCCATTTTTATGCCGAACTGCTTTGCCTCCCGCGACAGCGAAATGATGCAGCCGTCGTTATTGGACACCACCACGATGGGTTTCCCCTGCAGATCGGGGCGGAAGACCCGCTCGCAGGAGGCGTAAAAGCTATTCACATCAACCAGCGCGAACATGTTTATGCGTTTTGAGCGTGTGGGTGACGACGCCGAAGATCTGCAGCTCCTCTTCAGACTGAAAGGTAATCGGCTGATAGCGGGCATTATGCGGCAGAAGTCTCAGAACCGGACGGGTCTGTAGCTCTTTCACCGTAAACTCACCGGCGACCGACGCCACGACGATATCCCCGTGTTCGGCATTTAACGAACGATCGACCACCAGCAGATCGCCGTCGCCGATCCCCGCCCCAATCATGGAGTCTCCACTCACCTTGATAAAATAGGTCGCACTGGGGTGTCTGACTGCCAGCCGGTTAAGATCGAGACGATCCTCCACATAATCCTGCGCCGGGCTGGGGAAACCACAGGCAACGCGTTCTAAAAACAAAGGTAATTCAATGTCTTGTTTTGGGTGATAAGAAAAGAGAGTGTCCATAATGCCTTTCTCGCCAGGTACTGTATATAAATACAGTATTACGGATTATGGACAAGGATCAAGGTCATTTCCAAAGGCGAACCCAAACGCGTTGAAGTTTGAGCGGTTTTAATTTAGCAACGTTGCCCGCCGTTAACAGGCCTGACAGCACAAGTCATATAAAAGTCATCTAGTTTATGACTTATAAAAAATAACATCACTATGCAATAACTACATGTTGACTTTTAAGTCAGATAAAAGCATATTTTACGGCACGAATTAACAAGACTTACTGGAGAATATTTTCAATGCCAGCCCGTGACTATCCAGACAAGCGTGTTGCACGCGGTCTGGCAAAGGAGGCCGATCTCAGGATGCTGAGCGCCCGCATCGATCCCGATCTGATGGAGTACATCAGAACCACCGCCTTTGAGACGCGTAAGAGCAAGCAGGAGATTGTGGCGGAAGCGTTAGCGCTTCACAGGCAGAAAAGTCAGACAGGAGCCTAAGCGCGCAAAGCCGGAAGCACCCTCCAGGCTTTGCGCGTGTCACTTTTAATCCCTCAGCGAATTCAGCGTTTCCAGTGCTTCAGGCGGCAAACGCAGCTCCCCCGCCGCGAGGTTTTGCCGCAGATGCGCTACGGAAGAGGTGCCTGGGATCAGCAGAATATTCGGGGAACGCTGCAGCAGCCATGCCAGCGCAACCTGCATTGGCGTGGCGCCCAGTGAATCCGCGACGGCCTTCAGCCCGGAAGATTGCAGTGGCGTAAAGCCTCCCAATGGGAAGAACGGCACATACGCGATCCCCTGCTGCGCCAGCAGATCCACCAGCGCGTCGTCACCCCGGTTCACAATGTTGTACATGTTCTGCACGCACACCACCGGAACCATTTTCTGGGCTTCCGCAACCTGGGTGGCCGTGACGTTGCTCAGGCCAATATGACGCACCAGCCCCTGCTGCTGTAATTCGGCCAGGGTGGAGAGCGGTTCAGCAATTGACCCTTCCGCCGGCCCGTGCGCGCTAAACATGATTCTGAGATTCACCACGTCCAGCACGTCCAGCTGCAGATTACGCAGGTTGTCATGCACCGCCTGGGTCAGTTCCTGCGCGGAAAAGGCCGGTAGCCAGGCACCTTTGTCGTTGCGACGGGCGCCAATCTTGGTGACGAGCGTTAGATCGTCCCGATAAGGGTGAAGCGCCTCACGGATCAGCTGGTTAGTGACATGAGGACCATAAAAATCACTGGTATCAATGTGGTTCACCCCCGCCGCCGCCGCTTCGCGCAGCACGTCCAGCGCGGCCTGCTTATCCTTCGGTGGACCAAAGACGCCCGGCCCGGCGAGCTGCATCGCACCGTAGCCCAGTCGTTTTACCGTCCGCGTCCCGAGCGCGTACGTCCCGCTTTTATCAATGCTGCTCATGTTAACCTTCCTCATAAAAATGATCCGGATTTACAACAGGTTCCTCACCGGAGCCCTTAGTTAAGCGCGAGTTAAATTAAAGTTTAAATTCTATACGACGATAGTATTGGTGTACCTCTGCATCCTTTCTAACGGACGACCGCTATGCTGAAAAATTTGCACGTGATTACCGGTATTATCTTTGCCCTCACCATATTCTGTCTGTTGCAAGTTGTCACGGGAGGGTTGTTCTACTCTGCCGTCAGCAACGATCGCCATAACTTCCAGAATTCCGGCGTGCTCAATGCCCAGCAGGAAAGCCTGAGCGACAGCGTGAACACGCTGGTGAAAACGCGCGTCACCGTCACCCGGGTGGCGATCCGCTACCTGAAAAACCAGCGCGATCCGGCTTCCCTTGCGGCGATCAATAAACTGCTTGGCACCGCAGCCGACTCGCTGGCAAAAGCCGAAACCTATAACAAAGAGTGGCAGAAGCTGCCGCAGGTTAACGGCCAGGAGGCGGCATTAACCGACGAGATGCAGAAGTCCTGGAACCAGATGCACGAAGTGATGCGCCTATCGATTGAGTATCTGCGTGCCGACAACTATCAGGCCTATGGCGATCTGGACGCCCAGCAGGCGCAGGACGAGATGGAGGCGGTTTATAACCGCTGGCGCGCCGAAAACAACACCCTGCTGAAGGCCGCAACCGAAGAGAACCAGAGCAGCTTCACGCAGATGCAGTGGACGCTGGCGGCGATTCTGCTGGCCGTTATCGCGGTTCTGGTGGTCATCTGGCAGGGTTTACAACACCTGCTGTTAAAACCCCTCCACTCCATTATGAACCATATTCGCGCCATTGCAGGGGGTGACCTGACGCAGGAGATCGCTATCTCCGGTCGCAATGAGATGGGCCAGCTGGCCGCGGGCCTGCATGAGATGCAGCAGTCGCTGGTGACCACCGTCAGCGCCGTACGGGGAAGTACGGATTCCATCTACACCGGCGCAGGCGAAATTGCCGCAGGAAGCAACGATCTTTCCGCCCGCACCGAGCAGCAGGCCGCCTCGCTCGAAGAGACCGCCGCCAGCATGGAAGAGCTGACCGCGACGGTTAAGCAGAACTCCGATAACGCCCGTCAGGCCACGCTGCTGGCGAAAAACGCCTCTGAAACGGCCGCGCGCGGCGGTCACGTCGTGGATAACGTGGTTCGCACCATGAACGAAATCGCCGACAGTTCGCAGCAAATTGCGCATATTACCGGCGTGATCGACAGCATCGCGTTCCAGACCAACATTCTGGCGCTTAACGCCGCGGTGGAAGCAGCACGCGCCGGGGAACAGGGCCGTGGTTTTGCGGTTGTTGCAGGTGAAGTCCGTACGCTGGCGAGCCGCAGCGCGCAGGCGGCGAAAGAGATCAAAGGGCTTATCGAGAACTCCGTCAGCCGGGTGAATACCGGTTCTGAGCAGGTTAGCGAGGCTGGCACCACCATGAAGGAAATTGTCGCCGCCGTCACCCGCGTGACCGATATTATGGGTGAGATTTCATCAGCCTCTGACGAGCAGAGCCGCGGTATTGAGCAGGTGAGCCTGGCCGTTTCGCAGATGGACAGCGTGACGCAGCAAAACGCCGCGCTGGTGCAGGAGTCCGCCACGGCGGCTGCGGCACTGGAAGATCAGTCCGAGCAGCTGCGCCAGGCGGTAGCCGCGTTTCGCCTGAACGGCAAAGAAAAAGCGGTCGCCCCGCGCCCGGCCAGTCTGAAAACGCCACAGCTGCTGCGCCCGGCAACGACAACCGCCTCCACCGACAGCAACTGGGAAACGTTCTGAGTCACCGGCGGGCGAGGAGATCGCCCGCTAGCGGCTGCGCTTGGCGTGCCGCTCCCAGTTTTCCCGTTTTGCCTCATCCGATTTTCGCAGTGAAACATAACATGCCCCGCTGCCGCCGTGATGCGGCAGCGCCGCGCAGAAGGCCTGCACTTCCTCGAACTCGGTTAACCAGCGCGCCAGATAGCTGCGCACCACATTGGGATGCGAGTTCTGCTCGCGCCCTTTCCCGTGAATGATAATCAGATTGCGTAACCCGTCGCGTCCGGCCTGGCGAATAAAAGAATAGAGCATCTGACGGCAGCGTTCGGCGGGCTGGCGCAGGAGGTTTAAGCTGGCCTGGCGGGCATATTTCCCCGAGCGCAGCTTATCGATAACGCCCTGCTGTACCCCTTCGCGCTGGAACGCCAGCGGTTCTTCCAGGGGAAGCATGTCAAGAAAATCCAGCGTCAGGAAGTTATCCAGCTGTTCGCTATCCACCTCCTCGCGCGTCCGCGTATTGCGGCTGGGCTGCCAGTGAATATCCGCGCAGCGCTTCAGGGGCTGGACATCTTCCATGGCGTCAAGAAAAAATGATTTGTCGTCAGGGTTCATGGACATCCTCCGGCTACATCCGAGGGCTGTACTATACCTGCGCCAGAGACCGGCCTCAATCACCGTTACGGGGCAATGCGCGGTAATAATATTAACCTGATGAATATATATAGTAATTATTAAATAGATTTAAATCAGACTTAACTAAAATTTCAGCAAAGGTAAAATACGTGATTTATGTTAAAATTTCGTGAAATCAATCACTCGCCCGCCTTTCATTTTTCAGAAAAGGTGTTATACCTAAATATACCTGCCTCATGGAAATAATACCCAGGATTGGCGAAAGGACGCACTGCTGTGTGTACTATAGGGTCTGTCTGATGTCGGGCAGATCCTGTTTTTTTTAATCTGCATTTCACGCGACGATTATTTTTCTCGCTTCCCTTCTGAACTGCGTAATTAATGACTCAGCAAGGGGCGTCTGACGTGAATCACGGCGCTGAATTAAATAATAGGTTGCTTTAGGAAGCGATTCGACAACCGGCAGCATGACCAGACGGTGTGCCAGCAGCGGGTCACAGCCTAGCTCCTGCGGCAATATGCTTAAAAAATCACTTTGCGCGACCAGGCTAATACAGGAAGAAAATGTTTCGCAAACCACACCAATTCGCGGTATTTGCGAACGATGACTAAATACCTCCTCTAATTGCTTATAATAACTTCCCCGCGGCGTCGGCATTGTCCAGTTATAATGCAGGAGCTCATTAATTGACGTTGCCCCCATTGCCGGATGCCCCTCCCGACAAAATACCGCAAACGGTTTTTCGAAGAGCTTTTCAAACGTAAATTCCTGGTCGTAAGGTCCCTGATAATAGGTGTTGATGGTGAAGTCCAGCTCGCCCTGGCGTAATTCATTGATCATCGATACCAGCTGCCCTTCCATAATCCGCACCTTGACCTGCGGATGCTGCGCATGAAAGCGGGTGATAACGGCGGGCATCAGCGTGCGTGAAACGCTGGCCCCCATCCCGATGTTGATCTGCCCGGCCAGCTCACCCTGCCGCTGACGGATGTCATCCTGCGCCGCGCGCAGCTCTTCCAGAATCAACCTGGCACGCTGGTAAAAACCCTCACCGCATTCGGTCAACGCGACGCCCTTACTCCTGCGCACGAAAAGCTGCGCCGCCATGCCCTCCTCCAGCTCTTTGATGGATTTGGTCAGCGCCGGCTGGGAAAGATTCAGCGTCCTGCTGGCACCGCGAATGCTGCCCTGACGCGCTACCTCAACAAACGCCCGGATTTGATGAAATTTAATCTGGAATGTCATAGCCCGACCGATAACCGTTGTTTATCAGAGTAAAGAAACTGTCATCTACTTTAATGGAAAGGGATGTGCGAGGGTAATTCCTGAACGGTTAAAACTGTGAAAAATCGGTTAGTGATAAGTAAAATCTATCACAGCGTGAAGCAGTTCACATATTTTAATGATGACAGGAACAGATATGGACACACTGGCGCAGTACATCCAGACACTATCCCCGCAGCTGAGCGCATGGCGTCGCGATTTTCACCATTTTGCGGAATCCGGCTGGGTAGAGTTTCGAACGGCCGCGAAAGTCGCGGAAATCCTCGACTCGCTGGGCTACGAACTGGCGATGGGCCGCGACGTCGTCGATGCCGAAAGCCGGATGGGGCTGCCCGATGCCGCTACCCTGGCGCAAGAGTTTGCCCGCGCGCGGGCGCAGGGCGCGCCTGAGAAATGGCTGGCGCCGTTTGAAGGCGGGTTTACCGGCATTGTGGCGACCCTCAATACCGGCCGCCCTGGACCGACCCTGGCGTTTCGCGTCGACATGGATGCCCTTGACTTAAGCGAAGCGCTGGATGAAAGCCATCGCCCGTTCCGCGACGGGTTTGCCTCCTGCAACGCGGGCATGATGCACGCCTGCGCGCACGACGGCCACACCGCTATTGGTCTGGGGCTGGCGCAGGTGCTTAAGCAGAATGACGCACAGCTCAACGGCACCATCAAGCTGATCTTCCAGCCAGCCGAAGAAGGCACCCGCGGGGCGCGCGCCATGGTTGCCGCCGGGGCGCTGGACGACGTGGACTATTTTACGGCCATCCATATTGGTACCGGCGTCCCTGCCGGAACGGTGATTTGCGGCAGCGATAACTTTATGGCCACCACCAAGTTCGACGTGAACTTTACCGGCGTTGCCGCACACGCGGGCGGTAAGCCGGAGGACGGACGTAACGCCCTGCTCGCCGCCGCGCAGGCCGCCCTCGCCCTGCACAGCATCGCCCCGCACAGCGACGGCGCCTCCCGGGTGAACGTCGGGGTGATGCAGGCGGGCAGCGGACGCAACGTGGTGCCCGCGAATGCTCTGATAAAGGTTGAAACCCGCGGTGAAAGCGAAGCGATTAATCAGTACGTCTTTGAACGCGCGCAGGCGGTCATTACCGGCGCAGCGGCGCTCTACGGCGTGCGCGCTGAGATGCGCCTGATGGGGGCCGCGACGTCCAGCGCGCCGACACCGGCGTGGGTGGATTATCTGCGCGAACAGGCGAGCCAGGTTTCCGGGGTTATTCACGCCATCGACAAGGTGAAAGCGCCAGCGGGTTCCGAAGACGCCACGCTGATGATGGCCCGCGTGCAGGAGAACGGCGGCATGGCGTCCTATATGGTGTTCGGCACGGATTTGAGCGCCGGACATCACAACGAAAAATTCGACTTCGATGAGCAGGTCATGGCGATTGCCATTGAAACGCTGGCGCGAACTGCGCTCAATTTCCCGTGGACGCGAGGTGTGTAATGCAGGAGAACTACGCTTTTATTGCCGATGCGATCGACACGCGATGTCGGACGTTAACCGATATTGCCGACGCGATCTGGGATCGTCCTGAAACCCGCTTTGAAGAGTTCTGGTCCGCCGAGCGGCTCGCCAGCGAGCTTGAGGCCGAGGGCTTCACGCTGACGCGCGAGGCCGGCGGTATTCCAAATGCCTTTATCGCCAGCTTCGGCAGCGGGAAACCGGTCATCGCCCTGCTGGGCGAATACGACGCGCTGGCCGGGCTAAGCCAGCAGGCGCACTGCGCGACGGCGCAATCCGCCACGCCGGGAGCCAACGGCCACGGCTGCGGGCATAACCTCTTAGGCACCGCGGCGCTTGCGGGCGCGGTGGCGGTGAAAAGCTGGCTGGAGCAGCACGGCGGCAGCGGAACGGTGCGTTTTTATGGCTGTCCCGGCGAGGAAGGTGGCTCCGGGAAAACCTTTATGGTGCGCGAAGGCCTGTTTGATGACGTCGATGCCGCCGTCACCTGGCATCCGGAAGCCTTCGCCGGGATGTTTAACGTCAGCACGCTGGCGAATATTCAGGCCGCCTGGCGTTTTCACGGCGTGGCGGCACACGCGGCCAACTCCCCCCATCTGGGACGCAGCGCGCTTGACGCCGTGACGCTGATGACCACCGGCACAAACTTCCTCAACGAACACATCATTGAGAAAGCGCGCGTCCATTACGCCATCACCGACACCGGCGGGATTTCGCCCAACGTGGTGCAGGCGCAGGCGGAGGTGCTGTACCTGATCCGCGCCCCGGAGATGGCCGATGCGCAGCAGATCTACGAACGCATCGAAAAAATCGCCCAGGGCGCGGCGATGATGACCGAAACCACCGTCGAGTGCCGCTTTGATAAAGCCTGCTCCAGCTACCTGCCGAACCGCACGCTTGAAGCGGCGATGTATCGCGCGTTGCAGCACTACGGCACGCCGCTCTGGACGGAGGAGGAACGCGCCTTCGCCCGCGAGATCCGCGCCACCCTGACGCCCAACGATCTGCAAAACAGCCTGAAAAATATTGCCGCGACGGGCGGTGACGCGGGTAAAGCCTTTGCCCGGCGCCATCAGGAGACGCTGCTGGTGGATGAAGTCGCGCCCTATGCCATCACCGACAACGTGCTGGCGGGTTCAACCGACGTGGGCGACGTCAGCTGGAAAATGCCGGTCGCCCAGTGCTTCAGCCCTTGCTTTACCGTCGGCACGCCGCTGCACACCTGGCAGCTGGTGGCGCAGGGCCGTACCTCCATTGCCCACAAAGGCATGCTGCTGGCCGGAAAAGTGATGGGCGCAACCGCGCTCAATCTGCTGCAGGACGCGGCGCTGCTGAAAAAATGCCGTGAAGAGTTCGAACAACAAATACAAGAAAAACCGTACGTGTGTCCGATCCCACAGGGCGTGACACCGTCACCTTTAAAATAAAAAAACACAACACAACAACACAACACTCCCGAGGAACGCCCATGAGTATGTCATCCATACCTTCGCATTCCCCATCCGGTAAGCTCTATGGCTGGGTTGAAAGGATCGGCAATAAAGTGCCGCACCCTTTCCTGCTGTTTATCTATCTGATTGTGATTTTAATGGTCGCCACCGCCGTGCTCTCCGCCTTTGACGTGAGCGTGCGCAGCCCGGCTGACGGCAGCCTGGTGGCGGTGAAAAACCTGCTCAGCGTTGACGGGCTGCACTGGTTTTTACCCAACGTCATCAAAAACTTCAGCGGCTTCGCCCCGCTGGGCGCCATTCTGGCGCTGGTTTTGGGCGCCGGGCTGGCTGAACGCGTGGGCTTGCTGCCCGCATTAATGGTGAAGATGGCTTCTCACGTCAGCGCGCGTTACGCGAGCTATATGGTGCTGTTTATCGCCTTCTTCAGCCATATCTCCTCCGACGCCGCGCTGGTGATCATGCCGCCGATGGGGGCGCTGATTTTCCTCGCCGTCGGGCGTCATCCCGTGGCAGGCCTGCTGTCGGCGATTGCGGGCGTGGGCTGCGGATTTACCGCTAACCTGCTGATCGTCACCACCGACGTGCTGCTCTCTGGCATCAGCACGGAGGCGGCGAAGACCATTGATACGGCCATGCACGTCAGCGTGATCGACAACTGGTACTTTATGGCGAGCTCAGTGATTGTCCTGACGATTGTCGGCGGGCTGATTACCGATAAAATCATCGAGCCGCGGCTGGGTAAATGGGAAGGCCGTAGCGATGAAAAGCTGGAAACCCTGAGCAAAGAGCAGCGCTTCGGCCTGCGCGTGGCGGGCGTTGTCTCGCTGGCCTTTATCGCGCTGGTGGCGCTGATGGTGGTGCCGGAAAACGGTATATTGCGCGATCCGGTTAAACATACCATCCTGCCGTCGCCGTTTATTCAGGGCATCGTGCCGCTGATTATCCTCTTCTTCTTTGTCGTTTCGCTCGCCTACGGTATCGCGACCGGTAAGATCCGCCGTCAGGGCGATCTGCCGCAGCTGATGATCGAGCCGATGAAGGAGATGGCGGGCTTTATCGTGATGGTGTTCCCGCTGGCGCAGTTTGTGGCGATGTTTAACTGGAGCAATATGGGCAAGTTTATGGCCGTGGGCCTGACCGACGCGCTGGAGGCGGCCGGGCTAAGCGGCGTACCGGCGTTTGTCGGCCTGGCGCTGCTGTCATCCCTGCTGTGCATGTTTATCGCCAGCGGCTCCGCCATCTGGTCGATTCTGGCCCCGATCTTCGTACCGATGTTTATGATGCTGGGTTTTCATCCTGCGTTTGCCCAGATCCTGTTCCGCATCGCGGACTCCTCGGTGATTCCGCTGGCGCCGGTTTCGCCGTTTGTTCCGCTGTTTTTAGGCTTCCTGCAGCGCTATAAACCCGAGGCCAAACTGGGTACCTACTATTCGCTGGTTTTACCCTACCCGCTTATCTTTTTAGGGGTATGGCTGGTGATGCTGGTGGCATGGTATCTTGTCGGCCTGCCGATTGGGCCGGGGATTTACCCGAGGCTGAACTAAAGGAATGAGGATGCTGAGATTACTCGAAGATAAGATTGCGACGCCGCTCGGGCCGCTGTGGGTGATCGCGGACGAGCAGTTCTGCCTGCGCGCCGTCGAATGGGAAGAGCACAGCGACCGGATGGAAGAACTGCTCAATGTTCACTACCGCTCGCAGGGGTATGAACGTATCCGCGCCACCAACCCGGGCGGGCTGAGCGACAAGCTTGCGGCCTATTTCGAAGGCGATCTCAGCATCATTGATACTCTGCCGACCGCCACGGCAGGCACGCCTTTTCAGCGCGAGGTGTGGCAGGCGCTGCGGTCGATTCCGTGCGGGCAGGTGATGCATTACGGCCAGCTCGCGGAACAGCTAGGCCGCGCGGGGGCCGCACGCGCGGTGGGTGCCGCCAACGGCTCTAACCCGGTCAGCATCGTGGTGCCCTGCCATCGCGTCATTGGCCGCAACGGTACCATGACAGGCTATGCCGGCGGCGTGCAGCGCAAAGAGTGGTTACTGCGTCACGAAGGGTATCTCCTGCTCTAGCTCCCAGGCTTTTTGTGCTTAATTTTCTACCGGTTAGGCTAAAAATCCATAATCAAGCTGTGGAATTTCAAGAAGATGGCGACACGTTGCCGTCTCTTGTCCTTATTGAGGGTTTGTCAGGCTTACGTACTTACCAAAAAGATGTTAAAATTGACCAATATCAATTAAGGCTTGAGCAAACCTATGATCCCGGAAAAGCGAATTATACGACGCATTCAGTCTGGCGGTTGTGCTATCCATTGCCAGGATTGCAGCATCAGCCAGCTCTGTATCCCGTTTACCCTGAATGAGCATGAACTCGATCAGCTTGATAATATCATCGAGCGCAAAAAGCCTATTCAGAAAGGGCAGACGCTGTTTAAAGCGGGAGACGAACTGAAATCGCTCTATGCTATCCGTTCTGGCACCATCAAAAGCTACACCATCACCGAACAGGGTGATGAGCAGATCACCGGCTTCCATCTGGCGGGTGACCTGGTGGGCTTTGATGCCATCGGCACGGGCCATCACCCGAGCTTTGCTCAGGCACTCGAAACCTCAATGGTTTGCGAAATCCCGTTTGAAACCCTGGACGATCTGTCCGGTAAGATGCCTAACCTGCGTCAGCAGATGATGCGTCTGATGAGCGGTGAGATCAAAGGCGATCAGGACATGATTCTGCTGCTTTCTAAAAAGAACGCAGAAGAGCGCCTGGCCGCGTTTATCTACAACCTCTCCCGCCGCTTCGCCGAGCGTGGCTTCTCGCCGCGTGAATTCCGTCTGACGATGACGCGTGGCGATATCGGCAACTACCTGGGTCTGACCGTGGAAACCATCAGCCGTCTGCTGGGCCGTTTCCAGAAAAGCGGGATGCTGGCCGTTAAAGGTAAATACATCACTATCGAAAACGGTGAAGCGCTTGCCGTTCTTGCCGGGCACGCCCGCAACGTGGCGTAACTCTCCGCATGTTGATGACCAGACCATAAATTCTTGTGATTTATTGGTCTGGTGTAATCACTTCCGTTTCAAGAAATTTTCACCGTAGCACGTCCCCACACAGCGCCCGAAAGGTTCTCGTTGAGGTTATGAATTGAGAGAAAGTTTGTTTTTCGTTTCAGTCGTGATTGCCTCTGTGACCTTTATCTTCATCTGGATCATGCTTGTCGGCCCGATGAAGGGGGAAGAAAAAACCTACGTCCAGGATTCCACGACCTTTGCGATAGCGGTGATGGTGCTGCTGTTTATTGCGTTTATCGCGGTGACGACGACGGTACTTTTCCTCTGATAAATTTTCATGAATTATTGATCTGGCAAAACCTCCCCTCTGTTTCATTCAGGATATATAGGTTACTCTTTTAATTACAGACTGTGGTGACAGTAGTAAGGAGACCTGTATGGCCAAGTATCAAAACATGCTGGTAGCTATCGATCCGAATCAGGACGATCAGCCGGCATTACGACGTGCTGTGTATTTACATCAACGGATTGGTGGCAAAATCAAAGCGTTTTTGCCGATCTATGACTTCTCGTATGAGATGACCACCCTTCTGTCGCCTGACGAGCGCACCGCTATGCGTCAGGGCGTCATCAGCCAGCGTACCGCGTGGATCCGTGAACAGGCGAAGTATTACCTGGAAGCGGGCGTGCCCATTGATATTAAAGTGGTCTGGCATAACCGACCTTTCGAAGCCATCATCCAGGAAATTGTCGCCGGTGGGCACGACCTGCTGCTGAAGATGGCGCACCAGCACGACAAGCTGGAATCCGTGATCTTCACTCCGACCGACTGGCACTTGCTGCGCAAATGCCCTTGCCCGGTCTGGATGGTGAAAGACCAGCCGTGGCCTGAAGGCGGGAAAGCCGTTGTGGCGGTAAACCTCGCGAGCGAAGAGGATTACCACAATTCGCTGAACGAGAAGCTGGTGAAGGAGACCATCCAGCTTGCCGATCAGGTGAATCATACCGAAGTGCATCTGGTTGGCGCCTATCCGGTCACCCCGATTAACATTGCTATTGAGCTCCCTGAATTTGACCCGAGCGTGTACAACGACGCGATCCGCGGTCAGCATCTGCTGGCCATGAAAGCGCTGCGCCAGAAATTCAGCATCGATGAGAAAATGACTCACGTGGAAAAAGGGCTGCCTGAAGAGGTGATCCCGGACCTGGCGGAACACCTGCAGGCGGGGATTGTGGTGCTGGGCACCATTGGCCGAACCGGTATTTCTGCCGCCTTCCTCGGCAATACCGCCGAACAGGTGATCGACCATCTGCGCTGCGACCTGCTGGTCATTAAGCCGGATGAGTATCAGACGCCGGTTGAGCTGGACGATCCTGAAGACGATTAACGCCTGACGCCAGGCGGCGCAGGCTTGCCGGGCCAACAAAACCGTAGGCCGGGTAAGCGTCAGCGCCACCCGGCAATAAAAAAACCGCCGAATTCGGCGGTTTTTTCGTTTCAACGCAACTTACAGCGCTTTCAGAATCGCATCCACGCTGGCTTTGGCATCGCCAAACAGCATGTGGGTGTTCTCTTTGAAGAACAGCGGGTTCTGAACCCCGGCATAGCCGGTATTCATGGAGCGTTTGAAGACGATCACGTTCTGCGCCTTCCACACTTCGAGAACAGGCATACCTGCGATTGGGCTACCCGGATCGTCCTGCGCCGCAGGGTTAACGGTATCGTTAGCACCAATAACCAGCACGGTGTCGGTGTCGGCGAAATCATCGTTGATCTCATCCATTTCCAGCACGATGTCGTAAGGCACTTTCGCTTCCGCCAGCAGCACGTTCATGTGGCCAGGCAGGCGCCCTGCCACCGGGTGAATACCAAAGCGAACCTTGATGCCACGCGCGCGCAGCTTCTCGGTGATTTCCGCAACCGGATACTGCGCCTGCGCCACCGCCATGCCGTAGCCCGGAGTGATGATCACGGAATGCGAGTTTTTCAGCATGTCTGCGGTATCTTCCGCAGAAATTTCACGGTGCTCACCCACTTCTTCATCCGCACTGGAAGAAGATCCATCGGTCCCGAAACCACCGGCGATGACGCTGATGAACGAGCGGTTCATCGCCTTACACATGATGTAAGACAGGATCGCACCGGAAGAACCCACCAGCGCACCGGTGACGATCAGCAGGTCGTTGCTCAGCATAAAGCCTGCCGCCGCTGCCGCCCAACCGGAGTAGGAGTTCAGCATCGAGACAACCACCGGCATATCCGCACCGCCGATGGACGCCACCAGGTGCCAGCCAAACGCCAGCGCGATGATGGTCATTACCAGCAACGCCAGTACCTGCAGGCCGACGCTTTCGGTACGCACGAAGACCACCAGCAATACAAACGACACCACCAGCGCCGCCAGATTCAGCTTATGACGGTTTGGCAGCATCAGCGGTTTAGAGGAGATCTTCCCGCGCAGCTTGCCGAACGCCACAATGGAGCCGGTGAAGGTCACCGCACCGATGAAGATACCGAGGAACACTTCCGTCAGGTGGATGTTCACCAGAATCGGTTCCAGACCCGGTTCGTGATACAGGTAGCTGTTGAAGCCCACCAGCACTGCAGCCAGACCCACGAAGCTGTGCAGAATGGCAACCAGCTCCGGCATCTCGGTCATTTCAACGCGTTTTGCCAGGCGAATACCAATCGCGCCGCCGATGATCATCGCTACCAGGATCCACGCCACGTTGCCGGTATCCGGCCCGAAGATGGTGGCAATCAGCGCAATCGCCATCCCGGCGATACCAAAGTTATTCCCCTGCTGAGACGTTTCGTGTTTGGAAAGCCCCGCCAGACTGAAAATAAACAGGATTGCAGCAACAATATATGCAGCTGTCACTAATCCTCCAGACATATGCTACCCCTTAGCCTTTACGAAACATTTTCAGCATGCGCTGAGTCACGGTGAAACCACCGAAAATATTGATACTGGCGATCAGCACCGCGATAAAGCTCAGGAAGCTGATCCAGCCGCCGTGACCAATCTGCAGTAACGCCCCCACCACGATGATCCCGGAGATGGCGTTAGTTACCGACATCAGCGGCGTATGCAGCGCATGGGAGACGTTCCACACCACGTAGTAGCCCACGACGCAGGAGAGCGCGAAGACGGTAAAGTGGCCGAGGAACTCTTTTGGTGCGACGTCAGCCAGCCAGCCGAACAGAATAATCACCAGCGCCATGATCGCGTATTTGCGCCATGGAGAAGCGGGTTTGGCGGGTTCTTTTGGCTCAGGTGCCGCTTTCGTTGCCGCCTGAGGCTGAGCAGAAACCTGAATAGGCGGCGCAGGCCAGGTAATTTCACCTTCACGGACCACCGTGACGCCGCGCACCACCACATCGTCGAAATCAACCGTGACGTTGCCGTCTTTCTCTTTGCAAAGCAGCTTCAGCAGGTTAACGAGGTTAGTGCCGTAGAGCTGAGAAGACTGCGTTGGCAGACGGCCCGGCAGATCGGTATAGCCGATCACCTTCACGCCGTTAGCGGTCGTGGTTACCTGATTTGGAACGGTATATTCACAGTTACCGCCGTTTTGGGCGGCCAGGTCGACAATCACGCTGCCCGGCTTCATGGAGTCAACCATCTCACGGGTGATCAGCTTCGGCGCCGGTTTACCCGGGATAAGCGCGGTGGTGACAATAATGTCGACATCTTTCGCCTGAGCGGCGAAGAGTTCCATTTCGGCTTTGATGAAGGCTTCGGACATTACCTTCGCGTAACCATCGCCGCTGCCTGCTTCTTCCTTGAAGTCCAGCTCAAGGAATTCGGCGCCCATACTCTGGACCTGTTCCTTTACTTCAGGACGGGTGTCAAAAGCGCGTACGATAGCGCCCAGGCTGTTTGCCGCACCGATTGCGGCAAGGCCCGCCACGCCTGCGCCAATCACCATCACTTTCGCCGGAGGGACTTTACCCGCGGCGGTGATTTGACCGGTAAAGAAGCGACCAAACTCGTGGGCCGCTTCAACAATGGCGCGGTAGCCGGCAATGTTTGCCATGGAGCTTAAGGCATCCAGCGACTGCGCGCGCGAAATGCGCGGCACGGAGTCCATTGCCATCACGGTCACGCCGCGGGCCGCCAGCTTCTCCATCAGCTCCGGGTTTTGCGCAGGCCAGATGAAGCTCACCAGGGTTGTTCCCGGATTCAGCAACGCAATCTCACTCTCTTCCGGTGCGTTGACCTTCAGAATCACCGGCGACTGCCAGACGTCAGCACCGTCGACCACTTCCGCGCCAGCCTGGATAAAGGCCTCGTCATCGAAACTCGCCAGTTTGCCCGCGCCGCTTTCAACCGCGACCGTAAAACCCAGTTTAAGCAGTTGCTCCACCGTTTTCGGTGTTGCCGCTACGCGGGTTTCATTGGCTAACCGTTCTTTTGGTACCCCAATACGCATAGTTTTCCCTTCCATCGGTTTTTGATGATGGTTTATCGATAAATGCCCGCGGTTTGTATCAATTTTCGCCATCGCGCGAGCGACGAGAGATGATTAACCCCGGAAAATAAAACAGTAACAAACTGTCTATAACCTACTGAAAATAGCGCCCGTGATCTACCGCCAGAAAACACTATTTCTTACTTTATCTGTGAAAAATAAGCGATCGGCGTCACTGACAGTGATATTTACCTTAAATTCACTGCCAGAACCGATAAATCGCGCAAGCGAAGCGGTAAAAACATGATATAGCGCCATGACAGAACAACTTATTAACATTAAATTAACTTGTAAAAGTCATATGCTTTATCAGTTTTACTTGTCAAACGCGTGTTTTTTCAACATATCACTAAATGTTATCGAATTCGGTGATTCAGTAAGCACAGGCAGTGAAAAATGGCGCAGACAGCGACGGGTTTTAAATGCAATAATCGGGACCGTCTCAAATTAACAACAATACCAGTACATGGTTTGCGCAAGGCGAAGGATCATTTTTATGAAGCTTAAGAACACACTCCTGGCGTCCGCACTTCTTTCCGCGACCGCCCTGTCTGCGAATGCCGCAACAGAGTTAACGCCGGAGCAAGCGGCAGCGTTAAAACCTTTTGACCATACGGTCATTGTGGGTCGTTATAATTCTATTGGCGACGCTGTCGCCGCTGCATCAAAAGCCGCTGATAAAAACGGGGCGGCCTCGTTTTATGTCGTTGACCAGTCCGATTACGGCAACAGCGGTAACCTGCGCGTGACCATCGCGCTGTTCAAAGACAATGCGCCAAAAGCTGACGCACCGAAAAACCGCGTGATCAACGGTGTTGTTGAACTGCCGAAAGATCAGGCGATTGAGCTGGAACCATACGACACCGTCACCGTTCAGGGCTTCTATCGCAGCCAGCCTGAAGTGAACGATGCCATCACCAAAGCCGCGAAAGAGAAAGGGGCCTACTCTTTCTTCATCGTGCGTCAGGTCGATGCTAACCAGGGTGGCAACCAGCGTATTACCGCGTTCATCTATAAAAAAGATGCGAAAAAACGTGTTCTGCAGAGCCCGGATGCCATCCCGGCGAATTCAGAAGCAGGTCGCGCGGCGATAGCGAAAGGCGGCGAAGCAGCGAAGAAAGTTGAAATTCCAGGCGTAGCAACGACGGCTGCCCCAAGCGCTGAAGTGGGACGTTTCTTCGAAACGCAGTCCACGAAAGGTGGCCGTTACTCCGTTACGCTGCCTGACGGTACCAAAATTGAAGAGCTGAACAACGCCACTGCAGCGCAGATGGTGCCGTTCGACAGCATCAAGTTTACCGGCAACTACGGCAACATGACGGAAGTCTCTTACCAGGTCGCGAAGCGTGCGGCGAAGAAAGGGGCGAAGTACTACCACATCACCCGCCAGTGGCAGGAACGTGGTAACAACGTGACCATCAGCGCCGATCTGTACAAGTAACAACATCGTTGACGAAAGGCGGCGCAATGCCGCCTTTTTTTGTTACTTTTTTTGAATTTCTGCCTCACGTCATTGCATGCATTCGTTACACTCCGTAAAATTCCGCGCCTTAGTGTGATCCACCATTTTTATGCGCCTGAGCGAAATAATTATTCTGGATTTTGACCTTTCATAACAGGAAGCCAATGGAAAAGAAACTTGGCCTGAGTGCTCTGACTGCACTCGTTTTAAGCTCAATGCTGGGTGCAGGCGTATTCAGTTTGCCGCAAAATATGGCGGCCGTTGCCAGCCCATCCGCGCTCATCATTGGCTGGGGCATTACGGGTGTCGGCATACTGCTGCTGGCCTTCGCCATGCTGCTGCTCACCCGCATTCGTCCGGATCTTGACGGCGGCATTTTCACCTATGCGCGTGAAGGTTTCGGCGAGCTGATTGGCTTCTGTTCCGCGTGGGGATACTGGCTATGTGCCGTTATCGCCAACGTCTCCTACCTGGTGATCGTCTTCTCGGCGCTCAGTTTCTTTACCGATACGCCTGAGCTGGGCCTCTTTGGCGATGGAAATACCTGGCAGTCTATTGTGGGCGCCTCGGTGTTGCTGTGGTTCGTCCACTGGCTGGTGTTGCGTGGCGTACAAACGGCCGCCAGCATCAACCTGGTGGCGACGCTGGCGAAACTGGTTCCGCTCGGCCTGTTTATCGTTCTGGCCTTTATTGCGTTCCGTATGGACGTTTTCAAGCTTGATTTCAGCGGCGTTGCGCTGGGCGTGCCCGTCTGGGAGCAGGTGAAAAACACGATGCTGATTACCCTGTGGGTGTTCATCGGCGTTGAAGGCGCGGTCGTGGTTTCTGCCCGGGCCAGGAATAAACGCGATGTGGGCCGCGCCACGCTGCTGGCAGTTCTGGCCGCGCTGGGGGTCTATCTGCTGGTCACGCTGCTGTCGCTGGGCGTGGTGGCACGTCCTGAGCTGGCTGAAATGCGTAACCCGTCAATGGCGGGCCTGATGGTGAAAATGCTCGGCCCCTGGGGCGACGTGGTGATTGCCGCAGGGCTGATTGTCTCCGTCTGCGGCGCTTACCTGAGCTGGACCATCATGGCGGCTGAAGTGCCGTTCCTGGCCGCGACGCACAAGGCGTTTCCACGCCTGTTCGCCCGTCAAAACCAAAACAGCGCGCCGTCGGCCTCACTCTGGCTAACCAACATCAGCGTTCAGGTCTGTCTGGTGCTGATCTGGCTCACAGGTTCAGACTATAACACCCTGCTGACCATCGCCTCGGAGATGATTCTGGTACCCTATTTCCTAGTAGGTGCGTATCTGTTAAAAATTGCCACACGCCCGGCGCATTATGTCGTGGGTGTCGGAGCCTGTATTTACGGCCTGTGGTTGTTGTATGCTTCCGGGCCTATGCATCTGCTGCTGTCGGTAGTGCTGTACGCACCGGGTCTGCTGGTGTTTATCTACGCCCGCCGCACGCATCAGCTGGAGAACGCGCTGAAGCGCCGTGAGATGGCCTTAATTGGATTGTTACTGGTTGCTGCCCTACCGGCAACCTGGATGTTAATGGGATAGCATCGCCTTTCCCATTGTTGAACTGTAAAGGAGAATACGATGGGAAATGCACCGCTTCGCCCAATACTGATTACCGGTGGAGGCCGCCGTATCGGCCTCGCCCTCGCCCATCACTTTCTCAACCTTCGCCATCCGGTCATTGTCAGCTACCGTACGGAATACCCGTCGATTGAAGGGTTACGCAAAGCCGGGGCGGTCTGCATTCAGGCTGATTTTTCGACCGATGAAGGCATTCTGGCTTTCGCGGAAAAGGTAAAAGCCACCACGACGGGACTGCGCGCCGTGATCCATAACGCCAGCGCATGGCGAGCCGAAAAACCCGGTACGTCACTCAGCGAAACGCTCTCCGCCATGCTGCAGATCCACGTCAATGCGCCTTACCTGCTTAACCACGCTCTGCAGGATCTGCTGCGCGGCCATGGGCACGCGGCCGGCGATATTATTCACTTCACCGATTATGTGGTGGAGCGCGGCAGCGACAAGCACATCGCCTACGCGGCCAGTAAAGCCGCACTGGATAATATGACGCGCTCGTTCGCCCGCAAGCTCGCGCCCGAGGTGAAGGTAAACGCCATCGCCCCGGCGATGATTTTGTTTAACGAAAACGATGATGCGGAGTATCGCCAGCAGGCGCTGAATAAGTCGCTCATGAAAATCGCGCCGGGCGAGAAAGAGGTGATCGACCTCGTGGATTACCTGCTCACCAGCTGCTACGTCACGGGCAGAACCTTTGCCGTGGACGGCGGGCGCCCGCTGCGCTAGTGAAAGCGGCTCCAGAAGAAAATTAGCACCCAGGCGCTGAGTCCCCAGCAGACCACCGCCCCGCTCAGCGCCAGGGGAAGACGCAGAAAACCGGTGAAATACCACAGCGAAAGCAGGTAGAGAAAATACGGAATGATAGACCACATGCCAAACACGATGGTCGTGCGTAACGCTTCCGTACCCCGCTCAGAAGCCACAATATAGTGAGCAATTAGCGCAAAGGTCGGAAACAGCGGGATTAGCCCGGCAATGTAGTAGTTTTTCGTTTTTGCCAGAATGCCAATCAGTAACACCACCAGCGCGCCCAGTGCGGCTTTGATCACCAGCCCCATACTTTTCCCTGGAATAATCAACTCACAATAAGAGCCAGAATAACGGAACCGGCGTTAATTTTGAAAGATTAATGGAAGGTTAAGGTTCCGCGGTGTATGTTGGCTTTTTTCACGAAAACAGACGCTGTATGAATAAGATTGTTTATGTTGAAGACGAACCCGAGGTCGGGCAACTGATCGCCGCCTATCTGGGTAAACATGATATGGACGTCATTGTTGAACCTCGCGGCGATCGTGCCGAAGAGGTGGTCGTCCGTGAAAACCCGGATCTGGTACTGCTGGATATTATGTTGCCAGGCAAAGACGGCATGACGCTCTGCCGTGACCTGCGCGCCCGGTGGGAGGGTCCTATCGTCCTGCTCACCTCACTGGACAGCGATATGAACCACATTTTGTCGCTGGAGATGGGCGCCAATGACTACATTCTGAAAACCACACCGCCTGCCGTCCTGCTTGCCCGCCTGCGCCTGCATTTGCGCCAGCACGCCAGCATCGAACGCGAAGCGCCCGCGCCGTCTCTGACGCCGCACAAAGCGATGCGCTTCGGTACGCTGTCTATTGACCCCATTAACCGCCAGGTGCTGCTCTCCGGCGAGCTTATCGCCCTCTCCACCGCAGACTTTGACCTGCTGTGGGAGCTGGCAACGCACGCCGGGCAAATCATGGACCGCGACGCGCTGCTGAAAAACCTGCGTGGCGTGAGCTATGACGGAATGGACCGCAGCGTTGACGTGGCGATTTCGCGTCTGCGCAAAAAGCTGCAGGATAACGCTACCGAGCCCTACCGCATTAAAACCGTGCGTAACAAGGGTTATCTGTTTGCCCCGCACGCCTGGGAAACCTGATTCCGTTATCTGGCTAGCATAACGTGCGCGAAATGAAGGCATTACACCGCGATGTCCTCCCTTTCGCGCGTTTATTTTTACGTTTGCGCAACAATTAACTTGCTAAGCACGCGAACTATCCCATAATTAAATCTTCAGCCATCCTTTCTACAGCCAGCACTGCCCCGGCGACATGCAGACTCTTTTTCACCGTGAAGCTCTCACGATACCTCTCCCATAAAATCTTGAAATGAGGATTTAAGCCCATGAAATATGTATAGCTACAGTCAGGTAGAGGCCATCAAAACCAATCTTGAATGGATTGTTAATCAGGCTGCGCTTAGCCATTCCTCCCCCTCACGCGCCGATCAAAAAGCGCTCTTTGATCTCCTTGAGCTCATCCAGACTTACGAAATACTTCTGGATTTAATTAACGAATTCGGTACCGATGTGATTGATATGCACATTGCGGAAGGACTGGCCGTAACGGAAACACTCATCGCCAAGGTAAAAAACAGCGCAATTGCCATGTAACGCGCTCCACAGACATGAAAATATCGACGGGTTTTCATGTATATTCTGCACAAAGCGTTTCTTCGGTGAGATCCAATGAAAAAGCTGTTTGTGCAGTTTTAGTGTGCAGAAAAAACCCAACTCATTGAAATGGATATACTTATTATGTTTTCAATAAGTTAGCCCGAAACGTTTAACGGACATATACGGACATTCACGGTCTTTTTTGTGCCCCTTTTGGTGTCCCTCCTTCAAAATGCCCCCAAATTTGCCCCCAAAATCCCCCTATTTTGCATAGCTCCTTCCAGTTTCGTAACACACCGCTGTACGAACTCCATTCTCTTCAGGAGAATCGCCCCGAATACGTTTGTAAGACTTAACCAGCGCGCTACTTTTTCTCCCTGCCCTATTGACTAACTGGAGGTTTCTATGTGTGGACGTTTTGCACAAGCACAAACACGTGAAGAATATCTGGCTTACCTGGCCGACGAAGCCGATCGTGACATTGCCTATGACCCGGAACCTATTGGCCGGTACAACGTGGCGCCAGGTACTAAAGTCCTGCTGCTGAGCGAACGCGACGAGCAATTACACCTCGATCCGGTATTCTGGGGCTATGCGCCCGGGTGGTGGGATAAGCCCGCGCGCGTCGAAACTGCGGCCACAAGTCGAATGCTTAAACTTTTGTGGGAACATGGCCGAGCGATCTGCTTTGCCGATGGGTGGTTTGAATGGAAGAAAGAAGGCGACAAGAAACAGCCCTACTTCATTCACCGGGCAGACGGTCAGCCTATTTTCATGGCTGCAATCGGCAGCACGCCGTTCGAGCGCGGCGATGAATCGGAAGGTTTCCTGATAGTGACATCTGCAGCTGACAAAGACCTGGTGGATATTCATGACCGCCGGCCACTGGTTTTGTCAGCAGTAGCAGCAAGGGAATGGATGCGTCAGGACGCTGGAGGGAAAGAAACTCAAGAGATAGCGGCCGACGGCGCTGTACCAACCGACAAGTTTATCTGGCATGCTGTGGCCCGTGATGTTGGAAATGGAAAAAATCAGGGGAGAAAATTGATAGAACAAACAGATATATAATCTGCAGTGCTTTTGATGCGCACTTTATATTTGGTTCAATATTATCTTACTTTAAGAAAGAAATATATTTGCAGCCATCGGACCACTAAGTCCATTTATACGATAAAATTCAACACGAACACCTGGCTTTAACGTTTGGCTTTCACTATTACTTAATGCAGAAACATGCAAAAAAACATCTTTTCTGCCATCTGATGGGATAATCAATCCCTTTCCGCTCTTGAAGTCAAAACTTTTGACAATTCCTGTCATTTTACGAGACAAATATTTTCCTAATGGTAATCCAGATTTCACTATACAGGATCAGTTAATAATAGCTAACACTATTTTAACGGCCTTCTAGAAGGCTAAGATAAAATTTGCTTAATCATTCAACACGTGCCTTAATGGTTTGGCTGATTCGGTGCGATGATGAATCTAACTTTTCCAAAAGCCGTTCTCATAACTAGGTGTTATCTCTGATATCCCTCCTCTTGAGTCCATACATATACCAGCATACGTTTCTTATCATGAGCTTGCTTGTCAGTTTGAAATGTTCAAACGGAGTTTGTATGTCATCTAAAATCATAGGTCTTGTTAAGTGGTTTAACGAAGATAAGGGGTTTGGCTTTATCTCCCCACTCGATGGAAGTAAAGATGTTCTTGTTCACACTTCTTCCCTGCTGGGAGAAACATTTAATACTCTTTTTGAAGGACAAAAAGTCAAATTCGCTATCATAGCTGGAACTAAAGGTCCAATCGCTGCCAATGTAACACTTTGCGATAGATAATTTTTAGATGGTTTGCTTAAGCCAGCATGACTTTATCAGTGAAAGGTGATGTTCGGTTACTCACATCATTACAACAGGCCAGCATATTTACTTACCATCAAGTTTGCTGACCGATGTGATGAAATGCAGGACTGCTGCATGAACAGTCTCAAAGCAGAAGCTAACTGCTTATAAAATACTAAAGTGCGTAAGAGGTTAGGCAGCCTCCAAAAGCATCACTTCTTATTTTTTTAATAATTTTTTTAGAAGCGCTGGGAAGATTTGAACAAAGCACAGCAGTATGGGCACACCAACTGAGCCCCCTTTTGTACACGATTGTAACTATGTTCGGAATCTTTTGAGCAGTTTGGACAAGGACATTTTACTAAATAATTTCGGCGGAATTGAGTGTTTTTACGTGCAGACATAGACTTCTCCAGTTCAAATGGACCGTTACAGTACACGTTAAGAAAGTATAATGCTTGTTTTAATTTCGAAAGAGGCAAAAAAAATGAACAAACAGAACCCTTTCGACCACCTGCAGGGGCTAGAAACCCGCAAAATACATGGTGATATATGAAAAAAGTAATCATTTTTTTTAATGGTAAGCCAAGTAAAGTTATCACTGTGCTTAAAGGTGTGACATCAATACGCGAAGAATATCCTAATGGAGAAGTGATAAACCTTCAGATAATGTCAGCAGGTTTTCCCTCTTTAACAGGTGACCATGAAGTGGTCCATGTGGCATCAGATCGAGAACTTACCTCTCAGGAAATATTAGATGCGGCGCAGAAGTATCTTTGACGCTAGGGATTCAACGCCGACATTCATGAAATCATTATTATAACTACGTTTAATTATTATAGCCTGCTTAACGCAGGTTTTTTACCCCCACACAAAAATTTATAATTAAGACATGTACATCCAACACCATGGCAATATGACTTTATTGCTGAGGCAACCATAAGGCTTCCATGAAAATCCTGCATTACACAGTATTAATAGTTCTTGAAGCCCCATTCTCAGATAATAATATCAACCCTCTTATCTTGGGTCTCTTACATGACCGGAACTATTCAAGTAAGTCAAACCGAGGTGTCAAACTTCCATCCCATTCATTCATTGGTTCAGAGGGTCAGGCAGTTTTAGAGTGGGAGTCTGAAAAAGATGGAGCAGAAAAACTAAAAAAAAGACTCTACCAGATGCTGCATGGAATTACACGTTTAGAAAAATCTCCCACAGCAATTTTTCTAATGATTTGCCCAGAAGATAAAACCTTAACCTTTGTGTCAAGACTTAAAGTAAAAAAATGAACATCGATATTTTAACCTTCACCATCTGAAAATTCCGTGACCGTGAAAACCGCGAAAGAAAATCATGAGGCACATCAGTAAATATTGTATCATTTGCTAAGCATTGCTGTTACATTCGGTTTAATGATGAATCCTCCTCAGCGGCAGGGCTAATTAACCTGATGATTTGTATATCCAGCGGCTCATCGTGAATTTCTGAAGCAGCGAGTCACGAGTGGTTAGTTCAATGACTCACCGGGAGGCACCCGGCATCATACCCATAAGCCCCTGTATAATTGCAGGGGCTTATTTACATTACAAAAGCATAGTAGTAGGCATATTAATCTTAATACTCATAGCCGATAATTAGGTTCGAATGAATATACCGTTTAAAGGATCATCTAACTTTTATTAGGTCTGAATACCTCGTAGTATATCGTGGAGATAACATATCCCGTTTCATCTGCCACTGCTGCTGTATGCCCTGCCCGGCAAAATAAAGCGTTCCCTTTCCATCTTTCCCGTTCAGATAATCCAGAACTTCCATCAGCCTCTCGCTACCAGCACGCGGCGCGTTCTCATCGAACAGGTTGAGCTGGGCCACGCCTTGGCTGAAAAAATCCCCAAGCATGATCCCTGCCTTCTGGTACCGGTGGCCATCCTTCCAGATTTTGTCCAGGCACTTTACAGCGGCGTTGATGATGTCGCGTGAATCCTGAGTGGGGGTAAGAAGCTTCATGGACGCACTGTTACCGTAATACGGCTCGTTAAACGCAAAGGGAGAGGTTTTCACGAACGCAGAGATAAAGCGGCAGTACTGATGTTCACCCCGCAGTTTTTCAGCACCACGGGCAGCATAGCTGCAGATAGCCTGGCGCATCTGTTCATACTCAGTAACGCGTTCGCCGAATGACCAGCTGCAGACGATTTCCTGCTTAGCTGGTGCAAACTCCTCCAGATCCAGACATGGTTCGCCGCGCAGCTCCCGGACAGTTCGCTCCAGGACGACATTGAAGTGCTTTCGAATAATCCACGTACTCTGCTCTGAGAGGTCGAGAGCCGTTTTGATGCCCATGACGTTCAGCTTCTTACTGATGCGCCTGCCGACGCCCCAGACGTCCTCCACCGGAACCAGAGCAAGCAGTCGGCGCTGGCGATCGATATTGGACAGGTCCACTACCCCGCCCGTCTGGCGTTGCCATTTCTTGGCAGCGTGGTTTGCGAGCTTGGCCAGTGTCTTTGTCTGGGCAATGCCAACCCCGACAGTCAGGTGCGTACGCTTAAGAACTGTTGCGCGGATCTCTTTCCCGAAGTCAGTCAGGTCCCGGCAGTTGCGAACGCCAGTCAGGTCGCAAAAAGCTTCGTCGATGCTGTAAATTTCGACTCTGGGACTCATCTCCTCCAGCGTCGTCATTACCCGGTTCGACATGTCAGCGTAGAGCTCGTAGTTACTGCTGAAACAAACAACACCAGCGCGCCGGAATAGCTCTTTTTGCTTGAAGAATGGCTCACCCATGGTAATTCCAGCGACCTTAGCCTCGGCACTGCGCGCGATTACGCAGCCATCATTATTCGAGAGCACGACCACCGGCCGCCCCCTCAAATCAGGTCGAAACACCGTCTCGCATGATGCGTAGAACGAATTCACATCACAGAGAGCAAACATATTCAGCTCGCAGCTTTAACGATGAAAGTCACGACGCCGAATACATCGAGCGTGTCTTCGCTTCCGACTATGATCGGAGAGTAAGCGCTGTTCATCGGCATGAGCTGGACGGTCGGGCGCAGCTGCAATCGCTTAACAGTGAACTCCCCTTCCACCGCGGCAATGACAATATCACCGTGCTCAGCAGTGCGTGAGCTGTCCACCACCAGCAAATCACCGTCGCTGATCCCGGCTTCGATCATTGAATCACCCGCTGCTTTGACGAAATAGGTCGAGCTAGGGTGAGCGACAAGTAACTCATTGAGATCAATGCGCTGTTCAACGTAATCCGCCGCGGGGCTGGGGAATCCGCATTGAACTAAGTCACTGAAAAGTGGAAGCGTGAAAGTTTCGCTAATTTCTGTAGGCCTAATGAATTCCATGATACTCACCCAACAGCTGTATTTATATACAGCATTATTAGATAATCGCTAAGATCAAGTAATTCTTGTAGAGGACTCTATAAGTGATTGAGTGTTATAATGTTTTGGATATACTCCCAGGGTAAGCACATTTTAGTGATGAGACTACTCTCATTGTGAATAAGAGTTTAAAATGATGATTTGTGGCGAAATTGAGAGCATAAAATGAATTTATCAAAAAATAAAATGGATGGAATCACTATATTAAGATTCTTTGCTGCGTTTTATGTGTTTATTTTCCATATAAACATGCGAAGCCCTCTGGATTTTGGTTCGCATATAAATAAAAGCATATCAAATGGTGCGATCGGAATGAGTGTGTTTTTTATGCTCTCCGGATTTGTACTCACTTATAATTATTATAATTCCCAATTGGTTGATTATTTTAAAAAAAGACTGGCGCGAATTTATCCTGCTTATCTATGCTGTGGGGTTCTGTCTTTTCCATTTCTTTTTACAGATAACCTTACCACAGGGCAAATTATCGCGTGCATAACTTTATATTTAGTTTGTATGCAAGCGTGGATATATCAATCATTCAGTCTCTGGAACTTCGGTGGGACATGGTCTGTTTCAGTTGAGATGTTCTTTTATTCTTTATTCCCTTCCATTCTGAAACTAATAACAAAAAACAACGTACATCTTCTAATTCTATTTGCATACATATTTTCAGCAGCACTCGTCCCCGTATCCTTGATAATAGGCGGGCCAACTGTAAGTTCTGTTTACTATGCCACGCCAATATTCAGGTTTCCAGAGTTTATTATTGGTATCTGTGCTGCCTTTTATTTCCTCCACGGCATGAGAATTAAACACAGTGTGTTTTTTATTTCGATAATTGTATTTTTTTATGCCACTAGCTTATCTAATGTAAACATGGATACGAACTTTCTAATCATCCCCACACTTGCTGTTATAATATCCTACCTAGGTGAATTAAAAGTAACAAAGAACATATTTACATCAACCTTGGTGTATCTTGGAGATATAAGTTATTCATTTTACCTGATGCAACTTCCACTATTGATGTATTTGGATCGAAATCCAGATTCCATTTTAAGAACTCACGGTTTTATCAGCTGGATTTTAGCTTTTTCCTTAAATCTTTTTATGGCCGCGACATGCTGGCATTTCATTGAGCGTAATAAAGCTTTGAAATCTCTCTTTTTGAAAAGAACAGTAAGGGCATAGCTAAAATATCCTGCTGAACTGATTGTAGTACGAGGCACTTGATAAATTAGTTTTGTTGAGTGCCTCGATAAATTAGATTCTGGTACTGTCTGTATCCAGCCCACATCCATTCATACGCTCAAAGGGATTCAATAAAAAATATTTTCATTTTAAGAATTTTGTTAAACAATTAATTTGAGCGAGTTCCCCATACATTTTTGCTACTGTTCTTTGCCATTTCTACACGAACACTCACAAACTGATCCGCTGGAATATCAACGGGGTCGCCATCAGCTAATCCTACACGATCATTTCTGGCAAAAGCAGGAGCTGATGGATGGGTTCGGTGATACGTTTTTACCAGCACAGAGCCGTCGGAGTTAACATCATAATCCAACCATATTAATGGCTGTTTATTTCGGTCCGAAGGAATCTCAAAACCTCCATCGATTCCCCCCCAGACTCCGTCAGAGTTAAGTCCCATACAACCATCGATGATATATTCCCCTATCGCCAATCGTGTAACTGAACAACCTTCAGACTCTGCGTTTGTCTCATAGGCCCCGTCGGAAAAAATTTTAATAACAGGTGATGCTTGTTTTATAAATCCATTACTATCAACTATAGTGTTTCTGGTGTCACGAGTTGTTACCATGGGGGTTAATGTTCCGTTAAATACCCCCTGCCAGCATAAACTGCCTGAATTACCAGTTATTGTGAATGGTACAAAAAACAGAGTGCGATTTTGTTGATTACCAAGACTCAGACTTTGAGCATATGCATACCCTGTTCCGTTTTGTGAAGGATTTGGTCCCCCGGTATTTAACGTATAGTCACTCGCTGCCGTACACCAGCCATTCCATATGGTAGTTAAAAAATTAAATCCTGAAACTGCACTTCCAGCTACCGGAAACGGAGATGAAAAGTCAGGGTAAATCAGCTTTTGTTTAAGTGGATAAATATTGTCTGCCTCAGAACCGATCACCAGTCCAAGGTTAGTACGTGCACCTGAAGCGGTTTTTGATCCTGTCCCACCCTGTTCAACAGACAAAGCAGTAGTAAGTCCTGTAAGGGACGTAATGTCACTGTTTTGCCCTTTTGCCGCCTTGCCTGAAAGAGATGTGGTAATGCTATTCCAAGCTGGGCCCGTCCATGTCGTTCCATCCGGCAGAGTTACCGTTACATTGCCAGTTTCGGAAAAAATGCTTTGCCAGTTATGTTTGTCGTAATTTAGTCCACGCAACGCTTCAGCACTTTGCGCCACCAGCGCAGCAGTTACCATATTCAGCGCCACACTGGGGACGGCTGACCAAGCAGCGCCGGATTGCGTTGGCCCGGTGAAGTTGCTGACAAGCGTGAGCTGCGTGCCACTGTCGACTGTTTACTTCTGTGAAGCTTTGCAGCGTCATCGTGTCGCCTATCTTCGCGCTATTGGCATCGGCTGTAATTTTGCGCAACCTGATGGTCCAGGTGCTGCCCGCCTGAGGTAAATCAATACGGTGGCTGCGTTCATAACCAGAGGTGGTTTTCCCGGTCACGCTGGTATTTAGCACCGTCTGCCAGGTGCCGCCATCTGTCTGCAGGTCAATTGCGTAGTTGACCGAATAGCCAACCAGATCGCCATCATCCTCCTGTTTGAAGAGAGAAGGCCATTTTAGACGCAGGCGAACAGCTGATAGCTGCGTATTGGTGAACGTGCGCGTCCATGCTGTTGAGCTGGAAACTTCGGAACCTACATTGATTTCATTTTCGGTACCCGGGATCCCTTGAATGTATTTTTGCGCCTGAGTTCCAGAACGAAACTCCCACGCTACACCGCTGAAGTTCTGTGAACCATCTGGGTTCTCAAGTGCGGTGCCATCAAGATAAATATCGCGCGCAGTAAGGCCACCAGCAAACTCCCCCTCTCCCAGCGCGAGAAGGATTTTTGCCTTGGCTACTGACTGCAGATCGTCTGGCTGTTCTGTAGGAGTTCTTGAGCTTGAACTGCCGCCCTTGCGGCCTTTAATAGCGGTTGCTATAGCCATATTTCGCCCATAAAAAAAGCCACCCGGAGGTGGCTTATTGAAATGTGTTTAATCTAGTAGAATTCAACTTTCGTATTCGCTGTCATTAGTACTGGCTTCGGCACAGGATTCCCTGCGCTCTGCATTGTTACTTTACATATTTCAGGAACAAGCTTTTCGCTATAATGACAAGTATTCGTTGCTGTATAACCTTCCGAGTAAACTGATGTGTTTATAATTTTATAATCAAGAGGCTTCCCGTCTTTATCAACATAAGATATTTCGTTTTTAGAGAGGACCTTTCCAGAACCATAAAACTCAGAACGTATCAAATTAGAATTATCATCATAAAAATGCTCAGATATTTTCTTACCTAAATAATAGGTATTTTTAATTAAGCCATTCGAGTAAAGACTATATCGCAACTCGTCACCATTTTCATTTTTACTCAAAATATTACATTTTTCATCGAGCTGTATAGAGAAAGGCTTACCATCTCTCTGGCCAACAAGACTTCCATTGCTATTTTTTAGATTTGTTTCATGACCAGACGAAACGTTATCAAGATCTAAGCTTTCGACACAACCATTCTTAGCTAGTCTGATGGCGATTTTATAAGTGACCTTACCATTTTCTTCAACATCAGTATCTAATGATTTGACAGCTCCTTTAACTGGATTGAAATCAAACATAGTAGATAAATTATAGAGGAGAGGTATGTAATGGTTATCAGCTAAAGCCATGCCTGAAAATAAGGAAGTACAAAGGAAAAGAGTAGATATTTTTTTCATTTTTGAATCTAAGCTCAAGTTACCCCATATTAAGTAAGCCCATTACAGCATGCTTACTGCTGATCTTCAACATAGATAATGCCATTTGTGACGCGCCGATAAGCAACCTGCTCAAGATACTGCTCAGCAGCATCGATTAGCGCGCCCTCATTCCCGCCATAAGAAGCCAGGAATTTGGCGTAGCCGGTGATCAGCTTCCGCTCGTTGCTAGAGATAGCCCCGCCGGTTGGTTCCCAGTATTCAAAGCCGAGATTGAGAAGTGCGAAAAAGCGTCGGTGAAATGCAGGGTTACGTACCCGCCTGAACTCGGCAACAAGAACATCGCCGAGTCGGGTTTTGGATTGCAGGATATCGCTGGTCTCGGGCGTAGCCGGGATCAGTATTCCTGAGTGGTGTTTGATAAGTTGTAATTCTAGCGCCATGGTTCTCTCCGTGGCGCATCAGGTATAGGTTGTTCAGGCCTATGAAAGAATAATATCAGACGGTGGTGTAATTCGGTACCCCAGTCGTTTTGCAAATTGCATAAACCCGTTGAGAGTGAAGATTTCTTCCTCTTCAAGTAACGGTCGTAATGAAACTATTCCATTTACTCGATAAACCAGATATCTGCCCTCAGCCGAGAAGCTATAGATAACTGCTTTATCGGCCCTTCTGACCACGTCGTACCATTGATCATCTGCATTAAAGGCATCTGCACTACACACTATTTCCCCCAGAGCGACTTATTGACGCGGTAAACAGTAATCGGGAACAGCCAGGGGAACGCGAACAGCGATACTCTTTGAAACTGCTCCAGTGAAATTCACACGATTAATAAAACCACTCGTCCGCGCTCTCCCAGGTCTCCTGTACGATATGTTCGACCTCTTTCTTGTCGCCCCCGAAAACAGTCAACCCATCATTGCCGGCACGCTTAATCGTAAGCTGGCATTCATCAAACTGTTTACTGAGCCTTTTGAGCAGTTCTGACTCGAGTGCAGGTATAGCTCCATCAGGAAGTTTCTTCATGCGATCAATGGCTAACTCGATTTTCATTTTTCCCTCCGCAATGAACACCTGTATGCATATACAGTATATTTATAAACGTATCTTACGGTTTTTGCAACGATTAAAGAGTGTTAGAAGGATGGAGCGCTTCCAGGCTTGCAGGTATCTGTTTTAAGAGCGATTTGGGACAGATCTCAGATTTGGTGGTCTACACAATAGTTATGTTGAATATATTTCAGCGGAGTTTTGTGCAGTTTTGCTACTAAATTGTGGTTTCGATATGAGATTTATAAAATGAAAATTCGTAAAGGCTATTATGGAGCTTGCTGTTACTAAGCAACAAATTTGTCAGCAAGCTCTAAAACGACATGAAACATTACCAGTGAGTAATGTAATCCAACCGGTTATCGAAATTTACTGAGATGCAGGCACTTTATCATCCTGACGGAAAGCCTCGATCCCGACTTTCTGACCATAAGAAAGTTCAAGTGTGTTACCATCAGGATCAGCGAAGAAGACATAATAACCCACCGGTTCGCCTGCCTGAACCGGTTCTTTTCGCAAGATGCCTTCCATTCTGGCCATCGCTACCTTATTGTCGATTTCTTCAATGCTTGAACAAGCTACTCCCAAGTGACCGAAATTACCTAGAGGGGTGTCAGTAACAGCATCAACCTGAACAAGGACAAGTGCAAAAGGGCGAGTTCGGTCACTTAACCACGCGACTTTACGTGCCTCCGGAAGGTCAGGCTCTCGCCTGTGTACGACTTCCATGCCAGCATAACGGCTGTAGAAATCAATGCTTTTTTCCAAATCTCTAACAACAAACGCAACGTGCGTAAAACCGACATCAATCTCTTTCATAAGACTAATCCTTTGACTATCTCCAGTGTCCCCATCTTAAAAGCTAAAGTTAACTTGAGGTCAAGAGCCTTTCAATCAATGATTTGCTGGATTTCTTGCACGTATTGTTCAATGCCGTTCAGGGTTGCGGCGTATGCTAACTCCAGCAAAATGAAGATTAAGCCTGCTACTCAAAGAAAAAAGAACTCAGTTGAGATGCGGTAAACGGAGCAGGCTTAAATAGTTGGTCTCATTTTCGCTCACAAAGAAACAGTTCATCCCCATACCCTCCTACCAGCTTTCATCCAATCATATTTGGCTTTTAAAGCTCAGCTGGTATCGACCAGTCAGCGATACTTGCGCAGCAAACGTGCCGCGCATATACAGTGCTGGCTTACCTTTTATCAAACGTGCTCACGCCTGTATCCCCTTCCCCCTTGCCAGGTTAATTCTGTCAATGCATTCCCTTAATGCTTTGACTTGCTCAGGGGTGAGTTCAGATTCATCAATTGTGGCCAGAAGCGCGTTGAGGGAGCGCTCAATGTCGTTTTTAGTCAACCGTAAACAGATAACCTTAACCCAACGTGGCGAGAACTTGCTGAGGCCGATTGCTCTTGTGATGCGTAGTTTCATGAGATGCCTCTTAACCGCCAGTGGTGGCGATTTCAAACTCGCTTATAACACACGTGGAGAAGACTTATGTGATTATTTCGCTATAGAAATTTCTAAGGGTCGTTTCACTTGAGGACAATCAGGCTTTCAGTAAACGTCTAAATTGGTTTTCCAGTAAGTCACACAAGCGCCTCGTCATTACCCGAAGCGGCTTATCACGTGAAGGTAGTTTTTACAGTCATACAAAGGCTGGAATGTCAGCTTTGTGCCATGAGCAGACGTTCCTAATGTAAGTCCTTGCTAGTTAAAGGAGAGCAGGTCGCAGCGGAGGATTAATATCAAACAATTCAAAATCGATACGGGAAAAACTCAAAAGCAGTGAATGGTTTTTGTTGCCCGCTAAAGTTGAACGAAACCCTTATCGAGTTGTGCTTACATCGTTGATGTCACCAAAAAAGATAGCAAGCGATTGTTCTATAATACAAATAATCTTTCGTTGAGGCTAACTGCAATCTTGCTGCCTACTAAGAGGGGAAAAGAAAAGATATCGGTACTTACATTTATTATAAAAATTCAGCATACTTTTTGATTGTAGCTTATAATGAATAAGCTTCTTATGAAGCACATGAATGGTAAAGCAACCTTTTCTGATTTTCAGAAACCGTGTTAAGCACACGGTTTTTTTTGCACGCACTCAAAAAGTTAGTGTGTGAATTTTAAAAGAAATATTAGAATTCTTTTTTTGCAATAAAATCGGAAATTCATGCAACCTCTACACTCATCTGCAGATGGTTATTTCTTTAAATCAAACGACCGTTAGATGACAAAAATATTAAATGCGTCCATTAACTCTCGAAGAATTGCATATTGACGAAAACATGATCTTATTCTAACTTTATCAAGTGGTGAATCCCCCTCAGCGGCGGGGCGAACCAGTCAAAATGCAATATGCTCGCGTATCTCAGGACTGGTAAAGATACATCGGGAGGCACCCGGCACCACATCTTAACGTATCTTTATAAAAGAACATTTTTCCTTAAGCAGTTGTTCGATTTTTTTATACAAAAATCTAGAGGATTTTTTTCAAAAAAAAACGGGATAATCGACATCGAATATCCCGTCAAGAATTTCACATCGATAATATTCTTTATCTTCTTTATACAATATACACGACGAGCCATGATTAACAATCTAGTAATTCTTTTGTGTTATATATAAAACAATAACAAGAAAACTATTAATTTTTAAAATCAATTAAAGGGGAGGCTATTTTCTGCACAGCTAAGACTTTATGTTCCAATAGCGGGCCAGTTCTTACCAACATATCTCATCCCGACAATACAATCGCATTATCATGGATGGGCAGCAACGCTTGGTCTTGATGACACGCTGTAAGGCACTGATTCCGTGAGGAGAACAAAATCTTAACTGAGATACAAGAAAAGCAAGAATCTCAAGGGGATCCATCTTCTGTTTGGCCATAACAAACTGGAACGCACAGTCCGCTATCTGGGCATTGAAGTCGATGATGCGTTAGAGATATCTGAGTCGATGGAGTATAAGATTGTCAGGGCTATAACAGCAACCTTGCGCCATAAGCGGAAGTAAAGATTTCTAAGGCGATCAGGGTAGCATCACATCCCTGTATCTGAAAACGAAGTCTCAGGAAAAGTGCTCGCTTTGTGCAAAATATTTCTATGTTTTTCATGGTTAATTTTTATCTTATCAACCATGCTTTTTGTAATTACAGAATTGGGCACTTCGATGCTCCATAGTAGTCTAATCAGACATCCCAGGATACGTAAATGCGCAATGCAATTCTTCCCATCGCCGTAGCCGTGGCAATGTTTATCCTGGGGGTATTCATTCTTAATACACAGGTCTGGTACACCACTCGCGCAGACGGTCTTGCTGGGGCAAGGTATGTATCAAACAATATGACAGTGATTCTGAATGAAGCCCGCCTTGCTAACCGGACGGCGATGGGTATTGCCGAAAAAGGCTGTGGCCCGGAAGAGCAATATCAGCTTGGTACTTTAGCAGCACTCCTCCCCCATCTCAGAACTATCATTATAGTCAGGAGGGGAGCAGTCTGGTGTTCATCCCTACCGGGAAATCGCGTACTACTGGTTAACATTAACGCATTGCCGAATTCCCAACTGTTACTTGTGCCTTCCAGCAGTACAGTTGACGGTCTTCCTGTTCTTCTCGTTCAGACCAAATACGCTGACAGCCGTATCATAGTCACAGTAAGCGATAGTCATATCAGGGATGCGCTGGATATCCCATTAAAAGGCCTAGGATACGCCCTAAGGGTAGGGAATAACGTAATAGGTATGTCCGGTGATGTCACTAAGGTAAACGAAACGCAACATCTTTCTGCACACGTTAGGGACTCAGAATATCCCTTCAGTATTGATTACAACTACGTTGCGTTTTTCAGCATGCAGAACCTGCAGAATATGATCAGTCAGGCTGGGGGGATACTGCTGTTTTTACTGCTGATGTCCTGTCTCGCCGCCTACATCCTTAATAAATATCTTACTAAAACTACTCTCCCTGAAGAAGCGCTTGGTCGGGCCATTTCCAAGGGGGATATCGTCCCTTTTTATCAGCCTATCGTAAATGGCAAAGATGGCACACTTCGTGGTGTTGAAGTGTTGGCCAGATGGAAGAATCCGAACGGAGGGTATATTTCTCCTGCTTCATTTATTCCTCTGGCGGAAAAATCAGGGTTGATAGTACCGTTAACGCAAAGCCTTATGGCCCAAGTAGTGTCTAATTTGAACGCCGTTGCCAGTAAAATACCAGAAGGATTCCATGTTGGGATTAACTACAACCCTTCTCATATCGCAGCGCCCACATTTGTGGAAGAGTGTTTGAAATATAAGAATTGTTTCAGTCGGCACGATTTGAAACTTGTCATTGAGGTAACCGAGCGTGAGCCCCTGAATATCGATGAAAAACTTGCTCAAACCCTGAATGAACTGCATGCAAATGGTTTTTCCATTGCACTTGATGATTTTGGAACCGGCTACTCAGGGCTCTCCTACCTACAGGATCTCAATATTGATTACATCAAAATTGATCAAACTTTTGTAAGTCGGGTTAATGAGCATGAGGACTCGACTCTCATACTGGATTCTGTCCTTGACCTTGCGCGAAAACTTTCAATAAGCATTGTTGCAGAAGGTGTAGAAACGCAAGAGCAGCTTGACTATCTAATCAGGAACAATATCTTATTTATGCAGGGATATTATTTCTTTAAGCCAGTTCCTTTTTCTGAATTAATAATGATTTTGTTATCTAAACCTAAAGTGAGAGTGAAGGTTGAATGAACAGTTGGATGTTCAAAAGAAACGTCCGCTCCTCGCTCATAAGAGACAACCATACTCAAATCTCCCACATTGCAGGAGATTTGAGTATGAACACGTCACCGTGGAATAAAGACCGTATCATAGGCCAAAAAAGACCACTTCAGATATCTCATATCTGGGGGATCCGAATCCGGCTTGAACTGGAAGGTAAAACGCGTGATTTAGCTCTGTTCAATATGGCCTTAGACAGTAAGCTACGAGGCTGCGATCTGGTGAACCTCAAAGTATCTGATGTTGCATATGGTAGCTCGGTTTCAAGCAGAGCAACGGTGCTGCAACAGAAAACCGGTAGCCCTGTGCAATTTGAGATAACCAAAGGGACAAGAGAAGCTGTTGCTGCATTGATAAAGCTTGGCAATTTGCACAGTAAAGACTTCTTGTTTCGGTCTCGGATCGGAACTAACCGGCACATATCAACCCGACAATACAGCCGAATTTTTCATGGGTGGGTAGAAAAGCTTGGTCTCGAAGCTTCGCTTTACAGCACACATTCCATGAGAAGAACAAAACCTTACCTGATATACAAGAAAACCAAGAATCTTCGGGTGATCCAACTTCTGTTGGGCCATAAGAAACTGGAAAGCACTGTCCGTTATCTAGGCATCGAAGTCGATGATGCGTTAGAGATCTCTGAATCGATTGAAGTCTAAGGTTGTCAGGGCTGCAACAGCAGCCCTGTGCCAAAAGCGGAAGTAGGCTGAAGATAAATTAGCATTGCTGTTAGTCGTGGGTTCTGCAGATGGGTAGAAATTGATAACTTAGGATGCAAGTTCGTCCCGCTCTTTCTGCAGTTTTCATCGAGGGGATGTTCTCCGGAATAATTGTGCCCATATACAAAGATAGTTCAGAATCGGAATGAGTTAATAATCGGTACAGCAGGCGTTGCGCTCGGGCTGACAATGATCGACCACGAAAAGCAGGAAGTATTACTTTGTCAGTAATACGATATCCTCGCAGAAAAGCGATGTTTCCTTTCTGGCATATTAGCAACCCGGCGCGAACGTAGTTTTCATAGATAATATATACTTCTCTCTCAGAAATATGGTCACACAACTCTTCGTCATCAACTGCTACCAAATTGTTTGCAGACAGTTCGCGAACTGTCTGCCATGTATGCTTATAGGCATCGCCCAGAGCCTGACAACACCAGTCAAAATCTTCGTATGTCGCCACTTGCAAAGTAAGAGATTTATCATTGAATTCCGGGGGTTCAGAAAAAGAGGTGGCGTATATATACTGGTCGGGAATACCCTGCGGGAAGGACTGGCCGGGTACAAGAATGCGAACATACTGAGCTCTGAGTTGTGACCATTCCTTACTAATGAGTTCTAATGCAGTATGATTTAGGTCAGAATCCATACCTACAATATCAATAAAAGGTTTGTTAATATTTCCGCCCTGATAACGGGGGCCAGTAAGAAATTGCTTTCCATCAATTTTGAGTTTTCGTTGTAAAAAATATTCCTGACATAATCCAGTTTCTCTCCAGGGAAATCGCGCCGAGAAACTTCTGTCTGTACACCTCGATTCCTGCTCTGACAACCATTGTTTTAGCCATGAACGTAGGGTAAATTCAGACACCGGTAGCCTGGCATATTGAGATAGCATGTAAGATAGCATAAAAAATATTTCGCCCTTGGATGTAAAAATGTTCTTTATAAACAAATCAGAATAGCTCTACTCTCATTTTATTACCAATTATAGCTGGCACGTCCGCTCCTTGCTCAATGCGGACCTTTAGCTCGATAGCTTGTCCGCTCCGCGCCAGAAGCGAACAGTGTTATCAGTGGCGATTGATAAAACGTCAGCCCGTAGACCTTGTCTCACAGCACCTCCACCACTTCAAATTCTTCTGCGATCAACTCCATATCTTCAGAAAAATGACCTTCGGAGCTGAAAAATCTCTGATGCTCTCTCTTCCAGTATTCAAGGCTTAAATCGCCTTCACCTTCTTTGCGGGCGAATGCTTCAGTGACATCACAAAAACGAACCAGCTGCATCGAAACCAGTCTGATCACGCAAACTGGAACATTCTGGCCATCAAGAATAATGTTATAACTCCCTATCCTCGGGGCAGATTTTTCCTGCTGGTAAGAGGCAAAAGATCCGCAAGAGGCCGTTTTGATCCCTTTTTTGATCAGGTCAGCAAGCTCGTTAGCCAGCTCCGGACTGTCACCCATTTGCCAGGCATCTGCGCCGGGATACTTCTTTTTTATTTCCTCAACCTCAACCATGAAAATCCCTTCGTTATCGTCAATGAAAAGAAATGGCATACCTTTTTAACATGAGCGGACCCAACATTATCAGCGATATCTTTCTTTAGATAGTGTGGTCCGTTTTTCGCTCATAGCGGACCATTTCTTTCCTATGCCCTTCCTTCAGCCTTCATCCGCTCGTATTTGGCTTTGAGACGCTCTGCAGGTGTCGGTCCCTTCGACGATACTGGTGCTGCCAACGCTCTACGAACTGGCGGAATCGGCTTCCCGGCCAGCACCCGCTTTTCCCACATACCCAGTATATCTCCAGCCTCACGCTCAAGCTCTTTCTGACACAACTGACCATCAGTTCCGCGGCGACGCAGCTCCAGACAGATGTGATAATAGACCGGCTTAGGCCACGGATACTGCTCACTGCTCGGATACCGGAACACCAGCTTGCGCCACTTCCAGTATTCAGCCATAACGTCAGCGGTGGTGATCCCCAGCACGCTGCGCCCTTCCCTGCACCACTTGATGAACTGGCCTGGCGAAGGCAGGAATGGTCGCTCCTGACGGCGCACCATGCGCATGCCCGCTTCAACCTGATCCATGGTCGTGATCCCGTTCTCTTTGAAGGCCAGCACCCACTGACGGCGGATCTCGTTCACGTCTTCTTGGCTGCGATTAACGAGATTGGGAGGGGAAACCCTCCCTCAAGGAGAAGAAATGCGACTGATTAATCGAGGCAGTAAGCAATCCCCTTTAGCTCGCCAGGCATGTGAAATCGCACTCGCAGCCCACCAGCAAAGATATGGTGATTATGGGCGCAGCAAGATGAAAGAGACCTATACGGTAAGAGTGGAAGGCGTGAAGGTCTGGGTTGAAGTGGTCAACTGCAAGGCAAGCTACGTGGCCACAGCAATGACCGGCATGCGCCGACTGCGTTCCCTGCCCGGCCAGGCAAACTGAAACTGAAATATCAACGACTAAAGACCGGCATATCTATACTCATGCCGGTTACCTGAGGTGAACCATGTCGCAGGTAATTTACGATTCAGAATGGGGCGTTGCTTCAAAACTAAAAGAGAAGACAGGCCTTACAGATCGTCAGATTAAAAGCTATCGCCAAACCTCATGGGTAGAAGGTATTCATTTTAAGAGAATCCCATTGGATGGAAGCAGCTCCGAAGAGCGAGGACTTGTCTGGTACAACATCCCAAACATTAACAGGTTTGTGAAGGAGGCATAATGGCTGCAATGCCAACGGGTGTTGAGATCCACAACAATAAGATACGAATAAGTTTCAAGTTTCAGGGCGTTAGATGCCGAGAAACATTGAAAGGATGGATCGTAAATGCTTCGAATCTCAAAAAAGCCGGGAATCTAAGGGCCAAAATTGTAAGCGAGATTCAGCTGGGCACTTTTGACTACCGGGACGTGTTCCCGGAGTCAAGGGTGGCAGCAAAGTTTTATACATCTAAAAACATTACGACGTTCTCCGAACTTGCATCAACCTGGTATGAAAACCATAAAATCGATCTCTCCCCCAATGCCACAAGAAGCTATGGGATAGCTGTAAGAACGTTAACAAAACTAATTGGCCCTGAAACGCTGGTTGCATCCATCACCAACAGCGACATTCTGGGCTGGAGAAAGGAATTACTGACTGGCGAGACTAATTATGCTCCCGAAAAGAGGAGAAATAAAACCGGACGCGCCGTTAGAACGGTAGATTATTATCTGGCTATCCTGCGACAAATCCTCGACTATGCGGTTAAAAATAAAGTTATTTCATATCAACCATATGTCGGGATAAAAAGGCTTCGCAAAGGGCAAACAAAACCAGATCCACTTCTAAGACATGAGTTTGAGCAGTTGAAAGAGACTGCTCCGGCTCAGCAGAAGAACATGTGGCAATTTTTTGCTTACACCGGCGTTCGGCCCGGGGAGCTTTGTGCTCTTGCCTGGGAAGATATCGATCTTAATTCTGGCGAAGCTAACATTGCGCGCAATCTAACTCAGGAAGGATTGTTTGGACCACCCAAAACCGAAGCTGGATACCGGACGATAAAGTTACTGGAGCCGGCTCTGGAGGCTTTGCGAGCTCAAAAGAAGCTAACGGGAAGTGCCCCTAAGGTACCAATCACTTTTCACCACAGGGAGTTCGGTAAAACGGAAACGCAGAAACTGCACTTTGTGTTTATGCCTCGACCTCAGAAAGGCAAGCAAGCTGCGTACTATTCAGTCAGTTCAATTGTGTCATTATGGGATATTACGGTAAGACGATCGGGAATTCGCCGCAGACGCCCCTATCAGCTGCGTCATACATACGCATGCTGGATGTTGTCGGCAGGTGCTAATCCTGCTTTTATAGCGAATCAGATGGGTCATGAGAATGCAGAGATGGTCTTCCATGTATACTCTGCGTGGATAAATGCTCTCGATAGCGATCAGGTATCATTTTTGAATCAGCGCTTTGGCGGATATGCAAATGCCCCTATAGTGCCCCTGAAGGTAAAAACAAAGTAGTTAATTACTTGATTTCCCGGTGAAATTTAATGAAAAAGCTGTTTGTGCAGTTTTATCTTTTGCTGTTTGTCTGTTTCCTGGTCATGACCATGCTGGTCGGGCTGGTCTATAAATTCACCGCCGAACGTGCGGGCAGGCAGTCGCTGGACGATCTGATGAAAAGCTCGCTCTATCTGATGCGCAGCGAGCTGAGAGAGATCCCGCCGCACGACTGGGCGAAAACCCTCAAAGAGCTGGATCTGAACCTGTCATTCGATTTACGCATCGAGCCGTTAAAAGATTTTGAGCTGGATCCGCCCGCCATGCAGCGTCTGCGCGACGGGGACATCGTCGCGCTGGACGAGAAATACACCTTTATCCAGCGTATTCCGCGCAGCCATTACGTGCTGGCCGTCGGGCCGGTGCCCTATCTCTATTACCTGCACCAGATGCGTCTGCTGGACATGGCGCTGATGGCCTTTATCGCCATTTCGCTCGCGTTTCCAGTCTTTATCTGGATGCGCCCGCACTGGCAGGACATGCTGAAGCTGGAATCCGCCGCGCAGCGTTTTGGCGAAGGGCATTTTACCGAACGCATTCACTTCGACAGCGGTTCCAGCTTTGAACGTCTGGGCGTGGCCTTTAACCAGATGGCCGATAACATCAATGCCCTGATCGCCAGTAAAAAGCAGCTGATCGACGGGATTGCGCACGAGCTGCGCACGCCGCTGGTTCGCCTGCGCTATCGTCTGGAGATGAGCGAGAATCTGACGGAAGCGGAGTCTCAGGCGCTTAACCGCGATATCGGCCAGCTTGAGGCGCTGATTGAGGAGCTGCTGACCTACGCACGACTCGATCGTCCGCAAAACGAACTGAACCTCAGCACGCCGGACCTGCCTGCCTGGCTGCAAACCCACATCGATGACGTTCAGAGCGTGAACCCGCAGCGCACGCTGTTAACGCGCGTCACGCCGGGTGATTACGGCGCGCTCGATATGCGCCTGATGGAGCGCGTGCTGGACAATCTGATGAACAACGCCATGCGCTACAGCGAAAGCACGCTACAGATTGGGCTGGATTTGCAGGGCAATCAGGCCAGCCTGACGGTGGAGGATGACGGTCCGGGGATTGCCCCGGAAGCGCGAGAAACCGTGTTTGAACCGTTTGTCCGCCTCGACCCCAGCCGCGATCGCGCCACTGGCGGATGCGGCCTGGGGCTGGCGATTGTTTACTCTATCGCGCAGGCGATGGGCGGCACGGTGCATTGCGAAGAGAGCGAGCTCGGCGGCGCGCGCTTCTGCTTTAGCTGGCCGGTATACCATAACATCGCCCTTCCCGTCCCTGCCTGACTTCAACCGCACGCTGGCCTGACCCGGCGTGCTGTGCTATATGATAAGTATGTTGTAACTAACGAGAGTGCTTATGGCGACCTACGATCTCCTCGAACGGCTGAACAGCACGTTTCGGGAAATAGAACACGAGCTCCTGACCCTGACCGAACGTTTGCAGAGCTGCCGTCTGCTGGCCGCGCGCGTCTTTACCCTGCCCGAGGTGGCCAAAGGGGCCGAGCACGACCCGCTGGACACCATCGCGGTTGAACAGCACATCGGCAGCGCCGCCCTTGAGCTGACGCTGAAGCACTATCGCCGCCTGTTTATCCAGCAGCAGTCAGAAAACCGCAGCAGTAAGGCCGCCGTGCGTCTGCCTGGCGTGATCTGCCTGCAAACCGATGCGACAACGCGCGACGCGCTGGAAAGCCAGATTACCCACATCAACACCCTGAAAGCGGCCTTTGAAAAGATCGTTACCGAAGAGTCCGGCCTCGCCCCTGCCGCCCGGTTTGAATGGGTGCACCGTCAGCTTCCGGGGCTGATTACCCTGAACGCCTATCGCACGCTGACGGTACTGCGTCATCCCGCCACGCTGCGCTTCGGCTGGGCGAATAAGCACATCATTAAAAACTTCACCCGGGATGAGATTCTGGCGCAGCTGGAAAAAAGCCTGAAGACGCCGCGCACCGTCGCGCCGTGGTCGCGTGAGCAGTGGATTGAGCGCCTGGAGCAGGAGTACCACAGCATCGCCTCACTCCCGGCGGACGCGCGCCTCAAGATAAAGCGTCCGGTGAAGGTACAGCCTATCGCCCGCGTCTGGTATTCCGGCCAGCAAAAACAGGTTCAGTATGCCTGCCCTACGCCGCTGATTGCGCTCTATGATGCCGATCGGGGGGCCATCGTGCCGGATATTGGTGAGCTTTTGAATTACGATGCGGACAATGTCCAGCACCGTTACAAACCTCAGGCGCAGCCGCTGCAGCTGATTATTCCGCGGCTGCACCTGTACGTGGCGGGATGACTATTTCAGGCTGCCGACCATCGCTTCCGGGCGAACCCAGGCGTCGAACTCCGCCTCCGTCAGATAGCCCAGCGCCAGGGCGGAGGCTTTCAGCGTCAGCCCCTCTTTGTGCGCTTTTTTAGCGATCTCGGCGGCCTTGTCGTAGCCGATATGGGTATTCAGCGCCGTCACCAGCATCAGGGATTCGTTGAGCAACTGGCTGATACGTTCGCGATTCGGCTCAATCCCTACCGCGCAGTGCTCGTTAAAGCTCTCCATACCGTCCGCCAACAGACGAATCGATTGCAGAACGTTGTGGATCACCATCGGGCGATAGACGTTCAGCTCGAAGTTGCCGGACGCACCGCCCAGGTTGACGGCCACGTCGTTGCCCAACACCTGACAGCAGAGCATGGTCATGGCTTCGCACTGGGTCGGGTTCACTTTACCCGGCATGATGGAGCTACCCGGCTCGTTTTCCGGAATCCTGATTTCACCGATGCCGCAGCGCGGACCCGAGGCCAGCCAGCGCACGTCGTTGGCGATTTTCATCAGCGAGGCCGCCAGCCCTTTCAGCGCGCCGTGGGTGTGGACCAGCGCATCGCAGGTCGCCAGCGCTTCAAACTTGTTGGGCGCCGTGACGAACGGCTGTCCGGTGATGTTTGCCAATTCCTCCGCCACGCGCACCGCGTATTCTGGATGGGTGTTTAACCCGGTCCCGACCGCCGTTCCGCCGAGCGCCAGCTCCGCCAGGTGCGGCAGGCTGTATTCAATGTGCTTCAGGTTATGTTCCAGCATCGCCACCCAGCCGGAAATCTCCTGGCCGAGCGTCAGCGGCGTGGCGTCCTGCAGGTGCGTACGGCCAATTTTGACGATGTCGCGGAAGGCCTGCGCTTTCTCGTTGAGCGTGGCTTTCAGGACGTTAAGCTGCGGGATAAGCTGCTCGCGGAGAGCAATCACCGCCGCCACGTGCATCGCCGTCGGGAAGACGTCGTTGGAACTCTGGCTTTTGTTGACGTCATCGTTCGGATGGACCTTACGCTCCATGCCGCGCACGCCGCCAAGCAGTTCGCTGGCCCGATTTGCCAGCACTTCATTCATGTTCATGTTGCTCTGGGTGCCGGAACCGGTCTGCCAGATGGCGAGGGGGAATTCGTCGGGATGCTTGCCCGCCAGCACTTCGTCGGCGGCGTTGATGATGGCGGTCGCTTTGTCTGCCGTCAGCAGGCCTAAATCCTGGTTCACTTTCGCGGCGGCGCGTTTGGTGAGCGCCAGCGCCTGAATCAGCGAGACGGGCATTTTTTCGGTCGAAATACGGAAGTGCTCCAGCGAACGCTGGGTTTGTGCGCCCCAAAGCTTGTCGGCCGGGACGTCGATGGCGCCCATCGAGTCTTTCTCATGGCGTACCGTGGTCATTACTTTCTCCTTGATAACAAAAGAGGGATTGCTCACATGCTTAAGGGATAAGTATTGATGACTTCTGGGAAACGATATGGCGCTTTGTGCGCTCTTTTTGGTGTCGGGTTGCGGCTGCGCCTTACCCGACCTACGAGAATATAGGCCGGGTAAGCGTCAGCGCCACCCGGCAATTTACAGAATTACTTCACGCACGCCGAACACTGGGACGACTGGATCTGCTTGAAGAAGTCGTTGCCTTTGTCATCCACGAGGATAAACGCCGGGAAATCTTCCACTTCAATTTTCCAGATCGCTTCCATACCCAGTTCCGGGTATTCCACGCACTCCAGGCTCTTGATGCTGCCCTGCGCCAGAACCGCAGCCGGGCCGCCGATGCTGCCGAGGTAGAAGCCGCCGTGCTTGTGGCAGGCGTCCGTCACCTGCTGGCTGCGGTTGCCTTTCGCCAGCATGATCATGCTGCCGCCGTTGGCCTGCAGCTGGTCAACGTACGAGTCCATACGCCCTGCCGTGGTTGGGCCTAACGAGCCGGATGCGTAGCCTTCAGGCGTTTTTGCCGGGCCTGCGTAGTAGATCGGATGATCTTTAATGTACTGCGGCAGCCCTTCGCCGTTGTCCAGACGCTCTTTCAGCTTCGCGTGCGCGATGTCGCGGCCCACGATGATCGTGCCGTTCAGCGAGAGACGGGTCGAGACCGGATACTGCGAAAGCTGCGCCAGAATATCTTTCATCGGACGGTTCAGGTCGACGCGAACCGCTTCACCCTCACCCGCTTTGCGCAGCTCTTCCGGGATGTATTTGCCCGGATTGTTTTCCAGTTTTTCGATCCACACGCCTTCGCGGTTGATCTTCGCCTTGATGTTGCGATCCGCGGAGCAGGACACGCCCATCCCGACCGGACAGGAGGCACCGTGACGCGGCAGACGGATCACGCGCACGTCGTGGGCAAAGTATTTGCCGCCAAACTGCGCGCCGAGGCCCAGGTTACGCGCTTCTTCCAGCAGTTCCTGCTCAAGCTGCACGTCGCGGAACGCCTGGCCGTGCTCGTTACCTTCGGTAGGCAGGCCGTCATAATATTTGGTTGAGGCCAGCTTGACGGTTTTCAGCGTGCTTTCCGCCGACGTACCGCCAATCACAAACGCGATATGGTACGGCGGGCACGCCGCGGTGCCGAGGGTGCGCATCTTCTCAACCAGGTAGTTCTTGAGCTTGCCCGGGGTGAGCAGCGCCTTCGTTTCCTGGTAGAGATAGGTTTTGTTGGCTGAACCGCCGCCTTTGGCGATACAGAGGAATTTGTACTCGTCACCGTCGACGCTGTAGAGATCGATCTGTGCCGGCAGGTTGGTGCCGGTGTTGACCTCTTTGTACATATCCAGCGCCGCGTTTTGCGAGTAGCGCAGGTTATCTTCGGTGTACGTGTTGTAGACGCCGTTCGCCAGGGCCGCTTCGTCACCGCCGCCGGTCCAGACGCGCTGGCCTTTTTTACCGACGATGATCGCCGTGCCGGTGTCCTGACAGGTAGGCAGAACACCTTTCGCGGCGATGTCTGAGTTACGCAGGAACTGCAGGGCAACGTATTTATCGTTTTCGCTGGCCTGCGGGTCGCTGAGAATATCGGCAACCTGCTGCTGGTGCGCTGGGCGGAGCATAAACGAGGCGTCGTGGAAAGCGTGCTGCGCCAGCAGCGTCAGCGCCTGCGGATCCACCTTGAGGATCTCTTGTCCTTCAAACTCAGAGACGGAGACGTGATCGCGGGTTAACAGGTAATACTCGGTCCGATCCTTACTGAGGGGGAAAGGATCCTGATAATGGAAGGGTTTATTCGACATTGGTCTCTCACTTACTGCTTCGGTCTGTTTATTCAGGGCAGATGTTCCGCTGCCCGGCTTAAAAGCGAGTCAGCTTATCCTACACAATTTTTTAACAAAAACTGAGACTAGTACGACTTTTTACATCCACAGGTTACTTCCATGAGGTTTATTGCTTTAATACCCGGAGTTAATTCCACAATTGAATCAGGGCTTGATAATGCAAAAACTCATTAACTCAGTGCAAAACTACGCCTGGGGAAGTAAAACTGCGTTAACGGATCTCTACGGTATCGCGAACCCGAACAACCTGCCGATGGCAGAACTGTGGATGGGGGCGCACCCGAAGAGCAGCTCAAAAATTGAAGACGCCAGCGGCCAGGTTCGCAGCCTGCGTGACGTGATTGACGCCGATAAAGCCGCGCTGCTGGGCGACAAGGTGGCTCAGCGCTTCGGCGAACTGCCGTTCCTGTTCAAGGTACTGTGCGCCGACCAGCCGCTCTCCATCCAGGTTCACCCGAACAAGAAAGCCTCTGAAATCGGCTTTGCGAAAGAGAACGCGGCGGGTATTCCGTTAGACGCCGCCGAGCGTAACTACAAAGATCCTAACCACAAGCCGGAGCTGGTCTTTGCGCTGACCCCGTTCCTGGCGATGAACGCGTTCCGCGAGTTTTCAGAGATCGTTTCTCTGCTGCAACCGGTCGCGGGTGCCCACAAGGCTATCGCCCACTTCCTTGAAAACCCGAACGCGGACGCGCTGAGCCAGCTGTTTGCCAGCCTGCTGAATATGCAGGGTGAAGAGAAATCTCACGCGCTGGCGGTGCTGAAAGCGGCTCTGGGCAGCCAGCAGGGTGAACCCTGGGAGACTATCCGCCTGATCTCCGAATTCTACCCGGACGACAGCGGCCTGTTCTCCCCTCTGCTGCTGAACGTGGTGAAGCTCAACCCGGGCGAAGCGATGTTCTTGTTCGCTGAAACCCCGCACGCCTACCTTCAGGGCGTGGCGCTGGAGGTAATGGCTAACTCCGATAACGTGCTGCGCGCAGGCCTGACGCCGAAATACATCGATATTCTTGAACTGGTTGCCAACGTGAAGTTTGTGGCGAAACCTGCCGCGGAGCTGCTGACTCAGCCGGTGAAAAACGGCGCAGAGCTGGACTTCCCAATTCCGGTTGAGGATTTTGCTTTTTCCCTGCACGACCTGAGCCAGGCCGAAGCCGTCATCGCGCAGGAAAGCGCGGCGATTCTGTTCTGCGCCGAGGGCGAAGCGACGCTGCGCAAAGGCGAACAGCGTCTGGTGCTTAAGCCCGGTGAGTCAGCATTCGTTGCAGCCAGTGAATCACCGGTCAGCGTAAGCGGCGCCGGTCGCCTGGCGCGCGTTTTCAATAAGCTTTAAGCACTTACTGAATTTTTTAACAACTCTTGCTAAGCTAGATGCAGGCTTAATATCTCCAGGCGGTTTTTACCGCCTGGTTTCATTTTAGGGATAGTCGCAATGAAAAAATCGGTCGTAGCGGTTGGAGTGATTGTAGCGTTAGGCGTGGTCTGGACGGGTGCCTCCTGGTTTACCGGGAAACAGCTGGAAGGCCGTCTGGCTGAGATGGTGGCGCAGGCTAACGGAGAGATTAAGCGCAGCGCGCCGGAGGCGGGCCTGGAGCTGAGCTACCAGAATTATCATCGCGGCGTGTTTACCAGCCGTATGCAGCTGGTGGTAAAGCCAGTGGCCGGTGCTGAAAACGGCTGGCTGAAACCGGGTCAGAGCGTGGTGCTGGACGAGGTGGTGAGCCACGGTCCGCTGCCGCTGGCGCAGCTGAAGTCCTTTAACCTGATCCCGTCGATGGCGTCCGTTCATACCGTGCTGGTGAATAACGACGTCACCAAACCGCTGTTTGACCTGGCGAAGAATGAATCGCCTTTCGATATTAATACCCGCATCAGCTATGCCGGTGACACGAGCTCCGATATTGCTCTGAAAGCGCTGAACTACGAGAAAGAGAATGAGAAAGTCGCCTTCAGCGGCGGTCACTTCAAACTTGACGCTGACCGCGACGGAAAGGTGTTCTCCCTGACGGGTGAAGCGGAAAGCGGCCTGGTCAATGCCGTGAACGAATATAACCAAAAGGTTCAGCTCACCTTCAACAACCTGAAAGCCGACGGCAACAGCCGAATGACCGATTTCCAGGAGCGTATCGGCGATCAGAAACTCTCTCTCGACAAGGTAGCCATTGCGGTTGAAGGAAAAGAGATGGCCGTGCTGGAAGGCATGGACGTCAACGGCAAATCCGACGTTTCCAAAGACGGTAAAAGCATCAACACGCAGCTGGATTACACGCTGAAGAGCCTGAAGGTGCAGAATCAGGATCTGGGCACCGGCAAGCTATCGCTGAAGATCGGCAATATCGACGGCCAGGCGTGGCACGAGTTTAGCCAGAAATACAGCAAAGAGAGCCAGGCGCTGCTGACCGATGCCGCACTCCAGCAGAACCCTGAGGTGTATCAGCAGCAGGCGATGGCGGTACTGTTCAACAACCTGCCTGTCCTGCTGAAAGGCGAGCCGGTGATCACCGTTGCGCCGCTGAGCTGGAAAAACAGCAAAGGCGAAACCAGCTTTAACCTGTCGCTGTTCCTGAAAGATCCGGCAACCGCAACGGGTGAACCGCAGACGCTGGCGCAGGAAGTGGATCGCAGCGTGAAGTCGCTCGACAGCAAGCTGACCATCCCGATGGATATGGCGACCGAGTTTATGACCCAGATTGCGAAGCTGGAAGGCTACGGCGATGAAGACGCTGGCAAGCTGGCGAACCAGCAGGTGAAAGGTCTGGCGGCAATGGGCCAGATGTTCCGCATCACTAAAGTGGAAAACAACACGATTTCCACCAGCCTGCAGTACGCCAACGGCCAGGTAACGCTGAACGGCGACAAGATGCCGCTGGAAGACTTCGTCGGCATGTTTGGTATGCCGACGCTGGGGATGCCGGAACCGGTTGAACCCGCAGCGCCAGCCGAACCGGCGGCACCGCAGCAGTAAACGGCAAAACCCCTCGCATGAGGGGTTTTTTATTGCCCGCTAACTTTTCCATCCAGCAAGGAAATCCAGCAGAAGCGCGTTCACTTTCTCTGGCTGCTCCTCCTGCGGCAGATGGCCGCACTCATCAATCCCCTGCGCCCGCAGGTTCTCCGCCATTTCGGCCCAGACGCTTTCCATATCGAAAAGCTTGCCGACCGCATGAAAATCATTACCCCACAGCGACATTACCGGGCAAGTAATTTTCACCTCAGCGTCAGCCATATCCTGCGCCACATCCTCTGCGTTGGCGCGATAGTCAGCCATTGCGCCACGCACGGCACCCGGTGCCTGATACGCCCGAACATAAGTGTCAAACGCCTCGCCGCTGATGGTCGACGGATTGTAGGTCCAGTCCGAGAAAAAGTGGCGCAGCCAGATATGCTCCCGACCCGCAATCAGCGCTTCCGGCAGGTCTGGCACAAGATGAAACAGGAAGAACCAGTACGCACGCGCAATCGACGCATTTAGATCGCGCGCCACAATACGCGTTGGCACGTTATCCATCACCACCAGTCGATCCACCAGCTCAGGGTAATCTTTTGCAAACCGCGTCGCGACGCGCGCGCCGCGATCGTGCCCTACCAGCACCACTTTCTGTAAACCCAGCACACGCATCAGTTCCCGGATGTCCCGCGCCATGTTGCGCTTATCATAGCCAGAAGCAGGTTTATCCGTTTCGCCATACCCGCGTAAATCCGGTGCAATCACGCGGTAGTGCCGGGACAGTACGGGTATCTGGTAGCGCCAGGCATAGTTTGTTTCAGGAAAACCATGCAGGAGAATAACCGGTGCGCCTTCACCCTCTTCAACCACAAACTGACGGATACCGTTTGCCATTACGGTGTAACTTTTCATGCTCGTCACCTCACTTTATTTCAGCAGAGGCACGTTGGCCGCACGTTGATAAGGACCGTAATCGACAGGATTCCAGCTATAGCCCTGCTGCCAGGCGGTGATATGACCGATACCGGGGAAAGGCAGATGCGCCGCGGCCATCCACTCACCGTCTTTCGCCAGCGCGTTAAATTCCTGCGCCCGGGATGAGATGGCTTTTTTCGGATCGACATCAAAGCGAATAGACACTTCAGGGTGCGGGAACTGGACGGCAGGAGCATGAATCAAATCCCCAATGAAGTTGATAGCCGTTCCCTGCGACGCGAAGCGATAAACGGTACTGCCAGGCGTATGCCCGATGGCATATGCCGTCTGGACTTCCGGGACAGGCGAAGCTGGCGGGACGAAGGTTTTAAGGTGCCCGGCGGCTTTATACGCAGACAGCGCTTGCCTGGCGATAGCGAAATACTCCCTCGCATTAGCCGGCGCGCTCGCTTCTTTTGCGGGGTCAAGCCAGTAGTCGGCCTCACCCTGCGGTACGTAGACGGTGGCATTGGGGAACAATGCTTTACCCTCTGCATCGCTCAGGCCGCACACGTGGTCAAGATGCAGGTGGGTCAGAAAAATGGTATCGACCTGCTCGGGACGGTACCCTGATGCGTTCATATTGCTGACCAGCTGGCCGGCCGTTTCCGCCATGCAGTGGCCCCCCCCGCTGTCAATCATGACCAGGTGTTTACCGGTATTCACCAGAAAGGCGTTGAAGGCGGTAGGCATGCGTTCGGCATCAACTTTATGTTGAGCCAGCAGTTCGCGAACCTTGTCGCCTGAGAGCCCATGTAGTAAGGCAGGCGAAAGATCGTTATAGCCGTCGAACAGCGCCGTTACCTCATATTCCCCGACCGCCAGACGATAATAGCCCGGAACCTGCTGTTTCACCTGTGCCGGGGCATCTGCCCACGATGTGCTTGCCAGGAGCAGGCCGCTGAGCGCCAGAACCGTTTTCAACTTTTTCATCTTCACTCCAGATTGATATTTTTCAGGTTGTGAAGAGACTATGGCAGCGTAACGATAAATAATGTAGATATGTACTTTGATAAGTCAGCATAACGAAAATCGATGCAATGAAACTGGAAGATGTTGAAGTGTTTGTCGAAGCCGTCAAGGCGGGTAGTCTGGCGGGCGCCGCGCGTCGGCTCTCTGTGAGCGCCATGGCGGCGTCACGGTCTCTTAATAATCTTGAGGCTGAACTGGGGGTCAGGCTGGTGCACCGCACCACGCGTTCCCTGTCACCCACCAGCGATGGGGCCGTTTTTTTGCCCCATGCGCAGGCGTTGCTGGAAGATAAAAATAACGCGCTTGCCGATCTGTTTCCCGAAGGGACGCACCTTTCCGGACGCCTGCGTATTACCGCCTCAGCGGGGTTTGGCCGTAAGATCGTTGCTCCCATGCTGACCCGGTTCATGCAGCAACATCCCGCCCTGCAGGTCGATTTACTCGCCACCGACGAACAGGTTGATATTGTCGGAAAAGGCATAGACGTGGCGTTACGCATTGCGCCGCTGCGCGATAACCGGCTGGTTGCCCATCGCCTGTGTCACAACCCTCGCGATCTCTGCGCCAGCGCGGCGTATCTTGCCGCGAATGGCTATCCAAAATCGTTTAACGATCTGGCGGCACACAGCTGTCTGACCACGTCAGATACCGTCCACTGGTCATTCGAACAGGGTGAACAGCGCTACAAACAAAAGGTGTCGGGCCGATTCTCCGCGAACTCCGTTGAGGCAATTTTCGAAGCCTGCCTCGGAGGGTTGGGGATCGCCAATTTATCCCGCTGGTACGTAGAGCCGGCGTTCAGTGAGGGTAAACTCGAGCGGATCGTTCTTGAGGATGCCCAGCCGGAATCGCTGGCCGTTTGGGCGGTCTACCCGACCTCACGGCTGATCCCGGCAAAAGTAAGAAAATTTGTGGAAGCGCTGGAAGCCGAACTGTTGCTCAATCCGCTGACGCAACCCACCTGATATTATTTCACCGTCACTAACCGCGCCGCCACAATCTGGTGCCCGGCCTGAACGTCCGTGTTGTCGATGCGCTGCATGATCCTGTCCGCCAGCGTGTAGCCCATCTCTCGCGCAGGGGTGGTGGCCCAGACGATCGGCAGATCGTCGAGCGCGTTTTCACCGACGTCGGCGAACGCCCCCAGCGCCACCTGATGGCCGAAGAAGGTTTCCACCCCGCCCTCGCCGCTCTGACGCCCGGCGCGGATCAGGCCAAACCAGGCGCCCATAGCAATCACCTCGTTGTAGCAAATCACGGCGCTGATCGTCGGACTGCTGCGCAGCAGCGCGGCTATCGCTTCCGCCGCTTTCTTCTGGCTGGATTCACACTCCACGACCCATTCGCTGTGGAACGGCAGGCCGTATTTAATCAGCGTCGCGCAGTAGCCGCCGACCCGCTCGGCGCGGGTCAGGGACGAGCTTTTCCCACCCAGCCAGGCAATGCGCTGATGTCCGCGACGAATAAGATGTTCGGTCAGCATTTGCGCGGCCTGCATGTTATCCGGTCGCAGCGTATCGGCCTCGTCCAGATAGCTGGCACGCGAAGCAAACACCAGCGGCACGCCTTTTTCGGCGGCGCGCTCGCACAGCTCGCTGCCCACGCCCGACGCCCCGGCGACGATCACCCCGTCCACCCCCTGATTCAGCAGCATATCGAGCCGGGAGAGAAGCTGATCGGCCTCGCGACCGCCGTGCAGAAGAAAGACCATCCGCCCCTGCGCTTCAAGCGCTTCGGTTAACCCTGCGGTCAGCTCCGCATAGAAAGGTGACGTCAGGTCGCGGACAATCAGGCCAATCACCCCGCTTTGCCCGCCGCGCAGCGCCGACGCCTGACGGTTACGCACAAAACCCAGCTGCTCAACCGCCTCGTTAACCCGCTGACCGGTCGCAGGAGAGATGCGCCCTTTTCCGCTTAGCACCAGAGAAACGGTGCTGACGGAAACGCCCGCCGCCAGCGCGACATCGTTGATGGTGATTTTTTTCGCTACAGCCATGTGTTGGCGTGACTCCCTGAAATGAGATCGGTAAAACGTTTTATCAATACGTTATCTTTATACTACCAGTCAAAGCCTGAGAATGTGATTTAGCGCGCACTAAAATTTGATAAAACGTTTTATCTTCTCGCAGCATTGAAGCAGGCAAACTGATTTTAACAATAAAGGAGTCGTTTTATGACGGCGAAAGCAGCACAAAAAATATCGCTGTGGGAATTTTTCCAGCAACTGGGTAAAACCTTTATGCTGCCCGTGGCACTCCTCTCGTTCTGCGGGATCATGCTCGGGATCGGCAGCTCGCTGAGCAGTAAAGACGTCATCACGCTGATCCCGTTCCTCGGTACCCCGGTGCTGCAGGCGATCTTCATCTGGATGAGTAAAGTCGGCTCCTTTGCGTTTAGCTTCCTGCCCGTGATGTTCTGTATCGCTATCCCGCTGGGCCTGGCGCGCGAGAACAAAGGCGTCGCGGCGTTTGCCGGGTTTGTGGGCTACGCCGTGATGAACCTGGCGGTTAACTTCTGGCTGACCGCGAAAGGCATTTTGCCGACCACCGACGCTGCCGTACTTAAAGCCAACAACATTCAGAGCGTGATCGGTATCCAGTCTATTGATACCGGGATCCTCGGGGCGGTGATCGCGGGTGTGATTATCTGGATGCTGCACGAGCGCTTCCATAATATCCGGCTGCCGGATGCCCTGGCCTTCTTCGGCGGTACCCGCTTTGTGCCGATTGTTACCCTGGTGGTGATGGGTCTGTTCGGTTTAATCATTCCGCTGATCTGGCCGGTCTTTGCGATGGGCATCAACGGTATTGGCCGCATCATCAACGGCGCGGGAGATTTCGGTCCGATGATCTTCGGCACCGGCGAGCGGCTGCTGCTGCCGTTTGGCCTGCAGCATATCCTGGTGGCCCTGATTCGCTTCACCGAAGCGGGCGGTACGATGGAGGTGTGCGGTCACGACGTGAGCGGCGCGCTGACCATCTTCCAGGCGCAGCTGAGCTGCCCGACCACCCACGGCTTCTCCGAAAGCGCCACCCGCTTCCTGTCTCAGGGTAAAATGCCTGCCTTCCTCGGCGGCCTGCCGGGTGCCGCGCTGGCGATGTACCACTGCGCTCGCCCGGAAAACCGTCATAAAATTAAAGGCCTGCTGATTTCCGGCGTGATCGCCTGCGTCGTGGGCGGTACCACCGAACCAATCGAATTCCTGTTCCTGTTCGTCGCACCGGTGCTGTACCTCATCCACGCGGTGCTGACCGGTCTGGGCTTTACCGTGATGGCGGTGCTGGGCGTGACCATCGGCAACACCGACGGCAACGTGATCGACTTCGTGGTGTTCGGGATCCTGCACGGCCTGTCCACCAAGTGGTACCTGGTGCCGGTCGTGGCGGCTATCTGGTTTGCGGTTTACTACGGCATCTTCCGCTTCGCCATCACCCGCTTTAACCTGAAAACGCCTGGCCGCGATACCGATACGGCGAGCAGCGTTGAACAGGCGGTTGCCGGGACCGTGGGCAAATCCGGCTATAACACACCGGCCATTCTGGCGGCGCTGGGCGGCGCGGATAACATCACCTCGCTGGATAACTGCATCACCCGCCTGCGTCTGTCGGTGGCGGATATGTCAAAAGTGGATACCAACGCCCTGAAAGCCAACCGGGCCATCGGCGTGGTACAGTTAAATCAGCACAATTTGCAGGTGGTTATCGGCCCGCAGGTCCAGTCGGTGAAGGATGAGCTGGCAACCCTGATGCGAACAGTTGAAGCCTGATGCCTCAGCCCCCTCTCATGAGGGGGTTTTACTTTAAGGACTCACGTCATGTTTGATTTTTCTACCGTCGTGGATCGACACGGCACCTGGTGTACGCAGTGGGACTACGTCGCCGACCGCTTTGGCGCGGCCGATCTGCTGCCTTTCACCATCTCGGATATGGATTTCGCCACCGCGCCCTGCATTACCGACGCGCTGCATCAGCGCATCAATCACGGCGTGCTGGGCTACAGCCGCTGGAAGAACGATGAGTTTCTCGCCGCCGTCGCGCACTGGTTCCAGAAGCGCTTTAACAGCCAGATTGATACGGAAACCGTCGTTTATGGTCCTTCCGTTATCTACATGGTGTCAGAGCTGATTCGTCTCTGGTCACACCCCGGCGACGGCGTGGTGGTACACACCCCGGCATACGACGCGTTTTACAAAGCCATTGAAGGGAATGCGCGTCATGTGGTGCCCGTGGAGATGGAAAAGCACGCAGCAGGCTGGCAGGGAAATATGGCGGCGCTGGAAGCGGCCCTGGCGAAACCTGAAAACAAAATTTTACTGCTTTGCAGCCCGCAAAACCCAACCGGCAAGGTCTGGACGCGGGACGAGCTGACGCAGATGGCGGAACTGTGCGCACGCTATGACGTGGCGGTTATCAGCGATGAAATTCATATGGATATGGTGTGGGGAGAGCATCGTCACACGCCGTGGAACGCGGTGGCGCGCGGCAAATGGGCGCTTCTCACTTCCGGCTCGAAAAGCTTTAATATTCCAGCGCTGACGGGCGCTTACGGCCTGATTGGCGATGAACAGAGCCGTAACGGTTATCTTAGCGCGCTAAAAGGCCGGGACGGACTCTCTTCCCCTTCCGTGCTGGCGCTGACGGCGCATATCGCCGCCTATCAGCAGGGATCGCCGTGGCTGAATGCCCTGCGGGGCTATCTGGAAGAGAATCTGTTGTATATCGCGCAGGAAGTAAACCGCGCCTTTCCGAAACTGAACTGGCAGCCGCCCGAAGCGACCTACTTGGCCTGGATTGACCTGCGCCCCCTGAACATTGACGATCAGGCGCTGCAAAAAGTGCTGATCGAGCAGCAAAAAGTCGCCATCATGCCGGGATATACCTACGGCAAAGAGGGAAACGGCTTTGTTCGCCTGAACGCCGGCTGTCCGCGCAGCAAGCTTGAACAAGGGGTGCAACGCCTCATTGCCGGGATTAACACGCTCCTGTAATCAATTTGCGCAACGGAATATTCCCTTGCGCAAATAGCTTTTTACCCCGTTTTGTTTTTATAATATGGCGCACTTTAACCAGAAAAGAGTGCGACCATGATTGATACACGCCTGCCTTTAACTGATATTCATCGTCACCTTGACGGTAACATTCGTGCCCAAACCATCCTCGATCTTGGCCGCCAGTTCAATTTAACGCTTCCTGCTCAGACGCTTGAGTCTCTGATCCCTCACGTACAGGTAACCTCCAATGAACCGGACCTGGTCAGCTTCCTGAGCAAACTCGACTGGGGCGTGAAGATGCTGGCCTCGCTGGATGCCTGCCGCCGCGTGGCGTTTGAGAACATTGAAGATGCGGCCCGTAATGGCCTGCATTACGTCGAGCTGCGCTTCTCGCCGGGCTATATGGCGATGACCCACAGCCTGCCCGTTGCAGGCGTGGTGGAAGCCGTGATTGAAGGCGTGCGCGAAGGGTGTAAAACCTTCGACGTTCAGGCCCGTCTGATTGGCATTATGAGCCGTACGTTCGGCGAAGCCGCCTGCCTGCAGGAGCTGGAAGCGCTGCTGGCCCATCGCGATGCCATCACCGCCGTCGATCTGGCTGGTGACGAGCTGGGCTTCCCGGGCAGTCTGTTCCTCTCCCACTTCAACCGCGCGCGCGATGCCGGCTGGCACATTACCGTACATGCGGGTGAAGCGGCTGGCCCGGAAAGCATCTGGCAGGCCATCCGCGAGCTGGGCGCCGAGCGTATCGGCCACGGCGTGAAGGCGGTAGAAGATCGCGCCCTGATGGATTTCCTGGCGGAGCAGCGTATCGGGATTGAGTCTTGCCTGACGTCTAACATTCAGACCAGCACCGTGGCAACGCTGGCGCATCATCCGCTGAAAACGTTCCTTGAGCACGGCGTGCTGGCCTCGCTGAACACTGACGACCCGGCGGTTCAGGGCGTGGATATCATCCACGAATACAACATCGCCGCACCGCAGGCGGGTCTGAGCCGTGAGCAGATCCGTCAGGCGCAGATCAACGGGCTGGAGATCGCCTTCCTGACGCCTGAAGAGAAACAGGCGCTTAAAGATAAAGTGGCTCGCGGTTGAGCATTTGCCGGGTAGCGGCTACGCCTTACCCGGCCTACAACAGCCCTTAAAGCTTATGCCAGACAGAGCGTGGCGCGATGTTTGGCAGATTCAATACCCAGCTCAATCAGTTCCATAATCTGAATCGCCTGGCCGGCCGGAACCGGATTTTCGCCCGTGCCGTTCAGCGCATCGCGAATGCCCGCATAATAGGCCGGATAGTTGCCCGGGATCGTCAGCAAGGTCTCCTCTACCAGTTCCTCACCTTCCACCCGCGTGACCACGCCGTCGCGCATATCATAGCCCCAGTCTTCCTGCGGCAAACGTTCACCGCTTTTCAGCCGGTCCTCCTGCGGATCGAGGCCAAACTTCACGTAGCTCCCGCGCGTGCCGTGAATGATGTAGCGGGCCGATTCCGCGGCCGCGACCATCGTGCCGTGCAGCACAATCCGCCGCTGCGGGTAGCTGAGCACCGCGTGGAAGTAATCGGTCGTCTGCGCTCCGGGCCGGAGCTGGGCCAGATCGACCGTCATGCTCACCGGCAGACCAAAAAGATTGACGGCCTGATCCAGCAGATGCGGGGCTAAATCGTACCAGATGCCGCTGCCCGGACCGGCCTGCTCGCGCCAGCGGTTTCGTACCTGCGGACGGAAGCGGTCAAAGTGCGATTCAAAAAAGAGGATCTCCCCTAGCGTGCCTTCACTGAGAAGCCTTTTTACCGTCAGAAAGTCGCTGTCCCAGCGGCGGTTATGGAATACCGACAGCAGCCTGCCCAGACTTTTTGCCAGCGCATCCAGCTCGCGAGCCTGAGACAACGTGACGGTAAAGGGCTTATCGACTACCACGTGCTTACCGGCTTCAAGCGCGGCCTTTGCCAGCGGGAAGTGGGTGTCGTTCGGGGTGGGGATAACGATTAAATCAATATTTGGATCGTTGAAAAGGTGTTTTGGCTCAGAGACAACCGGCACGGAAGGCCAGTCGGCATGGACTTTAGCGGCATCGCTGCTGGATACCGCAGCCAGGGTCATCCCCGGCGTCCCGGCTATCAGAGGCGCATGAAACGTTTTGCTTGCATACCCGTAGCCGATAAGCCCAACGCGGATATTATCACTCATAGTGCCGTCCTCTTTTATGACGTTCTTATTTCACACTGGCTAGCCTGGCATTACCACAGATTAATAATGTGCCATATGACTTAAAATAGCAGGTTGTAGGGGTTGTTTTTGTTACATAGTATTAACCCACTGATTTTGTTTAAGGGAACCGTTCCCAAAGCGCTTGCCGTCGGGGAAACGTCGCTGTAACATTTGCGACCTGTATTTATGGATAAAGTACAACTACGAATCATGACGTCAATTATTAATCGAATCATTGAATTAGCGGGATGGATTGTCCTTGGGGTTTCGGTCATTTTGCTGGGCGTTGCCAGCCATATCGATAACTACCAGCCGCCGGAGCCTGTCACAGTCGCCCAACCTAAGTAACCGGTTACTGCAATAAAGAGTGACATAATATGTCAGTTACTTATTGCCAGCCCTGGTGAACACGGTTAACCTTCTCTTCCAGGCATCGTCTGATGCCTGAATTTCAGCAAAGAAAACTCCTAATTTCGTCGCGTTACCTGAGTGGGCTGTTTACGTCTTTATTAATCCGTTTATTATTCGAACGAATTACCTTAACTGGTATTACTCACTTTTATATGGAAACTTATTAATATGACAGTTCAGGACTATTTATTAAAATTTCGCAAGATCAATTCGCTTGAGAGCCTGGAAAAACTGTTTGACCATCTGAACTACACCCTGTCGGATAATCAGGACATCATTAATATGTATCGCGCTGCTGACCATCGCCGTGCGGAGCTGGTTTCCGGAGGTCGTTTGTTCAACGTGGGTGAAGTGCCTAAGTCCGTATGGCGTTACGTTTTATAAGAAAGTAGCCATCCGCGCGAAATGTTATATACTCTCCGCCCTGCAAACTGGCTGTACAACATTTCGCGCAGATTATGGGAGAGTTCATGACCGCAACGCCTGGAGAACGCATTGGAGGCTGGTTAATCGCCCCACTGGCATGGCTGCTGGTTGCCTTATTAAGCGCATCACTTGCGCTGCTGCTGTATACCACCGCACTGATTACCCCTCACGCCATCCAGACCCTGATGTCGCAAAGCGTGCTGAGTATTGCGATGTGGTTTGTGTCGTTCGTTTTCGCGATTGGTATGTGGTACTACACCCTGTGGTTGACCATCGCCTTCTTTAAGCGCCGCAAAAGTGTACCTAAACACTACATTATCTGGCTGCTGATTTCGGTTCTGCTGGCGGTTAAAGCCTTTGCTTTTTCGCCCGTATCAGACGCTCTGGCCGTTCGTCAGCTGCTTTTCCCGTTACTGGCGGCCGCGCTGCTGGTCCCCTATTTCAAACGTTCGACGCGGGTAAAAAACACCTTCGTGAACCCGTAATAACCTTACAGATAACCTGTTGTCGCCTGCGTGAGTTTGTCCGATAATAGGCGGCTTTTTTATTTCAGGCTAAATAATGACCGATTACTTACTGCTCTTTGTCGGCACCGTGCTGGTTAACAACTTCGTTCTGGTGAAGTTCCTTGGCCTGTGCCCGTTTATGGGCGTGTCCAAAAAGCTGGAAACGGCGATGGGCATGGGGCTGGCGACAACCTTCGTCATGACGATGGCGTCCATCTGCGCGTGGTTGATTGATACCTGGATCCTCATCCCGCTGGGGTTAATCTATCTTCGTACGCTGGCTTTTATTCTGGTCATTGCGGTTGTTGTGCAATTTACTGAAATGGTGGTGCGTAAAACCAGCCCGGCCCTCTATCGCCTGCTGGGTATCTTCCTGCCGCTGATCACCACCAACTGCGCCGTTCTCGGCGTTGCGCTGCTGAACATCAACCTTGGCCATAACTTTATGCAGTCGGCGCTGTACGGTTTTTCCGCCGCCGTCGGTTTCTCATTTGTTATGGTCCTGTTCGCGTCGATTCGCGAGCGTCTGGCGGCAGCGGATATCCCTGCGCCCTTCCGCGGTAACGCGATTGCGCTGGTGACCGCGGGTTTAATGTCTCTGGCCTTTATGGGCTTTAGTGGTCTGGTGAAGTTGTAATGAATGCTATCTGGATTGCCATCGCCTCTATCAGCGTCCTGGGGTTGGTGTTTGGCCTTATCCTGGGTTACGCCTCCCGCCGTTTCGCGGTAGAGGACGATCCTGTTGTTGAGAAAATTGATGAGCTTTTGCCGCAAAGCCAGTGCGGGCAGTGCGGTTACCCGGGCTGCCGTCCCTACGCCGAAGCGGTAGGCATTCAGGGTGAAAAAATTAACCGCTGCGCCCCCGGCGGCGAAGCGGTGATGCTGAAAATCGCGACCCTGCTTAACGTCGATCCGCAGCCCGTTGATGGCGATGCGGAGGTGCAGGAGCCGGTTCGCGCCCTCGCCGTGATCGACGAGGCAAACTGTATCGGCTGTACCAAATGTATTCAGGCCTGCCCGGTTGACGCCATTGTCGGCGCCACCCGCGCCATGCACACCGTCGTGGCGGACCTCTGCACCGGCTGTAACCTCTGCGTGGCCCCCTGCCCGACGCAATGTATCGAGCTGCGCCCGGTTGAAACGACTACCGAAAGCTGGAAGTGGGATCTTCAAACCATTCCGGTTCGCATCATTCCTGTGGAACAACATGCTTAAGTTATTTTCTGCTTTCAGAAAAGAGAAGATTTGGGACTTTGACGGCGGTATCCATCCGCCAGAGATGAAAACCCAGTCCAACGGCACGCCGCTGCGTCAAATTCCGCTGGCGACGCGTTACGTCATGCCGCTCAAACAGCATATTGGCGCTGAGGGCGAGCTGTGCGTGAAAGAAGGCGATACGGTTCTTCGCGGTCAGCCGCTGACCTTTGGCCGTGGACGTATGCTGCCGATACACGCCCCTACCTCCGGTAAAGTGGTGGCGATTGCCCCTCATACGGTGGCTCATCCGTCCGCGCTGTCGGAGCTGAGCGTGATCATTGAAGCCGACGGCGAAGACCGCTGGATCGATCGTGACGGCTGGAGCGACTACCGCTCCCACAGCCGCGAAGCCCTTATCGAGCGAATTCATCAGTTCGGCGTCGCCGGGCTGGGTGGCGCGGGCTTCCCTACCGGCGTCAAGCTGCGCGGCGGTGGCGATAACATCCAGACGTTGATTATCAACGCCGCCGAGTGCGAGCCGTATATCACCGCCGACGATCGTCTGATGCAGGATTGCGCCGCTCAGGTGGTGGAAGGCATCCGCATCCTGGCGCACATTCTGAAGCCGCGGGAAGTGCTGATTGGTATCGAAGACAATAAACCGCAGGCCATCTCGATGCTGCGCGCCGTGCTGGCGGGCAGTCATGATATTAGCCTGCGCGTTATCCCGACCAAGTACCCTTCTGGCGGCGCAAAACAGCTGACGCAAATTCTCACCGGCAAGCAGGTCCCGCACGGCGGACGCTCTTCGGATATCGGCGTGCTGATGCAAAACGTCGGCACCGCCTATGCGGTGAAACGCGCGGTGATTGACGGCGAGCCGTTGACCGAGCGCGTGGTGACGCTGACCGGCGAGTCGGTTTCCCGTCCGGGCAACGTCTGGGCGCGTCTGGGTACGCCGGTGCGCCATCTGCTGGAACAGGCTGAATTTTGCCCGGCCAGCGACCAGATGGTGATCATGGGTGGCCCGCTGATGGGCTTTACGCTGCCGTGGCTGGACGTTCCGGTAGTGAAAATCACTAACTGTCTGCTCGCCCCTTCCCCCACCGAAATGGGTGAAGAGCAGGAAGAGAAAGGTTGCATCCGCTGCAGCGCCTGTGCCGATGCTTGCCCGGCGGATCTCCTCCCACAGCAGCTTTACTGGTACAGTAAAGGCCAGCTGCACGACAAGGCAAAATCCCATAACCTGGCCGACTGCATTGAATGCGGCGCCTGCGCCTGGGTCTGCCCAAGCAACATTCCGCTGGTGCAATACTTCCGTCAGGAGAAGGCCGAGATTTATGCCATCTCCATGGAAGAAAAACGCGCCGCAGAAGCCAAGGCACGTTTCGAAGCGCGTCAGGCGCGACTGGAGCGCGAAAAAATCGCCCGTCAGGAACGCCATAAGCAGGCCGCCGTTCAGCCTGCCGGGAAAGATCAGGATGCGATCAACGCCGCACTGGCGCGCGTTCGCGAGAAAAAAGCCGATGCCGCCCAGACGGTGGTGATCCAGGCCGGGGAAAAACCGGATAACAGCGAAGCGATTGCCGCCCGCGAAGCGCGAAAGGCTGCGGCTCGCGCGCGTCAGGCGGAAAAAGCGCAAACGGTTCAGGCAGATACTGAGGTCGACCCGCGTAAAGCGGCCGTTGAAGCGGCGATAGCCCGGGCCAAGGCCCGCAAAGCTGGAGAGCAGCAGGTAGTCGTCGAGCAAGAAGCGGTCGACCCACGCAAAGCCGCCGTTGAAGCGGCGATTGCTCGCGCCAAAGCCCGTAAGGCTGCGCAGCAGGCGCCAGAGGCAGTATCAGAAGCAGAAGCACCACCGGTCGACCCGCGTAAAGCCGCCATCGAAGCAGCGATTGCCCGCGCCAAAGCCCGCAAGGCTGCGCAGCAGGCACCAGCGGCAGTATCAGAGGCAGAAGCACCACCGGTCGACCCGCGTAAAGCCGCCGTCGAAGCAGCGATTGCCCGCGCCAAAGCCCGTAAGGCTGCGCAGCAGGAAGAACAGCCGCAGGCCGCCAACGATGACCCGCGCAAGGCCGCCGTCGCCGCCGCCATTGCGCGCGTTCCGGCGAAGAAAGCCGCACAGCAAGCCGTAAACGAGGATTAAATGGTTTTCAGAATCGCAAGTTCCCCTTACACCCACAACCAGCGTCAGACATCGCGCATTATGATGCTGGTCTGCCTGGCCGCGCTGCCTGGCATTGCCGTTCAGTGCTGGTTTTTCGGCTGGGGAACCCTGTTCCAGATAGCCCTGGGCTGCGCCAGCGCCGTCGCGGCGGAAGCACTCGTCCTGAAGCTGCGTAAGATGGCGGTGTCACGCATTCTGGCTGACAACTCCGCGCTGCTGACCGGCCTGCTGCTCGCCATCAGTATTCCGCCGTTTGCCCCGTGGTGGATGGTCGTGCTCGGTACCGTGTTTGCCGTGATCATTGCCAAACAGCTGTACGGCGGGCTCGGCCATAACCCGTTTAACCCGGCGATGATTGGCTACGTGGTGCTGCTAATCTCCTTCCCGGTGCAGATGACCAGCTGGCTGCCGCCGCACGAGATTGCGGCCACGGTTCCGGGCTTTATGGATGCCCTGCACGTTATCTTTACCGGCCATACGGCGCTCGGCGCTGATATGAACGCCCTGCGCATGGGCGTGGACGGTATCAGCCAGGCGACGCCTCTCGATACCTTTAAAACGTCCCTGCATGCCGGGCACAGCGTTGATCAGATCATGAAATCCGCGATTTACAGCGGCATGCTGGCGGGTGCAGGCTGGCAGTGGGTCAACCTGGCGTATCTGCTGGGCGGCCTGTTCCTGCTGCAGCAGAAAGCCATTCGCTGGCATATTCCGGTCAGCTTCCTCGTGACGCTGGCGGTTTGCGCCACGCTGGGTTGGGTCTTCTCTCCTGAATCACTGGCCAACCCGCAGATGCACCTGCTCTCCGGGGCGACCATGCTGGGTGCCTTCTTTATCCTGACGGACCCGGTTACGGCGTCAACGACTAACCGCGGCCGCCTGATCTTCGGCGCGCTGGCGGGCCTGCTGGTATGGTTGATCCGCAGCTTTGGCGGTTACCCGGACGGCGTAGCGTTTGCCGTCCTGCTTGCCAACATTACCGTTCCGCTCATCGACTATTACACGCGTCCGCGCGTGTACGGCCATCGCTAAGGGTTTCGCCATGTTAAAAACGATGCAAAAGCACGGCGTCACGCTGGCTGTCTTCGCCGCGGTCCTGACCGGGCTGACGGCCCTGGTTAACACGTTAACCAAAACGACCATCGAAGAGCAGGCTTCAAAGCAGCAAAAGGCGCTGTTCGATCAGGTCATCCCGTCAGATTTCTACGATAATGATCTACAAAAAAGCTGCTTTGTGGTAGACGCGCCCCAGCTTGGGAAAGGCGCGCACCGCCTCTTTATCGCCCGTAAAGGGAATAGACCGGTAGGCGCGGTGATGGAAGCGACGGCGCCCGACGGCTATTCCGGCGCCATTCAGCTGCTTGTCGGCAGCGATTTCTCCGGCACTATTCTGGGTACTCGCGTGACGGAACATCATGAAACGCCGGGCCTGGGCGATAAAATTGAAACCCGTCTGAGCGACTGGATTTTGCACTTCGCCGGTAAAGTTATCCATGGCGAAGGTGATACCGCGTTTGCGGTGAAGAAAGATGGCGGCGAGTTCGACCAGTTCACCGGCGCGACCATCACGCCGCGCGCCGTGGTGAACGCCGTAAAACGAGCCGGGCTGTATGCTGAAACGCTGCCCGCGCAAATCAACAATCTTCCGGCCTGTGAGGAGTAATCATGAGCCAGGTTAAAGAGGTTATTGTACAGGGGTTGTGGAAGAACAACTCCGCGCTGGTCCAGCTTCTGGGGATGTGTCCCCTGCTGGCGGTAACGTCCACCGCCACCAACGCGCTCGGTCTGGGTCTGGCAACCACGCTGGTGCTGACGCTGACCAACCTCTCCATCTCCGCCCTGCGACGCTGGACGCCGTCGGAAATTCGTATTCCGATTTACGTCATGATCATTGCGTCGGTAGTCAGTATCGTCCAGATGCTGATTAACGCCTACGCGTTCGGTCTGTACCAGTCGCTCGGGATCTTTATTCCCCTTATCGTCACCAACTGTATCGTCGTTGGCCGTGCGGAAGCGTTCGCGGTGAAAAACAGCCCTGCCATGTCGGCGCTGGATGGTTTTTCCATTGGAATGGGCGCCACCTGCGCCATGTTCGTGCTGGGCTCGCTGCGCGAGATCCTCGGTAACGGTACGCTGTTTGACGGCGCAGATGCGCTGCTGGGCGGCTGGGCCAAAGCGCTGCGCGTTGAAGTGTTCCACACCGATACGCCGTTCCTGCTGGCAATGCTGCCCCCTGGCGCGTTTATTGGCCTTGGCATGATGCTGGCGATAAAATACCTGATTGATGAGAAACGTAAGCGCCGCGCGGCTGAGCGTAGCGTTCTGGAAGGGACACCCGAGAAGGCTTCATGAATAAAGAAAAGCGCATTGCGATCCTGACCCGTCTGCGGGACGAGAATCCGCACCCGACGACGGAGCTGAACTTTACCTCCCCGTTTGAGCTGCTGATCGCGGTGTTGCTCTCTGCACAGGCGACCGATGTGAGCGTCAATAAAGCCACTGCCCTGCTCTATCCGGTCGCCAATACGCCAAAAGCCATGCTGGAGCTGGGCGTGGAAGGCGTGAAGTCCTATATCAAAACCATCGGCCTGTTTAACAGCAAAGCCGAGAACGTCATTAAGACCTGCCGGATCCTGCTGGAACAGCACGGAGGCGAAGTACCGGAAGATCGCGCCGCGCTGGAAGCCTTACCGGGCGTGGGGCGTAAGACCGCGAACGTGGTGCTCAACACCGCGTTTGGCTGGCCGACCATCGCCGTGGATACGCATATTTTCCGCGTCTCTAACAGGACTAACTTCGCGCCGGGGAAAAATGTTGAGCAGGTCGAAGAGAAGCTGTTAAAGGTGGTTCCGGCCGAATTTAAGGTTGACTGTCATCACTGGCTGATTCTGCACGGCCGCTATACCTGTATTGCCCGTAAGCCTCGCTGCGGCTCCTGCATTATTGAAGATCTCTGCGAATACAAAGAAAAAGTGTATCCCTGATCGTCACAATCCCTTACCAAAAGAAGGGCTACCAGACACCCTTCTTTTGGCCGTTATTTGTCCGTATTTCATTCCCTCTGACCTGTCACTTGTTCGGTTGTTTAACGCTCAAACAGGTTAATACTTTTTTCATAGCCAAAAATTTCTATACATCTGTGATCGCGATCACCCTGATAACTTCATGTTGAATTTTTGTTGTCAAAATCCGCCTAAACCCTTTGTCTGACAAGATACTCTCCGTCCATCACCGAAGATAAGACCAGCTATTTTTCAGAATATGGCCCATATCACTGCATTAAGCGGCAAATAGCAGAACATATCGCCAAAAGCCGGTCGGGGTGGGTTAATGCCAGTCGAAAAAACTACCTTTACTCATCGTATGAAATTTAACGCTGAATAACATTTATATGAACCGACGATTATACCACTTCAGATATATGTAACAGTTTATTACAAACGTATTGCCAGATGGGGCAGGATAGTGAACATTACCCGCCGTTTCTCCTCCCAATATAACTATAAGGCGTATGGACTACGGCCATCGCGCTATGAACACCCCCGTTAATATGGGATGTAAAAAAAGAGGTATATGTGTCTACTGCAAACAATAAACCAACAGATGAAAGCGTGAGTCTTAACGCTTTTAAACAGCCTAAAGCGTTCTATCTCATCTTCTCTATCGAGTTATGGGAGCGTTTTGGTTATTACGGCCTGCAAGGGATCATGGCGGTTTACCTGGTAAAACAGCTGGGTATGTCCGAAGCCGATTCCATCACGCTGTTCTCTTCCTTTAGTGCTCTGGTGTACGGTCTGGTCGCTATTGGCGGCTGGCTGGGTGATAAAGTCCTCGGGACTAAACGTGTCATCATGCTGGGCGCCATTGTCCTGGCGATTGGCTATGGTCTGGTTGCATGGTCAGGGCATGATGCCGCTGTCGTGTATATGGGTATGGCGACGATTGCCGTCGGTAACGGTCTGTTCAAAGCGAACCCGTCCTCCCTGCTTTCTACCTGCTACAACAAAGACGATCCGCGCCTGGACGGTGCATTTACCATGTACTACATGTCCATCAACATCGGTTCGTTCTTCTCGATGCTGGCAACCCCATGGCTTGCGGCGAAGTTCGGCTGGAGCGTGGCGTTTGCGCTGAGCTTCGTCGGCATGCTGATCACCGTGGTCAACTTCCTGTTCTGCCGCAGCTGGGTTAAAGACTACGGTTCAAAACCTGACTTCGAGCCTGTGCATATGGGCAAACTGCTGGCCACCATCGTGGGCGTTGTTGTCCTCGCGGCAATCGCCACCTGGCTGCTGCACAACCAGGGTATCGCCCGTGCCGTTCTGGGCGTGGTTGCGCTGGGTATCGTGGTTATCTTTGCGAAAGAAGCGTTCGCCATGCAGGGTGCTGCCCGTCGCAAGATGATTGTGGCGTTCATTCTGATGCTGGAAGCGATTATCTTCTTCGTGCTGTACAGCCAGATGCCAACCTCACTGAACTTCTTCGCCATTCGTAACGTTGAGCACTCAATTCTGGGCATCGCGTTCGAGCCGGAACAGTATCAGGCGCTGAACCCGTTCTGGATCATGATTGGTAGCCCGATTCTGGCCGCTATCTATAACAAGATGGGCGACCGTCTGCCAATGCCGCACAAGTTTGCTATCGGTATGGTGCTGTGCTCCGGCGCGTTCCTGGTGCTGCCGCTGGGTACCAAATTTGCCACCGACGCGGGTATCGTGTCCGTTAACTGGCTGATCCTGAGCTACGCGCTGCAGTCTATCGGTGAACTGATGATCTCCGGTCTGGGTCTGGCGATGGTTGCACAGCTGGTGCCACAGCGTCTGATGGGCTTCATTATGGGTAGCTGGTTCCTGACCACTGCCGGTGCGGCAATCATTGCGGGTAAAATTGCGAACCTGATGGCTGTGCCGGAAAACGTCACTGACCCACTGGTCTCCCTGAACGTCTACGGTACCGTGTTCATGCAGATTGGTATCGCGACTGCGGTTATTGCAGTTCTGATGCTGCTGACCGCGCCGAAACTGAATCGTATGACTCAGGACGACGACAAGACGGCTGAAGCGACCAAAACCGCTACCGCGTAAGATTATTGAGAAACGACAGAACAGAAGCCGCTAATGTATTAGCGGCTTTTTTTTTGTCCGTTGGCGCACTAACATAGCTGAAACCTCAGCAAAAAGGAGTTACCGATGAAACTGTTCTACAAACCGGGCGCGTGCTCTCTTGCTTCCCATATCACCCTGCGCGAGAGCGGCAAAGATTTCACGCTGGATGGCGTTGATCTGATGAAAAAGCGTCTGGAAAATGGCGATGATTTTCTTGCCATTAACCCCAAGGGACAAGTTCCGGCGCTCTTGCTGGATGACGGTACTCTGCTGACCGAAGGCGTCGCGATTATGCAGTTCCTGGCCGATAGCGTACCCGATCGCCAGCTGCTGGCACCGGTGAGTACCATTTCTCGCTATAAGACGCTGGAATGGCTGAACTACATTGCAACCGAGCTGCACAAAGGATTTACGCCGTTGTTCCGCCCGGATACGCCAGAGGAGTTCAAACCAACCCTGCGTGCGCTTCTTGAGAAAAAGCTGCAGTACGTTAACGAATCGCTGAAAGACGAACAGTGGATTTGTGGTTCGCGCTTCACGATTGCCGATGCGTATCTGTTTACCGTGCTGCGCTGGGCGCGCGCGGTTAAGCTGAACCTGGAAGGGTTAGACCATATCGCATCGTATATGAAACGCGTGGCAGAGCGTCCTGCAGTGGCTGCGGCGCTGAAAGCGGAAGGGTTGAATTAACCGAGCTGCCTGTGTTGCCGGGTGGCGCTAACGCTTACCCGGTCTACACGTTTTGGCCGGCTATAACCGGGTTGCGCTGAAATAGTGCTCCGGCTTCGCGATACGATCCTGTGCCGCAACCACCTGCAGTTCATATTCCTGCATCTCTTTCGTCGCAATCATGATTTCGTACACCGCCGCGGTAACGTGTTCCAGCGAGTCACGTATCGTCGCCCCCTGCAGTAATTTCACCAGCAGCAGACCACTCGTAACATCTCCGACCCCAACCGGCTGGCGCAGGCCGAAATCCACCAGCGGACGGCTAATATGCCAGGCGTCATCTTTCGTCACCAGAAGCATCTCAAAACGGTCCTGACTCAGCCCTGCGCGGGAGAGATGTTTTACCAGCACCACCTCAGGCCCCTGAGCGATCAGTTCGCGAGACGCGCTTACCGCCTCTTCTACGCTGTTAACCGGACGCTCGCAGAGAATTTCGAGCTCGACCAGGTTTGGCGCAATGATATCGCTGGCGGGCAGCGCGTGGCGGACGTGAAACTCTGCGACGCCTGGCGCCACGATACAGCCTTTCTCCGGATGGCCCATGACGGGGTCGCAGAAGTATTTTGCCGCCGGGTTTGCGGCTTTCACCTGACGTACGATGCCGAGGATATGCTCCCCCTGCTCCGCTGAGCCGAGGTAGCCGCTCAGCACGGCGTCACAGCGTTTAAGCTGGTCGATATCGGCAATCCCCTGCACAACCTCGGTGAGGTGCGAAGGTGGCATTACGCAGCCGGTCCATTTGCCGTATTGCGTGTGGTTAGAGAACTGCACGGTATTAAGGGGCCAGACGTTGACGCCGAGGCGACGCATCGGGAATTCCGCGGCGCTATTGCCTGCGTGTCCAAAAACAACGTGGGACTGAATGGCGAGGATGTTCTTCATTTTTTTCTTACCAAACCCTGAAAAAACAAAAGGGGCGTGGTTTCCCACGCCCCTGGAGACTGTTAATTATTTCCAGCAGACAAGGCAGTAGTTTTTCTTACCGCGACGCAGCAGCGTGTAGCGACCATACAGACGGTCACCGTCAACGAAGGTGTATTCCGGGTCAGCCTGTTTCTCGCCGTTGATGGTGATAGCGTTAGAGGCGATAGTTTTACGCGCCTGACCGCGCGAAGGCTGGAGCTCAGAGTCCACCAGCGCCTGCATCAGGTCAGCCCCTTTTTCCATCTCAACCATTGGCACGCCGTCCTGCGCCAGCTGTTCGAAGTCCGCTTCGCTCAGATCGCTCAGGGTACCGTTGAACAGGCTTGCGGTAATACGTTTTGCCGCGGCCAGACCTTCTTCACCGTGAACCAGTTTGGTCACTTCGTCCGCCAGCACATACTGGGCGCGCGGTGCTTTACCGCTGTTTTTGTCTTCTTCTTCCAGCGCGTTGATGTCTTCGATGTCCATAAAGGTGAAGAACTTCAGGAAGCGGTAAACATCGGCATCCGCCGTGTTGATCCAGAACTGGTAGAATTTGTACGGGCTGGTTTTCTTCGGATCGAGCCATACCGCGCCGCCTTCTGTCTTCCCAAATTTGGTGCCGTCTGCTTTGGTGATCAGCGGAACGGTCAGACCGAAGACCTGGTTCTGGTGCAGACGACGGGTCAGGTCGATACCGGAGGTGATGTTACCCCACTGATCGGAACCACCAATCTGCAGGGAAACGCCGTGCAGCTTGTTCAGGCAGGCAAAGTCATAACCCTGCAGCAGGTTGTAGGAGAACTCGGTAAAGGAGATCCCCTGGTCGTCACGGTTCAGACGCTGCTTCACGGCTTCTTTGTTAATCATCTGGTTAACGGAGAAGTGCTTGCCGATGTCGCGCAGGAAGGTCAGCACGTTCATGCTGCCAAACCAGTCGTAGTTGTTCGCGGCAATGGCAGAGTTATCACCAGTGTTGAAGTCGAGGAACGGTGCAACCTGTTTGCGGATCTTATCCACCCACTCCTGCACGGTATCCTCGGTATTCAGTTTACGCTCAGCGGCTTTAAAGCTTGGGTCACCAATCAGACCGGTCGCGCCGCCCACCAGCGCAACAGGCTTATGGCCCGCCATCTGGAAGCGTTTCAGGCATAACAATGGAACAAGATGCCCCAAATGCAAGCTGTCAGCGGTGGGATCGAAGCCGCAATAGAGCGCGATCGGGCCTTGCGCCAGTCGCTCTGCTAACGCTTCCTCGTCCGTCACCTGGGCCACGAGGCCCCGCTCTTGCAATTGTTTAATCAAGTTACTGCTTGCCATCAAATTCTCCATGTATAAACGACTGCACCTTTGCCGGTACACGACTTTTCGCCTGATGCGAAAGGACAATAGAATAAAGCGCAAGCGCGGTGTGCGCTAGCGCTTAAATCAACAAATTTCGGGGATTACGGTGCCAGTCTGTCGATTTTCCAGCCGCCATTCTCGCGCTGGTATAAAAAGCGGTCGTGCAGGCGATGTTCGCCCCCCTGCCAGAACTCCATCTGCTCAATCGGGATGCGGAAACCGCCCCAGAAGCTTGGCAAAGGAATTTCACCCTGCTGGAACTTCTGTTTCAGCTCCAGGAATTTACTTTCCAGCACGCCGCGGGCGGAAATTCGGCTGGACTGTTTTGATACCCAGGCGCCAATCTGGCTGTCGCGCGGGCGGCTGTGGAAATACTTCACCACTTCCAGCGTCGAGAGACGTTCCGCCTTGCCGGTGACCATTACCTGACGTTCCAGCATGTGCCAGGGAAACAGCAGGCTGATACGCGGATTGTTTTCTAAATGGTGCGCCTTACGGCTACCGAGGTTGGTATAGAACACCAGCCCTTTCTCGTCATAATGCTTGAGCAATACGATGCGCTGATAAGGTTGACCGTTTTCATCCACAGTCGCGACAACCATGGCGGTTGGGTCGGCGAGTTTCGCTTCGCAGGCCTGTTTCAGCCAGCGTTCAAAAAGCACGAGGGGCTCAGCGGGAAGATCCTGGCGACGCAGGCCGCCTTTAGTGTATTCACGGCGCAGATGCGCAATTTGCTGCAGTTCGTCGTTATCTGACATGGCGTTAGCTGACATTGAGAGTGGGTGGCGCTATTGTGCGCCGCCCCTGTAAAAATCTCAACGCTTCGGATTTTCGAGCTGGCAATTGTTCAGCACAATGCGGTCGCGTTTGTAGACCGTGGCGCTGTCGCCTTTTGACCAGAAGACGTAGATACCGTCGGTATAACGCGCGCCGGAGGCCGACATGCCCTGCTTCAGCGTCAGCAGTTTATTGTCATAAACAAAACTGGCTTCCTGGCGTGGGTTATTCAGCTTGACGGTCAGCGGTTTTTCATCGCAGCGATACTCCAGCGTATCGGTCTGCATGCGCTCAAGAAGCTGGTTATAGACGCTGCATCCTGACAGCAATAAAGGCGCGGCAATAAGAAGAAGTTTTTTCATGGGCGTATTCCGAAGACTTTCCTGGTCCTGAAGGGCATGGCTGCCCTCCTGTTTCGTTCCATTCTAACGATGACGCGCCGCGCTGAATTTCAGTTAACTCTGATTATGACGAGGATTTGCCGGGAAAATCGCCCCGAGGACGCTCGCCTCACGCGCGCCGGTCACCGACGGCAAGTTGCCCGGCAGTCCGGCAATGGTGCGCCAGGCAAGCCAGGCGAAGGCCAGCGCCTCCATATCATCCCCGCTGATGCCTGCCTCGTCGGTCGTGGTCACTTCGGTACCCGACAGTAGCCCCGCAAGACGCGCCATCACCAGCGGGTTTCGGCTTCCTCCGCCGCACACCAGTAGGCGTTCACATCCGCCGCTGAGCAGAACCTGTTCGGAGATCGACACGGCCGTCAGCTCGGCAAGCGTCGCCTGGACATCCTGCGGCGCGAGCGCCGGGAATGGCGCCAGCTGACGCTCAAGCCAGCCCAGGTTGAAGTATTCACGCCCCGTGCTCTTAGGGGCCGGCAGGGCAAAATAAGGATCGCTCAGCATCGACTGCAGCAGCGGAATAATCACTTTTCCCCCGCTCGCCCACTCCGCGTTTTTATCATACGGTTGTCCGCACTGCCGCCAGATCCAGGCATCCATTAACATATTGCCCGGGCCGGTATCGTAGCCGCGGACGGGCTGTCCCGGGATGAGCATCGACAGGTTGGCAATCCCACCAATATTGAGCACCATGCGACGTTCTGTAGGGTGCGCCAGTAACGCCTGATGGAACGCGGGTACCAGCGGCGCACCCTGCCCGCCAAGGGCGATATCGCGACGACGGAAATCGCCAACCACCGTCACGCCCGTTTTCGCCACAATCTGGTTGTTATCGCCGATTTGCAGGGTATGCGGGGCATCTCCGCCGGGCTCATGCCAGACCGTTTGTCCGTGACAGCCGATGGCCACCACATCCTGCGGGCGAAGATGTTCTTTTTGCATCAAAGCCTGCACCGCATCCGCAAACAGCGCCCCCAGGCGAACATCAAGCTGTCCAAGCTGGGAGAGGGTCAGCTGCTGCCCCTGACAGATACTCAGAATATCCTCTTTCAGTGAAATGGGGATTGGCCAGGTCAGGCTCGCCTGCTGCGCCACCATGTTTTCGTCAATGGCGGCCAGAACGACATCTACCCCATCCAGACTGGTGCCTGACATCACACCAATGTAGCGACCCGATTTCATGCGCTTTCCTTACGTTGCGTGGGCTAAGGATATCCACTCAACCATAAACGGCGCAGCTTTGCCATCCGGCGATAATATTTTTTAACAATGTCAGACGGGTAACACGGGCGGATCCTGTTTATGTCTCGTTAAGTCAAATTCAAGTACAATTTTCTTATTGTTAGTGCAAAGATATGAACTATGGCTCCTTATGCCATATAATTTAGCCATAACGGATGCCCCCAATCGGGCGTTTTTGGTGAACAGGAGATTCAAATGATTTTACGTGTACTGGGCGTTTCGCTGATTGGTTTAACTCTGGCTGGCTGTGTGAATGACAGTTCACTTTCTGGCGACGTTTACAGCGCTTCTGAAGCGAAACAGGTTCAGAACGTGACTTACGGTACCGTTGTTAACGCACGCCCTGTACAGATCCAGGGTGGTGATGAAAGCAACGTGATGGGCGCAATCGGCGGTGCCGTGCTGGGTGGTTTCCTCGGTAATACCGTCGGCGGCGGCACTGGCCGTTCTCTGGCAACGGCCGCAGGTGCCGTTGCGGGTGGCGTAGCCGGCCAGGGCGTTCAGGGTGCGATGAACAAAACCCAGGGCGTAGAGCTGGAAATTCGTAAAGACGACGGCAGCACGATCATGGTTGTGCAGAAACAAGGCAGCACTCGCTTCTCTGCAGGCCAGCGCGTTGTTCTGGCAAGCAACGGAAGTCAGGTGACCGTTTCTCCACGTTAATTAAAAATGGATGTGGTCATCAGGCCACATCCATTTACATTATTTATCACTCCCACAAATATATTTACAAAATACATTCACCCTACCCATAATTAACCACGCCATATATTGTTTCTGCGCAAAGTATTTAGCGTGCTAATTGATTACACTCTTCGCAATACCCTCACCTTAATTCATTATAAAGTTATTAAAACCATATATGTTTGCGAATCGCCGTTCTGTAAAGGGCCGTTATATCTCGTTCTGTCTAGGTTGTATTGCTGTTATCGGCATATTACACGCCCTGTTTTCAAAAATTGCCGAATGGGTTCCTACCTTTTCGTCTCACTTGTTCCCTACGCTCACCATTTTTTTACTGGTGTTTGACCTGTTTATTGCCTGCTTTATGGCAATGAAATACTGGTGTGACCGAAAACGGTTGTATCTGGTATCGCTTGCTTTTGCCTTTGCCGGGTCGGCATCGCTGATGGTCGGAACGCTGTGCAGCTTTCCCGCCTGGCTGGACCTCTATCAGTTCAACGCGGTGAACTACAACGATGCGATGATCTTCTATATGTTCCGCCATCTCTTAATGGCGGTGCTAATAATCGTTTCGGCAATACTTTATACCACGCGCAATTGTCCCCTTTCGCGGCTGGCGCATATTGCTATTGTGAGCGGCGAGTTTCTCTTTACCGCTTTTACTGTAGGGTTGGCCTGGATGTATTCCAGTCATTCTTCCTTTTTATCCATTGATCTTGTGGATAATGAAACCCGTGAGTTTATGGTTCTCTGGAGCCACTTTATTAATATTGCATTGATTGCACTCTGGGTGGTCACATTAGCCACGCTGATGTTTATTACGCGCATACGCAACTTATTCTGGGTGGGCGGTAATTTTCTGTGCGTCTGCTATATCGTCACGCTCTCAATGCTGTTAGTGGGTGGACATGTTGAAGATGTCTCCTGGTATCGCGCTCGCTTATTTGAAACCGTCGCCACGCTGATGATCATTTTTGTTCTGCTCTACGATGTTTTCAGGCTGTATCGCGACTCGCACGTTAAGTATCAGCAGTCTTACCAGAACTCCATTCGCGACCCGCTGACGCGCCTGTATAACCGCAGTTATTTTTATGAAACATTAAAGCAGGCGCTGGATATCGCCAAACCCAGCCGTCCGGTTTCCGTCATCGTCAGCGATCTCGATCGCTTCAAACGCATCAACGACACCTACGGGCATCTTCAGGGCGACAAGGTCCTGCAGTTTGTTGCTAATCTACTGATGGATTCCGTGCGCCCCCAGGACATCGCGGCCCGTATCGGTGGTGAGGAGTTTGTTCTGATGCTGGCCAACACCTCATCAGACGCGGCGTATCAGGTGGCGGAACGCATACGGTTAAATCTGAGCAGCTTCGATAACGCCAGCAGCGGCGGTCAACTACCGGAGCCAATCACCATCAGCATGGGGGTATTTACGGCAACGTCACCCGCATTAGCCGCAGAAACGTGCGTGGAAAATGCCGACAAAGCGATGTATGAAGCGAAGGAGACGGGCCGTAACCGCGTGGTCGCCTTTAAGTAAAAAAAGGCCTTGCTGCTGCAAGGCCTTGTTGTTTGTCAGTCGCGCGACTGTAGCTCATGGATGTTTTGCTCAAGGCGCCCAATGAGGCTAATGAGCATTTCCAGCTCCGCCGGTGAAACGCCTGACAGGATTTCACCGCGCGTCTTAGTGATCACGGCTTCCATTTCCGTGATGATAGGCGCCGCTTTCTCGGTGAGTTTAATCCGCTTGGCGCGACGATCGCTGGCGCAGGTTTGCCGCGAGATCAACCCCTTCTCTTCCAGCTGGTCAAGCGTGCGCACCAGCGACGGTTGCTCAATCCCTATCGCTTTTGCCAGTTGAATTTGCGACTGTTCGGGCGGCAGCTGATGAATGTTGTGCAGCGTGACCCAATGCGTCTGTGTGAGTTCCAGAGGTTTCAGGCGATGGTCAATCAGAGCACGCCAGACGCGTACCAACCTTGCCAGATCAGAACCTAATGGCGATTCCAATTTCATCTCCTTATAATTAGCTTGCTAAGTTATTATACTGATTTTAGAATAGTGTGCAGCATTTGTATTGCCAAAACAAATGCAATACTGCATTCATCGAACTTAAAAGTATGACTTACACTGAATTGTGATGCTTCATCATACTAAGACAAGCCAACGCGGCATTCTGTTCACTGCAAAGGATTTCTGCCCGTGACGTTTTTTCATCGCTCAGAGGGTTTACCCCTTCAGGACCTGATCTTCGGTGCGTCAGTCTACTTTCCTCCTCTGTTTAAGGCCGTTCTGGTGGGCTTTATCCTCTGGCTCATCGCGCATCGCCTGCTTCGCGACTGGATGTACTCCGGCGAAATCTGGCATCCCATGCTGATGGATCTTTCCCTGTTTGCCCTTTCTGTATGCCTGGGCCTTGCCGTTTTGACTGTGTGGTGAATATGTCCCTGAAAACGCTAAAGTACTTTTCCACCCTGTTGGTCCTTGCCCTCGCGCTGGTTGCGGGCTGGTGGATGTGGAATTTTTATATGCAGTCGCCCTGGACGCGTGATGGCAAAGTCCGCGCCGAGCAGGTCAGCATTACCCCTCAGGTATCGGGAAGTATTACGACCCTGTTGGTTAAGGATAACCAGTTCGTCAAAAAGGGAGACATTTTATTCCGCATCGACGACACCCCGTACCACATTGCGATCCTGAACGCCCAGGCGCAGCTGGCAAAAGCCCAGTCGGATCTGGCAAAGGCCAACAACGAGGCCAACCGCCGCCGCCACCTGTCGCAAAACTACATCTCAGCGGAAGATTTAGACACCGCCAATATCAACGTTAAGGCGATGCAGGCTAGCGTCAACGTGGCGGAGGCGACGCTGAAGCAGGCGCAGTGGCAACTGACCCAAACCGTGATTACGGCACCTGTTGATGGATGGGTGACCAACCTCTCGGCCCGCGTGGGGAATTATGCCACCACGGGACAACCGATATTCGCCCTCGTCGACAGCCACTCCTTCTACGTCGTGGGCTATTTCGAAGAGACCAAGCTTCGGCATATTCGCGAGGGTTCGCCAGCCGCAATAACGCTTTACAGCGGCTCTCAAAAGTTACAGGGTCACGTGTCCAGCATTGGCCGCGCCATTTACGATCAGAGTGTTGAAACGGATTCAGGCCTGGTGCCGGACATAAAGCCGAACGTTCCCTGGGTGCGTCTGGCCCAGCGCGTTCCGGTTCGCGTGGAGTTTGACCGCTTGCCGGAGGACATTACCCTGGTGTCCGGCACAACCTGCACTGTCTCCATCGGAAACCGGTGATGAAGCTGCAGGGTCTCTCCTGGCAAAACACGCCGTGGATGAAAGCAACGCGTCCCCAGTGGCGCTACGCGCTGCGTAACGGCATTGCCATGTGTCTTGCGCTGACTGTGGCTTATTACCTTAACCTGGATGAGCCCTACTGGGCGATGACGTCTGCGGCGGTAGTCAGTTTTCCGACAGTAGGCGGAGTGATCAGTAAAAGTCTTGGCCGCATCGCAGGCAGCCTGCTCGGCGCCACCGCGGCGCTAATTATCGCTGGCCATACGCTGAACGATCCGTGGCTGTTCCTGCTGAGCATGGCCGCATGGCTGGGGTGCTGTACCTGGGCCTGCGCCCATTTTACCAATAACGTTGCCTACGCGTTTCAGCTGGCGGGCTATACCGCCGCCATCATCGCCTTTCCGGTGGTTAACGTGCTCGACACCACCGAGCTGTGGGATATTGCGCAGGCGCGCGTCTGTGAAGTGATTGTCGGGATCCTCAGCGGCGGCTTTATGATGATGATCCTTCCCAGCACATCCGACGGCACCGCGCTCATCACTGCGCTCAAAACCATGCACACCCGGTTGCTGGAACACGCGAGTCTGCTGTGGCAACCGGATACCAGCGACGATATCCGCCTCGCGCATGAAAAGGTGATCGGGCAGATCCTGACGATGAATCTGCTGCGCATTCAGGCGTTCTGGAGCCACTACCGCTTTCGCCGCCAGAACACACTTCTTAACTATCTGCTGCACCAGCAGCTGCGCATGACCAGCGCCATCTCCAGCCTGCGCCGGATGCTGCTCAACTGGCCGACGCCGCCTGAAAATACCCGAGCCGTGATTGAAACGCTGCTCGCGGCCCTTGCGCGCCCGGATGCGGACATTTACACCGTAGCGCGGATTATCGCCCCGCTCGCCCCGGTTGATGAGTACGACTACCGCCATCGCGCCTTCTGGCAGCGCCTGAATTACTTTTGTCGGCTGTACCTGCGCAGCAGCCGCTGGATTACGGCCGTCGAAAACGCGACACCATTGACGGAGTTCAACGTCCCCGGCAGCCCGGCACTTGCGCGCCATACCGACTATCTTGAAGCGCTGTGGGGCGGTTTTCGCACCTTCTGTGCGCTGATGCTGGTGGGGGCGTGGAGTATTACCACGCAGTGGGAGTCCGGTACGGCGGCCCTGACGCTTGCCGCCATCAGCTGCGTGCTTTATTCCGTCGCGGCCTCGCCGTTCAACTCGCTTACGCTCCTGCTGCGCACGCTGGTGCTGCTGTCGCTGTTCAGCTTCGTGGTGAAGTTTGGCCTGATGGTGCAGATAAGCGATCTGTGGCAGTTCCTGCTGTTCCTGTTTCCCTTGTTGACCACCATGCAGCTTCTGAAGCTGCAAATGCCTAAGCTGGCGGGCCTCTGGGGACAGCTGATTGTCTTTATGGGCTCGTTTATCTCCGTGACGAATCCACCTGTTTATGATTACGCCGATTTTCTCAATGACAACCTGGCGAAGATCCTGGGCGTGGGGCTGGCGTGGCTGGCTTTCGCGGTGTTACGTCCCGGCTCCGATGCACGCAAGAGCCGCAGGCATATCCGGGAGCTACGCAGAGGGTTTGTCGATCAGCTCAGCCGTAAACCGCATCTGAGCGAAAACGAATATGAGTCGCTGGTCTATCATCACGTCAGCCAGCTGAATAACAGCCAGGACGCGCTGTCCCGGCGCTGGCTGCTGCGCTGGGGCGTGGTGCTGTTGAACTGCTCGCACGTGGTCTGGCAGCTGCGCGCGTGGGAAACGCGTTCCGATCCGCTGTCGCAGGTTCGTGATGTTTGCATCTCCCTGCTGCGCGATGTAATGAGCGAGCGCGGTGTCCAGCAGAGGCCGCTGGAAGCCACGCTGAATGAACTGCAGCGGATCTGCGATACGCTGGCACAGCATCATCTGCCCGCAGCCCGTGATTTGGCCTCAATAATCTGGCGCCTGCACTGCTCGCTGTCGCAGCTGGAACAGGCACCGCCACCGGGAACGATTGGGGATCAGATCACGCCGCACGCATAGCGTGCTCCGCCGCCGCCAAGCGGTTTAGGCCGATCGGACATATTGTCGCCGCCGACATGGATCATCAGCGCCTTGCCTTTCACCTCATCCAGCTTTTTCAGTCGCGGCGCGACAACAGGATCGGTGGCTTTACCGTCGTTATTCACCACCAGCACAGGCAGATCGCCTAAATGCCCCATTCCATCCGGGCCTTCATGCTTGCCGGAATGCTGCGGATCGAGGTGCCCTCCTGCCGCTTCCGCCGCAGACGGTTTACCTTCTTTTAAAGCGGGCTGACAGCTGCCCTTGGCGTGAACATGGAAACCATGTTCACCGGGAGGGAGGGCTTTGAGGTTGGGGGCAAACTCCAGTCCTTTATCGGTTTCAGTGATTTTCACCGTTCCGATGGACTGACCCACACCCTGTGGGGTGACGAGATTCATTTCCACTTCGTCACTGGCTGCCTGCGCCCCTGCGCAAACAACCAGCGTGACCAGTGCCAGAGCAAAACGCTTCATAGTGACCTCCGCGGGTTATTTTTTGCCCCTTAAGTGTATACCAGGGGCAAAGATTTCACCGGAAAGTCACCTTCAGGCGCTTTATGGTACGTCGTAACCCAGCGCGGCCTTACGGATGCGGAACCACTGCTGACGGGTCATCTGCAGCTCTTCAGCAGCCAGTGCAGAACGCACACGTTCTATTTTGCCGGAGCCGATAATGGGCAGCGGTTTTGACGGCAGGCGAAGGATCCACGCGTAAACCACCTGCTCGATGCTCTCCGCGTTCAGTTCGCGGGCGATGGTTTCAAGCTCGTTGCGCAGCGGCTGGAATTCCTCATCATTAAACAAACGTCCGCCCCCCAGGCAGGACCACGCCATCGGGCGAATGCGCAGCTGCTGCAGCTGATCGAGCGTGCCATCCAGCAGCAGCGGCTGGTGTACCGGGGAGATCTCAACCTGGTTGGTGGCGAGGGTGAACGGCAGACGAGACTGAAGCAGCGCAAACTGTGCCGGGGTAAAGTTTGACACGCCGAAGTGACGCACTTTCCCACTCTGGTGCAGGTTCAGGAAGGCTTCCGCCACCTCATCGGCATCCATCAGCGGGTCGGGGCGGTGGATTAACAGCAGATCGATACGATCGGTCGCCAGATTGACCAGCGACTGCTCGGCGCTCTTGATGATATGCGCGCTGTCGGTGATGTAATGACCGAGGGCATGTTCAGGTTTTGCCGTGGTGGCAATCCCACACTTCGTGACGATCTCCATGCGGTCGCGCAGGGCCGGAACAAGCTTAAGCGCCTCGCCGAACGCGGCCTCGCACTGGTAGCCACCGTAAATATCCGCATGATCAACCGTGGTGATGCCTAAATCGAGGTGCTCTTCAATAAAGCTCGCCAGCTGGAGGGGGGACATATTCCAGTCCATCAGGCGCCAGTAGCCCATCACAAAACGGGAGAATTCTGGCCCCTGGGGGGCAAGGGTAATTCGCTGAACCATAACATTTTCCTCAAGGACGTAATGTCATGAGTATACGCAATTACCGTGTTAAAAAAGTGAAGGTTGCTGGGGTTCTTCAGTCTCACCCGCTTTGTTTGCGCGTATTTTGCGCAGAAGACGCTGTCGGCAGAGGCGTAACACCTCCTGCTTTTGCGTGTCGCTAAAGTTTTGCCAGTTAAAACGCTCATCGCGGGTACGCATGCACCCGCGGCAATATCCGCGTTCATCGACCTGACAAATACCCCGGCACGGGCTCTGGATGGGGAAAAACTCCAGCTGCTCTGCCACACTCACCTCCCGATAGCTACTCTCACCTACAGTGAAGACGTTAATCGCGCCGCGTGCAAGGCCGTATCACAGATTTGTGGCATTAAGGTTTCACTAATCTTCCCTCTCTATACTCGGCCCATCATGACAATAACGGGTTTACCGATCGATGTGGTTAATCAGAAAGTTACAATGTAACGACATTAAATTTACTCTGGGCTGTGCACTCTTTTTTACTCTGCTGAACGGGCTGTTTATCCAGCGCAGCTGGGCCATTATCGGCCCAGTGCATCTGCATGACTTCCTCTTTGCCGCCTCCGTCCCGCTGGTGCTGTTTTGCGGCTGGGTGATTGTCTTTAGCCTGCTTAACATCCCGTATCTCCGCAAGCCGCTGCTGATTGTATTGACGATCGGATGCGCCGCGGCGACCTATTTCATGTATACCTACGGCGCGGTGATCGATCAGAACATGATTGTGAACGTGTTCGAAACCAACTCTCAGGAAGCGACCGCCCTGGTGACCCCGCAGATGATTCTGTGGATTGTCATAGCCGGCCTCGTGCCTTCCGTGGTGCTGGCGTTGACCCGGATTCGTACCGGAAAATGGTGGTATGCGCTGCTGACGCGCGTTGCCGCGATGCTCGGCGCCCTGCTGGTGATTATCCTGATTGCCGCGCTGTTTTATAAAGATTACGCGTCGCTGTTCCGCAATAACAAAAGCATCGTCAAAATGGTCACCCCGGCGAACTATGTCAGCGCCGTGGTGAAGTACAGCAAGATGCGCTGGTTTGCCGGCGATCAAACGCTGGTGCGCATTGGTGAAGATGCCCACAAAGGGTCACTGATTACCGGTCAACAAAAGAAAACCGTTCTGGTGCTTGTCGTCGGCGAAGCCTCTCGCGCGGCAAACTACTCCCTGAACGGTTACGAACGCGAAACCAACCCGGAGCTGAAAAAGCAGGACGTGATTAACTTCCCGCAGGCCTCCTCATGTGGTACCGAAACCGCGGTTTCCGTTCCGTGCATGTTCTCCGGCATGACGCGCAGCAAATACGATGCCGACCTGGCTCACCATCGCGAAGGGCTGCTCGACGTGCTTAAGCATGCGGGTATCAACCTGATGTGGCGCGACAACGACGGCGGCTGTAAAGGTGCCTGCGATCGCGTGCCCCATACCGACATGACGCAGTGGCAGCTGGATCAGTTCTGCAAAGACAAATCCTGTATCGACGATGTGAACTTCAACCGTCTGGACAACGTGCTGGATGGCGTGAAGCAAGATACGGTGCTGGTTATCCACCTGATGGGGAGCCACGGTCCGGCATACTATCGCCGTTACCCGGACAACTTCCGTAAATTCACCCCAACCTGCGACACTAATGAAATTCAGGATTGCGACCATCAGGCGCTGATCAATACCTATGACAACACTATCCTCTATACCGACAGCATGGTCAGCAAAACCATTGATGCGCTGAAAGCGCGCCAGTCGAGCATGAACACCGCGCTGATTTATCTTTCAGATCACGGTGAATCGCTGGGTGAAAGCGGTATTTATCTGCACGGCACGCCGTACATGCTGGCGCCGGAGCAGCAAACGCATATTCCGTTTATGTTCTGGCTGTCACCGGATTACGCGAAAAACTTTGGTATCAACGAACAGTGTTTGCGCGACAATGCAGCAAAAAATGCGGTTTCCCAGGACAATTTATTCTCAACCGTATTGGGTATGATGGACGTGAAATCAACGGTTTATCAACCGCAGCTGGATATACTGAGCGCATGTCGTCAGTAAACTCGCTTGCATTAGACCGAACGGTCTATTAGAGTGCGGCCATGAGCAGAAATACTGAACACGATACCCGCGAACATTTACTGGCAACCGGCGAGCGACTTTGCATGCATCGCGGGTTTACCGGTATGGGGTTGAGCGAGCTATTAAAAACCGCTGAGGTACCGAAGGGGTCGTTTTATCACTACTTCCGGTCCAAAGAGGCTTTTGGCGTAGCGATGCTGGAGCGTCATTATGCTGGCTACCACCAGCGTCTGGCGACCCACTTTGCGTCGGGTGAAGGTAACTACCGGGATCGTGTTCTGAACTACTATCAGGAAACGCTGAACCAGTTCTGTCAGCAGGGCATTATCAGCGGATGCCTGACCGTTAAGCTGTCTGCAGAAGTGTGCGATCTTTCTGAAGATATGCGCACGGCGATGGATAAAGGTGCCCGCGGCGTTATCGCCCTGCTGGCCCAGGCGCTGGAGAAAGGCCGCGATGAAAAAACGCTGGCCTTTTCCGGCGAGCCGTTAACCCAGGCGCAGGTGTTATATGCGCTCTGGCTAGGCGCTAACCTGCAGGCAAAAATTTCGCGCAGTGCCGTGCCGCTGGAAAGCGCGCTGGCACATGTGAAAAACAGCATTACTGCGCCTGGCATTTAACAGGCGTTTTTATTTACCCAACTACTAGTCGACTGGTCTACTCAGGAGTCTTTATGTCCGCTGAAAAATTATTTACCCCACTGAAAGTGGGTGCCGTCACTGCGCCAAACCGCGTGTTTATGGCTCCGCTTACCCGCCTGCGCAGCATTGAGCCGGGCGACATCCCAACCCCACTGATGGGTGAATACTATCGTCAGCGCGCAAGCTCTGGCCTGATCATCACGGAAGCCACGCAGATTTCCGCTCAGGCTAAAGGGTATGCGGGTGCGCCGGGTCTTCACAGCCCGGAGCAGATCGCCGCATGGCAGAAAATCACCGCGGGCGTTCACGCTGAAGAGGGTCGCATTGCGGTCCAGCTGTGGCATACCGGTCGTATCTCTCACAGCAGCATTCAGCCTGGCGGCCAGGCTCCGGTCTCCGCTTCGGCCCTGAGCGCAAATACCCGTACGTCCCTGCGTGATGAAAACGGCAATGCGATCCGCGTGGATACCTCTATGCCACGCGCGCTTGAGCTGGACGAGATCCCAGGTATCGTGAACGACTTCCGCCAGGCCGTGGCTAACGCCCGTGAAGCCGGTTTTGACCTGATTGAGCTGCACTCCGCCCATGGCTACCTGCTGCACCAGTTCCTGTCACCGTCGTCCAACCATCGCACCGACCAGTACGGCGGCAGCGTCGAAAACCGCGCTCGCCTGGTGCTGGAAGTGGTTGACGCCGTATGCCAGGAGTGGAGCCCGGATCGTATCGGGATCCGCGTCTCCCCAATCGGTTCTTTCCAGAACGTCGACAACGGTCCGAACGAAGAAGCCGATGCCCTGTACCTGATCGAAGAACTGGCTAAACGCGGCATCGCCTATCTGCACATGTCCGAACCGGACTGGGCAGGCGGTAAGCCTTACACGGACGCTTTCCGTCAGAAAGTGCGCGAGCGTTTCCAAGGGGTGATCATCGGTGCGGGGGCTTATACCCCGGAGAAAGCCGAAGACCTGATCGGCAAAGGGCTGATCGATGCCGTCGCGTTTGGCCGCGACTACATCGCCAACCCGGATCTGGTTGCCCGCCTGCAGAAAAAAGCGGCCCTGAACCCGCAGCGCCCGGAAAGCTTCTACGGCGGCGGCGCGGAAGGCTACACCGACTACCCTTCTCTGTAATCTCGCCATTGTTCATTGATAGCGGCGATACTTCGCCGCTATACTAAAACATCGTTTCTGTTCAAAAAGACAGTCTATTCCATTGGTTAATGAGGAAATTATGCGCCTACTTCACACCATGCTGCGCGTTGGCGACCTGCAACGTTCCATTGATTTCTACACTAACGTCCTGGGCATGAAGCTGCTGCGCACCAGCGAAAACCCGGAATACAAATACTCGCTGGCGTTCGTGGGTTACGGCCCGGAAACGGATGAAGCGGTGATTGAGCTGACCTACAACTGGGGCGTGGACAGCTATGAGCTGGGCACCGCCTACGGCCACATCGCGCTGGAAGTGGACAACGCGGCCGAAGCGTGTGAACGCATTCGCAGCAACGGCGGTAACGTTACGCGCGAAGCGGGTCCGGTAAAAGGTGGCACCACCGTGATTGCGTTCGTGGAAGATCCCGACGGTTACAAAATCGAACTGATTGAAGCCAAAGACGCGGGTCGCGGTCTGGGCAACTGATCCCTCAGGGCGCAACATGCGCCCGTAGTTTTACTGCATCACCCTGCAAAATTTGCCATAATGCGCTCTGCTTTTTCCCCTTGTAAGAGACCCTGATGTCCGATAACGCTCAATTTAGCGGTCTGTGCGACCGTTTTCGTGGTTTTTATCCCGTTGTCATTGATGTAGAAACAGCCGGATTTAACGCTAAAACCGATGCGCTGCTCGAAATTGCCGCCATCACGCTGAAGATGGATGAACAGGGCTGGCTTACACCGGACACCACGCTGCATTTCCATGTTGAACCTTTCGAAGGGGCAAACTTACAGCCGGAAGCGCTGGCGTTTAACGGTATCGACCCGCACAACCCGCTGCGTGGCGCAGTCAGTGAATATGATGCGCTGCACGCCATTTTTAAAATGGTGCGTAAAGGCATGAAAGAGAGTAACTGCAGCCGCGCCATCATGGTGGCCCATAACGCCACCTTCGATCACAGCTTTACCATGGCTGCCGCGGAGCGCGCCGCGCTCAAACGCAACCCCTTCCATCCTTTTGTGACCTTCGACACCGCTGCGCTGAGCGGCCTGGCTCTGGGACAAACGGTGTTATCAAAGGCCTGTATTACGGCCGGCATCCCGTTCGACGGCACGCAGGCGCACTCCGCTTTATACGACACGGAGCGCACCGCAGAGCTGTTCTGTGAGATCGTTAACCGCTGGAAGCGTCTTGGCGGCTGGCCGCTGCCGATGGGCGACAGCGAAGAATAAAAAAAGCGACCTTATCAGGTCGCTTTTTTATTTGCGCAGAAAATTACTCTGCGTCCGGCTCTTCAGTTTTGTACTTCGCCGCCGTCTCTTTGATCAGCTGCTGCAGTTCGCCGCGCTGATACATTTCAATCAGGATATCGCAGCCGCCAACCAGCTCACCGTCTACCCACAGCTGTGGGAAAGTCGGCCAGTTAGCGTACTTAGGCAGCTCAGCGCGGATGTCCGGGTTCTGCAGGATATCAACGTAAGCAAAACGCTCACCACAGGCTGACAGCGCCTGAACCGCTTGTGCGGAGAAGCCGCAGCTTGGCAGCTTCGGAGAACCTTTCATATACAGCAGAATTGGGTTTTCAGCGATCTGGCGCTGGATTTTTTCAATAGTGGTGCTCATGTCTTGCTTCCTTTAACTTCTGTTACGGCATTCGTCTGACATTGTAGCGGTTCAGACTGGCATCGGAAAATAACATTTTTGTCACGTTTATACATTCTACCCCGAGTCACGAAAAGTTGCATTGCAAATGGTGTTTACCCCTGCGGCGGTCAGGGTTTTGCTTAGGGAGTGGGCAAATGTGCGACAGAACGATGAATTTTTTTGCACTTGCTAACGAAACACGATTGTAGATTGAAAAATGCTATTAACTTTCTGGGTTTTTATAGATTAGAATCGACGGGCTTTGTAAATCACACGCGGGTATTATTGATGACCTGCATTTATCAGGGGACTGCCCAGTGGCGCGGATAAATAAAATCTCGATCACGCTCTGTGCTTTACTGTTTACTTCACTCACTTTCACGCCAGTGGCAAACGCCTCTCAGCAGGCGCGGCATTCTGCTGTACAAAAAAACCATCTTGTGAAAGCCACAGAACGTAAGAATAAAACCACCGCTAAGAACGACAAGAAAAAAACACCGGCTCAGACGAAACAGACCGCTTCCAGCAAGACGAAAACAAAACCTTCCCGCACTGCCCACTCCGCCAAAAGTAAAGCTTCGCAAACCGCCGCTAACCTCGTTACTGAAAAATGCATCACGCGTAAAGGCCACAAGGCGAAATGCACGAAGGTCACGAAAATAGCGGAAGTGCATAAAGTGCGCGTACAAAAAGCGCAGAAAACCGCGATGAACAAACTGATGGGGCAGATTGGCAAACCTTATCACTGGGGTGGCAGCTCGCCGCGTACCGGCTTTGACTGCAGCGGCCTCGTCTATTACGCCTATAAAGATCTGGTCAAATTCCGCATTCCTCGTACCGCCAATGAGATGTACCACCTGCGCGATGCCTCACCGGTTGACCGCGGTGAGCTGGAAAACGGCGATCTGGTGTTCTTCCGCACCCAGGGTCGCGGCACGGCTGACCACGTCGGCGTGTATGTCGGCAACGGGAAATTCATCCAGTCTCCCCGTAGCGGCCAGGATATTCAGATCACTTCTCTCAGTGAAGACTACTGGGTACGTCACTACGTCGGCGCGCGTCGCGTGATGACGCCAAAAACCATTCGCTAACCCCTGCCCTGCCGCATCCGTGGCAGGGTAAGTTCCTCTTTTGCATACCCTTTCAATTTGCTATCCTGTCCATGTTGTCTGTGTGGTTATTGGCAACACAAAATACAATAAGGAGAGAAGCAATGTCGTTCGAATTACCTGCACTACCGTATGCAAAAGACGCCCTGGCACCGCACATTTCTGCGGAAACCCTGGAATATCACTACGGCAAGCATCACCAGACGTACGTCACCAACCTGAACAATCTGATCAAAGGCACCGATTTTGAAGGCAAAACGCTGGAAGAGATCGTCCGCAGCTCAGAGGGTGGCGTATTTAACAACGCCGCTCAGGTGTGGAACCACACCTTTTACTGGCACTGCCTGGCACCGAATGCCGGCGGTGAACCTGTCGGTGAACTGGCTACCGCTATCAATGCCGCATTTGGCAGCTTCGCGGATTTCAAAGCGAAATTTACCGATGCAGCCATCAAGAACTTCGGCTCTGGCTGGACGTGGCTGGTTAAAGAGGCGGATGGCAAACTGGCTATCGTGTCCACCTCTAATGCGGGTACCCCGCTGACCACCAGCGCGAAGCCGCTGATGACCGTGGACGTGTGGGAACACGCTTACTACATTGACTACCGCAACGCGCGTCCGAACTACCTGGAGCACTTCTGGGCACTGGTTAACTGGGACTTTGTCGCGAAGAACTTCGCCGCGTAAGAGACACGCAGAAGGGTTCGCCCTTCTGCGTTTTTGGTTTATTCCGCAGCGCAGGCTGCTTCAGGCTGTTTACGACCCGACATCATCACCAGCAGCAGGCCGAGCGCGGCAATAATCGCCCCCATCACCGGCACAAAGCTGTACCCCAGACCACCTGAAATCACGGCCCCACCGGCCGCCGCGCCCAGGGCATTACCCAGGTTAAACGCACCGATATTCACGGAAGATGAAAGTCCCGGCGCCTCGTGCGCGACACGCATCACGCGCATCTGCAGCGGCGGCACCACGGCGAAAGTGGCGGCTCCCCAGACGACCATCGCAATCGCGGCCCCAAACTCATTGCGCGCCAGCCACGGAATGGCAACCATGATGACAATCAGCAGGGTTAAGAAGCCCTTCAGCGTCCCGCTCACGGAACGGTCGGCAAATTTCCCGCCGAGATAGTTGCCAATCGAGAAGCCCACGCCAATCAGCACCAGCATCGCGGTAACGAAGAGAGGCGTTGCGTGGGTGATATCGTGCAGTACCGGTGAAATATAGGTGTAGAGGGTAAACATCGCCCCTGCCCCCAGCACGGTGGTGAGCAGCGCGGAGAGCACCTGCGGGCGCATCAGCACCGCCAGCTCTTTACGCACTTCCGGACGTTCTCCGGCATTGCCTTTCGGCAGGGAGAAGAACAGCGCCACCATTGCAACCACGCCCAGCCCGGCCGTCGCCAGGAAAGACATACGCCAGCCGATCGCTTCTCCCAGCCAGGTTGCCGCAGGCACCCCGCCGATATTGGCAATCGTCAGCCCCATAAACATGGTTGCCACGGCGCTCGCCTGCTTGTGTTTTGGCACCACGCTGGCAGCCACGACCGACCCCAGCCCAAAGAACGCGCCGTGGTTAAGGCTGGTCAGAATGCGCGACAGCATCAATGTGGTGTAGTCCGGCGAAATGGCCGAAAGCACGTTGCCCAGGGTGAAAATCGCCATCAGGAAAATCAGCGCATTGCGGCGCGCGCGGTGCGAAAGAAGAAGGGTCATCAGCGGCGCCCCTACCATCACGCCGATAGCGTAGGCGCTGATTAACATCCCTGCCGCAGGGATAGAGACATCTACGCCCCGGGCAATAACAGGCAGTAACCCCATTGGGGAGAATTCAGTGGTGCCAATCCCAAAAGCGCCAATCGCCAGGGCCAGCAGGGGATAATTGATTTTCATGCGTCAACTCCGGATGCCGTGTCATGTGGTGACACAGAACAAAGAAGCAGAAAGCATGACATCAATCACAAAAAATGAGAAGTTAACAAAATGGCAAAAGATTTTTGCCAGAGAAGTAACAATCCGGGGAGTCGGGAGGGAGAAGGCTCTCCCTCCGCGTAAATCAGTGCAGCGCAGCCGTCAGACCGGCCGCAACAATCAGAGCCAGCACAACAACGGTGGTGAACAGCGAAAACTTAAGATCGGAACTCATCAATTTTTCTCCTTTTAATCCCCACACGAAAAGTGAGCTTGCTCATTTTTGCACAGATTACGTTAAAAATCTTCCTGGATTTATACTGATAACCACTTTACCTCTTCCCCTTTTCATCAAGATAGGACAAAATTCCACGCTAAATTTATTAGCGTACCGGCCATTGACCCCCTCCTGACGTCCCGTGTCGTTTTCCCGGCGTGCCGCAATTCAAGATTGCGAGATAAGGGTGAGAGAAGGCAAACGTTTACCTTCAAGTTTTTCAGGAGCTTAGGATATGGTCTGGAGTGACATTTAATGGCAACAATTAAAGACGTAGCAAAACGCGCAAACGTTTCCACTACAACCGTATCACATGTAATTAACAAAACCCGCTTTGTGGCGGAAGAGACGCGCAACGCCGTCTGGGCAGCGATCAAAGAGCTGCACTATTCGCCAAGTGCGGTTGCGCGTAGCCTCAAGGTTAATCACACCAAATCCATTGGATTGCTGGCGACCAGCAGTGAAGCGGCCTATTTTGCCGAGATCATTGAAGCGGTCGAAAAGAACTGCTTCCAGAAAGGCTATACCCTGATTCTGGGCAACGCGTGGAACAGCATTGAAAAACAGCGTGCCTACCTGTCGATGATGGCGCAAAAGCGCGTTGATGGCCTGCTGGTGATGTGTTCCGAGTACCCGGAATCCGTGCTGTCGATGCTGGAAGAGTATCGCCATATTCCGATGGTGGTGATGGACTGGGGCGAAGCGCGCGCAGACTTTACCGATTCCGTTATCGATAACGCCTTTGAAGGCGGCTATATGGCCGGTCGTTATCTGATCGAACGCGGCCACCGCGAGATTGGCGTGATCCCCGGTCCGCTGGAGCGCAACACCGGCGCGGGCCGTCTGGCCGGTTTTATGAAAGCGATGGAAGAAGCGTTGATCAACGTGCCGGAAAACTGGATTGTGCAGGGTGACTTTGAGCCGGAATCGGGCTACCGCGCGATGCAGCAGATCGTCTCCCAGCCGCACCGTCCGACCGCCGTGTTCTGCGGGGGCGACATTATGGCCATGGGCGCGCTATGCGCTGCCGACGAGCTGGGCCTGCGCGTACCGCAGGATATTTCCGTGATCGGGTATGACAACGTGCGTAACGCGCGTTTCTTCACCCCGGCGCTGACCACCATTCACCAGCCGAAAGATTCGCTGGGCGAAACGGCCTTCAACATGCTGATGGACAGGATCGTCAACAAACGCGAAGAGTCGCAGTCTATTGAAGTTCACCCGCGTCTTATCGAACGCCGTTCCGTTGCGGACGGTCCGTTCCGCGACTACCGTCGTTAATCGCTTTACGGGGCCAGCTATGCTGGCTCCCGTAACCATTCCCGGTTCAGCGTTTCGCTGTCTCCCAGATAATCCAGCAGCCAGGCCATCGCAGGCGAGACGTCATTTTGCTGCCATGTGAGGCAGCAGGCCGCATCCGGGAACGGATTCTCCAGCGTCAGCTCAACCCACTCTCCGGTATCGATGCGCGGACGCGCGAAATGAACGGGCACCATCGCGACGCACAGCCCGGCGCTGAGGCACGTCGCCGACGATTCCCAGTCAGGGGCCACCACCCGCCGCTGGTTGTCCAGAAGCCAGGTGATACGCTTGGGCAATGAACGGGACGTATCCTCCAGCACCAGCGACGGCCAGTTGCGCAGCGTGTCATCGCTGAGCGGCCCTTCCATCGCCGCCAGCGGATGGTCGCTTGCCACCACGCATTTCCAGCTCAGCATCCCCATATCGCGAAAAGCGTAACGTCCCCCGACCGGGATCGCCTGCGTAGCCCCAATCGCCATCTCTGCCCTGCCGTCCGCCAGCGCATCCCAGACGCCGTTGAACACCTCCTGCGAGACCCGCAGCTCGACGTCAGAGAAATGACGGTAGAAATCGACGATCATCTGCCGGGTGCGTTCCGGCTTAACGATGTTATCCACCGCGATGGAAAGATGCCCCCGCCAGCCGTTAGCGATCTGCTGACACTGTTCGCGGGTGATCTGCATTTTTTTGATAACAGAACGCCCTTCCTTCAAAAACCACGCGCCTGCGGGCGTTAATTCCACATCACGATGCCGCCGTTCAAACAGCGGAACCGCCAGCCACTCCTCCAGTTGGCGCACCGTGTAGCTTATTGCCGAAGGGACGCGGTGCAGCTCCTGCGCCGCACCGCTGAAGCTGCCGTTACGTGCAACAGCATCGACCACTTCAAGAGAATAATCTGACCACATTTTCTGCCTGCAAATTTTTTGAATGCACCCGCCAAATATTAGCGTTTCACAAGCGGCTTTGCACTCCCTACACTCAGCGCCAATGTATACCTGCCTCCTCAGGAGAATAAAATAATGCAACCCAGGAACGGTTTTTTAGCCTGGCTCGGCGGCTTAAGCGTGCTGGGCTTTTTGGCCACCGATATGTACCTGCCGGCGTTTGCCGCCATGCAGGAAGATTTGCAAACCCCGGCTGCCGCCATCAGCGCCAGCCTGAGCTTATTCCTCGCCGGCTTTGCCTTCGCACAGCTGCTCTGGGGACCGCTCTCGGATCGCTTTGGTCGTAAACCGGTGCTGTTGCTGGGCCTGGCCATTTTTGCCGTGGGCTGCCTGGGGATGTTATGGGTACGCGATGCCACCTGGCTGCTGGTGCTGCGTTTTATTCAGGCCGTGGGCGTCTGTGCCGCGGCAGTGACCTGGCAGGCGCTGGTCACCGACTACTATCCGGCTAACCGCACAAACCGTATTTTCGCTACCATTATGCCGCTGGTGGGCCTCTCACCTGCCCTCGCTCCCCTGCTGGGCAGCTGGATCCTCGCGCATTTCGACTGGCAGGCCATTTTCGCCACGCTGTTTGCCATTACCCTGGTATTGATGCTGCCGGCGTTCGCCCTTAAGCCAGCGCATAAAAAAGAAGCGCATGCAGACGCGAAGCCGATTACCTTCACTTCCCTGCTCAGCGCCAAAGCCTATCGCGGGAATGTCCTGATCTATGCAGCCTGCTCGGCAAGCTTCTTCGCGTGGCTCACCGGCTCGCCGTTCATTCTGCACGATATGGGTTACAGCCCGGCAGCCATCGGCCTGAGCTATGTTCCGCAGACCATCGCATTCCTGGTAGGCGGGTACGGCTGTCGCGCGGCGCTGCAAAAGTGGGAAGGTCAGCAGATGCTGCCGTGGCTGCTGGTGCTGTATGCGCTGAGCGTTATCGGGACCTGGGCCGTTGGCTTTATTCCGGGTGCCGGTCTGGCCGAAATTTTGATCCCCTTCTGCGTGATGGCCGTCGCGAACGGGGCGATTTACCCTATCGTTGTAGCCCAGGCGCTGCGTCCCTTCCCGCAGGCAACAGGCCGCGCCGCCGCGCTGCAGAATACCCTGCAGCTGGGGCTGTGCTTCCTGGCAAGCCTGGTTGTATCGGCGCTGATTGCCACGCCGCTCCTGACCACCACCAGCGTGATGCTGGTGACCGTTGCGCTGGCGGTGTTGGGCTATCGCATGCAGGCCTCCGCGCAGCGTGCGCAGGAAAAGAGTGCTCAGGTTGAAACGTCACATGCCTGATTGCGCCAGAAATCATGTTAATTTTCAGTGATTAGGTTGCTAAGAATTTTCTATTGAATCACCAAATTTTGAGGCCTATACTAAATTTGGTTCGATTAAATACGATAAATATTAAGTGTTAACGGGAGCCGGAGTGCTCCCGTTTTACCATGGAAGGCATTTCGGCAAGGGTTATCTCCCTTCCTCTGTTCTACGTCGGATATTAGCCTCGCGGTATTTACCGTGAGATTTCTCACAAACCAAAAAAAGCGTCTACGCTGTTTTAAGGTTCTGATCACAGTAGGGTGATGGAGAAGCTATGAGTTCATCGTGTATAGAAGAAGTCAGCGTTCCGGACGATAACTGGTCCCGGATCGTCAGTGAACTGTTAGGTCGAGCAGGCATCACTATCAATGGATCATCGCCATCCGATCCTCAGGTTAAACATCCCGACTTTTTTAAACGCGTGCTGCGAGAGGGATCGTTAGGCCTGGGAGAAAGCTACATGGACGGCTGGTGGGAGTGCGAACGTCTGGATACCTTTTTCGCCAGCGTGCTGCGTGCCGGTCTTGAAAATCAACTCCCTCGCAATCTGAAAGACACCCTGCGCGTCGCCTCTGCCCGACTGTTCAATCTGCAAAGTAAAAAACGCGCGTGGATCGTTGGTAAAGAACACTACGATCTTGGCAACGACCTGTTCAGCCGTATGCTGGACCCTTTCATGCAGTACTCCTGCGCCTACTGGAAAGAGGCGTCGACGCTTGAAGAGGCCCAGCAGGCCAAGCTGCGTCTGATTAGCGAGAAGCTGCAGCTCCAGCCCGGAATGCGCGTGCTGGATATCGGCTGCGGCTGGGGTGGGCTGGCGTATTTTATGGCGAAGCACTATGGCGTCAGCGTCGTCGGCGTCACGATTTCAGCGGAACAGCAAAAAATGGCGCGGGAACGCTGCCAGGGCCTCGATGTGGATATCCGGCTGCAGGATTACCGTGATCTTAACGAACAGTTTGACCGGATCGTTTCCGTCGGCATGTTCGAGCACGTCGGGCCGAAAAACTACGCTACCTATTTTGAGGTGGTGGATCGGAATCTGAAACCGGACGGTATCTTCCTGCTGCACACCATCGGCTCTAAGCGGACCGACAATAACGTCGACCCGTGGATCAACAAATACATCTTTCCGAATGGCTGTTTACCGTCCGTCCGCCAGATTGCCAACGCCAGTGAACCCCATTTCGTGATGGAAGACTGGCATAACTTTGGCGCGGATTACGACACCACGTTGATGGCCTGGCATGCGCGTTTTCAGGAGACCTGGCCAGAAATTGCGGACAACTATTCTGAACGATTCAGGCGGATGTTTAGCTATTATCTGAATGCCTGCGCGGGGGCGTTTCGCGCACGGGATATTCAGCTCTGGCAGGTGGTATTCAGCCGTGGGATTGAACACGGATTACGTGTCGCACGCTAAAAAATAACCCCGGATACCCGGGGTTATTTTTTTATTCTTCTTCTGCGGCGGTCTTTATTATTGCCGCTTCTTTTGCTGCCAGCACGCGTTCAACCGTATCCACCACCGCCTGGGTTTGCGGATCGATTTCAATATTCACGCGATGCCCCAGTTTTTTGGCGCCCAGCGTGGTGCGCTGCAGCGTTTCAGGAATTAAATGCACGCAAAAACGCGTTGGCGTTACTTCACCCACCGTCAGGCTAATCCCGTCAATGCCAATAAATCCTTTATAGAGGATGTATTTCATTAATGAAGGATCCTGCATTTTAAACCAGATTTGACGGTTATTTTCCGAGGTCACGATTTTTGCCACTTCAGCGGTGGTCATGATGTGACCGGACATCAGGTGGCCGCCAATCTCATCGCTGAACTTCGCTGCCCGCTCAACGTTGACGGTATCTCCCACCGCCAGCTCGCCAAGGTTGGTGATGCGCAGCGTCTCTTTCATTAAATCAAAGCTAATCTGGTTGCCGTTAATTTCGGTAACGGTCAGGCAGCAGCCGTTATGGGCAATCGACGCGCCGGTTTCAATACCCTCAAGCATATATTCCGGCAGCTCAACAACATGAGTACGGAAATTAGGTTTTTCATCAATGGACACCACTTTGGCGGTGCCCTGCACAATACCAGTAAACATGCTTACAACTCCTGTTTTTTCCGGACGGTGGTGACACCGTTTAATCCCACCACAATAACAGTTGGAAAAAGAGGTTGCCAGCGGAGCGCATTTTCTGGCGATTTTTTCACTAGATAAATAGCTAAAGCCCGCTACAATAGCTGGCACCCCCCTGCATTTTCTTCTTGCTGCCCGTTTCGGCGGCTTTTTTAGTCTCTCAAATAACAACAAAATAAAGGTGTTCACGTGCAGAAGTACATGAATGAAGCGCGCCAGCTATTGGCACTGGCTATACCAGTGATCGTCGCGCAAGTGGCCCAGACCGCAATGGGATTTGTGGATACGGTAATGGCAGGTGGCTATAGCGCCACCGATATGGCGGCCGTTGCTATCGGCACGTCAATCTGGCTTCCGGCCATCCTGTTCGGCCACGGTCTGCTGCTCGCGCTCACGCCGGTTATCGCTCAGCTCAATGGCTCGGGTCGTCGCGAGCGCATTGCCCATCAGGTTCGTCAGGGTTTCTGGCTGGCAGGGCTTGTTTCCGTGCTGATCATGGTCGTGCTCTGGAACGCGGGCCACATCATTCGCGCTATGCATAACATTGACCCGGCACTGGCTGATAAAGCCGTGGGCTATCTGCGCGCCCTGCTCTGGGGTGCGCCCGGCTACCTCTTTTTCCAGGTGGCGCGTAACCAGTGTGAGGGCCTGGCGAAAACCAAGCCCGGGATGGTGATGGGCTTTATCGGCCTGCTGGTCAACATTCCGGTGAACTATATCTTTATTTACGGTCACTTCGGGATGCCGGAGCTGGGCGGCGTCGGCTGCGGCGTGGCGACGGCAGCCGTTTACTGGGTGATGTTTTTCGCGATGATCACCTATGTAAAACGCGCCCGTTCCATGCGCGATATTCGCAACGAGAACAGATTTAGCACGCCCGACTGGAACATCATGACGCGTCTGGTGCAGTTAGGTTTGCCGATTGCCCTCGCCCTGTTCTTTGAGGTGACCCTGTTTGCCGTGGTCGCCCTGCTGGTCTCCCCGCTGGGCATTGTGAACGTGGCCGGACACCAGATTGCGCTGAACTTCAGCTCCCTGATGTTCGTCCTGCCGATGTCGCTGGCGGCGGCGGTGACGATCCGCGTCGGCTTCCGCCTGGGCCAGGGCTCAACGCTGGATGCGCAAACGGCCGCCCGGACCGGGCTGGGCGTCGGCGTCTGCATGGCTGTCTGTACGGCGCTCTTTACCGTTGCATTACGCGAGCAGATTGCCCTGCTCTATAACGACAACCCGGAAGTGGTCACGCTGGCATCGCACCTGATGCTGCTGGCCGCGATTTACCAGATCTCTGACTCCATCCAGGTGATTGGCAGCGGCGTGCTGCGCGGATATAAAGACACGCGTTCCATCTTCTTTATCACCTTCATCGCCTACTGGGTGCTGGGTCTGCCGTGTGGCTATATCCTGGCGCTTACCGATCTGGTGGTGGATCGCATGGGACCGGCGGGGTTCTGGATGGGCTTTATCATCGGCCTGACGTCGGCGGCGATTATGATGATGATGCGAATGCGCTTCCTGCAGCGCCAGCCATCAACGGTCATTTTGCAACGCGCGGCACGTTAACGACGCGGTAGCCGCCGCCCGGCGGCTACTTTCTCTTCACTTTGCGCGGTAATGAAGCAATCGCGTGAAATCAGAGAGAAAAATGCATTTTCCCTCTTGCCACCTCGGTGCTGTGCCGCTAATATTCGTCCCCGTTGTCGCCGACAACACGTTGCGTTCATAGCTCAGTTGGTTAGAGCACCACCTTGACATGGTGGGGGTCGTTGGTTCGAGTCCAATTGAACGCACCATTCTGCGTCCGTAGCTCAGTTGGTTAGAGCACCACCTTGACATGGTGGGGGTCGGTGGTTCGAGTCCACTCGGACGCACCATTTCAGTCCTGAAATGGTGCAAATCCTCTTCTGATATCCTGAATTTTCCTAATCCCTTATTTTCATCATTGTTCTCCTGCTACGCTTTTCTTATGGAAAAAAAACAGGAAGACCGTCGATGAAGAAAATCGCGATTATCGGCTCCGGCCCCACAGGGATTTATACTTTTTATCATCTCCTTAAAAACAGTAAGCCGCTCTCCGTTTCCGTTTTCGAACAGGCCGATGAAGCTGGCGTGGGTATGCCCTATAACGACGACGATAACTCCCGGCTGATGCTGGCGAACATTGCGAGCATTGAAATCCCGCCCATTTTTATGACCTACCTCGACTGGCTGAAGGATCAGAGCGAAGCTCATCTGGCGCGCTTTAAGGTCGATACAACCCGCCTGCATGACCGGCAGTTCCTGCCCCGGCTTCTGCTGGGCGAGTATTTTCGCGACAGCTTTCGTTCAATCGTGAAAGAGGCCAGAAAGCTGGGGTTTCAGGTTGATGTCCATGAATCCGCCCGGGTCACCGATATCGTGCCCACGAAAGAAGGGGTCACGCTTTCCGTCAACGACAGCGCCTTTCCTGAACGCTTCGACCTTGCGGTTATCGCCACCGGCCACGTCTGGCCAGACGAGGACGAAGCCACGCGCACGTTCTTCCCAAGCCCCTGGTCCGGTCTGATGGATGCCAGTATTCCTCCCTGCCGCATCGGTATCATGGGGACATCGTTAAGCGGTCTCGACGCGGCCATGGCGGTAGTGATGCAGCACGGTGAATTTCGTGATGATAAATTCGTGCTGGATAAAGGCAGCGACGCGTTGAAGATTGTCCTGATGTCCCGAACGGGTATTCTGCCGGAAGCCGATTTTTACTGCCCTATTCCTTATGAACCGCTGTCGGTCTTAACCGAATTTGTGGTTGAAAACGAGATCGCCAAAGGATCGAATGGCCTGCTCGACCGTATATTTACCCTGATGGTGAAAGAGCTTCAGCTCGCTGACCCGACGTGGTGTGAGAAAATATCCCTGCATAAGCAGAATGCGGACAGCATTCGTGAGGCCTGGTTTGAGGATCGTAAACGGCATGGCCCGTTTACCTGGGCGGAAGAGAATCTCAACGAGGTGGAGCGGAACAAACGCGAGCGGCGCACCGTAGCCTGGCGCTATACCGTGCTTCGGCTGCATGAAGTGGTTCAGGAGATTGTTCCCCACCTCAGCGAACGGGACAGAGAGCGCTTTAAGCAAGGCCTCGCCCGCGTATTCATCGACAACTATGCGGCCATTCCTCCGCAGTCTATCCGCAGGCTGCTCGCGCTTCGCGAAGCCGGCATCATCAGCGTGGCGACGCTCGGTGACGATTACACGCTGGACGTTGGCAGCGATCGAACGGTAATCACCACACAAGAGACCGTTTACCGTTTCGACGTGTTTATTGATGCGCGCGGGCAAAAGCCGCTCAAAACGAAAGATCTGCCCTTTCCGACGCTGCGCAAACAGCTGGAAGCCACGGGTGAAGAGATACCGGACGTCGGTGAGGATTACACCTTAAATGCGCCTGACGCCGTTCGCGGGCGCATTGCCTTCGGCGCGATACCGTGGCTGATGCACGATCGTCCCTTCGTTCAGGGGCTGGCGGAGTGTGCAGAGATTGCACAAGCAATGGCGAAGGCGGCGGAAAAACCCGCGTCGGGATCGCGGCGCAGATTACCGTATATTGAGAACTGACAGGGCTTCCATGCCCTGCTGTCGCGGATTACTCGAAGAAGACTTCCGGGTTTTCAGACAGCGAAACGAAGGTTTTCGTCGCTTTATCCAGGGCAAGAATTTTGCCGCTTTCAATGTCGTACACCCAGCCGTGCAGTCGGATGGAGTTATTACGCAGGCCCACCGCGACGGACGGGTGGGTCTTAATGTTGCTCAGCTGCGCAAACACGTTCTCCTGCACCATCGCATTGACTTTATCGATCGGCTTATCCCAGGTTTTCTTCTCTACCACGGCTTTCGCCGCGTCAGAATAGCGCAGCCAGTGTGACACAGCAGGCATCGGCTCCAGGTTCGCGTTATCGGCAATCGCCTTCATCGCGCCACAGTTGGAGTGACCGCAAATCACGATATCCGTGACGCCCAGCGCCACCACGGCGTATTCGATGGTTGCAGACACGCCGCCAGGCTCCGGCCCGAACGGCGGCACGATGTTGCCAGCATTACGAATGACAAAGAGTTGTCCTGGCTCTTGCTGGGTGACCAGTTCCGGAACCAGACGGCTGTCGGAGCATGAGATGAACAGCGCTTTGGGATTCTGGCTGGACGCTAAACTGCGGAAGAGTTCTTTACGTTGCGGGAAAATCTCTTTTTGAAAGCTGAGAAAACCTTCAATGATATGTTGCATAGCAATGTCTCTTTTATCTGTTTTAGTTTAGGCATGATCGAGATCACACTCGTAAAGTTTACCCATCGTGGTTTACTTCAGACAAGCAATATATTTCTGGCCCGACCGCTGAACAATCTCGTCCGCGAAGGCCGGGATGTTCTGCCCTTCAAACGCGCCGTAAAGACGTTCGAAGGTTTTGCCTTCGAGATGATTCACCACCGACGCCACGGCGCGGGCCGGCAGCGGAAGATAATTCGGGTAGCTCCACATAAACGAGACGGCGTCTTTACCCGGCGTGACCTGCAGAATATCGCCCACCAGCAATACCCCACCCCCCTCCTGCCAGTGCAGCACCGTTCCACCGGCAAAATGCCCGCCCAGACGCAGCAAGGTGACCGACGGGAAAATCTCCAGCGTATCCCCCTCCCAGAAATGAATGGCCGGGCTGTCGCGCATGACCCACTCTCTGTCGCTGGCGTGCAGGTAAACCGGCGCATTAAACGCCGCAGCCCACTCCTGCATCGTGGTGTAATAGTGCGGATGTGAAATAGCAATCGCGCTGATGCCGCCGAGGGCGGTAATGAGCGCTTTGGTTGCGGGGTCGAGGTTGGCGATGCAGTCCCAGAGGATATTGCCGTGGGCCGTTTGCAGGAGCAGCGCCCGCTGGTTGATCGCAAACGCAGGCACCGTTTTGATCCCGAACAGCCGCGGCTCCAGCTGCTGCCATTTGTTGGTATGGGTGGCGGTGACGGTGTCGAAATCGGTCCATGCCTGGCCCGTGGCGGGCACGTACTGGCGTTCATCCTCGCAAATCGGGCATCTGTCCGGCCGGGCATCGTAGGCGGTTCCACAGGTTTTACAGAGTATAATCATGTGCTCTCCTCAGCGATAAAGCACTGAGTATGGCAGGGATTATCCTTATGTGCTGCGAGGTACATTGCTGGCTTTTTTTGCCCTATACTGTGCCAGTATCAAAAACTGAACAGAGCAGGTGCCACATGGAAATTGATCTCGATAACTTAGTCTTTAGCGGTCTGGATGAAGCCGAAGAGCGTAATGCCGAACGTCTGGACGATGCAGACAAAAAAGCGCAGGCGATTGTCGGCGACGACGACTGCGGCGACGCCTGCAAAATCTAATAAAAAAGCACCGGAAAACCGGTGCTTTTTTATTTCACTCGTTAAACGTCACGCACACCTCGTTCCAGTACGTTTCGCGCGTGCGGCGCAGTTCAGCGTGACGTTTTATCATGGAACCACTCCGGGTCAATGTTGGCAACGTCGACGCCATACAGGCTGGCGACAGGCAGGATTGACTCAAGAACACGTTGCGCGCTGTTCTCCGCATTCACTGGTCGGGTCGCAAAAAACCGCCGTAACGTGCTGATCCACTTTTTCATCGTCTTACCCTCTCTCGCCGTGTCTGATCTCAGTTAAGCACTCCAATGCCGCGCGGGGGAAATACCAAAATCCACTGTCGATGTGCAGGATTTGCAAATAGCATCCCGTTCTTTTCACTCTTCATTAACACGTTGTTCACTAATGCTTTTTTGCTCATAGCAAAGAACGATTTCTTATTTGTCGATAGCTTTCGCTTATGGGAGCGTAGCGGGGTAAAACAAAAACAACGGGATGGCGAATGACTATGGCAGCAAATATGAAAGGGTTTACCAAAGGGACACTGGTTCTGGGATTACTGGCGGCGGGGAGCCTGCTTTCAGCGCAGGCACAGGCCGATCAGCTGGCGGATATTAAGGCCGCAGGGGTGGTGAAAGTGGCCACGTTTGACGCCAACCCGCCGTTTGGCTCTATTGATGCCAAAACGCACGAGATCGTGGGTTATGACGTGGACTTCGCCAAAGCGCTGGCAAAATCGCTCGGCGTGAAGCTTGAACTGGTTGCCACCAATCCGGCTAACCGTATTCCGCTGCTGCAGTCCGGAAAAGCAGATCTGATCGTGGCGGATATAACCATCACCCCGGAACGCGCGCAGGTGATTGATTTCTCAACGCCTTACTTTGTCACCGGCCAGCAGTTCCTGGTGCCGGCTAAATCACCGGACAAGCTTGATGACTACAGCCGGGCGCGTATTGGCGCGGTCAAAGGAACGACGGGCGAGCAGGCGCTGCACCAGCGTTTCCCGCAGTCACGCGTGCTCTCTTATGACGATATTCCGCTGGCGCTGACGGCGCTGCGCAACGGTAACGTACAGGCCATCACCCAGGACAGCACCATTCTGGCCGGTCTGCTGGCGCAGGCGCCGGATAAAGCGAACTTTAAAATCCTGCCCGATCTGCTCAGCAAAGAAGAGATTGGCGTTGGGGTGAAGAAAGGTGAAACGGCGCTGCTGAAGGCCGTTAACGACGAGCTGATTAATCTCGAGAAGAACGGTCAGGCAGCAAAAATCTACGATGTCTGGTTTGGCCCAAACACGCCTTCCCCACAGCCTCGCGCCTTTAAAATAGAAGCCAGATAATTATGCTCTCAGGTTTATTTTCACACTCCGCGGCCGGTGCCGCGGATTTTTCACATCTGGAACAGGCCAGCGTCGAGTTTCGTCATGTGGACAAACGCTACGGTGACCATGAGGTTTTAAACGACATTAACCTCACCATAACGCCCGGTGAAGTGGTCGCCATCCTCGGCCCTTCGGGTTCCGGTAAATCCACCCTGATTCGTCTCATCAACCAGCTTGAAACCCTGAGCGGCGGAGAGATTCTGGTCGACAACAAGCCTACCGCAAAGCTCTCCGGTAGCGGACTGCGCCAGCTGCGCAGCCGCGTGGGGTTTGTGTTCCAGCAGTTCAATCTTTACGCCCACCTCACTGCCAGCCAGAACATTACCCTGGCGCTGGAGCACGTTCACGGCTGGAAGCCGCAGCCCGCACGTGAGCGCGCGCTGGCCCTGCTGGAGAAGGTCGGGATGCTGGAAAAAGCCCACCATTTCCCGACGGAGCTTTCCGGTGGACAGCAGCAGCGCGTCGCGATTGCCCGCGCCCTGGCCTCTTCACCGCAAATCATTCTGTTTGATGAACCCACCTCTGCGCTGGATCCGGAGATGATTGGTGAAGTGCTGTACGTGATGAAAGCCCTCGCCCACAGCGGGATCACGATGATCGTGGTGACCCACGAGATGCAGTTTGCCCGGGAAATTGCCGACCGGATTGTCTTTATCGACGGCGGGCAAATTCTGGAAACGGCGCCGCCGGCACAATTTTTCAGCCAGCCGTCGCATCCGCGCGCGCAGCGGTTCCTGCAGAAGGTGCTCAACCCGCTGCATCAGGAGCATCTGTAATGCCCGCGCTCGACTGGCAGGGGGTACTGACCGGACAGCCTCTGCAGTGGATACTCTCCGGATTCCTCACCACCCTGTGGGTCACGCTTGCCGGGATGCTGCTGGCCAGCCTGCTCGCACTGCTCTTTATGCTCCTGCGCCTTTCCGGCGGACGCCCCGGGAACGCGGTCGTCAGCAGCTGGGTATCGCTGTTTCGCAATACGCCGCTGCTGGTGCAGCTGCTGTTCTGGTATTTTGCCGCCTGGAACGGACTACCGCAGGCGTTTCGCGACGCGGTGAACGCGGATCACAGCTGGTCAATTCTGCCCGGCGACGTCTGGTGGTTTACGCCCGAATTTTTATGTTCTGCCTGGGGGTTGGGCGTCTTTACCTCGGCGTTTTTAATCGAAGAGGTGGAATCGGGGTTACGTTCCGTGCCTGCCGGACAGCGGGAGGCGGCGCTCGCGCAGGGATTCTCCGCGTGGCGTCTGTTTCGTTACATCCTTCTGCCGCAGGGCCTGGCCAACGCCTGGCAGCCGGTCGTGGGCCAGTACCTAAATCTGATGAAGCTCTCCTCGCTCGCGAGCGGGATTGGCTTTGCCGAGCTGACCTATCAGGTCAGGCAGATCGAGAGCTATAACGCGCACGCGCTGGAGGCGTTTACCCTCGGTACCGCGCTCTATCTGCTGACCGGCCTGGTCATGGGGCTGGTGCTGGTTCGCATCGGGCCTGACGCGAAACGTAAACGCCCAGGCGTCGCCACCACAGGGAGTGAAAAACATGATTGCCGGACTTAACGTCATCACCGATAACCTCGACTATCTGCTGTGGGGACGCGCGGCGACGGGTGAACCGGGGGGCGTATTGCTGTCGTTGATGATGGCGGCCGGGGCCGCCGTCATCGCCCTGCCCGGTGGGATAGTGCTCGCGTGTCTGGCCTGGCGCTTTACCGGGCTCGTGCGAAAGGCCCTCTTTTTATGGGCAGAGCTGATCCGCGGCATCCCGCTCATCTTCGTGATTTTCTGGATGTGGTATCTCCTGCCGCTTATGACCGGGGGCGATCTGCCGGGAGCGCTGACCGTCACGCTGGCTCTGGCCTGGTTTACCGCGGCAACAGTGATGCACTCGGTGCTGGCCGGGCTTAACGCGCTACCGTCAGGACAATATGAGGCTGCACTGTCACAGGGATTCAGCACGCAGCAAACCCTCCTGCGCGTGCTGCTGCCGCAGGCGCTGAGGAATATTCTGCCGTCGCTGGTGGGGATTTTTATCAGCCTGCTGAAGGATACGTCGCTGGCGTTTATCGTGAACGTACCGGAACTGACCACGGTGGCGGGACAGGTCAACAACCGGGTGCAAATCTACCCGGCGGCCATTTTTATCTTTACGGGCGTGGTCTACTACCTGCTCTGCTGCTCGCTCGAACAGCTTGCGAAGCGCTGGCGCATTACCCGGCCAGCGCTTTAACCACCGTTTCCATCGCTTCGGTTGTCAATTCACTGCGCTTAACGCGCTGGTTCGCCAGCGCGGTACGCAGGACTCCGGCAATGACAATATGCTTTGGCTCCTGCCCTAAATCACGCATCTCAAGCACCACCTTCCCGACCACCCGGCACATCTCCTGGTACAGCGCTTCATCTTTGGTCACGTTACCCATCGTCATCACTCCATTGCCTTTTAAACGTTGAGCTTAAATGATTCTCCTGCCGGATACAAAAAAGAAGCCCGGCGAGAGACTCGCCGGGCTTCATCTGTAAAATCAGTAAATTAGTTGTTTACTGGGATGACCGCGCCTTTGTACTTGGTGCGGATCCAGTCCTGAATCTCTTTCGAGTGCAGCACGTTCACCAGCGCAACGATATCTTTCTTCTTCTCGTCGCCGCGATGCACGGTAATGATGTTGGCGTACGGGTTATTTTCACCGCTCTCTACCGCAATCGGGTCGTGAACCGGATCCAGACCCGCGTCAATTGCGTAGTTGGCGTTAATCACCACCGCATCGCCTTCGTTGTTGTTGTACATCTGCGGCAGCAGAGAAGCTTCCACGTTCGGCGTGAACTTCAGCTTTTTCGGGTTCTCAACGATGTCGCTGATGCGCGCGGTCACTTTATCGATGCCCGGCTTCAGCTTGATCACGCCCTCTTTCTCGAAGATGGAGAGAATACGCCCCTCTTCAGAAACCGCGTCACGCATGATGATCTTGCCGCCTTCCGGCAGGTCTTTCAGCGACTTGTATTTTTTGGAGTAGATGCCGATTGGCTCAATGTGGATCGCGCCCGCACTGACGAAATCGTAGTCTTTATCGCCCGCATGATCCTTAAGCACGCTGTTCAGGTAAGGAATGTGCTGGAAATAGTTCGCGTCGATGTCATGACCCGCCAGCGCGGTGTTCGGCAGAATGTAGTCCTGGAACGGTTTGATCTCCAGGTCGATACCCTGCTTCGCCAGAATTGGCTTAGCCTGCTCCAGAATTTCGGCGTGCGGCGTGTTGGATGCGCCCACGGTCAGGGTGTCAGCCCAGGAAGCGAAGCTCAGGGCGCTCAGGGTTGCGGCGGCGATCAGTGTCAGTGTTTTTTTCATGATGTGGTTCCTGTGTGTATTTATTAGCGTTTATCTAACAGTGAAGTAATGACATCGCCGCAGAACTGGATAATGAAAACGATGATCAGAATGGTCACCGTTGCCACCAGCGTGACGTCACCATGGTTGCGCTGGAATCCTTCCAGATAAGCCAGATTTCCCAAACCACCGGCGCCAATCACCCCCGCCATTGCGCTGTAGCTCACCAGCGCAATGAGCGTCACCGTAATACCCGATACCAGTGCGGGTGATGATTCCGGCAGTAAAACCCGAAACACTAACGTGCTCAGTCGTGCGCCCATCGAGCGCGTTGCTTCGATGACGCCTTTATCCACTTCACGCAGGGCGATCTCCACCAGGCGTGCGTAGAACGGTGCAGCGCCCACAATCAGCGCCGGCAGCGCCGCGTTGGCGCCAAGAATGGTGCCGACGACGGTCTTGGTGAACGGGATCAGCAGGACAATCAAAATGATGAACGGAATAGAGCGGAACACGTTCACCACAATCGAAATCACGCTGTAGACCGTGCGGTTGTGGAACAGCCCGCCGCGCGCGGTTAAAAACAGCGCCAGCCCCAGCACGATGCCCAGCACAAAGGTCGCCACGCCGGACAGCGCGGTCATGTACAGCGTCTCAAGCGTCGCCGCCCAGAGCTGATCCCACTTGAGATGCGGAAAGAGATTCTCAGCCATGTTTAATCACCTCGCCTTCAATATCGCTGTGCTGCAGGTCGGCGAGGATATTGTTCAGTTGTTCATCGGATGCCACGACATGTACCCAGAGCTGACCAAACACCCCGTGGGCGGTTTGCGTCATTTTCCCGTGCAGGATGTTAAACGGCAGGCCGTAGCGCAGGGTCAGTTCACCCACGATCGGCTTATGGGTGCTGTGCCCGGTAAAGGTCAGCCTGATGACCGTGCCTTCCAGATCGTTTGCCAGTTCGGTATTGAAGGTTTCTTCCTCAGCGTACTGGCTCACCTGGCGGACAAACTGCTGCGTAATCGGCTGCTGCGGATGGGTAAAGACGCTCAGCACGTCGCCCTCTTCCACCACTTTACCGTTCTCCATCACCGCCACGCGGTCGCAGATTTTGCGGACTACGTGCATCTCGTGGGTGATCAGCACGATGGTCAGCCTGAAGCGGCGGTTAATATCCAGCAGCAGATCGAGGATCTGATCGGTGGTCTGCGGGTCGAGCGCCGAGGTGGCTTCATCGCAGAGCAGCACGTCAGGGCTGTTAGCCAAAGCGCGCGCAATACCCACGCGCTGCTTTTGCCCGCCGCTCAGCTGGGACGGGTACGCATTCTCGCGCCCCTTCAGGCCGACCAGATCCACCAGCTCGGCGACGCGCGCCTTGATGCTGGCTTTTGGCACACCGGCGATTTGCATCGAGAAAGCGATATTCTCGCTCACCGTGCGCGACCACAGCAGGTTGAAGTGCTGGAATACCATGCTGATTTTCAGGCGCGCCTGGCGCAACGCTTCACCCTTTGCCGCAGAGATATCCTGTCCGTTAATGGTCACGCTTCCGGCGCTGGGTTTTTCCAGACCGTTCAGCAGACGAATCAGCGTGCTTTTCCCGGCTCCGCTGTAGCCAATAATTCCGTAAATCTGTCCCTGTTCTATCGTCAAATTGACGTTATCAACGGCAGTCAGCGCGACCTTTCCGTTGTCAAAAACCTTCGAAATATTCCTGAGTACGATCATTCTTATTCTTTATCCGTTTCGCGCATGGCTGTTTAGCAGTATGGATGTCCAAACGATAGTAAACAGGCGTTATCAGCTTTCAAATGAACAAAAAAGAATTTGTTATAACTTTCGGAAATAAACAGCGGATTTACAGGGTGGGAAGCATTTAGATCAATTTCAGCAATGATTATCTGCCGGATGCATATCTGCTGGCAGATGCCCGCTAAAAACGCTCATTTTTTCAGCATTTCCTGCCGATATAGCCATCCTCACATCCAGACAACTTTACGTCTTGCTGTCCTGACATCCAAAAATGGCATTTATATTCTTTTCTGTTCTAAAGAGCAGTGAATGGTTCTTTATTGCGAAAATTTCGCCGCTCTATCATCCCGTCATGACATCCAGAAAGGAAAACATCATGACGATTTACCATTCCGTCACCGAACTGATTGGCCGTACCCCGCTTATCCAGCTGCACAAGCTTGATACCGGTCCCTGCTCGCTGTTCCTGAAGCTGGAAAACCAGAATCCGGGCGGCTCTATTAAGGATCGCGTTGCGCTGTCGATGATTAACGAAGCGGAGCGTACCGGCCAGCTGCAGCCGGGCGGCACGATTATTGAGGCGACGGCGGGGAATACCGGTCTCGGCCTGGCCCTGATTGCCGCCCAGAAAGGCTACTCGCTGATCCTGGTGGTGCCGGACAAAATGAGCCGCGAGAAGATTTTCCACCTGCGCGCGCTGGGTGCCCAGGTGGTGCTGACCCGCTCCGACGTTAACAAGGGACACCCTGCCTACTACCAGGATTACGCCCAGCGCCTGGCCAACGAGCTGCCCGGCGCGTTTTACATCGACCAGTTCAATAACGAGGCCAACCCGCTGGCGCACCGCACCACCACGGCACCGGAACTGTACGAGCAGCTTGACGGGCGGATCGACGCCATCGTGGTGGGCGTCGGCTCAGGCGGTACGCTGGGCGGCCTGCAGGCGTGGTTCGCCGAGCACTCTCCGCACACGGAGTTTGTCCTGGCAGACCCGGCAGGATCGGTTCTGGCCGACCAGGTGGAAACCGGACGCTACCACGACGCGGGCTCCTGGCTGGTTGAGGGTATTGGCGAAGACTTTATTCCGCCGCTGGCCCACATTGAAGGGGTGAATCGCGCCTGGCGCATCACCGACCGCGAGGCCTTCACCACCGCGCGCGACCTGCTGAAAACGGAAGGCATTCTGGCGGGCTCTTCCAGCGGCACGCTGCTGGCGGCCGCGCTGAAATATTGCCAGGCGCAGACCACATCGAAGCGCGTGGTGACCTTCGCCTGCGACAGCGGCAATAAGTATCTCTCGAAGATGTTCAACGATGACTGGATGCGTCAGCAAGGGCTCATCACGCGCCCTCAGGCCGGCGATCTCTCTGACTACATCGCCCTGCGCCACGATGAAGGCGCCACCGTTACCGCCGCCCCGGACGACACGCTTTCCACCGTACTGGCACGCATGCGCCTGTATGACATCTCCCAGCTGCCGGTGCTGGAGAACGGCAAGGTGGTGGGCATTATCGACGAGTGGGATCTCCTGCGGCATATCGGCGGCGACGGCGACCGCTTCGCGCTTCCGGTGACGGCAGCCATGACGCGTCAGGTGGAGTTTCTTGATAAACACGCCCCGGAAAGCGCCCTGAACGCCATCTTCGACCGCGGTCTGGTGGCCGTCATTAATGACAACGACCGTTTTCTCGGTCTGATTACGCGCAGCGACGTTCTGACCGCCTGGCGCAACCGTCTTCAGCAATAAAGGAATCGATGATGAAAAACCTGGCTACCCTGAGCGTACACAGCGGCGAGTTTAACGACCAGCACGGCGCAGTCATGCCGCCGATTTACGCCACCTCGACGTTTGCGCAACCGTCACCCGGCGAGCATACCGGCTATGAATATTCCCGCAGCGGCAACCCTACCCGCCATGCGCTGGAAACCGCCATCGCCGAACTGGAAGGCGGCACGCGCGGCTACGCCTTCGCCTCCGGTCTGGCGGCCATCTCCACGGTGCTCGAACTGCTGGATAAAGACAGCCATATTGTCGCCATCGATGACGTTTACGGTGGGACGTACCGCCTGATTGAAAACGTGCGCAAGCGCAGCACCGGCCTGCAGGTCAGCTGGGTTAAACCGGACGACTTAGCCGGTCTCGAGGCCGCCATCCGCCCGGATACCCGCATGGTGTGGGTCGAAACGCCAACCAACCCGCTGCTGAAGCTGGCGGATCTGGCTGCCATTGCGGCGATCGCCCGCCGCCATAACGTCATCAGCGTGGCGGATAACACCTTCGCGTCGCCGGTGATCCACCGTCCGCTGGAGTCAGGTTTCGATATCGTGGTGCACTCCGCCACCAAATACCTGAACGGCCACTCTGACGTGGTGGCCGGGCTGGCGATTGTCGGGGACAACAGGGAACTGGCGGATAAGCTGGGCTATCTGCAAAACGCGGTAGGCGGCGTATTGGATCCGTTCAGCAGCTTCCTGACGCTGCGCGGTATTCGCACGCTTGCTTTGAGGGTAGAAAAGCACAGCACCAACGCGCTGGCGATTGCGCAATGGCTGGAGCAGCATCCTCTGGTCGAAAAGGTGTTCTATCCCGGCCTGGAATCGCATCCGCAATATCAGCTTGCCCGCACGCAGATGGCCCTGCCCGGCGGGATGATTTCCGTGGTGGTAAAAGGCGATGCGCAACACGCCACCGAGGTGATTCGCCACCTGAAGCTGTTCACCCTCGCGGAAAGCCTCGGCGGTGTGGAAAGTCTGGTGAGCCAGCCTTACAGCATGACGCACGCTTCGATTCCGCTGGAGCAACGCCTGGCAAACGGCATTGTGCCGCAGCTGATCCGTCTGTCAGTCGGGATTGAAGATCCGAAAGACCTGATTGCCGACCTCAGCCAGGCGCTGCAAAAATAAGCAAAACGCGGCAGGTCAATCACCTGCCGCCATAAGTTGTCATCATGGCTTAACGCCTTGATAACAATATTATGTGAAACTGCACAGATTATTTCTGAAACACCGTTTCCATTTTCCTTTTATCTTAAAATCAGCGTATAATGCGCGCCTAATCCCTGGTGAATGGTTTCAGCGCTTGGAATACAAAAAACAACGTACAACTTCTCCTCTCCTTCGTTGGGCTGTCACTCAGGCACACTTTCTTCTGCACGCTCATTTGATGTCTCCTATCCTTAGTGCGTGTCATATACTCTTTTGCAACACAGGTTTGACTCCGCGGCGGTGCGCCCCCGGAGCGAGATTTCCATATCCTTCCCAACTTAAAGACTAAGACTGTCATGAAAAAGACGAAAATTGTTTGTACTATCGGCCCGAAAACCGAATCTGAAGAGATGCTGACCAAAATGCTGGACGCCGGCATGAACGTGATGCGTCTGAACTTCTCCCACGGTGATTACGCTGAACACGGTCAGCGTATCCAGAACTTGCGCAACGTAATGAGCAAGACCGGTAAAAAAGCTGCGATCCTGCTGGATACCAAAGGTCCAGAAATCCGCACCATCAAACTGGAAGGCGGTAACGACGTCTCTCTGAAAGCGGGCCAGACCTTCACCTTCACCACCGACAAATCCGTTGTCGGCAACAGCGAAATCGTTGCAGTGACCTATGAAGGCTTCACCAACGACCTGTCCGTCGGTAACACCGTGCTGGTAGACGATGGTCTGATCGGTATGGAAGTCACCGCCATCGAAGGCAACAAGGTTATCTGTAAAGTGCTGAACAACGGCGACCTGGGCGAAAACAAAGGCGTTAACCTGCCGGGCGTCTCTATCGCACTGCCAGCACTGGCTGAAAAAGACAAACAGGACCTGATCTTCGGTTGCGAACAAGGCGTTGACTTTGTTGCGGCCTCCTTCATCCGTAAGCGTTCAGACGTGGTTGAAATTCGTGAGCACCTGAAAGCCCACGGCGGCGAGAAGATCCAGATCATCTCCAAAATTGAAAACCAGGAAGGCCTGAACAACTTCGACGAAATCCTCGAAGCGTCTGACGGCATCATGGTTGCACGTGGCGACCTGGGCGTAGAAATCCCGGTTGAAGAAGTGATCTTCGCGCAGAAGATGATGATCGAGAAATGTGTTCGCGCGCGTAAAGTGGTTATCACCGCAACGCAGATGCTGGACTCCATGATCAAAAACCCACGCCCAACCCGCGCAGAAGCAGGCGACGTGGCTAACGCCATCCTCGACGGTACTGATGCCGTTATGCTGTCCGGCGAATCCGCAAAAGGTAAATATCCGCTGGAAGCGGTGTCCATCATGGCCACCATCTGCGAACGTACCGACCGCGTAATGAAAAGCCGTCTGGACTACAACAACGACAGCCGCAAGCTGCGCATCACCGAAGCGGTATGCCGTGGTGCAGTAGAAACGGCTGAGAAGCTGGAAGCACCGCTGATCGTGGTTGCCACCCAGGGCGGTAAATCTGCTCGCGCGGTGCGTAAATACTTCCCGGATGCGACTATCCTGGCGCTGACCACCAACGAAACCACGGCTCGTCAGCTGGTGCTGAGCAAAGGCGTGATCCCTCACCTGGTGAAAGAGATCGCGTCTACAGATGATTTCTACCGTCTGGGTAAAGAAGTCGCTCTGGAGCTGGTTGATCGTGGTCTGGCACAGAAAGGTGACGTTGTGGTCATGGTTTCTGGCGCGCTGGTGCCAAGCGGAACCACCAATACCGCATCTGTTCACGTGCTGTAATAATTCCCGAACGAATTAATTTTGATAAAAAGCGCCCTCCGGGCGCTTTTTTTATTCCTGGCATTAGCTAAAGTCATTCAAATTGCAAATCGGGTTTTTCTATTTAATTGCGAATTATCTAAGATGAATCCGATGATAAATGCCTTTTTTTACATAGATTTTTGCTCAAAAAGGGCCGATTCGATGCTTCTTTGAGCGAACGATCAAAAATAGGTGTATTCCCATCAAAAAAATATTCTCAACCCAAAAAACTTTGTGTAATACTTGTAACGCTACATGGAGATTAACTCAATCTAGAGGGTATTAATAATGAATCGTACTAAACTGGTACTGGGCGCGGTAATCCTGGGTTCTACTCTGCTGGCTGGTTGCTCCAGCAACGCTAAAATCGATCAGCTGTCTTCTGACGTTCAGACTCTGAACGCTAAAGTTGACCAGCTGAGCAACGACGTGAACGCAATCCGTTCCGACGTTCAGGCTGCTAAAGACGACGCAGCTCGCGCTAACCAGCGTCTGGACAACCAGGCTACTAAATACCGTAAGTAATAGTACCTGTTAATAAAATGGCGCACATTGTGCGCCATTTTTTTTGCCTGCGTCAAACGGCTACTGCGTCACCTTCTCCCCTTCATCTTCCGCTACCGCAGCGGACACCCGACTGTTCTGCACCGACAACACGCTATTGCTGGCCGACGGGCCGCTCTCTGACGACACGATAACCGGGATCCCGGCGCGGCGCGACAGGGCTTTCTCGATCAGCGCCTTATCGCTTCCCGCCTGAGAAACAAAGGTCGCAAAGTCGGCGGAGTGGGTAATGGGCGAGACCTGCGGGTTTTCTCCCTCAGCCTGTGCCAGCGGGCGATGGACTTCAATATAGCGTTTGCCATCCGGCTCCACGGAGAACTTCACGGGTTCATTGATAATCTGTACCCGCGTGCCAACCCGCACCTGTTCAAACAGGGCTTTAATGTCCGGGGCGTTCATCCGCATACAACCTGAGCTGACGCGCAGTCCGACGCTGTCCGGCGCGCTGGTGCCGTGGATGAGATATTCCCCGTTGCCCACGCCTAAACGCAATGCGAAGCGTCCCAGCGGGTTATTTGGCCCGGCAGGTACCACCGGCGGTAATTTGATTCCCTGCTCCAGAGAGCGGGCTCTGATGCCCGGCGTGGGCGTCCAGGTGGGATTCGGGATTTTCTGGCTTACGCGCGTGGTCGTAACCGGTGTTTCCAGCCCCAGCTGTCCGATGCCGAGCGGGAAGACCTGAACGATGTTTTCTCCCGGCGGGAAGTAGTAGAGCCGCAGCTCAGCGAGGTTCACCACAATCCCCTCGCGCGGCGTGTCCGGCAGCAGCATCTGCGACGGGATGGTAATGACGGTTCCCGGCGCCGGGTTGACTGGCGCAATGGTATTGTTCGTTTCCAGAATCACCTGCGCCGCGGTATTAAACCGGCGGGCGATGGTCTGCAGCTTATTATCCCCTTCCTGTATCGTGTAGGTTTGATTTTGCCCAATCAGGCGACTGCCTGCGGGCGGCAACGGATAGTCCATCGCGCGGGCCGAATTAAGTGCGCCGAGCGAACTGAGGAGTAATAGAGTTATGAGAGACGCGCGCTTCATGCTGAGATTCCTTATTCACTGGCAGGACGCCAGAAAGCTGAAAAACCAGCGAGGCGGGAACCACCTCGCGAAACAGAATGAATGCTGTTCTGTAAGTCTAGCTAAGGATTGCAGCTTTGGCGCGAATCGCGCGAATCATCGCTTCCAGTCCCTGGGAACGAGACGGGGTGAGGTGTTGTGTGAGGGCCATTTTTTCAAACCACGGGCGGACATCAAACGCGACAATATCCTGCGCCGACATCCGGTGGTAAAGAATAAAGACGACCGCAATAAGCCCTTTTACAATGGCCGCATCGCTATCGCCGTGCAGTGCTATCGTGCCGTCGTCAGACTGCTCCATCACAATCCACACCTGGCTCTGACAGCCCTGAATAATATTTTCCGGGTTATGCGCCTCTTCACCGAGCGGCGGCAGACGCTGCCCCAGCTCGATGATATACAGGTACTTCTCTTCCCAGTTTGCGCAACGCCCAAAGTTGCGCAGCAATTTGTCTCTGTCCGGCAGTTCTGCCATCTTTCGCCTCTCCGTTAGCCCAGCAGCTGGTGAATACGCTTAAGCCCCGCCACCAGCCTGTCGACCTCTTCCGTTGTGTTGTACATCACCAGCGACGCGCGGCACATTGCCGGCACCTGGTAAAACGCCATCAGCGGCATGGCGCAGTGGTGCCCGGTACGGACCGCCACGCCGTAGTTATCGAGGAAACTGCCCACGTCATAGGCGTGATGTTTCCCGAGATTGAACGCGATCACCCCTTGCCGGTCGGCAGGCCCGTAGAGGGTCAGATCCGGCACGCTGGCAAGCTCGGCAAGCGCATAGTGCATCAGCAGCTGTTCGTACTCCTGAATGCTATCAAGGCCGATTGCGGAGACGTAGGAAACCGCCGCCCCCAGCCCGATAATCCCGCCGGTGTTGGGCGTACCCGCCTCAAAACGCCACGGCGCGCGCGCGTAGGTGGTGCCTTCCGTCAGGCTGACGGTGGCGATCATCGACCCGCCCCCTTCCCACGGCGGCATCGCCTGCAGGATGTCTTCCTTCACGTAGAGCACGCCAATCCCGGTCGGCCCATAGAGCTTGTGGCCTGAGAAGACGTAGAAATCGCAGTCCAGCGCCTGAACGTCAACCGCGTGGTGCATCACCGCCTGAGCGCCGTCAATCAGCACCTTCGCGCCGGCCTGGTGGGCTTTTTCGATAATCTCTGCCACCGGGTTTTCCGTCCCCAGCACGTTGGAGACCTGGGTGACCGCCACCAGCCGCGTGCGGTCATCCAGCAGTGCGTCGAGCTGCTCAAGCTGCAGCGTCCCGTCAAGGTTAAGCGGAATGACCCGCAATTGCGCGCCAACGCGCTCGCAGAGCATCTGCCACGGCACGATATTGGCGTGGTGCTCCATCTGGGTGATGATGATGTTATCCCCCGCGTGGACCTGCGCGTTGCCCCAGCTGTTAGCGACAAGGTTGATCCCTTCAGTGGTTCCGCGCACGAAGACCAGCTCTTCAGGCGATTTCGCATTGAGGAAGGCGGCAATTTGCGTGCGCACGTTTTCCATACGCTGGGTCGCCTCGGCGCTCAGGGTATGAATACCGCGATGCACGGCGGCGTAGCCGTGGCGATAAAACTCGGCTTCCGCATCCACTACCGGGTTAGGCTTCTGCGCGCTGGCCGCGCTGTCCAGATAGGCCAGAGGAAGACCGTTTACTTCACGGGTCAGAACCGGAAAATCTGCCCGTACTTTCTCGACGGGAAAACTCATGCTTCGCCTCCAGGCAGACGCTGACCGATACGCGCCAGCACCTGCTGTTTCAACTGACCATCGTTCAGCGCTTCCGTCAGTTCGGCGGCAAACGCATAGATAATCATTTTCTGCGCCGCCTGCTGGTCGATACCGCGGGAACGCAGGTAGAACATCTGCTCGTCGTCGATGCGCCCGACCGTCGCACCGTGGCTGCACTTCACGTCGTCGGCGTAGATCTCCAGCTGCGGTTTGGTGTCCACTTCCGCCAGGCGACCTAACAGCAGATTGTTGTTGGTCATCTGCCCGTCAGTTTTGATGGCGTGCTGCGCCACGTTAATCAGTCCGTTAAATACCGCGCGCCCTTTATCACTCACGATAGTTTTATGCAGCTGGCGGCTGTTGCAGTAGCCCTTGTTGTGCTCAAGCCAGGTGCGCGTGTCGCACACTTCAGATTTAACCGGCATCGCCAGGCTGTTGATGCGCAGCGTGGTGTTTTCACCGTTAAGCTGCGTGCTGGTATTGTGGCGCAATACCGACCCACCGAGCAGGAAGCTGTGGCTGTACGCCGCGGCATCCTGACCCAGCACAATGTCGTTATGGGCAAAGTGGTGGCTCTGCGCATTCTCAAACGCCAGCTTGACGTGGTGAAGCTGGGCATTGGCGGCAACGTTCATCGTCAGACGCGATCCGGTAAAGTGCCGGATATCGTTGAGGCTGACGTAATGTTCGATTACCGTGGCTTCCGCCCCCTCCGCCAGCTCAAGATGGTGGCGATAGTGCGCGGTGTTGATTTCGTCGCCGTCCAGACCCTGGGTGATGTGCATCAGCAGCAGCGGTTTTGCCGGACGCTGGTTACGCTTCACGCGGATATGCGTCACGCTGCGGGCCAGGCTCTCGGTCAGGTGGAGGAAAACCTCAGGCTGAACCGGGGCGCTCAGGGGCTGGCGATCGTCGTTTATCTCAATCTCAAATCCGCTCCCCTGAAGGGCGTCGCTCAGCTCCGGACGGAACTCACCGTCGACAAACACCAGGCGCACGGCATCCACGTTTACGGCCAGCGCGTCACGCTGCGCCGGGGTGAGATCCGCCAGACGGGTCACGAACTCGGCGTTCAGCAGGCCATCAAGCGGGGTGTATTTCCAGTTCTCATGCTTACGCGTCGGCAGGCCGAGACGCAGCATCTGCTGCAGATGCTGCTGCGCCTGCTCAGAGCGCGTGCCGCCCTGGGCTTCAAACAGCCGGTGCCACTGCTGGAGCGCATTACTGCTGTTCGGTAAGCCAGCCATAGCCCTGCTCCTCCAGTTGTTTAACCAGCGTGAAATCACCGGATTTCACAATACGCCCCTGGTAAAGCACGTGAACGTAATCCGGCTTGATGTAGTCCAGAATGCGCTGGTAGTGGGTGACGATAATGAACGAACGCTTGCCGTCACGCAGGGAATTCACGCCGTCAGCGACAATCTTCAGGGCGTCGATATCCAGACCGGAGTCGGTCTCATCCAGAATGCACAGCTCGGGCTCCAGCACCGCCATCTGCAGAATGTCGTTACGCTTTTTCTCGCCGCCGGAAAAGCCAACGTTCACCGAACGGGTCAGCAGATCTTCCGGCATCTTCAGCAGCTTGATCTTCTCTTCCATCAGGTCCTGGAAGTCAAAGCGGTCCAGCGCCTCCAGGCCGCGATACTTGCGCACCGCATTCAGCGCCGTCTGCAGGAAGAACTGGTTGCTGACGCCCGGAATTTCGACCGGGTACTGGAAGGCCATGAAGATGCCCTCTCCCGCGCGGTCTTCCGGCGACATCTCAAGCAGATCTTTGCCGTTAAACTCCACCGAGCCGTGGGTTACCTCATAATCTTCGCGCCCCGCCAGCGTCGCAGACAGCGTACTTTTTCCGGAGCCGTTCGGCCCCATGATGGCGTGGACTTCACCCGGCTTAACGTCAAAATTGAGGCCACGCAGGATGGCTTTGTCTTCTACGCTAACCTGTAAATCTTTAATGCTTAACATGTGCTTTCCTTAACCGACGCTGTGTTCAAGACTAATGGCGAGGAGTTTCTGGGCTTCAACGGCAAATTCCAGCGGCAGTTCAGAGAACACGTCCTTACAGAAGCCGTTAACGATCATCGAGATGGCGTCTTCTTCACTGATCCCGCGCTGCAGGCAGTAGAAGAGCTGATCTTCCCCAATCCGCGACGTCGTCGCCTCGTGCTCAAGCTGGGCCGTGTTGTTACGGCACTCGACGTACGGGAAGGTATGCGCCCCGCAGTCGGCACCGATCAGCATCGAGTCACACTGGGTAAAGTTTCTCGCATTGGTGGCCGTCGGCATGATTTTCACCAGCCCGCGATAGCTGTTCTGGCTATGCCCGGCGGAAATCCCTTTCGAGATGATGGTTGATTTGGTGTTTTTACCTATGTGGATCATCTTGGTGCCGGTATCGGCCTGCTGATGGCCGCTGGTCAGCGCCACCGAGTAAAACTCGCCGATGGAGTTATCCCCGCGCAGAATGCAGCTCGGGTATTTCCAGGTGATGGCAGAGCCGGTTTCAGACTGGGTCCACGACATCTTGCTGTTTTCGCCTTCGCACAGCGCGCGCTTGGTGACGAAGTTCAGGATACCGCCGGTATTGCCGTCGCCCGGGAACCAGTTTTGCACCGTGGAGTATTTCACCTCGGCGTCTTTGTGGATGATGACCTCCACCACCGCCGCGTGCAGCTGGTAGCTGTCGCGGACCGGGGCGGAGCACCCTTCGATATAGCTGACGTAGCTGCCTTCATCCGCAACCAGAATCGTGCGTTCGAACTGGCCGGTTTTTTCGGCATTGATGCGGAAATAGGTGGACAGCTCCATCGGGCAGCGCACGCCTTTCGGCACATAGATAAAGGTGCCGTCAGAGGCTACCGCCGCGTTGAGCGCCGCAAAGAAGTTGTCGTTAGAAGGCACCACGGTCCCAATGTATTTTTTCACCAGTTCCGGATGATCGTGAATCGCTTCGCCGAAGGAGCAGAAAATGATCCCCTGCTCTGCCAGCTTCTCGCGGTAGGTGGTTGCCACCGAGACGGAGTCGAAAATGGCGTCCACCGCCACCTCTTTCCCCTCACGCACGGGCACGCCAAGCTGGTTAAAGGCTTCTTCCACCTCTTTGCTGAGGAAACTGTTCTCCGCACCGGTTTGCTGCACCGCGCCGGGCTGCGAGGCGCAGGTATCGTCACAGCTGCCGCAGGAGGGCGCAGAATAGTAGCTGTAGTCCTGATAGTTCAGCTTGTCGTAGTGCGCTTTCAGCCAGTGCGGTTCTTCCATCTCCAGCCAGGCGCGGAAGGCGCTCAGGCGGAACTCCAGCATCCACTCGGGCTCGTTGCGTTTCGCCGAGATCGCCCGCACGACATCTTCGTTGATGCCTTTCGCCAGCTCATCGGTCTGCAGCTGGGTGAAGAACCCCTCTTTATAATTGAGGTGCCCACCGCCCCAGGTATTTACATCACTCGTTGCTTCAGTATTACGAGACATAGTACCGCCTATACCCCAAAGCTTTCGCCGCAGCCGCATTCGTTCTGGGCTTTCGGGTTATGAAATTTGAATAACTGGTTTAAGCCTTCGCGGACGTAGTCCACTTCGGTGCCGTCAATAAACGGCATGGCCTGCAGCGCGACGTACAGCTTCGCGCCGTCAGTCTCGAACACCAGGTCATCTTTCTCGGGTTCGGTGACGGTATCGAGCACGTAGCCGAAACCCGCGCAGCCGGTCTGTTTGACGCCTAAACGCACGCCAAGGATCTCGGGCTTTTTCGCCACCAGATCGTGAATATGTGCCGCCGCCGCTGGCGTGAGCGTTAAGCCGCGCCAGGCAAAATCGGCAGGATTAAAGGTTTCTGAATGCAGTTCCATAGGTCCACCTCATCTGATAAGCCATCAGGGCATAACACCATGTTAGTGATAACGATTATCACTTCAACCCTCTGTCAGCAGGGGCATTCGGCTAAACCGCCCTTTTTGCCTACTTTTATTAAGCATAGACCCTGTGAGAGGATGCAGTCAGGATGGATGTATTTGTTCAATGCATTGATTAATAATGCATTTCGTCGCGGCATTTATGACAGGGAAGAGAAAAGTAAAATATGCATCGGAAATGCCTATTTTTGAGATAGCTTTTGCTCAGAAAATGACAAAAACAAAAAAAGGCCCTCAAGGCCTCTGTTAATCAGTGATGAAATGAGACAGCAAACCCCTGTTCACGCCAGTGGTCGAGCTGTTCCTGCTGGCGAGGCGTTGGGGATTTCCCCGTCCAGACGAAGATTTTTTGCCCAGGGAACAGTTCAGGACGCGGCGAATCAATAGGTTCCGCCAGGACGTCAATGTGCCATCCCTTCTGCGATAAGCGCGCGGCTTCCAGCCACAGGTGGGTGCGGTCATCGCATTCCCAGCCAATCAGGAGGGCATCTTTACCGGCTTTTTTGCGGGATTCCGCCAGGCTTGCAATCGCGAATTCGATCAGGACGCCGTCAAACAGGCTAGCCATGTGGCGCACGGTGTTTTGATCCTGATTCATGCGCTGACGAACGGGAGAAATAATATTGTCAATCAGCGCATCTATCGCGTGATCGCGGCGGAATTCGCCCATTTTGGCGCGCAGCTTTGCCGGGCTGGCGTAACGCAGAACGGTCATCATTTCTTCCTGAAACGAGACCCAGTTGCCCTGAGTCAATACTTCTTTGTTTTCCAGCAAGGCTTTGACTTTTCCGACCGAGACGCCGCTTTTCATCAGGCGCTTGATCTCTTCTATGCGGAGGATATCTTCATCGTCAAACTGACGATGACCTCCTTCGCTGCGCTGCGGCTTCAACAATCCATAACGGCGCTGCCAGGCACGCAGCGTAACGGGGTTGATACCGCATCGTTCGGCCACTTCGCCGATACTGTAATAGGCCATTAACTCCCTCACGCTCAGAACTTCCATACCTAACTGCACCAACCTTATCAGATTGTACACACCATTTGTATAACTAAGACCGCATTTTGCTCAGGTGAATGGGCTACTCCTCCCTTCACCTGTTAATACATTGTTGTATAAAAATTACCATTCGTACAGTTAACTCTGCCGTAATGTGTACAGCTTTATCAGAAGTCGAACTTTTTCTCCGGCCACGCAATCGCGGGAATACCGCCGTGTCGCGGGCTGGCAAAAAGATGTCCCTGGAACTGGGAAATCCCGGCGGATTCCAGCCACATCCACTCTTCAGCCTTCTCTACTCCTACCGCGCAGAACTGGATCTCAAGCGAGGAGCAGCATTTAATAATCGCCTGAATAATGGCCTGTCGGGGGCCACTTTTATGCACGTTCGCGACCAGATCGCGATTAATCTTAATTCTGTCCGGCTGGAACTGCGCCAGCAGCTGCAGCCCGGCAAAACCGGCGCCAAAGTGATCGATCGTCACGCTGATACCCGCGCTTTTTAACTGCCTGACCGAATCCGTGAATTCATCAAAACGGGAAATGGCTTCGCTCTCGGTGAACTCCACCACAATTTGCTCGGGTACAAACCCATTGGCTTCAATCGCGGTGAGTAGGAAATCCACGGCGTTGGGAATGTTGACCAGCGTCATGGGCCGCAGATTGAGGGATAACGTCTGGTCCTGGAGCCCCAGCGCGCTGGCCATGGAGAGCGCCACCTGCTTGCTGTGTAAATCAGAGGCATACACCTCGTCACGCGGCAGATTGGCAAAGTAATCTCCCGGTGCGCCGCCGTCAGGCGTGCGGAGAAGCGCCTCCCAGGAGACGACCTGCTGCATAAACGGATCGACTATCGGCTGGAACGCAAAGCTGCAATCCGCCCCTTTCGCGACCACTTCGGGCTGCGCGGACAGGCGCGTTTCCTCGCGAACGAACTCCCAGGAATCCGCAGGCGGCAGTTCAAAATAGTTCGCTTTTTCCGTGGCCTCGACAAAGGTGCGGAAAAACTGCAGCGGGCGGTCATTATACGTCAGCTGATAGCGTGTCGTCCCCCTGTTGAGCACCTGCTGCAGCACTTCGTCCCTGTCGAAGTGGCGCAAATCAAAAAGCTCCATGCCCACGTTGCCAAAACGCCGGACAGGTCCGTGATCGCGCATCAGCTCCACCACGTTATGGTGGCGCGGGTCGTTGCAGATATGCTCATAGATAGCAGAGACGTGTTCCACTGGCCCTTCAAGCAGCTGAAAAAAATGTGTGCCGTTAAACAGCAGGATCCCCGTGACGTTGGATTGCCGGTTTTTACTATTTGCAGCAGCGACCATTGCTTCCAGCGCTTTAACTGGAACGTCCTCGCAGATATGACTGCGGTAAATGATGGTTGTGAGCATGCTATTCCTGGGGGTTAGGGTTTTGGCCACAAAAAAGGTGGATAAGGATCATTTATAGCACATTAATTGCCTGACAAATAATTTACATCTCAACCATTTACGGCATTTGATGATGCTTTTTTCCAGGCTGTACAACTTATCAGCGCCCGAACTTTTTGTACAATATATCCTGTAACATTACCGGTCCACAACATACTCATAACCAAATGAAAATAAAGTACTTTATAAAAAATATCATAAAAATATTAAAAATCTGTACATTTTGAGTGTACAGATTTGGAAATTATGTATACCTTAATTGTAACGTTAGTGATTACAAAATTTTACAGGAGCGAAACATGCAGCAGAAAGGTTACGTCGCAGATTCCGCAGCAGCAATCGCACAGTACTTCGAAAAAGCCGTGCTTCCTACCCAGCAGGAGACGCTGGGCCAGGTCGTTGTTGAAATTCTCAGCGACGGGCGAAATCTGAATCGCAAATCGCTCTGTACCAAACTGCTCAGCCGCCTCGAAAAGGCCGATGGCCCGGAAGAGGAAGAGCATTACCACAAGCTGCTTGGTCTGCTCTTCGAACGGTAAGGATATGAAGAGCAGTAACGCAGACAAACTGATCGACACGCTTATCGGTGAAGCCGTTCTCTCTCTTTTGAAAGAGCGGGGGCCAGTGACAACCGAAGGATTGCTGCAGCGTCTGCGGGTCATGGAAGAACATGAAAAGGATCCCCGGCGGCGGGAGACACTTGCGGTGGTGATTGCCGAGATCGGCTCAAATAGCACCGCCTTTACACGTCGCAGAACCGCGCAAGGACGAACGAACAGAGAGGGACCTCTCAACGATAACAGAGACAATGTAGTGCCGTTATTTGGAAGTGGAAAACCGTCCGACCCCAAAAAAATACATTGACTGCAATTTAACAGCTACGGTGAGAACAAATGAGACAAAATATTCAGCTTCAACCCGAATACCACTCTGCTTTTTTAGACAGTGCGCTGGCGGAATATTTCCGTCATGCAGGCGATCGTTTTGCTGAAGAGTCCGCTATTTTTTCTACTGCAGTACGCTGTGTTCTGGCCTCCGAAGGCCATCTGTCCAACAAAGCGATAATCCTCTGGCTCATTCAGACGCTGGAAGCGACCCACGATGTTGTCCAGGCGGATGTGATTCGCAAGACGCTGGAAATTGTCGTGGGCTACACCATGGACGACCTGTAATTTCACGGCTCCTCATCCTGCTCTCGTGTCATCGTCAAAACTGACGAACAGCCTGACGATGACACGCGCCTTCCCCGCTTAACACCCTGTAAAACCAGCAAAGCCAATCTGGCACGGTTCCTGCTTACCTCCGTGTACGGGACTGGATTTTCCAGTCAACTTTGCTTCATTTCTTAACAGGTCTGTTATTGATGAAAAAGATCGCCAGCGTCTGCCCCTACTGCGGTGCAGGCTGTAAATTAAACCTTGTCGTTGAAAATAACCGTATCATCCGTGCCGAAGCCGCAGAAGGCGTCACAAACCAGGGCACCCTGTGTCTGAAAGGCTTTTACGGCTGGGACTTCCTCAACGATACCCGTCTGCTCACCCCGCGCCTGACCCAGCCGATGATCCGCTACCATAAAGGCGAGGCATTTACTCCCGTCACCTGGGAAGAGGCTATCCGCTACACCGCCCACAGGCTCAGCAGCATCAAAGCGCAGCACGGGCCGCGGTCGATCATGACCACCGGATCCTCTCGCGGAACAGGCAATGAAACAAACTATGTGATGCAAAAATTTGCCCGCGCGGTGCTGAACACCAACAACGTGGACTGCTGCGCGCGCGTCTGTCACGGCCCTTCCGTGGCCGGTTTACAGGAAACGCTCGGCAACGGCGCGATGAGCAACTCAATCAGCGATATTGAAAACTCAAAATGCCTGCTGGTGTTTGGCTATAACTGCGCGGACTCCCACCCTATCGTCGCCCGACGCGTGCTGAAAGCGCGGGAAAACGGCGCAAAAATTATCGTCTGCGATCCGCGGCGCATTGAAACGGCGCGCATCGCCGACCAGCATCTGCAGCTGAAAAACGGCAGCAATATGGCGCTGGTGAACGCCTTTGGCTTCGTGCTGCTGGAAGAGGAGCTCTACGACAAAAGCTACGTGGCGCGCTTTACCGAGGGGCTTGAGGCCTATCGCCAGACGGTGAAAGACTATGCGCCGGAGAAGGTCGAGCATCTTACCGGCATTCCCGCCCGCGACGTTCGCCAGGCGATGCGCACCTTCGCGGCGGCCCCTTCCGCCACCGTGATGTGGGGGATGGGCGTGACCCAGTTTGGTCAGGCCGTGGATGTGGTCAAAGGGCTTTCCAGCCTGGCGCTGCTGACCGGCAACCTCGGCCGCCCTGCCGTCGGCGTCGGTCCCGTGCGCGGGCAAAACAACGTTCAGGGCGCCTGCGATATGGGCGTTCTGCCAAATATGTTCCCCGGCTATCAGGATGTGACCGATCCGGCGGTCAGGCAGAAGTTTGCCGATGCCTGGGGAATTGACGCCGATAAAATGGACGATCGGGTCGGGACGCGCATTACCGAGGTGCCCCATCTGGCGCTGGAAGGCAAGGTCAAGGCCTACTACATCATGGGGGAAGATCCGCTTCAGACCGAAGCCGATCTCGGTCTCGTTCGCAGCGGTTTTGAGGCGCTCGACTTTGTGGTGGTTCAGGACATCTTTATGACCAAAACGGCAGAAGTGGCGGACGTTCTGCTTCCTGCCACCTCCTGGGGTGAACACGGCGGCGTCTTTACCTGTGCCGATCGCGGATTCCAGCGTTTTGGCAAAGCCATTGAGGCCAGCGGCAACGTGAAGCGCGACTGGGAGATTATCAGCCTGCTCGCCACCGAGATGGGCTACCCGATGCATTATGACTCCAACCAGCAGATCTGGGACGAGATGCGCGAGCTGTGCCCTCTCTTCTACGGCGTGACGTATGAAAAAATGGGCGAGATGGGCCACGTGCAGTGGCCGTGCCCGACGCTGGATCATCCGGGAACGCCGTACCTGTACAAAGACAATCAGTTCGACACCCCAACCGGTAAAGGGCAGCTCTTTGCCGCCCCGTGGCGCGCGCCGGCGGAAACCCCGGACGCAGATTTCCCGCTGGTGCTGTGCACGGTGCGTGAAGTGGGACACTACTCCTGCCGCTCGATGACCGGGAACTGCGCCGCGCTGCAGAGCCTGGCCGATGAGCCGGGCCGGGTGCAAATGAACCCTGCCGATGCGGAAAAGCTGGGCATCGCGGAGGGCCAGCTGGTCTGGGTGCGCTCACGTCGCGGCAAAGTGATTACCCGCGCCAGCATTAGCGAGCGTATCAACTCCGGGGCGGTCTATATGACCTATCAGTGGTGGATTGGCGCCTGCAACGAGCTGACCCAGGATAATCTCGATCCCATCTCCAAAACGCCGGAAACGAAGTATTGCGCGGTGCAGCTGGAGGCGATTGAGGACCAGCGCTGGGCGGAGGATTTTGCGGCGTCGGCGTATCAGTCCATGAAGTCGCGGCTGATCAACGCCGTCAATGTCTGAGGAAAATATCGGGTGGCGTCACCGCCGCCCGATACTGAATTTCAGACACAAAAAAGGCCGCACTCGCGGCCCTTTTATTCTCATGTACTCAATGGACGTGAACGCCCAACCGCCAGGCAAAATAGATCTCTTCTTTCAGTTCATTCGAAGAGAGCGCCAGCAAATCTGTAAATTCCAGCTCAAGCTGTTTCAGCTTTTTCAGGTACTGCGCCGGAGACAGGTTGCTCTTATCGCGACGTAAATATTCAATTGCCAGCTGTGTTGGGGTTATTTCAGTATCCATGATGTCCTCGCTTATGTACAAAACCTGACCAGTATATCACAACGGACTGGCTAGTTTTTGACCAAAGGCAAAACATCTGAAAACTTTACACAACCGCCGTGGTCAGCCGCGACGAGCAGCACAGGCGATCCTGCTCATCGAGAATATCTATCTGCCACACCTGATGGCGGCTTCCGGCGTGCAGCGCGCGGCAAACACCGCGCACGCGCCCGCTGCGCACCGAGCGTATGTGGTTAGCATTCACCTCGAGTCCAACAACCTTCTGCTCCCCTTCGGTACAGAGATAGCCCGCCACCGAGCCCAGCGTTTCGGCCAGCACGACGGAGGCCCCGCCGTGCAATAAACCAAACGGCTGGTGGGTGCGACTATCGACCGGCATGGTGGCCTCAATCTCATCGTCGCCAATGCGGATGAACTGGATATCCAGCAGCCCCACCATATTCCCCTCGCCCATGGCGTTCAGCGCCTGCAGCGTCACGGCACGTTTCCAGATCATCCAATTATCTCCAGTAAAGCCTGCAATGGGTGACGCACACCGTTACCTTCTACCCGTTTTACCTGGCTGCGGCAGGAGTAGCCCGTCGCCAGACAGCGGTTTCGCGGCAAACGCTGCATCGCCTGATGCCAGGACAGCTCATAGATGCCGAGCGAGTTGGCGTGGTTTTTCACTTCGTGTCCGTAGGTTCCGGCCATCCCGCAGCAGCCTACGTTGACGCTCTCCAGCTTCGCACCGAAGCGGGCAAAAACGGACGCCCACTGCGCGGGGGCACCCGGCAGCGCGGTCACTTCCGTGCAGTGGCCGAAGAGATACCACGGTTCACCGCTGACGTCCTGAACGGCTTTATCTGCCAGCGCCACCGGAAGCCACTCGTGCACCAGCATGACGTTGAAATCACCGCGCTTATCGCCCAGCGTCTGCTTGTATTCATCGCGATAGCAAAGCACCAGCGCCGGATCGACGCCAACCATCGGTATCCCGAGTTGCGCCACGCGGTTTAAGAAGTCAGACGTTTTCTGCGCGGTCTTCGCAAATCGGTTCAGGAAACCTTTAATGTGCTGCGCCTTGCCGTTGGGAGAGAACGGCAGCACAACCGGCTGGTAACCCACCTTCTCCGCCAGACGGACGAAATCGGCCACGACCTGCGCATCGTAGTAGCTGGTGAACGGATCCTGCACCACCAGCACCATATTGCCTTTTTGCTCCGGAGTGAGCGCCTCAAGCTGCTCCAGAGTCATGTTCGCCGAACGGTGACCGACGAGCTGGCGCTGCAGAGACGGGACCGACAACAGCGGGAGATCGACCATGCCGATGTGTTTTTCGGAGAGCTTGCGCACCAGCGGCTGGTTGATAAAGAAGTTGAAGGTCTTTGGCGCCCGCGCCATCAGCGGCGCGTAGCTTTCCACCGTCGCCACCAGATGGTCGCGCACCGGACGGAGGTATCGGGTGTGGTAAAGCTGCAGGAAACGCGAGCGGAATTCCGGCACGTCGATTTTAATCGGGCACTGGGTGGAGCAGGCTTTACAGGCCAGACAGCCGGACATCGCCTCTTTCACCTCATGGGAGAAATCATACTCGCCCTTGTTGGCATGCCAGCTGTTGCGGGTGCGCTCAATCAGCGAGCGCAGGCTGGCCCGTTTTTCCGGCAGCTCCTGCTCCAGCTTGAGCGGATCCACCCCGCGGTCGGCCAGCAGACGCAGCCACTCGCGCACCAGCGTCGCCCGCCCTTTCGGCGAGTGGATACGGTTGCTGGTGATTTTCATCGACGGGCACATCGGGCTTTTCACATCAAAGTTAAAGCACAGGCCGTTGCCGTTGCACTCCATCGCGCCGCGCCAGGACGAGCGCACCGCAATCGGGATCTGCCTGTCGTAGGTGCCGCGCTTGACGGCATCCACCTGCAGCATTGGGGCATCAACACCCTCAGGCGGACAGATTTTACCCGGGTTGAGGCGGTTATGCGGATCGAAAGCCGCTTTCACCTTACGCAATTCCGCGTAGAGCTGTTCGCCGAAGAATGCCGGGCTGTACTCCGCGCGGAACCCTTTCCCGTGCTCCCCCCACAGCAGACCGCCGTATTTGGCGGTTAAGGCCACCACGTCGTCGGAGATCTGCTTCATCAGGATCTCCTGCTGCGGGTCGCACATGTCCAGAGCCGGACGCACGTGCAGTACTCCGGCGTCGACGTGGCCGAACATGCCATAGCTCAGGCCGTGGCTGTCCAGCAGGGCGCGAAACTCCACGATATAATCCGCCAGATGCTCGGGCGGCACGCAGGTATCTTCGGCAAAGGGAATGGGCTTCGCCGCCCCTTTCGCATTGCCGAGCAGGCCCACGGCTTTTTTACGCATCGCATAGATACGCTCAATCCCGGCCAGATCGTTACAGAGCTGCCAGCCGATCACGCCGCCTTCACCCTGCGCAATCAGCTCGTCCAGACGCTGGCAGAGCGTGGTGACCTGACGCTCAATCAGCTCCGCATCATCGCCGGCAAATTCCACGATATTAAGACCGAGCATCTCTTTGTCCGGCACGTCGGTAATGAGGTCGCTTACGGAGTGCCAGACAATATCTTCCCGGGCAAGATTGAGCACCTTAGAGTCGACGGTCTCCACCGACAGCGCCTGCGCTTGCACCATAAACGGCGCATTGCGCAGCGCGGAGTCGAAGGAGTCATATTTGACGTTCACCAGACGGCGCACTTTCGGCAACCGGGTGATATCCAGCCGCGCTTCGGTAATAAATGCCAGCGTTCCTTCGGAGCCGGTCAGCACGCGGGTTAAATCAAACTGGGTCAGGTCATCGTTGAAGACGTGACGCAGATCGTAACCGGTCAGGAAGCGGTTCAGCTTGGGGAATTTATCGAGAATAAGCTGGCGGTTGTCGCGACAGCGTTCCAGCACGGTGCGATAGATACGCCCGCTGGCGGTGTTGTCTTTGCCCAGCGTTTCCGCCAGTTCAACCGGCATCGGCTGGGTATCGAGAATATCGCCACCCAGCAGCACCGCACGCACGCCCAGCACGTGATCGGAGGTTTTACCGTAGACCAGCGAGCCCTGCCCGGAGGCATCCGTGTTAATCATCCCGCCAAGGGTCGCGCGGTTGCTGGTGGAGAGCTCAGGGGCAAAAAAGTAACCGTAAGGCTTGAGATACTGATTAAGCTGATCTTTGATGACGCCCGCTTCGACCCGCACCCACCCCTCTTCCGGGTTGATCTCAATGATGCGGTTCATATAGCGCGACATATCAACAATGATGCCCTGGTTTAGCGCCTGACCGTTGGTCCCGGTGCCGCCGCCGCGCGGCGTAAAGACCAGCGAGGCAAACCGCTCCTGCGTGGCCAGCCGGGCGATAAGCGCGACGTCGGCCGTTGAACGAGGGAAAACAACGGCATCGGGAAGAAGCTGGTAGATACTGTTATCGGTCGCCATCGTCAGCCTGTCGGCATAGTTCGTGGCGGTATCACCTGTAAAACCCTGTTGCTCCAGTGCTTGCAAAAAATTAAGCACCAGCTGAACGACGCCAGGTGCCTGAGAAATCTGTGGGATCATGACTGTCGACCCTAATTAGAGTTGTATGAAATCGTTTGCGTGTATCTTAAAAGTTTTATCACATTTTTTTCTTATAATCTCTGCTGAATTACAGGCAGAATTCGCCTGTTAAAAACCGCTGAGATCATTAATGATTAAAGAGACGCGGTTTTCCGTTCCCGCCAGTCTTACTGGCGTTCTTTTAAGGAAAGTTTCATTTATGGTCAATCTTCGCCAGCCCAGGGATGTTGCGCAAATTTTGCTGTCGGTGCTGTTTCTGGCCCTCATGATTATTGCGTGTCTGTGGATTGTTCAACCCTTTATTCTCGGCTTTGCGTGGGCTGCGACCGTAGTCGTGGCCACGTGGCCTTTGCTGCTGCGCTTGCAGAAGCTGCTGTTCGGCCGTCGCGGGCTCGCCGTGCTGGTCATGACGCTCCTGCTGTTCCTGCTGTTTATCATTCCGATTGCCCTGCTGGTAAATAGCCTGGTGGATTCGAGTGGCCCGGTTATTCGCGCCATTAGCAGCGGCGACCTGACGCTGCCGGATCTCGCCTGGCTGAACAGCATTCCGCTGGTGGGCGCCAAACTCTACAGCGGCTGGCATAGCCTGCTGGAGATGGGCGGCAGCGCGCTGATGGCAAAAGTCCGCCCGTATATTGGCACCACCACCACCTGGTTTGTCGGGCAGGCGGCGCATATCGGCCGCTTTATGATGCACTGTACCCTGATGCTGCTCTTCAGCGCCCTGCTCTACTGGCGCGGCGAGCAGGTGGCTTTAGGCGTTCGTCACTTTGCCACCCGCCTGGCGGGCAAACGCGGTGACGCGGCGGTGCTGCTGGCCGCGCAGGCCGTGCGCGCGGTTGCGCTGGGCGTGGTGGTCACCGCGCTGGTGCAGGCGGTACTGGGCGGGATCGGTCTGGCGATTTCCGGCGTACCGTACGCCACCGTGTTCACCGTTGTCATGCTGATGACCTGTCTTGCACAGCTGGGACCGCTGCTGGTGCTGGTTCCCAGCATTATCTGGCTCTACTGGACGGGCGATACCACGTGGGGAACGGTGCTGCTGGTCTGGAGCTGCGTGGTCGGCACCATGGATAACGTGATTCGTCCGATCCTCATTCGCATGGGTGCAGACCTGCCGCTGATCCTGATCCTCTCCGGGGTCATTGGCGGATTGATTGCCTTTGGCATGATTGGCCTGTTCATCGGCCCGGTGCTGCTCGCCGTCACCTGGCGTCTGTTCTCTGCCTGGGTGCATGAAATTCCGCCGCCGGGAACTGACCCGGACGTGATTTTGAGCGAACTGGAAGAGCTGGAAGAGAAGAACACGCATTAAGGTATGCTGCCGGGTGGCGTTAACGCTCACCCGGCCTACACTTTCCCGCATGATACTTAAACACTGCTAAAGTATTTATTCGTTGCTCACTGGTCAGACCCGCCTTTTCAGCAATAAGTCTGCTAATAACCTCAAGAATTCTTTACGTCTCTTTAACTATTGAGACGAATCCGATCGACGCTAAATAACACAATGCCTACTATTAGCACACGGTTATAAATCAACACCTTGATTTATAAGCAAGGAAATCCCCTGAGTGAAACAACGAATTGCTGTGTGTAGTCTTTGCCCATCTCCCACGATGGGCTTTTTTTTATTCTGACTACGCGCGTTGAACCTCACAGGTACTGAGCATCCGCCACTCAGCCGGCAACACCCGCGTTTCCCCTGTCGCATTGACCATCACCGTCTCGCGGATATCCGCCGACGATGCGCCAACCTGCAGCTCAAACTCGCCCGGCTCGACGATGCGTTTTCCGTCGCGACGGGTGAAGTTGAACATCTCAACCGGCAGCGTGAAGGTGAGCGTGGCGGTTTCTCCCGGCGAGAGCGTGACGCGCTGGAAGGCCTTCAGCTCCTGAAGCGGCCGCACCTGCGTGGCGACCTTATCCCTGACGTAAACCTGCACCACCTCGCTGCCGCTGCGCTCTCCGGTATTGGTGATATCCACGCTCAGCCTCACCTCACCGTCGACCGGTACGCTGCTTTCGGCGACGCGGACAGCGCCCCAGCTAAACGTCGTCCAGCCGAGGCCGAAGCCAAACGGGTAACGTGAGCCGAAATGGAACGCAAACGGTGTACCGCCGCTTTTGAGCTTGTGATTGTAGTAATAAGGCATTGCCCCGGCGCTTTTCGGCACGCTCACCACCAGGCGACCCTGCGGCTCCGCGTGTCCGGTTAACACGTCCGCAATCGCCCAGCCCCCTTCCTGCCCCGGCGCCCAGGCCATCATCAGCGCCGCGACCTTATCTTCCAGACCCTGCAGGTTGTATGGACGCCCCCCGGTCATGACCACAATCACCGGTTTACCGGTGGCGACCAGGGCTTCCAGCAGCTGTTGCTGCACGCCCGGCAGGTTCAGGGAGTCGGTATCGGAACCTTCCCCCACGGTACCGCTCTGGAACAGCCCGGCGAGATCGCCCACGCAGGCCACCACCACGTCACTCTCCTGCGCGGCGTTTACGGCCTCGGGGATCGGGGCGGTACTTTGCGATACCGGTGACTGCTGCATCGGTTTGCCGCCGCTGTCGCCAGGGAAGACCGGCGCGCCCGCCATCCGTTTTTCGATGATGTGGCACCCTTTGGCATAGCGGACGTTCGATGCACCGAGATACTGCTCCAGCGCCGCGCGCGGGGTCGTGACCTGCGAAGTCTCTTCCACCATATCGCTGATGATCAAATGCACCGGGAAGCTGTAGCCGCTGAGTAACGCCAGCGGATCGTCTGCCGTCGGCCCCACTACCGCCACGCGGGGTTTGCCCCCGAGCGGTAAAATGCCGTTGTTTTCCAGCAGCGTGATCGATTTCGTCGCCACCTCCCGCGCGGCCTGGCGGGTCATATCGTTTTGCAGATCGATACCGTTTTCATCCGCGTACGGCTTTTCAAACAGGCCAAGGCGGAATTTTTCCGTCAGCGTACGCGCCACGATCTCGTCGACCTTCGCCATAGAGATCAGCCCGCGCTCTACCGCTTCCGCCAGATGCCGCGCGCAGTCGTCTTTCGGCAGCTCAACGTCCAGCCCGGCGTTGAACGCCAGCGCAGCAGATTCGGCCGCATCGTGGGAAATCCCATGGTGCTGGTGCAGCAGGCTTACGCCGCCGTAGTCCGCGACAATAATCCCGTCGAACCCCCACTGCTCTCGCAGGACGGTGGTCAACAGGAAGCTGTCGCTGTGCCCCGGCTGGTTATCAATATCGTGGTACGCGGGCATCACCGAACCGGCGTTTGCCAGCTTGACCGCCATTTCGAACGGCAGCAGGAAGGTGTCGTTCAGCTCGCTGAACCCAAGGTGGACCGGCGCATGGTTGCGCGCTCCTTCGCTGAACGAATGCCCCACGTAATGCTTGAGCGTCGCCAGCAGATCGCGCTTATCGCCCTGTAAGCCCTTCACGTAGGCGGTCGCCATTACGCCCACCAGCCAAGGATCCTCCCCGAAGGTCTCTTCCGTTCGCCCCCAGCGCACGTCGCGGGATACGTCCAGCACCGGCGCCAGCCCCTGCTGGCAGCCGACGGAGCGCGCCTCTTTGCCAATCTGCTCTGCCGCCCGCTGCACCAGCTCCGGATCCCAGGTCGAACCGTAGTTCAATGACGACGGGAACAGGGTGGCGTCTTTGCACAGCAGCCCCACCAGACACTCCTCGTGGAATAGCGCCGGGATGCCGAGCCGCGTCTCTTCCATCATCATGCGCTGCAGGCGGTTCGCCGCGCGCACGCCGGTCTTCGCGTCAACGATGTGGGTGCCCAGCGGCCGCGTGATCTGCCCGACGCCCAGCTTGAGCCGTTCGCTGAGCGCAGCCTGCTCGCTCACGCCGGCAAATTCGTCACTCAGATCGCTGCGCTCGCGGTGGTTACCGTTTTCATCGAGGATCAGCCAGTACGCGTGCATCTGGGCGAACTTCTCTTCCGGGGTCATGCGCGCCAGTAAATCGGCGACGCGCTCGTGCACGGGACGTCCCGCGTCCTTATAGATAGTCGTCATGTTTTACTCCTGTAGTGCGGAAGGGGTTGCCGGGCTGAGCTGCCCCGCTTCGGGTCTGACTTCACGCTTGCTGGCCAGCTCCCGGGCGATGGAATCCACCAGCCGGCTGTTGAGTTTGTAGATGGCAAGCAGCGCGACCATGCAGAGGAACAGCGCGCAAGGGATAAGGGTGAACAGCGCGTTGATGGTCGAGAGAACGCCTGGCGCCTGGGTTGCCTGGCCCGGGGCGTAATCCACCATGCCAAGCACCCAGCCGACGACCGCCCCGCCCAGCGCCAGGCCAAACTTGATGGCAAACAGCGCGGTGGAGAAGACCAGCCCGTCCAGACGACGGCCGCTGCGGTGCTCTTCGTAGTCGACCACATCGGAGAACATGGTCCACTGCAGCGGCGTGGTGAGGTTTTGAATAAAGCTAAAGACGATGTTAAGGCCAAAGATTAGCCACACCTGTGAAGGAGGCAGGAAGAAAATCAGCGCGCCGAAGATAACGAAGGAGATAATCGTCCACTGGTAGGCGCGCACGCGGTCAAATTTCCCCAGCAGCCGTTCAGATAATAATGCGCCGCTTAAGGAGGCCACCATGCCGGAAACAATAAAGGCAAAAACCAGATCCGGGCGCAGCAGCACATAGTTCACGTAATACATGGTGGCGGAACCGCGCGTCACCACCGCCGTTAACAGCAAAATATTAAACAGGAACACAATACGCCACTGGCTGTTCCCGGCCAGCAGTTTTAAATCGGTGAGCATGGAGCCGGAGGTATCATTGCGCGGAGAATAACGCTCGCGGGTCATCAGGAAACAGCAGAAGAACAGCACAATTCCCAGCAGACCCATCAGGCTCATGGCATAGAAATAGCCTTTCTGCACGTTGCCCTGGCCTAACAGTGAGACCAGCGGCAGGGCGATAACCGTCACGATCAGCCCGCCGATAAACGACAGCCCAAAGCGCCACGACTGCAGAGAATGACGCTCGCGCGGGTCCAGCGTCAGCGCGCCGGGCATAGCGCAGTAAGGCACGTTAATTGCGGAGTAAATCAGGCTTAAAATCGCGTAGGTCACGCAGGCGTAAACGATTTTTGCCGTCGGCCCAACGTCCGGCACATAGAAGGTAATGAGGCAGCTCACGCCAAACGGGATGGCAAACCACAGCAGCCAGGGACGGAAACGTCCGTGACGCGTCCGGGTGCGGTCAACCAGTGCGCCAATGCACGGGTCGACAAACGCATCGACCACGCGCACCACTAAAAACATGGTGCCCATAATCGCGGCGGGCAGCCCAAATACGTCTGTATAAAAATAAGCGAGAAATAAGGTTGCCGTTTGCCAGACCAGCGCGCTGGCCATATCGCCTAAGCCATAACCTATTTTATCTTTGGTACGCAATACAGAGGAGAGAGTCATTGTTATTTGCCTTTTTATCAGGTTAAAACGTATTTCAACCAGTTGCGCATCTTCTTAAGGGAAATGCGCAGTAAGGCTCAAGTATTAGCAACGGTTTGCGCGCTAACAATTGTCTAAATTGACAGACAAATTATGATATTTGGTTTTTTACTTTATTTGTGATGGGGAGCAAATAAGAAATGAAATAAAAAAGGCGAGGAATAATATCCTCGCCTTTTCGGGTCAGCGTGGCGTTACTTGTTCAGTTCCGCCAGGCTCAGCCAGGTTTGCACCACGGTGTCCGGGTTCAGGGACAGGCTATCGATCCCCTCTTCCATCAGCCATGCGGCAAAGTCTTCATGGTCGGATGGACCCTGACCGCAGATCCCGACGTATTTACCCTGCTTCTTCGCCGCGCGGATGGACATGGAGAGCAGCGCTTTCACCGCCTCGTTGCGCTCGTCGAACAGCTCGGAGACCACGCCGGAGTCGCGGTCCAGACCCAGCGTCAGCTGCGTCATGTCGTTCGAGCCGATAGAGAAGCCGTCGAAGTGCTCGAGGAACTGCTCGGCCAGCAGGGCGTTGGACGGGATTTCGCACATCATGATGATCTTCAGCCCGTTCTCGCCGCGCTTCAGACCCTGACGCGCCAGCTCGTCCACCACCGCTTTCGCCTGATCCACGGTACGCACGAACGGGATCATGATTTCGACGTTGGTCAGCCCCATGTCGTTGCGCACGCGTTTCACCGCCTCACACTCCAGCGCGAAGCAGTCGCGGAAGCTGTCGGACACGTAGCGTCCGGCCCCGCGGAAGCCCAGCATCGGGTTCTCTTCTTCCGGCTCGTAGCGCTCGCCGCCTACCAGGTTGGCGTATTCGTTAGACTTAAAGTCAGACAGACGCACGATCACGCGTTTCGGATAGAAGGCGGCGCCCAGCGTCGCGATCCCTTCGGTCAGACGGCCGACGTAGAACTCTTTCGGCGAGTCGTAGCCTTTCATCATCTCGCGGATTTCGTTCTGCAGCTTCGGATCCTGGTCGTCAAACTCCAGCAGCGCGCGCGGGTGAACGCCGATCATACGGTTGATGATAAATTCCAGACGCGCCAGGCCAACGCCTTCGTTCGGCAGGCAGGCGAAGTCAAACGCGCGGTCCGGGTTGCCGACGTTCATCATGATCTTCAGCGGCAGGTCCGGCATGGTATCCACGCTGGAGCTCTTCACGCTGAAGTCGAGGATATCGGCGTAGACGTAGCCGGTATCGCCTTCGGCACAGGAGACGGTCACGTTCTGCCCGTCCTTCATGCGTTCGGTGGCGTCACCGCAGCCGACAACCGCGGGAATGCCCAGCTCGCGGGCAATGATCGCCGCGTGGCAGGTACGACCGCCGCGGTTGGTGACGATAGCCGCCGCTTTCTTCATGATCGGTTCCCAGTCCGGGTCGGTCATGTCGGTCACCAGCACGTCGCCTGGCTCAATACGGTTCATCTCGCTGATGTCGTGGATCACTTTGACCGGACCGGCACCGATGCGGTGACCGATGGCGCGGCCTTCCGCCACGATTTTACCCTGCGCGTGCAGCGTATAACGCTCCATCACCTGACCGCGAGAGCGGACGGTTTCCGGACGCGCCTGCACGATAAACAGCTTGCCGGTGTTCCCGTCTTTTGCCCATTCGATGTCCATCGGACGGCCGTAGTGTTTTTCGATCTGCACCGCCTGCTTCGCCAGTTCCTGCACTTCGGCGTCGGTCAGGGAGAAGCGGTCGCGCTGCTCCTGCGGTACATCTTCAATTTTAACCTGCTTGCCATGCTCCTGGGTCGGGGCATAGATCATGCGGATTTTTTTCGAGCCCATGGTGCGGCGCACCACCGCCGGACGGCCAGCGGCCAGCGTAGGCTTGTGGACGTAGAATTCGTCAGGGTTTACCGCGCCCTGCACCACCATCTCACCCAGACCCCACGCGGAGGTGATAAACACCACCTGGTCGAAGCCGGATTCGGTATCAATGGAGAACATCACGCCGGATGAGCCCACGTCCGAGCGCACCATGCGCTGAACGCCAGCGGAGAGCGCCACGCCGCGATGGTCGTAGCCCTGGTGCACGCGATAGGAGATGGCACGGTCGTTGAACAGGGAAGCAAACACGTGCTTCACCGCCACCAGCACCGCATCGTAACCCTGGACGTTCAGGAAGGTTTCCTGCTGTCCGGCAAACGAGGCGTCCGGCATATCTTCTGCGGTCGCAGAGGAACGTACGGCAAAGGAGGCCTGCGCATCGTCAGCAGAGAGCTGGTTGTACGCGTCGTGAATGGCTTTTTCCAGTTCCGGCTGGAAAGGTGTGTCGATGATCCACTGGCGGATCTGCGCCCCGGCTTTGGCAAGCTCGGTAACGTCATCAATATCCGTTTTATCCAGCAGGTCGTAAATGCGCTGGTTAACACCGCTCTGGTCTAAAAACAGGTTAAAGGCATCGGCGGTGGTGGCAAACCCGTTCGGTACGGAGACACCCATACCCGACAGATTTGTAATCATTTCACCCAGGGAGGCATTTTTGCCCCCAACTCTGTCTACATCATTCATGCCGAGTTGGTTATACCAAAGCACCAGCGGTGACGAGCCATTGTTGGACATCGAAACAATCCTTTTGTGATATTTGATCGGAGTAAGTAACACCTGACTACGTATTTATACTGGCATATTTATTTCCGCTAAAAAAACGGTGAATCGTGTAAGCAATTTAAAATTTCAACTTTTCGGATACTTTCCCATCAACGATTAACCCGATGATTCCTCTATATTCATCCAGAAACCCCAAAAATAAAGTCGCTATTTGAAAAATGAAATCCACTTTTCAGGAAAATCAAAAACAGCGTTTCATTCATAATTAGGATAAGTTCTTTGCTGTGTAATTTACTTTTTTAATTTATGCTTTCAGACAATTAGGTCTGATATTCAGGGTGAGTAAAATGGATAGTGCTGTCGATCGCCACGTTTTTTATATTTCTGATGGTACGGCGATCACCGCCGAGGTGCTGGGCCACGCGGTGATGTCGCAGTTTCCCGTCTCGATTAACAGCATCACGCTGCCGTTTGTCGAAAACGAGAGCCGCGCTAAAGCGGTGAAGGACCAGATTGACGCCATCTACCAGCAGACCGGCGTCCGCCCGCTGGTGTTCTACTCTATCGTGATCCCTGAGATTCGCTCCATCATTCTGCAAAGTGAAGGCTTCTGCCAGGATATCGTGCAGGCGCTGGTGGCGCCGCTGCAGAGCGAGCTTAAGCTCGACCCGACCCCGATTGCCCACCGAACCCACGGGCTGAACCCCGGCAACCTGACCAAGTACGACGCGCGTATCGCCGCTATCGACTACACCCTGGCCCACGACGACGGTATCTCGCTGAGAAATCTCGACCAGGCGCAGGTGATCCTGCTTGGCGTGTCGCGCTGCGGCAAAACCCCGACCAGCCTTTATCTGGCGATGCAGTTTGGCATTCGCGCCGCAAACTACCCGTTTATCGCCGACGATATGGATAACCTGGTGCTGCCCGCCGCCCTTAAGCCGCTGCAGCACAAGCTGTTCGGCCTGACGATCAACCCTGAACGCCTTGCGGCCATCCGCGAGGAGCGTCGCGAGAACAGCCGATACGCCTCCATGCGCCAGTGCCGGATGGAGGTCTCCGAAGTGGAAGCGCTGTACCGCAAAAACCAGATCCCGTGGCTGAACAGCACCAACTATTCAGTTGAAGAAATTGCCACCAAAATTCTCGACATCATGGGGCTTAATCGCCGCATGTACTAATATGCTAGTACATTAGCTCGGATTCAGGTATCATCATCTGCAACCACGGGGCGGTGTCGCCCCGAACTTGAAATCAGCAGGGATTGGTTTAAGGTGATGCCCATCACTTCCCGGTAGTCTGCCGATGAAGCAAAAATTTTCTGAGACATTCCATGAATAAAACCGATGAACTCCGCACTGCGCGCATTGACAGCCTGGTCACGCCGGCTGAACTGGCACAGCGGCATCCCGTTTCCGCCGCCGTCGCGGAACATGTGACGGCCTCCCGCCGCCGCATTGAAAAAATCCTGAACGGTGAAGACAAACGTCTTCTGGTGGTGATTGGGCCTTGCTCCATCCACGATCTGGATGCCGCGATGGATTATGCAAAACGACTCCAGGGACTGCGGGATAAGTACCAGCATCCCCTTGAGATCGTGATGCGCACCTACTTTGAAAAACCGCGCACCGTGGTGGGCTGGAAAGGCCTGATTTCCGACCCTGACCTCAACGGCAGCTATCGCGTTAACCACGGTATCGAGCTGGCGCGGAAGCTGCTTTTACAGGTCAACGAGCTGGGCGTTCCGACGGCGACCGAGTTTCTCGATATGGTGACCGGGCAGTTTATCGCCGATCTGATCAGCTGGGGCGCGATTGGCGCGCGCACCACCGAAAGCCAGATCCACCGTGAGATGGCCTCCGCCCTCTCCTGCCCGGTCGGCTTCAAAAACGGGACCGATGGCAACACCCGTATCGCGGTTGATGCCATCCGCGCCGCCCGTGCCAGCCACATGTTCCTGTCGCCGGACAAGAGTGGTCATATGACCATCTACCAGACCAGCGGTAACCCTTACGGGCATATCATTATGCGCGGCGGGAAGAAACCCAATTACCATGCCCAGGATATTGCGGCGGCCTGCGAAACGCTGGCCGAGTTCGACCTGCCGGAACATCTGGTGGTGGATTTCAGCCACGGCAACTGCCAGAAGCAGCATCGCCGCCAGCTGGACGTCTGCGATGAGATCTGCCAGCAGATCCGCAGCGGCTCGACCGCCGTTGCAGGGATTATGGCTGAGAGCTTTATCAAAGAAGGCACGCAGAAAATCGTTGCCGGACAGCAGATGGTTTACGGCCAGTCGATCACCGACCCGTGCCTGAGCTGGGAAGACAGCGAACTGCTGCTGGAAAAGCTGGCAGCTGCGGTTGATTCTCGCTTCTGATGTTATTGTCGGGTGGCGCTGCGCTTACCCGACCTACGATTGTGCCCTTCTCCCTCTCCCTGTGGGAGAGGGTCGGGGTGAGGGCATCAGACCGCACCTCCCCCCCCAAATTTGATCCCCTCATCCTTTTTTCACAAAAACGCTTGCCGTCAATTTGTACTTTATTGATAATGATTATCATTGTTACATTGATTGCCATTTATAAACATTATGTCACGTACGGATAACAGCGCGGCAACGCAAGAAAAAACACACACAGCGCCAGCCCCCGCCGAGCGTCGCATTGACAGCAAAACCCTCCTCGGCGATGAGGGACGGGTCATTATCGAGCATGACGGACAGCGCTATCTTCTGCGCCAGACCCATGCCGGAAAACTGATCCTCACAAAATAAACAACACCTAAAAATACGCCAGCCACCCAGGTTATCCCCAGGCAGCCAGCGCTTTTCACTTCTTATGGAGAGTTGCTATGCCACACCTGCCTTCCGCATCTTTACGTCCGTCACTTCTGGCGCTGGCGATTGCCAGTACCCTACCGGGCGTCGCGTTCGCCGCCACAGACGACATTACCGTCACCGCCACGGGCAACGCCCGCAGCACCTTTGAAGCGCCCATGATGGTAAGCGTAATTGACGCCAGCGCGCCGGAGAAACAAACCGCAAGCTCGGCGGCCGACCTGCTGCGTAACGTCCCCGGTCTGACGCTGGACGGCACTGGGCGCACTAACGGGCAGGACGTCAACCTGCGCGGCTATGACCGTCGCGGCGTGCTGGTGCTGGTTGACGGCGTGCGTCAGGGCACCGACACCGGCCACCTGAACAGCACCTTTCTCGATCCCGCGCTAATCAAACGTATCGAGGTGGTCCGCGGCCCGTCGGCCCTGCTGTACGGCAGCGGCGCGCTGGGCGGCGTGATCTCTTATGACACCGCCGATGCCAACGATCTGCTCGAACCGGGTAAAAACAGCGGCTACCGCGTGTTTGGAACGGGCGCAACGGGCGATCATAGCCTCGGGATGGGGGCCAGCGCCTACGGCCGCACCGATACGCTTGACGGTCTGGTCTCCTGGTCCAGCCGGGATCGCGGTGATGTCCGCCAGAGCGATGGTGCAACCGCGCCTAACGACGAATCCATCAACAACATGCTGGCGAAAGGCAGCTGGAAAATCGACCCCGCCCAGACCCTGAGCGGCTCCCTGCGCTACTACAACAACGCCGCTCAGGAGCCGAAAAACCCGCAAACCACCGGGGCGGACAGCAGTAACCCGATGACCGACCGCTCCACCATCCAGCGCGATGCGCAGGTCGGCTACCACATTTCACCGGAAGGGTACGACTGGCTGGACGCCGACGCGAAGGTCTACTGGTCCGAAGCGCGCATTAATGCCCAGAACGTCGACGGTAGCGGTGAGTTCCGCAAGCAGACCACCAAAGGCGGCAAGGTGGAAAACCGCACCCGTCTGTTCAGCGACACCTTTGCAGCACACCTTCTGACCTACGGCGGGGAATACTATCGTGAGGAGCAGCATCCGGGCGGGGCAACCACCGGCTTCCCGGACGCGAAAATCGACTTCAGCTCCGGCTGGCTGCAGGATGAGATCACCCTGCGCGATCTGCCTGTTACCCTGCTGGGCGGCACGCGCTATGACAGCTACCGCGGCAGCAGCGACGGCTACAAAGATGTGGATGCAGACAAGTGGTCATCCCGCGCCGGGTTAACCATCAGCCCAACCGACTGGCTGATGCTGTTTGGCTCTTACGCGCAGGCCTTCCGCGCGCCGACCATGGGCGAAATGTATAACGACGCCAAACACTTCTCCATTGGCCGCTTCTATACCAACTACTGGGTGCCAAACCCGAACCTGCGCCCGGAAACCAACGAAACGCAGGAGTTTGGTTTTGGCCTGCGCTTTGACGATCTGATGCTTGCCAATGATGCGCTGGAGTTTAAAGCCAGCTATTTCGACACCAAAGCCAAAGACTATATCTCCACCACCGTCGATTTTGCCGCCGCGACCACCATGTCGTACAACGTTCCGAACGCCAAAATCTGGGGTTGGGATATGATGGCAAAATACTCGGCCGATCTCTTCAGCCTCGATCTGGCCTACAACCGCACGCGCGGGAAAGACACCGATACGAGCGAGTACATCTCCAGCATTAACCCGGACACCGTCACCAGCAAACTGGATATCCCGGTGGCGCAAAGCGGGTTCTCCGTCGGCTGGATCGGTACTTTTGTCGATCGCTCAACGCATATCAGCAGCAGCTACAGCAAGCAGCCGGGCTATGCGGTCAACGATTTCTACGTGAGCTACAAAGGCCAGGAGCGGCTCAAAGGCGTGACCACCACGCTGGTGCTGGGCAACGCCTTTGACAAAGCGTACTGGTCACCTCAGGGCATTCCGCAGGACGGTCGTAACGGCAAGATTTTCGTAAGCTATCAGTGGTAATTCCCTTCGGGGCAACTATTCAGAAGGAAGAGACAATGAATCACTACACGCGCTGGCTTGAGCTAAAAGAAGCCAATCCGGGTATGTACGCGCGCGACGTCGCGGGGTTAATGAACATCAGTGAAGCAGAGCTGACCTTTGCCCGCGTAGGTCACGACGCCTGGCGACTGCGCGGTGAAATCCGCGAGATCCTGGGCGCGCTGGAGGCGGTGGGCGAAACCAAATGTATCTGCCGCAACGAATACGCCGTACACGAGCAGGTCGGGAGATTTACCAACCAGCACCTGAACGGCCACGCCGGGCTGGTGCTGAACCCGCGCGCGCTGGATCTGCGCCTGTTCCTCAACCAGTGGTCGAGCGTGTTTCACATCAGTGAAGCCACCGCACGCGGCGAGCGGCAGAGCATTCAGTTCTTCGATCACCAGGGCGATGCCCTGCTGAAGGTCTACGCCACGGACAACACCGACGTTTCCGCCTGGGGCGACGTGCTGACCCGCTTTATCTTTGCCGACAACCCGCCGCTGGCGTTGAGGATAGCCGATGCTCCGGCTCATGCAGAAAACGCAAATGCCGCTCTCGTGGATAACGAGTGGCGCGCCATGACCGACGTTCATCAGTTCTTCAGCCTGCTCAAGCGCCATAACCTCAGCCGCCAGCAGGCGTTTCGCCTGGTGGGTGACGATCTGGCCTGCCGGGTAGAAAACACCGCGCTGGCGCAGCTCCTGGAGACGGCGCGTCGGGACGGTAACGAAATCATGGTCTTCGTCGGCAACCGCGGCTGCGTGCAGATCTTCACCGGCGCGGTGGAAAAGCTGGTGCCAATGAAAGGCTGGCTGAACGTCTTTAACCCAACCTTTACCCTGCATCTGCTTGAAGGATCCATTGCGGAAACGTGGGTCACGCGCAAGCCGACGGCTGACGGGCATGTCACCAGCCTGGAGCTGTTTGCCGCCGACGGAACGCAAATCGCCCAGCTGTACGGCCAGCGTACGGAAGGCGAACCGGAGCAGAGCCAGTGGCGCAGCCAGATTGACGCCTTAACGGCGAAAGGGCTGGCCGCATGAAACGGTGGCTTGCCCTGCTTAGCGCCCTGCCCCTGCTGGCGTCTGCGGCGGCGCAGGAGAAAATCGTTACCCTCGGCGGCGACGTCACCGAGATTGTCTACGCTCTCGGCGCGGCGCCCTCGCTGGTGGCCCGCGACAGCACCAGCCAGTGGCCGCAGGCGGCGAATTCGCTGCCTGACGTGGGCTATCTGCGCCAGCTCAATGCGGAAGGGATCTTATCCATGCGCCCCACGCTGGTGCTGGCCAGCGCTCAGGCGCAGCCGTCTCTGGCGCTAAAGCAGGTTGAGCAAAGCCACGTCAGGGTGATCGCTGTTCCTGCCAGTAACGACCTGAACGTCATTGACGAAAAGGTGCGGATCGTCGCTGAAGCGACGCACCGCGAGGTCGAGGGGGAGGTCCTGCGCAGCACGCTGCGCCAGGCACTGTCGGCGCTTCCCGCGTCGCCGCTCAATAAGCGGGTACTGTTTATTCTCAACCACGGCGGGATGACCGCCATGGCCGCCGGACAACAGACCGGCGCGGATGCTGCCATTCGTGCGGCGGGGCTGCAGAACGCGATGCAGGGGTTTACCCGCTATCAGCCGCTGTCTCAGGAAGGCACGATAGCCAGCCAACCCGATCTGGTGGTGATTTCTCAGGACGGTCTCAACGCCCTGGGCGGTGAAGCGAATCTGTGGACGCTGCCCGGCCTGGCGCAAACCCCGGCGGGACGGAACAAGCAGGTGCTGGCGATTGACGATATGGCGCTGCTGGGCTTCAGCATGCGAACGCCGGAAGCCATCCAGCAGCTGCGTGCCAAAGCGGAGCTGCTGCCCTGATGTCCCGGCGGATCGCCTTATCGTTATGGATGCTGACCGCGATCCTGACCATCATGACGCTCGCAGCGACCGGGGTTGGGGCATTACACCTGCCGATCAGCCTGATGTGGAACGGGACCGACGAGGCGCTGCGTCAAATCTGGCTGACAATCCGCCTGCCTCGCGTGCTGCTGGCGCTGGCGATCGGCGGTTCACTGGCGCTGGCGGGTTGCGTGATGCAGGGGCTGTTTCGAAATCCGCTGGCAGACCCGGGACTGCTCGGCATCAGCAGCGGCGCAGCGCTCGCCGTTGCGCTGTGGGTGGTTCTTCCGCTCTCGCTGCCTGCACTGGTGATGCTGTATGCCCCGATGCTGGCGGCGTTTCTCGGCGCGCTGGCCGCCACCTTCGTGATTTTCCTGCTCAGCCGTCAGCGTGACGCTTCCCTGTCGCGCCTGCTGCTGGTGGGAATTGCTATCAACGCCCTGTGCGGCGCGGCCGTCGGGGTGCTGTCATGGCTCAGCAATGATGCCCAGCTTCGCCAGCTTTCGCTCTGGGGAATGGGCAGCCTCGGCCAGGCGCAGTGGTCAACGCTGCTGGTCGTCGCGTCGCTGATGGTTCCCACCGTGCTCGCGATCTGGCGTCTGGCAGGCGCCCTCAACCTGCTGCAGCTGGGCGACGAAGAGGCACATTACCTCGGCGTGGAGGTTGCCGCCGTGCAGCGGATCCTGCTGTTGTGCAGCGCCCTGCTGGTGGCCGCCGCCGTTGCGGTCAGCGGCGTGATCGGCTTTGTCGGCCTGGTGGTGCCGCACCTGGTGCGCATGTGGCTGGGAGCCGACCACCGGGCCGTGCTCCCCGGCTCGGTGCTGGCCGGCGCGTTGCTTCTGCTGGTTGCCGATACGCTGGCGCGCAGCCTGGTCGCACCGGCGGAAATGCCGGTCGGCTTACTGACCAGCCTTCTCGGCGCGCCGTGGTTTCTGTGGCTTATCTTTCATCGCGGAGGTGCGCATGGCTGAACGCTATTGTGCTGAAAACCTTGTTTTTCGCGCCGGACAACGCACGCTGATTGACGACGTGTCGCTGACCTTATCTCAGGGCGAGCTGGTGGCGCTGATTGGCCCCAACGGCGCCGGGAAATCAACGCTGTTGCGGCTGCTGACCGGCTACCTTAAACCTGCGGGCGGACGGTGCAGCCTGGCGGGCACACCGCTTGCGGCCTGGCAGCCGAACAGGCTTTCCCGCTACCGGGCGGTAATGCGCCAGAACACGCAGCTCGGATTTGACTGGCTGGTTGAGGCGGTCGTCGGTATGGGGCGAGCGCCCTGGACCCGCACGCCTGAAGCGACGGTTATTGAGGAGGTCATGGCCGTCACCGGCTGTTTACCGCTGGCGGGCAGGCAGTTTGCCGCACTCTCCGGCGGCGAGCAGCAGCGCATCCAGCTCGCCCGCGCGCTGGCTCAGCTTTGGTGCGACGGCGCGCCGCGCGGCTGGCTGTTCCTTGATGAACCCACGTCTGCGATGGATCTCTATCACCAGCAGCATCTGCTGCGCCTGCTGAAATCCCTGACCCGTCGGGGTCATCTGCACGTTTGCGCGGTGCTGCACGACCTTAATCTGGCGGCGCTGTGGGCGGACCGCATCCTGCTGCTGCATGACGGCAGAATCGTGTCCCAGGGAGCACCGGAAACCGTTTTGCAGGCCGACGCGCTGGCGCGCTGGTACGGCGCGCAGGTTATCGTCGGCAGGCATCCGGCTCACGCCGCGCCGCAGGTGTTTCTCGCCCCCTGATTGGGCTGGTAAAAATCTTTCAGCGTTTCCAGCAGGGCATGCGCCGCTTTAGAGAGCTGCGTGTGTCCTGGATGGATCGCTCCAATGCACTTTTCTATCGGCGGGTTATCCAGCGGAATACAGACCGCGCCCAGCGCCGTCATCTGCGCCTCGCAGAGCGCCGGAACGGCGCTGCCGCCCAGCCCGCTCGCGACCATTCGCCCGACCGTCACCAGCTGATGACTCTCCAGCGCCACGTCCAGCTTTCTGCCGCTTCGCGCCAGCTCCTCCTCCATCATCAGACGTACCGCCGAAGGGCGCTGCAGGGTGATGAAATCCAGCGTCAGCAGCTCTTCCCATGACAGGCGCTTCTTGCCTGCCAGCGAGGAATCTTTTGGCACAATGGCCACAAACCTGTCGAGGCCCAGCGGGGTAAACAGCAGGTTGTGCGTTGGCGCGGGCTCAAAGGCGATGCCCATCTCGACCCGCCCTTCCCGCACCATCTCTATCACCTGCTCGTTAATGACATCATGCACGGTGACGTTGATCCCGGCATGGCGATCGCGAAACGCTTTTAGCACCTCGGGCAGGACATTCGCGGCAAACGACGGCATGGCCGCAACCGAAATTTTACCGCGCTGCAGGGTAAAGCACTGGTGCATCGCCTCTTCGACGTTATCCCAGTCGGCAAGCAGCTGGCGCGCCATCGGCAAAAACGTCTCTCCCTCCTGCGTCAGCGCGACCTTGCGCGTGCTCCGCTGCAGCAGCGGTCCACCGAGCGCATCCTCCAGCGCTTTAATCGTCAGGCTCAGGGCCGGCTGGGAAAGATTCAGCCGTTCGCTGGCGTGCGCGAAATTGAGAGTGTGAGCTACCGCTAAAAACGCGCGTAACTGTTTGACACTCATTCTCATTTTTCATCCTGTTAACTAATTGAAAAATTTTAGTTAACAGTAAATTAATAAAAAAACCAAATGAGTGGGTCACAAATTCAAAATTAACAAATGAGTCGCCGCCCCTAATGATACTGGCACGGATAACGGGAGGGATAACTATGGCGGGACTGGACAAGCGCGTCGGCAGCTATGCGCAGGCGCTGGAAGGGCTGACGGACGGAATGACCTTGCTGGCGGGCGGCTTCGGCCTGTGCGGGATTCCGGAGAACCTGATTGCAGAGGTCAGACGCCGTCAGGTGAAAGATCTGACGGTGGTATCAAACAACTGCGGCGTGGACGGTTTCGGTCTCGGGATACTGCTCGAAACGCGGCAGGTTCGCAAAGTGGTGGCCTCTTACGTCGGCGAGAACGCCCTGTTCGAGCGGCAGGTGCTGAGCGGCGAACTGGAGATTGAACTCACGCCTCAGGGCACGCTGGCGGAAAAGGTGCGCGCGGGCGGCGCGGGCATTCCGGCATTTTACACGGCCACCGGCTACGGCACGCCCGTGGCTGCCGGCAAAGACGTGCGCCAGTTTTCGGGGAAGCACTACATCCTTGAAGAGGCCATTACCGGCGATTTCGCGCTCATTAAGGGCTGGAAAGCGGACTGGTACGGCAACGTTGTCTATCGGCATACCGCGCAAAATTTTAATCCGCTGATGGCAACGGCGGGCCGGATAACGGTCGTTGAGGTGGAAGAGATTGTTGCACCGGGCGAGCTGCCCCCGTCGGCCATTCATACCCCGGGAATTTACGTCGACAGGCTGATTGTCGGCCAGTTTGAAAAACGCATTGAACAGCGCACCCTGCGCGCGGAAGGAGTCTGACGATGTTAACCCGTGAACAGATGGCCATGCGCGTCGCCCGCGAGCTGCGCGACGGGTATTACGTCAACCTGGGGATCGGTATTCCTACCCTGGTGGCGAACTACATTCCGGACGGGATGGACGTTATGCTTCAGTCGGAAAACGGGCTGCTGGGGATGGGGGCTTTTCCTGACGAGCAGAGCCTTGACGCCGACATGATCAACGCCGGTAAACAGACCGTCACCGCACGCACCGGCGCGGCCATTTTCGACTCGGCCCAGTCGTTTGCCATGATCCGCGGCGGTCATGTCGACCTGACCGTGCTGGGCGCGTTTGAAGTGGACGTCGAGGGCAATATCGCCTCGTGGATGATCCCCGGAAAGATGGTCAAGGGCATGGGCGGCGCAATGGATCTCGTCGCCGGGGCGCAGAACATCATTGTGGTGATGACCCACGCCTCGAAAAGCGGTGAGTCTAAGCTGCTGCCGCGCTGCACGCTGCCGCTCACGGGCGCGGGCTGCATCCGTCGGGTCTTGACCGACCTCGCGTTGCTGGAGATCGAGGACGGCGCGTTCATCCTGCGGGAATACGCTCCCGGCGTCAGTATCGACGAAATTGCGGCTAAGACAGCCGGAAAAATGATTGTGGCGGACGACGTTCGCGAGATGCGCTTCAACTGAGGACTCACAATGAAAGAAGTCATGATTGTCGGGGCAACGCGGACCCCCATAGGCAGTTTTCGCGGCTCGCTATCGTCCCTTTCGGCGGTTGAACTGGGGGCCGTCGCGGTGCGGCAACTGCTGGAGAACAGCAATCTTCTCGAAGAACAGGTAGATGAACTGATTTTCGGACAGGTGCTGACGGCGGGATGCGGGCAAAACCCTGCGCGCCAGACGGCCATCGCCTCCGGATTACCCGTCAGCACGCCGGCGACAACGGTCAACCTGGTGTGCGGCGCGGGCCTAAAAGCGGTGCAGCTCGCCGCGCAGGCGATCCGCTGCGGCGACGCGAACGTGGCCATCGCTGGCGGTCAGGAGAGCATGAGCAACGCCCCCTATCTGCTGGACGGCGCGCGTTCAGGGCTGCGTTTTGGCCATACGGGCCTGCAGGACAGCATGATTACCGACGGGCTGTGGGACGCGTTCAACGATTACCACATGGGGATCACCGCTGAAAACGTCGCTCGTGAGAATGCCATTTCCCGCGAGCAGCAGGACGCCTTCGCCGCCCGGTCGCAGCACAAAGCGGCCTTTGCCATCGAAGCGGGTCGGTTTGACGCCGAGATAGCGCCGGTGACGGTAAAACAGGGCAAAAAACCGCCGCTTATCGTCAGCCATGACGAACAGCCCCGGCCTGGCACTACCGCTGAGCAGCTGGCGCAGCTGCGCCCCGCCTTTTTGCAGGCGGAAGGCACGGTGACGGCCGGAAATGCGTCGACGCTCAACGACGGTGCCGCTGCGGTGCTGCTGATGAGCGGCGAAAAGGCGCGGGAGAGCGGTTTGCCGATCCTCGGTCGCATCGTGAGCTACGCCGTGACGGGCGTTGACCCGTCGGTAATGGGCATCGGTCCGGTCAGCGCCTGCCGGACGGCGCTGGCGCGGGCGGGCTGGACGCTCGATGACGTGGACCTCATTGAAGCCAATGAAGCCTTTGCCGCCCAGGCGCTGGCGGTGGGCAAGCAGCTCGGCTGGGATGAGCGCAGGGTGAACGTTAACGGCGGCGCTATCGCCCTGGGTCATCCAATTGGCGCCTCCGGCTGCCGCATCCTCGTGACGCTGCTGTACGAAATGGAGCGCCGTGACGTCAAAAAAGGGCTCGTCACCCTGTGCGTGGGCGGCGGGCAAGGCATTGCTCTGACCGTCGAGCGTTAAGCATCTCGTTGGTATCCGAATAATAACTAAAGTGAGGAGTCGTAATGAGTGTGTTAATTGCCCTGGCGGCGCTGGCGCTGCTGATGCTGGCGGCCTATCGCGGATACAGCGTTATTTTGTTTGCGCCGATTGCGGCGCTCGGCGCCGTGCTGCTGACCGATCCGGGTGCCGTCGGCCCGACGTTTACCGGCCTGTTTATGGAAAAGATGGTGGGCTTCGTCAAGCTCTACTTCCCGGTGTTCCTGCTGGGGGCCGTTTTCGGCAAGCTGATTGAGCTTTCAGGTTTCTCACGATCCATCGTCGCGGCCGCGATTCAGATCCTCGGTCGTCGCCACGCCATTCCGGTGATCGTCCTGGTGTGCGCGCTGTTAACCTACGGCGGCGTGTCGCTGTTCGTGGTGGCATTTGCGGTGTATCCGTTTGCCGCGGAACTGTTCCGCCAGAGCGGCATCCCCAAGCGGCTGATCCCGGCCACCGTGGCGCTGGGGGCATTTTCGTTTACCATGGACGCCCTGCCCGGCACGCCGCAGATCCAGAATATCATCCCCACCAGCTTCTTTGGCACGAACGCCTGGGCCGCGCCGTGGCTTGGGCTTATTGGCTCTCTGTTTATTATCGTCTTTGGCCTGCTCTGGCTGGAGCGCCAGCGTCGTAAGGCGTTCAATAACAACGAAGGCTACGGCACGGATCTGAAAAATGAACCCGAAACGCCGGATAACATTAACCTCCCGCACCCGCTGATTGCTATCTCCCCGCTGCTGGTGGTGGGCATACTGAACCTGCTGTTTACCCGCTGGATCCCCGGCTGGTACGGCACGACCCACGAGCTGACTCTGCCCGGTCTGGCGAAACCGATTGTCACCGAGGTGGGCAAGATCACCGCCATCTGGGCCGTCGAGGCGGCGCTGATCTCCGGTATCGTGCTGGTGCTGATTTTTGGCTTTCGCAATATCCGGGGTCGTCTGGCAGAAGGCAGCCGGACCGCGGTGAGCGGTGCCATTCTGGCGGCGATGAATACCGCCTCGGAATACGGTTTCGGCGCGGTGATCGCCGCCCTGCCCGGGTTCCTGGTGTTATCCAAAGCGCTGGCGGCCATCCCGAATCCGCTGCTGAATGAGGCCATCAGCGTGACGGTGCTTGCGGGGATCACCGGCTCGGCGTCCGGCGGGATGAGCATTGCCCTCGCCGCCATGTCCGACTCGTTTATCGCCGCCGCCCACGCCGCCAATATCCCTCTTGAGGTGCTGCACCGCGTGGCCTCTATGGCGAGCGGCGGGATGGATACGCTGCCCCATAACGGCGCGGTGATTACCCTGCTGGCGATTACCGGCCTGAGCCATCGCCAGGCCTACGGCGGCATTTTCGCTATCACCATCATTAAAAGTCTGGCAGTGCTTTTTGTCATTGCCGTGTTCTATCTGACCGGCATTGTGTAAGGAGAGAAAGATGAATCTGAACGGTAAGACCGCGCTGGTGACGGGCTCGACCAGCGGCATTGGACTTGGGATCGCCCGCGTGCTGGCGAAGGCCGGAGCGCAGCTGATCCTCAACGGTTTCGGCGACAGCGAATCAGCAAGAGAAGAGATTGCGCAGCTGGGCAAAAAGCCGGGCTATCACGATGCGGACCTGCGTGACGTGCTGCAAATTGAAGCCATGATGCGCTACGCCGAATCGCAGTTTGGCTGCGTGGACATTCTTGTCAACAACGCCGGGATACAGCATGTCGCCCCGGTTGACGCGTTTCCGGTGGAGAAATGGAACGACATTATCGCCATCAACCTCTCCTCGGTATTTCACACCAGCAGGCTGGCGCTGCCCGCCATGCGCGAGAAAAACTGGGGGCGCATCATTAATATCGCCTCCGTTCACGGGCTGGTCGCCTCAAAAGAGAAGTCAGCCTACGTTGCCGCCAAGCATGGCGTAGTGGGCTTTACGAAATCGCTGGCGCTGGAAACCGCCCGCACCGGTATTACCGCCAATACCATCTGCCCCGGCTGGGTACTGACGCCGCTGGTGCAACAGCAAATCGACAAACGTATCGCTGAGGGCGTGCCGCCGGAGCAGGCTCGCGATCGGCTTCTGGCAGAGAAACAGCCTTCGGGCGAGTTTGTCACTCCGGAGCAGCTGGGTGAACTGGCGCTGTTTTTGTGCAGCGATGGCGCCGTGAACGTTCGCGGCGCCGCGTGGAATATGGATGGCGGCTGGGTTGCGCAGTAATTTTTGCCGGGTAAGGCGACGCCGCCACCCGGCAAAATCTCTAGCTTGAGCAGCTGACCTCCAGCCGCTTGCCCCAGTCAGGCGGGCGGCTGACGTAGTCATCATCCCGCTCGGCAAACGGCGTGCGCAACGCCAGATGCAAACGGTGTAGCTCGTCATACTCCCCCTGCTCTGCCTGCTCAATCGCCCGCTGCGCCAGCCAGTTGCGCAACACCATCGCGGGATTTGTCGCGTTCATCTGCGTCTGGCGGGTAGCGTCGTCCACCTGCTCCTGCTGCAGCCGCGCGCGGTAAGTGGCAAACCAGTCGTCAAACGCCTGTCTGTCAATAAACTCGTCGCGCAGCGGCGAGGCCGCACTGTGCTGCTCCGTCTGGCCCAGCATCCGGAAGGTACGGGTATAATCGCTGCCCTCGCGCGCCATGAGGGCAAACAGACCGTTGAGGATGTCGTTATCGCCCCTCTCCTGCGTCATCAGCCCCAGCTTGTTGCGCATCAGCGAGCCGTATTCTCGCAGCAATATGTCCTGATAGCTGTCGAGCGCATCATTGAGGGCATCTACGTCGATGAACGGCGACAGGGTTTGCGCAAGCCGCTGCAGGTTCCACAGGCCAACCGCGGGCTGATTGTCAAAGCTGTAACGTCCCTGATAGTCGGAATGGTTGCAGATATAGCCAGGCTGATAATCGTCCAGGAAACCAAACGGACCGTAATCAAAGGTCAGCCCGAGGATCGACATGTTGTCCGTATTCATGACGCCATGCGCAAAGCCCACCGTTTGCCAGCGGGCAATCAGGCTTGCGGTACGGGCAACCACATCCCTGAACCAGAGAACGTATTTATCCGCCTCGTCCTGCAAATGCGCCCAGTGGTGACGAATGGCAAAATCAGCCAGCTGGCGAACCTTGTCCGGCTCGCGGCGATAGTAAAAGTGCTCAAAATGGCCGAAGCGCAAATGGCTTTGCGCAATACGCATCAGCATTGCCCCTTTTTCCACCGTTTCGCGCGCTACCGGCGTATCGCTGGTGATAATCGACAGCGCGCGCGTAGTGGGAATACCCAGGGCATGCATCGCTTCGGACGCCAGGCACTCGCGAATCGTTGAACGCAGCACCGCGCGCCCGTCGCCCATTCGCGAATAGGGAGTAAGACCCGCCCCTTTCAGGTGCCAGTCAACCGTCTCCCCGTTGGGAAGCCGTTGTTCGCCGAGCAGGATCCCCCTGCCGTCGCCCAGCTGCCCCGCCCAGACGCCAAACTGATGTCCGCTATAGACCTGAGCCAGAGGTTGCATCCCGGCGAGAAGCGTTTCACCGCCCCAGACGCCAGCGCCCTCTGAAAGCTGAAACAGCTCAGGCGGAATGGCCAGTTCTTCTGCCAGCAAATCGTTATGCCAGATAAGGCGTGAATTTTGTAAGGGTGTTGGTTTGAGTGCGGTGTAAAAGCCAGGCAACTCGTCATACCAGTGAGCAGTAAAAGACAGGGTCATAGGTCCTCCTGCTTTTAGTGTAGAGGGTTTACCCGGACTTAAACACGGGCGAAAGCAAGGGTTATCGCTGCTGAACCAGCGATGTAACGTGCTCCGCAGAGACGGCTGGCCAGAGTGCGCCCTGCATGGCGCCAAAATTGAAGGACAAAACGCGTTGCAACAGGCCGTGGTCGTCAATGCCCGAGACGATAACTGACTGGCAGTGCGGTGTGATTTGCCAGAGGATGGCGCGCATAAAAGGCTCAAAAGAGAGCTCCGGGGCACGCTGCTGAATGAAGCCTTTGTCGAGAATAACCCGTTTAAATAATCCATCATAGACCGCTTTGAGCGATGCGGCACCTGCGCCAAAGTTTGCCAGGACCAACGGGAAATGGATTGCCATTCTCGCCAGCTGCAGATCGTCCTTTCCGTTATTTAAACCTGGATAATTCTCATTAACAGTAAACTCAAGAAACGGGTAACGTTCAAGGATTGAAACAGCGTTTCCATTACTTAATAAAAATTCAACTATTGCAGGTGTAATATTGATCCATGCAATTAACTGATGCTGAATAAAAAACAGTTTACAGGTATCAAGCAATTGCAATTTTTCGTTAAACAGCACTAACTCTTCAGCTGCTGAAAGCCGAGGGATAACGAGCTCAGTGGGGATCCGCACATCGCTGCCGACGCCAGTAAAGTTAACCAGAACCTCTAAACCTTTAAGCTCCCCTGCGCTATTACGAGCAGGCAGAAGCAGCAGTTCAGACTGGTAAGCATTATCTAGCGTAATAATCATTGCACTCGCTCCGCATTAAAGATGAGAGAGGACATCCTGGAGCAATTGCCGACACAATTCCACTGTCTTGATTTTAATAAGATTAATTTCATTAGTTCCGTATTTATTTTCAGATTTATCCCTGAATCTAAAATAATTTTATCCTGGTTGCCGAATAATAGCCAGTTTTAGATAAAACAGACACATGCAGGATTCGCTAATTTTAGATAAATTTAACTTTAAGCATCTTATTTGAGAAAAAACGGCATGATTTATTAGAGACCATGCCGTCATAAGAGAAGTGTCTGACAAAGACTATATACGTCGTGCCTGCCAGAAATTTTTACGCCAGTAAACATTATCAAGAGAAGAGCGCATCACCCCGCGGCTTGTCGAGGCGTGAATGAACTGATTGTCTGTATCATATATGCCCACATGAAGACCGCTTTCACCCGATCCGGTTTTGAAGAAAACCAGGTCCCCGGGGAGAAGATCGCCTTTATCAATTTCAGTGCCAATTTCGGCCTGCTTGCGCGTTTCGCGCGGAAGCTGTAAATCAAACTTGTCGCGGAACGTCATCAGAACGAAGCCGGAACAATCTACGCCGCCGCGGCTCATTCCGCCGTAGCGATAAGGCGTGCCGCGCCAGTTGCTCAGCTGATCGTTGAGGCTGGCAATGACGGTGATCGAATCTGAAAGCCGTGGGTTAGGCGGCGGCGCACGATGGCTACTGCATCCCGCAAGAAAAAGTGCGGCCATCAGGAGAAACCAGAATCGCATTTTCAGACGAATCCTCTGCTTTTTTTGTTCTTTTCGTAATTTAGCGTGCAATTGTGCTAAGAGGCAAGAAACGGTTACGTCTGCCCGGTAGAAATCAGCATCTTATGTCCCTCAATATCCAGCCTGCGGAACGACATGTTGTACGCGCGGGCAAGATGGGGAGGCGTAAGAACCCGATCCCGCGCACCGCTGGCGATCATCTTTCCCTGCGACAGCAGCCACACCCGGTGGGCATGACGCAGGGTGTGGTTGAGGTCATGACTGCTCATCACCACGGCGATACCTTTTCGGCTCAGGGCGCTTAACAGCGTATCCAGTGCCGCCTGCTGCGCCACGTCCAGACCGCTCATGGGTTCATCGAGGAGCAGCATTCTCCCGTGAGGATTACCTGCCGGGTGGATCTGAAGAATGACGGCCGCCAGGCGCACCCGCTGCCACTCTCCGCCGGAAAGCTGGCTGGCGTGCCGGGACAGTTTATCTTCCAGCCCCAGGGCCGCGGCAACGTCCGTCAGCAGTGCCGTCTGTTGTTTGTCGTGCAAATGCAGCATCAGATAGTGCCAGACCGGCATCGCAAAGGGCGGCACCTGCTGCTGCACGAGGTAACTGCGCCGATGCGCCAGCGAGACCGGTGACCAGTCGGCGAGCGTATGCTCCAGCAGCGTTATCTGCCCTTCTCCGACGGTCATGCCTGCCATCCTTGCCAGCAGCGTGCTCTTCCCTGCACCGTTTGGCCCGACAAGATGCAGGATTTCTCCCGCATTGATGGTACCGGTTATCGGCTCCAGACGTCCCCGCTCGGCAACGTCCGTGAGCTGCATCAGCAACGACATTATTTCGCCAGCGCCAGCTTGATCGATTCCATGACGATCGGATCTTCAGGGGTCATATCCGGCGAAAAACGCTGAACGACCTGGCCGTCGCGGCCAATCAGGAATTTTTCAAAATTCCACAGGATATCGTCCGGGTAAAGCGGCGCGCGGCCTTTGCTGGCCATGCGTTCATAAAAACCGCTTCCTTCCGGCGCAACGGCCTTCGGCGCGGCAGCGATCAGCTTCGCATACAGAGGATGGCGGTCTTCACCGTTGACATCGATTTTGCTGAACATCGGGAACGTCACGCCATAGGTGGTGCTGCAGAAGGTTTTAATCTCCTCTTCGCTGCCCGGCTCCTGGCCCAGGAACTGGTTGCACGGGAAGCCCAGCACGGTGAAACCGTCTTTCTCCCAGGCCTTCTGAATGTTCTCCAGCTGTTCGTACTGCGGCGTCAGGCCACATTTGGATGCCACGTTGACGATAAGCAGCACGTTGCCTTTGTAGCCTTCCAGCGTGGTGTTAACGCCATCAATGGTGGTCACTTCAGTATTCAGGATATCAGTCTGCATAGCATTCCCTCAGGTTGTCTTACGGCTAGTTGTTTTAACGTCCAGCTTTTAATAGTAGCCAGATAAATACCGGCGCGCCCAGCGTGGCGGTCACCACGCCAATCGGCAGCTCGGCGGCCGTCAGGGCAAGCCGGGCGATGATATCGGCCACCAGCAGCGTGGCGGCCCCGGCAACCGCCGAGGCCGGAAGCAGGGTCCGATGGTCCGTGAGGCCACACAGGCGCAGCATGTGCGGAATCACCAGCCCGATAAAGCCGATCGCGCCCGCCAGAGCCACGCTGACGCCGACCAGCCAGCCAATGGCTATTACCAGCACATTACGCCAGAACCCAATCGGCATGCCGAGCTGGCGGGCAGAGGTTTCACCCAGCGCGAGCATATTCAGCGGCTGCGCCTGCAGGGCAGCCCAGACGATGACCGGTACCAGCAGCGCCATCAGCCAGCCCTGGTGCCAGTCAACGCCTCCAAAGCCGCCCATCATCCAGTACATCAGCTGACGCAGGTCAAAGGAGGTTGAGAAGTAGACCGCCCAGGTCATCAGCGCGCTGCAGATGATCCCCAGCGCCACGCCGGCAAGCAGCAGACGGCTGGTCGATAAGTGCCGTCTGGCGAAACGAAGAAGGATCGCGGTGATTAGCAGCGCGCCGAGGATAGCGCTCAGGCTAATACTCCATCCGGAGAGTTCTCCTCCGCCGAACATTACCGCCGCAATCAGGCCTACGCCTGCGCCGTTTGACACGCCGAGCAGCCCGGGCTCCGCCAGAGGGTTATCAAACAACGCCTGCATTATGGTGCCGCACAGCGCCAGCGCGGCGCCGACCAGAACCACCGCGACGGTGCGCGGCAGGCGTATTTGCCAGACGAAGAGCTGCCCGTCAGGCCCCCACCAGCTTTCAGGCCCGATCCATCTGTCGCCCGCGCAGAGGCTCACGCCCGCGGCGACAATGAGCATCAGCACCAGCAAAAGCAGGTGACGCCGATCGGAACGGTGCTGGTGATGGGCATAATCAAGCATGGGTACGGTTTTAGTAGCGAGAGATGTAATTGATTTTACGGCGGGTTTGCCGGAGAGCGCAAAGAAAAAAGGCCGCGTGGGCGGCCTTTTTAGTTAGTTCATATTACTCTGCTTTGGGCGTTGCGTTTTCGACACGGCTTTTTAACTTCTGGCCGGGTCTGAAGGTCACCACGCGGCGGGCTGTAATGGGAATATCTTCCCCCGTCTTCGGGTTGCGGCCCGGACGTTGGTTTTTGTCTCGCAAATCAAAATTGCCAAAACCGGAGAGTTTTACCTGCTCACCATTTTCCAGAGCACGACGGATCTCTTCGAAAAACAGCTCTACCAGCTCTTTGGCATCCCGTTTGCTAAGCCCAAGCTTATCAAACAGATATTCTGACATTTCAGCTTTTGTAAGCGCCATAGGTTCAATCCCTCAATGATGCCTGGAATCGCTCTTTTAATGCCTCTACACATTTGGCGACGGTAGCGGCAATCTCCTCTTCTTCGAGTGTACGGCTGGTATCCTGAAGGATAAGGCTAATAGCGAGGCTCTTGAAACCTTCTGCTACGCCCTTGCCGCGGTACACGTCAAATAAGTTTACGCCAACTACCTGATTTACGCCAACTTTCTTACATTCGGCCAAAATATCTGCTGCAGGCACATTTTCCGCGACCACAACCGCGATATCACGGCGGTTTGCCGGGAAGCGGGAGACGTCCTGAGCCTGAGGAATAACGCGGTCAGCCACCGGGTTCCATTCCAGCTCGAACACGATGGTACGGCCGTTCAGGTCCAGCTTACGCTCCAGCTCAGGGTGAACAACCCCAATAAAACCAACGCGTTTGCCGTCTAAATAGATCGCTGCGCTCTGGCCAGGATGCAGGGCCGGGATAGCTTCTGCGCGGAATTCAATTTCAGATAATTTACCGGTCAGATCCAGAATCGCTTCCAGATCGCCCTTCATATCGTAGAAATCAACCGTGCCTTTTGCCAGGTCCCAGTGCTCTTCATAGCGGTTGCCGCTGATGGCGCCAGCCAGCATGAGATCCTGACGGATGCCTAAATTTGCCTGATTATCCGGTACAAAGCGCAAACCGCTTTCGAAAATTCGCACGCGGTTTTGCTGGCGATTCTGGTTATAAACGACAGTGCCCAGCAGGCCCGTCCACAGAGACAGACGCATCGCGGACATTTCGCTGGAAATTGGGCTTGGCAGGATCAGCGCCTCCTGACCCGGGTGGATCAGCTGCTGCAGCTTTGGATCAACGAAGCTGTAGGTGATCACTTCCTGGTAGCCTTTGTCGTTCAGCATGGTTTTCACACGCTTCAGAGACAGGTCGGCTTCGCGGTGGGTGCCCATCACCAGACCTGCCTGGACAGGCTCGTCAGGGATGTTGTTGTAGCCGTAAACGCGGGCCACTTCTTCCACCAGATCTTCTTCAATTTCCATGTCGAAACGCCATGATGGCGCAACGGCTTTCCATTCGTCCTGGCCTTCGGTTACTTCACAGCCCAGACGTTTCAGGATGTCGGTTACCTGCGCATCGGCAACGTGGTGACCAATCAGGCGATCCAGCTTGCTGCGGCGCAGGGTGATGGTCGCACGCTTCGGCAGGGCCGCTTCGTTGGTGACGTCGATAACCGGCCCCGCTTCACCGCCGCAGATGTCGATCAGCAGGCGGGTCGCACGTTCCATCGCTTTGTACTGCAGCGCCGGGTCAACGCCGCGCTCGTAGCGGTGAGAGGCATCGGTATGCAGGCCGTGACGGCGTGCGCGACCGGTGATGGAGAGCGGGCTGAAGAACGCGCATTCCAGCAGGACGTTTTGCGTCTCGTCGTTCACGCCTGAGTGCTCGCCACCGAAGATACCGCCCATTGCCAGCGCTTTGCTGTGGTCAGCAATCACCAGGGTGTCGGCGTTCAGTTTCGCTTCGCTGCCGTCGAGCAGAACCAGGGTTTCGCCCTCTTTCGCCATGCGCACAACGATGCCGCCGTCGATACGATCTTTATCGAACGCGTGCATTGGCTGGCCCAGCTCCAGCAGAACGTAGTTGGTCACGTCAACCACGGCGTCGATAGAGCGGATACCGCAGCGGCGCAGCTTCTCTTTCATCCACAGCGGAGTTGGCGCTTTCACGTTGATGCCTTTCACCACGCGGCCGAGGTAGCGCGGGCAAGCATCCGCAGCGTCAACCTGGATAGGCAGCACGTCACTGATGGTCGCTTCAACCGGCGCGATGTCCGGCGCGTTCAGTTCGGTCTGGTTCAGCACGGCCACGTCGCGCGCCACGCCGATGATACCTAAGCAGTCGGCACGGTTTGGCGTGACGCTGATTTCGATGGTGTTGTCATCAAGCTTCAGGTATTCACGGATATCGGTGCCGATTGGCGCATCCAGCGGCAGCTCAATAATGCCGTTGTGATCGTCGGAAATACCCAGCTCGGAGAAGGAGCACAGCATGCCTTCAGACGGCTCGCCGCGCAGCTTAGCCGCTTTAATTTTGAAATCACCCGGCAGCACCGCACCGACGGTCGCCACGGCCACCTTCAGGCCCTGACGGCAGTTTGGCGCACCGCAGACGATATCCAGCAGACGGTCACCGCCCACGTTTACTTTTGTTACGCGCAGTTTGTCAGCATTCGGGTGCTGGCCGCACTCGACCACTTCGCCAACGACCACGCCGTTGAAGGCACCGGAAACCGGCTCAACGCCGTCGACTTCCAGACCTGCCATGGTGATCTGGTTAGAAAGCGCGTCGCTGTCCAGCGTGGTGTTCACCCACTCGCGTAACCACAGTTCACTGAATTTCATTGTTCTGTCCTGCCCTTATTTAAACTGTTTGAGGAAACGCAGATCGTTTTCGAAGAATGCACGTAAGTCGGTCACGCCGTAACGCAGCATGGTCAGACGCTCCATGCCCATGCCGAAAGCAAAGCCGGAGTAAACTTCCGGATCGATACCCACGTTGCGCAGCACGTTTGGATGCACCATGCCGCAGCCCAGCACTTCCAGCCATTTGCCGTTTTTACCCATCACGTCAACTTCCGCAGACGGTTCGGTGAACGGGAAGTAGGACGGGCGGAAACGAACCTGCAGATCTTCCTCAAAGAAGTTGTTCAGGAAATCGTGCAGCGTGCCCTTCAGGTTGGTGAAGCTGATGTTTTTATCAACAATCAGACCTTCCATCTGGTGGAACATTGGCGTGTGGGTCTGATCGTAGTCGTTACGATAGACGCGGCCCGGCGCGATAATGCGGATTGGCGGCTCCTGATCCTTCATGGTACGGATCTGAACGCCGGAGGTCTGAGTACGCAGCAGACGCGTAGCGTCGAACCAGAAAGTGTCGTGGTCAGCGCGTGCCGGATGATGGCCAGGAATGTTCAGGGCGTCGAAGTTGTGGTAATCATCTTCGATTTCCGGGCCAGTCGCCACGGTAAAGCCGAGCTCACCGAAGAAACTTTCAATGCGATCGATGGTGCGGGTAACCGGATGCAGACCACCGTTTTCGATACGGCGACCCGGCAGAGAAACGTCGATCGTCTCTGCGGCCAGACGCGCATTCAGCACCGCGCTTTCCAGCTCGGCTTTACGCGCGTTCAGCGCCTGCTGTACCTGCTCTTTGGCTTCGTTAATCACCGCACCTGCTGCCGGGCGTTCTTCTGCCGGCAGCTCACGCAGGGTTGTCATCTGAAGGGTCAGGTGCCCTTTCTTCCCAAGATATTCGACGCGGACATTGTCTAACGCGGCAACATCTGAGGCCTGATTAATGGCGGCTGTTGCACTGGCAACCAGCTCTGCGAGATGTGACATGATTTTCCTCATTATGTCGGTGCAGACACCGATTTGGTGGAGTTATTCTCTCAAATTCAGGCACAAAAAAAGCCTCCATCGGGAGGCTTATCTGGCGCTGTTTTTCGTTTCATCTTTCACGCGCTAGCCTCCTGAAATCAGGTGCTAAAGTAAAAGAAGAAGCGGAAAATAGCAGCATTCATGCTTGCGTTACCTTGTCTGGTAAAAACCGTTGAGACCTTATTGAAAAGCCTGGACGGATAAATGTCAATCTTCTGATGGTGTTAAATGAAAAGAGGGAGCAAAGCCCCCTCTCTCAACTGGCTTATGCCAGTGCTGCTTTCGCTTTTTCGACCAGAGCGGTGAACGCTACTTTGTCGAATACTGCGATGTCAGCCAGGATCTTACGGTCGATTTCAACAGAGGCTTTTTTCAGGCCGTTGATGAATTTGCTGTAAGAAATACCGTTCTGACGTGCTGCTGCGTTGATACGCGCAATCCACAGTTGACGGAACTGACGCTTACGCTGACGACGGTCACGGTAAGCGTACTGACCTGCTTTGATAACAGCCTGGAAGGCAACGCGGTATACGCGTGAACGCGCACCGTAGTAGCCTTTAGCTTGTTTCAAAATTTTCTTGTGACGTGCACGTGCAATTACACCACGTTTTACGCGAGCCATATGTGCTCTCCTGTATCTATATTCTTAGTAAAAAATTAAACGTTAACGGCTTATGCGTACGGCAGGCACGCGATAACCAGACCCAGATCGCCTTTAGAAACGAGGCCTTTTGGACGCAGGTGACGTTTACGCTTAGTAGATTTTTTGGTCAGAATATGACGCAGGTTTGCGTGCTTACGCTTAAATCCACCACCACCGGTTTTTTTGAAGCGCTTAGCAGCACCGCGTACGGTCTTAATTTTTGGCATCTTAATAACTTCCACTTCGCATTGTTAAATAAACGAAACATAGGCGAACAAAACCTATGAAACCCGAAGGCTCCACAGATTTTGCTGCTTGAAGGCCTTACTGTTTCTTCTTAGGAGCGAGCACCATGATCATCTGGCGGCCTTCGATCTTCGTAGGGAAGGATTCGACTACTGCCAGTTCACTCAGATCGTCACGGACGCGGTTAAGCACTTCCATACCAATCTGTTGGTGGGCCATCTCACGACCGCGGAAACGCAGTGTGATCTTGGCCTTATCGCCATCTTCCAGAAAGCGAATCAGGCTGCGGAGTTTTACCTGATAATCGCCATCGTCGGTACCAGGACGGAATTTGATTTCCTTAACCTGGATAACTTTTTGCTTCTTCTTCTGTTCCTTAGAAGACTTACTCTTTTCATAAAGGAACTTGCCGTAGTCCATGATACGACAAACTGGCGGTTCGGCGTTAGGGCTGATTTCAACTAAATCTACTCCAGCTTCTTCAGCTTTTTCGATCGCTTCTCTCAGACTCACAATCCCCAGTGGTTCACCTTCAAGATCTGTTAAGCGAACTTCCTGGGCGCGAATCTCGCCATTGATACGATTCGGACGTGCCGTTTGAACTCGTTTTCCGCCTTTAATACCTTATTCCTCCAGTTGTTGAAGACTGCGGCTGCGAATCTCTTGTTGCAGCTTCTCAATCACTTCACTTACGTCCAGGCTGCCCAGGTCTTTACCACGGCGGGTGCGAACGGCAACTTTGCCTGCTTCCACCTCTTTATCACCACAGACCAACATATACGGGACACGACGTAAAGTGTGCTCGCGGATTTTAAAGCCAATCTTCTCATTTCTCAAGTCTGCTTTTACGCGAATGCCCGCATTTTGTAGTTTCTGCGTCAATTCTTTAACGTAATCCGCCTGAGAATCGGTAATGTTCATCACCACGACCTGCACTGGCGCAAGCCAGGTTGGGAAGAAGCCAGCGAACTCTTCGGTCAGGATGCCGATGAAGCGCTCCAGAGAACCGAGAATTGCACGGTGAATCATTACCGGTACCTGACGCTCGTTGTCTTCGCCAACATAAGAGGCGCTTAAACGCTGCGGCAGGGAGAAGTCCAGCTGTACAGTACCGCACTGCCATGCGCGATCGAGGCAGTCATACAGGGTAAATTCAATTTTCGGACCGTAGAATGCGCCCTCGCCCAGCTGGTATTCGAACGGAATGCCGTTCTCTTCCAGCGCCACGGCGAGATCCGCTTCTGCGCGATCCCATGTCTCATCGCTGCCGATACGTTTTTCCGGACGCGTTGAGAGTTTGACCACGATCTTCTCGAAGCCAAAGGTGCTGTACATATCGTAGACCATACGAATACAGGCGTTAACTTCGTCACGGACCTGATCTTCAGTACAGAAGATATGCGCATCATCCTGAGTAAAGCCACGAACACGCATCAGACCGTGCAGCGCACCTGATGGCTCGTTACGGTGGCAGCTACCGAACTCCGCCATACGCAGCGGCAGGTCGCGGTAGGACTTCAGACCCTGGTTGAAGATCTGAACGTGGCCCGGGCAGTTCATTGGCTTGATGCAGTATTCACGGTTCTCAGACGAGGTGGTGAACATCGCATCTTTGTAGTTGTCCCAGTGGCCGGTTTTTTCCCACAGCACACGGTCCATCATGAACGGGCCTTTCACTTCCTGATACTGGTACTCTTTCAGCTTGGAGCGTACGAAAGTTTCCAGTTCACGGAAGATGGTCCAGCCGTCGTTATGCCAGAACACCATGCCCGGCGCTTCTTCCTGCATGTGGTACAGGTCAAGCTGCTTACCGATTTTACGGTGGTCACGCTTCGCCGCCTCTTCCAGGCGCAGCAGGTACGCGTTCAGGGCTTTTTTATCGGCCCACGCGGTACCATAGATACGCTGCAACATCTTGTTGTTGCTGTCGCCACGCCAGTAGGCGCCTGCGATCTTCATCAGCTTAAAGTGATGACAGAAGCGCATGTTCGGCACGTGCGGTCCACGGCACATGTCGACGTATTCTTCGTGATGGTACAAGCCAGGCTTGTCATCATGCGAAATGTTTTCGTCAAGAATAGAGACCTTGTAGCTCTCGCCGCGCTTCACGAAGGTTTCACGCGCTTCGTGCCAGCTGACTTTCTTCTTGATGACGTCATAGTTCGTTTCGGCGAGCTCGTGCATGCGTTTTTCGAGCGCGTCGATATCTTCCTGAGTCAGGGTGTGGTCAAGGTCAACGTCGTAGTAGAAACCATTGTCGATAACCGGACCGATCGCCATTTTGGTGTTTGGCCACAGCTGTTTGATGGCATGGCCTAACAGGTGCGCGCAGGAGTGACGAATGATCTCCAGACCTTCTTCGTCTTTCGCAGTGATGATTGCAAGCGTCGCATCGTTTTCGATCAGATCGGAAGCATCCACCAGCTCACCGTTAACGCGGCCAGCGATAGTCGCTTTCGCGAGGCCAGGACCAATGTCCAGGGCAACATCCATTGGGCTAACAGCACGGTCGAAATGGCGTTGGCTGCCATCAGGAAGAGTAATTACAGGCATTTTATATCCTTATTTGCAGTGATGCCCCACACATAAGAGCATATACAAAGAAAATAATCGTGATTTGACAATAGATTACGACACCATCTGACCAACAATCGTCAAATTGGTTCGTCATCATTCACCAGCCGAATTCAGATTAATGCGGATTTACGGCAAGCGACGTAATGTTAACACTAACGGCAAGGAGATTGCACCCTCTGCGGCCAGATTGATGGGCTGGCGCTTTCGTACGAATTTGCAGGTTGCTTCTCCCCTGCGCTCGCATTTCAAAGATGCTGGGCTACTCTTGAACAGGTCTTTAAACCCAAAGGTGCATACCATGAACGTATCCAGTAGAACGGTTGTGATATTGAACATCCTTTCCGCCACAGGTTTATTGTTGATTCTCGCCGAACGATTCCACTGGTTCTGAGCCGAATCCTGCGCTGGCATAACCCAATCGATCCTGAGAAGGGGCATATTTCGGCCCTGTTTGGTAGACTGGGGATATCAACCAACAAGGATTAGGTTATGCCAACTAAACGATTTGCCGTAAAACACTGGAAAATGGTGCTGGTGCTGATTGCCATCTGCGGCGCAATGCTGCTACTCCGTTGGGCGGCAATGATTTGGGGCTAGGGGCGAAGACAAGTCATCAGAAGGGACGTCAAAGGACCGCAGACAATAAACGGGCCGACATCATCATCGGCCCGCTTTTATTACATTCTATAACCCAGTGAAACCGTGGTTCTGCGGTCGGTATGATCCGGTGCAGATTCTGGTGGTGAAGAGTTCCAGGTCACGTTGTAGGCGACTTTCAGGCCAAAGTGTTCGTTGATAGCCACGTTCAGCGCCGTCTCAGAGTTCAGCGTCGTATCGTCGGCACCAAATACAGAAACACCCTGGGTAAATTTGGTGTTGTCAGTCATCTGCCAGGCATAGGTACCGGAAGCGTAACCGAGCGGTTGGGTTTTGGTATCGCCATTGGTGTACTCGTCGTAACGCACACCCGGACCGAATTCAAAACGGAAGCTGTGTACCGGACCGTTCAGGAACTGGCGACCATAACCGGCGGTGAATACATCGCGCTGGCGATAACCGTTGTAACGGTCGGTTAACCAGCTTGCCTGACCAAACAGGTAGTCATAGTCGGTCATGTTGTAACGGCTACGTCCGCCTACCGCATACTTCTCGGAAGAACGTTCGTCGTTAGCAGAAGTGTTGCTGGCATTACCCCATAGAGACCAGGCGGTGGTATTACCGTACCAGGTGAGCGTACTGTCCGCCGTCAGAGAAGAGCTTTTCGTGTTACCGGATTGTGCCAGGTATCCGGCGTTCAGGTTACCTTCAAACGGTTTTTTCGCGGTGGAAGGATCGTCCATGACAGTAAAAACGGTATCATCAGCGGTCGCGTTCATAGCCGCAAACACGCCACCCGCCAGCATCAGTGCAGCGGGCACTGTCTTTAAAAGCTTCATTTTATTAAGGAGTCCGTACAACAAAAAAAGAGACCACACGGTCCCGGAATCTTTCTTGAGGATCAATGACAAGGCGTCCAGAGAAAGGTAACAAATTATAAAAAGCCGCAAATAACATAGCAATGTTTTCTTATTTCATTTTTTGAATAAGAACGATCTCAAAAAGCGTTTTATTTTATATATCCCCCGCCTCACTTTTCGTCAGTATTCATATTTAAAATCATACTGTTATTTACATTGCCTTCCTGACAAATGGTGCCAGGCTAATAAGAACCCATGCTAAAAGGAGGTAATGATGGTTTCTATTTATACTCTGACGCTCTCCCCTTCCCTGGATTCCGCCACCCTGACGCCGCAGATTTACCCGGAAGGTAAATTGCGCTGCAGCGCCCCGGTCTTTGAGCCCGGCGGCGGCGGGATCAACGTGGCGCGCGCCATTACACACCTCGGCGGCAAAGCCACGGCAATTTTTCCCGCAGGCGGTGCTACCGGTGAATACCTGGTCTCTCTGCTGGCCGATGAACAGGTGGCCGTTGAAACCGTTGAGGCCAAAGACTGGACGCGGCAAAACCTGCATGTCCACGTAGAATCAAGCGGCGAGCAGTACCGTTTTGTCATGCCGGGCGCGAAACTCAGCGATGACGAGTTTCGTCAGCTTGAAGAGAAAGTGCTGACGATAGAAAGCGGCGCGCTGCTGGTGGTAAGCGGCAGCCTGCCGCCCGGCGTAAGCCCGGAAAAATTAACGGCGCTGATTCAGGCCGCGCAGCAGCGCGGCATCCGCTGCATTGTCGACAGCAGCGGCGAGGCCCTGCAGGCGGCTCTGGTGCCGGGCAATCTTGAGCTGGTCAAACCCAACCAGAAAGAGTTAAGCGCGCTGGTCAACCGCGAACTGACGCAGCCTGATGATGTGCGCACCGCCGCGCAGGAGCTGGTGCGAGGCGGCAAAGCGAGGCGCGTAGTCGTCTCCCTTGGCCCTCAGGGGGCGCTGGCAGTCGATGAATCGTCGTCCGTTCAGGTTGTCCCACCGCCGATGAAGAGCCAGAGCACGGTTGGCGCTGGCGATAGCATGGTGGGTGCGATGACGCTAAAACTGGCGCAGGGCGCCTCTCTGCTCGAAATGACACGCTACGGCGTGGCGGCGGGTAGCGCCGCCACCATCAACCAGGGCACGCGTCTCTGTTCGCTTGCCGATACGCAAAAAATCGTCGATTACCTGTCCCGAAATTAACGCCTGTTCCCCTTCGTCGTTACGGAGGGGAATGTCGTCTCTGAGTCGCCAAACGCAAACTATCGACTATGCTAAGAAAACTTCCATGATAACAATGAGGTGAATTATGAGCAGTGGTGACATCACACGCCACGTCGTGACCATCAACCTTCATGAAGCATCGCTAACCGAGCTGAATGAGCTCAACAATGCTTTCACCCGGGCTAATTTTCTCCTCACGCTGACGGATGACGAGGGCAACATTCATGATTTAGGCACCCTGACATTTGGTCTGATTGGCGCCCTGAGCCAGGAAGAGGTTCATGCGCTGGCCGCCAGTCTGGTGGAGAGCGTGACCGACAAGCCTGCCGAAATTGACGTGGATACCTGGGAAAGCTGGCGAAAAAAAGAACAATAAGTGCGCTGTATGAATTTAAACCGCTCAGGTGTGCGTTAGTTCGTATTTTTTTACCGCAGTTATGCGCTAACTTTATGATCTGGCAGACAACATGGGAGAGACAACATGTGGCAGGCTATCAGTCATCTTTTACGTGAGCAGCTGGGTGAAGGTGAAATTGAACTGCGTAACGAACTGCCAGGCGGTGAGATCCACGCCGCGTGGCATTTACGCTACGCAGGGCGCGATCTCTTCGTTAAATGCGATGAACGAGAGCTGCTTCCAATATTTACCGCCGAAGCCGACCAGCTGGAACTGTTGTCCCGCAGTAAAACGGTCACGGTCCCGCAGGTTCTGGCCGTGGGGAGCGACCGCGACTACAGCTTCCTGGTGATGGAATATCTCCCCGCCCGCCCGCTGGATGCCCATAATGCGTTCATCCTTGGCCAACAGTTGGCGCGCCTGCATCAATGGAGCGACCAGCCGCAGTTTGGTCTCGACTTTGACAACGATCTCTCCACCACGCCACAGCCCAATGCCTGGCAGCGTCGTTGGTCGACATTTTTTGCCGAGCAGCGCATTGGCTGGCAGCTTGAGCTGGCCGCCGAGAAAGGGCTGGAGTTTGGCAATATCGACGCCATCGTCGAGCACGTTCAACAGCGTCTGGCATCCCACCAGCCTCAGGCGTCTCTGCTGCACGGCGATTTGTGGTCCAATAACTGCGCGCTGGGTCCCAACGGCCCGTACATCTTTGACCCGGCCTGCTACTGGGGTGACAGAGAGTGCGATCTTGCCATGCTGCCGCTTCATCCTGAGCAGCCGCCGCAAATATACGACGGATACCAGTCTGTTTCCCCCCTCCCGCCCGGTTTCCTCGACCGCCAGCCGGTGTATCAGCTTTATACGCTGATGAACCGTGCCATTCTTTTTGGCGGAGAACACCTTGTTAACGCGCAGCGGGCACTCGAGCGTATGCTTGCCGCCTGAGAAGATAAGGGTGGCCTTGCCGCCACCCTTATTGCTTACAGAAAACCGAGCAGTGAGAAGAAGAAGTATCCCGCCACAATGATAATCACGGGCAAGATGTAGAGCGGGAAAATTTGCAGGAAAATGGTGTGACGCGGCACAACAATGCGGGATTCAATCTGCTCCCGACTCATTCCTTTCGGGCCTTTGGCCTGCTCCAGAATCAACTGATCCTCAACGCCTTCGCGTAAAAAGCGCGTCTGGCGACTCATTCTCGCGCCAGAGGCCTGTAATGCCAGCGCGACAAAGATCAGGGCATATATCACCCAAAAGCCGATATTCAGCTGTTGATGAAAATCCGGGGTAGGTGAGTTAAACCAGAAGACATTCAAAAATGGCGTATTAAAACGCATCATCTCAATCATGACATGAGCGAAATCAAGCATTACCGCATTGATACCCGGCTGTTTTTCGCTGTGGTCGTACATAAATTTGAGTACAGAAATCAGCGTAGAAATGACGGCAGGAATAAAAATCACCCAGCCAGCAATACGTTTTAAGACCGCAATGCGTCCAGCTTGTTGATACGTCATCAGTTCCTCTTCATAAAGACGCGTTATTTGTGCCTAAGTCTACCTGCTGGTCATCAATTTCGCCCGCTCTTTAAAAGCAATATGCTAAATTGCAGAGTGTGCTTAGCACGTATCGTCTGTCGAACACCCTGGATAAGGAGACGTTGTGATGTCGACACCGCGCCAAATTCTTGCCGCAATTTTTGACATGGATGGATTACTGATCGATTCCGAACCGCTGTGGGATCGCGCCGAACTGGACGTTATGGCCAGCCTCGGCGTGGATATCAGCCGCCGTAATGAACTTCCCGATACGCTGGGCCTGCGCATCGATATGGTGGTTGACCTGTGGTTTGCCCAACAGCCTTGGGTAGGTCCCAATCGCGATGAGGTGACCGCACGCATTATCAGCCGCGCCATTTCTCTGGTGGAAGAGAACAGGCCGCTGCTACCCGGCGTACGTGAGGCCGTCGCGCTGTGTAAAGCCCAGGGGCTGAAGGTCGGACTGGCCTCGGCTTCACCGCTGCATATGCTGGAAAAAGTGCTCACGATGTTTGAACTGCGCGACAGTTTCGACGCGCTGGCGTCCGCTGAAAAATTGCCTTACAGCAAGCCGCACCCGCAGGTCTATCTGGACTGCGCCGCAAAGCTGGGCCTGGATCCCCTCAATTGCGTTGCGCTGGAAGATTCCGTTAACGGTATGGTGGCGTCGAAGGCTGCACGGATGCGCTCCATTGTGGTGCCCGCTGAAGAAGGCCGTCACGACCCCCGGTTTGCCCTCGCCGACGTTAAGCTTAACTCGCTGGCAGAACTCACGGTGCATCATCTGCAGGGCGGTTAACGCCCTTCTCCGGTTTGTGACAAACAGTTACACCGTCACCTCTTCCGCCTACTGTATAAAAACCCTATACTGTATGAATTGACAGTTTTGTGGGTTTTATCATGACGGCGGAAGGCCACCTGCTTTTTTCTATTGCGTGCGCAGTATTTGCCAAAAACGCTGAACTCACCCCCGTGCTGGCACAGGGGGACTGGTGGCATATTGTCCCTTCCGCCGTATTGACCTGTCTGCTGCCCGACATTGACCACCCCAAGTCCTTCCTCGGACAACGCCTGAAGTGGGTGTCGAAACCCATCGCCCGCGCGTTCGGCCACCGGGGGTTTACGCACAGCCTGCTGGCCGTGTTTGGCCTGCTGACGCTTTTCTATTTGAAGGTGCCCGAAAGCTGGATAGTCCCCGCCGATGCCATCCAGGGGATGGTGCTGGGCTATTTAAGCCATATTCTCGCCGATATGCTGACGCCTGCGGGCGTGCCGCTGCTTTGGCCCTGCCGCTGGCGTTTCCGTTTTCCCATCCTCGCACCGCAGAAAGGAAACCAGCTTGAGCGCGTATTGTGCATGGCGCTATTTGCTTACGCCGTCTGGATGCCGCAAACATTGCCCGAAAACAGTGCAGTTCGCTGGTCATCCCAGATGATTAATTCGCTGCAATTTCAGTTCAATCGCTTTATTCATCACCAGATTGAACAGTAAACCAACAAAATTATCCTATTTGTCATAACCCATTCCATTTGGATATAAGCGCTACATCACACTTCTGCTAACCTTCCGCCAACAGGATCGGTAAAAACCGACCCAATAATAAATCAGGAGAACGGGGATGAATTTTCCACTCATCGCGAACGTCGTTGTGTTCGTTGTATTGCTATTGCTTCTCGCGCAGGCGCGCCACAAACAGTGGAGCCTGGCGAAAAAAGTGCTGGTTGGTCTGGCCATGGGTGTCGTATTTGGTCTGGCATTACAGGCAATTTATGGCTCCGATAATCCAGTTCTGAAAGATTCTATTCAGTGGTTCAACATCGTCGGTAACGGCTATGTCCAGCTGCTGCAGATGATCGTTATGCCGCTGGTGTTCGCCTCTATTCTGAGCGCCGTTGCCCGCCTGCATAACGCCACTCAGCTGGGAAAAATCAGCTTCCTGACCATTGGTACGCTGCTGTTCACCACGCTGATTGCCGCGCTGGTGGGTGTGCTGGTCACCAACCTGTTTGGCCTGACCGCAGAAGGTCTGGTTCAGGGTACCGCTGAAACGGCGCGTCTTACCGCGATTCAAACCAACTACGTGGGTAAAGTGGCTGATCTGACCGTGCCGCAGATGGTGCTCTCCTTCATTCCGAAGAACCCGTTTGCTGACCTGACCGGTGCGAGCCCAACCTCGATCATCAGCGTGGTTATTTTCGCCGCGTTCCTGGGCGTAGCGGCGCTGAAGCTGCTGAAAGACGACGCGCCTAAAGGCGAACGCGTGCTGACCGCGATTGATACCCTGCAAAGCTGGGTGATGAAGCTGGTGCGTCTGGTGATGCAGCTGACGCCTTACGGCGTGCTGGCGCTGATGACCAAAGTGGTTGCCGGCTCTAACCTGCAGGACATCATTAAGCTGGGCAGCTTCGTTGTCGCCTCTTATCTGGGCCTGGGCATTATGTTCGTGGTGCACGGCATCCTGCTGGGCGTAAACGGCGTCAGCCCGCTGAAATACTTCCGTAAAGTCTGGCCGGTACTGACCTTTGCCTTCACCAGCCGTTCCAGCGCCGCGTCTATTCCGCTGAACGTTGAAGCGCAAACCCGCCGTCTGGGCGTGCCTGAATCCATCGCCAGCTTCTCTGCCTCCTTTGGTGCCACCATTGGTCAGAACGGCTGTGCGGGTCTGTATCCGGCGATGCTGGCCGTGATGGTCGCCCCTACCGTTGGGATTAACCCGCTGGATCCGGTCTGGATCGCCACGCTGGTCGGGATTGTTACCGTAAGCTCCGCAGGCGTTGCGGGCGTTGGCGGTGGCGCAACCTTCGCCGCGCTGATTGTGCTGCCCGCGCTGGGCCTGCCCGTGACGCTGGTCGCGCTGCTGATCTCCGTTGAGCCGCTGATCGACATGGGCCGTACCGCGCTGAACGTAAGCGGCTCCATGACCGCCGGTACGCTGACCAGCCAGTGGCTGAAGCAGACCGACAAAGCGATTCTGGAAAGTGAAGACGACGCCGAGCTGGCGCACCGTTAAACTCGGTAGAAATAAAAAAACCGCCTGATGGCGGTTTTTTTATGGCTGTTATTCTTCAACCTCTTCATCCTGGCGGATCTGCATCGCCCACCGCTGCGCTGACTCCGGCACCGTAAACGTGGGCGAGCGGCGGAAATGTTCGCCGATCAGCACGAAGGCCACGTATTTCCCCCGAAGCTGCCAGACATCGCGAAAACCCTCCACTTTCAGGGCATGGTCAGGCGGCGCGGGCTCAACGCGGGGCACATAGCTAATAACCTGGCGGTTTTGTTGACGAAGAGGTTTCATAAGCGACTGGTTCACTAAAGCAAATTCTTGAAGCAGGAAAATTCTATGATAGCCGATCCTGCTGCCTTCCGTCGCGCCCCGAGTGGGTGAGAAGGCTCCTTTCGTCAATGACGGCATGTGAAAACTCTTAGTTCGCGAGCCATCTCGCGACATTGTTCTATCCTTAATAGGGTTTTTAGCAATGGATAAAGGAGAAGCGTGCAATGTCGAACAAAGATAAAACACATCAATCACCGATTCATGGCACTGAGGAATCTCAACCGGGTATGGACTCTCTCGCCCCTGCTGACGGCTCTCATCGCCCCTCCCCTGGCCCCTCTGCACCGGGCGAACAGCCTACCGCACCGGGAAGCATGAAATCGCCGGAGACGGGAAACGAGAAGCTGAAATCGCTTGAGCCGCACCGCAAAGGCGGCGAAGGTTTTGCGCTGACCACCAATCAGGGCGTGCGCATTGCTGACGATCAGAACTCCCTTCGCGCAGGCGCGCGCGGGCCAACCCTGCTGGAAGATTTTATCCTGCGGGAAAAAATCACCCATTTCGACCACGAGCGGATACCGGAACGCATCGTCCACGCGCGCGGTTCCGCTGCGCACGGCTACTTCCAGCCCTATAAGAGCCTGAAAGCGATCACCAAAGCGGATTTCCTCTCCGATCCGGACAAAATCACTCCGGTATTTGTGCGCTTCTCCACCGTACAGGGCGGCGCGGGTTCGGCAGATACCGTCCGGGATATCCGCGGCTTTGCCACCAAGTTTTATACCGAAGAGGGTATTTTCGATCTGGTGGGCAATAACATCCCGGTGTTCTTCATTCAGGACGCGCATAAATTTCCTGACTTTGTCCATGCGGTAAAACCGGAGCCCCACTGGGCCATACCGCAGGGACAAAGCGCGCACGACACCTTCTGGGACTATGTCTCCCTGCAGCCTGAAACCTTACACAACGTGATGTGGGCGATGTCAGACCGCGGCATTCCGCGCAGCTATCGCACCATGGAAGGCTTTGGCATCCATACCTTCCGTCTGATCAACGCCGAGGGTAAAGCCACGTTCGTCCGTTTCCACTGGAAGCCGGTGGCGGGTAAAGCCTCCCTGGTGTGGGACGAGGCGCAGAAGCTGACCGGTCGCGATCCGGATTTCCATCGCCGCGAGCTGTGGGAGTCCATTGAAGCGGGCGACTTCCCGGAGTATGAACTGGGCCTGCAGCTCATTCCGGAAGAGGACGAATTTAAGTTCGATTTCGACCTGCTTGACCCGACGAAGCTGATCCCGGAAGAGCTGGTGCCGGTTCAGCTGGTGGGTAAAATGGTGCTCAACCGCAACCCGGATAACTTCTTTGCCGAAAACGAACAGGCCGCATTCCACCCGGGGCATATCGTGCCGGGGCTGGACTTCACCAACGATCCGCTCCTGCAGGGACGTTTGTTCTCGTATACCGATACGCAGATCAGCCGTCTGGGCGGGCCGAACTTCCACGAAATTCCGATTAACCGCCCAACCTGCCCATACCACAATTTCCAGCGCGACGGGATGCACCGTCAGGATATTGATACCAATCCGGCGAACTATGAGCCGAACTCCATCAACGATAACTGGCCGCGCGAAACGCCTCCGGCGCCGAAACGCGGTGGATTCGAATCGTACCAGGAGCGTATCGACGGCAACAAAATTCGCGAGCGCAGCCCGTCGTTCGGCGAATATTACGCCCACCCTCGCCTGTTCTGGAACAGCCAGACGCCGATTGAGCGACAGCACATTATCGGCGGCTTCAGCTTTGAGCTGAGCAAAGTGGTGCGTACCTACATCCGCGAGCGGGTGGTCGATCAGCTGGCGCGCATTGATATTCAGCTCGCCCAGAGCGTTGCGGATAACCTGGGCATTACGCTGACCGACGAGCAGCGCAACCTTGCCCCGCCTAAAGAGGTTAACGGCGTGAAGAAAGATCCGTCGCTGAGCCTGTATGCCGTGCCGGGTGGCTCGATTAAAGGCCGCGTGGTTGCCATCCTGCTGAACGACAAAACCCGCGCCAGCGACGTGCTGGGGATTATGCAGGCGCTGAAGACCCAGGGCGTGCATGCGAAGCTGCTTTATTCCCGCATGGGGGAAGTGACCGCCGATGACGGCTCCGTGCTGCCGGTGGCGGCGACCTTTGCCGGGGCGCCATCGCTGACCGTCGATGCGGTGATTGTGCCGTGCGGAGATATAGACAGCCTGCTGAGCAACGGTGACGCGGTGTATTATCTGCTGGAAGCCTACAAGCACCTGAAACCGATCGCGCTGTCCGGCGACGCGCGACGGTTTAAGGCACAGCTGAAGGTGGCCGATCAGGGTGAGGACGGCATTGTCGAGGGAGACAACGTTGACGATGCCTTTATGACGAAGCTGTTTGATTTGCTTGCCGCGCACCGCGTCTGGTCGCGCAGCAGTAAGATTGACCAGATCCCGGCGTAAAAAATACCCTCACCCCACCCCTCTCCCACGGGAGAGGGAGAAAACAATAAAAACGGTAACCCAGGTTACCGTTTTGCTTTTACCTCGCCACCGGGCTGTATCTCAAAGATCCCTGAACGTCCCCAACCGATACCCGCGCTCGGCAATCGCATACTTCAGCGACGCCGATGTGAGCACGTTCAGCTCCGCCAGGCGCGGCCAGCAGTAGGCGCTCTTACGTACGATGTTATCGACAAAAGCAGGATGCGCCATGATCTCCAGCGACCGTTCCCCCCGCGCGCTGGAATCATCCAGCACCTTAAGGAACAGCGCTTCGTCGATCTCATCGCCGTAAAATGCGCTGCTGAATCCCTCAGTGGTGGTCACGGCGCAGTCGGGCACGCCGCGAGCCTCCCGATCCACGCGCATCGCCACGCCTTTACGCTGCGCAAACTCCGCGACAATCGGGAAAATCGCCGGGATCATATGCACGTGGTGATGGCTGTCGATGTGCGTCGGTGCCTTACCAAAGGCGTCAACAAAGCGGTTGAACTGACACTCCAGCTCGCGGGCAATCTCTTCGAGAGGCAGAACGCCCTGTTCCGCCAGTTCCCAAATCCATTTGCCCAGCTGGCCATCGCGCGTCAGGCCCGGCATGGGCGAAAGCGGCATCCCGAGCGTCAGCACAAAATGCATGCCAACGCCCAGCTCCGGCACCTCGCGGCTCAGCTGCGCCGCGTGTTCAACCGCCTCACCATTCACCAGTGCCGTGGTCGAGGTCACAACACCCCGGCGACAGGCTTCAATAATGCCGTAGTTCTGGCCTTTCGAGAGGCCAAAATCATCAGCATTAACGATCAGCAGGTTTTCCATTGTGCGTCCTCTCAGTGGTGTTTGAACTTCAGCTTCTCGATCGTGGCGGCAAAGTTCGGCAACCATTTTTCATGCGCCAGGATCATCTCGCCGGCCAGCTGCTCCGCATCGCGGTCGGAATGCACCAGCGGGCTGAGGTTCAGCGCCAGCAGCACGTCATTGAGCTCGCCGCTCAGCGCCGCGTTGCTTGCCGCCACTTCAAAGCCTTTGATGGTGTGGATCAGGCCCATGACCTTATCATCGAAGTGGGTGATGCGTGGATGCGGTTTAGCACCTTCGCGTCCCAGGATGCAGGTCATCTCGACCGCCCAGTCCGCCGGGATATTGTCGATATGGCCGTGGTGCGGCACGTTGACATAGTGTTCCGCCTGCTTGTCGTTGTAGATGGCGTTAATCACTTCGCACGCCGCATCGGAGTAGTAGGCCCCGCCGCGCTGCTCCAGCTCTTTCGGTTTGACGTTCAGGTTCGGATCTTTATACAAATCGAACAGCTGCTTCTCGACTTTCTGAACGATCTGCGCGCGCGCGCCGCCCTTATAGTACTCGCCCATTTCGATAGCCAGCATCTCTTTCTGCTTAAAGTAGTAAAGCAGGTACGAGCACGGCAGCAGGTTCAGCGAGCGGATCAGCCCTTCGCTGAACGGCAGGTCAAAGATGTTTTTCACCGATGCCGCCGTCAGGCGACCGGAAGCCACGCCGTCGAGCAGCTCGGCAAAGCGCGATTTTCCGTTCACGATCACGTCTTTAATGAATACCATGTGGTTCAGGCCGAACAGGTCGATGGAGAGATCGTCGCTGTCGTTCAGCGCCAGCACGTCGCGGATAAACATCTTCATACCAATCGGAATATTACAGACGCCGATAAAGCGTTTGAAACCGGTATGACGATAGACCGCCTCGGTCACCATCCCGGCCGGGTTGGTGAAGTTAATCACCCACGCGTTCGGGCAGATCTCCTGTACGTCTTTGACGATGTCGAAAATCACCGGGATGGTACGCAGGCCTTTGAACAGGCCGCCCGCGCCGTTGGTCTCCTGCCCGAGATAGCCGTGGCTCAGCGGGATACGTTCGTCCAGCTCGCGCGCCTTCAGCTGGCCGACGCGCAGCTGGGTGGTGACGAAATCCGCATCTTTCAGCGCCAGACGGCGGTCCAGGGTTTTATGCACGGTCAGAGGCACGCCGGCTTTCTCCACCATGCGCTGGCACAGGTCGAAAATAATATTCAGCTTTTCCTGACCTTCCTCCACGTCCACCAGCCATAATTCGCTGACCGGTAATTCATGGTAACGTTTCAGAAAACCTTCAAGTAATTCCGGGGTATAGCTGCTGCCGCCACCAATGGTTACGACTTTTAATTTCTTCTGCATAATATCTCCCTTAGCGTATCAGGTTAATCGCCTGCAAGGTATAGCGTACTCTTCCCGCTATTTGGGCAAGCCATTAAAGCAATATTTGTGGCGGGTAATCCGCCGAAAGTTAATTAATTACCGTTAAATTCTTCCGGTAACTGTTCGGTGTGAATGAAGTCAATTTTTTAAAGGTCTTAATAAACAGGCTGGGACTGCTGTATCCTGACTCGTACGCAATATCGGTGACAGAGTAGTTGGTAATTTCCAGCTGTTTCTTGGCAAAATTAATGCGGATTTCATTAATAATTTGCACGGGTGTTTTACGATAATAGCGCTGCGTCGCGCGGGTCAGATATTCCTGGGATTTTCCCGACAGTGACACCATATTTTCCAGCGCATTTTCGCTGAACTGGCCTTTATCATGCATCAGCTCAACGGTGCTGCGCAGCCACTGTGGAATATCATCCGTCACCTGCTGCTCCTCACGATGATGGCGCAGCCGGTTCATCACGTAGAAGGTCACCGTTTCAATAAACTCATCAAATTCATTGTCGCGGAAGTTAAGCGAGGCGATAACCGTTTCAATCCAGGTCATAAACTCGTTTTTGACCCGATAGACCTGGGAGGCCACAAAGCAGAACGGCACCAGCGGCAGATAGTGCTTCTCAAAGAAGCGTCTGCTGACGCCCACATTCAGAATACGGGTGGCACCAAATTCGTAAAAGCTCTGGTGATAAGAACCCATCGGCAGGAAGACAAAATCCCCTCGCTCAAGCAGGACGCGCTTACCGTTGATCTCCTGGTAGTAGCGGCCGGTCAGAACAATCGTGAACTCGTAGTAGTCATGCTGGTGCAGACCGCTGGCGCTCTCCGTCTTGTTGTAGATAACCACGTGAAAATTTTTGCCGTTAAACAGCTGCTGTTCAAGTGCGGTTTTAATTTCCATCGTGCTGACCTCCTGCTGCGAAATCCGACTCAGTGCATTTTCTCGTGAAGCTCGATAAGCTCCGCCACCAGCTCACGCGCCAGCATCGAGGTCATCAGGTGATCCTGCGCGTGGACCAGCACCAGGCTGACCTTCATCTTCCCTTCGCCCTGATCGCCTTCAATCAGCTTTGTCTGCACCAGGTGCGCTTCGTTCAGCGCCGTGCGGGACTGGTCCATCATGGTTTTCGCGGCGGCGAAATCTCCCTGCTTGGCCTGCTTCAGTGCGGCATAGGCCAGGCTGCGGGCCTGTCCGGAGTTGATGATAAGCCCCATCACCACTTCTTCGAGATCGTTCTCGACGGCTTCGTCTGCGACAATACTATCCAAATCTAACATGTTTAAGCTCCTTGTGGCTGGCGCGGGCTTCCCCGCGCCGGTCAATCTTAGAATTTCAGTGAGAGGGCAATATCCTCTTCGCTCTCTTCTTCATCAATAATGGTGGCGGCTTTGTTGGCAATCGCCACGAACGGCATGTACAGCAGGGTGGCAATCCCGAGGTTGAATATCGCCAGCAGGAAGGCCGCGACGCTACCGTTGGTGTTAAAGAAGGCGCCCAGGCCCGCCGGCATGGTCCACGGCGCAATGTTGGTGACCGGTGGAATGATGCCCATGTAATACGCCGTCAGGGTGATCGCGGCCAGCAGCGGCTGAATCAGGATGAACGGAATGAACATTACCGGGTTCATGATGATTGGCAGACCGAACAGAATCGGTTCGTTAATCTGGAAGATGCCTGATGGCAGCGCCAGCTTCGCGACCTGACGGTAGTCAGCACGACGAGAGACAATAAAGACCGCGATGATCAGACCCAAGGTCGCCCCGGTACCGCCCAGGAAGATATAGGAGTCAAGCATCGGCTTCGCCCACACATGGAAGGTTTTACCCGCTGCCAGCGCCGCGTCAACGGAGCCGTACTGCTGGTAAAGCGCAACGTTTTCCAGTGCCCAGGGGGTCATAATCCCGCTGTCCAGCGCGGCCAGTGCCAGTGAACCATGCACGCCAAAGAACCACAGCAGAGAGGTGAAAATCACATACGCCCAACCGACCACGCCACCCATCGACGCCAGCGGCGTAGAGATAGAGTCCATGATGATCTGGTGGAAGTTAGTGCCCCAGTGGGAGAGCGCCCAGGCGATAATCCCCATGATGGAGAGAATAATGAAGCCTGGAATCAACGCGGAAAATGAACGAGAAACGGAAGCCGGTACGCTATCCGGCAGGCGGATAACCCAGTTGCGGCGGATAATAAAGGTGAACATTTCTGCCACCACCAGGCCGATAACAATACCGGAGATGATGTTGGCCCCGCCCAGCCAGTTGGCGCCAACGGCATAGGCTTCACCCACGCTATAAGGCGTTACGGTCATAAAGGCGGCGACGGATAATAACCCGGCAGCCAGCGGATCCACTTTACGCTCTTCTGCCAGTGCCATCCCAATAAAGAAAGGCGCCATCAGCGACATAATCCCTAACGTACCGTTATAGACGTTGCCGCCAATGGCTTTAAAACCATTAAGGGTTTCAATAGTGGAAGCGTCTAACCGAATTCCTAATGAATAAAAGAAGGAACCTTCACCAAAGCTCAGAAAAACGTTGTTAATTAAAACGAACATGGCCCCGGCCAGCGTCAACGGCATTAATTTAATAAAGCCGTTTTTGATGGCATTAACGTGAGGCTGCTTTCCTATTTTAACAGCAAAAGGAAGGAGTACCTTTTCAAGTGAAGCGATGACTTTACTCATAGGAAAATACCCTTAAATGCCGTAACGCATGTTACGGCGTATTGTGTGTGAAATAACTCTTTGACGGGAAAAATAAAAATTAATTAGCAGCTTTTTTAATGGCTGCCACAGCAGCTTTAAGAACACCTAAACCATCAATTTTGCCGTACAGCCCCGAGTCGATCACTTCGACCGGTTTATTCGGTAACAGTCGTTGAATTTCGGGCAACATATAGGCAATTTGCGGCCCCAGTAAAACAACATCGGCTGTCTGGCCTTTTTCGCCCGCCAGCGTCTCTGGAAACGCTTCAATCACCACAGGGACTTCATACTTTTCAGCCTGCGCACGCATCTTTGACACCAGAAGCGACGTTGACATGCCCGCTGAGCAGAACAGGTAGATATGTTTCTTTTCCATCGTGATTTCCCTCTTATATAACTACCTGCCATCGCGCTATCACTCGACTCGCTGTCCCGGCAGACAGGTAGCTTGCGTACTGTTGTTTATCGTTGGAGTGAGTATACGCAATGGTACAGACAGGGGATAATTCTGGATAGGCTCAAATTGTCTCTCATTGACCTGACTTGTTGACTCCCTTCACATTTCGGGCAAATAATTCGCGCAAAGAAATAAGATTTTCTGATGCATAAAAAAACCGGCCCATGGGCCGGTTTGTTAACATCCTCAGGCAAGCAGGGTTACTGCGCCTTAGGTGCCTGCGGATCGGTGTCGTATTCAGCACAGGTCTGATAGCCGGAGTTGATCACATGACCGGTATCATCCAGGGCGACGAAGTAGGTTTCTGCCTTACCATCACGTTGACCCAGGATATAGGTCTGGCAGGTCCCTTTCGCATGAATCATGGTCACTTCAGAAGAAGGTTTACCGGCAATCGCAGCCACCTGCGAACGGGTCATGCCTTTTTTAACGTCTTTTACTACGGGCTGTGTAAACTGATCCTTAGTGCGATCGTAAGCCGTACACCCTGCCAGCATAGTCAGTACCGCCGCTGCGCTAAGAATTCCTGCTACGTTCTTGTTCATATTCCGTCCTCTTGTTTATCAGCGTGTTATCTAAGCATGGGATAAAAAGTACTATTGTTCAACTTTGTGAGTTACGCCAGACGAATTTCGGAAAATTCTAATAAAACAACGATAACCTGCTAAATCGGCGCAAATTAGCGCACTCGAAACTGTGATCCTTGTCGTTTCTCGCCCAAAGGGTTAGTTTTAACAGCTAACACATTCTGTTTATGTACTGCATATGGAGGGCGTGATGGCTCTGCAACAAGAGATTATTCAGGCACTGGGCGCGAAGCCTACGGTAGATGCACATGAAGAGATCCGCCGCAGCGTGGATTTTTTAAAATCGTACTTAAAAAAGAACGCTTTCCTGAAATCCCTGGTGCTGGGCATTAGCGGCGGCCAGGACTCTACCCTGACCGGTAAACTCTGCCAGATGGCGATTTCAGAGCTTCGCGAAGAGACGGGTGATGAGAAACTACAGTTTATCGCGGTGCGTCTTCCTTATGGCGTACAGGCGGACGAGCAGGATTGCCAGGATGCCATTGCCTTCATTCAGCCTGACCGCGTGCTGACCGTAAATATTAAGGGCTCGGTGCTGGCAAGCGAGCAGGCGCTTCGCGAAGCGGGCATTGAGCTGAGCGATTTTGTTCGCGGCAACGAGAAGGCCCGCGAGCGCATGAAAGCGCAGTACAGCATCGCCGGGATGACCAAAGGCGTTGTGGTCGGCACCGATCATGCGGCAGAAGCGATCACCGGTTTCTTCACCAAATACGGCGACGGCGGCACCGACATTAACCCGATCTTCCGTCTCAACAAGCGTCAGGGTAAGCAGCTGCTGGCCGCGCTGGGCTGTCCTGAGCATCTGTATAAGAAAGCGCCGACAGCGGACCTTGAAGACGATCGCCCTTCCCTGCCGGATGAAGCGGCCCTTGGCGTCACCTATGACAACATCGATGATTATCTGGAAGGCAAAAAGCTGGATGAACGGACCGCGAAAATCATCGAAGGCTGGTATCTGAAAACCGAGCACAAGCGCCACACGCCAATTACGGTGTTTGACGACTTCTGGAAAAAATAAAGCAAAGCGGTAACCAGGTTACCGCTTTTAATGTTTGCGCCCTCTCCCATGGGAGAGGGTTGAGGTGAGGGCATCAGGCCGCACGTCCTGGCCGGGTAAGGCTTAGCCGCCACCCGGCTCTTTTTTAACCATCACACTCCTGTTACACTGTATGCCTGAACAGTATATGGAGCAGTATGTGAGCAGGCGTCAATCCGCCCCGCGTCTTGAATTTGAAGCGGCGGCTATCTACGAATATCCCGAGCACCTTCGCCCCTGGCTTGAGGCGCTGCCTAAACAGCCGGGCGTGTACATCTTTCACGGTGAAAGCGATACCCTGCCGCTCTATATCGGCAAGAGCGTTAACATTCGCAGTCGGGTGTTATCCCATCTCCGTACGCCGGACGAGGCCGCCATGCTGCGCCAGTCGCGACGCATTTCCTGGTTCCAGACGGCGGGAGAAATGGGCGCGCTGTTGCTGGAGGCGCGGTTGATAAAAGAACAACAGCCGTTGTTCAATAAGCGCCTGCGCCGCAACCGTCAGCTCTGCTCGCTGCAGATAAACGATGGCAGGCCGCAGGTCGTCTACGCGCGCGACGTCGATTTTTCTCATGCCCCGAATCTCTATGGGCTATTCGCCAATAAACGCGCCGCGCTCCAGGCGCTGCAGACGCTGGCGGACGATTTACAGCTTTGCTACAGCCTTTTAGGTCTGGAGGCAACCACCCGCGGACGCGCCTGTTTTCGATCCGCGCTGAAGCGCTGCGCCGGTGCGTGCTGCGGGAAAGAGAGCGTTGAGGCGCATCACGCCCGGCTTCTCACCGGTCTGGCGGCCATCAGCGTGAACTGCTGGCCCTGGGAAAGCGCCGTTGCGCTAAAAGAAGTGGGCGAGGCCATGACCCAGTATCACATCGTCAACAACTGGCTCTGGCTGGGCGCTGTCGACGACATCAACGACGCGGCAACCCTGCTGCGCACGCCCGCCGGATTTGACCACGATGGCTACAAAATTCTCTGTAAACCGGTCCTGACAGGAAAGTTTGAGATCATTGTGCTCAATGACCCGGCAGCCACGTGATTTCGCTGAACAATAAGGTGCCCTGAGCCTCCAGCAGACGCAGCGTATGGGTACCCTCCTCCCAGCTGGCACCCTGATCGGCCGTCAGCAATTTATCGCCCAGCTGCCACGCCCCGCTTAGCACGAACACCACGCCCCCGCGTGAGCCAAAGGTGGTGAAGGTTCGGTCAGCAACGCGCACCTTCGCCCGGCAGCAGTCGCGCCGGGTCATGATGTTAAAGTCCATCGCCATCCGCCCATCTGAAAGCAGCGCTTTTACCGGCAGATCGCCGGCAAAACTGTAGGGCTGATGATGCTTGAGGGTATGGGAGAACGCCTGACCCGCGTCCAGCGTCACCTCTCCCCCTTCCAGCAAGGTAATCACCCGGTCAACACCGGGAAACGAGGAGAATTCGCCGTTGCTGGCAATCGTCGCGATACTGGCACGCCAGTGAAAATCGCGCGTCGCGGGAGGGAAGCAGCAAATCTCACGCGTTTCGCCAGCACCATTGCGCCAGAGGCTGACCGGCATCTTACGGATATCAAAGAACTCCATCACCACTCCTGAATGGCACAACCCGTGCCAGGGCAAGGATATCGCTATCGTTGCTGTCTTGTTTGTTATCGTTGGGTATTCACAGAAACAGTATCGGCAGCAGAGCGGGCAGGCCTTAGCGGAACGTTAATAAAAATTCTAACGCCATGACTCTGCAAACATTCTCTGACGCGACTACAGGAGGATACCGCGCTGGCGGCGGCAGGCAAGAGGGCAGGAAAGAAAAACCGCCGGTCCTGTCCACAGCGGTTGCGCTTTTGTGGACAGGATCCCGGCGGTCTTAAGAGTGTGAACCGATTATTCGGTTGGTGCTGGCATTTTACCTTCCATCGCCGGACGTTCTGTCAGACGCTTCTCAAAATTCGCATTAAATTGCTTTTTCTGTTCCGGGGTCAGAATGTTGTAGATCTTGTTCTGGGTTTCCATGTGAGCCAGCATGCGGGCTTTGTGCTGCTCGGCCATTTTGTCGATCTGCGCTTCGGCTTTCGCCTTATCGAAGCTGTCGCTGGCGATGATGTCATGCATCGCACGACGCTCTTCAAGCGGAGGACGTTTCATCTGGTCGCGTTCGCCTTTTCTGATGTCGCGGATCTGCTGCTTCTGGGCATCCGTCAGGTTGAGATCCTTAAACATCATCATCTCGTTGTGCATACCCGGACCTTTATGATGCATCATCATTTTGCCTTCAGCAGGCGCGGCAGTTGTAGTGGTCGCAGTATCTGCGGCGAACGCCATGCTGGTAGCGCCCAGAGCCAGGGTAGAAGCAACAAACAGTGCAGTAAACTTACGCATAATTTATTTCCTTTCTTTCAGTTATTCTTCGGCGCTATGCCGTGTTGACGAGATTAACTTTACGGGGTTTATCGTCAATTAGTCAGAGCAACGGTAAAACAATGAAAGTGTAAAAAACAAATTTTCGCCAAATGTGGAGGAAATAAGGATAAAGCGTGGAGAGTTGCAACAAAAAATATTTAACAGGATGATTTTAAAGAGATTAAGCAGAAGTATAGCGAAGTGAAGATCAATAATAAAGCAATTCACCAGGAATATTCTGCAAAACAAGCGCAAGCGCTTTAATCGTTAAGAAAAGTTTTTTACTTCCCCCACCCGGATGATGGGAGGGGAAAGGTTCAGGATATTTTTTCCAGCATCAGCCCGGCCCGCAGGCCAAACGCGACGGTGGGGTTAGGGAATAAGACATACTCGGTGGTGTTCTGCACCTCGTAACGTTCCTCGCCATCCTCAGCCAGCAGCGCCCCTTTGCGGAACGGGGTGAAGTTCAGGGTGTGTGCGGCCATATGGAGCTGGAAGGCATCGCTGCGGCGCGTGATCTGCTGTACGACCCGATACCGCTCAACGGGCTGATGCGCGTGCTCGGGAGCCGTTCCTCCCAGCAGCGCCCGAAGGGCGAGATGCGTAGGCGCAAAGCGGGTCAGATCGTTCTGGCCGAACGGCAGCGCTTTTCCCAGTTCCAGCGTGCAGGACAGCGCAGCGAAACGTTCACAGGTGAAATGGGTAAACGTTCCGCCCGGCGACTGATGAAATACCAGCGCCTCCAGCCCGGCGTCACCCAGCCAGCTCAGGAACGCTTCATCCCACGGCTGACTGCGCTGCGGCAGAACGCCGAAGCGAACGTGGTAGGACGCGCGGATTGCCGTATGCAGATCCAGATGCCAGCGCCCCGGCCCCGCGACGGCAAAAAACGCGGTCACGACGTTCTCCAGCCACTCAGCCCGCGCCGTTTCATCGCTCTGCGGAAACTGCGACCAGCGGCCGCCAAACATGCGGTTAATGTCGCTCACCAGATACCGTTTGTTTTGCGCCAGCGCAGGAGGATTGCCGAGCACCACCAGCACGCGGCACTTTAGTTCGATCTCATTGCGATACAGCGCACGCAGCAGCAGATCAACAATCTCGACGGGCGCGGTTTCATTCCCGTGGATACCCGTTGAAAGCAGCAGCGAGAGATCGCTTTTTACGGTCGGCGTCAGTTCAAGCACCCCGCGCCCCAGCCACCGCCAGCGAAATGAGGGGCCGTCCCCCTCTTTCAGTTCCGGCGTCTCGTCGGCCAGGGTCAGCGCCAGTAAATTTTCCATATCCACTCCTTTAGCGCTGGAACGGGTAAACCGATCCCAGCTGCAGGATTGTCGATAACGCGTCCAGCGCCTCGCGTCCTTCACGCAGAAGCTGCGGGTCAACCAGATCCGCCTGCGTTAGCCGATCGCGATAGTAGCGATCGACCCAGTCATTCAGCCGCGTAAAGAGCGTATCGTTCATCATGACCGCCGGGTTCACCGCCTGCACTTCGTCCTGGGTCAGGACCACGCGCAGACGTAAACAGGCGGGACCACCGCCGTTGGCCATGCTTTCGCGCAGGTCAAACACGCGCAGTTCGTCAATCGGGTTATCGGCCTTGACCAGCTCCGTCAGGTAGCGCCACACGCCTTTATGATCCCGGGACTCCTGCGGCAGGACCAGCATCATGCTGCCATCGTCACGGCTCAGCAGCTGGCTATTGAACAGATAGGTTTCTACCGCGTCCTGCACGCTCACCGCCTCCGTGGGCACCTGGACTGGCGTGAAGCCGCGCACGCGCTCATGCAGCGTGGCGAGCAGCTTCTCCTGATGGGCAAACGCCTGCTCGTGGCAGAACAGCACCTGGCGGTTAGAAACGGCAATCACGTCGTTATGGAACACGCCCTGGTCAATCACATGCGGGTTTTGCTGGGCAAAAACCACCTGGGAAGGATTGACCTGGTTCAGGCGCGCAACCGCCTGGCTGGCCGCCAGCGTCTGACGAGCAGGATAACGGGTTGGCGCGGCGTGGCCCCCCTCTTCTCGCCCGTAGATAAACAGCTGCAGGCCCGGGTCGCCATAGTCGCCCCCCAGGCGGTTATGGTTGGCCGCGCCTTCGTCACCAAACATCGCCACCTGCGGCAGGGCCTGATGCACCTCAAAATGGGCGTCATGGTTGAAAATGGCGCGCAGCACGCGCTCGGTGGTTTCCGCTTCGGTGGCGCGGTGGAATTTATTGTTGAGGTTCGCCACCGTCAGATGAACTTTGCCATCCAGCGTATCGGCTGACGGCGCGACGGTCGCGGCGTTTGCCACCCACATCGAGGAGGCGGAGCTTGCCGCGGAGAGCAGGTGCGGCGTCTGCGTACCCGCTTTTTCGACGACCTGTTCATCGGTACCGCTAAAGCCGAGCTGACGAAGGACTGCCACGTTCGGGCGTTCCTGCGGCGGGATCACCGCCTGTGGGAAACCGGCATCCGCCAGCGCCTTCATTTTTAGCAGCCCCTGCTTCGCCGCCAGCTTCGGGTTGGAAACCTGAAAACGGTGCTTCGTCGAGGCTTCATTACCAAAAGAGAGACCGGCATAGTGGTGCGTCAGCCCCACCAGCCCGTCAAAGTTAACCTCACGCGCTTTCATGACGATCCCCTCCGGTAAAATCCAGCCCCGGATTAAGCGTCTCCGGCAGCGTCAGCGCCGGGGTTTCCAGGCTCGCCATCGGCCACGCGCAGTAATCGGCGGCATACCACGCGCTGGCGCGATGGTTGCCCGACGCGCCCACGCCGCCGAACGGCGCGGTGCTCGCGGCCCCGGTCAGCGGTTTATTCCAGTTCACAATCCCGGCGCGCGCTTCCAGCAGCAGTTGGTCAAACTTCTCGCGATGCGGTGAAATCAGACCGCTCGACAGGCCGTAGCGGGTGTTGTTCGCCATCGCAATGGCCGCATCGAAATCGTCGTAACGCCAGACGCACAGCAGCGGGCCAAAGACCTCTTCATCCGGCACGTTGCTCGCGCCGCTCATCTCTACAATGCCCGGCGTCAGCAGCGAGCTACCCGGCTGAACCTGCTTCGGCTCCAGCAGGGTTTTCGCGCCGCGTGCGACATGGTCCTGCCAGGCCTTCAGCACGTTCAGCGCGGCCTGTTCGGAAATCAGCCCGCCGATAAACGGCTGCGGGTCGGCATCCCACGCGGCAGGCACCAGACGCGCGCTCACTTCAACCAGACGTTTCAGGAAGGCATCCCCCTGCGCGCCCCGCTTCACCAGCAGACGGCGGGAACAGGTGCAGCGCTGTCCGGCGGTAATAAAGGCGGACTGAATTGTCAGGTGCACCGCGGCGTCGATATCGTCAGGGTCTTCCACAATCAGCGGGTTGTTGCCGCCCATCTCCAGCGCCAGGATTTTCTCCGGCTGCCCTGCCAGCTGGCGGTGCAGCTGATAGCCCGTACCGGCGCTGCCGGTAAACAGCAGGCCGTCGATATCGCTCAGCGCGCTCAGCGCCTGACCGGTTTCCCGTCCGCCCTGCACCAGGTTCAGCACGCCCGGCGGCAGGCCGGCCTGTTCCCACAGCTTAACCACCGCCTCGCCGGTGAATGGCGTGAGCTCGCTCGGTTTGAAAATGACGGTATTGCCCGCCAGCAGCGCAGGCACAATATGGCCATTCGGCAGATGCCCCGGGAAGTTATACGGGCCAAACACCGCCAGCACGCCGTGGGGACGGTGGCGCAGCGTGGCCGCGCCGTCCGGCATGTCGGTGTGCTGTTCGCCGGTGCGGGTGTGGTACGCCTTCACCGAAATGGCGATTTTGTTGATCATCGCCGTCACTTCGGTTGTCGCTTCCCAGCGCGGCTTGCTGGTTTCTGACGCGATGATGCGCGTCAGTTCGGCCTTGTTTGCCTCCAGCAGCCCGGCAAACTTTTCCACAATCGCCTGACGCACGGCGAAAGGCTGTTTTGCCCACGCAGGAAACGCGCGGCGCGCGGCACGGCAGGCTTGTTCCACCTGCGCGGCGCTGGCGTCATGCCCCTTCCAGAGCACCTCTTTTCCAACCGGATTGGTCTTTACGCGCTCTTCGCCTTCGCCCGTGACCCAGTCACCGTTAATCCATAATGTCATGCTGTTTTCTCCTCAGGGCAGAGACGCACCAGGCGAACCGTATCGCCGGCGTTACATTTCAGGGCATCCAGTTCTGCAGCCGTCAGCACCAGACGTTCACATTTCGGGTTGGTACGCACCAGCATGGCGCGGAAGTTGGCGTAATTTTCGTTCGACACCAGACAGGCGGGCCAGTCACCCGGCGCGGGCTGACCTTCAGAGACCTCAACCAGACGGCTTTTACGGATCGCGCGCACGCGGTCGATATCGCACTCAAGCGTTGGGCCGCCGTCAAAGATGTCGACATAGTTCCGGTAGCGGAACCCCTCTTTCTCCAGCACCGCGCGGGCGGGCGCGGTCTGCGGATGGACTTCGCCAATCACCGCCTGCGCTTCCGGGCTGAGGAAATGGGTATAGATAGGATGCTTCGGCATCAGTTCGGCAATAAAGGCTTTCTGGCCGGTGCCGCAGAGATGGTCCGCCCGGCTGAACTCCATCGAGAAGAAGCGCTCGCCCAGGCTCTCCCAGAACGGCGAGTAGCCGGTGTCGTCGATCACGCCGCGCATCTCTGCGACCACTTTTTCGTTAAAGCGATCGCGGAAGGCGGCCATAAACATAAAGCGCGATTTGGAGAGCAGGTAGCCGTTGCCCTCTTTGCGCCACGCCGGGTCGAGGAACAGCGTGCACAGCTCGCTGGCGCCCGTGTGGTCATTACAGAGGAACAGCGTGGGCAGCGCGTTATAGACGTTCAGCTCTTTCGAGGCGTGAACCATGGTGCCGACGCGGTAGTTGTACCACGGGTCGTTAAGCCCGACGGCCACTTCGATGGCGCAGATCCCGGCCACGGTCCCCGTGTCGGTGTCTTCCAGCACGAACACATACCCCTGTTCGCTTTTTGGCAACGTCCCCTGCCAGGTTTGCAGGGCGCGCTCAATGCGCGCCGACAGCGTTTTTTCATCGGCAGGAAGCGAGGTCAGCCCGCCTCCCGTCTTACCGGCAAGCTGCATGAGCCCGGCGAGATCGCCGCGCTCAACGGGACGGATGACCATCATGATGACACCCCGGATTTCACTTTTTCACACGCCAGCGCAAAACGGTCCAGACCGGTTTGCACCTCTTCCTCGCTGACGATCAGCGCCGGCGCAAAACGCACCACGTTGGCACCGGCAATCAGCACCATCACGCCCACTTTTGCCGCTTCCTGTGAAATAAGTTTAGCTTTTCCGGCAAACTCGGCGGTGAGCTCGCAGCCGATTAACAGCCCCAGACCGCGAATTTCTTTAAACAGCCCCGTTTTGCCGTTGATGGCATTCAGGCGCTCGACAAACCAGTCGTGACGCTGCTTAACGCCTTTCAGCACCTCAGGCGTGTTAATGATGTCCAGAACCTGCCCGGCAACGGCGGTTGCCAGCGGGTTGCCGCCGTAGGTGGTGCCATGGGTACCTACGGTCATTACGCTGGCGAATTTATCGGTGGTCAGCGTCGCGCCAATCGGGAAGCCGCCGCCCAGCGCTTTGGCGGTCGAAAGCACGTCCGGCGTTACGCCATAGTGCATATAGGCATACAGCTCGCCGGTGCGGCCCACGCCGGTCTGCACTTCGTCGAAAATCAGGACCGCGTTGTGGCGATCGCACAGCTCGCGCAGCCCCTGCAGGAAGGCTTTTTGCGCCGGAAGCACGCCGCCCTCGCCCTGCATCGGCTCGACGATCACCGCGCAGGTGGTGTCGTTAATCAGCTCGCTGGCGGACTGCAGATCGTTATAAACACCGTGACGGATATCCGGCGGCAGCGGTGCGAAATCCTGCGAGTAGGAAGGCTGGCCGCCCGCGCTGACGGTAAAGAGCGTGCGCCCGTGGAAGGCGTTTTTAAACGCCACGATGCCGCTCTTGTGGGTACCAAATTTATCGTGCGCATATTTGCGCGCCAGCTTCAGCGCCGCTTCGTTGGCTTCAGCCCCCGAGTTACAGAAAAAGACCTTTTCGGCAAACGTCGCGTCGATCAGTTTTTTGGCCAGGCGCAGCGCGGGCTCGTTAGTAAAGCCGTTGCCGGTATGCCAGAACTTCGCCGCCTGGTCATTCAGCGCCTGACGCAGCGCAGGGTGCGCATGACCCAGCGCGTTGACCGCAATCCCACCTGCAAAGTCGATATACTCTTTACCCTGCTGATCCCACAGGCGCGAGCCTTCCCCACGAACCGGAATAAAAGCCGCCGGAGCGTAAACCGGCATCATCCATTCATCGAAATTTTCACGCGTAATTGACAGAGACATAGCGACCTCATCCGGTAAATAAAAAGTTATTTGAATGTTAAATAATTGGGTGTTTGCACTGTGAATGTAGATTGCAGCCTTCGTGCCAGCCAGCGATAAAATTGCATAAACGGGTTGAGGTAACAGAATATCAATAAGTTACAATATGGAGTTATTCACTGTTAGTGCATAAAAAGTGAATATTTTTACGACAAGCGGCGCTTTGCCGCATGAAAATCAGAAAGAGTATGCACAGGCCAAATATAATTCTGGAATTGTGATCGCTCGCGAAATTTATCGGTCATTTACGCCCTGTTTGAGGGCGATGCGCGTCAGAATGGTGCAAATATTGCACCACCGGCATTATCTGTCGCAGTTATTGGCCGAACCCGGTAACAGTTGACGCAAATTCTGCTACCATCCATGCACTATTCACCTTGCACTGGCAGCGACTATGAAATTTGTCTCTTTTAATATCAACGGCCTGCGCGCCCGCCCCCATCAGCTTGAAGCTATCGTTGAACAACATCAGCCAGATGTGATCGGCCTGCAGGAGACCAAGGTTCACGACGACATGTTCCCCCTCGAAGAGGTGGCGAAGCTCGGCTACAACGTCTTCTATCATGGGCAGAAAGGCCATTACGGCGTTGCGCTGTTGACCAAAGAGACGCCAGTTTCAGTCCGCCGTGGGTTTCCCGGCGATGACGAAGAAGCACAGCGCCGCATCATCATGGCGGAACTTCCTTCCCCGCTGGGGAACATCACCGTGATTAATGGTTACTTTCCCCAGGGCGAGAGCCGCGACCATCCGACCAAATTCCCTGCTAAGGCCAAGTTTTATCAGGATCTGCAGAACTACCTGACAACCGAACTCAATAAAGACAATCCGGTGCTGATCATGGGTGATGTGAATATCAGCCCGACCGATCTGGATATTGGCATCGGTGAAGACAGCCGCAAACGCTGGCTGCGTACCGGCAAATGCTCCTTCCTGCCGGAAGAGCGCGAGTGGATGCAGCGCCTGCTGGACTGGGGGCTGGTGGATACCTTCCGTACCGCCAACCCGGACACGCAGGATCGCTTCTCGTGGTTTGACTACCGCTCAAAAGGCTTTGACGACAACCGTGGCCTGCGTATCGACCTGCTGCTCGCCAGTTCGCCGCTGGCAGAGCGCTGCATCGAAACCGGGATCGACTACGAGATCCGCAGCATGGAAAAACCCTCTGACCACGCGCCGGTGTGGGCTAAATTCAAGCTGTAATGACGCGTGAACATTCGAAAACTCGCTTTCCTGTGCGCCCTTCTGGGCGCATTTATTCTGACGTTTGTCATGCTTCCTCCAGGCACGCTCTCCCTGGAAGGGATTAAAACCCACCAGCAGGCACTCCTCTCCCATGTTGACCACGCGCCGCTGCGAAGCGCGCTGATCTTTTTTGCGCTCTATGTGGTGGTCTCCGCCCTGTCGATCCCCGGCGCGGCGATCCTCACCCTGCTGGGCGGGGCGTTATTTCCCCTGTGGGAAGGCACCGTGCTGGTCTCGTTTGCCTCCACGCTCGGGGCCACGCTTGCGATGCTCGCCAGCCGTTATCTGCTGCGCGACGGGGTCCAGCGGCGGTTTGCTCAGCAGATGAAAACGGTGAACGCCGGTATGGCGCATGACGGCGCGGGCTATCTTTTTGCGCTGCGCCTGATGCCGCTGTTCCCGTTTTTCCTGGTGAATTTGCTGATGGGGCTGACCCGCATTGGCGTATATCGCTACTGGTGGGTCAGCCAGGTCGCCATGCTGCCCGCGACGGTTGTCTTTCTGAACGCCGGGCGCGAGCTGGGGAAAGTGGCGTCGCTGCGCGATATTTTGTCGCCGGGCATGCTAATCGCCTTTACACTACTGGGGTTATTGCCGCTGGCGACGCGCCGGCTGTTTTCCCGTTATCTCCCGTCTGTTAAAAAGTGAGGCATTATGCGCCGTGTGCGTTTTTGCGCGTTCTTGACCGGTCTGCTGCTGGCAGCCCCCCTGTGTGCCGCCGAAAGCTGGCACGCCATCCAACAGCAGGCCAAAGGCCAGACCGTTTGGTTTAACGCCTGGGGCGGCGATCCGGCGGTCAACCGCTACCTTGAGTGGGTCAGCGGTGAGATGCAAACGCACTACGCCATTACCCTAAAAATCGTCCCGCTGGCGGACGCCGCCGATGCGGTAAAACGGATCCAGACGGAAGCCGCCGCAGGACGTAAGGCCAACGGCTCGGTTGACCTGCTGTGGGTCAACGGCGAAAACTTCCGCACGTTAAAAGAGGCGAACCTGCTGCAAACCGGATGGGCGCAGACGTTGCCAGACTGGCGCTATGTCGATACCCGCAAACCCGTCACGGAAGATTTTGCGATTCCAACCGACGGGGCGGAATCCCCGTGGGGCGGCGCGCAGCTGACCTTTATCGCCCGCAAAGCCAGCATGCCGACGCCGCCGGTGGATCCCCAGGCGCTACTGGCGTACGCGCAGCAGCATCCGGGCAAAGTCAGCTATCCTCGCCCGCCCGATTTTACCGGCACGGCCTTTCTGGAGCAGCTGCTGCTGACGTTCACCGATCGCCCTGAGGCGTTACAAAAAGCGCCCGATGCAACGTTTGCTGAGGTTACGGCACCGCTCTGGGCCTACCTCGATAAGCTGCACCCGCTGCTGTGGCGCGAAGGAAAAGATTTCCCTCCCTCACCTGCCCGAATGGATGCCCTGCTTGCCAGCGGCAGTCTGAACCTGTCGCTGACCTTTAACCCGTCCCATGCGCAGCAGAAAGTGGCGAGCGGCGAACTGCCCGCCGACAGCTACAGCTTTGGTTTCGAGAGCGGGATGCTCGGCAACGTCCATTTTGTGGCTATCCCGGCCAATGCCAGCGCGAGCGCGGGTGCAAAGGTGGTCGCTAATTTCCTGCTGTCACCGCAGGCGCAAATCCGCAAGGCCGACCCGGCCATCTGGGGAGACCCGAGCGTCCTGGATGCGAAAGCGCTGCCCGAAGAGGAAGCGAAACAGCTGCTGGCCCATACGCCTCAGGGGCTGCCGCAGGTGCTTGCAGAGCCGCAGTCCGCCTGGGTGAACGCGCTGGAGCAGGAATGGCTGCGTCGTTACGGCACCCGCTGAGCGGGCTTGTCTGGCTGGCGATGGCGGTGATTTATCTGCCGATCCTGCCCGCAGGCGTGATGCTGTTCGCACCGGCGCTTTCTGCGACAAACTGGCAGCGGCTGCTGAACGATCCGCAGCTGCCACAGGCGACCGTCGCCACGCTGGTCTCAACGCTCATCGCCACGCTGGGGGCGTTGCTGATTGCCCTTTTCTTCGTCTGCCTTTTGTGGCCCGGTCAACGCTGGCGACGCCTCACAACCCGCCTGCCGTGGCTACTGGCGATCCCCCATGTGGCGTTCGCCACCAGCGCGTTGCTGCTGTTTGCCGAGGGCGGTCTGTTTTATCAGCTCTGTACCATCTGTACGGCTCCGTTTGACCGCTACGGCGTCGGGCTGGGCCTGACGCTCGCGGTCAAAGAGAGCGCGTTCGTACTGTGGGCCATTTACGCCGTGCTGCCGGAAAAACGGCTCGCGCAGCAGAAGATCGTCCTGCAAACCTTTGGCTACGGGCGTTATCAGACGCTCAGCTGGCTGATCCTCCCGGCGATCGCGCCTGTCCTCGGCGCGGTGATGCTGGCGGTGCTGGCATGGTCGCTCTCGGTCGTGGACGTGGCGATCGTTCTCGGGCCCGGCAACCCGCCCACCCTGGCCGTGCTGGCCTTTCAGTGGCTAAGCCAGGGCGACGCGCAGCAGCAGGCAAAAGGAATGCTGCTGTGCCTGCTTCTCCTTGTGCTGCTGGCCGCGCTGGCCGCCCTCGGATACGGCCTCTGGAAGGCATGGCGTCGCACAATTCCGGAACTCGCGGGAACGCGCCGAAGGTCTCAGCGCGCCCTGCCTGAGCGGGCATTCAGCGGGTTACTGCCAGCGTGCAGCGTCCTGTGCGCTGCGGTACTGCTGATGCTGGCGCAAGGGGGCGACGTTGGCCCCGTGGAGACCAGCCTTTCCTTCGGCCTGCTGTCGAGCCTGATCGCCCTCATCGTCATTTTTCTCTGGCTGGAATGGGGACCGCAGCGCGGCGCAGCGTGGGTGTGGTCACCGCTCGCCCTTCCTGCGCTGCCGCTCGTCACCGGGCAATACTTTATTGCATTGCGTCTGGGACTCGACGGGCACTATGCCGCCGTGCTCTGGAGCCATCTGCTGTGGGTATTACCCTGGATGCTGCTGGTTCTGCAGCCCGCCTGGCGGCGAATCGATCCCCGGCTTATCCTTACCGCCAGAACGCTCGGCTGGCGACGGGCGAAAATATTCTTACTGCTGAAATGCCCCCTTCTGGTGCGCCCTGCGCTGCTGGCCTTTGCCACCGGCTTTTCCGTCAGCATGGCGCAATACATGCCGACGCTCTGGCTTGGCGCGGGGCGTTTCGCCACGCTGACTACCGAAACCGTCGCGCTCAGCAGCGGGGGCAGCATCCCCGTTCTCGCCAGCAGGGCGCTGGGATTACTGCTGGTCACGGGCACGGTGTTCGGTCTTGCCGCCCTGTTATCCCGACTCGCGGGCCGCTACCGTCAAGGATTACGTTAATGCTGAAGGTAAAAGATCTCACCATCGAACCGCTTTTCCGCGAGGTCAATTTTTGCGTTCCTCGCGGGGAGATCGTTACCCTGATGGGGCCGTCCGGCAGCGGCAAATCGACCCTTTTTGCGTGGATGGTCGGCGCGCTGTCAGACGATTTCCAGGCGCGGGGCGAACTGTGGCTCGACGCGCGTCGCTGCGACGGCCTTCCCGTCGAATCCCGCGGGCTGGGCATTCTCTTTCAGGACGCGCTGCTGTTTGAACCGTTCAGCGTCGGGCAAAATTTGCTGCTGGCCTTGCCTGAGCGCATCGTAGGGAGAGCGCGTCGGGAAGCGGTCGAGCAGGCGCTGGATTCCGCCGGGCTGAGCGGTCATTACGCCAGCGATCCGGCCACCCTTTCCGGCGGGGAGCGTGCCCGGGTCAGCCTGCTGCGCGCCCTGCTCGCAGAGCCGCAGGCGCTACTGCTGGACGAACCGTTCAGTCGTCTCGATAAAACGCTGCGCATAGCGTTTCGGGAATGGGTTTTTGACGCCGTCCGCGCGCGCAATATCCCGGTGGTGCTGGTCACGCACGATGAGGATGATATTCCGCCCGGCGGCGAGCTGATTGAGATTTCTCGCTGGCAATAATGTGCTAACGCAATGTTTTCCGTTTCGGGAGAGACGACAATGCCCCCCTCTTTTACTGACGTCAGGTTATTCGATGAAACGTGTTTCTCAACTGACCGCGCTGGCCCTGCTCTGCGGCCTCGCGTCCTTTTCCTCTCTGGCGGCTGATATGCCCAACGCGATGACGCTCTCCCAGCTTCAGGCGCAGCACGGCACGCCTGTCGACACCCGCCCCAGCGCGTTCTATAACGGCTGGCCGCAAACCCTCAGCGGCCCCTCAGGACATGAACCCGCCGCACTCAACCTGGCTGCCGCCTGGCTGGGCGCAATGAGCGACGAGCAGATTGCGAGCTGGGCAAAACAGCATCAGCTTACGCCTGCAACCGCCATCGCCCTGTACGGCGACGAGAACGATAACCTGGCGGTGAAGTCCCGCCTGGAGAAAGCCGGATACCGCCAGGTCTCGCTGCTCAGCGACGCGCTGCAGACGCCCGACCGCCTTCAGCGCCTGCCCCACTTTGAACAGCTGGTTTACCCGCAGTGGATCCACCGCCTCCAGCAGGGTAAACCCGTGACCGCCGCGCCGGCGGGTGACTGGAAAGTGATTGAAGCCGCCTGGGGCGCACCGAAGTTTTACCTGCTGAACCACATTCCCGGCGCGGGCTACATCGACACCAACGAGGTGGAGAGCGAGCCGCTGTGGAATAAAGTCTCCGACGACAAGCTGAAAGCGATGCTGGCGAAGCACGGTATCCGTCACGACACCACCGTTATTTTGTATGGCCGTGACGTTTACGCCGCCGCGCGCGTGGCGCAGATCATGCTGTATGCGGGCGTGAAGGATGTGCGCATTCTCGACGGCGGCTGGAAGGCGTGGTCGGATGCAGGCCTCCCGGTTGAACGCGGCACGCCCGGCAAAGTGACGCCAGCACCCGATTTCGGCGCGCCGATCCCCGGCCAGCCGCAGCTGATGGTTGATATGGAACAGGCGCGGGGGATGCTGCACCGTCAGGATGCCTCCCTGGTCAGCATTCGTTCGTGGCCGGAGTTCATCGGCGAAACCAGCGGCTACAGCTACATCAAGCCAAAAGGTGAAATAGCCGGTGCCCGCTGGGGTCATGCGGGCAGCGACGCGACCCATATGGAAGATTTCCATAACCCGGATGGCACCATGCGCAGCGCGGACGATATCGCCGCCCAGTGGAAGCGCTGGAATATTCTGCCGGAACAGCACGTCGCGTTTTACTGCGGCACCGGGTGGCGCGCGTCAGAAACCTTTATGTACGCCCGGGCGATGGGCTGGAAGAATGTCGCCGTCTATGACGGCGGCTGGTACGAATGGAGCAGTCACCCGCAGAACCCGGTCACCACCGGAGAGCGCGGGCCCGAGAGTACTCTCTAACGGGTGAGTGACTTCAGCGTTACATAACCGCTCCAGACGCGCGTTGTGGTGGTCAGCCAGCACAGCGCGCCGAATACCCACGCGAACAGCGCAAAGTGCGCCGGGAAGAGGCAGCACAGCACGAACAGCGCGATGGTCTCCGTCCCTTCCGTTAACCCACCGATGTAATAAAACGACTTGTGCGCATAGCCGGGGTTGTCGATGTCGTGCTTTGCGGCCAGGGCCGCAAACGCCAGAAAGCTGCTGCCGGTACCGATAAACGCAAACAGCAGCCAGGCGGCCGCGAGCGCATTCTCTGCCGGAGCCGCGAGTGCAAAGCCAAACGGCACCAGGGCGTAGAACAGAAAATCGAGCGCGATGTCGAGAAACCCCCCCGCATCGGTCAGCCCTCTCCGGCGCGCCAGCGCGCCGTCCAGACCATCCAGCAGGCGGTTAAGCACGATGGCGGCCAGCGCCGCCGGATACCAGCCGAGGGCCAGAAACGGCAGCGCCAGCACGCCGATGGCAAACCCGGTCAGGGTCAATCCGTCGGGCGTGATGCCCGGCTTATCCAGCACGGAAACCAGACGATTCAGAACGGGCTTTACCCGCGGATGAAGATGACGGTCAAGCATGAGGAGTCTCGTTAAACGTGGCGCACAGCCCCTGCGCCGGAATATCCAGCGCGGCATTAAAGCGGGCGGAGAGATTCTGAAACGCAATCAGCGCCGTCATCTCGGTGATGGCATCATCCGTGAAGTGGCGCTTCAGCGCCGTTCTGACTGCCTCATCCGCCCGGGGCGGCGTGGCGGTCATCGCCTCGGCGTAGGCCAGCGCCGCGCGCTCTTGCTCGGTAAACAAGGCGGAATCCTGCCAGTCGCTCACGGCCTGAACCTTATCCAGCGCGCCCCAGCGCTCGGCCAGACGCAGGCTGTTGGCATCAATACAGAAAGCGCAGTGACAGAGCTGGGATACCCGCGTCATGAGCAGCGAACGCAGCGCGGGCGTCAGGCGCGCGTGACGACGCTCCAGAAAGCCGACAAACAGCGCCACCAGCCAGAACAGACGCGGCATTCGCCCCCACCAGCGGGTGGGATTCAGCACCGCGCCAAAGTGCTTTTTCTGCATGGCGGCTATCGGTTTTAGGCTGGCGGGAAGGGATTCGAGGGGGGCAACCCAGGCGGTGGACTCTTTCACCTGATTCTCCTGTTTAATGGACTCTGAGAAAGGGCACGATAATATGTCTTTTTTCGCTATCAATTATTGACGACCATGCTGAAAACACTCGATGTCGTTGCCGCCATCATCGAAAAAGACGGCAACATTTTACTGGCGCAGCGCCCTGCCCACGCCGACCAGCCGGGAATGTGGGAATTTGCAGGCGGTAAAGTCGAGGCCGGAGAAACCCAGCCAGAAGCGCTTATCCGCGAGCTGCGTGAAGAGTTGGGCATTGACGCCCTGCCGGGGCAATACGTGGCAAGCCACCAGCGGGAAGTCTCGCAGCGGTTGATTAACCTGCATGCCTGGCACGTTCCTGATTTTCGCGGCGAGCTCACGGCGCACTACCACAGCGCGCTCGCGTGGTGTACGCCGGAAGAGGCGTTTGGCTACGCCTTAGCCCCCGCGGATATTCCGCTGCTGGAAGCCTTTATTGTTTTACGCGACGCCAGACCAGCGGGTTCGTGCTGATGGCGCGCTCGTCGCGCTGGCACTGCAGCAGAATGCCGTCCGCTTTCACAACGGCCCCTTCCGAGTAGTTCTGATTCTGATAGATACAGCACTGATTACAGGGCTGCACCGTTTGATTCTGGCCGCTGGAGCTAAACACTTCCGGCGGCACATTCACTTCCACGTCCGGGAGAATGGGGTTGGCCTGCACGCCTGCGGTAAAGATCAGACATAACGCGGTGAGTAGATAACGTTTCATAGACACATCTTCCAGTAGTTCCTTGATAATGACTATAACGGTAAACCAGAGCCGAACCTTTAATTTATCTCTTCATCGCTTTTCGTTATGACGCCCGCCCTCTCATTAATTTCCCTTTCGTCATAAATTTCTGCTTGCCTCACAAAGCGGTACGGGTGGTATAGTCAAAAAAACAACACAAATCGCATAAGTAATAAACATAAAATACGATAAGAGGTTCTTATATCTATGGATCAGACACGCTCTCTGGAAAGTTTCCTTGCCCATGTTCAGCAGCGCGACACGCACCAAAGCGAGTTCGCGCAGGCCGTGCGTGAAGTTATGACCACCCTGTGGCCCTTCCTTGAACAAAACCCGCGTTATCGCCAGATGTCTCTGCTTGAACGCCTGGTCGAGCCAGAGCGCGTGATCCAGTTCCGCGTGACGTGGGTTGACGATCGCAACCAGGTACAGGTTAACCGCGCGTGGCGCGTTCAGTTTAACTCGGCCATTGGCCCGTTTAAGGGCGGCATGCGTTTTCATCCGTCCGTGAACCTGTCGATTCTGAAATTCCTCGGCTTCGAGCAGACCTTTAAAAACGCCCTCACCACGCTACCGATGGGCGGTGGGAAAGGCGGCAGCGATTTCGACCCGAAAGGCAAAAGCGAAGGCGAAGTCATGCGCTTCTGCCAGGCGCTGATGACCGAACTCTACCGTCACCTCGGCCCGGATACCGACGTTCCTGCCGGTGATATCGGCGTGGGCGGACGTGAAGTGGGCTTTATGGCCGGGATGATGAAAAAGCTCTCCAACAACAGCGCATGCGTCTTTACCGGCAAGGGGCTGTCGTTTGGCGGGAGCCTGATCCGCCCGGAAGCGACGGGATACGGCCTGGTTTACTTCACCGAGGCGATGCTCAAGCGTCACGGTTTAGGCTTTGAAGGTATGCGCGTCGCGGTGTCCGGCTCAGGTAATGTGGCGCAGTACGCGATTGAGAAAGCGATGCAGCTTGGCGCTCGCGTGGTGACCGCCTCTGACTCCAGCGGCACGGTAGTGGATGAAGCGGGCTTTACGGCAGAGAAGCTGGCGCGCCTGTGTGAAATCAAAGCCAGCCGCGACGGTCGCGTGGCGGATTATGCCCGGGAGCTTGGCCTGACCTACCTGGAAGGGAAACAGCCGTGGGGCGTTCCGGTGGATATCGCCCTGCCGTGCGCAACGCAGAACGAGCTGGATGCGGACGCCGCACGTACCCTGATTAGCAACGGCGTAAAAGCGGTGGCCGAAGGGGCGAATATGCCGACCACCATCGACGCGACGGACCTGTTCCTGGAAGCGGGCGTGCTGTTTGCGCCGGGCAAGGCCGCTAACGCGGGCGGCGTGGCGACCTCCGGCCTCGAGATGGCGCAAAACGCCGCGCGTCTCGGCTGGAAGGCGGAAAAAGTGGATGCGCGCCTGCACCACATCATGCTGGATATTCACCATGCCTGCGTGGAGTACGGCGGCGAGGCGTCGCAAACCAACTACGTGCGCGGGGCGAATATCGCCGGGTTCGTGAAGGTGGCGGATGCGATGATTGGTCAGGGTGTGATTTAAGGTTTATCGCGTGCGGCCGGGAGCCCTCACCCCGGCCCTCTCCCACAGGGAGAGGGAGAAAACCGGGCGTATCAGGCCGCGCTCTTTTTCTTCTTGAACGGTTTCTTCGCGCCGCCACCGGGCGCAACCATCCCTCTGAACGTTTTCACCGGCGTGCTGCGCGCCTGATCGATCAGCTGGTAAAGCGTCCCGACCAGCGGCTGCATAAAGTCCTGATAGCGGCACTGCTTCTCGCTGATCTGCGTCAGCACCGATTCCCAGTGCGCGGTCATGTCCGGCCTCGCGGCCAGCTCCGGCAGAGAATGAATCAGCGCCCGGCCCGGTTCCGTTGAGTGGATGTAGCGTCCCTTTTTCTCCAGGAAGCCGCGCTTAAAGAGCAGCTCGATGATCCCCGCTCGCGTCGCTTCCGTCCCCAGACCGTCGGTGGCGCGCAGGATCTTCTTCAGATCTTTATCCTGCACAAACCGGGCGATCCCGGTCATCGCCGACAGCAGTGTCGCATCGGTGAAATGGCGCGGCGGCTGGGTCTGACGTTCAACCACTTCGCCCTTCTCGCACAGCAGTTCGTCATCTTTGGCGACCACCGGCAGCGGCGTGCCGTCGTTCTCTTCGTCGCGCTCTTTGTTACCCAGCAGCGTGCGCCAGCCCGCTTCCGCGAGGAAACGCGCTTTGGCGATAAACTTGCCTTTGGCAATCTCAAGCTCAATCACGCACTTACGGAATACCGCGTCCGGGCAGAACTGCATCAGGTACTGACGGGCGATCAGGTTATAGACCTTCGCTTCGTTCTCGGTCAGGTTGACGTTGCTGGCGCGCGCCGTCGGGATAATCGCGTGGTGAGCATCGACTTTTTTGTCGTCCCAGCAGCGGTTATGGGTGTCCGGATTCACCGCCGGCTGCGGGAGCAGATCCGGCGCGTGCACGCTAATGGCGTTCATCACCGAGTGGCGACCGGCAAAGTGTTCTTCCGGCAGATAGCGGCTGTCCGAACGCGGATAGGTGATGAGCTTGTGGGTTTCGTAGAGCTTCTGGCAGATGTCCAGCACGTTCTGCGCGCTTAAGCCAAACTTTTTGGCCGCCTCAATCTGAAGTGCAGAAAGCGAGAACGGCAGCGGCGCGGGTTCTGATTCCCGTTTATCGTTATAGCTGGTGACGATAGCCGGCTGGCCGGTAATGCGGTTAACCACGTGATCCGCCAGCGGACGATGGAGCAGTCGCCCCTCTTCATCCTGATACGATTCACAGGCATCGCTAGGCTGCCAGACGGCGGTAAAGCGTTCGTCTTTAGGCGTGACGATATGCGCTTTCACCTCAAAGAAATCTTTGGCGACGAAGTTCTCAATCTCTTCGTCACGACGCACGACCAGCCCCAGCACCGGCGTCTGCACGCGCCCCACGGAGAGCACGCCCTGATAGCCCGCGTTGCGCCCGAGGATGGTGTACGCGCGGGTCATGTTGATGCCGTACAGCCAGTCGGCGCGGGCGCGGGCTAAAGCCGAGACGCACAGCGGAATAAACTCGCTGTTGGCGCGCAGGCGAGAGATCGCCCGCTCAACGGCCTGCGGGTTGAGGTCGTTAATCAGGCAGCGCTGCACCTGCTGGCGCTTTTCCGGCGCCAGCTCAAGATAGTCCAGAACCTCATCCACCAGCAGCTGCCCTTCCCTGTCCGGGTCACCCGCGTGCACAATTTCAGCGGCGTCATGCAGGAAGCGCTTAATCACGTTGAGCTGTTTGGTGACCGAAGGTCGGGGCTGCAGGCGCCATTTTTCCGGCACGATGGGCAGATCGTTTAAATTCCAGCGGGCGTAGCGGCTGTCGTAGACATCCGGCTGCGCCTGCTCAAGCAGGTGACCAATACACCAGGTGACCACCTGCCCGTTACCGCATTCGATAAAGCCGTCGCCTTTGCGATGCGGTTTAGGCAGCACATCGGCAATAGCACGGGCCAGGCTCGGCTTTTCGGCAATAAACAACCGCATCGAATTAACGGATCTCAATCATCGGTCGGCCACCGCGCGCGGTCACCAGCTCGCCGATCGCCGTCAGGGTGATGCCGAACTCGGCGGCAGTGGCCTGAACCTCGGCTTCGGATTCCGGCGTGACCGCCAGCAGCAGGCCGCCGGAGGTTTGCGGATCGCACAGCAGGCTGCGCCACTCCTCAGGCATTTCGCCCATCAGGTGACCGTAGCTGGCGAAGTTGCGCTGGGTACCGCCCGGGACCGCGCCCTGAGCAATATACTCCTCCACGCCCGGCAGCTTCGGCACGTCCTGATACCAGACCTGCGCCTGCACGCCCGCGCCCTGACACACTTCAGAGAGGTGCCCCAGCAGACCAAAACCGGTGACGTCGGTCATCGCCTTCACGCCGTCGATATTGGCAAACGCCGCACCGGCGAGGTTCATCTGGCACATGACTTCGGTTGCCAGGCCTTTGTGCTCCGGTTTCAGCAGGGATTTTTTCTCGGCTGTGGTCAGCACGCCAATGCCCAGCGGCTTGGTGAGGAACAGTTTGCAGCCCGCCTGCGCGGTGCTGTTGCGCTTCACGCGTTCGGTCGGCACTACGCCGGTAACGGCCAGGCCAAAGATAGGCTCCGGCGCATCAATAGAGTGACCACCGGCCAGCGCAATCCCCGCCTGCTGGCAGGCAAAACGTCCGCCATCAATCACCTCGCGGGCCACTTCCGGCGGGATGGTGTTGATCGGCCAGCCCAGAATGGCAATCGCCATGATCGGCTTACCGCCCATCGCGAAGATATCGCTGATGGCGTTGGTGGCCGCAATGCGCCCGAAGTCGAACGGGTTGTCGACAATCGGCATAAAGAAGTCGGTAGTACTGATAATGCTGGTGCCGTTACCTAAGTCATAAACTGCAGCATCGTCACGCGTTTCATTGCCGACAAGCAGGTTCGGGTCGACAAACTTCGCCTGTTCACTGTGCAGGATGGTCTCCAGCACTTTCGGGGAAATTTTACAACCGCAACCGGCTCCGTGGCTGTACTGCGTTAAACGAATGGTTTGCTCGCTCATGGACGTCTCCTGTCATCTCAATCGCGCTATGGTAGCGCTCATTCCATAAAGAGGTAAGTATGACTGTCTGAATTCTGCGGCAGATGCTCAGAATCCAGACAGTTTAGGTGCGTTATCAGAAATGGCTGACGAAAGGCGTGGTGTCCGGAATGCTGATGGTGCTGGAGGCTTTAAGCTGCGGGGTGCCGAGATAGAGGAAACCGACAATTTTGTCATGCTCACCGCAGCCAAAACCGTCACGGACCGCCGGGCTTTCGGTCAGCGCACCGGTACGCCAGATACCGTTAAAGCCCTGCGCGACGGCGGCCATTTGCATCGCCATCACCGCGCAGCCTGCGGACATTTCCTGCTCCCAGACCGGCACCTTATGGCCGGCCTGGCATTTCGCCACGACGGCGATAATCATCGGGGCGCGGAACGGGGCATTGCGCGCCTTGTCGATACCTTTCTCATCCTGCCCGGCGGCAACCGCGCCCTGTTCCAGCAGCTGGCTGAAACGATCGCGGCCTTCGCCTTCAATCACAAAGAAGTGCCACGGCTGCAGCGTGCCGTGATCGGGGGCACGCATGCCGGCACGCAGAATGTTCTCCAGCTGCTCGCCTGCCGGGGCAGGTTCGGCCAGACGGGAAGCGCTACGGCGGTTAACAAGCAGTTCGAGTGCGTCCATTGGTTAACTCCTTTCTTGAAATTTACTCACAAAATTAACACGACGGCAGATTTTGTTACAGACTGGCAGGCGATTCCTGCTGACAAGTGGCGGTTGGGTCATTACGATAACCCCACATTACCGTCCAGTGGCGACGGAAACAGTCATTTTCTGGTTAGGGAGAATACATGCGAACCCTTTGGCGAATCATTGCCGGTTTCTTTAAATGGACGTGGCGACTGCTCAACTTCGTCCGCAACCTGGTGATGAACATCTTCTTCATCCTGCTGGTTCTGGTTTGCGCGGGCATCTGGATGCATATCAGCAACGCGAATCAGGCGCAGCATTCGACTCGCGGGGCCCTGTTACTCGATATCACTGGCGTTATCGTTGATAAACCGTCCGCCAGCAACCGTCTGGGGGCAATCAGCCGCCAGCTGTTTGGCGCGACATCAGACCGTCTGCAGGAAAACTCCCTGTTCGATATCGTCGATACCATCCGTCAGGCCAAAGACGACCGTAACATCACCGGGATCGTGCTGGATCTGAAAGATTTCGCCGGAGGCGATCAGCCTTCAATGCAGTACATCGGTAAAGCGCTGCGTGAATTCCGCGACAGCGGCAAGCCGGTGATTGCCGTGGGCGACAGCTACAGCCAGGGGCAATATTATCTGGCGAGCTTCGCCAATAAAATCTGGCTCTCCCCGCAGGGGACGGTGGATCTGCACGGTTTTGCCACCAACGGCCTGTACTATAAATCCCTGCTCGACAAGCTGAAGGTTACCACCCACGTCTTCCGCGTCGGCACGTATAAATCAGCCGTCGAGCCGTTTATCCGCGACGACATGTCTCCTGCCGCCCGTGAAGCGGACAGCCGCTGGATTGGCGAGCTGTGGCAGAACTATCTCGGCACCGTTGCCGCCAACCGCCAGATTACGCCTGAGCAGGCGTTCCCCGGCGCGAAAGGCGTGCTGGATGGCCTGCGTAAGGTTGACGGTGATACCGCGAAATATGCTCTGGATAACAAACTGGTGGATGCCCTGGGCACCAGCGCCGAGATTGAAAAATCCCTGAGCAAGCAGTTTGGCTGGAGCAAAGAGGATAAAAATTACAGCGCCATCAGCATGTATGATTACTCGACGAAAAAGCCGGATGACAGCGGTAACAGCGTCGCGGTAGTGTTTGCCAACGGCGCCATCATGGACGGTCAGGAGACCCCGGGTAACGTGGGCGGAGATACTACCGCGTCACAAATCCGCGATGCTCGCCTGGATCCGAAAGTGAAAGCGATCGTCCTGCGGGTGAACAGCCCTGGCGGCAGCGTCAGCGCCTCCGAGGTGATCCGCGCTGAACTGGCCGCGGCGCGTGCCGCCGGCAAGCCGGTCGTCGTATCCATGGGCGGAATGGCCGCCTCCGGGGGTTACTGGATCTCAACCCCAGCCAACTACATCGTAGCCAACCCAAGCACGCTGACCGGTTCGATTGGCATCTTTGGGGTGATCAACACCGTGGAGAATAGCCTGGATTCTCTGGGCGTGCATACCGATGGCGTGGCCACCTCTCCGCTGGCGGATGTGTCGGTGACCAAATCCCTGCCGCCGGAGGTTTCTGAGATGATGCAGCTCAGCATTGAGAACGGCTATAAGCGCTTTATCACCCTGGTGGCGGACTCGCGTAAAAAGACGCCTGAGCAGATCGACCAGATCGCACAGGGCCACGTCTGGACCGGCCAGGATGCGAAGAGCAACGGTCTGGTGGACAGCCTGGGCGACTTCGATGACGCGGTTAAGAAAGCCGCCGAGCTGGCGAAGCTCAAGCAGTGGCATATCGAGTATTATCAGGACGAGCCGTCGTTCTTCGATATGGTCATGGACAGCATGTCCGGCTCGGTACGCGCCATGCTGCCGGAGGCGATGCAGGCTTACCTGCCTGCGCCGGTCGCCACGGCGGCGAAAGCAATGAAGGCGGAAAGCGACAAGCTTGCGGCCTTTAACGATCCACAGAGTCGTTACGCGTTTTGCCTGACCTGCGCTAACGTCCGTTAAAAACCGTCCCCTCTTCCCGCGAAGAGGGGATTTTTTTCTTTTGAAGAACAAGAACTCACTACCATGCAGAAGAAATCGATTTATGTAGCCTACACTGGCGGTACCATCGGTATGCAGCGCTCTGAAAACGGCTATATCCCTGTCTCCGGTCACCTTCAGCGTCAGCTTGCGCTGATGCCAGAATTCCACCGTCCGGAAATGCCTGACTTCACCATCCACGAATACGAGCCGCTGATGGACTCCTCCGACATGACGCCGGAAGACTGGCAGCACATCGCGGATGACATTAAAGCCCACTACGACCAGTACGACGGCTTTGTGATCCTGCACGGCACCGACACCATGGCGTTTACCGCCTCGGCGCTCTCCTTCATGCTGGAGAACCTGAGCAAGCCGGTTATCGTCACCGGGTCGCAAATTCCGCTGGCGGAGCTGCGCTCGGACGGGCAGATCAACCTGCTGAACTCCCTGTACGTGGCGGCGAATTACCCGATCAACGAAGTGTCGCTGTTCTTCAATAACCGGCTGTATCGCGGCAACCGTACCACCAAAGCCCATGCTGACGGTTTTGACGCCTTCGCCTCCCCTAACCTGCAGCCGCTGCTGGAGGCCGGGATTCATATCCGTCGTCTGGGCACGCCGCCTGCGCCGAACACCGCCGGCGAGCTGATCGTGCATCCGATCACTCCGCAGCCGATTGGCGTGGTCACTATCTACCCGGGTATCTCCGCCGACGTGGTGCGTAACTTCCTGCGCCAGCCGGTGAAAGCGCTGATTTTGCGCTCCTATGGCGTCGGCAACGCGCCGCAGAACGGCGAATTCCTGAAAGAGCTTCAGGAAGCCAGCGAGCGCGGAATTGTGGTCGTGAACCTGACCCAGTGTATGTCCGGAAAGGTCAACATGGGCGGCTATGCCACCGGCAACGCGCTGGCACATGCGGGGGTTATCAGCGGCTTCGATATGACCGTTGAGGCAACGCTGACTAAACTTCACTATTTACTGAGTCAGGATCTGGACATTCAGTCCATTCGCAGCGCGATGATGCAAAACCTGCGCGGCGAGCTGACCCCGGACGAATAAGGAGTGCTCATGAAGCAACGCGCCCTGCTACTGGTCGATTTGCAAAATGATTTCTGCGCGGGCGGTGCGCTGGCCGTCGCCGAAGGTGACAGCACCGTTGACGTGGCAAACACGCTGATTGACTGGTGCAAAGCCCGCGGTGAAGCGGTTGTCGCAAGCCAGGACTGGCACCCGGCGAACCACGGCAGCTTTGCCAGCCAGCACGACGTCGAGCCTTTCACTCAGGGAGAACTCGACGGGCTGGCGCAAACCTTCTGGCCGGATCACTGCGTACAGCAGACGGAAGGCGCGGAGCTGCATCCGCTCCTGAACCAGAAAGCCATCGACGCGGTGTTCCATAAAGGTGAAAACCCGGCTATCGACAGCTATAGCGCGTTTTTTGATAACGGGCATCGCCAGAAAACGGCGCTGGACGCGTGGTTACGCCACCATGAAATCACGGAGCTGATCGTGCTGGGCCTGGCGACGGATTACTGCGTGAAGTTTACCGTGCTGGACGCGCTCCAGTTGGGGTATACCGTCAGCGTCATCACCGACGGCTGCCGCGGGGTAAACATTCACCCGCAGGACAGCGCTCAGGCGTTTATGGATATGGCTGCGGAAGGCGCAACGCTGTATACGCTCGAAGACTGGCTGGAAACACAGGCGTAGTCTTTTACGCCCTCTCCCTGTGGGAGAGGGTATCAACCTGCACCGTTATTGCATTTTCATCGTCGCAATCGGCTTCGGCGTGATGCCAAAGTCTTCTTTCAGCTCGCGCTTGCTCTTCATGACCATCTGGCCTTTGGTGTCGATCGTCATGTGCTGCGCGTCGGTGTTATTGCGCGCCTGCCACAGCATCACCAGCTGAAGACTGTTCTCTTTTTGCTCCGGCGTCAGCGCAACGCCGTCGGGCCATTTTCCCAGTTCTACGGCGGTCACCAGACGCTGATAAATCTCCGGCGTCATGCCGCTAATCATGTCATCAATATTCACTCTCGCGCCCTTTCAAAGGAATAATTTGCTGAATCGTTTTTTCAACCCTTAATCTGGTCACCGTTTTCATCATCGGTGAAGCTCATTGAGGCCGAATTTACGCAGAAACGCTCGCCCGTAGGCTGGGGGCCATCCGGGAAGACGTGCCCAAGGTGCGCATCGCAGTTGCCGCAGCGAATTTCCGTACGCACCATACCGTGCGACGAGTCGGTCAGGTAGCGGATGGCCTCATCGCTCACCGGCTCGTAGAAACTCGGCCAGCCGCAGCCAGAATCAAATTTCGTTTGTGAATTGAACAGAGGCGCATCGCAGACCAGGCAGTGGTAGACGCCGTCTCGCTTGTTGTGCAGTAAACGCCCGGTGAACGGCGGTTCCGTTCCGTGATTCTGCGTCACGTAAAACTGCATTTCTGTGAGGTTTTTTTTCAAATCGTCAGGGTTACGTTGGTTCGACATATGCTTACATCTCGCTGTAGAAACAGACATCTTTCAACCCGGATTCTAACAAAACATTAACACCCTTGCGTGCACTTTTGATCTAAACTTATGTGTCGCGAATAAGCGGTCAGGCAATTGTGATCACGTTCACATTTTTATCCTGCGAGGACTTTAAAATCCCGGCTCAGCCCCCATATGGGTGCAAGCTCAAAGGGAAAGTGAGGCGAGTCAGTCGCACAAACGTTAGTCACAGGATTGATTTGTCGCAATGATTGACACGATTCCGCTTGACGCTGCGTAAGGTTTTTGTAATTTTACAGGCAACCTTTTATTCACTAACAAATAGCTGGTGGAATATATGACTATCAAAGTAGGTATCAACGGTTTTGGCCGTATCGGCCGTATTGTTTTCCGTGCTGCTCAGAAACGTTCTGACATCGAAATCGTTGGTATCAACGATCTCCTGGACGCTGAATACATGGCGTACATGCTGAAGTACGACTCAACTCACGGTCGTTTCGACGGCACCGTTGAAGTGAAAGACGGCCACCTGGTTGTTAATGGCAAAACCATCCGCGTTACTGCTGAAAAAGACCCAGCTAACCTGAAATGGAACGAAATCGGTGTTGACGTTGTTGCTGAAGCAACCGGTATCTTCCTGACCGACGAAACTGCGCGTAAACACATCACCGCTGGTGCGAAGAAAGTTGTTCTGACTGGTCCTTCCAAAGACAACACCCCAATGTTCGTTCGTGGTGCAAACTTCGAAACTTACGCTGGCCAGGATATCGTGTCTAACGCATCCTGCACCACCAACTGCCTGGCACCGCTGGCTAAAGTTATCAACGACAACTTCGGCATCATCGAAGGTCTGATGACTACCGTTCACGCGACTACCGCTACTCAGAAAACCGTTGATGGCCCGTCTCACAAAGACTGGCGCGGCGGCCGTGGCGCGGCTCAGAACATCATCCCATCCTCTACCGGTGCTGCTAAAGCTGTAGGTAAAGTACTGCCAGAACTGAATGGCAAACTGACTGGTATGGCGTTCCGCGTTCCAACTCCTAACGTATCCGTTGTTGACCTGACCGTTCGTCTGGAAAAAGCTGCTTCTTATGAAGAAATTAAGAAAGCGATCAAAGCTGCTTCCGAAGGCGCAATGAAAGGCGTTCTGGGCTACACCGAAGACGACGTTGTATCTACCGATTTCAACGGCGAAATCTGCACTTCAGTATTCGATGCTAAAGCAGGTATCGCACTGAACGACAACTTCGTGAAACTGGTTTCCTGGTACGACAACGAAACTGGCTACTCTAACAAAGTACTGGACCTGATCGCTCACATCTCCAAATAAGTTGAGATGAGTGTTTGATCCAAAAAGGCGACTTCGGTCGCCTTTTTTATTGTTTTTAGACAGAGGATTGCTTAATGACTAATAAAATTTTTGCACTTCCGGTAGTCGAACAACTTACCCCTGTGCTCTCCCGCCGTCAGATTGACGGTGCTGATGTCATCGTCGTTGACCACCCACGCGTTAAAGCCTCCGTAGCGCTCAACGGCGCCCACCTGCTCTCCTGGAAACCGGAAGGCGAAGCAGAAGGCTTATGGCTGAGCGATGCGACCTCCTTCAAAAAAGGGGCCGCAATCCGCGGTGGCGTACCGATCTGCTGGCCGTGGTTCGGCCCGTCCGCACAGCCGGGTTTGCCGTCTCACGGTTTTGCCCGCAACCAGCAGTGGACGCTGAAAGCGCATAACGAAGATGACAACGGCGCAGTGCTGACCTTTGAGCTGCAGGCTAATGATGAAACCCGCGCCCTCTGGCCGCACGATTTCACCCTGTATGCCCGCTTCAAGCTGGGTAAAACCTGTGAAATCGAACTGGAAGCTCACGGCGAGTTCGAAACCACCTCTGCCCTGCACACCTATTTCAACGTGGGTGATATCAGCGCCGTGAAGGTGAGCGGCCTGGGCGATGCCTATATCGACAAAGTGGATAACGCGAAAGAAGGCAAACTGAGCGACGGCGTTCAGGCATTCCCTGACCGTACCGACCGCGTTTACCTGCACCCGGAAGCGTGCAGCGTGATCCACGACGGCGCCCTGAACCGCGGCATTGAAGTGGTCCATCATCATCACAGCGACGTGGTGGGCTGGAACCCGGGCCCTGCGCTGTCCGTCAGCATGGCCGATATGACGGATGAAGGCTACAAAACGTTTGTCTGCGTGGAAACCGCTTGCGTGAGCAACCCGCAAAAAGCGAGTGAGGAAAAACCGTCCCGTTTAGGGCAGACGATTCGCATTGTTAAGCGATAAACTCCCTGCACCACGCTAAAGCAAACGGGGCGCAAGCGCCCCGTTTTGATGCATAAATTGCACTAAATTAATGCACAATCAGAACTTGTAGCTCACACCCACAGAGAAGATGCCTGCCCAGGACTTATCGACCATCGGGCTATCCTTCACTTCATCGCTCAGACGCTCATAGCGGCCGGTACCGTACACGCTCCAGTCACCGAGGAAGTTGTAGCTCGCGGTCAGCTCCAGGTAAGGATCCCAGCCGTCATCTGCACTGTAGCTTTTCAGACCACTGCGGCGGGACTCGTTTTTAGAGACGCCGTAGTAGTAATCGTTGTAGTTCTCGCTGTTGTACTGCACACCGATACCCGGCGTCAGGGTGAGCCCGCCGTTGGTGTAGCGGTACAACCACGCCAGATCCCAGATAAAGCCGTTGCTGTTATCCAGCGTGTCACCCGCCAGGGCCGTACGCAGGAAGCCATACTCGGTGTTATGTACATACGAGAGCCCGGCCATCATGGTGCTTTTACGCTTGTCGAGCTGGCGAAGCGCATGGCTGTCGCTGTCACCCGGCTTGAAGTGCGTTGGGTCGTAGTAGGCCATGATGGAGAGCTTATCGGCCTTATCGTTCCAGAGATAGTAGCCGCCGCCGAGCCCGCGGAACCAGACGTTGTCGCCTTCATAGGTGATAACGGGAACAGGATAAACATCACGGTCATACTGTTTATACGGGCTGTTAATGACGCCAACACCCGCGCCAACCGTCCACTGACTTTCCGCCTGCGCGGTGTTCACTGCGGTTGCGGCAAGGATGCCTAATGCCAGAAGTTTGAGTTTGGTCACAATCCATTCTTTCCTGTAGTCAAATAATCAGCGGATGAAGTGTAACCGCCATTCCCGTACATCCCAAAATTTTTTGCCTGCTAATCAGTCTGATTAACCCGTTATTTTTAACTTTTCAGATGACAACACGCTTTCATTTATATGACCACTGAATGAAAAACGTGCATTTGTCTTATAACGACAGTGGAAATTTTTGGATGAGTTATTGATATGTCATTGAAAGTAGATTTTCTGGGCATGCAAGTTTTGCAAATGCCATCTACGCTTTAATTTAAGAAGAGTTTTCCTGAACACCCTGCGGTTCTTAGCGTCTGACCTGGCACACAGGTTGCTGCTCTGGCAGTGAGGTGCGAGAGATTCTCTTCCGGGAGCCTCCACTACTCATACGAACGGCTCTTATCCTGTGCTAAAAAACGAAAGGACGGCATGCCATGAATATATTCGATCACTATCGCCAGCGCTATGAAGCTGCCAAGGACGAAGAGTTCACACTGCAGGAGTTTCTTACCATCTGTCGGCAAGATCGCAGTGCCTATGCCAATGCGGCAGAACGGCTATTGATGGCCATTGGTGAGCCAAACATGGTTGACACTGCCCTGGAGCCTCGGCTTTCCCGTCTCTTTTCGAATCGGGTGGTCGCCCGATACCCGGCGTTTGAAGAGTTCTATGGTATGGAAGATGCCATCGAACAGATTGTCTCCTATCTGAAGCATGCCGCTCAGGGTCTGGAAGAGAAGAAACAGATCCTCTATTTACTCGGCCCGGTGGGGGGCGGTAAATCCTCGTTGGCTGAACGCCTGAAGTCGCTGATGCAGCGCGTTCCTATCTATGTGCTGAGCGCCAACGGTGAACGCAGCCCGGTGAACGACCATCCGCTGTGCCTGTTCAATCCGCAGGAAGACGCGCAGATTCTGGATAAAGAGTATGGCATCCCGCGTCGCTACCTCGGTACCATCATGTCGCCGTGGGCGGCAAAACGCCTGCACGAGTTTGGTGGCGACATCACCAAATTCCGCGTGGTGAAGGTCTGGCCGTCTATCCTTGAGCAGATCGCCATCGCCAAAACAGAACCCGGTGATGAGAACAACCAGGATATCTCGGCTCTGGTAGGTAAAGTCGATATCCGCAAGCTGGAAAACTTCGCGCAAAACGATCCGGATGCCTACGGTTACTCAGGCGCGCTGTGCCGTGCGAACCAGGGGATTATGGAATTCGTCGAGATGTTTAAAGCACCGATTAAAGTGCTGCATCCGCTGCTGACGGCTACCCAGGAAGGCAACTACAACGGGACGGAAGGTATCTCCGCCCTGCCGTTCAACGGGATTATCCTCGCCCACTCGAACGAATCTGAATGGGTGACCTTCCGTAATAACAAAAACAATGAGGCCTTCCTTGACCGCGTGTACATCGTCAAGGTGCCTTATTGCCTGCGGATCTCCGAAGAGATCAAAATTTACGAGAAACTGCTTAACCACAGCGAGCTGGTGCACGCTCCTTGCGCACCGGGAACGCTGGAAACGCTGTCGCGCTTCTCCATCCTTTCGCGTCTGAAAGAGCCGGAAAACTCCAGCATCTATTCGAAAATGCGCGTCTATGACGGTGAAAGCCTGAAAGATACCGACCCGAAAGCGAAGTCGTATCAGGAATACCGCGACTATGCCGGGGTTGATGAGGGGATGAACGGTCTGTCCACGCGCTTCGCGTTTAAGATCCTCTCCCGCGTCTTTAACTTCGACCATGCGGAAGTGGCGGCCAACCCGGTTCATCTGTTCTACGTGCTGGAGCAGCAAATCGAACGCGAGCAGTTCCCGCAGGAGCAGGCTGAACGCTACCTTGAGTTCCTCAAAGGTTACCTGATCCCGAAATACGCCGAGTTCATTGGCAAAGAGATCCAGACGGCCTACCTGGAATCCTATTCAGAATACGGGCAGAACATTTTCGACCGTTATGTCACCTATGCTGACTTCTGGATCCAGGATCAGGAGTACCGGGACCCGGATACCGGCCAGCTGTTTGACCGTGAATCCCTGAACGCGGAGCTGGAAAAAATCGAGAAGCCTGCCGGGATCAGCAACCCGAAAGACTTCCGTAACGAGATTGTCAACTTTGTCCTGCGCGCAAGAGCGCATAACAACGGGCGCAATCCGAACTGGACCAGCTACGAGAAACTGCGCACGGTCATTGAGAAGAAAATGTTCTCCAATACCGAAGAGCTGCTGCCGGTGATCTCGTTTAACGCCAAAACCTCAACCGATGAGCAGAAAAAGCACGACGACTTTGTCGACCGTATGATGGAAAAAGGCTACACCCGCAAGCAGGTCCGCCTGCTCTGCGAATGGTATCTGCGCGTGCGTAAATCGTCTTAAAAACAAGTGCCCGGTGGCGGTTAGCGCTGACCGGGCCTACAAAATGCAAGTTGGCAAATGCAGTACGGGGGGTATATGACCTGGTTTATTGACCGGCGTCTTAACGGCAAAAACAAGAGCACGGTGAACCGCCAGCGCTTCTTGCGTCGTTATAAAGCGCAAATTAAACAGTCTATCTCCGAGGCCATCAACAAACGCTCGGTGACCGACGTCGACAGCGGCGAGTCTGTCTCCATCCCCACCGATGACATCAGCGAACCGATGTTTCATCAGGGGCGAGGCGGCCTGCGCCATCGCGTACACCCAGGTAATGACCACTTCGTTCAGAACGACAGAATTGAGCGTCCTCAGGGCGGCGGCGGTGGTTCAGGAAGCGGTCAGGGACAGGCCAGCCAGGACGGTGAAGGTCAGGACGAATTTGTCTTCCAGATTTCGAAAGACGAATATCTCGACCTGCTGTTTGAAGACCTGGCGCTGCCGAATCTGAAAAAGAATCAGCATCGTCAGCTTAATGAATACAAAACCCATCGCGCGGGCTATACCGCCAACGGCGTGCCCGCCAATATCAGCGTCGTGCGTTCGTTGCAGAATTCGCTGGCGCGACGAACGGCCATGACGGCGGGCAAACGGCGCGAACTGCGCGAGCTGGAGAGCAGCCTGAAGGTCGTGGAAAACACGGAACCGGCGCAACTGCTGGAAGAGGAGCGTCTGCGTAAAGAGATTGCGGAACTAAGAGCGAAGATCGAACGGGTACCGTTTATAGACACCTTCGACCTGCGCTACAAGAATTACGAAAAACGCCCTGAGCCCTCCAGCCAGGCGGTGATGTTCTGTCTGATGGACGTTTCCGGCTCGATGGACCAGGCCACGAAGGATATGGCGAAGCGTTTTTATATTCTGCTCTATCTGTTCCTGAGCAGAACCTATAAGAACGTGGAGGTGGTTTATATTCGTCACCACACTCAGGCGAAAGAGGTGGATGAACATGAGTTCTTCTACTCGCAGGAGACCGGCGGGACCATCGTATCAAGCGCCCTGAAGCTGATGGATGAAGTGGTGAAAGAGCGTTACGACCCGGCGCAGTGGAACATTTATGCCGCGCAGGCGTCCGATGGCGACAACTGGGCCGACGACTCACCGCTGTGTCACGAGATTCTGGCGAAGAAAATTCTGCCGGTGGTGCGTTACTACAGCTATATCGAAATTACCCGTCGCGCGCACCAGACCCTGTGGCGGGAGTATGAACATCTGCAAGCAATGTTCGATAATTTTGCCATGCAGCATATCCGTGACCAGGATGATATTTATCCGGTGTTCAGGGAGCTGTTCCATAAACAATCTGCTACCAGCAACGCATAATCCAACAGCCAGCTAACGCGCTGGCTGTTTTCTTTCGACCCCGTTCATCCCGTGCTAATGTAGAAAGCTGCATACTGGATTATCACCGGGAAAATCGTTATGACTGACGACGTTATTGGAACAGGAACCCACCAGCAGCTCATTACCTTACTTACCGAGCAAGGCGCGCGTTTTCGCGTCATGGAGCACGAGGCGGTTGGGAAATGCGAAGCGGTAAGTGAAATTCGCGGGACCGATCTGCGGCAAGGCGCAAAAGCCCTGGTCTGCAAGGTGAAGGGAAACGGCGTAAAAAAACACGTTCTGGCGATCCTCGCCGCCGATCTGCAGGCCGACCTGAGCCAGCTTGCCAGCCATTTTGGCGGGCTGAAGGCCTCCCTCGCCAGCCCGGCTGAGGTCGATACCCTGACCGCCTGCGTTTTCGGCGCTATCCCGCCCTTTAGCTTCCATCCTGATTTGGCACTGGTTGCCGACCCGCTGCTGTTCGAGCGCTTTGACGAAATCGCCTTTAACGCCGGTTTACTGGAGAAATCCGTGATTATGGATACCCAGGATTACCTGCGCATCGCCCGTCCTGAGCTGGTGACCTTCCACAAAGCGTAACCGCGATGGCTGACGCCCCTGTCAGCCTTTTCTTTCCAGAAATAGCACGGAGGCGACGAGAATAATGGCAATAGCGAAAAACGATGAGGAGATAATCAGCGTTTCAACAAACATGTGATCGTTCATGATGGCGACCCCTTTTGCGATATCTGCCTTCGTTTTAATCCGCGTAAATGACAAGGTTATGACAGCAATAAAATCTTTTTAAAACTGTCCTCCGCCGCGTTTGCGCGTAAAGTAAGCAAGTTGATTATTTTGGCAAGGATTCCCTATGTTTGACCCTACTCTGCTCATTCTTCTGGCACTCGCCGCGCTCGGCTTTGTCAGCCATAACACCACGGTCGCCATCTCGATTCTGGTGCTGATTATTGTTCGCGTGACCCCGTTAAATACCTTCTTCCCGTGGATAGAAAAACAGGGCCTCACCATCGGGATCATCATTTTAACCATCGGGGTAATGGCGCCCATCGCCAGCGGCACGCTTCCCGCTTCAACCCTGCTGCACTCGTTTGTAAACTGGAAATCGCTGGTGGCGATCGCGGTGGGGATTTTTGTTTCGTGGCTGGGCGGGCGCGGCGTTACGCTGATGAGCAGCCAGCCCTCTCTGGTGGCGGGCCTGCTGGTGGGCACCGTGCTGGGCGTGGCGCTCTTTCGCGGCGTTCCGGTGGGGCCGCTGATTGCGGCAGGCCTTGTCTCTCTGTTTATTGGGAAGTCGTAGTCAGGCTGGCCATATAACGCGCCGGCGTCTGGCCCAGTCCCTTTCTGAACATGGTGATAAACGCGGTGGTAGAGTCGTAGCCGAGTGTCTGTGCCACCTGCTGTACCGATTTCCCACCGATCAAATGCTGTAACGCCACGATCAGCTGCAGCTGGTGACGCCAGCGGCGAAAGCTTAAACCGGTCTCTTTCACTACCAGCCGCGCCAGGTTGCGTTCGCTCATGGCAAAGTGGCTCGCCCACTGCGTCAGCGTCTGCCAGGCGGCGGGCTCTTCCGCCATTTTCTCGCTCATCAGCCGAATTTTAGGATGGGGCGAGACGGGCAGCTGCAGATGCTCCTGACGCTGGAGCGGCAGCTCGTCAAACAGAACGTCCACCAGGCGCGACGTGGCCGCAAGAGAGAGTTGTTCACGCGATTTTTCCGCCAGGGATAAAATCAGCTCCCGCACCAGAGGGGAGATTTTCAGGGTGCAGCAGCGGTCGGGCAAGCTTGCCGCCCCCGGTTCAATGAACAAAAAGCAGAGCTGCGCGCCCGGGGTGGCCCTGTTGCTGTGCAGCATCTGGCCGGGGATCCAGACGGCGTACTGGGGCGGAACCATCAGCATGGCATTTTCCACTTCGCAGGTGATCGCGCCGCCGAGGGCCAGAATCAGCTGCCCCTTACGGTGATGATGCCGGGGAATATACTGTTCCTCCGCCACCACGCGGATGCGAAATGCGACGGCCGCGTCGTGCTGGCTATCGGGATCATAGCCGTCCAGTCCCAGACCAATCATCAGTTTGTCCGATTTTAGCGATAAACTGTCATTTTAGCCTGATTTAAACCGCCAGGAAAATCGGTATTGTGTGCGCTCGCTTGAACGTATGAGAACATAATGACTACTGCTATTCGCACCTCAGGAAAACACGGCGCGCTGTTGATTGCAGGCATCCTGATGATTGCCACTACGCTTCGCGTCACCTTTACCGGCGCAGCCCCGCTGCTCGACACTATTCGTCTTGATTATGGCTTAAGCACGGCGCAAACCGGTCTGCTGACCACCCTGCCCCTGCTGGCTTTCGCCCTTGTCTCACCGCTTGCCGCAGGCGTTGCCCGACGTATCGGCATGGAGCGCAGCCTGTTTGTCGCCCTGCTGCTGATTTGCGCCGGAATTGCACTTCGCTCGCTGCCTTACGCCGCACTGCTTTTCATCGGAACCGCGGTCATCGGCTGCGGGATTGCGCTCGGGAACGTGCTGTTACCCGGATTAATTAAGCGTGACTTCCCGGGCCAGGTAGCCCGACTCACCGGGGCCTATTCCCTGACGATGGGCGTCTCGGCGGCGCTTGGCTCAGCGATGATTGTTCCCCTGGCGCAGGGTAGCGCAGGCTGGCATGGCGCGCTGCTGATGCTGATGGCATTTCCGCTGGTCGCGCTGCTGCTCTGGCTGCCGCAGTGGCGTCAGAAACACGTTGCGACGGTAACGGGCGCTGGCGCGCTGCATAACCGCGCCATCTGGCGCTCGGCCCTCGCCTGGCAGGTAACGCTCTTTTTGGGGATTAACTCGCTGATTTACTACGTCATCATCGGCTGGCTGCCGGCGATATTGCTCAGCCACGGCTACAGCGAAGCGCAGGCCGGCTCGGTGCACGGACTGTTGCAGCTGGCCACGGCCGTGCCGGGGCTTGCCGTTCCGCTGATCCTCCACCGTCTGAAAGACCAGCGGGGTATCGCCGGCGCGGTGGCGCTGATGTGCGCGGTAAGCGCGGCAGGGCTATGGTTTATGCCTGACATGGCGGTGATGTGGACGCTGGTGTTTGGCTTTGGCTCCGGAGCAACGATGATCCTCGGCCTGACGTTCATCGGTCTGCGCGCCAGCTCCGCGCACCAGGCTGCGGCTCTGTCCGGCATGGCGCAGTCGATTGGCTATCTGCTCGCCGCCTGCGGCCCTCCGCTGATGGGGAAAATTCACGATAGCGCGGGAGACTGGCAAATCCCGCTTCTGGGCTGCGCTCTGGCCGCCGTGATAATGGCGCTCTGCGGCGTGCTTGCCGGGCGAGACCGCGAGATCGCGCCCCGTTAAATGTTGTGGCAGACCATCGGGTCTGCCTTTTCCTACCCGCGCGCCGCGCGCAGCATCGCCTGCACCAGCACGACCGGACGGCCTTCCAGCGCGGCACGCTCATGCTGGAATAAGGTGATCACGAAGAACGGGTGCGTAACCAGTTCTGCGGCGCGAATTTCCCCCTGTTCGTCCCAGCCCGTAACATGCATATCACCGCTTTCCAGCGCCTGGGAAAACGCCGGCGACACACCATAGTTACAGTGATAACCCTCTTCTATTTCCGGCTTGCCGTAGGCTTTCGCGATCAGCGTATTTTTGCGCAGCTCAATGGCATCGGTTTTTTCCACCAGCGAGCAGGTCAGCGGCGCAATCACCATGGTGCCTTCGGTATCCGTCTCGGCATGTGCCGCATCGGCCCAGCCCAACACATTGCGGGCATACTCAATCAGCGCGTGCTGGAATCCGCCGCAGGTGCCCAGGAACGGTACGCCGTTTTCACGGGCGTAGCGCGCGGCGATAAAGGCCGCCTCGGTGTTTTTATAGGGGCTGGCAGGCACCAGCCAGATGGCATCGTAGCCCACCAGATCTTCAGGGCTTGTCAGCTCCGTGGTGGCAAGCCAGTCGTAATCGGCGGTGAGGTCAAGGACTGCGGCGGCGTCGTCAATCGCCAGCGGGATCGCCTGATGCGCAATAACACTGGGATTGTAATCGCCAACCAGCGCAATGCGCAGCGTCGTTTTAACCGGGAGGTGTTCCATGAAAGGTTCCTTATGCCAGAGTATTATCAGATAACATAAGGAACCTCAGACTACCGATCTTCTGCAATTATCACAATACCTTAAATTGGGAGGGTGGAATTATGATTCAATGCAAACGCGTATACGAGCAGGCTGGTCCGGACGACGGCTATCGAGTGCTGGTGGACAAGCTGTGGCCGCGCGGGGTTAAAAAAACGGACCTCGCCTATGATGAATGGTGCAAAGTGCTCACGCCCTCGAATGAATTACGCAAGGCCTTTCATAGCGAAACCATTGATTTCGCTGCCTTCAGCAAAGCCTATCGGGAAGAGCTGGCGCAGCATGCTGACGAGGGAATGCGTCTGGCGACGCTGGCGAACAGGCAGACCGTCACCCTGCTCTTTGCTGCCAAAGACACGAAGCAAAATCACGCCCTGGTATTAGCCGACTGGCTGCGCCATCTCTGATCAGCCGATCGCCAGCTCGTCAAGCATTTGCGGCGCTTCATCGGGGGTGAGCGGCATCAGATGTTCGGCGCGGACAAAGGCAAAGCCGTGCTGATTGTCAAAGGCGTAAACATCACCTGTCACCAGCCAAAGCGCGCGATCGGCGGTAGAGGGTAATTGCGTCATCACGCCGTTGACCGGGTTAACGAAACGCAGGCCGGGCTGACACAGGCCAAACAGCTCAACAGATTTACCAATATTGCGACGGCCTGACGCCGTGCGGGCACCGATGATCATCGCCATGCTGCCCGGTTTAAGCTGAAACATACTTCTCTCACGGTAACGATAGCCAGGGACTGGCTAAGAATAATCCTAAAGAGAAGTGTATCGCAGGCAATATACGTCTGTCACCTGGTGGGTTGCGGACGATCGCGACGGTAGAGCGTCCATTCATCAATCACTTCGCCCCCCGGTAGTTTGCACTCCGTGCGTACGCCCTGCGGGCTTTGAACCGGGATCTGTTCCCCACCTTTCTCCAGGCAGTACACGGAGGCCGGGTTCGCCATACCGATAGCGTGCGGTGGTTTCGGGGCATCGGGTGGGGTTGTTTTCGCGGTGCAGGCAGCCAGGGGAAGCGCCAGCGCCAGAAGCAGAAATCTCATCTCATTGATCCTTGTGACATCATGACAGTCTAAGGTTAACGGGTCATCGCCCCTTTCTCCATGATTTCTCCATTTTAACTGCACTTTTCAACACTATAGTGTGGCATGTTCTCGATATGACCAGAGAACATCATTCCGTAATCAAGATGTCTTTGCCCCGGTCTCAACAACGGGGCCTTTTTTTCTCTGCTGCTGCCCTCTCCCTGCATATATTAAATTTTTTATATTCATGTTTTACTATGCCTGAAGTCTAAAAATTCAGCATAACATGCAGATGCAGACGTCTTCTGCCTGGGAGTCATTCTACGTCATGTCGGATATTATCCTTGCCCGTGTTTCAGAAACCCTCGCCACTGAACAATCCCTTGAAGGTCTCGTTCGCCAGCTGCTGGAGATGCTGGAGATTGTGACTGACATGGAGTCGACTTACCTCACCAAGGTAGATATCGAAGCCCGACTGCAGCATATCCTCTACGCCCGCAACAGCAAGCAGATGACAATTCCTGAGGGGCTGAGCGTCCCATGGGATGAAACACTGTGCAAGCGCGCGCTGGATAGCGACACCGTATTCAGCAACGACGTTCCCGAACGCTGGCCGGAGTGCGAGGCGGCGAAAGCGCTCGGCATTACGACCTACATGAGTATTCCTGTCCATCTTGCGGATGGTTCACTCTACGGAACGCTTTGTGCCACCAGCACGGCCAGAAAGCCGCTTAGCGAGCGCGGTGAACAGGTCCTGAAGTTATTCGCCGGTCTGATTGCCCAGTCCATTCAGAAAGAGTCGCTGGTAACCCAGCTTCGCGAAGCCAACGCGGCCCTCATCGCGCACTCTTACACGGATGCCCTTACCGGTTTACCCAACCGTCGCGCCATTTTTGAAGATCTGACCACGCTGTTTTCCCTGGCGCGTCACCTTAAACGTAACACCGTCATCGCGTTCATCGATCTGGATGATTTCAAGCTGATTAACGATCGCTACGGCCACGAGGCTGGCGACCAGTTCCTGATTGAAGTGGGCAAGCGTCTGACGGAAGAAAAACAGCAGGACGATATCATTGGCAGGCTGGGCGGCGATGAGTTTCTGGTGGCGTCGTTGAGCACATCCCACAGCGAAGGAGATAACGCGCAGGTCACGCTGCTCAAAACGCGCCTCAGCGCCTGTATTGCCGGTGAATACTGGCTGGGTAGCGTCAACCTCATTTACCCCGGAGCCAGCGTCGGCGTTATCGAAGTGGACCCTCGGGTAACCGATCCGGACGGCGCATTACGCGACGCGGATATCGCGATGTATCAGGATAAGAAAGGAAAAAGCAAAACACGCTTTCTCACTATGGATTAACCCCGTACACTCTACGGCGTTACAAAAACCGAAACAGGTGATGATATGAGAATAGGGATCCTCTTCCCGGTCGTTATTTTTATAACGGCGGTGATTTTTTTAGCATGGTTTTTTGTCGGTGGTTACGCGGCGCCTGGGGCATAAATGAGAAAAACGACCCTCGTTATGCTGATCGTTGCCATCGCGGCGTTTGCCGGCACGCAGCTTGGCTGGTGGTAAACGCCACTACGTAAAAAGGCCGCCATCTGGCAGCCTTTTTTCACGCTTGTAAGCCTTAGCTTTTGATTTTTCTGTAGATAAACAGAACAACCAGCGCACCGATGACCGCGACGGCAAAGCTGCCGAAGTTAAAGCCATCGACTTTGCCAAAACCGAACAGCGTACTGATCCAGCCGCCGACTACCGCGCCGATAATACCCAGTATTACGGTGACGATAAACCCACCGCCATCTTTGCCCGGCATGATCCACTTCGCCAGAATACCCGCAATAAGCCCAAAGATAATCCAGGATAAAATTCCCATAACTTTCCTCTCTGTATGGTTTTTGTCATTAAATCAACGACACAAAAAAGAATAGCACAGGATTTCAGAAAGGAAATTTGTGATAGGCATCACAATGAGAGAGTGCGCAATTATTCACCAACAAAAAGAGCCTGCCGCATAAACTGTGGGGTTGCATCTTTTGTTGAGAAAGATTATCTTTCTCAACACTGAATAGTTGAGCGTAACACTCAGGTATTTAGTACGACATTGCTCACATTGCTTCCAGTATTTCTTGCCCACTCCTGAGTGGGCTTTTTTTTTCTGTTCATACCCCAACAAACGCGTACCGGTTACGTCCTGCGCGTTTTGCCTGGTAGAGTGCCTGGTCAGCGGCAATAATGATATTCTGCTGGCTGCCCGCGATGTCGACCGCACGCGCGGTGGAAATCCCGACGCTTACCGTCACCCGCCCGAAGGGGCTAAAATCATGCGCGATTTGCAGGGAGAACACGTTGCGAATGATCGTCTGCGCCAGTCGAAGCGCCTCCTGGATATCCGTATCAGGCAATATCAGCGCAAACTCCTCTCCGCCGTAGCGCGCTACAATCTGATTATCACGGGTAAGGCTCTCCCTGAGACTGTTTCCCAGCAGCGTCAGACACCGGTCCCCTTCCGGATGGCCGTAGTTATCGTTGTATTTTTTGAAGTAGTCCACGTCCACAATCAGTATCGAAATTGCTGCGTCATGCGCGGCACAAGTCGCGATTTCCGAGAGGATTCTTTCATCAAAAATGCGACGGTTATACAGCCCGGTCAACGCATCCTCGGAAGCGATAATCTTCAGCGCCTTATTATCTCTGGTTTTTCTGGATAAGTCGGAATACAGGAAGTATGACGCGACGATAAGTATCGCAGTGAAAACGAAAATGAGCAGCGCCAGCTGAATGGCCTGCTTGCGCCACGGTGCGAGGGCTTCATCAATGCTGACGGCCACGGTGGTCACCAGCCCGTAGCGTCGGTTTTTCTCATAGGCGTAAATGCGTTCGATTTTATCAAACCGCGAGACGGAACTGGCTATCCCGGTATTTTGTACCTTTAGGTATTTCCTGAAGAGGGGTGAATCAGAAAAAATCGTGCCGACGTAGGTATTTTTAAAGGGGTGACGGACCAGCAGCACGCCGGATTGTGTCGTTAAGCCAATGACGCCCAGGTGACCAATATTAATCTGCCCGTAAAGCGCGAGAAAATTCTCGATACCCAGCGTCACCACCACGACACCGTTAAATGCCCCGGTGTGGGTTTCAAGGCGACGACTAATGGTAATGACCCATTTGCCATTGGTTCTGCTGACCACGGGCTCACCAATAAAAATCTGCTGATTTTTATTTTCCTTGTGATAGATAAAAAATGACCTGTCCGATCCTTTGCGTGGGCCTGTAAAAGTTTCGTGCAACGCGGTAAAGATATCGCCCTGAGCGTCGTAAACAACCACATTATTAATCTGGGTAAGAAGATTATCCTGATTATTTATCATCCGCTGAATATTGGTCGCCTGTTGCGGCGTCATGCCATAAATTTCGATTATGTCGGAAACGGTAGTAATTAACATTTCGCTTTGGCGCATGATCCCCTCGGTGTAGACATCAAGGGTATGGCTCAGGTTAGCAACGCTGGTATTAATTTGCTGAATTGACTGCTGTCTGGACGTGGCAATTTGGACGGCAAGCGACAGCGAGATGATCAATGAGACAATGATGACGGTAATGGTTGTTGTGTAAAAAGTATTTTTCACATGCACGAGCTTTTCCACCTTATCACGCCTGACATCCCTGGCTGACAACTCTTGTCACTGTAACAAAGCTCGGGATAAGAGGAAAATGAATTGCACTTAAGCATACAACAGAAGCTCGTCTTTATTTCGTTTTACAAACTAACAGTCTCCCTGGGTTTAGATAAAATGACTTTAATAAAATCGATATAGGAGACGGGCTTACCAAAATAATATCCCTGTAACAGGGTTATCTCATTACGGTTGAGATACTCCAGTTGCTCTTTTGTTTCTACGCCTTCAGCGACAATGCGCAATGAGAGTTTTTTCGCCAGGTCAATGACGCAGTCCAGCAGGATCGTTGAGTCTTTTTCCTCTGAAACCCGGTTCACAAAGCTTTTATCAATTTTAATATAATCAATGGCCAGCGCATTAAGGCATGACAGCCCGGAATAACCCGTACCAAAATCATCCAGGGCAATAACAAAGCCGGCGTTATGCAGCATGTTAAGGTTCTCCACGAGGTGAGGATTATCGACCAGCGGTTCACGCTCGGTCACCTCGAGAACCAGTTCGACCTCTTTACCCTGAAACCCCTTCCCGAAAACGCGACAGTCACCGATAAATGAAGGCGCATTAATATGCCTGGCGCTGATGTTCACCCCGATATGAAACCCGTCCGGTAGCTTAGGCAAAAGCGGCTTAAGCTGGGTCACCACTTTCGCCATCAATCCTTTGGTCAGCGGAATAATCAACCCGCTACGTTCAGCAATAGGAATAAAGACATCCGGCGGGATAAAGCCTGACTTTGGATGCTTCCATCTTGCCAGGACCTCAACGCCGTACAGCCCGCCGGTATCGCCGTTCACGATCGGCTGGTAATAAGGCTCGATCTCCCCCTGCAAAATCGCTTTACGCAAATCGTCTTCAAATGAGGTACTTTTCCCCTTGTATCGGCGGATCAAAATACCCACCGCCACCGATAGCGCGAGAATAAGCAGTATCAGGCTCCATCCCTGTTGCAAAAGCCGCGTCAGGCTGAAAAAGGCAGGAGGTTGCCAGGCAAGGCTAAAGGGAAATTGCGTTGATGCCTTAAGCGACCCCGTCCAGGAGGCCGCTTTCCAGCCCCTCACATCGCCGTTGCGAACAAGCATGCTTTCGCCGACAACCAGCCCCAGATCCACGCTGTTCGATGCGCTTGCAATGACGTCCTGCAAATGCGCGTCACTGATGCTGACAATGACGCGCCCTCCCGCGATGGGCATCTGGAAGATAAGCACCGGAATGCCGTTCACCAGTCGATTGCCGGGTAACAGCATCAATTTTTCGGCAGGTAACGTCTCAGGATGAATAATCAACACGCCATTCCCGGGAAGGGAAGTACAGATGATTTTCCCCTGCAGCTCGATCATGATGGCGCGCAGATGCGGTTTTAGCGCTGCCTCTGTCCCCAGCGCCAGCTGTCCGCTACTGGTACACCCTTGAGCCGCAACGTGCTTTGCCGTGCTGGCCGCACTGACTGCTTCAGCCAGAATGTTTTCTATTTTTTGGGTGCTGGCCGTGGCGGTATGACTATTACTCAGCTTCGCCATCTGCCATAGCTGCCAGTTAATAATCAAAATGCCGCTCAGAAAAAGAAACAGAGCGCTAAGAATAGGGATCATCACGTTGCGCACGATGTTTTCCTTAATAGAAAAAACAAGCATGGATGTTCTGGTAGAAGAGCCTGTGCTAACCCGGTATTGCTTATAACAATGAAAATAGCTTAGCTGAGAATTGTCTTAAAAAACTGATACTTTCGTATGAGTTCACCTGCCGGCATTTACTCACATGACGTGACTATCAGGCTTGTTCCTTGCCCTGGCTGTGTTAAGATTTGTGAAATCAGGGAGCGGACTGGATAACTGGAAAATGAAAAAGCTCATTGCCGTTGCTATTGTTTCATCGCTTCTGGTCTTCCTGTCTCTTTATGCGGTCAATGCTGTAATCATTGGTCAGCAGAAGAGCAAACAGCGTGAAATATCCCGTACCCTTTTACATTATTCAGAAGACGTGTCCCAAAGCGTGGCGCTGGGTCTCAAAAGCATCACGACGCAGGGATGCGATAAAACCAGCCTCGATCGCTACAGACAAATTAAGCTTAATAATCTTTATTTTGCCGATATCGGCTTTATTGAGAAGGGAAAAATAGTCTGTACCGCTTTTTGGGGGAAACTCGCGACGCCCGTTGCACTTCCTGCAGAACTGCATAAAACGCCGAGGGGCTTTCTCCTGGCCCAGTTTTCGAGAAAAGACTTTTTCACGGGTAATGCGGCAATTTATAATAATATTATTATCTTCACCTCCCGCTATGCTTACGATAAATTCACCCCGGTCACCGCAAGCTATTCGCTCAGTGCTACCACCAAAGACTTCGGCAGAGTCTTTTTTTCGGCCGCCACGGAGCTAAATCAGCAGAGCTGGCTGCATTCGACGTTGTTTACCCTGACCCTGACACAGTGCAGCGCCTTCTGGGACCTGTGCGTCATCGTGAAGCATCACGACGCCGGGCTGGCCTCGTTACCTCCGTTTATCTTTGCGCTTCTCGCGGTCATTCTCTGTTTTATCTGGATTGCGATAACGTTATTTATCTTCCGTATCTATGAGGACCGTTTTTCTCTGGAACGTACGCTGATAAAAGCCGTCCTCACGAATACCATAAGCGTTAACTATCAGCCTATTATTCGCATTCACGATCAAAAAATCGTGGGTGTAGAAGTTCTGTCGAGATGGCGCGACCAAAAACACGGGGACGTCTCTCCGGAGCTGTTTATCCCATTAATTAAGAAGATCGGTCTGTATAAAAAATATTACAGTAATATTATCGAAAAATCCCTTTCCGAAATTGCCCCTCTGGCGATAAAACACCAGCTGATAGTCTCAATAAACGTTGGGCACAAGGAAATTGAAGATGGACAGTTCATTACCATTTTGCGTCGTGCGTGTTTTGCCAATCACCTTCCCCTTTCCCTGATGAAGGTCGAACTTTCTGAGAAAGCCGTTTCCACGGCAGATATCCTCGAGGGATTCTGTCAGGAGCTGAAATCGCTCGGCGTTAAAATATCAATAGATGATTTTGGCGTGCAGAACTCGAACCTCGCCCGCCTTTCGCTGCTTGAATATGATGAAATCAAAATTGATAAGTCGCTGGTGGACGGCATCAGCGAGCATTATAAGCAAAACATCTTTGCAATCTTCTGCGATGCCCTTGCAAGATTGAATAAAACGCTTGTTTTCGAGGGCGTGGAAAATGAAATTCAATATCGCTTTATTGCAAGCAGATATCCCGATGCGCTGATTCAGGGATGGTATTTTTCAAAAGCACTCACCCGGAGCGAGCTGGCGAAGCGACTCACCGGGGTCGCACCGTAACCCGAAGCCTTGCGCGTCCGTTTTTTTCCAGTCGGGCATTTCTATTTTTTACGCAAAAACATATAGTCGTCACATTCAGACGGTAGATTACCCTGAAGCACACTCTTATTTTGGTTAAAAACGTGAAATTATCCTTACTATTCCCAGTGGTACTCTTTTGTCTGACCGTTATTTTCGCGCTGTTTATCGACGCCCCCGCGTCGCATATTCTGCGGAAAAAATGCATGTGGTCCGATAGCGTGATGCTGAGCTGTATCGCCAAGCATCAGCATAACGGTTTTTGAAGCAGACTATTCATTTCCCCACTGATTGAGGAAGTTCGCAATATCATCAACGCGACCCGCACGGATCCCGGCCTCAGTGGCCATATCCTGCTGGGCTTCCTCGCTAATCTCCTCATTATTCGATAAACGGGTGAGCAGCAGCTGGAAATAATGTGCCAGCGCGTCGCGCTCTGACTCAGCGACCTGCTCAGCGGCTTCCGTCGCGTACTCATCGGCAATGTCATAATATTTCAGTGGGATATCGTTGTTCATAACAGTCTCGTCGCTAACCTGTAAGGGTAAAGCCATCAGTATATCGGACGCCCTATCTCAACCAAAGCATTGCTTCAGATGAGTAACGCAAGCAGCGCTGCGAGAGCGGGCGCGGCCTGTACATACAAAATTTTTCGGCTGGCGGTGGCTGCGCCAAAGAGTCCGGCGATCAGCACGCAGGTAAGGAAGAAGATGGCCACCTGAATCCCCTTTTCCCCGAGCCAGAGGCTCCAGAGCAGACCGGCCGCCAGAAAACCGTTATACAGCCCCTGATTCGCGGCCAGCACGCGGGTCTCGCGCGCAAAATCAGGACGCAGATTAAAGGCCTTATGCCCTGTTTTGGTATTCCACAGGAACATTTCCAGCACAAGAATATAAAGATGGATGAATACAACGACAGCGATAAGGACGGTGGCTAACATCGTGTTGTCTCCCGCAGGCAGAGGCAAAAAAAACGGGAACCCTCAGGCCCCCGCTCTTGTTTAACCCAGAATCTGGATTACATATTCGCGATAATCGCGTCGCCAAACTCTGAGCATTTCAGCAGCTTAGCGCCTTCCATCAGACGTTCGAAGTCATAGGTTACGGTTTTCGCGTTGATCGCGCCTTCCATACCTTTAACGATCAGGTCTGCGGCTTCGAACCATTCCATATGACGCAGCAGTATTTCATGAATTCAATCATGACGCATTGATTTTTAAGTATAAACATCAGAAATAATGCTCTCGTCACACATTTTTAGCCGCAGGCTAACCAGTTGATTGTATTTAATTATTTTTGGGTTTTGATAACCATTTTTCAGTTGAAGAAATTATCTTCCTCTTGAGTACGCTAAATCAAAGGTGTTTTTGAATCACTCATGTTATCCATAATAATCAAATGCATACATTGATTTTTCGCCACTAAACCGTAATTTTCACATAAAATTAATCAATGACTTACGTTTATCGAAAGGTCACAATGGCGAAGGTTTTAGCGAAGATACCATTCATTTTACGTAGAAGATGATCTATAAATACTTAATATTTATTCATATCGAGTGATAAGTTATGGGTTTGTTCCATAAAGATTTTTTTGATAAGGCTTTTGATGACGAATTTGCTTTCCTCGGAAAATCCAGCGGCCAGCTTTTGACCGAAAGTACAAACGGAGAGCTTCTTGTCGATGGAACAGAGACTTACAACTTAGCTCAAACACATAAAAATGATTTGCACACGATGATGCGTTGCTGCGAATCCGAGCTAAAAAAAATGGATTTAGTTGGCTTAGTGGCTGCCCCATTTTACTTTGAGAGAGTAGCAATTTTAGCCAGGAAGGACAAAAACTATTCTTTAGAAATAGAAATCATTGAGAAATACATTAGCTCGATTAGAAAGTTCTATAATGAAAATGGGCTTCAATTGGGTGAAGGGGTGATGGCTGGCACGAGATATAAAGCCATCGAAGGAAGGTTATCTAAAGCTCATGAACTACTACTGAAAAATCCATAGTTATCCGTCATGGGGTGTCGGGGGTCGGAGGTTCAAACCCTCTCGTGCCGACCAAAAAAAACATTGAAAACCAGCCTCTTACGGCTGGTTTTCAATGTTTAAAATTTATACGGGGAATCATTAGGGAAAAATGGGGGAATAACCCCCGACAACGATAAAATCGTATAGACCCATAATAATTATACGCCCTTTGACTTCCAAGTATTTATCTCAAATAAGACAGCACAATCCCCTTCATCATTCCAAACCGCCGAATTTAACCCCCAATAGAAGGTGAATTTTTTCCCACCTTTTTCTCTAACTGGTATCAGATTTTTACCTGACCGAGTATTAATAATTATTTCATCACCTTTTTTCGCATCATAAGAAGGCAACCAATAAGAATGCCTCAGTTTTGAAGAAATATTACCGTTATTCGTGTAGGTAGTATCTTGCAACATGTAATATTGTAATTTGCAGTCTTCATTCACATCTAAAACAACGTATTCCTCTTTCGCATCCCCATGATTATGGATACTTCTTATGCTTACTTTCATTTTAACACCTCGCTTTTTAATCAATCTTAGAGAGGTATTAGCCCTGAAACAACAAGGTTTTATGTGACAGTTGTCACGACCAGGTAGTTTGATCAGCTGGAAACTTCTTATAAAGAGTGCATATCCGCGACAGCACGAACGTGCAGAATGCGGTCTCCACCACCTCAGCGGACTCTTTTGCATTTTTTAGTTCCTGAGCATCAGCCTGGGCTCGGGTAAGCCTATGGCGCTCATAATCAATCGTGCCAGGCACAAGGTCTGATTCTGAATCAACTCTCAGCTGTTCAACCTCTTTGCGCAGCTTTTCGTTTTCTATCGCTGCGTCACGGGCGGAATACCATTCGATTACGGCGGCAGAGTCATAAAGCACTTCATTACCTTTTCCACCACCGCGCGCAACTGGCATTCCCTGATCCTGCCAGTTCTGGATCGTGCGGATGCTGACATCAAAAATCTCTGAAAGGCGTTTTTTATTGACCTCCATGACGAACTCCAGGCGAAACACAGGGTAAGGAAACCATGCCGGGTAAAATGACTACTACCAGGCTTTAAAACTTCCTTTCTTGTGGTGGGTTATACCCAGCAAAGACAGATACTTAGCAAGAAGAAGAACGGAAAAGGCAAAATCCTGAAAATTTTCATAAATAGCGAGAACCTGCGAGGTCGCCGCCCCGTAACAAGGCGGATTGCCGGAAAGGACCCATAATGACATTGATTATCATTTGCATGCATTCACCAACATTCATTTAGACATCTAAACGTCTATTTTGCATTGCTGAATGTAGGTCATATCATGCAGCGCGGCTTCGCAGCAGTGGCCAGGCTCACATCTGAAAGACCTTCTTCGACCTGCACGTACGATGTACATTAAAAAGCCCCGCTAAGGCGAGGCTTGGTTTGATATGGATAATGACAATCAATCTTCTTTTTTAATCACTACTTCCTGCGGCCGCATCTGCTGTATGGCTCGGACAATGCAGTAAGGAATTACTGCCCAGGCAACTCCCATGGCTGCTCCTGCTGCTTGCTGAGGCGCGCTGACAGCGCCGAAAACCCCAACGATACCTTGAACAAAACCAATAGCCCCGAATACAACACAAATAGCCCAGAGGATTCTCATACACCTAACTCCTTTTATTAAAGAGCTATTAGGATAATTCTGAATGCTGTTTTGTAAAGCTCTAATGCACGGCAAAGCCGCTGAAAGTTAACGGTTTGCCCAGGCTCACAGCTGAAAGACTTTCTTTGATATGCACGTGCGATGCGCATTAAAAATGCCACCAGCGGATGCCAGTGGCCAATGAGGATAAAGTTATGCTTCGAGTTTTTGGATTGACTGGATTGAGGTAACAACACACTGGCGACGGCTGACGTTGTTTGCTTCAGCAATACCCATCTCAGTTAACAAAACCTGAGAGTCTATATCCTGCCCCTCTTCTAATCGAAGGAAGACATTCCCCTTCTTTACTAAAATCCAATCAGCGGAGTAAATCTCCCACACTAGAAAATACAACATAAGCGTCCTTATCATACAGTTATAAAAACTTTATTTTAAGGCAACGTATACTCTACTGAAAGCATTATCACAGGCACTCAGTGAATGTCTGCTGTAATGCTTACCCCTTACTGAGGATATTTGGTTGATTATCCGCTGTAGGGGATATCCATTATCAAGCCCACCAGCAGGTGAGCTTTGTAATGGCTACGATTCCACGTCGTTATGCAGCACTTCCTGACGGTAAATATGCTCGTAACGAGATACCGTCTTCCCGTTCTGGTTCATCACGTAGGCAACCTCTCCCTCTTTGAAGAAGATATTCTGGTCCATACCAGATACTGCAATGCTTTGCTGTTTTGGATTGAATCCTACGCTCAAACCGTCGTGAATCTCTTCGCCGCCACCAGGCGACATTACTTTTACTGTTAACATGCTTCTTCTCCTTCTTCTGGTAATAAAAAAGGCCGCCATTGGCGACCTTCGATAGGTTTGGGATTTGGTTTAGTTAGGTTGTGTGACAAGGCTTACAGCAGAAATAACATCCATTTGCATTGTAACCAAGGCGTTTAGCCTCCGTCACAGCAGGAGAACAGGAGTCATAGCTACCAAGATATCTCCTGTTCAATTCTGACGGCAAATAAGTACAACCAGAAACATGAACTTCATTGTCACCATTGGACTGCTTGTTGGTATTCACGTAATACAAAGCCATTCTAATATCCCCAGAGAATCGCTGCGTTATGCAGCACTGGAGATGGTAATAATTTAACTGCCCATCAGGTAGGATATATCCTTAAAGTATGAAGTGGTTCAATCTTCCCTCAGCAAATTTTCTGTCAATCCTATGCTCCAGAACCCTTCAACAAAAAGCCCCGATATTGCGAGGCTCTGGTTTCCTTGTGGCAGTTCGCATGCCACGCTGTGTTATGTGCCAGTATGTCTTTCTTCGTCTGGCGGTTCTCAACATCGATATCGTGAACAGATAGATAACTTGGCACCTAACACCAATCAACCTGCCTAAGTTAAATCTTAATTCTTTACGCTTACGCTTGTTGATCTCTGGGTCCATGCCAGGATATCCAAGACTCTGATGCGGAGAATGCCAACTCCAGGGAAACATCGATAAAAGAGCATGTGAAACTGAGACTCCCGTAGCCCTCCTTGTGGGGGCTTTTTTTCGGATTGATGCGCTTCGCTTGTTAAATATTGAGTCTTTTCTAGAATTTAAAGGTGCTTTGCTATGTCAGGTAAAGCCGTCGTTCAGAAATACCCGTGTGCTCAAGGACGAGCCATCCCTAGTTTTTCCTTTCCAGCTCTATCTGCCTTATACCTGCGAAGTTATTGTTGCCCTTCTCAATCACGGCCAGTAGAGGCTTAATCCACAAGACTGCCTGGCAGTACGTCATTGAGCTGGCGGCAGCGGCACTATCATCGGCTGAGTCAGGTCCGTCGGTATCGGCGTGCATTGCGCTGGAACGTAAACGGTACGCGTATTCGAGCAACCCACCAGCGATATCAGCAGGAACAGGCAGATCACAGGTTTTTTCACGGCGGAGAATCTCCCGGTATTCGATTACAGTTTCTTCGGTGCTGGTGTCGATAAGGGAGTTAAGCCTATTGGCATGTTCTGCAACCTGATTGAATCGATTGAAGTTGAATGCCTGGGTGGCGATTACCTGCCCCTGCAAAGAGTTGTCACTTCGCAGAATGTCGTTATCGCTCTGAAGGCTACTGGCGTCGGAGCAACTCTTAACGAGAGCGACCGAAAGGCCAGCAATAACGACAACGCCGATAAGACCCGGATTAATTTTCATTGGTCGAGCCCCCAGCACGTCAACGCACTTTCCTGTTCGCGCCGCTCAACCTGCCCATAACAGCCATTCTTTTGGCCTTTAGTCAGGCGGCAATCACGTCCACCGTCCTTAATCCACCAGCGGATTGCCTCGCATGCACCGATACGGTCACCTGCGTTGATGCGCTTATAGAAGGTCGATGGGAAGCATTTACCGGGGCCGATGTTATACGGGCAGAAGGATGCGATACCCACCTTCTGTGGCTCTGTCAGAGGCACTTTGATATTGCGATCAACCCAGGCTAATGCTTTATCGCGTTCAATAGCGTTAACCTTCCGGCATTGTTCCTCAGTGGCCGTCATGCCCTTAACAATACGCCTGCCATCGATAACGGTCACGCCGTGACATAAAGACCAGACCCCACCCGGATCAACAACGGCCACCAGCACATTGCCTTCTTTCTCGCTGATGAACTGGTCAAAAATGAGTGGAGCAGATGCACCTGATGCGATTAGTGCCAGCACTGCTGCGCTGAGTTTTGATTTATTAGACATCATTCACCTCGCGCAGCTCTTCGACGGTCTGCTTTGATTTGGAAATAGAGGTTGGTGAGAAAGGTGAGCAAGCCGAACAGTAAACTACCGATCACACCTATAGCCGCCCACTGCTCTGGGGAGTAACCGTCAAGAAGTCTTCTAAACCAGTAAATGGCACTACCTCCCGATGCGCCGTAGGAAATGCCAGTAGTTATTTTGTCCATTCGATACATACTCTCACCTCGCTCAGTTGCGGGTGCTTGTTTGTAGGAAACAAAAAGGCCACCCGAAGGTAGCCCTAAAAAGCTTGAGGCCTCTGTAAAATGAGACCCAGATATCGTTTTAAGTCCATGGCATAGAAACCACTCTTAACAGACTACGATATATTTTGCGTACGCGTTAGCATTTTCATATCATGTGTTTGTTTCACTAATGCCACACAGCGCTTATCACCTAAAGGAATGAAAATGAGAATTAAGAGCATTGGATTTACTATAAAAAACAATAATAAAAACATAAATACTTCGGATGTAATGTCTGATTTCATAAAAAATTCTTCTCGTATTCACAACCGAACTGATTACTCTCGTCAAATCCTTATATCTGATGATAAGAGTTTTTACAGTGGCTTGGTTGTAACCTTCAGAAATCAGAAAAAAAACTGTTTAGCGCAATTTTCCAAGGGAAAATTCAAACTTAAAGTAGAGGACTTAACCAAAGGCGACAAACTAGTCAGCTTTAATTTCTTTTGTATAAAAAAGTCTAATCTTAAAGGCTTATATATGTATCATCATGGTTCTTGCTCGCTAAACGGCGTATTTACGCACTTACAGACTATAAGCAATGAATTTATCCGAAGTAAATGCAGTGAGGAGATAGATCTTTTAGGGAAATCTCCAGATCCAGATTTAGTAAGAAAAATAAATGAAAAATATCAAGCCAGATTCGAGTTCAGCTTAATTACCAGCAAAAAAGACATTTCATCAATTTTGCGTGCATTTAAGGAGATAAAACAAGCTACTTTTAAATTTGATCATGTAGATTTCAAATCAGGTCCAATGACTGCACTTTCACCTTTCATTAATACTACAGATATTAACTTCAATATTGAATCTGCAAGCCGAGTAAGAACAACCCCGTTATCACAGCATCTCGCAGATATTTATAAAAATGTAACCGGTATCGTAAAAGCAAGAGTAAGAGCTGTAGATCATTCAGGCATTGAAAAAGTAGTCGATTTTATGAATTGCCCTACTTTTCTTGAGACTTACGAATTCGATAGTATAGCTAAGGAAACAGATGGAATCACAAACACGAACTACCTCAAAAGCAAAGTATTCGCTATAATAAAAGACGAAATGTTGAAAGGGAAAAATAAAAATGTCTTTAACTGATGCGGTCGTTAGGCAGAAAATAGGCGTGCAATACGCTTTATTAATTATCATTTCCGCCCTGTGTCTCACAGGGCTATTCTTCCTGTATAGACATACTCCAGTAGTCAGTGATAATTTTTTTGATTTCTACCATAAAAACCTTCGTGGATATTTATTCTCAGGATTTATCTCTGTTGGTTCATTCCTTCTCAGTTTACATACATTCGTAATAGTCAACTTAAGAGATAAAGTTTTCGCCACACCTGAATATAAAGCTTCATTCTGTGAAGCTTATGAGGTAGATGAGGCGGACATAAGTGAAAAAAACTTATTCAAGCCATTAGACAACCTATCCTCATTTATAAACTCATCAATTCTTCTTTCATTTATCACAGCCATACTTCAATTTACAATAGGATTGTCAACTAACCTCTACGCTTGTTTATTATGTGTTTGGCTTGCCATACTTACAATATGCTTCCTGATTCATTGTCTAACAATAATAAGAATGAACATCAAAATCCTTCTAAAACAGAAATAAGCAGGTATCAATGAGGTTGCTACCTGCAATTTAGATCAAAAAAAGATGTTAATAATTTATCATAGATATACATCCATCGATAAAGCCGAGTGCTGTTTGTAATTCCTTTCTTATTGTTCCATCAGAGCAATTACGCCTTTTAGCTATTGCTCTTAGCGAAATACCGACCACGAAGTGGGCAATGATCAATTCATACTCATCAGGCTTAAACTTCCTCAGTCTAGCAACGCAACCATCGATCATTATACCTGTATCATCATCACACTGATTTCGTGATTTCTTTCCGTGTGGAAGAAGTCCTTTAAATCCGGCAGCGATTGGTTGCCAGTCAACGCCATTATGTTCATCTGCAGCCCAAGCACCCCAACGGTCCATTAATTCATACATATCGTTCATAAGTCCTCCTTACGCCAGAACGCCGAGCGCGTAGGCCCGGTCCAGCACTCTAATGATCATTTCCAGCTGCGAGCCATATTTGCGCTCGAATGCCAGTCGGTCGTTATGCAGTTCGATGTGATGCTTTCGGCAAAGTGGTATGGAGAAAATGTCATGCGCTTTTGTCGCCATGCCACCCTGCCCCCATCCGATTAAGTAATGTGGGTCGTCTGATTGCTGCTGGCAGCATTCACAGGGCTGTGTTTTCACCCAATTCAGATAATCGCGACTTTCCCAGCGAAGACGCTTTGGTCGACGCATGAAAGACTGAGGCGGCGCCGGATCCACCATCACACCTACTAGGGGTTCTGTCAGCGCATCAGGCAGGTCGACCGCTGAAACTAATTTCCTAAGGATGCTGCTGGCCGGCACAGAAGGCGTAATATCGCTTTCGCGACCGATCTTGCTTTCTTGAGGTAAACGAAGCGCTTCACGAACGCATGATTCTGGAAGTGCATCCGTAACCCCTTTACGAACTGCCCACCAGCAGAGTTCAGCGAGAGAAATCTCGCGGCTTTTGTCGATAGCGAGTGAAATACGAACCGAATCCAGAACAAAGGCAATTACGTTTCTCCATGCCAGTTCTGCTAGTTCCTCGGTACACTGCTCTCGAAGCTGGTTATCGCAAGAGCCACAAAGAAGGATGGATCCAGGCTCATGGTGCATGATGGTTAGTTCGTGATAGTGGTAATCACTGTGGGCGTTCTGGCAATGTCCGGCGCCGTGCTTCAGCAACCAGTAATCAAGCCCGCTAATACCGCCAGCTGCAGTCAGCACCTTTTCATTCAGAAAGAAGCTTCGCAGCTGCTCGTTTTCAGCCAGTGGCTGCCGCGCGTCCGAAACGCGACCAGTTTGATACCCGGCCATACTTTCTGGCTGGCGCTCGATTAACACTCTTCCTGCGGTGAACAACTCCATCAGCTCTCTTCCTGGCTTCAAAAGTACGACACCCAGCTCCCTAGCAATCACAGGTCGAAGAAGCGCACGCATCACTCGCTCTCCCTGATAATGATCTGCCCGTTCTCGCCCCAGAGCTTTGTTATCCTTGAATCCCAGATATGCGTGTCGTCCTCGAAGAGCGCATCCATCAGAGACTTCATCAGGTTATCAAGATCGGGTTTACCCTGATGGGGCTGCCCGTTCATCTCTGCGCGCTTCTTTTTGCTCCAGCTATTCGGCATCGGAAGAACGAAGGTAACGTGCGAATTTGACTCTGGCATGTAAATGCCCAGCAGCCGGACGTGATCGCAAAAGGCCCGGTAACGCATAACTTCAGGGCGCTTTTTCCATTTGTCTGCACGCGTCATGCGTGGCTTACCCATCGGGAGGATGTTGTACACTGTCACGATCACCCCCATGCACGAGAACGCATGCTTTGCGCTGTCTTAGCTGAGGATTTTTGCTGAGGTAGTAATGCGCTGACTATCCAAAGACGAGGGTCAATATCGAGGCTTTTCTCGACGGGAACCCCTTTGGACTTATAGCGCGCCACCAGCTCATTGGCTTCTTCGGTTGTCAGCCCGGTGTAAGTGAACCAGCTTTTCTTCATGCCGCCTCCTGCAGGAGTGACATCAAAAGAAAATTGCTGGCCCTTTGAAGGGTCAGTAAGGATTTATTCTGGTTTGGTATTTGCGCCATGGTATCTCTCCAGTGGCGCAGCAGGTATAGGGTGTTCAGGCCTATGACGGGAGTGTAACAGAATTCTTGGAAACGCGATAACCAGCCCGTTCAAGCATCTGCGTAAAGAGTGTCGGTGTTCCTACTATCTCATCATCCTGTAACGGCATGAATGACACCTCATCCCCGCGTCTGTACATGAGTGCACGACCACTATCAGGAAATGAGTGCAGTCGCGCAACGATAACCCCATCGTTGCACCTGATGACCGCATAGCCCTTATTTGGTAATTCTTCTTTTTGTTTCACCGATCTCCCCTCCAAACTGGAAAATTTCTGCATGCTGTTTCAATAAAACCAGTCGTCTGCACTTTCCCAGGTCTGCTGGAGGATTTCCTCAACCTTTTTCTTAGTTTCTTTTTCGCCACCGTAAACACTTAACCCATCGGAACCTGCGCGACGCACAATCAGACTGCAGTTACCGAACTGACTCTGGATCCGTTTTAATAATTCTCTCTCAAGTGCCGGGACTGCACCCTCTGGAAGTTCTTTAGTACGATCAATGGTTAATTCAACTTTCATAAGCGCCTCCACCGCAAAAGCTGTATGTTTATACAGTACACTTATGGAGAAGTTTGATCAACGGCTTAACAGCACGAATTGTCAAACAAACGAGTAGAGACTACATCACCCTTGGGACTCCGCAAGAGTAAAAATTCTTTCAAGATGGTGATAATCTCCATGCTTCTGGCAAGTGATAAGTGGCATAATCCATTTACGGAATTATTGTGTAAGGAAAGAAATACATGGATATTTGGGATACAAATAAATTGGTCATTTTCATAGCCTTCGTTATTCCGGGTTTTCTAAGTATGAAGCTGTACAGTGTACTACATCCCAATGTTCAACTTGATACGTCTAAGACAGTTATTGAGGTTGTAACATATAGCTGCATCAATTATGCAATATGGCTAATACCTATATATTTATTTGAAAAATCGCAATATGGTGCCACTCATTTAATCACATACATGCTTTTCTATTTGTGTGTTCTCTTTGTTAGCCCTATCATCTTGACTTTATTATTTGTATGGATGCGATCGTGGAAGTGGCTATGTAATTTGCTTCCACATCCTACAGGGCGGGCTTGGGATTATTATTTCGGGCTAAGAATGTCATCATGGGTTATAGTTACTCTTAAAGATGGAAATAAAATAGCTGGCAAATATTCTGCTGACTCATTTTCATCAAGTTCTCCTAATCCAGAGCAGCTATACCTTGAAGAAAATTGGGTGATCAACGCAGATGGGGGGTTTGAAAGGGCAAGAACAGATACGCTTGGCATTTTGATTCTTTCAAAAGATATTGAGCACATTGAATTTTTCAGATTCACTAACCCTAGTGAAAATAGTCAAGAAGGAGATAATAGTGAGTGAAACTAAGAAACCTATAGCTCAAGATGGTTATCAGCCTAACAATAAAGGCTACCAACCAAAACAAGATGTAAATAGTGGATACAAACCGCTTAAGCAGACATCACAACCAGCCCCTCCACCGAAGAAACCTTGAACTATCATATTTAAAAAAGGAAATCACATGACAAATAACGGAAAATTCAAAAATGAAGGTTACCGTCCGAAAGAAAATGACTACGGTTACCAACCTAAATCTCAGCCTATTAACGAAGGTTACAAGCCACCTAAGCAAGTTACGCAACCAGCGCCACCACCTAAGAAGCCATAACTGCCAAGCCCCTTTTGGGGCTTTTTATCTTCTGGGTTTGGTAACAGCAAACAATGAGATGTTTGCTTTAGGAACTTTTTTTCATCATGCGAGTGAAACAGATGTCTGAAATACTTCCTGCTTTGAATTTCTCTTGACTTGAATTACGATTTGATTTATCAATTATCACAAAAATTCAACATTATATTCCTGTTCGAAGAGACAAACATGAGCAAATATCATAACGATCAACCCATTTATGGCGGAATTGATGATCCCGACCTTCTAAATAGACTCAGTTTTGCAAACGGACTAGCAAATGTACTTCTACTTAATTGTGAAGATGAATGTCTTACTGTCTCATTAGAGGGTGAATGGGGAAATGGCAAAACATCAGTAATAAATTTAATTAAAGGTGCCTTACAGGAAAAGGAGACTTACCCCGCTATCATTGAATATAACCCTTGGTTAGCGGGCAATCCCGAATCTTTAATACAAGATTTTCTGGTCAGCTTCTCAGCACAGTTAAACCTTAAGGATAAAACATCCTTAGCACTTAAAGTCTCGAAAGAGTTGGTAAAATATGCAAGTTTATTTAATATTGCAAAACTTGTCCCTGGAACTGAACCATGGGCATCTATCCTAGAAAAAGTATTTTCAAAATTTTCAAGCGCTACAAAAAAAACCGAAGACTTAAAAGAGTTAGATCTTTTAAGTAAAAAAAATAAAGTATCTAAAGAAATACAAAAACTTCCTTATCCAATCATAATAATTATCGATGACATTGATAGATTAACACCGACTGAGACATTTCAGGTATTACGATTGGTTAAAGCAGTAGCGGACTTCCCTGGCACTTCATTCCTGCTTGCATTTGATCCCAATTATCTAACTGAAGTACTTAAAAAAAATGGCATAGAAAACTCCGCACAATACATCAATAAGATTGTTCAGTTACGGGTACCACTTCCAGTTATTTCAGAGAGTAGTATAACCGAGCTTGCAGAAATTGAATTCTCTAACCTTAGCGAAAATAAACTCACAGAAAATTTTGAAAATGATCAAGAGCGCTTAAGTTGGATATTTCACAATTACTTCAAACACTTAATTAAGAACCCAAGGGAAATAAAAAAACTTTTTAACCATTTGAGATTTATTTTAGCACAAGTAGAAGGTCAGGTATGTTTTTCAGATCTGTTTGCTTTATCATTAATAGCAATAAAATCAAACAGCCTATATGAACACATAAAAAACAATCCTGAAGCATATATTGGAAAGAGATTTACCAATGATGGACTTTTGTTAGAAAAGCCGGAAGAAATCGTCAAAACATTCGATAATGAAAGAAATCATCATCTTCAAATTTTCAATGATAAAGATCGGAGATTAATGATTAATCTTCTAGGTGAAGTGTTCCCTTTGCTTGCCTCTGGAGGCTACTCGCATTATGGGGTTACAAACCCTGATTATGCAGGAAGAGTGTCTGCGCCTCAACGCTTACATGTTGCATTTCATTATGAAACTCCTATTGGATATTTATCAGATCAGGACATCATTAAATTTATTCGAGGTGAAATATCTAGATCTGAGTTCCTAATTGACGTTGAATCAAGCAACGCTGAAGATCGTTTTTTTGAAATGATGACTAACTATTCCAACATTATCGATGATGATGCCTTTGATATTTTGAAATGTATATATGATAAATTTCTATTCTCAGAAAAACTTATCATATCACAGGAGTCTAATTACGGATTTCTATCTTCAGATTTATACCGAAAAATGAATTGGCTGACAAATAAAGTCATTTCAGAAAGTACCAACAAAAACGAACTAATCAAAAGCATAATATCTAGAAAAGAAAATACCCCTCTGGGGGCTGATGTATTATACAAAGTTAGACGTCAACTCAACGGTACTGATGAAAGTAATCCATGGATCACTCAAGAGTTACTTGATAAATTAGAGATAACATATCAACATAACGCTCTTGACGCACTTACAACAAAAAGATTTATTAAAAACCATCTTGAATCGCATATATTTTTGGAGTTAAGGAGATCATCTAAACATTTGGCAGCTCAATTTATAGATAATTTAATAAATAAAAAAAATGGAATTATTAGAATTGCTGAGGTACTTAAGCGTGCAGGCAGTGATTCAGTTAACGGGCCTTATGCGCAAATTGATGAAAGCAATTTCGGTGATATTATCGATTTAGAAAAACTAAAAAATAAGGTTGGGTTGTTAGATATTACCGATTATAGTTACCCAGTACAGGCTGCACTAAAGAGCATTCTTGATGGGGGTAAATATTATCTTCGTGATGCTACAAAGTCTGATAACTGGTAACGATGAGCACTAATGGCATATTGGGATATGCTAAAAATATTTCTCACATCAAGCCAACCAATGATACTTGGTTGGCTTGGCTATTATATTAACTGCAACAATAGTGCATTATCGCAAAATACGCTTTTTCTATAGCTATGTCTTTTTTGGTGTGGCCTTATGTAGACTCACATTCGTGCTGCGTGTAATGGGGTAGTGTATGCATGACCTTATCGTTGGCCATTCCCGCATCTGATCTTGACCCGCCATTCCCGCATCCTACCCGCCTGGCGCAGGCAGTATTTACAACGCTTGGCAATACGGGCTACTTCAACAACACTACCGGCGATACCAAACATGTCCGAATATACTTCTGCTGCCCTTCGCCAAAGCCCCCTCTCCTCTAGCTCCTTCGCTTTCTGCTCGGCAGCCTGCATCCTGACCGGATCACTTTTTTCAACCCTGCGCAGGAGGATTATGTCTGGAAAATCTGCGTGCGGTACCGCCCGGTATGTGTACTGAACGCTGTCACGTAAGCGAATAATCACGCCTTCGTCACTCAGCTCACGCAGAAGTCTGCCCGCTGTCCCGCCAGCCATATCCAGCGCTCCGGATACATCGCCAACGGCGCAGTTCGGTTGGTAGTGCACAAACACCGCCACCTGCTCTTTTTGGGTTAATGTTTTGGTCATTGGTCAATACTCGATTTGATTACTTAACAACCCGTAAATGGGTTACGTTTTTGCGATAACTTCCCCAAACAAAGTTCACCCAGATACCGTTATCCATGGTTAAGCGGTCCATTACCCGCTCACCAAGAGTCTTCGATAATTCATCAAAATTTAGGTTAGTCAGGACGCCCACTGGTTTCATCGCCGCCATACGACGATCAATAATTTGATTGAGTAAAACCCATTCGTTTCGCGTTTCTCTTTGGACGCCGACTTCATCAAGAACCAGTAAATCTACTTTGCACAGGTCATCCAACAGCGCGGACTCTGATTGCCCCTCGTCATAGCACTTACGAGCGCGCAACATCAGGTCAGGTACTGTAACCACCAGAACGGAGTGATCACGTTGCAACAAGTAATTACCGATTGCTGCAGCAAGATGATTTTTCCCGGTCCCGCAGCTCCCGCTGAAAATGAAACTAGTGAAACCAGACCCGAAGTTATGGGCATAGCTCTTTGCCATGGTGAGAGCATGCTTTTGCCCGTCGTTGCTCACCTGATAATTTGAGAAAGTGCACCCCTTATGCAGATCGCATATCCCTGAACGCCCAAATATCTTCTCCGCTCGCGCCCGCTGATTTAGTTTTTCCAGCTCTACTGCACGCTTACGGCCTTCTTCCTGCTGCCAGGCCATCAATTCCTGACTGCTGGTAAACTTCGGCTGGACACCTGCAGGCATGATATTGCGGAGACGACCAAGCAAATCGTGCGTCGATTTCATAGTTACCCCCTGAATCCCGGTGGGATCTCAGTGTCTGGTTGTGAAATGCCAAAGCCTGCCTGACGGCGAGAAGATGCCCCAGAGGTTGAGGTTTTGGCTCGGGATGTTTTCAGGCTCGAGGCGAAAGTCTGTTCCCACTGCAGGTGGTGTTTTACCTTCCCTTCGCACTTCCAGTAATCGCGGAACTGCTGAAGTTCCACTGGGGTATAACCAGGGCGGTCACCGAGATTAATTCCCCACTGTGCGGCTTGCCCGACAAAGTCATCACTCGGCATCCAGTCATCGGTAATCGGGAATTTGCCGATTGGCGGCAAAAATGATTCTTGCGCGCTTAACTCTCTCTCTTGTTTCTCTTTTAGATCTGTATCTGTATCTGTATCTGTATCTTTATTAGTTGAGTTGCCGTTGCTGCTCTGTTCAAACGGAGCATTAACACCCGTTGAACGCTCGTTACTGTTTTGTTGGGTGCTTGCTCCTTTTTTGGCCTTTCTGGCCTGGGCGGACGCTTTACCTGCGGCCGACTTTTGACTGATTGAATTTTTCACAGCCTCCAGATCCCGCTCAATTCTCTCCTGCAACCATTCGGTGCCAGTGTCGTTAAAAAACTCTTTCAACGATGGCTCAACGGCATCCCAACGGTCGTTGCTTAGCCGTGCTATTTTCGAGAGGCGGTTTTTGGGGATCGGGCGACCTGTTTGCCAATAATTGAACATCAGCAGCAGGTATGCGCCATGCTCTTCTGTAGACAGATGCATGGTGTCCGCCAGGTAATCAGCAATATAAAGTTGCATGTAAGGCAGCGCTGCCATGGTTACTCCCTTGTCCGGTTTCCCGGCACGTAATGGTTATTGCTCAAAACTCGATTAAAACAATTGCGGCGCTACGGCGCTGATGCTCGCCAGTAGTGGTCCCGCCGCGTCGGCAGGTAACATATTGAACAAAGCGATTGCTGCTTCACGAATCTCTTTTTCAAGCTTTTGAAGGGGGGCGCCAAGTAACTTAGCCTGATGCGCCTCACTGCATTCTTTGATTGAGCTCGCCACAAGCTCGGCTTCCGTTCTGGCATTACTTAGGCCATGCTTTCGGGCGATCTCAAGGGGCATAGCGGCGACGATTGCCACCGACAATTGCATGACGTAAGCGGTGTATTTTTCCGAGCCACCTTCGTTTTTCAGATATCGGAATAAATTCTGCTTATTAAGCGTGATACCACGGCCCCCTTCCTTCGCCCACTTTTCAGCCACCAGCTGAGCGATTGTTTCCTGCGCCTGGCCGGGCAAAATAGATTCCCACTCCCGCACTGCTTCAAATATTCGTCGGCAGCTAATTTGCCCCCTGCGTTTCATATGGAAATGATTTTCGGATTTCAAAGAAACATTGGTCATGTTGATATGATGTTCATACGTTATGTATTGCATTCTTCACTCCTTAGGGAGGATTGGTGGAAATACACTATCGAGAGTGCATTGAGACCCGAGTTCATTAAATTTTTCTACAATACGTCGGCAATCATTCAGGTTTGGCTTGCGAGTCCCATTTTCATAATTAGAGATACGGGATTGACGCCACCCGAACATCAGAGCTAGCTGTTCCTGTGTTAAACCGAGAGATAGTCTCTCGCTCGCTATTTTGTTCATATTGGACCTCTTGGTTATCGATAGACCGGATTTAAACACGCATCGTGTTTCATTGTCAACACAATATGTTTTTGAGCAATAACACGCTTCGTGGTAAAACGATTTTATGAATACAAATGAACGTATTGCTGCGCGGCTAAAGCAGGCCAGAGAGCAAAAAGGCTTATCTCAAAAGACACTCGCAGAATTGTGTGGGTGGGCTCAATCACGTATAGGCAACTATGAATCTGCAAGCAGAGCTATTGGTATTGATGATGCTATAGCGCTGGCCAAAGCATTGAGGATCCCTCCGGCAGAACTTGTTTTTGGACCTGAATCTACTCAAGAGTGGCTTTCTCCTCAGCATAGGAGACTGCTCGACTTGTTTGATCAGTTGCCAGAAGCCGAGCAAGAACGAATGATCGATTTGTTCCAAGTTCGTTTGAAAGAAATTGATGAGTATGTTGAAAAGTATCTTCGAGGTCGCTTCAAATCTGCAGAAGACTAGATTGCCATAGAGTCTACTGAACCAGCCTGCAGGCTGGTTTTTTTGTGCCCATAAATCCCCGTCCCTGAAAATTCCACCCACAAAAACACATCATGTGTTGACATTAAATCACAGTATGGGTTTAACTATAAACACAGCAACGTCATCAAGGCAGGACGCCCACGAAGTAGCTGCCGGCGGCATACGAAACACCGGATGAGATGGCAAGACAATCGCGCAGCAGGTTTACCGTTCCGCCAGCCTGGCGTTAAAGGCACACAGGAGTTAACCATGATCGATTTCGCACGCAAAAAAGCTGGCTGCCAAGCCGTTCGCTTAAATCTGTTTGAAGTTCTGGTTCGTAAGCTTTGCTACTTACTGGCCCAAAAAGGCAATCCAGAGCTAAAAGCATGAGCTCGTTCTTTGCCCTAATCGTTAGCTGAACAGCGCACCAGGCAGGTTTTGGCTATCAGTGACAAAATCGCCTCCAGCAAAGGAAAGGCGATAACAACAAATACGTGGTTAGATCGTTATTGGATAATTCAGGATGAAAGACTGGAGAACGGTGATATCAAGCTGAACACTCATAAGCAAAAGGCTAAACCAGTAGCCCTACTTCGTGAGAGCGTGGGAATGAAATTGATTTCGTCCGTCGATGTTCGGGATGTTGCCCAGATACTGGAGTCCTATGTTGCAGAGGGCCAGCCACGAATGGCTCAGGTCATACGCTCAGTGTTAATTGATGTGTTCAAAGAAGCACAGCATTATGGCGAGGTACCGCCGGGTTATAACCCGGCTCTTGCTACAAAACAACCGCGCCGGCGGGTTACCCGACAACGTCTTAACCTCGACGAATGGCAAAAGATTTTCGAGATAGCTGATGCCCGCCATCAATACATGGGCAATGCAATGCTATTGGCTCTCGTTACTGGCCAACGCCTTGGGGATATTTCCAACATGAAGTTTAGCGATATTTGGGATGACCATCTTCATGTTGTTCAGGAAAAGACTGGAAGCAAGCTAGCGATCCCACTATCTCTTAGACTTAACGCGATTGACTGGAGTTTGAGGGATGTAGTTGCGCGTTGCCGTGACTATGCAGTGAGTCCATACCTTATCCATTTCTTCCGGGCGACCTCAATGGCCGAACGAGGTGCGCAGGTGAAGTCGAACACAATAACAATGAATTTCAGTAAGGCCCGTGATAAAGCAGAAATAAATTGGGGGGATGGAACACCAGCAACGTTCCACGAACAACGATCTTTAGCGGAGCGTCTTTATGAAGCTCAGGGCATCGATACGCAAAAACTTCTGGGGCATAAATCGCCTAATCAGACAGCTCGCTATCATGATGACCGAGGTAAGGCATGGACTTTTGTAGGATTATGACTAAGGGCATTTTGAAATGCCCACTATCTAGATAATATTTTTTAACTTGCATTTAGTGAACAATGCCAGCGCATCAACATTATCCCCCCAAGCCTTAATGTCGTAAAATAATACATGGACATCACTTACAAGTCGGTCCACAGGTAAATTATCAAAAAGAGAGTATTCCTCAATGTAAATTTTGAACTTGGAACCGTGCTTAGAAATGCCATTGTAATATAATATCATAAGTTCATAATTTGATATTTGCGCGCGCAAAATATTTGCATATTTTTTCTTGTCGGAATCTTTAATCGATGATTCATGAATGAATTTATAAAGATTATATATATACCTATAATAATGCGAGAAATTACTAGAGCGGTGTTTAAAGTATTCCCAGAATTTTTCAGAATAAAAAAACAGCTCATTTTCTAACACAAACATTGAATGGTTTAAATCAGATATTGTATTTATATTATAGGTTAATTCACAATGAGATTTAAATCTTCTATAATGATAAGTGAATACTGCTCTCCCCTCACGCTCTTTTGTTTGCTTCCCAGCAGGGACTTTCATATCATTTATAATCGTTTGCAAGATAGATAACATATTAAAAAATGAGTTTTCAAAATCTCTGAGCTTCTCAGATTCCGCCCTTAATTTTGAGTCGTTTTCAATTTTATTAGTAGCATCTAACTGCAATTTGATTGTCCATATCACCCCACAAAATCCTAATGCCGAAAAGATGGAAGTAAATGTTCCCCATGAGTCGCCAAAAGAACCTCGTTGTTCCAAATTCATACCAGTAAACGGCCAAATATCATTCATTAAAAGATAACTATAACCATAACTAATTAGCAGTCCCACACTAATAAGCGTCAAAGCACGTAACATATCAATCCCTAACCTTGTTATTTTGATAACTTATTTTGATAAAATTTTGATAACCGTTAGAAAGCTAATAATAAAAACGGGAACCAAGTGGCTCCCGTTCATGTTTAATCCACCAAGTGGATTACATGTTCGCGATAATCGCGTCGCCAAACTCTGAGCATTTCAGCAGCTTAGCGCCTTCCATCAGACGTTCGAAGTCATAGGTGACGGTTTTCGCGTTGATCGCGCCTTCCATACCTTTAACGATCAGGTCTGCGGCTTCGAACCATTCCATATGACGCAGCATCATCTCTGCGGACAGGATGATAGAGCCTGGGTTCACTTTGTCCTGACCCGCGTATTTAGGTGCAGTACCGTGGGTCGCTTCGAACAGGGCGCACTCGTCACCGATGTTCGCGCCAGGGGCGATACCGATACCGCCAACCTGAGCTGCCAGGGCGTCAGAGATGTAGTCACCGTTCAGGTTCATACAGGCAATTACGTCGTATTCTGCAGGACGCAGCAGGATCTGCTGCAGGAACGCATCGGCGATCACATCTTTAATGATGATCTCTTTGCCGGTGTTCGGGTTCTTAATCTTCTGCCATGGGCCACCGTCGATCAGCTCACCGCCGAACTCTTCTTTCGCCAACTGGTAGCCCCAGTCTTTGAACGCGCCTTCGGTGAACTTCATGATGTTGCCTTTGTGAACCAGAGTCACAGAGTCACGGTCGTTGGTGATCGCGTATTCGATGGCCGCACGCACCAGACGTTTAGTACCGTCTTCAGAGCATGGCTTGATGCCGATACCGCAATGCTCAGGGAAGCGAATTTTCTTCACGCCCATCTCTTCGCGCAGGAATTTAATCACTTTTTCTGCGTCAGCTGAGTCCGCTTTCCATTCGATACCCGCGTAGATGTCTTCTGAGTTTTCGCGGAAGATAACCATATCGGTCAGTTCAGGGTGCTTAACCGGGCTTGGGGTGCCCTGATAGTAACGAACCGGACGCAGACACACGTACAGGTCCAGCTCCTGACGCAGTGCCACGTTCAGGGAACGGATACCGCCGCCAACTGGCGTCGTCAGTGGGCCTTTAATAGCAACGCGGTAGTCGCGGATCAGGTCCAGCGTTTCTGCTGGCAGCCAGACGTCCTGGCCATAAACTTGAGTAGATTTCTCACCGGTGTAAATTTCCATCCAGGAAATTTTACGCTCGCCTTTGTAGGCTTTCTCAACAGCGGCATCAACCACTTTCAGCATCGCCGGGGTAACGTCTACACCGATACCGTCACCTTCGATGAACGGGATAATCGGATTGTGAGGAACGTTAATCTTGCCGTTTTGCAGGGTGATCTTTTTACCTTCCGCCGGAACAACTACTTTGCTTTCCATTAACCTCTCCTTCGAGCGCTTCTGGTTGTTACTGATCTTATGTTAATAAATTGTAATGAGCCCTTCGATAGTACCTGATTGTCCTGCGCCATGAAAGGTCTTCGTTATTAGGCTATAATGCGGCAATTGATAACGCCTGAAAATACCATGAAGAAAACTTCTTTTACAAAACACCGGGTTGAGCGATTCAGCTCGCGACAAGCCGCCAGAAGACCGCAGGAAACCCAGCCGAAGCGGGTTATTTTGTTCAATAAACCCTACGATGTTTTGCCGCAGTTTACCGATGAAGCCGGGCGCAGCACGCTGAAGGACTACATTCCTGTTCAGGGTGTCTACGCGGCCGGGCGCCTGGACCGCGACAGCGAAGGCCTTCTGGTCTTAACCAACGACGGCGCGTTGCAGGCAAAGCTCACGCAGCCGGGCAAACGCACCGGCAAAATTTACTTCGTCCAGGTGGAAGGCGAGCCGGATGACGCGACACTAGAAGCACTACGCAGCGGCGTGACGTTGAACGACGGCCCAACCCTGCCCGCAGGTATTGAACGCGTGAATGAGCCGGAGTGGCTGTGGCCGCGCAACCCGCCGATTCGCGAACGCAAATCCATCCCGACAAGCTGGCTCAAAATCACCCTTTATGAAGGCCGCAACCGCCAGGTTCGCCGCATGACCGCACACGTCGGCTTCCCTACCCTGCGTCTCATTCGCTACGCCATGGGCAGCTACACCCTGGAAACGCTGGCAAACGGCGAATGGCGCGACGTCACCCCTTAAGGAGTCACTATGTTTAAACCTCATGTCACGGTTGCCTGCGTGGTCCACGCCAGGGGTAAATTCCTTGTTGTTGAAGAGAGCATTAACGGCAAAGCGCTGTGGAACCAGCCTGCCGGACACCTTGAAGCCAATGAAACCCTGCTGCAGGCAGCAAAACGCGAGCTGTGGGAAGAGACCGGTATTCACGCTGAGCCCCAGCACTTCATCCGTATGCACCAGTGGATCGCGCCGGATCACACCCCGTTTCTGCGCTTTTTATTCGCCGTTGAGCTTAGCGAAACGTGCGCCACAGAGCCGCAGGATGACGATATCGATCGCTGTCTTTGGGTCACCGCCGACGAGATCCTGAACGCGCCAAACCTGCGCTCGCCGCTGGTTGCGGAAAGCATTCGCTGCTGGCAGTCTGCTGGCCGCTTACCGCTGGACGTCATCGGCGCATTTAACTGGCCGTTTACAGAGGGTGTCAATGGTGGGGGGGCGTGATAGAATACGCCGCCTTGAAGTTCAATGTCGTGAGTATTCCATGTCAGATAACAGCCAGAAAAAAGTGATCGTCGGCATGTCCGGCGGTGTCGATTCCTCCGTTTCCGCCTACCTGTTACAGCAACAGGGCTATAAGGTGGAGGGCCTGTTCATGAAGAACTGGGAGGAAGATGATGGCGAGGAATACTGCACCGCCGCAGCGGATCTCGCCGACGCGCAGGCCGTATGCGATAAGCTCGGCATTGAACTGCACACCGTTAACTTTGCCGCAGAATACTGGGACAACGTTTTTGAACTGTTCCTGGAAGAGTACAAAGCGGGCCGCACGCCGAACCCGGATATTCTGTGCAACAAAGAGATCAAATTTAAGGCCTTCCTGGAATTCGCCGCGGAAGATCTGGGCGCTGACTACATCGCGACCGGTCACTACGTGCGTCGCGCAGACGTGAATGGCAAAAGCCAGCTGCTGCGCGGTCTGGACGGCAACAAAGATCAAAGCTACTTCCTCTATACGCTGAGCCACGAGCAAATCGCCCAGAGCCTGTTCCCGGTCGGCGAGCTGGAAAAGCCGCAGGTGCGTAAAATCGCCGAAGAGCTGGACCTCATCACCGCGAAGAAAAAAGACTCTACCGGCATTTGCTTCATCGGCGAGCGCAAATTCCGCGATTTCCTGGGACGTTACCTGCCTGCTCAGCCGGGTAAAATTGTCACCGTCGACGGGGAAGAGATTGGCCAGCATCAGGGGCTGATGTACCACACGCTCGGCCAGCGTAAAGGGCTGGGTATTGGCGGGACCAAAGAAGGTAGCGAAGATCCATGGTATGTTGTCGACAAAGACGTCGAAAACAATATTCTGGTTGTTGCCCAGGGTCACGATCATCCGCGTCTGATGTCCGTTGGCCTTATCGCGCAGCAGCTTCACTGGGTCGATCGTGAGCCGCTGAAAGGCACCCTGCGCTGCACGGTGAAAACACGCTACCGCCAGACCGATATTCCTTGCACCATTACCGCGCTTGATGACGATCGCATTGACGTGCGTTTCGACGAGCCGGTCGCGGCCGTCACCCCGGGTCAGTCTGCTGTCTTCTACAGCGGCGAAATCTGTCTGGGCGGCGGGATCATTGAACAGCGCCTGCCGCTGCCTGCTGTTTAATACGATTCACACATAAAGGAGAGCGTGTGGCGAAGAACTACTATGACATCACCCTGGCGCTGGCGGGAATTTGCCAGTCAGCCCGTCTGGTGCAACAGCTGGCGCATCAGGGTCATTGCGACGCAGATGCCCTGCACGTTTCACTGAACAGCGTTATCGATCTCAACCCCGGCTCGACCCTGGGCGTGTTCGGCGGCAGTGAAACTAATCTTCGTCTCGGTCTTGAAACCCTGCTCGGCGTGCTTAACGCCAGCAGCCGTCAGGGATTAAACGCGGAGCTGACCCGCTACACGCTGAGCCTGATGGTGCTGGAGCGTAAGCTGAGCGCCGCAAAAGGCGCAATGAATACCCTGGGCGATCGTATTGCCGGGCTGCAGCGCCAACTTGACCATTTTGATCTGCAGTCCGAAACGCTGCTGAGCGCTATGGCCGGCATTTATGTTGACGTCATCAGCCCGCTGGGGCCGCGTATTCAGGTCACCGGATCCCCTGCCGTGCTGCAAAGTCCGCAGGTACAGGCAAAAGTGCGCGCGTCCCTGCTGGCAGGTATCCGCGCCGCCGTGCTGTGGCACCAGGTGGGCGGTGGCCGCCTGCAGTTAATGTTTTCTCGTAATCGCCTGACCACTCAGGCAAAACAAATTCTTGCTCATTGTTAACCTCCCGGAGTTGCGAATTATGGAATTATCCTCACTGACCGCCGTATCCCCTGTCGATGGACGCTACGGCGATAAAGTCAGCGCGCTGCGCGGGATCTTCAGCGAATATGGTTTGCTGAAGTTCCGTGTTCAGGTTGAAGTACGCTGGCTGCAAAAGCTGGCCGCCCAGGCAGCAATCAAGGAAGTTCCTGCTTTTGACGAAAAGGCAAACGATTACCTTGATAAAATCGTTGCCGAGTTTAGCGAACAAGACGCCGCGCGCATTAAAACCATTGAACGCACCACCAACCACGACGTGAAAGCGGTTGAGTACTTCCTGAAAGAGAAAGTGGAAAGCGTCCCTGCGCTGCATGCCGTGTCTGAGTTCATTCACTTCGCCTGTACCTCTGAAGACATCAACAACCTGTCTCACGCGCTGATGCTCTCCACCGCGCGTAAAGAGGTGGTGCTGCCTTACTGGCGTAAAATCATCGACGCGGTAAAAGCGCTGTCCGTGGAATACCGCGACATTCCGCTGCTCTCCCGTACCCACGGCCAGCCAGCCACCCCATCCACGATGGGTAAAGAGATGGCGAACGTCGCGTACCGTATGGAGCGCCAGTACCGTCAGCTGGAGCAGGTTGAGATCCTCGGCAAAATCAACGGCGCGGTCGGTAACTATAACGCCCACATCGCCGCTTACCCGGAAGTGGACTGGCACCAGTTCAGCGAAGAGTTCGTGACCTCTCTGGGCATTCAGTGGAACCCGTACACCACGCAGATTGAGCCGCACGACTATATCGCCGAACTGTTTGACTGCATCGCGCGCTTCAACACCATCCTGATCGACTTCGATCGTGACGTGTGGGGCTACATCGCCCTGAACCACTTCAAGCAGAAAACCATCGCCGGTGAAATCGGCTCTTCCACCATGCCGCACAAAGTGAACCCAATCGACTTCGAAAACTCCGAAGGCAACCTGGGCCTGGCGAACGCCGTGCTGCAGCATATGGCAAGCAAACTGCCGGTATCCCGCTGGCAGCGCGACCTGACCGACTCCACCGTACTGCGTAACCTGGGCGTGGGCATTGGCTACGCGCTGATCGCGTACCAGTCCACCCTGAAAGGCGTGAGCAAACTGGAAGTGAACCGTGACCGTCTGCTGGACGAGCTGGATCACAACTGGGAAGTGCTGGCGGAGCCAATCCAGACCGTGATGCGCCGTTACGGTATCGAAAAACCGTACGAGAAGCTGAAAGAGCTGACCCGCGGCAAACGCGTTGACGCCGAAGGCATGAAGCAGTTTATCGACGGTCTGGCGCTGCCGGAAGAAGAGAAAACGCGCCTGAAGGCGATGACCCCGGCGAACTACATTGGCCGCGCTATCACCATGGTCGACGAGCTGAAGTAACGCCCCTCTCCCCCTTTTCGCCCGAAAAGGGGGATGCTTTTCCCCGGTTTACTCAATGTTTATCCCCACAACAACATAATCAGCGTTAAACTATTCATACCAATTATTTAGGGAGAAGAGATGATGCGCGTACTGGTTGTTGAGGATAACGCATTGCTACGCCATCACCTGAAGGTTCAGCTTCAGGAGATGGGACATCAGGTGGACGATGCTGAAGATGCAAAAGAAGCCGATTATTATCTCAATGAACACCTGCCGGATATCGCCATTGTCGATTTAGGGTTGCCTGACGAAGACGGTCTGTCGTTAATTCGCCGCTGGCGCAGCCACGATGTCTCCCTGCCGGTTCTGGTTCTGACCGCCCGTGAAGGCTGGCAGGATAAGGTCGAAGTGCTCAGCGCGGGTGCAGACGATTACGTCACCAAGCCGTTTCATATTGAAGAGGTGGCGGCGCGCATGCAGGCGCTGTTACGCCGCAACAGCGGGCTGGCTTCACAGGTTATTTCCATCCCACCATTCCAGGTCGATCTCTCCCGCCGGGAATTAGCAATCAATGATGAAGTGATTAAGCTCACCGCCTTCGAATACACCATTATGGAAACGCTGATCCGTAACAATGGCAAAGTGGTGAGCAAAGATTCCTTAATGCTCCAGCTTTATCCTGATGCTGAACTGCGCGAGAGCCATACCATTGACGTGCTGATGGGACGTTTGCGTAAGAAAATTCAGGCGCAGTATCCGCAGGATGTGATTACCACCGTCCGTGGCCAGGGCTACCTGTTCGAATTACGCTAAATGAGAGGGATTTTACGCCACATTCTGCCCCTCTCGCTGCGGGTTCGTTTCTTACTGGCAACAGCCGCCGTCGTGCTGGTGCTGTCGCTCTCCTACGGCATGGTCGCCCTGGTGGGCTACAGCGTCAGCTTTGATAAAACCACCTTTCGACTGTTACGCGGCGAAAGCAATCTGTTTTATACCCTGGCGAAATGGGAAAATAACCGAATCACCGTCGAAATGCCGGAAAACCTCAACCAGCAGAGCCCAACGCTGGCCCTGATTTATAACGAAAAAGGGAAATTACTGTGGGCGCAGCGTGATATCCCCTGGCTGGTTAAAAGCATTCGTCCGGACTGGCTCAAAACCAACGGGTTTCATGAAATTGAAGCCGATCTCAACACCACCAGCTCGCTGATCCGTGAAGATCGCTCCCTGCAGCAAAAGCTGAACGAGATCCGCGCCGACAACGCCGAAACGGAGATGACGCACTCCGTCGCGATTAACCTCTATCCGGCGACGCTGAACATGCCGCAGCTGACCATCGTGGTGATCGACACCATTCCGGTCGAGCTGAAACGTTCTTATATGGTCTGGAGCTGGTTCATCTACGTTCTGGCTGCGAATCTCCTGCTGGTGATCCCGCTGCTGTGGGTAGCGGCGTGGTGGAGCTTGCGCCCCATTGAGTCACTGGCGAAAGAGGTTCGTGAGCTGGAAGAACATCATCGCGAGAAGCTGAACCCGGAAACCACCCGTGAGCTCACCAGCCTGGTGCGTAACCTCAACCGCCTGCTGAAAAGTGAACGCGAACGCTACGATAAATACCGTACCACCCTTACCGACCTGACCCACAGCCTGAAAACACCGCTGGCCGTCATGCAAAGTACCCTGCGTTCAATGCGCAGTTCGAAGCTGAGCGTCGATGATGCCGAGCCGGTGATGCTGGAACAGATCAGCCGTATTTCACAGCAAATTGGCTATTACCTGCACCGCGCCAGCATGCGTTCCGGCAGCGCGCTTCTGAGCCGCGAGCTGCACCCGGTAGCCCCGCTTCTGGATAACCTCACGTCCGCCCTCAACAAGGTGTATCAGCGTAAAGGGGTGAACATCAGCCTCGATATCTCGCCAGAGATAAGCTTTGTGGGTGAAAAAAATGACTTCATGGAAGTGATGGGTAACCTGCTGGATAACGCCTGCAAATACTGTCTGGAGTTCGTGGAAGTGTCTGCGCGTCAGACGGAAACCGAACTGCATATTATCGTTGAGGATGATGGCCCAGGGATCCCTCGAAATAAACGCGATGTGGTGTTCGATCGCGGTCAGCGCGCCGATACGCTACGTCCTGGCCAGGGCGTCGGGTTAGCCGTCGCCCGTGAGATTGTCGACCAGTACGACGGGAAAATCGAAACCAGCGAAAGCCTGCTGGGCGGCGCCAGAATGGAGGTTATTTTTGGCCGCCAGCAGCCCACATTGAACGATAGTTAACCCGTTATGTGAAAAATGCGAGGATCTCGCAGCCGGGGGGCTGAGCTTCCGTTATAATCCGAGTCAGTAAGAGCCTGCGGAATAAAAAAATATGGATTATCACTTAACGCTTAACTGGCCCGAGTTTATTGAACGTTACTGGCAAAAACGCCCGGTGGTTCTGAAACGCGGATTCAGCAATTTTGTCGACCCTATCTCGCCTGACGAGCTGGCTGGTCTGGCCATGGAAAACGAAGTCGACAGCCGTCTGGTCAGCCACCAGGACGGGAAATGGCAGGTTAGCCACGGTCCTTTCGAAAGCTACGATCACCTCGGTGAAAACAACTGGTCGCTGCTGGTGCAGGCGGTCAACCACTGGCACGAGCCCACTGCCGCCTTAATGCGCCCGTTCCGCGCCCTGCCCGACTGGCGCATGGACGATCTGATGATCTCCTTCTCCGTGCCGGGCGGCGGCGTAGGTCCGCATCTTGACCAGTACGACGTGTTCATCATTCAGGGTACGGGCCGCCGCCGCTGGCGCGTGGGCGAAAAAGTGCCGATGAAGCAGCACTGCCCGCATCCTGACCTGCTTCAGGTTGACCCGTTTGAAGGGATTATCGATGAAGAGCTGGAGCCGGGTGATATTCTCTACATTCCGCCGGGATTCCCTCACGAAGGCTACTCCCTGGAAAACTCACTCAACTACTCCGTGGGGTTCCGCGCGCCAAGCGGCCGCGAGATGATCAGCGGATTTGCCGACTATGTTCTGCAACGCGAGCTGGGCAGCTATCGTTACAGCGATCCTGATGTGCCTGCGCGCGAGCATCCGGCGGATATTCTGCCAGAAGAACTCGATAAGCTGCGCGGCATGATGCTGGATTTGATCAACGAGCCGGAACATTTCAAACAGTGGTTTGGTGAGTTTATCAGCCAGTCTCGTCATGAGCTGGACGTTGCGCCGCCGGAGCCACCTTATCAGGCTGACGAGATTTATGATGCGCTTCAGCAGGGCGACAAGCTGACGCGTCTGGGCGGGTTGCGCGTGCTGCGCATTGGTGAAGAGATGTTCGTTAACGGCGAGAAGCTGGACTCTCCGCACCGTCCGGCGCTGGAAGCCATTGCCAGCCATCTGGTGCTGACTGCCGACACCTTTGGCGATGCGCTGGAAGATCCTTCCTTCCTCGCGATGCTCGCCGCGCTGGTCAACAGCGGGTACTGGTTCTTTGAGGACTAAGTCGCCTTAATGCCCGGTGGCGCTTCGCTACCGGGCTTTTCTTACCGCTTCGCGGTCAACTCTGCTATCCGCACTATCACCTTCACCGCTTTTTCCATTCCTTCGAGCGTCACAAACTCATGCTTGCCATGGTAGTTGTAGCCACCGGTAAACAGGTTCGGGCACGGCAGCCCCATAAACGACAGCTGAGAACCGTCGGTGCCGCCGCGAATCGGCTTCAGCTGCGGTTCAATATCGCAATCGCGCATCGCCTGCTGGGCGATATCGAGAATATGCGGATGCGCCATCACCTTCTCGCGCATGTTGTAATAGCTGTCTTCAATGATCAGCTCAATATAGCAATCAGGGTGTAACCCTTTACCGACCTTCTTGGCGATCTCCATCATCTTGCGCTTGCGCGCCTCAAAGGCTTTGCGGTCGAAATCGCGGATGATGTAGTGCATCTGCGCGCTGTCCACGGTGCCTTTAATGCTGGTCAGGTGATAGAAACCTTCATACCCTTCGGTCTGTTCAGGGCTCTCTTCCGCCGGGACTTCTGCATGAATTCTGGATGCCAGCGACAGCGCGTTCACCATGACGCCTTTCGCCGAGCCGGGGTGAACGTTGTTGCCGACAATTTTGATCGTGACGGACGCGGCATTGAAGTTTTCATACTCCAGTTCGCCGACGCCACCGCCGTCGACGGTATAAGCCCACTGCGCGTTAAAAGCTTCCACGTCGAAGTGCTTCGCGCCCTTGCCGACCTCTTCGTCCGGCGTAAAGGCCACGCGGATATCACCGTGCGGGATATTTTTGCCCTTCAGCACCGCCAGCGCGGTCATGATCTCCGCGATACCCGCCTTGTCATCCGCCCCCAGCAGCGTTTTACCGTCGGTGGTGATCAGCGTCTGGCCCAGCAGCTGGTGCAGCACGGGGAACATCACGGGCGAGAGCACCTCGTCGCCAATGCCCAGCGCAATATCGCCGCCGCGGTAATTTTCCACAATCTGCGGGTTCACATGTTTACCGCTAAAATCCGGAGAGGTGTCGACATGGGAGATAAAGCCAATCGCCGGAATATCCCCCTGGACATTCGCCGGCAGCGTTGCCATCACAGTGCCTTTTTCGCTTAACGTGACGTTGACCAGCCCCATGGCGTCAAGCTGCTCTTTAAGCAGGTTTAATAACTTCCACTGGCCTTCGGTGCTCGGCACCTGGCGAACACCCGGTTTAGATTGGGTATCCAGCGAAACGTACTGTAAAAAACGCTCAAGTAATTTATCCATGCAGTCACCCTCACTTTTCGTGACAACATTATCAGTAAGCATCAAAACGCAAATATTGCGTCAGGTCACTTTTATCCCGCAAACGAGAATATTTTCCGTTTATATGGTTATGCGTTAGTAAATGTAGCTTATGAATCAGTGACAAGGTTTGGCGTTCGCAGGGGATTGCCGTAGAATGTCCGCCCTCATTACGAGTCACCAAGGTGGTTACACACAAACCCCGCTTCAGTCTGCTGCCTGAGGCGTCTATATGGGACAGCGCAAAAATTGAATACACAATCCCGTTCACGTTCACCGCTGGTGCAACTGGAACGAATTCGTAAAAGTTTTGATGGTAAAGACGTTATTTCCGACCTCACTCTGACCATCAATGACGGTGAGTTTCTGACGCTGCTTGGCCCCTCGGGCTGCGGCAAAACAACCGTACTGCGCCTTATCGCCGGGCTGGAAAGCGTCGATAACGGCCATATCCATCTTGAAAACCAGGACATCACCCAAGTTCCTGCCGAAGATCGCCACGTCAATACCGTCTTTCAGAGCTACGCCCTGTTCCCGCACATGACCGTGTTTGAAAACGTGGCGTTTGGCCTGCGGATGCAAAAAACGCCGGCGAATGAGATCGAACCGCGCGTCACCGACGCCCTGCGCATGGTGCAGCTTGAGACGTTTGCCCAGCGTAAACCCCATCAGCTTTCCGGCGGCCAGCAGCAGCGCGTGGCCATCGCCCGCGCCGTGGTCAACAAGCCTCGCCTGCTCCTGCTGGATGAATCCCTCTCCGCGTTGGATTACAAGCTGCGCAAGCAGATGCAGAACGAGCTTAAAGCACTGCAGCGCAAGCTCGGCATTACCTTTGTCTTCGTCACCCACGATCAGGAAGAGGCCCTGACCATGTCCGACCGCATCGTGGTGATGCGCGACGGCAAAATCGAGCAGGACGGCACGCCGCGCGAAATCTACGAAGAGCCGAAGAATCTGTTTGTCGCCAGCTTCATTGGCGAGATCAATATCTTCGACGCTACGGTGATTGAGCGTCTGGACGACCAGCGAGTGCGCGCCAGCGTCGAAGGACGCGAGTGTAATATCACGGTGAATTTCCCCGTCGAAAAGGGACAAAAGCTCAACGTTCTGCTGCGCCCGGAAGATCTGCGCGTCGATGAAATTCACGGCAATATCGAGGCCGAAGGGTTAATCGGCTATATCCGCGAGCGCAACTACAAAGGGATGACGCTGGAGTCCGTCGTCGAGCTGGAGAACGGCAAGATGGTGATGGTCAGCGAGTTCTTTAACGAAGACGATCCTGACTTCGACCACTCTCTCGACCAGAAAATGGTTATCAACTGGGTAGAAAGCTGGGAGGTTGTGCTGGCTGATGAAGAACACAAGTAAATTCCAGAATGTGGTGATTGCCACGATCGTCGGTTGGCTTGTGCTGTTTGTCTTTTTGCCCAACCTGATGATCGTTGCCACCAGCTTTCTGACCCGCGACGACGCTAGCTTCGTTTCGCTGGTCTTTACGCTGGACAACTACGCGCGCCTGCTCGATCCGCTCTATTTTGACGTGCTGCTGCACTCGCTCAACATGGCGCTGATTGCCACCCTTGCCTGTCTGGTGCTGGGGTATCCTTTCGCATGGTTCCTCGCGGGCCTGCCGCAAAAGGTGCGACCCCTGCTGCTGTTTTTACTGATTGTTCCCTTCTGGACCAACTCGTTAATCCGCATCTACGGGCTGAAAATCTTCCTTAGCACTAAAGGCTATCTCAACGAGTTTCTGCTGTGGCTGGGGGTGATTGATACGCCGATCCGCATCATGTTTACCCCGAGCGCGGTGATTGTCGGCCTGGTCTATATCCTGCTGCCGTTTATGGTGATGCCGCTCTACTCCAGCATCGAGAAGCTGGATAAACCGCTGCTGGAGGCGGCAAAAGATCTGGGAGCTAACAAGCTGCAGACCTTCATCCGCATTATTATCCCGCTGACCATGCCCGGCATTATCGCGGGCTGTCTGCTGGTAATGCTCCCGGCGATGGGCTTGTTCTACGTGTCGGATCTGATGGGCGGCGCGAAAAACCTGCTGATCGGTAACGTGATCAAGAGCCAGTTCCTGAACATCCGCGACTGGCCGTTCGGCTCCGCGACCAGCATTACGCTGACGGTGATCATGGGCCTGATGCTGCTGGTCTACTGGCGCGCCTCACGCTTGCTGAATAAAAAGGTGGAACTCGAATGATCGGTCGACTGCTTCGCGGCGGTTTTATGACCGCCATTTATGCCTATCTCTATATCCCGATCGTTATTTTGATCGTGAACTCGTTTAACAGCTCACGCTTCGGGATTAACTGGCAGGGTTTTACCACCAGCTGGTACAGCCTGCTGATGAACAACGATAGCCTCCTGCAGGCCGCTCAGCACTCGCTGACGATGGCGATCTTCTCCGCCACCTTCGCGACGCTGATTGGCTCGCTCACCGCCGTGGCGCTGTACCGCTATCGCTTTCGCGGCAAACCGTTCGTCAGCGGCATGCTGTTTGTGGTGATGATGTCGCCGGACATCGTGATGGCCATTTCGCTGCTGGTGCTGTTTATGCTGCTGGGCGTAAAGCTTGGCTTCTGGTCGCTGCTGTTCTCACATATCACCTTCTGCCTGCCGTTTGTGGTGGTGACCGTCTTCGCGCGCCTGAAAGGGTTCGACGTGCGCATGCTGGAGGCGGCGAAAGATTTGGGCGCCAGCGAGACGATCATCCTGCGCAAAATCATCCTGCCGCTGGCGATGCCCGCCGTGGCGGCCGGATGGCTACTTAGCTTCACCCTGTCGATGGATGACGTGGTCGTGTCCTCCTTCGTCACCGGTCCGAGCTATGAAATTCTGCCGTTGAAGATCTATTCAATGGTGAAAGTCGGCGTCTCACCGGAGGTGAACGCGCTGGCGACCATTCTGCTGGTGTTTTCGCTGGTTCTGGTGATCGCCAGCCAGGTTATTGCTCGTGATAAAACAAAATCTCAGGGGACAATGAAATGAAAAAAATGCTCGCCGCTGCGGCACTGGTGCTTGGCATGGGTACCGCGCACGCTGATGACAGCAAAACGCTCTACTTCTACAACTGGACCGAGTACGTGCCGCCGGGCCTGCTGGAACAGTTCACGAAGGAGACGGGCATCAAGGTTATCTACTCGACCTACGAGTCGAATGAAACCATGTACGCCAAGCTGAAAACCTACAAAGACGGCGCATACGATCTGGTCGTGCCTTCCACCTACTTTGTCGACAAAATGCGCAAAGAGGGCATGATCCAGAAGATCGACAAAACGAAGCTAACCAATTTTTCAAACCTCGATCCAGAGATGCTCAACAAGCCGTTCGACCCCAATAACGACTACTCCATTCCGTACATCTGGGGAGCAACCGCGATTGGCGTGAATAGCGATGCCGTCGATCCGAAAACAGTGACAAGCTGGGCCGACCTGTGGAAACCGGAATACAAGGGTAGCCTGCTGTTAACCGACGACGCGCGTGAGGTGTTCCAGGTCGCGCTGCGCAAGCTGGGCTACTCGGGCAACACGACGGACCCCAAAGAGATTGAAGCGGCGTATAACGAGCTGAAAAAGCTGATGCCTAACGTGGCGGCGTTCAACTCTGATAACCCGGCAAACCCGTATATGGAAGGCGAAGTGAACCTGGGGATGGTGTGGAACGGCTCCGCGTATGTCGCCCGCCAGGCCGGTACGCCGCTTGAGGTGGTCTGGCCGAAAGAAGGCGGGATCTTCTGGATGGACAGCCTTGCGATCCCCGCCAACGCGAAAAACGTTGAAGGGGCGCACAAGCTGATTAACTTCCTGCTGCGCCCGGACGTGGCGAAACAGGTTGCCGAGACGATTGGCTACCCCACGCCAAACCTCGCCGCACGCAGGCTGCTGAAGCCTGAAGTGGCTAACGATAAATCGCTCTATCCGGATGCCGAAACCATCAGCAAAGGTGAATGGCAGAACGATGTCGGTGACGCCAGCCGCCTCTACGAAGAGTATTACCAGAAATTAAAAGCGGGCCGATAAACGGTATCGCGTTCTTCCTCACGCCGTACGTGCGGCGTGAGGAGGATTAACTGACCGCATTCTCCCCTGCCCAAATTGTCGCCTTTCTCATCGCCTCAACCACATCCTCATCCGACAGACCCAGCGCCTGACGAACCCGGGTCGCCTCGTCCCACTGCTGCTGTTCATAGTATCGGCACAGGCTCACCATATCGGCTAACCGTCCCTCCTGATGGCACAGGGCATTGCTCACGCTCTGCGGGACCGCAATTTGCTTCATCAACTCGGCCATCGGCTGTTCGAGGAGGGTATCGAGCAGAGAAAACAGGCCGCACATGAATGCATTTTCAGCCAGCGTCGGTTCGTTCATCGTCTCTGCGATCAGCTCGCAGAACTTGCCGCGCATCATGCTCAGCGGGTAAAGCTCGCTGACGGTGTCATTGCCCGCACTGGCGAGGACCACGACGGCAACAAACCGTCTCAGCTGGTTTTCCCCGAGGTATCTGAGGACTTCGCTCAGGGTTAACTTGCTGAAATTACAGGCACCGATATGTTTAAATGCGGTGTGCTTCATGTAGCGCATAATCTTATAGGACAGCGTGAGATCGGTTTTAATCAACGACTCGACGATCCGAAAATCGGGTTTATTGCGTCCGACCTCCATTTGCAGCCGAAAAATTGCCAGCTGATTTTGCGATAGCCGTTTATATTTAATGACCTCCGGACGGCAGAAAAAATAGCCCTGAAACAGCGAGAATCCCTCTTCCCTGTATTGGCTGAATTCCTCTTTAGTCTCAATTTTTTCAGCGAGATATTTAATATGCCCGGTTAAATGTTTACGCTCTTTCAGATACTGTTTAATTTGCGCTAAGGTATAATTTCTGACGTCAAATTTCAGTATTGAAATATAGGGTAAAAAAGCATCCCATTCTGGAGCAAGGGTGAAATCATCAAGCGCAAACTGATAACCATCCGCACTCATCTCCCTGACGGCCTGCAACAGCTCCGCTCCCGGCACAGCATCTTCCAGGATCTCAATGACCACGCTCTCTTTATCCAGCGCTTCTCCACTGCGGTCTATGACCATCCGCGAAGGGAAATTAATAAACGACGTATGTGCCCCGGCGATGCGCTGGGACGGCACGCATAAAAACTGATCTGATATCATCCTGGAGGTGGCATATTCCGCCGACACATCCGGAAAACGGTTTGTCATCCCATCTCTGAAGAGCAGCTCATAGGCCACCGTCTTCATCTCAGGGTTAAAAATGGGTTGTCGCGCAATAAATCCGTACATATCCCATCCTCCTCTACAACTTTATATTTATTAGCATCCTCTTTCTACACGACGATAACGAGCTTTATCGAGCACTATTTTGATTGAATGCACAAAATAAAAGCATCCACACTAATTAACTGGATTTACAAATCAAAATTTAAATTAAATATCCCTGGCGCTCTACAGAAAGAAAAGAAAATATCCGATAAGGAATATGTGCCTGCCCGACATGCACGATATTACGGGAGATGAGAATGAAAGACGCCGTGGTCCAAAGAAAAAAATAAGAGTCAAGACGTTGATGCTATTGTCCATTTTCCTCACCGTAACGGTGGGCTTTACGGCAACGATCGGGTTTATGATGTGGCAGTGGATGGCCCAGCAGGAGGTTCTGGCCAAAAAGCATATCCGCCAGATTGCCGAGGTGCAAGCGTTGCAGGTCAGTAAACAGCTGGATTCTGCCCTGACTGCCGCCCGGGATATGGGCAACAGCGCCCTGGCGCTGCGCGAGGCGGGCGTAACCGATCGCCAGAGCCTGAACCAGCTGCTCATCCACTACCTTTCGGCTCACCCGCAGTTTCTCTCCATGTCGATGGCCTTTGAGCCTAACGCGTTCGACGATAAAGATGCCGTCTGGGCCGGTCAAAGCGGTGAAGATCCTGCCGGGCGCTACGCCCGCTACGTTGACCGGGACGCCACCGGCAAACCGGCATTACACCTGCTGACGGATATCGAAATGCCCGGCAGCGGCGATTATTATCTGCTGCCGAAACAACGCCATAAAGATGTGATCATCGAGCCCTATATCTATCCCTACAACGGCGTGGACGTGATGCTCACCTCGATTGCCGCCCCCATCATGCGTGACGGTCAGTTTCTGGGCTCGGTCACCTCTGACTTCTCTCTCGCCACGCTGCAGTCGACGATCGGCGCGATTAAACCGTGGAACGGCACGGGCTATGCCCTGCTCCTCTCAGCGGGTAATAACGTGGTGTCCAGCCCGGACCAGCGCGCGGCGGGCAAGCCTTACGCCGGTCAGATTGCCGGTCATGACGTCACCCGCATCAACGATCCGCTGCTGAAGGAGGACGTGTTCATCACCTGGCAGGACATCGCCGTCGGTAACAGCCAGACGCCGTGGAAACTCGCCATTATCACGCCGGTCAGCGAAGTGATGGCCGAAGCGCGCGCATTTTTACTGAAAGCCATCATCATGATGGTGTTAAGCATCGTGGCGGTTAGCCTGGTCATGGCACAGATCTTCACCCGCAAAGTTGACCGTCCGGTTGGGGGCGAACCTTCGGAGGCCGCCGGGATCGCTCTGGCCGTTGCCAGGGGAGATCTGAACAACACCATCCCGGTGCGTTCCGGAGATACCCACAGCATTTTTTATGCCCTGCACACCATGCAGATGCAGCTCAAGCGCATCGTCGACAATATCAGCGAAGCCAGCCACTCCGTACACGGCGGCACCAGCGAAATTTCGGCGGGCAACCTGGACCTCGCCTCGCGAACCGAGGAACAGGCGGCTGCGATTGTTGAAACGGCAGCCAGCATGGAAGAGATTTCGGTCACGGTGAAGAATAACGCCGACAACGCCCACAAGGCGACCACGCTGACCGATCGCGCCGCGAGCCTCGCCGGGCATGGCGAAACGCTGGTGAACGACGTGGTCGTGGTGATTGGGGAAATTGATGAGAGCGCGCGTAAGATCGGCGAGATTAACAGCATCGTCGACGGCATCGCCTTCCAGACCAATATCCTGGCGCTGAATGCTGCCGTTGAAGCGGCACGGGCTGGCGAACAGGGGCGCGGTTTCGCGGTAGTCGCTGGGGAAGTGCGCAATCTTGCCCAGCGAAGCGCTAACGCGGCAAAAGAGATCTCTCAGCTGATTGCCGAGTCCTCAGGGCGCGTCAGCAAAGGCGTTGAGCTGGTCAATGAAACCGGGGTGATGATGAAACAGGTGATTGAAGCGGTGTCGCATGTGCATCTGGTCATCAACGATATCGTTCAGGCGCTGGACGAGCAAAATCGCGGGATTAGCCAGGTCAGCACCGCCGTTAACCAGATGGACAGCACGACCCAGCAGAACGCCTCTCTGGTTCAGCAGATCTCTGCGGCGGCGCTCTCGCTGGATGAGCAGGCTAAATCGCTCGAGAAGACGCTGGCGTTCTTCCATTCATAAATAAAAAGGCACCCGCTGGACGGGTGCCTTTTCACGCGATTGCCGTTATAGCCCTTTCAGCAGCTTGTCGACAAACTCCGGGACGACCGTGCTTGCCAGACCGTAGTGTTTCTCTTCAAACTCGCTGCCCACCTGGCTTGGCTCAAGATTGAGTTCTACCGTATGCGCACCGTGCAGTCGCGCTTCGTGGACAAATCCCGCCGCCGGATAAACATGACCGGATGTGCCGATGGCGATAAACACGTCGGCCATCGCCAGCGCGCTGTAGATATCATCCATTCCCAGCGGCATTTCACCGAACCAGACCACGTGCGGACGCAGGCGCGACGGGAACTGGCAGCAGTGGCACTTATCCTCAGGCAGCACGTCCTCTTGCCAGTCCAGCACCTGACCGCTCCAGGCGCAGCGAACCTTGAGCAGCTCGCCGTGCATGTGGATGATGTTCTTGTTACCGGCCCGCTCGTGCAGGTTATCGATATTCTGCGTCACCAGCAGAAAACGATCGCCGAGCGCCTCTTCGAGCTTCGCCAGCGCCAGATGCGCCGCATTCGGCGCGACGTCAGGCTGCTGAAGCTGACGACGGCGGGCGTTGTAAAACGCCTGGACGAGATCCGGATCGCGGGCAAAGCCTTCCGGCGTGGCTACATCCTCCACGCGGTGCTCTTCCCACAGCCCGTCCGCCGCGCGGAAGGTTCGAATTCCTGACTCGGCGGAGATCCCCGCCCCGGTCAGCACCACCACTCTGGGTTTATCCATCGCTTCTGGCATTATTCTGTCTCTGAAAAAAATCCGCTGGCGCAAGCGCTCACGCAAGCGGCGTTTGTTTTTGCGAAAACGGCTGAGTCGACCCTGGCGACGCGACAGCATAGAAACCTCGTAAACTAATCGGTGAGATGAAGGAATGCGGCTCCGCGCATGCCTCCTGCGTCCCCGTGTCGCGCGCGTTCAATACGCGGCACACGGGCAACCGGCAATAAATGTCGGGGCAAACGCCCGGACAACCGTTCCGTAATCGCGGTAAAGTTTGACAGCCCTCCCCCGATCACCAGCAGATCCGGGTCGACGATGGTGAGAATATTTCCCAGACACACCGCCAGCAGATCCAGATAACGCTCGACGTGCTCGCACGCCTGCGCATCCCCTTGCTCCCACAGGGTAATGATTTGAGGGGCCTCAAGTTTCTGATGATAGAAGTGTTCGTAAAGCCATGCAAACCCGCGACCGGAGAGGGTGTTCTCAATACAGCCGTGCTGGCCGCAGCCGCAGCGGGTCAGCGGGAAATCGCGCCCCACGACTTCCAAGGCATCCACCGGGAGACGGATATGACCAAACTCGCCGGTGATGTAGCTGCGCCCGGTGATTGGCTTCCCGTTGATCACAATTCCCCCGCCGACGCCGGTGCCGAGGATCAGCCCCATCACCAGCGGATACTGACGGAACTCATCGTCCCAGGCTTCGGAGAGCGCAAAGCAGTTAGCATCATTGTCTAAACGCACGTCGCGTTCAAGGAGGGCAGAGAGATCGGCGCGGAGCGGTTTACCGCTGGCGGCAGGCACGTTGGCGGCATACAGCGTGCCGTCGTCGGTTTCGGGCATACCCGGAATGCCGATGCCGACGCTGCCTTTCACGCCAAAGCGTTCATCGGCCTGAGCCACCAGCGCGGCAATCGCGGTTAAAAATTCGTCGTAGCTTTCGCGCGGCGTGGGAACGCGGGTTTCCCACTGTAGCCTGAGGTCTTTATCAAACACGCCGAGCGCAATCTTGGTGCCGCCAATATCAAATCCGTAATACATAACGCATTCCTCTTTTAACCTGGCGGCCCGAAAGCCGCTAGATCATGACGTAATTACTGGCCACTTAATACCCTCGCCGGATCAATTCGGCTTGCGCGACGCGCCGGATACCAGCTTGCCAGCAGACTCAGTAAAAGTGCTGTAACCAGCACATAAAAAACGTCCAGCCAGTGCAGTTCCGACGGCAGGAAGTCAATAAAGTAGATATCACCCGACAGGAACTGGTGACCAATAAGCTTTTCGATCCCGTTGATAATCGGCGTCAGCTGCAGGGAAACCACCACGCCAATCACCACGCCGCACAGGCTACCGAACAGCCCCGCCAGCAAACCGTACCAGACGAAGATGGCGCGAATAAGACCGTCTTTCGCCCCCAGCGTACGCAGCACGGCGATGTCGCCGCTCTTGTCCTTGACCGCCATCACCAGCGTCGAGACGATATTAAAGCACGCGACACCAATCACCAGCACCATCGCCAGATACATGATGGCGCGGATCATCTGGATATCACGGTACATATAGCCGTAAGTGCCGATCCAGCTTTTGATGTAGACATAGTTATTGGTCACGCTGCCCGCGTCGCGAACCAGTTTGTTGGCGTTAAAGACGTCGTTCACCTTAATGGCAATGCCCGTCACGCTGTCGGCCATGTCGAGATACTGGCGCGCATCCTCCATCGGCACCATCGCAAAGCTATGGTCAAGCTGACCGCTCAGCTGAAGAATACCGGTGACGTGCAGGCGCACGCGCTTAGGCTGCTGCAGTTTGTGGTCGGCGCTGGCGTTCGGGATCATGATCGACACCCAGTCGCCCTGCTTCACCTTCAGGGCATCGGCCACGCCTTTACCCATGATGATCTGCTGCTCGCCGGCCTTAAAGTTGGCCCACGCGCCGTTCTGCACATAGTTTGGCAGCGCGCTGAGACGCGCTTCCTGGGCGGGGTTAACCCCCTTTACCTGAATGGCGCGCAGGTTTACCCCGCTCTCCACCAGCCCGGTAAAGTTAATGTAGGGCGCGGCCGCGGCAATGCCCGGCACCTTTTCGACTTTGGCGAGCGCATCGCTCCAGTTCGTCCACGGCTGGTTAACCGGCTCGATCTCCCCGTGCGGCACTACCGCCAGAATGCGGTTATTCAGCTCGCGCTCAAAGCCGTTCATGGCGCTCAAGCCGACAATCAGCACCGCCACACCGAGCGCAATACCGATGGTCGAGATGACGGAGATCAGCGACACCATGCCGCCGCGACGGCGGCCGCGGCTAAAACGTAAACCGATGAGTAACGATAACGGTGACGCCATTACTCTGCTCCCATCAGGGTCAGTTCCGCGTTCAGATGGCCGTCGCGCATCTCAAGCTGACGCCCCATGCGTTTTGCCAGCTGCAGATCGTGGGTTACGACCAGAAACGCGGTGCCCTGCGAGGCGTTCAGCTCGCCCAGAAGCTGGAAAATACTGTCCGCATTGCGGGCATCCAGGTTACCGGTAGGCTCATCCGCCAGCACCAGACGCGGGTTGTTGACCAGCGCGCGGGCAATCGCCACGCGCTGGCGCTCGCCGCCGGAAAGCTCAGAGGGACGATGGTTACCGCGATGGCCCAGCCCTACCGCTTTCAGCATGTCGCTGGCGCGGGCGTTAATTTCTGCCGGTTTCTTTTTGCCAATCAGCAGCGGCATCGCCACGTTTTCCAGCGCCGTGAAATCCGGCAGCAGGTGGTGGAACTGGTAGATAAAGCCCAGCTCGCGGTTGCGCAGCTCGGCCTTCGCCGCGGAGGACATTTTGCTCATCGGCTGGCCGGAGAAAATCACGTCGCCCTCGGTTGGCGTATCCAGCCCGCCCAGCAGGTGCAGCAGCGTACTTTTGCCCGAGCCGGAGCTGCCAACAATCGCCATCATCTCGCCTTCGCCCACGTTGAAGCTCACATTGTGCAGCACGTCGGTTTGCACAGTGCCTTCCTGATAGCGTTTGGACAGGTTGTCGCATTGCAACAGGATCTTATTCATAACGTAAAGCCTCAGCGGGTTGAGTGGCGGCAGCGCGCCAGGAAGGATAAAGCGTAGAAAGCAGCGCAATGGCCATCGCGGCCAGCGCAATACCGACCACCTGCAGCGGCTCGATAGCCACCGGCAGCGCCGCGCCGTCGAGCAGCGCGCCGATGATCGGCATTAAGTTATTAAGCTGGCTGGCAAGCAAGGCCCCCAGTACGGCGCCGAGCAGCGCGCCGATGATGCCTGCGCTGGCCCCCTGCACCATAAACACCGCCATGATCTGGCGCGGCGTGAGCCCCTGGGTTTGCAGAATGGCGACTTCGCCCTGCTTCTCCATCACCATCAGGCCCAGCGAGGTAATGATGTTAAATGCAGCCACGGCCACGATCAGGCTCAGCAGCAGCCCCATCATATTTTTTTCCATCCGCACGGCCTGGAACAGTTCGCCTTTACGCTCGCGCCAGTCCTGCCATTTGGTGCCGTCCGGCAGTTTTTGCTGGCTGAGGGTATCGACCTTCAGCGGCGCGTCGAGCCACAGGCGCCAGCCGGTGATATTCCCTGCCGGGTAGCGCATCAGGCGTGAAGCGTCCTGAATGTTAACCAGCATCTGGTAACCATCGACTTCGCTGTTGGCTGCAAAGGTACCAATCACGTTGAACAGGCGCTGGCTTGGCAGGCGCCCCATCGGCGTAAACTGGCTGGCAGAAGGTACCATCACGCGCAGCTGGTCACCGCGGTTGACGCCAAGCTGTCCGGCAAGCTGTTCACCCAGAATCACGTTGTATTTCCCGGCTTCCAGATCGGTCTGCTTCACGTTAACCAGATACGGCGTCAGCGGATCGTTTTGCGCCGGGTCGATACCCAGCATCACGCCGACCGCCACGCTGCGGGCGCTTTGCAGCACCACGTCGCCGGTCGTCAACGGCGCGACGCGCGTGACGCCCTGTAACTTCGCCGCGCTTTCCGGCAGCTGTTGCGGGTTAACCGAACCGTTGGATGATGAGAGAACGGCCTGCGGCATCAGCCCCAGGATGTTGTTTTGCAGCTCGCGTTCGAAGCCATTCATGACGGAAAGCACCGTCACCAGTGCCATCACGCCAAGCGTAATGCCAATAGTCGAAAGCCAGGAGACAAAGCGACCGAAGCGGTCCGCGGCGCGCCCACGCATGTAACGTAAGCCTATGAAGAGTGCGACAGGTTGATACATGAAATCCGTCTGTTTGCTGATAGCAGACCCACGAGTATATAAGCGAATCCTTTAAGCGTAAATGACTGAAACAGTAAGCTTTGGTAATCATTCTTCCGAAAAATTCAGATAAATCAGAGTGCTATTGTCTGAATACTCACCTCGCAACCTCCACCTTTTCCGAAAAACCACCGGATACAGACTGTTACCCATTACATCCCGGCTTCGTTTTACAACAATTGCTCGTTCGTTTATGGCAATAAGGTAGTGGCGAATAATGAAGCAAAAAGCATTATGGATTAACCAGATAAAAGGGCTGTGTATCTGCCTGGTGGTTATCTATCATTCGGTTATCACGTTTTATCCGCATCTGATCGGGCTACAACACCCGCTCTCCGGCCTTCTCGCCAAATGCTGGGTCTATTTTAACCTCTATCTCGCACCGTTTCGTATGCCGGTCTTCTTCTTTATCTCCGGCTATCTGATCCGTCGTTATATTGACGAAGTGGACTGGCGAACCAGTCTCGACAAGCGGATCTGGAGCATTGTCTGGGTCCTGGCGCTGTGGGGCGTCCTGCAATGGCAGGCGTTGACCCACCTGAACGCCTGGCTGGCGCCCGAGCGTGAGCTTGCCACCGCGTCGAACGCGGCCTACGCCGACTCGTTCTCAGGCTTTGTGCTGGGGATGATCACCGCCAGCACCAGCCTGTGGTATCTGTATGCCCTGGTGGTCTACTTCACGCTGTGTAAACTGCTGAGCCGCTGGAAGCTGCCGGTTCTGGGACTGCTGGCGCTGGCGAGCATCGCGATTAACTTCATGCCGCTGCCGTGGTGGGGGATGAACAGCGTGGTCCGCAACATGATCTACTACAGCCTCGGGGCGTGGTATGGCGCAGCGCTGATGGCGTGGATGAAAAGCGTCAACCTGCGCCGCATCTGGCTGGCAACCGGGGCTTTCGCCGCCGTCTCCGTGGTGCTGTGGTTTGCTAACGTTCCGCTGCTGCTCTCATTGCTGTCGATTGTGCTGATCATGAAGCTATTCTACAGCCTTGAGCAGCGCTACGCCGTTAACCCGAACAATCTGCTGAATGTGATTGGCTCCAATACCATTGCGATTTATACCACCCACCGCATCCTGATTGAGGCCTTTAGCCTGTTCCTGATTGGCGAAATGAATGCCGCCTCTTGGCCGGTCTGGGCAGAGCTCACCCTGATGCTGGTCTACCCGTTTGCCAGCCTGCTTATCTGTACCCTTGCCGGGCTCGGAGTGCGTAAAATCTCCACCGCGCTTTTTGGAGACGTTTTCTTCTCTCCTCCGTCTACGCTGCCCCTGTCACCTTCAACGCGTTAATGCCCTCTCCGCCCCCGTTTCGGGGGCGTTTAGCCCCGCCGTGCGGTTACGATTTGCTTATGTAAAACGATCGAGGATAATAAAGACATTGCGTATCAGTGATATGCCCCAATACTGTTGGTATATCCATAAGAGACTCTGACATAGCCATGCTTGAACACTATCGTTATTCCTTGCCTGTCAAAGCGGGCGACCAGCGCCAGCTGGGTGAACTCACGGGCGCGGCGTGCGCCACGCTGGTGGCGGAAATCGCCGAGCGTCACCCAGGCCCGGTGATTCTGGTTGCCCCGGATATGCAAAACGCCCTGCGCCTGCACGACGAAATTCGCCAGTTCACCGATAGCCTGGTATTCAGCCTGGCCGACTGGGAGACGCTGCCGTATGACAGCTTCTCTCCGCATCAGGAGATCATCTCCTCGCGCCTGTCGACGCTCTATCAGCTGCCGACCATGCAGCGCGGCGTGCTGATTGTGCCGGTGAACACCCTGATGCAGCGCGTCTGTCCGCACAGCTATCTGCACGGTCACGCGCTGGTGATGAAAAAAGGCCAGCGCCTCTCCCGTGATGCCCTGCGCGCGCAGCTTGACGGTGCCGGCTATCGCCACGTCGACCAGGTGATGGAGCACGGGGAATACGCGACCCGCGGCGCGCTGCTTGACCTTTACCCGATGGGCAGCGACCAGCCGTATCGTCTGGATTTCTTTGATGATGAAATCGACAGCCTGCGCGTATTCGACGCCGACACGCAGCGCACGCTGGAGGAAGTCGAGTCGATCAATTTACTGCCCGCGCATGAGTTCCCCACGGACAAAACCGCTATCGAGCTGTTCCGCAGCCAGTGGCGCGATAAGTTCGAGGTGAAGCGCGACGCGGAACATATTTATCAGCAGGTCAGTAAAGGCACGCTTCCAGCCGGGATCGAATACTGGCAGCCGCTGTTCTTCAACGAGCCGCTGCCTGCCCTGTTCAGCTACTTCCCGGCGAACACGCTGATTGTCAACACCGGGGATATCGACGCCAGCGCCAGCCGCTTTGAAAGCGAAACCCGCGCCCGTTTTGAAAACCGTGGCGTTGACCCAATGCGTCCGCTGCTGCCGCCGGAAGCGCTGTGGCTGCGCACCGACGAGCTCAACGCCGAGCTGAAGCGCTGGCCGCGCATGCAGCTGAAAACCGATTCGCTTGCCGACAAGGCCGCCAATACCAACCTCGCCTTCCGGACGCTGCCGGACCTGGCCGTTCAGGCGCAGCAGAAATCCCCGCTGGATAATCTGCGCAAGTTCCTGGAGTCCTTCACCGGCCCGGTGGTGTTCTCCGTTGAGAGTGAAGGCCGCCGCGAAGCGTTAGGTGAACTGCTGGGACGCATCAAGGTGGCGCCGAAGCGCATCCTGCGTTTGAGCGAAGCGACCGGAAACGGTCGTTATCTGATGATTGGCGCCGCCGAGCACGGATTCATCGACACGCTCAACAACCTGGCGCTGATTTGCGAAAGCGACCTGCTGGGCGAGCGCGTCGCGCGCCGCCGTCAGGACAGCCGTCGGACCATCAACCCGGACACGCTGATCCGTAACCTGGCCGAGCTGCACCCGGGCCAGCCGATTGTTCACCTGGAACACGGCGTTGGGCGCTATCAGGGGATGACCACGCTGGAAGCGGGCGGCATCAAAGGTGAATACCTGATGCTCACCTACGCCAACGACGCCAAACTGTATGTCCCGGTCTCCTCCCTGCATCTGATCAGCCGCTACGCGGGCGGCGCCGAAGAGAATGCGCCGCTGCACAAGCTGGGCGGCGATGCCTGGGCGCGCGCGCGCCAGAAGGCGGCGGAAAAAGTGCGCGACGTGGCGGCCGAGCTGCTGGATATCTACGCCCAGCGCGCGGCCAAACAGGGCTTCGCCTTTAAGCACGATAAAGAACAGTACCAGCTGTTCTGCGACAGCTTCCCGTTTGAAACCACGCCGGATCAGGCCCAGGCCATCAACGCCGTGCTGAGCGACATGTGCCAGCCGCTGGCCATGGACCGCTTAGTCTGCGGCGACGTCGGCTTCGGCAAAACCGAAGTGGCGATGCGCGCCGCCTTCCTTGCGGTGGAAAACAACAAGCAGGTGGCGGTGCTGGTGCCGACCACCCTGCTCGCTCAGCAGCACTTCGATAACTTCCGCGACCGTTTCGCCAACTGGCCGGTACGTATCGAGATGCTCTCGCGTTTTCGCAGCACTAAAGAGCAGACGCAGATCCTGGAGCAGGCCAGCGAAGGCAAAATCGATATTCTGATCGGCACCCACAAGCTGCTGCAAAGCGACGTGAAGTGGAAAGATCTGGGGCTGCTGATCGTCGACGAAGAGCACCGCTTCGGGGTGCGTCATAAAGAGCGAATCAAAGCGATGCGCGCCGACGTCGATATCCTCACCCTGACCGCAACGCCAATCCCGCGAACCCTCAACATGGCGATGAGCGGCATGCGCGATCTGTCGATTATTGCCACGCCGCCGGCGCGCCGTCTGGCGGTGAAAACCTTTGTTCGCGAGTACGATAATCTGGTGGTGCGGGAGGCCATTCTGCGTGAAGTGCTGCGCGGAGGTCAGGTCTACTACCTCTACAATGACGTGGAAAACATCCAGAAAGCCGCGGACAGGCTGGCGGAGCTGGTGCCGGAAGCGCGCATAGCTATCGGTCACGGGCAGATGCGCGAGCGCGAGCTGGAACGGGTAATGAACGACTTCCACCACCAGCGCTTTAACGTGCTGGTGTGCACCACCATCATTGAGACCGGGATCGACATTCCGACGGCGAACACCATCATCATTGAGCGTGCGGATCACTTTGGCCTGGCGCAGCTTCACCAGCTGCGCGGCCGCGTCGGGCGTTCGCACCATCAGGCCTACGCCTGGCTGCTGACGCCGCATCCGAAAGCGATGACCACCGACGCGCAAAAGCGTCTGGAAGCCATCGCCTCGCTGGAAGACCTGGGCGCTGGCTTTGCGCTGGCGACGCACGATCTCGAGATCCGCGGTGCCGGCGAGCTGCTGGGTGAAGACCAGAGCGGCTCCATGGAGACCATCGGCTTCTCGCTCTATATGGAGCTGCTGGAAAACGCGGTTGATGCCCTGAAGGCCGGACGCGAGCCGTCGCTGGAAGATCTCACCAGCCAGCAGACCGAGGTCGAGCTGCGTATGCCTTCCCTGCTGCCGGACGATTTTATTCCGGACGTGAATACCCGACTGTCGTTCTACAAGCGCATCGCCAGCGCGAAGAAGGAGAACGAGCTGGAAGAGATCAAGGTGGAGCTGATTGACCGCTTTGGTCTGCTGCCCGATCCGGCGAGAAATTTGCTGGATATCGCGAGGCTGCGCCAGCAGGCGCAAAAGTTGGGGATCCGCAAGCTTGAAGGCAATGAAAAAGGCGGCGTGATTGAATTCGCCGAGAAGAATCACGTCAACCCGATGTGGCTAATCGGCCTGCTGCAAAAACAGCCGCAGCATTTCCGTCTGGATGGTCCAACCCGTCTGAAATTTACCCAGGAGCTGACGGAGCGCAAAACCCGTATGGACTGGGTGCGTAACTTTATGCGTCAGCTGGAAGAGAACGCGATCGCATAACTTGCCTTTCCCCTGTTAGCTGAGGAGTTTCATGTAGTTTATTAACCGGAAGCGATGAAAGTTGCTTCCGGGAATGAACAGCTTACAGCGCCCCCCTGGTCCGGCTGTAAATCGCTGAGGCGTTTCCTTGCAGGCCGGGGCGAGGCGCAGGGATGCGCCGAGGGGGCGGGCTTTACATGGACGTTGCCTCCGCCCGTCCCCGATAAGCCGGAAGGAATAAGCCGAGTGCACCGCGAAGCGGCGATTTACTGCCGGGAGCCCGGGTCACCAGGGTGGTGGCGATTGAGCCCCCCTGGCACGTTCACCGGTTATGTCGTTAAAGAGTAGCAAGGAACATGAAGTGAACGGAATGACCACCAGAGCCGTATGTTCCCCCTCACCCCAACCCTCTCCCTCAAGGGTGAGGGGGTCGTCCGTTCAGGCATTATTTTATGGGGATCCCTTCCCCCTGTTAGCCCGGCGCTACGGGGGGACAATTTACAAACTCTTTGCACTTCACCCGATCTTCCCGACATACCCATTCGCCATAATTATGTTTAACGTCTTATAAAACAATAACCTTATCATTTGCATGGATTATGGTGATGATGACCTCTTCGCGTTTTACTCGCTGGATGACCCTGTTGGCGCTGGCAGCCACCGTCGCGGTGGCGCTTCCCGCCCGGGCAAACACCTGGCCCCTTCCCCCTCCCGGCAGCAAGGTGGTGGGTGAAAACCGCTTTCATGTGGTTGAAAATAATGGTGGTTCACTGGAAGCGATTGCCAAAAAATATAACGTCGGTTTTCTGGCCCTGCTGCAGGCGAACCCCGGCGTCGACCCGTATGTCCCGCGCGCGGGCAGCGTACTGACCATCCCGTTACAGACTATCCTGCCGGACGCCCCGCGCGAGGGGATGGTGATAAACCTGGCCGAACTGCGCCTGTACTATTACCCACCGGGTAAAAATGAAGTCACCGTCTACCCTATCGGTATTGGTCAGCTGGGCGGCGACACGCTGACGCCGACGATGGTCACCACCGTCTCGGATAAACGCGCGAATCCAACCTGGACCCCGACGGCCAACATTCGTGCCCGCTATAAGGCCCAGGGGATCGATCTTCCTGCCGTGGTGCCGGCTGGTCCGGATAACCCGATGGGGCACCACGCGATACGCCTCGCGGCATACGGCGGCGTCTACCTGCTGCACGGAACGAATGCGGACTTTGGCATCGGCATGCGCGTCAGCTCCGGCTGTATTCGTCTGCGCGATGACGATATCAAAACGCTGTTTAACGTCGTTACGCCGGGAACCAAAGTGAATATTATCAATACGCCGATTAAAGTTTCAGAGGAGCCCGGCGGCGTGCGGCTGGTTGAGATCCATCAGCCGTTATCGAAAAACATTGGTGACGATCCGCAGACGCTGCCCATTAACCTGAATGCCGCGATGGTAAGTTTCAAAACGAATGCGAATACCAACAGCGTGGTGATGGAACGTGCGATGGAAGCCCGGTCAGGCATGCCGACCGATGTCACCCGGCATCACGGTGTCGTCCCGCAGTCGATGTAAATCAGAAATAAAAAAACGCCCTGCTCAGCAGGGCGTTTTTTATTGCAGTGGCATAAATGAGGGTTCATGCACGGCTTATTTGTAGATGACAGCAGTGCCGTGCAGGGTGTTAGGACCGGTCACTGAGGTGATGCGGTAAGATTTTGCCCCCATCTCTTGCGCTTTTTGCGCCAGCTGATCTTCCAGGGAACCCAGGTTAGTACCTGCAGACGCAGAGATTGTCCCGACTTTATGCTGGTCAGCAGGGGTGGATTGTACCTGTACAGCAGCAAAGCTTGCGAAAGAGAGTGAACTCAGGACAGCGGCAGCGATGAGAGTTTTTACGTTTTTCATGATATTTACCTTTAGCAGATGAATTTGGAGGTCGTTAATCATTTAGTTAACGATCGATAGGTAAATCATAAATGTGATCCAGGTCACGCGTCAACATGATTTTATAACGATCGTTAACTTAATTTTAAAATTGTTATTTTTCATACATATATGATTAATTTATTTTTAAGCATTCTGCACTGGTGGTGGGTTGCGTTTATTTTTATAATGGTCATTCACCAAACCAACAGAGGACCAACGGCAAATGACAACCGATGTCACGAGTTGTGCGAAGAAAAGCCGTGGCCGACCAAAAGTGTTTGACAGGGATGCAGCGCTTGATAAGGCCATGACTCTCTTCTGGCAACATGGGTATGAAGCAACCTCGCTTTCCGATCTGGTAGAAGCTACCGGAGCCAAAGCGCCGACGCTGTATGCCGAATTTACCAATAAAGAGGGGCTGTTCAGGGCGGTGCTGGACAGATACATTTCGCGCTTTGCGGCGAAACACGAAGCCCAGCTGTTCTGCGAAGAGAAAAGCGTTGAACAGGCGCTTCGGGACTATTTCACCGCCGTCGCGACCTGTTTCACCAGTAAAGAGACGCCTGCGGGCTGCTTTATGATTAACACCTCTGCCACCCTGGCGGCGTCCTCTAAAGAGATTGCCAATACGGTGAAATCACGGCATGCCATGCAGGAGGAGACCCTCAGCGCATTTCTGGCTCAGCGCCAGCAGCGCGGTGAAATCCCCGCGCAATGCAACCCTCAGCTGCTGGCACAATACCTGAGCTGTATTTTGCAGGGGATGTCGATCAGCGCCCGCGAAGGGGCCACGCTGGAAAAACTGCAGCATATTAGCGAAACCACGCTGCGGCTGTGGCCTGAGCTACTGAAAATCTGAAGCAAAAAAAAGCTCCTCAGCCTGAGCGCATGAGGAGCTAAATTCAGAGAACATCTTTTTTACACTTTGTTATTCAGAACCAGCTGGCCGTTTCCATCCAGTGGAATTTGCGTGCCCGGGTCTTTATCCATGCGGATTTTGCCCTGCTGATCGCCAATTTTGTAGGTCACGTCATAGCCCAGCATTTTTTCCGACTTGTCATAGACGGTTTTGCAGCGTTGCTGAGTCGTGGTGTAGGTATCATTATCCTGCATCGCGCCCTGCACCTGGTTACCGGCATAGCCGCCACCCAGCGCGCCGACCACAGTCGCCACGTCTTTACCCCGGCCGCCGCCAAACTGGTGACCAATTACGCCACCCGCTACCGCACCCAGAACAGAACCGGCAATGCGGTTTTCATCCTGCACCGGACGACGGTGCGTCACGGAGACGTTACGGCACTCCTGACGAGGCGTTTTTACGGTTTCTTTAATCGGTGTAGCAGAAACCACCTGTGCATACTGCGGGCCGCGATCTAATACGTTGAGACTGGCAACGGCAGCCACACCTAACGCAGCCGCGACGCCAATCCCTATACCCGCCAACATTGATTTATTCACGGGACTTCCTCCTTTGTTGCTATTGGTAACAATTTTGCAATGGAGGCACGGCTTCGCCAATAAGATAAAGGATCAAAAAAGGGGCGTTGAGAGGAGATATATTGTATTTAGGAGAACTCTTAAGCAGTCAAACTGTGATCTACAGCATGAAATGCTAAAAACTCCCTCCGGAGGGCCCGGAGGGAGTGAAAGATTAGTGCAGCTTCAGACGCGGACGGATCACGCGGTTGATTCTGCCCACCAGCATCATCAGCCCGGTTTTGAAGTAGCCGTGCAGCGCAATCTGGTGCATGCGGTACAGGGAGATATACACGAAGCGGGCAATGCGCCCTTCTACCATCATTGAGCCGCGCATCAGGTTGCCCATCAGGCTGCCGACAGTAGAGAAGTTTGACAGCGACACCAGTGAACCGTGGTCTTTGTAGACATAGGCTTTCATTGGCTTGCCTTTGTACTGCGCCAGAATGTTGTGCAGCACCAGACTTGCCATCTGGTGAGCGGCCTGCGCGCGCGGCGGCACGAATCCACCTTCAGGACGCGCGCAGGAGGCACAGTCACCGATGGCAAAGATTTCAGGATCGCGCGTGGTTTGCAGCGTTGGCTCGGTTACCAGCTGGTTAATGCGGTTGGTTTCCAGACCGCCGATCTCTTTCATAAAGTCAGGCGCTTTGATACCTGCCGCCCAGACCATCAGATCCGCTTTGATATATTCGCCGTCTTTGGTGTGCAGGCCGCCTTCGTCGGCGCTAGTCACCATGGTTTGCGTCAGCACCCGCACGCCCAGTTTGGTGAGCTCATTGTGCGCCGCACCGGAAATACGCGGAGGCAGCGCAGGCAGGATGCGTTCACCGGCTTCAACCAGCGTGACGTTCAGCGCTTCGTTAGTTAACCCTTTGTAACCGTAGCTGTGCAGCTGCTTCACCGCATTGTGCAGCTCCGCTGACAGCTCAACGCCCGTCGCGCCGCCGCCGACAATAGCGATATTCACCTTACCGTTCGCACCCATATTGCTGGTGTACTTCAGGAACAGGTTCAGCATTTCCTGATGGAAACGACGCGCCTGGTGCGGGTTATCGAGGAAGATACAGTGCTCTTTAACGCCCGGCGTGTTGAAGTCGTTGGAGGTACTGCCCAGCGCCATGACCAGCGTGTCGTACGCCAGTTTACGCTCGGGAACCAGCAGCTCCCCTTTTTCATCGCGCAGCTCTGCCAGGGTGATGGTTTTGCTTTCACGGTTGATGTCCACCACCGAGCCCAGCTGGAACTGGAAATGATGGTTACGGGCGTGCGCCAGATAGCTGAGCGCGTCCACGCCCTCATCCAGAGAACCGGTCGCCACTTCGTGCAGCAGCGGTTTCCACAGGTGGCTATGGTTACGATCCACCAGCGTAATTTTGGCTTTTTTACCGCGACCCAGCTTCTTGCCTAGCTGTGTAGCCAGCTCCAGCCCGCCAGCACCACCGCCTACAATCACTATCTTTTTCAATGGCGTAGTCAACGTGACCCCCTCAAATTATTAACCAATTGTTAATTAAAAGTTATAAAAATAACCCTTAATTAACAACAGGTTACAGCACTGAAACCATTCAGGTGCATTGAGAATACCACGTCAGGCGCATTGGTCATACCAAAATTGATATGCGTCAAGTTTTGATGGCTTAAAAGTAGACAATTCTGGTCAAAAAGAAAGCCCGGCACGCTTTCGCGGCCGGGCTTTGATGCATGCGGGAAATTGATTAACCCAGCGTTTTAAACGCTTTGATACGCTGCAGATGCGGGGAGATGTTTTTGAACTTGTGGGTCTGTTCTTCGTCCCAGACGATCTCATAGTAATGATGCAGGAGCTCTGCTGCCCGATGGCTGTTGAGCGCTTCATCATTACGGGAAAGGATCACCAGGCAGCGGTCGCGGTTTTTCTCACGGAAGTTGCTCACGCACTTGGTCGCAATATCGACATACTCTTCCGGACGGTCAATTTTGCCTTCCATGTTCTCGTTCGGGAACAGGTTAGGATTGAACACCACCTGGCGAATGTCGCACAGGAAGCCAATCCGCTCCGCCCAGTAGCCGCCCAGCCCTACGCCGCAAATCAACGGGCGATCGTCGACGTTGAGCTGCAACATCTTGTCCACCTCTTTGAGCAGATGCTGCATATCATGCTTCGGATGACGCGTGCTGTAGCTGATCAACCGTACATCCGGATCGATAAACTGCAGCTGCAGCACCTTCTCATGATTACCAGGACTGTTTGAGTCAAAACCGTGTAAATAGATGATCATCGTCTTCTCACCACGCTACGCCTTCCGGGAGGGTTTACAGGCTGGCTTTATGTGCCTGCCAGCGCTCATTCAGGTCTTCAAGCCGGGCGTTGACCGTCTTCCAGCGCGCCGAATCCATCAGCTCCTGACGGCTAAATGAACCTTTATGATACAATTGTGTAACACGCTCTGCATTGATCGGCGACAGGTTATCCAGCACGCTAACGGCACCTTTACGATTATTGCAGACCAGGATCATATCGCAACCTGCATCCAGCGATGCCTGACCGCGTTCAGCGTAGCTGCCCATGATCGCGGCCCCTTCCATCGACAAATCGTCAGAGAAAATCACGCCGTTGAAGCCCAGTTCCTGACGCAGAACGGTTTTCAGCCAGTGCGGAGAACCGCTGGCAGGACGCGGGTCGACGTCGCTATAAATCACGTGCGCGGGCATAATGGCATCCAGCTTGTTATAGGTGATAAGCGACTGGAAAACCGACATATCTTTGGCGCGAATTTCCGCTTCCGGGCGCGGATCGCGCGGGGTCTCTTTGTGAGAATCCGCCGTCACCGCCCCGTGACCCGGGAAGTGTTTCCCGGTGGTTTTCATTCCTGCATCGTGCATGCCGTCGATGAACCGGGTTGCCATTGCCAGCGCAATACGCGGGTCTTCATGGTATGAGCGCTCGCCAATGGCAGCGCTGATATGCCCTACATCCAGCACCGGGGCAAAGCTGATGTCGATATCCATGGCAATCATTTCGCTGGCCATCAGCCAGCCGGCCTCCTGCGCCAGTTTTCCACCCTCTTCCGTGCCGAGCAGCGCGGCGAATGACTGGGCTGCCGGGAGACGGGTAAAACCGTCGCGAAAACGCTGCACGCGCCCGCCTTCCTGATCGACGGCCACCACCAGATGGTTACGCGACGCGGCGCGGATCTGACGCACCAGCTCGCGCAGCTGCGCCGGATCGTGATAGTTGCGGGTAAACAGGATCAGGCCACCCACCAGCGGATGCGCCAGAATTTCACGCTCCTCCGCATCCAGCTCAAACCCTTCAACATCCAACATGACTGGACCCACATCCACCTCTCTTATCCTTTAGTTTGTAACTGACGCCAGGCATCGTCTGCCAGCGCAATAAATTGTTTGTCTCTGGACTGCCGATAGCGCATTTCAAACCAGCCTGCCATTAACATGATGACCCATGGTCGCCAGCGTCTGACCTGACGCCTCAGCGCGTCGGGGTCAATATGTGCCACCCGGGAGTAGCCCCTGATGAGCATCTGCCGCGCGGCTTCACTCTCCGTCCAGACGGCCGCCAGCTCCAGCGCCACATCGCCATCTCCGGCATACTCCCAGTCGATAAGCCTGATCCCCGCTGGCGTATGAACAATATTCCCGGCATGAACATCCATATGCAGCGGCGTGAGCCGAATCGGCTGCGGCTCGCCCGTTTTACGCAGCCGCTTAAGATGTGCCAGCCACACTGGAGTACGCCTGTCAGGCAGGGCTTGCTGCCAGTAATGTTCAAGCAGCGGGAATAACGTCGTTCGCCACCCCAGACGTGGCTGCCGGTGCAGATGATACAGCACCGCCGCAAGCTCCGGCGTGTCCGGCAGCGCGCTTTTAACTTCACCTTCCAGATAGTCGACGGCCATCCAGCCCTGTCTAAAAAAACGAGGGGCAGGTACGAGATCCGCCGGAAGACGTCTCAGGGCACGAAACTGACGACGGAAATGGGAGGCAGGCGCGTCGGGGTCGTGATTTTGCCGCAAGACCAGACGTCGTTCGCCCTGTTCTATAATGCAACTCGCGCCGCCAAGCCCGGAATGGGCCTGCGGCGCGATAAGGCGGTACTGAGGAAAATAGCGCGTCAGAATCTCTTCACGCGTGCCGTCATTGTTGCGTAACCGCACCTTTACCTGACCAGATAATTTCGCCTGTCTGAACCAGCATCAGCTGCATCTGCAGGGCTGGGGTATTCACGTTACCGGTGGCGTTAGAGTAAAGCACATACTGCGCGCCAACGTTACGTGCAATGCCGATCGCCTTGCTGCGGGTACCGAGGCTATCCTGCGGCGACAGGCCCAGCTGCTGTTTGGCGACGGCGAGCTGCTGAGCCGAGACCAGCGTAAACTTGCCGTTGTTAGCCAGAGCATTACGCAGGGTTTCCGTGGCTTCACCCGCGTTCAGCGAACCGTTGGTACGGTTGTTCACGCTGTCGACCAGCAATACGCTGCCCGCCGTCACGCCCTGCGCCTGCAGCATTTTGCCTACCATCGGCTGCATCGCCCCGTTCCAGTCGTAATGGCGCACGCGCGGCGTGGGCTGTGACGTCTGGTCCGGATGTTCAATCGGGCCTGGCTGCGCCGGAATAGACGGTACAGACGGCACGGTTGGCTGCTGCTGCGTTGGCGGTGTCGGCTGTTCAGTACCCGGTTTAGCCTCTTCCACAGGCGCAGGCTGTTCAGTTCGGGTCACACACCCTGCAAGAAACAGAGCGAAAGCTGTCACGAGCGCATAGCGGCTCAAATTTTTAATCAAGGTTCACCCCTCAGAGATAAAGATAAAGTCTCACCTTATGCGCACCCAGATAGTTGGCGCTGCCATAGAGCGTTACCGACGACCTGGCCGGAATGGTGACGCTGCGCGGCGCCTCCAGCGGATGCATTTCAAGACCTCTTACGTCATACCAGAAAAAACGGTAGTGGACCGTCACCGGTTCATGTCTTTCATTAAAGAGCGTAGAGGAGGCAGATGAGTTGATTTCACTGATGGTCAACGCGGGCTGTTGCGCCGTGATGCCCGCGGCAAGCACGGAGGACTCCATGACCAGCGTCTGTTCATCATTCACGGGGATCGCCGGACGCGAGCTGCACCCCACAATCATCATCGCCATTACCAGCGCTGCAATACGCCCTTTCAGCATGTCAAAGACCTTTATGTGCCAGCATCGGCCCCAGAGGACGTCCACCCAGCAGATGCATGTGAATATGATAAACTTCCTGGCCACCATGACGGTTGCAGTTCATGATCAGACGGTAACCGTCTTCTGCAATCCCTTCCTGTTCAGCGATTCTGGCAGCCACCGTCAGCATACGACCTAACGCCACTTCATGCTCGGTTTTTACGTCGTTTACAGTCGGAATCAGAATATTGGGAATGATAAGGATGTGCGTCGGGGCCTGAGGGGAAATGTCCCGGAAAGCCGTCACCAGTTCATCCTGATAGACGATATCCGACGGGATTTCGCGGCGGATAATTTTACTGAAAATCGTTTCTTCAGCCATGACCTTTTCCTTTTTTGTTTAATCTGGCGCAATGCGTCCGCTGTAAACACACTCCCGGGATCGGTGTGTGACACAATCCAAGAGTATGAGCGAGTTTCTCCTGTCCTTTCAACCTCCTCCCTCGATTTCTTTCCTGAATGTTCATCAGCTGACTGAAGAGTGACCGCTCTCGCGTCTCAGTGGCGTTTTTTAAGACACAAATAAAAAAGGCAGCCATTCGGCTGCCTTAGTCTCCCCAGGTCACAACTTAGTTGCTGCGGATGTACTCATCCATTTCGGTTTTCAGGTTATCGGATTTGGTACCGAAGATTGCCTGTACACCAGAACCTGCAACAACTACGCCCGCTGCGCCCAGTTTTTTCAGACCCGGCTGGTCTACTTTCGCCACGTCGGCAACGCTCACACGCAGACGAGTGATGCACGCGTCCAGGTTAGTGATGTTCTCTTTACCGCCGAACGCTGCGACCAGTGCCGGAGCCATTTCGCTGGTAGCGCCAGCTTTGCTGTCTTCTGTCGCATCTTCACGACCCGGAGTTTTCAGGTCCAGTGCTTTAATCAGCACGCGGAAGATGGTGTAGTAAACAACGGCATAGCACGCACCCACGATTGGGAACAGCCACAGTTTGCTGCTGTTACCGGACAGAACGATGAAGTCGATCAGACCGTGAGAGAAGGACGTACCGTCACGCATACCCAGCAGGATACAGATTGGGAACGCCAGGCCCGCCAGAATCGCGTGGATAACGTACAGGATCGGCGCAACGAACATGAAGGAGAACTCGATCGGCTCGGTGATACCGGTCAGGAACGAGGTCAGCGCTGCGGAGATCATGATACCGCCCACTTTTGCACGGTTCTCTGGCTTAGCAGAGTGCCAGATAGCAATCGCAGCTGCTGGCAGACCGTACATTTTGAACAGGAAGCCACCAGACAGTTTACCTGCAGTTGGGTCGCCCGCCATGTAACGTGGGATATCGCCGTGGAATACCTGACCTGCTGCGTTGGTGAATTCACCAATCTGCATCTGGAATGGAACGTTCCAGATGTGGTGCAGACCGAATGGTACCAGGCAACGCTCGATGAAGCCGTAGATACCAAACGCCACAACCGGGTTCTGGTAAGCAGCCCACTGAGAGAAGGTCTGGATAGCAGAGCCGATTGGTGGCCAGATGAAGGACAGGATCACGCCAGTGAAAATCGCTGCCAGACCAGAGATGATCGGAACGAAACGCTTGCCCGCGAAGAAGCCCAGATACTCAGGCAGCTTGATGCGATAGAAGCGGTTAAACATATACGCTGCAATCGCACCGGAGATGATACCGCCCAGAACACCGGTGTCCGCCAGGTGTTTCGCGGCGATCTCTTCTGCCGGTAAATGCAGAACCAGCGGCGCAACCACAGCCATGGTTTTCACCATGATGCCGTAGGCAACCACTGCAGCCAGCGCAGAAACGCCGTCGTTATTGGTGAAGCCCAGAGCCACACCGATCGCGAAGATCAGTGGCATGTTAGCAAAGACAGAACCGCCTGCTTCGGCCATCACGTGGGACACTACGGCTGGCAGCCAGCTGAAGTTAGCAGAACCGACACCCAGCAGGATACCTGCGATAGGCAGTACGGATACTGGCAGCATCAGCGATTTACCGACCTTTTGCAGGTTAGCAAATGCATTCTTAAACATAATTGAGAGTGCTCCTGAGTATTTGTGCTTTTTTTACGCTTTCACGCATTGGCCCGGGGGGAGTACCGTGCCGTGGACAGGACATCTAAGCGCCCTTTATTTATTACACAGAGTAAAATAATTCCCTCTGAGTTTGTTTGACGGCTATCACGTTTCAGCTTAAGGCGGTCGAAAAACTTTCAGTTATTTACAAAAAGCATGTCCAGATGTGTCTAAATACACACTCACCGCCCCAAATGAGGCGGTGAACTTTACTCGCTTTACTTATTAATTACGAGCCTAAAAAAAACAGGTGTATCAGACAGATTGCAGGCGGGCGGGGTCGATATGGAACAGCGTGGAAAAGTTTTCCGTCGTCACGCGGGCCAGCTCATCGATGCTGACGCCCTTCAGTACGGCCATGTACTCAGCCACATCTCTCGTCATAGCGGGCTGGTTCTCTTTACCGCGATGCGGTACCGGTGCCAGGTACGGAGAATCCGTCTCCACCAGAATGCGATCGAGCGGAACATAACGTGCAGCATCACGCAGCTGCTCAGCGTTACGGAACGTCACGATCCCCGAAAACGAGATATAAAACCCCAAATCAAGCAGCTTCCCCGCCGTTTCTCTGTCTTCTGTGAAACAGTGTAGTACGCCACCGCAATCCGTCACGTTTTCTTCCCGGAGGATAGCCAGAGTATCCGCACGCGCATCGCGGGTGTGGACGATAACCGGCTTATTCAGTTCCCGACCAATGCGAATATGGTTGCGGAAGGACTCCTGCTGGCGCGGTTTGGTTTCCGGCGTGTAAAAATAGTCCAGCCCGGTCTCGCCCATCGCTACCACGCCCTCTTCTGCTGCCAGTCGGCGCAGATCCTCAACATCGTAGGCCTCGTCCTGATTCAGCGGGTGCACGCCGCAGGAGAACACCACGTTATCGCGAACGCCCACCAGCTCACGCATGGAGCGGTAGCCCGGCAGCGTCGTCGCCACCGCAAGACAGAATTTCACATCGCGGGCAGCGGCTTTTGCCAGCACGTCATCCACGTTTTTATGCAGGGATTGATAATCCAGGCCATCAAGATGGCAGTGTGAGTCGACTAAAAACATAATGTCTCTCTCAGAGATGGGAAACTGGCGGTGTGACGCCGGGTTGCAGGTAATGTTCGATACGCAGTAACTGGTCGGTCAGTAAAAGCTCGCGATTAAGACCCGTCACGGTTAAAAGCTGTTCACGGCTCTGGCAGATGTCATGGAGCATCGCGTGAAGAATCTTCCCTGAGAGGCGGTTCGCCAGCGTATTCACCAGCGGCAACGCGTCCGGGTTAGTCAGAAGCGTTGCACCTTGCTGGATTTTGAGCGCATCCAGCAGTAGGGAGGCCAGCCAGTGCAGACGATCAACGGCCCGATCGCTGTTAAGCGCAGGCAGTAAACTTAGCCAGTCGTGACTGTTCAGCGACGCATCTACGGCCCGGCAGAGCGTTTCTCGCTCTGACCATACGTCAGGCTGCAGTAGTGCCAGCGCCGCCGCGGGCGCGCCGCTGCTCAGGCGTAAGGCGGACAGCGCGCTTTCAGGTGACGTTGTCACCTCTCGTTCAAGCCAGCTCAGCGCCCACGATTCCTGAGGTACTGCAAGGTGATGAAGACGACAACGGCTGCGCAACGTTGCCAGTAATCGTCCCGGGTCACGGCATGAGAGGAAAAACCACGTTTTAACCGGCGGCTCTTCCAGGGTTTTAAGCAGGGCGTTAGCCGCCGCCTCGGTAAGCAGCGTGGCGTCTTTAAGCCAGACCACTTTAGCGCCGCCCAGTCGCGCGTGTTCATACAATTTTTCACTGACTTCACGCACGGCATCGATACCGAGCGCGCTTTTACCCTTCTCAGGCTCAAGGGTGTAGTAGTCAGGATGCGTGCCCGCCTGCATCAGCTGACAGCCACGGCATTTACCACAGCTCTTGTGCCCTTCCGGCTGCTGACACATCAGAAAACGGGTGATGGCATAAATCAACGCATCATCACCCATTCCTGGCAACGCCTGAATCAGTAACGCATGATGCCCCCGACCCGCCTGATAGCTGCCGATCAGCTGTTCAAAGTGTGGGCGCAACCATGGATACCATTTCATGCCTGCTGCTCCTGCACCCACTGCGTAATGGTGTGCTGAATGTCGCGCGTAACGTCGTCCAGAGACTGCGTCGCATCGATGGTACAAATTGAGCTGTCCTGTGCGGCCAGCTCAAGATAGCGCGCACGGGTGCGGTTAAAGAAATCAAACGACTCTTGTTCAATGCGGTCCAGCTCGCCGCGCGCGCGGGCACGTTTGAGACCCACTTCCGGGGTCACATCCAGATAGAGCGTCAGGTCGGGGCGAAAATCACCCAGTACGGCATTACGTAGCGTTGCCAGCATTGTCTGGTCGATGCCGCGTCCTCCGCCCTGATACGCCTGAGTCGACAGATCGTGACGGTCGCCGATCACCCACTTGCCCTCGGCCAGGGCGGGTTTGATCACCGTCTCAACCAGCTGAACGCGCGCCGCGTAGAACATCAGCACTTCGGCTTTGTCAGTGATAACTTCGTCGCCGACGGATTTGATATCCAGTACCAGGCTGCGCAGCTTTTCAGCCAGCTGCGTGCCGCCCGGCTCGCGGGTAAATACCATGTCCCCCACGCCAAGCGCTTTGAGCGTATCCACCACCACGTTGCGGGCAGTGGTTTTACCCGCCCCTTCGAGTCCCTCAATGACAATGTATTTACTGCGCATTTTTTTCCTTAAGTGCCTTCAGATAGTCCTGAACAGAGCGATTGTGGCTGGCAAGGTTGGTGTTAAAGGTATGCCCCCCTTTTCCATCAGCCACAAAATAGAGATACGGTGTTTTAGCCGGATGCGCGGCGGCTTTGAGCGACGCCTCGCTCGGCGTGGCGATCGGGCCCGGCGGTAAACCGCTAATCACGTAGGTATTATACGCCGTTGGCGTCTCCAGATCTTTTCTTGAGATCTTGCCGGTATAGCTCTCACCCATGCCGTAGATTACGGTAGGGTCGGTTTGCAGACGCATGCCGATGCGCAGACGGTTGATAAATACTGACGCCACCCGATCGCGCTCAGCAGCGACGGCCGTCTCTTTCTCGATGATCGAGGCCATGGTGACGAACTGGTTCGGATCGCTGTAAGGCAATCCTTCCATCCGCCCTTCCCAGGCGGCATCTACGGCGGCAACCATTTTTTTATGCGCCCGCTTCAGGATAGCCACATCGGTCGTGCCTGCCGTGTACATCCAGGTGTCTGGCCAGAACCAGCCTTCCACCCATTCCGGATGTTCAAGCTTCAGCGCTTCTGCCACCGTCTGATAGCTATCGTCTTTTAAGGTATGTTTGATATACGGCGCGTCACGCAGTTGTTTGACGTAATCGCTCAGGCGCATCCCTTCCACAAACCGCAGTGGGAACTGGGCTTCTTTACCGCTTTCCAGCAGCTGCAGCATCTCTCTGACGGTCATTCCCGGCGTAAAACGATAGGTACCGGCTTTGAAATGTGACAGCTCAGGTTCCACGCGCAATAGCCACTGGAATACGCGTGGACGATTAATAATCTTGTCGCCATAGAGCTGTTCCCCAAGCGCCTGACGGCCGGTTCCCGCTTTCAGGGTAAAGATCGTTTCCTCTTTAACCAGGATCTTGCTGTTAGCCAGCTGGCGAACTTTCCATACGCCTGCTCCGCCGGCGACGCCCAGCGCAACGATGAGGATAAGGACAACGCGCAACATTTTTTTCATGACTATCTGGTTTGCTCACATATCGGGGCTAAAAACTGAAACAGCTCGCGCGAAGACCAGCGTTGTTGGCCATACGCACGGACGGGTACAACAGGCATCAGCGCATTGCAGATGATGACTTCATCGGCGGTCTGTAGCGCCGCTTCTCCTGCGCTAACTTCGACAACGCGAAAGTCAGAGCGTGCCAGCTGTTGCAGACAAAACTGACGCATTAACCCATTTACGCCAGCGTGTTCCAGCGACGGAGTGAACACCTCTTCCCCCTGCCGCCAGAGTAAATTAGCCGCACAGCATTCCGTAATGAACCCTTCGCTGTCAAGAACCAGCGCCTCATCGGCGTCCGTCTGTTCAAGATGAGTACGAATGAGCACCTGCTCGAGGCGGTTGAGATGCTTAAGCCCGGCCAACATCGGGTTTCGTCCCAGTCGTACTGGGCTCAGCGTCAGCGTGATGCCGTCTTCTCGCCAGCGAGTGTAATGCGCGGGATAAGCAGAAACGGAGAGAATACGCGTAGGGTTGATACACGATGCGGCGCTGTAACCCCGGCCTCCACTGCCGCGGCTGATGATGACTTTGAGTACGCCGCTGTCCTTCCCGCTTGCCAACTGGCACATTTCCTGTCGCAACGTGTCCCAGTGCGTAAAGGGGATCATGAGCTTTTCACAGCCATGCTGCAGGCGTCGAATGTGCGCCTCCAGCAGGCAGACATCGCCGTCCAGAATGCGCGCCGTCGTAAAGCAACCATCACCGAACTGTATCGCCCTGTCGCTGGCAGGCAGCGTGTCCTGCTCAAGGCCATTGATTAAAAACATGGTGGCTCCTTATGCGTGGGCATTTAGTCTGGCAGGATGTCATGCAGCCGACAAGAAGATTAGGCTTAATAAAAAAGGCCCGGCAAGCGGACCTTTTTAAAAGCTATCGGGACGTCAGGATCAGATCTTTTTGAAGATCAGAGAACCGTTGGTGCCGCCGAAGCCGAAGGAGTTACACAGGGTGTACTCCATACCGCTAACCTGACGCGCTTCGTGAGGAACGAAGTCCAGATCGCAACCTTCATCCGGGTTATCCAGGTTGATGGTTGGCGGAACAGCCTGATCGCGCAGCGCAAGGATGGAGTAGATTGACTCTACTGCACCCGCCGCACCCAACAGGTGACCGGTCATGGACTTGGTGGAGCTCACCATTACGCGGCTGGCAGATTCGCCGAAGATAGACTTAACCGCCTGAGCTTCAGCTTTATCGCCTGCAGGTGTAGAAGTACCGTGCGCGTTCACGTAGCCAATTTGTGCTGGGGTAATACCCGCATCACGAATCGCGTTTTCCATCGCCAGCGCAGCACCCGCGCCGTTCTCAGGAGGAGACGTCATGTGGTAAGCATCGCTGCTCATGCCGAAACCAACGATTTCAGCATAAATTTTCGCGCCGCGTTTTTTCGCGTGTTCGTACTCTTCCAGTACGATCATGCCCGCCCCGTCGCCCAGCACGAAGCCGTCACGGTCTTTATCCCACGGACGGCTCGCCGCCTGCGGGTTATCATTGCGGGTAGACAGCGCACGCGCCGCACCAAAACCGCCGACACCCAGTGGGGTACTGGCTTTTTCAGCACCGCCCGCAACCATAGCATCTGCATCGCCGTACGCAATAATGCGCGCGGCCTGGCCGATGTTATGTACGCCAGACGTACAGGCAGTCGCGATAGAAATGCTTGGCCCACGCAGGCCGAACATGATGGTCAGGTGACCCGCCACCATGTTAACAATCGTGGACGGAACGAAGAACGGGCTGATCTTACGCGGGCCGCCATTCATCAGAGATGTATGGTTTTCCTCGATCAGGCCAAGACCGCCAATCCCGGAGCCGATAGCGGCGCCAATACGGGTTGCGTTCTCTTCCGTAATCACAAGGCCAGAATCCTGCATGGCCTGAACGCCAGCGACAATTCCATATTGAATGAAGGCATCCATCTTGCGCTGTTCTTTGCGCGAGATGATCTCTTCACAGTTAAAATCCTTTACTAAGCCAGCAAATTTCGTTGCATAGGCGCTAGTATCGAAATGGTCGATTAGGCTGATGCCGCTCTGACCGGCAAGGAGAGCTTTCCAGGTGGACTCTACGGTATTGCCGACAGGAGACAACATGCCAAGTCCGGTCACAACTACACGACGCTTAGACACGTTTGTCCTCCAGGGAGGGATAAAAAAAGAGATTCGTGGGACTAAAAAAGATAAAACTCAGGCGGTCGAATGACCGCCTGGAGATGTTCACTTACGCCTGGTGACCGTTGATGTAATCAATGGCAGCCTGAACGGTGGTGATCTTCTCAGCTTCTTCGTCCGGAATCTCAGTATCAAACTCTTCTTCCAGAGCCATTACCAGCTCAACGGTGTCAAGAGAATCTGCGCCCAGGTCTTCAACGAAGGAAGCGGAGTTCACAACTTCTTCCTGCTTAACGCCCAGCTGTTCGCCGATAATTTTCTTAACGCGTTCTTCGATAGTGCTCATACTCTTAAATTTCCTATCAAAACTCGCTTTCGCGATGGTTTTCGTAGTGTATAAAATGTTGAAAAATTTGCAACTAAATCCCGGCAGTTCGTACCACGATTTTACGTTATTTTGAGGCCATTTGCCCTAATAACGCAAATATTTTTCTACACGTCATCATCCAGGCTGCCTCTGCGTTGGCTGCGCCCTCTAATCCCGGTCACATAGTAATCTATGCTCCCAGGCTTCTCGGTCTTGCCGCCTTGATCCAACCAGAATGATTTAGTGTATCTCGTGGTTAAACCATATACATCCCGCCGTTGACGTGGAGGGTCTCACCAGTGATGTAACCCGCTTCGTCAGAGGCTAAAAATGCAACCGCACTGGCGATTTCTTTAGGGTCGCCAAGACGACCCGCCGGAACTGCCGCCAGCGTACCCGCACGCTGCTCATCAGTCAGCGCACGCGTCATGTCCGTTTCAATAAAGCCCGGAGCAACAACGTTTACAGTAATACCGCGGGACGCGACTTCACGCGCCAGCGACTTACTGAAACCAATCAGACCTGCTTTCGCCGCAGCGTAGTTAGCCTGACCAGCATTTCCCATGGTACCAACCACAGAACCGACAGTGATAATACGTCCATGACGCTTTTTCATCATAGCGCGCATTACCGCTTTTGACAGACGGAATACAGATGACAGGTTGGTTTCGATGATATCGTTCCACTCGTCGTCTTTCATTCGCATTAACAGGTTATCGCGAGTGATCCCGGCATTGTTTACCAGAATATCCACTTCACCAAACTCTGCGCGAATATTTTCCAGAACAGATTCGATAGATGCAGGTTCGGTCACATTCAGTACCAGACCTTTACCATTTGCACCCAGATACTCGCTGATGGCCTGAGCGCCATTCTCGCTGGTTGCTGTACCAATCACCTTCGCGCCGCGCGCAACCAGTGTTTCAGCAATTGCACGCCCGATACCGCGGCTTGCGCCAGTGACCAGGGCGATTTTTCCTTCAAAACTCATGGTATTCCTCTTTTATTGCGAGAGTGCCGCTGACATCGCTTCCGGCTCGTTAATTGCCGAGGCTGTCAGGGTGTCAACAATACGTTTTGTCAGACCGGTGAGGACTTTACCTGGGCCGACTTCATACAGGTGCTCAACGCCCTGAGCGGCCATAAACTCAACGGTTTTAGTCCACTGTACCGGGCTGTAGAGCTGGCGAACCAGCGCGTCACGGATCGCTTCCGGCGTGGTTTCGCATTTCACATCGACGTTGTTCACAACGGAAATCGTCGGTGCGTTAAACGTAATTTTTTCCAGCTCAACCGCCAGTTTTTCGGCAGCAGGCTTCATCAGCGCACAGTGAGACGGCACGCTGACCGGCAGCGGCAGCGCACGCTTAGCACCCGCTGCTTTACAGGCCGCACCCGCACGTTCAACCGCTTCTTTATGACCGGCAATAACCACCTGGCCCGGAGAGTTGAAGTTTACCGGAGAGACAACCTGGCCTTCAGCAGATTCTTCACACGCTTTTGCAATTGCAGCATCATCCAGACCGATGATGGCAGACATGCCGCCCGTGCCTTCCGGCACCGCTTCCTGCATGAATTTACCGCGCAGTTCAACCAGACGTACCGCGTCAGCAAACGCGATCACGCTGGCACACACCAGCGCAGAGTATTCACCCAGGCTGTGACCCGCGAGCAGCGCTGGCGCTTTACCGCCCTGCTGCTGCCAGACACGCCACAGCGCAACGGACGCGGTCAGCAGCGCTGGCTGGGTCTGCCAGGTTTTGTTCAGTTCTTCGGCCGGCCCCTGCTGGGTCAGCGCCCATAAATCATAACCCAGTGCATCAGAAGCTTCACGGAAAGTCTCTTCAATTACCGGATAGCGTGCTGCCATTTCAGACAACATCCCAACGGTTTGAGAGCCCTGGCCCGGGAACACAAAAGCAAATTGCGTCATTTTTTATTCCTTATACTAGAAACGAACCAGCGCGGAACCCCAGGTGAACCCGCCACCGAAGGCTTCAAGCAAGACCAGCTGGCCCCGTTTGATTCGTCCATCGCGTACCGCTTCATCAAATGCGCACGGTACCGACGCCGCAGAGGTGTTGCCGTGACGATCCAGCGTCACCACAACGTTATCCATCGACATGCCCAGCTTTTTCGCGGTCGCGCTGATGATACGCAGGTTCGCCTGATGCGGCACCAGCCAGTCGAGTGCGGTACGCTCAAGGTTATTCGCTTCCAGCGTTTCATCAACGATGTGTGCAAGCTCGGTTACCGCCACCTTGAACACCTCGTTCCCTGCCATAGTCAGGTAAATCGAGTTGTCCGGATTAACGCGATCGGCGTTAGGCAGGGTCAACAGTTCGCCATAGCTGCCATCAGCATGCAGATGCGTAGAGATGATACCTGGCTCTTCGGACTGCCCCAGCAGCACTGCACCCGCACCATCACCAAAAATAATGATCGTTCCACGTTCGGTTGGATCGCAGGTACGCGCCAGCACGTCAGCACCGATCACCAGCGCATATTTAACGGCACCGGATTTCACGTACTGATCGGCAACGCTCAGCGCATAGGTGAAGCCTGCGCACGCGGCAGCGACGTCAAACGCCGGACAGCCTTTAATGCCGAGCATGTTCTGCACCTGGCATGCTGCGCTTGGGAAAGCATGCGTGGCAGACGTCGTGGCGACCACGATCAAACCAATCTGTTCTTTATCAATGCCCGCCATTTCGATAGCACGCTGTGCGGCTTCGTAACCCATGGTCGACACGGTTTCGTCTGGCGCGGCAATACGACGTTCACGGATACCTGTGCGCGTGACAATCCACTCGTCAGACGTATCTACCATTTTTTCCAGATCGGCGTTGGTACGCACTTGTTTTGGCAGGTAGCTGCCGGTACCTAAAATCTTCGTATACATGTACGCTCAGTCACTTTTAGCTAATACAGATTCCAGGCGAGCGGCAATCCGCTGAGGGACTTGTCGCTGCACCGCCTGCACTGCCTGTTCAATCGCGACAGCAAATGCTCGCTGATTGGCGGCGCCATGACTCTTAATCACGATGCCGCGCAATCCTAACAGACAGGCGCCATTATACTGGTCGGGGTTGAGGTGACTGAATCGCCGCGTCAGGCTCTTTTGTAACCAACGCTTCAATAAAATCAGCCACCAGGCGCTTTTTTTGCCTTCTCCCTGAGATTTCAGCAGAGAAAGAAACATGCGTACGACCCCTTCCATGGTCTTCAACGTGACGTTTCCGGTGAAGCCATCGCACACCAGAACATCCGTTTTACCCGTCAACAACTCATTGGCTTCGAGATAACCAATATAGTTGATGGAGGGAACCTGTTTGAGCAATTCAGCTGCTTCGCGAATGCTGTCCAGGCCTTTGGTCTCTTCTTCACCAATGTTCAGTAACGCAACACGGGGAGTGTTGATCCCGACAACTTCTTCTGCCAGCACCGATCCCATCACGGCAAACTGAGCCAGCATAGTACTATCACAGTCGACGTTAGCGCCCAAATCGAGCACCACCGTCTTGCCCTTCTGCTGATGCGGTAACACCGTTACCAGCGCAGGGCGCTCAATACCTTCAATAGGTTTGAGCAGCAATTTCGACAGCCCCATCAGCGCGCCGGTATTTCCCGCGCTGACGCAAGCCTGAGCTCGCCCTTCTTTCACCAGCTCCAGCGCTATCCGCATAGAGCTGCCACGACTATTGCGAATCGCCTGCGAGGGTCGGGCATCACTGGCAATAACTGACTGCGCAGGAATAATCTGCAGACGCGAACGTTGTTCAAAGTCAGCTTTTGCGAGTAATGGCGTGATTGCGTCGGGATTGCCGACTAAAAGAAGTGTGAGTTGCGAATTAGAATTCAGTGCCTGCAATGCTGCAGGCACTGTCACGGAAGGGCCAAAATCTCCCCCCATGACATCTAACGCCAGGGTTAGACGTGTCAAGGTATCGTCGCAGCCTGGTTCGGTAAATTCCCCGTTTGCACGGGGAAATCCTCACTAAGCCTAATCACGCTTGCGCGTGATTACTTAGTGATAACCTTGCGGCCGCGGTAGAAACCGTCAGCGGTGATGTGGTGACGCAGGTGTTTCTCACCAGAAGTCTTGTCTACAGACAGGCTGGTAACTGCGGTCAGCGCGTCATGGGAACGACGCATGCCACGTTTGGAACGGGTTGGTTTATTCTGTTGTACGGCCATGGACCTTACTCCTCAATTACTTACGCTTTAAGCTGGCTAATACGGCAAATGGGTTTGGTTTTTGCGCTTCATCAGGCAGTTCCCCAAAGACCATGTCCGCCTCGGACACTTCACAGTGTTCAGAATCATGCACCGGAACTACTGGCAAGGTGAGGATGATTTCATCTTCAACCAGAGCCAGAAGATCGATTTCACCGAATTCGTTAACCTCAATCGGCTCATACGCTTCCGGGAGTGCTTCAGCCTGTTCGTCAGAACGAACCGGACTGAAACAATACGTTGTGTGAACATGCTGTACAAACGGTTTCCCGCAACGCTGACACTCGAGCGTTACCGTCACCTTTGCATCACCGGTTAAAACGGCGAGACGCTGGTTGTCGATAGCGAACGACATGGAGCATTCTACATCACTGTCCACACTGACTACGGATTCGGCAATACGCTCAGCCTGATCGGAAGTATAGATACCTTCGTAATCGAGGCGTTTTTGAGCCGTACGAACCGGATCAAGAGTCAGGGGTAATTTTACCTTTTGCATAGGGCGCGCATATTAACTTTGTAACGTCATAGAGTCAAAGAAAAAGGCAACCAGAGCTGCCTTTTGCCAATTATTCGCACACATTGCGGCCTGTAGTTTAAAATGGCTGGCATCGATACGCTATATCTGGTGATAAAAATATGCCAAATCTCGTCCTTGCTTCCACGTCTCCCTACCGCCGAATGCTGCTGGAAAAGCTCGGGATCCCGTTTGAATGCGCCGCGCCAGAGGTTGATGAGACGCCACAGCCGGGCGAATCACCGCGTCATCTGGTGATGCGTCTTGCTAAAGAGAAAGCGCAGTCGCTGGCCGCACGTTATCCCGCACATTTGATTATAGGCTCAGACCAGGTTTGCGTGCTGGACGGCGAAATCACCGGCAAGCCCCATACGGAGGAGAACGCCTGCCAGCAGCTTCTGCGCGCGCGAGGCACTATCGTGACCTTTTATACCGGCCTGGCGCTTTATAACTCTGCCACCGGTCATCTGCAAACCGAATGCGAGCCGTTCGACGTACACTTCCGCCATCTCAGCGAGCAAGAGATTGTGGATTATGTGCGCCGGGAACGTCCGCTGAACTGTGCGGGGAGCTTTAAAAGCGAAGGACTGGGGATTGCGCTGTTCGACAAGCTGGACGGTCGCGATCCCAACACGCTGGTGGGGTTACCGCTGATCGCCCTATGTCAGATGTTTAGGCGAGAAGAGTGTAATCCGCTGACCATGTGACTTTTGCCCAGCGGCGCTTCGCTTGCATGGGCCTACTAAACTGCGGCCTGATGCCCTCACCCCGGCCCTCTCCCACAGGGAGAGGGAGCAAACATTAAAAACGACAACATTCGTTGCCGTTTTACGTTTACCTTAGCCGCGCAGAACCTTAAGACAGCGTTTCAACTGCTCATCCAGCGGTGCTTCAATACGGATGACTTCTCCCGTATTAGGATGGGTAAACTTCAGCGCTGCCGCATGCAGGAACAAACGCGACAGTCCCGTCCCCGCCAGCTGCTTATCAAACTCGCGGTCGCCATAGCGGTCATCAAAGGCGATAGGGTGCCCTGCGAACTGCGTATGCACGCGGATCTGGTGAGTACGACCGGTCACCGGACTGCAGCGCACCAGCGTGGCAAACTCATAGCGCTCTTCAACTTTAAAGCGCGTCTCAGACGGTTTCCCTTCCTGGCTCACGCGGACAATACGTTCGCCGCTTTGCAGAATGTTCTTCAGCAGCGGCGCCTGCACCACTTTTACATGGGACTGCCACTGACCGCGCACCAGCGCCAGGTAGTCTTTCTGCATCCCTTTCTCACGCAGCTGTTCATGCAGAGAACGCAGCGCAGAACGCTTTTTCGCCACCAGCAGTACGCCAGAGGTGTCACGGTCAAGACGGTGCACCAGTTCAAGGAAGCGCGCTTCCGGGCGCAGGGCACGCAGCCCTTCAATCACGCCGAAGCTCAGACCGCTACCGCCATGAACAGCCGTTCCTGACGGTTTATTGAGCACCAGAATGTGGTCATCTTCGTACAGGATCACATCGCTCAGGGCCGCCACTTTCTGTAGCTTCGGTGAAACGGTCTCTTCTTCACGTTCCGCAACGCGCACCGGCGGAATACGTACTTCATCGCCCGCCTCGAGTTTGTACTCGGGCTTCACGCGTTTTTTGTTCACCCGCACCTCGCCCTTGCGCAGGATGCGGTAAATCATGCTCTTTGGTACACCTTTCAACTGGGTGCGCAAAAAGTTATCGATACGTTGCCCCGCGTCATCTTCGGCGATGGCAACCATTTTTACGGCTGGAGTCTCTGTTTTCATGGTTGGCGATTCTAAATATCGTCAGCCATTAGCGCCACTCATTTTTCTATGCTTATATTTACTTTTATCCGGCCAGCTCCCCGTTTCGCGCAACCGATTTGGTGGTTATTAAACCAATCGCCATTCTGAAGTGAAGAAACTGTGAGTAACCGGGTGATAATTGGTAAAAGTCATCTTGCTATAACCCGGCGAGCAGTGGAATAATGAGGCTGTTTTCCGTGTTAAATCCTGGTTAAGTAAGGATGTTGACGGAATGACCAATTTTGTCTGACCGATCATCCACGCAGCAATGGCGTAAGACGTATTGATCTTTCAGGCAGTTAGCGGGCTGCGGGTTGCAGTACTTCCCGGTATAAGGATTGTTCTCTGGAGAGTTCTACCCAGGCAATTCCCCTGATAATTGCGCTGTGTTTCCGTATGAAATACAGGCAACCGACACTCTGCGCCTCTTAAGCGAGCGACAACCGTGAGGTTGGCGACGTGAACAGACACGAGGCCATCGGTTCATACCCCGGAAAGCGTCACCTTGCCCGCAGCTTTGTCGTCAATGTAAGAATAACGAGTAAGTTACGATGAAAAGAATGTTAATCAACGCAACTCAGCAAGAAGAGTTGCGTGTCGCCCTTGTGGATGGGCAGCGTCTGTACGATCTGGATATCGAAAGTCCTGGACACGAACAGAAAAAAGCGAACATTTACAAAGGCAAAATCACCCGCATTGAACCAAGCCTTGAAGCTGCATTTGTCGATTACGGTGCTGAGCGTCATGGTTTCCTCCCTCTGAAAGAAATCGCCCGCGAATATTTCCCCGCAAACTACAATGCCCATGGCCGCCCAAACATCAAAGATGTTCTGCGTGAAGGCCAGGAAGTTATCGTTCAGATTGATAAAGAAGAGCGTGGCAACAAAGGTGCCGCACTGACCACCTTTATCAGCCTGGCAGGGAGCTATCTGGTTCTGATGCCTAACAACCCGCGCGCGGGTGGCATCTCTCGCCGTATCGAAGGTGATGACCGTACCGAGCTGAAAGAAGCGCTGGCAAGCCTCGAACTGCCTGATGGCATGGGGCTTATCGTGCGTACCGCAGGCGTTGGCAAATCAGCCGAAGCGCTGCAGTGGGACCTGAGCTTCCGTCTGAAGCACTGGGAAGCCATTCAGAAAGCAGCCGAAAGCCGCCCTGCTCCGTTCCTGATCCACCAGGAAAGCAACGTTATTGTGCGTGCCTTCCGTGATTATCTGCGTCAGGACATCGGTGAGATTCTGATCGATAACCCGAAAGTGCTTGAGCTGGCGCGCCAGCACATCGCCGCGCTGGGTCGTCCGGATTTCACCAGCAAAATTAAACTGTACACCGGTGAAATCCCGCTGTTCAGCCACTATCAGATCGAATCCCAGATTGAGTCCGCCTTCCAGCGTGAAGTGCGTCTGCCATCCGGCGGTTCTATCGTTATCGATACCACTGAAGCGCTGACCGCTATCGACATCAACTCCGCGCGTGCAACGCGCGGTGGCGATATCGAAGAGACTGCCTACAACACTAACCTCGAAGCCGCTGATGAAATCGCCCGCCAGCTCCGCCTGCGCGACCTGGGTGGTCTGATTGTTATCGACTTCATCGACATGACCCCGGTACGCCACCAGCGTGCGGTTGAAAACCGTCTGCGCGAAGCGGTGCGTCAGGACAGGGCGCGTATCCAGATTAGCCATATCTCACGCTTTGGCCTGCTGGAGATGTCCCGTCAGCGTCTGAGCCCGTCTCTCGGCGAGTCCAGCCATCACGTTTGTCCGCGCTGCTCCGGCACCGGTACCGTGCGTGATAACGAATCGCTGTCCCTCTCCATTCTGCGTCTGATTGAAGAAGAAGCGCTGAAAGAGAACACCAAAGAGGTTCACGCCATTGTGCCGGTGCCCGTTGCCTCTTACCTGCTTAACGAAAAACGTGCAGCGGTAAGTGCGATTGAAGCGCGTCAGGGTGGCGTTCGCTGCATCATCGTGCCAAACGACCAGATGCAGACCCCACACTATCACGTGCTGCGCGTGCGTAAGGGCGAAGAGACGACCACCCTCAGCTACCTGCTGCCGAAGCTGCATGAAGAAGAGATGTCTCTGCCTTCCGATGAAGAGCCAGCCGAGCGCAAACTGCCAGAGCAGCCTGCGTTAGCGACCTTCATCATGCCTGAAGCACCACCGGAAGCAGCTCTGGAAAAACCTGCTGCCAAACCTGCAGCGCAGAAACCAGAAGCCGCGGTAGCGAAAGCTCAGCCGGCGCAACCGGGTCTGCTGAGCCGCTTCTTTGGCGCGCTGAAGAAGATGTTTGCTGAAGAAGAAGTTCAGCCAGAGCAGCCGAAAGAAGAGCCAAAAGCAGCCAAGCCAGAGCGTCAGCAGGATCGCCGTAAGCGTCAGAACAACCGCCGCGATCGTAACGACCGCAGCGATCGCAATGACCGCAGCGAGCGTCGTGACAACCGTGACAACCGTTCTGAGAATGGCGAAGGCCGTGAGCAACGCGAAGACAACCGTCGCAACCGTCGCGAGAAACAACAGCCGAATGTTGAAGATCGTGAAATTCGCCAGCAGGCGGGCGATGAGTCTGAGAAGAGCAAACAGCGTGACGACCAGCAGCCGCGCCGTGAACGCAGCCGTCGCCGTAACGACGAGAAGCGTCAGGCACAGCAGGAAGTCAAAAACCTGAACCGCGAAGAGCCTGTTGAACAGCAGGACGGCGAGCAGGAAGAACGTACTCAGGTTATGCCGCGTCGTAAGCAGCGCCAGCTTTCTCAGAAAGTTCGCTTCGCCTCTGAAGCAACCGAAGAGTCAGGCGCTATCGCGGTTGAAACCAGCGAGATCGCAACCGGTACACAAGTGGCAAAAGTTGACCTGCCAGCGGTCGTTGAAAACAACGTTGAGCAGGATGATAATGGTGAAAACCGTGATAACGCCGGTATGCCGCGCCGTTCACGTCGTTCTCCACGTCATCTGCGCGTCAGCGGCCAGCGCCGTCGTCGCTATCGTGACGAGCGTTACCCGACTCAGTCGCCAATGCCGCTGACCATTGCCTGTGCTTCACCAGAAATGGCCTCCGGCAAAGTCTGGATCCGCTACCCGGTTGCTCGCCCGGAGCAGGTTGTTGAAGAACAGCCTGTAACCGAAGAGGTGATTGCAGCCGCGGTAGAAGCTGTCGTGACTGAAGCGGCAACCGTGGTTGAACCTGAGGTTGTTGAAGCTGAAGCACCTCACGCAGTGGAAGTTGAAACCACCCATCCAGAAGTAATTGCCGCGCCGGTTGATGCCGCACCGCAGCTTATCGCCGAAGAAGATGCCGTGGTGGCTGAGGAAGTCGCTGAAGAGGCTGAACCTGTAGCCGCAGTGGAAGACACCGCTGAAACCCTGGTTGAAACCACCACTGAAGAAGTCGTTCAGGACGTTGAGATTCAGGTTGAACCGGTTGTCGAAGAAGCGAAAGCGCCAGAGGTGAAACCTGAGCCGGTTGTCTCTGCGCCAGCAGCAGCCCACGTGGCGACAGCACCAATGACGCGCGCCCCGGCACCGGATTACGTGCCGGAAGCCCCGCGTCACAGCGACTGGGTACGCCCGGCATTCAGCTTCGACGGTAAAGGCGCTGCAGGCGGCCACAGTGCAACGCATCAGGCGACTGCACCGGCGACGCGTCCGCAGTCTGTCGAATAACGACGCTGAAAGTAAAAAGCCGACCTTATGGTCGGCTTTTTTTATGGCTGCTGCACGGGCTTTCTCATCCCGGTGACCTCCGGCATGACCTGGCGCATCAACTCCAGAAAACGCCGCAAGCGTGCCGGATAATAGCGGGACCAGGGGTAAACCAGATGCACCGGTAACGCCGCTGGCTGCCACTCTGGCAGCAAATGCACCAGCCGACCTTCCCGAATATCATCCTGTACCGTCCAGCTGGATACCACCGCCACGCCAAGCCCGGTGAGCGCCGTGTTACGTGCGACATACAGGCTGTCGGTGCTCAGCCGTGGCGTAATAGCAATCCGCGCGGTGGCGGGTGATGCATCGTGAAAAAGCTCCACATGGCGCTGGTAGAATGAGCTGATTGCTATCCAGGGAAACTGCTGCAAATCCTCCGGCGTGGTAACCGTCGGGAAACGGGCCAGCAGTGCCGGTGAAGCCACTACCGAGCGCGGCACTTCGGCCAGCAGCACGGACACGGTCGCCGGATCGACTTCCACGCCCACCCGAATCGCACAGTCAAGGTTGTCGCCTAGAAAATCCGCCGACCGATCGTTGAGCATCCACTCAATCGAAAGCTGCGGATAACGTTGCAAAAACTCGGTTACGGGTTTCAGAAGCTGGTCCTGACCAAACGCGTGAGGAGCGCGCACCCGCAGCACGCCTACCGGCTCATCTTCCGTCTGCCCCACCTCATCTTCCAGCGCCAGCCAGCTGTCAATCACCCGACGGGCGTGCTGATAACAGCGCTCGCCGTCATCCGTCAGCCGCGTCGTGTGGGTGGTGCGCAATATCAGGCGCACGCCCAGCATGGTCTCCAGCGACTGTAACCGTCTGCTTACCGTGGCCTGGGTAGTAGCCAGCTGCCGTGCCGCCGCAGAGAGGGATCCCGCCTCCACAATACGAACAAACGTCCGCATTAGCTCCACCCTGTCTATACGCTCAGCTCTTTTCATCGCATTTTCACTTATACGTTTAACGTATAAGCGTTTTACCACCGGGCCCGCTACCGTCGCAAGGCGTACTGATAAAAAATAGCCTCACACGACGAATGAGGAACATCTTATGAACACAACAACCGCCGCCCATGCCGTGAGCCGCTGGGTAATCTTAATGCTGGCGATCGGTGCAGGTTTCAGCGTGGCATCTATCTATTATGCCCAGCCTCTGCTGCCGCTGATGGGCGCAGACCTTCACCTGAGTATCGAAGGAATGGGCATGGTTCCGACGCTCACCCAGGCGGGATATGCCCTGGGGATCCTGTTCCTGCTCCCGCTCGGCGATCGCCACGACCGCAGGACGTTAATCCTGATAAAAAGTGCGGCGCTGGCGCTGTTTCTTCTCGGCTGTAGCCTGACCGGGCAGATCCACTCTCTGCTGCTGGTCAGCCTGCTCATCGGCATGGCCGCCACCATGGCACAGGATATTGTCCCTGCCGCAGCCATCCTTGCGCCGGAAGGTAAACAGGGGAAAACCGTGGGTACGGTAATGACCGGGCTGCTGATGGGGATCTTATTATCAAGAACCGTGAGCGGCGTGGTGGGCGAAGCGTTTGGCTGGCGCGTCATGTACCAGCTGGCGGCGGCGAGCATTGCGTTCGTCGGGGTGATGATGTGGTTTGTGCTTCCCCGTTTTGCCATTCACTCCACGCTGAGCTACCCCGCGCTGATGCGCTCAATGGAGCATCTGTGGCGTCGCTATCCGGCGCTGCGCCGTGCGGCGCTGGCTCAGGGCTTTCTGTCGATTGCCTTTAGCGCCTTCTGGTCTACGCTTGCGGTCATGCTGCTGGAACGCTATCACCTGGGTAGCGCCGTAGCGGGTGGTTTTGGTATTGCAGGTGCCGCCGGTGCGTTAGCTGCCCCGCTGGCAGGGGGTCTGGCAGACAAACTGGGCGCAGGAAAAGTCACGCAGATTGGTGCCGCTCTTGTGACCGCTTCATTCGCCCTGATGTTCCTGATGCCCGCGCTGGGCGTTCATGGACAGCTGATTCTGATCGCCATCTCCGCCGTCGGGTTCGACCTGGGGCTGCAGTCCAGCCTGGTCGCTCACCAGAACCTGGTATACAGCCTTGAACCGCAGGCGCGCGGTCGCCTCAACGCCCTGCTCTTTACGGTGGTCTTTATCGGGATGGCGCTGGGTTCCGCGTTAGGCAGCAATATCTACTCGCTGGCCGGCTGGACGGGCGTGGTCGCGCTGGCGACGGTCTGTGGCGTCATTGCGCTGGCAATCCGTCTGATAGAAAGCGCACGAGTCACCTCCTCATCAGCAGAAGTTGCATAAAAAAAATGCCCAATCCAGACGGATTGGGCAGTAAAACATGCCCAGTTTCAAGACATGTTCCAAGAGGTCAAGATGTTATTTGTTCAGCTGGAACAGAGACATGCCCTGCATATCGCTAAACGCTTTATAAGACGCCTGCAAGGCCGCCTGCTGCATGGTGTAAGAGGAAATCGCTTCGTTCCAGTCAACATCCACCAGGTCACTCATCTGCTTGGTCTGACCCAGCGCGCGGTCATCACCCAGCGTGTCGAGTTTTTCCAGCTCGTTCATCTTGGTTCCCACATCCGCAACGACCGTCAGGACATTGTTCTGGGAGTTTTTGATGCCGATTTGCGCATTGGCAATTACCTGGCTTTGCGCCGTTGCGGCAGCCGGATCGTTCTCAATCGGTGTCTTCAGCGAGGCAATAGCAGAATCCAGGATTTTGAACATGTTGGTCTGGCCATATCCACCGCCCGGCAGCTGTTCCGCATTACTGGTAATGCTTTCGAAAATTTGCTGGCCGGTATGGCTGATGGTCATATTTCGCGCCGTATCAACCTGCTGTGTGATGGCCTCAGCGCCGCCGTTGTAATCCCCGGTCGCGGCATCAAACGGTGCGCTCTCGGTTTTGTATCCCGCAAAGATAAAACGACCATTACCATCCGTCGTGTTGGCCAGGTTCATCAGCTGATCGCGGATCCCCTGAATATCGGTTGCCAGAGAAAGACGGTCGTCATCGCTTAATGTGCCGTTCGACGCATAAACGAGCTTCTCGCGCACGCTTGAGATCGCGGTGTTGACCTGGGTTAACACGTTATCTTCCAGCGAGACCTTCTGCGTTGCAAAGGTACGCGCGAGCGCAAACTGGCTGTTTTGCGACTGAGACTGTGACAGAACGATGGCCTGCGACGCGGCGATAGGATCGTCCGAAGGACGATTGACGCGCTTGCCGGTGGACATCTGCTCACCGTAGCTCAGCCATCTGCTCTGGGAATCGGTGATCCCACGCATGTTCTGCTCGTACATCATCTGGGTGCTAATACGCATTGTTCACCTCAACCTTAACGAATGTTGATAATTGCATCGAAGAGCGTACTGGCAGTTTGTAGCACCTGGGCATTGGCCAGGTAATACTGCTGATAACGCTGCAAATTGCCATACTCTTCGTCGAGGTTTACCCCAGAGATGGTCTGCTGCTGCTTGATTAACTGCGTTTCCACGTTGGCTTTCGTCTGGCTGCTCACCTTCAGTGACGCCGTTGAGCTACCGACGGTACTGACGAGAGAGGCATACGCATCGTTGAAGGTTTTATTTCCACCCACCACTTTGCCGTTTTGCAGATCGAGCAGTTTCTGGCCGTTACGGTTGTCACTTTCGCCGCCGTTCTGCACAGATGCCATCGCCAGTTTGGACTCGTCGCTGATCGCGAGATCCATGTTCATGATGACGTTGGAAACAGGCTTCACGGTAAAGCTGTCTTTGGTATTTGCCGTGCCGCTCACGTTGACGTTAAGGCCATCAAACGACAGATTGCCGCTGGCATCCGGGCTCATCGTAAAGCTGGTTTTGTCTGACGTGCGGGTGATCGTCCAGTCAGTGCCGTTAAACTGCAGCTTATAGTCTGTCGCCTGGACCTGTTTGCTGTCCGCCACAGAAGCCGTAACAACGGCAGAGCCGCCGTTCTTGCTGTTGGACAGGACCGCCGGAGAACCGAAGTTGAACAGCTTACCGCCCGCATCACCGTTCGCATCAAAACCGGCTTCATGCTGCGTGTTCATCGCGTCGGCAAAGGCCAGCGCCATCTGGTTCAGGCTGTTACGGGCTTTATCCAGATCTTCAGCACGAAATGTCAGTAAACCACCTAAAGAACCGGTGGTGATAAATTTCTCGGGGATCTCAATATTACCCGCCACGTCATCGACGTAGGCGATAGTCGTACGAGCCGGATCGGCGCTGGACTTCACGGCCGCCAGCTGGCTGGCTTTGCTGCCCTGCACCAGGCTGTAACCGTTGCCGAGAGAGATATTAAACGTGCCGCTATCCTGCACGGAGACTTCCACGCCCACGATTTTGTTCAGTTCAGTCACGAGCTGATCGCGCTGGTCGAGCAGATCGTTAGGCGATGCGCCCGCACCGACGCCGGTCAGACGGGAGATCTGATCGTTCAGGTTCGCAATCTGTTTGGCATAGTTGTTGATCTGAGACACGCTGGTCCCAATCGCGGTATTGACCTGCGTATCCTGGTCACGCAGATACTGATCGTTGGTTTTGAACTGATTGACCAGACCGCCCGCTTTACCCAGCACCGTCTGACGTGCTGCCGGGTCTTCCGCGTTGCTCACCAGGGTTTGCAGGCTTTTAAAGAAATCCTGCAGGGTGGTGGAGAGCGAGTTGGTGGTATCGGAGAGCACATCGTCAATTTTTGACATCTGCTGATAGCGGGTCGTCAGACCGCTGCTCTGCGTCTGCGCGGCGCGCAGCTGGTTGGTGATGAAGGCGTCATACTCACGCTGGACACCGGAGACATAAACCCCGTTACCCACCCAGCCACCGCCGGTCAGCGTGCTGTTAGATGCACCCAGCACCGTGGTCTGGCGGGTGTAACCTGCCACGTTATAGCTTGAAATATTATTACTGACGGTATTGAGTGCCGACTGCGCGGCACTGAGGCCACTCATGGCGCTGTTAATCAAACTGGACATGGGGGTTCCTTTTATACGTTCAGACACGAGTCCTGATGAAGGTTATCGGCAACCTCCACCGGGACTTGAGAACTTTCAGAACAGATTTTCAATATCTGTGCTATAGGCTTTGCTGACCTTCTCGCCCATGGATTTCAGCTGCTGGATCATGCTGGTAAGCTTGCGCGCATAGTTCGGGTCGGTCGCGTAGCCCGCGTTTTGTAAGGCCTGAGCGCCCTGCTCCGCCGTCGCCGCCTGCGTAACGGCGTTATAACGCGGATTGCGGCTCAGCAGGCCAACGTAATCGGACAATGCTTCCAGATAGGAGCTGTAGACGCGGAATTTTGCTTTGACCTTCACCGCCGCACCGTTCTCGTATTCGGTGGTCGTGATCTCCGTTGTTGGCCCCTTCCAGCTGGAGGTGGCCTTCACGCCGAAGATGTTGAAGCTCGGATCGCCGTTTTCCTTGCGGATCTGACGCTGGCCCCAGCCCGACTCCAGCGCGGCCTGCGCCAGAATCAGGTGATGCGGCACGCCGCTCTGTTCGCTGGCGAGACGCGCGGGCAGAGAAAGCTGCGCCAGGAAGTCTTTGCTGTCACCGGAGAGCGGCTCATCGCCGCTGCCCGTGGCTTTTGGCATCGCTTTACGCACCATTTGCGTCAGAGCCTGGTTCTGATAACTGGTCACCGTTTCCAGGTCGAACTTCATCGGCACCTGCTGCGTCTGATCCTGAGGCTGAATGCCCTGCGCGGCTTCGGTCTGTTTCACAATCATGTCAGCCAGACCGAGGCCTTTACCGGCGGTCATCTGCTGCGCAATCTGCTGGTCATACATGCTGGTGTAGAGACGCGTTGAATCACTGCTGAACATCCCGTCTTTCGGCAGGGTTTCGCGCATGCTTTTCAGCATCATCTGTACAAACATCCCTTCCACCTGGCGGGCGACCGGGCGGATGTTCGCCGCCGGGTCTTTGCCTGCTTTGGTTTTCAGTTCGTTGAGCGACTGGGCGTCCCAGGCTGCACTGGTCAACAGTTTGCTATCGGTCAGCATTAGATGATTTCCAGTTTGGCGCGCAGGCAGCCCGCGCTTTGCATGGATTGCAGGATGGACATCAGATCCATCGGCGTTGCGCCCAGGGCGTTCAGGGCACGCACCACGCTGTTCAGGTTGGCGCTGGAGCGAACGCTCTGCAGCGACCCGCCGCTCTGACGCATATCAATCTGCGTTTGCGGCGTCACCACCGTCTGACCGCCACCAAATGGCGTATTCGGCTGGCTCACGTTCGCGGAGCGGTTTACCGTCACGGAGAGGTTCCCCTGCGCCACGGCACAGCTGTCCAGCGACACTTCCCGGTTCATCACCACCGAGCCGGTACGGGAGTTGATGATCACTTTCGCATCCTGAACCGGAACGTTCACTTCCATATTCTGGATATCCGCCAGCATGCGCACCTGGTTGCTGCTGCCGGTGGAGGTGCGGATCTGCACGGTGCGCGCGTCGAGTGCCGTTGCATTACCGTAGCCGCGGCTGCGGTTGATGGTATCGGCAATTTGCTGCGCCATGGTGAAGTCTTCATTATTAAGCTGCAGGTTGATGGTGTTGCCCGCGCCAAACTGGGTCGGCAGTTCACGCTCAATGATCGCACCGTTGGTGATACGTCCACCGTTCAGCTGGTTCACCTGCACGCTGCTTCCGCCTGCGGATGCCCCCGCACCGCCAACCAGAATGTTCCCCTGCGCCAGCGCATAGACCTGGCTGTCAACGCCTTTCAGCGGGGTCATCAGCAGCGTACCGCCGCGCAGGCTTTTGGCGTTACCCATTGAGGAGACCACCACATCAATGGTCTGCCCCTGACGCGCAAACGCCGGGTAGGACGCGGTGACCATTACCGCGGCCACGTTTTTCAGCTGCATGTTGGTTCCCGCCGGCACGGTAATGCCGAGTTGGGAAAGCATGTTGTTCAGGCTTTGGGTGGTGAACGGCGTCTGGGTCGTCTGGTCACCGGTACCATCCAGACCGACCACCAGGCCATAGCCAATCAGGGAGTTTTCACGAACGCCCTGAACGCTGGTGAGGTCGCGAATACGGTCAGCCTGGGCAAACGTTGCCACCAGCGCGAGCGCCACGGCGAAGATCGATTTAAACATGGGTCACCTCGCTTACATCGGCGATAAATTAAGGAAGAAGCGCTGCAGCCAACCCATATTTTGCGCTTCATTGATATAGCCGTTACCGACGTACTCAATGCGCGCATCCGCCACCTGGGTGGATGGAACGGTGTTGGTGCCGCTGATGGTGCGAGGGTTAACCACGCCCGAGAAGCGAATGAATTCAGTGCCCTGGTTGATGGCGATCTGTTTTTCACCCACAACGTGTAAGTTGCCGTTAACCAGTACCTGGTCAACCGTGACCGTCAGCGTACCGCTGAAGGTGTTGCTGGCGTTCGCGCCGCCTTTGCCGTTAAAGGTATTGCCGCCGGACGCGTTCACATCAGCACGCGCGTTGCCGAACAGCCCTTCGAGATAGCGTGGCACGGTATCGAAGCCAAAATTGGTTTTGCCATCGCGGCTGGCGTTCGCCGACGAGCTCTTGCTCGCGCTGACGTTTTCCTGCAGCACAATGGTCAATGTATCGCCGACGTTACGCGGGCGGCGATCTTCAAACAGCGGCTGATAGCCGTAATTAATCGGCTGCGCGGTCTGGAAAATGGAGCCGTTTACCACTGGCGCGGGGCCAGGAACGGGTTGGGCAGTCGTCGCACCCTGGACCAATGGTTTAGACGGGATCAAAGCACACCCGCTGAGGGTGACAGCCAGAACAGTCAGTATCGGATAACGAAACGCCGCGTTTTTTTGCATTGCCTTCATCTTCGAAAACAGGGAGCCGGTGCGGCGTTTACCGCACCGGGCTACACCTTAGAGTTGCGTCAGTTTCTGCAGCATCTGGTCGGTCGTCGACACTGCTTTACTGTTAATTTCATACGCGCGCTGGACCTGGATCATATTCACCAGCTCTTCCGCCACGTTCACGTTGGACGTTTCAACATAACCCTGGTACAGCAGACCCGCGCCGTTCAGGCCCGGGGTGCTCTCATTCGGCGTACCGGAGGATTGCGTTTCGGTGTAGAGGTTCTCACCAATGCTTTCCAGACCGGTATCGTTCATGAAGGTGGTCAGGTTGAGCTGCCCGACCTGAACCGGCGCGGCCTGTCCCTGCTGGGTCACGCTGACCACACCGTCGCGTCCGATGGTGATGCTCAGGGCGTTCGCCGGGATGGTAATCGCAGGCTGAACCTGGAAACCGCCCGCCGTCACCAGCTGGCCGTTCTGATCGACCTGGAATGAACCGTCGCGGGTATAGGCAGAGGTCCCGTCAGGCAGCTGCACCTGGAAGAAGCCCTGGCCTTTGATTGCCACGTCTTTACTGTTGTTGGTCTGAGACAGGTTGCCCTGGCTGTGCAGACGCTCGGTGGCCACCGGACGAACACCGGTACCGATCTGCAGACCCGACGGCAGCGTCGTCTGTTCAGAAGACTGCGCGCCCGGCTGGCGGATGGTTTGATAAAGCAAATCTTCGAAAACGGCACGCTGACGCTTGAAACCATTGGTGCTCACGTTTGCCAGGTTGTTGGCAATCACGTCCATATTGGTTTGCTGGGCGTCCAGGCCAGTTTTCGCGATCCATAAAGAACTGATCATAAGGAGTCCTGTTAACTCATAGCCAGAAGTTGGTTAGCCTTGCCCGCGTTTTCATCCACGCTGCTGATGATCTTCATCTGCATTTCAAAACGACGGGCGCTGGCAATCATGTCGGTCATGGCTTCGACCGGCTTGACGTTGCTGCCTTCCAGAACGCCGGACATCACGCGGATGCTCGGATCGGCCTGTAACGTGGCACCACGCGTCGCCTGCGCCGCCTGGGTCAGACGGAACATGCCGTCGTCGCCGCGCTGCACGTCTTTGGCTTCCGCTTTCACCAGCTTCAGACGTCCGACGGGCGCAACGGTATTGGCCGGGTCGCCCGGGTTCAGCGCCGAAATGGTACCGTCCGCGGCGATAGTCAGCTCAGAGCCTTCCGGCACGGTCAGCGGACCCGCTTCCCCCATTACCGGATGACCCTGAATCGTCAGCTGGCCCGTCGCGCTCACCTGGATATTGCCGTTACGGGTATAGCCTTCGCTGCCGTCGGCAGTTTGCACCGCCAGCCAGCCGTCCTGCTGCAGGGCAACGTCCAGCGGGCGCGAGGTGTAGTCCATCTGCCCAGGCGTCATATCTGCGCCAGGGGTTGATGCCGTCACCAGCGTACGGGTCGGCAGGGACAACCCTTCTACCGGCACCGCGCGCAGCGCATTAAGCTGCGCGCGAAAGCCTGGCGTAGAGGCGTTTGCCAGGTTGCTGGCGGTAACGGCCTGCTGATTGAGCGTCTGACTTGCCGCGCCCATCGCGGTATATATTGCGTGATCCATTGCGCTTTCCTGTTAGCCGCTTAACGCAGGTTAACCAGCGTGTTGAGGATCTGGTCCTGGGTTTTGATGGTCTGCGCGTTCGACTGATAGTTACGCTGCGCGACGATCATGTTCACCAGTTCTTTACTCATATCCACGTTGGAAGCTTCCAGCGCGCCGTTAGTCAGCTTGCCGAAGTTACCGGTGCCTGCGGTACCCAGCAGCGCCACGCCGGAGGACTGAGTGGCAGACCAGACGTTGTCGCCTTCAGATTTCAGGCCTTCGTTGTTCGCGAAGTTTGCCAACACGATCTGGCCCAGAACCTGAGACTGTTCGTTAGAGTAGCTGCCCACCACGGTGCCATCGTCGTTGATCTGGTAGCTCACCAGGTCGCCAGGCTTGTAGCCGTTCTGATTGGTTGCCACAACGCTGTTTGCACCGGTGTTCTGCTGCATGGAGTTCTGGAAGCTCAGGGAGAAGGTTGCCGCCGTCGCACCGCTGACAGAACCCGTGGTGATGTTAATGGCCGGCGTGGCGTTTGGCGTTGCGCTCAGTACACCCGCAGCGTCGTAGTTGTAGACACCCGCCAGGTTACCGTTCGCATCAAAGTTCATCTGCGCCGCTTTTGCTGCTGTAGAACCCGCAACGCTGCCGTCCTGAGTGTAAAGATCCCATTTATTGTTGGCAGTCTTCACGTAGTAGACGTACATGTTGTGGGCGTTACCCTGGCTGTCGAATACGGTCACGGTCCCTTTTTTGTTATAGGTATCCGGATTGGTCGCATCGAACGGGGCAGTTTGAACAGGATCGGTTGAGTTCAGGTTGATCTGCTGCGTCGCGGTGGTGGTTGATTTCGCCGCCATCAGGGTATTCGGGATAGTAATCGCCTGAGGGTTCGCACCGGTCTGAACGGTTGGAGGCGTTCCAGCTACCGGGTAGCCCGTCAGCTGCATGCCCTGCATGTTAACCAGCGTACGGTTTTCGTCCAGCTTGAACTGGCCGTTACGGCTGTAGAACACAGAACCGTTGGAATCGACCATACGGAAGAAACCGTTCTGGCTGATAGCAACGTCCAGACCACGACCGGTGTTGGTGGTGGTGCCGTCGGTAAAGTCCTGAGTGATGCCCGCAACTTTCACGCCCAGGCCGACTTTGGAACCGGCAAACATGTCCGCAAATGAAGCAGAACCGGATTTAAAACCATAGGTCGCGGAGTTGGCGATGTTGTTGCCAATGACGTCCAGGTTGGTGGCCGCAGCATTCAGGCCGCTGACCGCTTGAGAAAAGGCCATGACTTACTCCTGATAAGTGTTAAGGCTTAGATAATCTGCCGAACTTCGTCGAGTGTGGTGGAACCAGAGGTTCCCAAATCCAGTTTGTTGCCGTCGCTTCCTTTAATCACGCCCTGGACCAGCGCGAACTGCAGCGGCTGCGCCACCAGCTGGGTCGTCCCGTTGCTGGCGCTGATCGCTACTTTGTAAGAACCGTTTGGTGCTTTAGTGCCGTCGGTCAGGCTGCCATCCCACGTAAAGGTGTGAACGCCCGCCTTCAGCTCACCGATATCAATGGTGCGAACCACCACGTTATTGGCATCCATGATCGTTGCAGTGACCTTCTCAGCCGCCTGCTGGAGCTCAACGCCAAACGGCGTGGTGGTCGTTGTGGTGTTGCCTTCAGTGGTGCTGGTGCCCGCCAGAATCGTGGTTCCCGGGATCATCACCCCGTGGCCAATCAGGCTTGCCGCCTGCAGAGACTGGGCGCTGTTGATCTGCCCGGAGACGGAGCCGAGGGTGGTGTTGAGTTTCTCAATGCCGCTCACGGTGCTGATCTGCGCAAGCTGCGTGGTCAGTTCGTTGTTCTGCATTGGGTTGGTGGGATCCTGGTTCTTAAGCTGCGCCACCAGCAGCGTCAGAAAGCTGCCCTGAAGATCGGAGGCATTGCTCCCGGTGAGGGAGTTAGAACCCGTCGTACTCTTCGTGTTATTAACGCCCGAGTTCGTAGGATCATTCACATTTACGGCGATGGACATGCATGTCTCCTTTACTGGCCGAGAGTGAGCGTTTTGAGCATCATGCTCTTCACGGTATTCAGCACTTCAACGTTGGCCTGGTAGCTGCGGGAAGCCGACATGGAGTTCACCATCTCACCCACCACATCCACGTTTGGCATTTTCACGTATCCGCTGGCATCCGCGAGCGGGTTACCCGGCTCATACACCAGTCTGTCCGGCGCCTGGCTCTCTACCACATCAGACACCTTCACGCCGCCCGTCGCCGCGCCCGGCGCAGCATCGACCTGAAAGACAACCTGTTTGGCGCGATAAGGCTGGCCGTCTGGTCCGGTTACGCTGTCGGCGTTCGCCAGGTTACTGGCAGCCACGTTCAGGCGTTTGGACTGCGCGGTTAACGCCGAACCGGCAATATCAAAAATATTCAACAAGGCCATCTATCAGTTCCCCCCCTGCAGGACGTTCATCATGCCTTTGATTTGTCCGCCGAGTACGGTCAGGCCCGTCTGGTATTTCAGACTGTTATCGGCAAACTGGGTACGCTCCCGGTCCATATCCACGGTGTTACCGTCGAGTGAGGGCTGATCGGGAATGCGGTAAAGTAAATCGGTCGCTGGCGCGGTCATCGCCTGAGCAGGAATATGGCGAGAGGATGTCATGGCAAGTGCAACACCCGTTCCTTCGGCACGTCCACGCTCCATCACCTTTTTGAGTTCACTGGAAAAATCAATATCGCGCGCCTGAAACCCTGGGGTATCGGCGTTAGCGATGTTGGCGGCTAAAATCTCCTGCCGCTGGGCGCGTAAATTGAGCGCTTCCTGCTGAAAACGTAACGCGGCGTCGAGTTTATCGAGCATGTCTCCTCCGCTGATGGCAAAATTTCAGTTCACAGCTTAAATCTCACCCGGTCTCCCCTATCGACGGAATAAGCGCAAAATGCGTCGCTATTTATTGCGTTGATGCAAAACCACTGCAGGTAGAATTCATTCAACTCTGGAAACGGTGGAACTTGCGATGCAAACGTTAAAACGTGGCCTGGTGGCAACTTTCTTGCTCTTTAGCCCTCTGGTGCAGGCTGAAGGCTTACAGGATCGGCTGACGGCTTTTTTTGCTGAAAAGCTGGCGGGCTTTAGCGATGAGGTTAACGTTACCGTGCGCACCCCATCGAATCTGTACCCGACCTGTGACCAACCGTCATTCAGCGTGACGGGAACCACCCGGCTGTGGGGAAATGTGAACGTGCTGGCACGCTGCGCGAACGAAAAACGCTATTTACAGGTTGCAGTTCAGGCGACGGGCAATTATGTTGTCGCCGCCGTGCCCATTGCGCGCGGCAGCGTGCTGCAGACGAACAGCGTGACGTTAAAACGCGGCCGTCTGGACCAGCTGCCTCCACGCACCATGCTGGAAATGAACCAGGCACAGGACGCCGTCAGCCTGCGCGATGTCGCACCCGGCCAGCCGATACAGCTCTCAATGCTGCGTCAGTCATGGCGGGTAAAAGCGGGTCAACAGGTGATGGTGGTGGCCAACGGAGATGGCTTTAGCATCAACAGTGAAGGGAAAGCGTTAAACAATGCCGCGGTGGCGCAAAACGCCCGCGTCAGAATGTCCTCAGGCCAGGTGGTGAGCGGAACCGTCGATTCTGATGGGAATATTCTGATTAACCTATAATCTTTTTAAAGATTTCGCGGCGCGTGCCGATAAATATTCCACTAATGATGATGTCAGGCGCAAACGCCGCGAACCCTCGATGAGGACAACACTATGAGCATTGATCGTACATCAGCCCTGAAGCCGGTAAGCGCTGTACAACCTCGCGAAACGAATGACGCTCCTGCGCAGAAAACGCGTCTGGAAAAACCGTCAACGTCCAACAGCACCAGCGTGACCCTGAGCGACGCACAGGCAAAACTGATGCAGCCAGGCAGCAACGATATCAATATGGAACGTGTTGAAGCGCTGAAAACGGCTATTCGTAACGGTGAGCTGAAAATGGACACCAGCAAAATCGCTGACGCCCTGATTCAGGAAGCACAGAGTTTCTTACAGAGTAACTAACCGTATGAGTCGACTGTCAGAAATACTGGATCAAATGACGGTTGTTCTTAACGACCTGAAAACGGTAATGGACGCTGAACAGCAGCATCTCTCTTCCGGTCACATCAACGGCAGCGCGCTGCAGCGTATTACTGAAGATAAGAGTTCGCTACTGGCGACGCTGGATTATCTGGAGCAGCAGCGCCGCGCTGAGCAGGATCCTAAGCGTAGCGCCAATGACGATATTATTGAGCGCTGGCAAACCATTACCGAAAAAACCCAGCACCTGCGCGACCTTAACCAGCACAACGGCTGGCTACTGGAAGGTCAGATTGAGCGTAATCAGCAGGCGCTTGAGGTATTGAAACCGCATAAAGAAACCGGACTGTACGGTGCGGATGGTCAAACAGCGACTGCACGTATTGCGGGAGTTAAAAAGATTTCGATTTGACGCCTGTGCGACAAATCATGCAGCGGGGAGCACCATAAGGTGAACTCCCCTTTTGGCGTTTATGCCGTACGGCGGGCAAACTCTTTCACTTTGAACCCCAGCACCGCGAGCGTGGCAAAGTAAGCCACCACCCCGACGCCTACCACGGCCATCAGCCGCATCAGACGATAAGGCATGGTGCCGAGGGACCACTCCGGCATCACGTACATCATGCCGAGCAGCGCGGCTGACATCACCAGTACCGCAACGATCAGACGTGCCAGGAAACTTCCCCAGCCCGGCTGCGGCGTGAAAATATCCTGCTTGCGCAGCTGCCAGTACAACAGCCCGGCATTCAGACAGGCCGCCAGACCAATAGACAGCGACAGGCCGGCATGCTTCAGCGGACCAATAAACGCCAGGTTCATCAGCTGGGTCATAATCAGCGTCACGATGGCAATTTTCACCGGCGTTTTGATGTCCTGACGCGAGTAGAACCCGGGCGCCAGAACCTTGACGACGATCAGCCCCATCAAGCCGACCGAGTAGGCAATCAGCGCGCGCTGGGTCATGGCGGCATCAAAGGCGGTGAATTTCCCGTACTGGAAGAGCGACACCGTCAGTGGTTTGGCAAGAATACCCAGCGCCACCGCGCTCGGCAGGGCCAGCAGGAAGCAGAGACGTAAACCCCAGTCCATCAGGCGGCAATATTCATCATGATTGCCGCTGGCAAAGCTTTTCGACAGCGACGGCAGCAGGATGGTCCCCAGCGCGACGCCCAGCACCCCGGACGGGAACTCCATCAGACGGTCGGCGTAGTACATCCAGGAAACCGAGCCGGACACGAGGAAAGAGGCAAAGATGGTGTTGATGATAAGCGAGATCTGGCTGACGGAGACGCCGAGAATAGCGGGCCCCATCTGCTTGATCACGCGCATCGCCCCGGCATCTTTGAGATTGATGCGCGGCAGCACCAGCATGCCGATTTTTTTCAGATGCGGCAGCTGGTACGCCAGCTGCAGCACGCCGCCGACGGTAACCGCCCAGGCCAGCGCCAGCACCGGCGGGTTGAAGTGCGGCGCGGCGAACAGGGCAAAACCGATCATGCTGACGTTGAGAAACGTCGGCGCAAACGCCGGAACAGAGAAGCGGTTCCAGGTGTTCAGGATCGCCCCCACCAGCGAGGCCAGCGAGATGAGCAGAATATAGGGGAAAGTAATGCGCAGCAGCTGCGAGGTCAGCGCAAATTTGTCAGCCGTATCGGCAAAACCGGGCGCGGTCACCATAATCACCCACGGCGCGGCCAGCATCCCGAGAACGGTCACCACCGCCAAAGCCAGCGTCAGCAGCCCGGAGACATAAGAAACAAAGACGCGCGTCGCGTCTTCACCCTGCTTGCTTTTATATTCCGCCAGAATGGGCACGAATGCCTGGGAAAACGCCCCTTCAGCAAAAATACGACGCAGCAGGTTCGGCAATTTGAACGCGACGAAAAAGGCGTCCGTGGCCATCCCTGCACCAAATACCCTTGCCACAATGGCGTCGCGTGCAAAACCCAGCACGCGGGAAAACATGGTCATCGAGCTGACGGCCGCCAGCGATTTTAATAAGTTCATTAACGTGAATTTCCAGAACCATACGGATTTGTAGACCGGGTTAGCGTAAGCGCCACCCGGCAAAGCCAACAAGCGGCGCTTAGTCTAACCGGATTTCAACGAATTACTATCCGCAGATGTTACAGCGAGTTATTCGCTCATGGCATCGCGCCAGAGCCTTTCCACAATGCGCTGCGCCATAATGGCCTGCTCGCCGGACGTTTCAGGAACCGTCTGATTTCGCACGCAGGTGATAAAGTGACGGGCGCATCCTGCGAAACCGCGCTGCTCGAGGGTGCTCTGCCAGCCTGGCGCCGGGAGCGTCACCACGCCATTGCCTTTCTCTTCCCGCCATTCGCGCATGTCCGTAATGTCGTACAGCGCGCCCTCGGTCACCGCCTGCACGGATTCACGCTGACTTCCCGCCCGACGGTGCATGCTGGTGGTAATCTGAAGATGCTCAACGGCAAAGTGGTGCTCCGCGTAGACCATCTGCCCCTGGTCATTCGTTAACAGGGTACCGCTCTTCAGCTGCGCATTACCGTTGCTCAGCCACAGCGCCGTATCCACAACGTGCAGATAATCATCCAGAAGGGTGAAGCGCAGATCGTTTGGCCCAATGCTGTCGGTGCGGTGCTTATCCATCCGCAGCGAGGCGAGCGTGTCCGACTGCGCCTTAAGCTGCTGGTAAAGCGGCGCGAAGCGGCGGTTGAAGCCCACCATCAGCGTCAGTTTTTTGCGCGCGGCCAGCTCAATCAGACGTTCGGCATCCTGAACATTTTCCGCCAGCGGCTTATCCACGCAGACGTGAACCCCTAAATTGAGCAGCTCGCTTACCACCTGATAGTGGGTTGCCGTTGAGGTATGCACAAAAACAGCATCACACTCGCGGGCCAGATCCTGCAGGGAGGCAGCATACGGAATGCGCCAGGTTTCGCAGATACGTTCTGCCTTTTCTCGGGTGGGTGACCATGCCCCTTGCAGGGTCCAGTCCGTTGCTGCACCTAAAACAGGCAGCCAGGCTTTTTGCGCGATGCCGCCGAGCCCCACCACGCCTACGCGTAATTTTTTCACCGTCAGTCTCCCAGATGTGCCAGCAACGCATCCAGGCGCTGTTTCAGCCCGGCGACCTCGTCTTCCAGCGCTTCTACGCGCGCGGCAAGAGTGTCATTACTTGCTGAGGATCCCGCGTCGCTCTCCACGGTAGCGGTAGCGACATCAACGTCGCCGCTGAACAGGTGCATATAGCGGCTTTCACGTTTGCCCGGCTCGCGCGCCAGACGCACCACGTACGGGCCGTCTTCACGTGAGGCCAGCCCTTCCAGGGTCTGCTCAACTTCCTGCATATCGCTGAACTCATGCATACGGGAAGCGCGCGTGCGCAGCTCTCCCGGCTTCTGCGCCCCGCGCAGCAGCAGCGTGGTGATGACCGCCACTTCCGCACCGCTCAGCTTCAGGTCGCCGAATTCGGAGTTACAGAAGCGCTGTTCGTATTTGGTCACGCGGTTGCCGAAGCCGCTGACGGTGCGCAGGTAGTGGCGTTTTACCAGCGCATCCAGCACGTCCTGAACCTCATACTCGCTGAGGTTCATCACCGGCTCGCGGTTGGTCTTCTGGTTGCAGGCCATGGTCACGGCGTTGACGGAGAGCGGATACTGCTCCGGCGTGGTAACCTGTTTTTCGAGTAAGCACCCAATCACGCGCGCTTCTGTACCGTTTAGCTGATACTTCATCTTTTCTCCTTAACGACCTGCGGTCCAGTCCCGGGTGGTTAACGCCGTCAGAACGTGGTCGCGCCACTCTCCGTCTATCAGCAGATAGTCTTTGGCGTAACCCTCTTTCTCGAACCCTAAGCGGGCCAGCAAATTGCCGCTGCGCTGATTGTGCGGCATATAGTTCGCCATAATGCGATGGATATGCTGCGTGCGTTGCATATAGCGGATCGCCACCGTTAACGCCTCGTACATCAGCCCCTGCCCCTGCCATTTCTGGCCGATGGAGTAGCCAAGGTAGCAGGCGTGAAACGACCCGCGCACCACGTTTGAAAAATTAGCGATCCCGATAATCTCTTTCTCTTCAGGATCCAGCAGCGCGAAATAAAACGCGCTGCCCTGCTTGTGAAATTCCGTAATCATGCTGAGGCGCGCCTGCCAGCCGGAAGGGTAACAATGGCTCTCATCCCGAACGGGTTCCCAGGGTTTTAAAAACTGGCGATTCTCGGCGTAATAATCCGCCAGACGCCAGGCATCACGCTCATGCACCAGACGAACGACCAGCCTGTCCGTTGTCAGACGCACTTTTGGCACATTGCTGCGATAGCCAAACATCGATACCACTCCTTCCCGTCACTTCTGCTGACCCATTAGCTTTACTATACCTGCGCCTGTGCCGTCTGTGAAAACAGTGACATACCATTTTCACCTCTTTTCACATTTTTCGATGAGAACTCTCTATCAAAGCACCCTTTTGATAAAAAAATATTGTCACCCACGGGGGTGGGAAAAAACGCGGCGACACCGCAGAATGTTAGCGTGCTCACCTTCTTATTTTCCCTGGAGGGAAAATGTCCCGCGTATCACAGGCCAGGAGCCTGGGTAAATATTTCCTGCTCGTCGATAACATGCTGGTCGTGCTCGGCTTTTTTGTCGTTTTTCCGCTGATATCGATCCGCTTTGTCGATCAGATGGGCTGGGCGGCATTAATGGTTGGCATTGCCCTGGGGCTACGCCAGTTTGTCCAGCAGGGCCTGGGCGTCTTTGGCGGGGCCATTGCCGACCGCTTTGGCGCTAAACCGATGATCGTTACCGGTATGCTGCTGCGCGCGGCAGGTTTTGCCACGATGGCGGTCGCCCAGGAGCCCTGGCTGCTCTGGTTCTCCTGTTTCCTCTCCGGTATCGGCGGCACGCTGTTCGATCCGCCACGCACCGCGCTAGTGGTAAAGCTTATTCGCCCCCAGCACCGCGGCCGTTTCTTCTCGATTCTGATGATGCAGGACAGTGCCGGGGCGGTTATCGGCGCCCTGCTGGGAAGCTGGCTGCTGCAGTATGACTTCCGTCTGGTCTGCGCCGCTGGGGCGGTGCTCTTTATTCTGTGCGCGCTGTTCAATGGCCTGTTCCTGCCCGCCTGGAAACTGTCGACGGTCAAAGCGCCGGTCCGGGAAGGGCTTGGCCGCGTCCTGCGCGACAGGCGTTTTGTCACCTATGTGTTGACCCTGACGGGATACTACATGCTGGCTGTACAGGTCATGCTGATGCTGCCGATCATGGTTAACGATATCGCGGGGACCCCTGCAGCCGTTAAATGGATGTACGCCATCGAAGCCTGCCTGTCGTTAACGCTGCTTTATCCGATTGCCCGCTGGAGCGAACGGCGCTTTCGTCTGGAGCATCGCCTGATGGCCGGGCTGCTCCTGATGACGCTGAGCATGATGCCGATCGGCCTGGTGAACTCTCTCCAGCAGCTGTTTACGCTGATTTGCACGTTCTATATAGGGTCGATCATCGCCGAGCCTGCCCGTGAAACGCTGAGCGCCTCGCTTGCGGATGCGCGTGCGCGCGGCAGCTATATGGGTTTCAGCCGGCTGGGGCTGGCGCTTGGCGGCGCATTAGGTTACGCGGGTGGCGGCTGGTTGTTTGATGCCGGCAAAGCGTTAAACCAGCCCGAACTCCCGTGGATGATGCTCGGCGTGGTGGGCTTTATGACGCTCCTTGCTCTGTGGTGGCAGTTCAGCCCGAAACGCAGCGCGAGCGGGATGCTCGAGCCTGGCGCGTAGCCTTTCCCTCGGGCGGGAGTCCCTCCCGCCCCACTTCTCAGTTTTTTCTGCTGGTTTCTGCCAATTCACACTGACATACTGGCGTAACAGGACAGAAGCGCCGATTTTTCGTTGAGGAACACTATGAAGAAAATTGTCTTTGCCGCGGCATTAGTAGTCAGCGGCCTGCTGGTTGGCTGTAACCAGCTCACGCAATATACCGTCAGTGAACAGGAAATTAATCAGGCGCTGGAAAAACATAACAATTTCTCTAAAGACATTGGCGTGCCGGGACTGGCGGACGCGCATATCGTCCTGACGAACCTGACCAGCCAGATCGGACGTGAAGAGCCAAACAAAGTCACCCTGGCCGGTGATGCGGATCTCGATATGTCATCCCTCTTTGGCAATCAGAAGGCCAACATCAAGCTCAAGCTGAAGGCCCTGCCCGTTTTCAACAAAGAGAAAGGGGCGATTTTCCTGCAGGAGATGGAAGTCGTCGATGCGCAGGTGTCGCCGGACAAGATGGCACCGGTTCTGCAAACCCTGATGCCCTATCTGAACCAGTCGCTGCGTAATTACTTTAACCAGCAGCCCGCGTACGTCTTAAGCGAAGACAAAAGCAAGGGTGAAGCTCTGGCGAAAAAATATGCAAAAGGCATAGAGGTGAAACCGGGAGAAATTATCATTCCTTTCACTGATTAACCTGAAGGGCGCTGCGGCGCCCTTTTTTTTACGGAAAAGTGTGCAAACGAAAACGTTTCCGCTTATGATTTGTGTCCGGCAAAAACAGCCATCCTTATGACTGATTCCTGACAAGCCGGAGCTTCCATGACTGCACAACCCCAGGTTCTTAAAATCCGCCGCCCTGACGACTGGCATATCCATCTGCGTGATGGCGATATGCTGAAAACCGTCGTGCCTTATACCAGCGAAATTTATGGCCGCGCGATTGTCATGCCTAACCTGGTTCCACCAGTCACCACCGTCGATGCCGCGATGGCATATCGCCAGCGCATCCTGGATGCCGTTCCTGCGGGACACGATTTTACCCCGTTGATGACCTGCTATCTTACCGACTCGCTGGATCCGAACGAAGTGGAGCGCGGGTTTAACGAAGGCGTATTTACGGCGGCGAAACTCTACCCAGCAAATGCCACCACCAACTCCAGCCACGGCGTCACCAGCATTGATGCCATCATGCCGGTTCTGGAACGCATGCAGAAACTGGGCATGCCGCTGCTGGTCCATGGTGAAGTCACGCATGCCGAGATTGACATCTTCGACCGTGAAGCCCGCTTTATCGAGACCGTGATGGAGCCTCTGCGCCAGCGCCTGCCCGCGCTTAAAGTGGTCTTTGAGCATATCACCACCAAAGACGCGGCAGAGTATGTGCGCGACGGCAACGATCTTATCGCCGCGACCATTACGCCACAGCACCTGATGTTTAACCGTAACCACATGCTGGTGGGCGGGGTACGTCCTCACCTGTACTGTCTGCCGATCCTCAAACGCAACATCCACCAGCAGGCGCTGCGCGAGCTGGTTGCCAGCGGGTTCTCCCGCGCGTTCCTCGGCACCGATTCCGCACCTCACGCCCGCCACCGCAAAGAGGCGAGCTGCGGCTGTGCAGGCTGCTTCAACGCCCCAACGGCACTGGCCAGCTACGCGACCGTCTTTGAAGAGATGAACGCGCTCGAACATTTTGAAGCGTTCTGCTCCCTTAACGGCCCGCGCTTCTACGGCCTGCCGGTCAACGACACCTTCATCGAACTGGAGCGTAAAGCGAGCCACGTTGAGGAGTCCATTGCGCTGACGGATGACACGCTGATCCCATTCCTGGCGGGCGAAACCGTTAACTGGACGGTAAAACGTTAAAAAATCAATGCCCCTTGTTGTCAAACCGATAATATAACTGTATAAATAAACAGTATATTACACAGGGGGCATTTATGCGTATTGAAGTCACCATAGCCAAAACAACTGTTCTGCCTGCCGGCGCGCTTGATGCACTGGCAGGCGAATTATCCCGCCGTATTAACAACACCTTTCCCGACAACGCGGGTGCCGTAACGGTGCGTTACGCCGCGGCGAACAACCTCTCCGTCATTGGTGCTGCGAAAGAAGATAAAGATCGCATCAGCGAAATCCTGCAGGAAACGTGGGAAAGCGCAGACGACTGGTTTATCACAGATTAACACTGCTCCCTCATTGTGTTTTTTTGCCGGGTCGCCCCGGCTTTTTTTTGTCTAAAAATCCTGCAAGTTCAAATTAATTCGGCATCTTCTTTAAAAATCGTGAACGAGATGGTGTTTTATTGTTCGAACAATCCTAAAAAGCAGAAAAATGTGTTGCCACCTGTTTATTTTTCCCGTTGGAACCCTTATTACTTGGTATACTGAAGATGCTTTCAGAAAAACATGCATTGAACCTCAGAGCCGTTGTCTTCTAACACGCATTAAGGGGGTTATAATGGAAAAGAATAGTGAAGTGATCCAGACCCATCCACTGGTTGGCTGGGATATCAGTACCGTAGATAGCTACGATGCGCTGATGCTGCGTTTGCACTACCAGACCCCGAATCAACTCAACCGTGAAGAAGCGGAAGTTGGACAGACGCTGTGGCTAACAACAGACGTCGCCCGTCAGTTTATTTCTATTTTAGAGGCAGGTATTGCAAAAATAGAATCTGGCGACTATCAGGAAAATGAGTATAAACGGCACTAAGCTTATGCCCATTTTTCTCTCTACAGGCACCCACGCGGTGCCTTATTTATTTCTCCCTTGTCTAACCCCGCGTTGTTAATTACTCTGCTAACAAAACATCAGTTTATGAGATGCATATGAGATACGACTTAATCATTATTGGTAGCGGCTCCGTGGGTTCCGCTGCCGGTTATTACGCAACACAGGCAGGTCTGAAGGTCATGATGATCGATGCCCACCTTCCTCCTCATTCTGAGGGCAGCCATCATGGCGATACCCGTCTCATGCGCCATGCGTATGGAGAAGGCGAGCGCTATGTGCCGCTGGTGCTTCGCGCCCAGACGCTGTGGGACGAGCTGGCGAAACAGACCGAAGAGCGTATTTTCGAGCGTACCGGCGTCGTCAACCTTGGCCCCGCTCATTCTGATTTTCTCGCCGGCGTCGAACGCAGTGCAAAAGCCTTTAATCTTGATGTCGAGAAGCTGGACGCGACGGGCATTACCGCGCGCTGGCCTGAAATTACCGTCCCGGACGATTACATCGGCCTCTTTGAAGCCCACTCCGGCGTGCTGCATTGTGAAACGGCGATCAAAACCTGGATCGATCTTGCCGCTAAGGCCGGCTGTGCGCAGCTGTTTAACTGTCCGGTGGAGGCCATCACCCATGACGAGAATGGCGTCACGGTAACGACTCTTGACGGCGACTATTCAGCGTCCCGCCTGCTTGTCAGCGCAGGAACCTGGGTCACTCGCCTGCTGCCGGAACTGCCAATCCAGCCGGTGCGCAAGGTCTTCTCCTGGTTCCAGTCGGATGGGCGCTACAGCGCGCAGAATAAATTCCCAGCCTTCACCGGCGAATTGCCGAATGGCGATCAGTTCTACGGTTTCCCTTCCGAGAAAGACGCGCTGAAAATCGGTAAACACAACGGTGGCCAGGCGATCGCCTCCCCTGAAGAGCGTAAGCCTTTTGGCGCCTGTCCACAGGATGGTTCGGAAGCCTTCTCGTTCCTGCGTACTATCCTTCCGGGCGTCGGTGGCTTGCTCTATGGCGCGGCCTGTACCTACGACAACACGCCGGATGAAGACTTTATCATTGATACCCTGCCAGGGCATGACAACGTCCTGCTGATCACCGGGCTGAGCGGCCACGGCTTTAAGTTCGCTTCCGTGCTGGGCGAGATTGCCGCGCAGTTTGCCCAGGGCATCACGCCGCAGTTTGATCTGACGCCCTTCTCGCTCTCGCGTTTTAACGGATAATCCGCACGGGCTCTGGAGGTACCGGGGCCCGTTTTATTCACACTGCATTACGGGGCATTATGCGCAGGATCGTTAGCTTTCTGATGAATAATATTCGCGAGCATTTCATGCTCTATATCTTATTGTGGGCGCTGCTGGCTATTATTGATTTTGTTTACATTGTATTTTATTGAAAACCCTGGCTGACAATAATTGACATTAATTTAGCTTTATTGAAACTCTCAATTCCTCTTGCACGAAGGCATTGAATTACCTTCGCCCTTTCCTTTCAAAATTGCTGAAATAAATAAAATACAAATCAATAGACAATTATTTCAGTTGCAATGTCACATCTTCCCGTTCATTTTTACCCTTCGGTTAATATGAAAATGGACATTCTGATGCAACTGCGTAACACCTCCCGGCGCTACGGAATAATATCCATAGGTTTGCACTGGATATTTGCTATTGCCGTCTACGGTATGTTTGGCCTTGGACTCTGGATGGTCACGCTCAGCTATTACGACGGCTGGTATCACCAGGCACCGGAGTTACATAAAAGCATTGGCGTTCTCCTGATGCTGGGTCTGGTTTTTCGCGTGATCTGGCGACATATTTCCCCGCCGCCCGCCGCGCCGAAGACCCACGGCAAATTTACCCGCGTCAGTGCAGTCGCCGCGCATATCGCGCTCTATGCGCTGCTCTTCGCCATTCTGATCAGCGGCTACCTTATCTCAACGGCGGACGGTAAGCCGATTAGCGTCTTTGGCCTTTTTGACGTCCCGGCAACGCTCAGCGATGCGGGCGCTCAGGCTGACACCGCCGGGGTCGTTCACCTCTGGCTTGCGTGGAGCGTCGTGATCCTGTCCGTGCTGCACGGGCTTGCCGCCCTCAAACACCATTTTATTGATAAAGACGATACGCTAAAGCGCATGCTTGGCCGCTCGTCAGTTGACTCTGGAGCATAAAATGAAAAAACACCTGCTGGGTATCGCCCTGGGTTCTCTGTTATTCACCGCCGGTTCCGCCGTGGCGGCTGATTATAAAATTGATAAGGAGGGCCAGCACGCTTTCGTCAATTTCCGTATTCAGCACCTGGGATACAGCTGGCTGTACGGTACCTTTAAAGATTTTGACGGCACATTCACCTTTGACGAGAAGAATCCTGCCGCCGATAAGGTCAACGTAACCATTAATACCAACAGCGTGGATACTAATCATGCTGAACGTGATAAACATCTGCGCAGTGGGGAATTCCTCAATGTCGGGAAATACCCGCAGGCTACCTTCACCTCCACGGAAGTGAAAAAAGAGGGTGATAAGCTGAATATTACCGGCAACCTGACGCTTAACGGCGTAACAAAACCGGTCACGCTGGATGCTAAATTACTGGGTCAGGGTGACGATCCGTGGGGCGGTAAACGCGCAGGTTTTGAAGCGGCGGGTAAAATTCACCTGAAAGATTTTAATATCACAACGGATTTAGGCCCGGCGTCTCAGGACGTTGAGCTGATTATTTCCGTTGAAGGTGTACAGCAGAAATCATAATAGATTCGCCCGGCAGGCTTTCGCCGTGCCGGGCGTTATTATCATTCCGGGTCAGGGATACCCAGTTTGGTATTCAGACGGCCGCGTGATTTATTGAAAATCTTGTTGCCGTTTTCACGTCCTGCGCGACGGCGACGCTGCTCTTCTTCCGGCAGGATGCTCTCTTCGCTGCACAGTTCGCTACAGCAGCCGTTAAACTTCTCGGCACAGGCCGGGCACTGAATGAACAGCAGATGACACCCGTCGTTTTTGCAGTTGGTGTGGGTATCGCACGGTGCGCCGCACTGGTGGCAGTGGGCAATAACGTCTTCCGAGATACGCTCACCCATACGCTCGTCAAAGACAAAGTTTTTCCCGATAAAGCGTACCGGTAAACCCTGCTCGCGGGCGCGGCGGGCGTACTCGATAATGCCGCCTTCAATATGCCAGACCTTATTAAAGCCGTTGTGCTTCATCCACGCGCTGGCTTTCTCACAGCGGATACCGCCGGTGCAGTACATAACGATCTTTTTATCTTTATGTTCCTGCATCATCTCAACCGCTTTGGGCAGCTGCTCGCGGAAGGTATCGGCCGGGATTTCCATCGCGTTCTCGAAATGCCCCACTTCGTATTCATAGTGGTTACGCATATCAATGAACACGGCATCCGGATCGTCCAGCATCGCATTCACTTCCGCAGCCTTGAGATATTCACCGACATCCGCCGCGTTAAACTCAGGATCGTCGATACCGTCCGCCACGATGCGTTCACGCACCTTCATGCGCAGCACCCAGAAGGATTTCCCGTCATCGTCCAGGGCAATGTTCAGGCGTAAGCCGTCGAGGGCCGGATCGAACTGATAAAGACACTCGCGGAAGGCGCTGACTTTGCTTTCCGGTACGCTAATTTGCGCGTTGATGCCTTCACGGGCAAGGTAGACGCGACCGAAGACGTTCAGGGCCGTAAACGCCTGATAAAGCGCATCGCGGGTCGCCTGCGGATCGTCGATCGTGAAGTATTTATAGAAAGAGATGGTTGTGCGCGGTTCGGTTTCAGCCAACATACGCGCTTTCAACATCTCATTCGATACGCGGTTGTGTAACACTGGCATGGTGTACAGTCCTGGAATCGTTAGAGAGAATGAAAAATCGGTCGGCATCATATAGCAAACAAAACCAATTTACATCCCCACAATTTACGCTACATTTCACACACCCTGATTAATCAGGCTTAACAATTGCTGTATTCGTGTACGCTTCGAAAGCAGATATTTTGGCTATGTCTCAAAAAATGAGACACTAGCAAAACAGGACGTTTGAACACAGGAAAGACATGACCCAGTTACCAAAATTTACTGCCGCCCTTTTGCATCCCCGCTATTGGTTGACCTGGCTTGGCATCGGCTTTTTATGGCTTCTGGTACAGCTTCCCTACCCTGTTATTTTTCGGTTGGGTAAATTTCTGGGCCGCTTCGCGCAACTGTTTATGAAGCGTCGCGCCAGAATCGCGTACCGCAATCTTGAGCTGTGTTTTCCGCAGATGAGCGAGCCAGAGCGTCACGATATGGTCGCGAAGAATTTCGAATCCGTCGGGATGGGGCTCATGGAAACCGGTATGGCGTGGTTCTGGCCGGACAAACGCATGGCCCGCTGGAGCGAGGTAACGGGAACCGGCATGGAGCCTGTGCATACGCTTCAGGCCAACCAGACGGGCGTTTTGCTGATCGGCGTTCATTTCCTGACGCTGGAAATCGGGGCGCGCATGTTCGGCATGCAGGCGCCCGGCATTGGCGTTTATCGTCCTAACGATAACCCGGTCATCGATTTAATCCAGACCAACGGCCGCATGCGCTCCAACAAAAGCATGATCGACCGTAAGGACCTGAAGGGGATGATCCGCGCGCTGAAATCCGGCGAAGTGGTCTGGTATGCCCCCGACCACGACTATGGCCCACAGGCCAGCGTATTTGTTCCCTTCTTCGCCGTTGAAGAGGCCGCCACAACGACCGGTACCTGGATGCTGGCGCGGATGTCCAAAGCCGCCATCGTGCCTTTCGTCCCTCGCCGTAAGCCGGATGGTTCAGGCTACGAGCTGATGATGCTGGAGCCGGAGCTTGCGCCACCGCTTGACGATGCGGAAACCACCGCGCGTTGGATGAACAGCGTTGTGGAGAAGTGCATCATGCTGGCGCCCGAGCAGTACATGTGGCTGCACCGCCGTTTTAAAACGCGTCCACAAGGCACGCCGTCCCGCTATTAATCCCCATGCGGTCTTCAGGGCCGCATGCCGTTTTAGCTTTAAAAGCTCCTCGTCATTGCGGCAATCATAACCCAGGCGCATAATTAGCAGGCTTATTACTTTATGCTTCAGGTGCTCTGCACCTCATTATGCGGATAGTTATGTCACCCTCAGATGCCCCCATAAACTGGAAGCGTAACCTCGCGGTTGCGTGGCTTGGCTGTTTTCTTACCGGCGCGGCCTTTAGCCTGGTCATGCCCTTCCTGCCGCTCTACGTCGAACAGCTTGGCGTAACGGGCCACAGCGCGCTCAATATGTGGTCCGGTCTGGTATTCAGCATCACGTTTCTCTTCTCCGCGATGGCCTCGCCCTTCTGGGGCGGCCTTGCCGACCGCAAGGGACGTAAAATCATGCTGCTGCGTTCGGCGCTGGGGATGGCCATTATCATGGCGCTTATGGGCGTGGCGCAGAACGTCTGGCAGTTTCTGATCCTGCGCGCGCTGCTGGGCCTGCTGGGAGGATTTATTCCCAACGCGAATGCCCTGATAGCCACGCAAATCCCCCGCCATAAGAGCGGCTGGGCGCTAGGAACACTCTCCACCGGCGGCGTGAGCGGTGCTCTGCTGGGACCGCTGGCCGGCGGATTACTGGCGGATAACTACGGCCTGCGGCCGGTTTTTTTCATCACCGCCAGCGTGTTGTTCCTGTGCTTCATCGTCACCCTGCTCTGTATCCGGGAAAACTTCACGCCTGTCGCCAAAAAAAGAGATGCTCCACGCCAGAGAGGTGCTGACCTCGCTCAAAAATCCCAGACTGGTGCTGAGCCTGTTCGTGACAACCCTGATTATTCAGGTGGCTACCGGGTCGATTGCCCCTATTCTGACGCTGTACGTTCGCGACCTGGCGGGTAACGTCAGCAATATTGCGTTCATCAGCGGGCTGATTGCCTCCGTACCCGGCGTGGCGGCGCTGCAGAGCGCCCCGAGACTGGGTAAACTGGGTGACCGCGTTGGTCCCGAGAAAATCCTGATCTGCGCGCTGGTGATCTCCGTCCTGCTGCTTATCCCGATGTCGATGGTGCAAACGCCATGGCAGCTGGGCGTCCTGCGTTTTTTGCTGGGTGCCGCCGACGGCGCGCTGCTGCCCGCCGTACAGACCCTGCTGGTCTACAACTCCACGAACCAGATCGCCGGGCGTATTTTCAGCTATAACCAGTCATTTCGCGATATCGGTAACGTCACCGGACCGCTGCTCGGGGCCGGGATTTCCGCCAGCTTCGGTTTTCGCGCCGTCTTTATCGTGACGGCGGGCGTCGTGTTGTTCAATGCCATCTATTCATGGTTCAGTTTATCCCGCGCGCTGCGGCCCGTGACGGAATAAGACGAACGCCTGATAGCTTATTTTCGCATTCATACTTGCAGAATCTTATATTCAGCTATTCTTTCCCTGAAACCTTCTGGAAAACAGGGAGACACCAATGACCATGTACGCCACGCTGGAAGAAGCTATTGATGCCGCTCGTGAAGAGTTCCTCGCCGACAACCCCGGCGTTGAAGAAGAAGATGCTGACGTGCAACAGCTTAATATCCAAAAATACGTTCTGCAGGATGGAGATATTATGTGGCAGGCCGAATTCTTTGCCGATGACGGTGAAGAAGGGGAATGTTTGCCGATATTAAGTGGTGAAGGTGCGCAGGCCGTCTTTGATGGCGATTATGACGAAATAGAACTTCGGCAGGAATGGCTGGAAGAGAATACCCTGCACGAGTGGGATGAGGGTGAGTTTCAGCTCGAGCCGCCGCTGGATACGGAAGAAGGTCAAACCGCAGCCGACGAGTGGGACGAGCGTTAATTTACGCTATTCGTAAGGGCCGTGGCTGGCATCGATCGGCAGCAACAGCGTGTCGAAAATCAGCGAGAACGGCAGATCGAGCACGGTCAGGTAACGCCATGCGGAATCACGAAGATCCCATTTCACGCCCGGGTAATACTGATTTCCGTGACCTTGCCCTGGAATGGTGCGACTGATGATACTGCCGCAGCCGCTGAGCAGGCATGCCACCATAACGACGATGATTATTCTCATCTTTAACCTCTAAAAAAATACCGGCGATTAAGCCGGTATTTTATCTGGCGGGTGGCGCTTCGCTAACCCGCCTTACTTAACTGCTTACTTCGCCTTCAGAGCGAGCGGATTCAGCTTCACGTCCTTATAGTAGTTCACCCACGAAGAGTATTTCTCCGGAGCGGACCACACGCGGTAGTGAAGACGCGCCATTGTCACCGGGTCGCTCAACAGCACCAGACGACGGTCGCGGTTGAGTTTTTCCGGGGTCTCGTTAAGCGCCTGCTCAACGTGACGATCGCGGGCAATCTCCAGCACCTGGCTGGCGCGGTGACGCGCGGTAGCCATTGCCGTCGCCAGGGCGTTGAATGACGGGTTAAACACGGCGTGCATGAAGCCGTCATCCAGCGAGCGACTGCGGTTCTGTTCCAGGTAACGATCGGTATCCACCAGCACCTGCGGCGGGGAATACTCTTCCGGGATCAGGAACAGCTTCCAGCGTTTGGTTCGCAACCCCACCGTTGAACGGCTGGAAATCACGGACACAAACGGCGACAGGATCAGCGAGAATACAATCGGCGCCAGCCAGAACAGGAAGCGCAGATCCAGCCACGCCATCCCGGCAGCCCACACCAGACCCAGCAGAAGCTGAGAACCGTGGCGCATAAAGGCTTCACCCCACGGCGTGGAGTCGTCGTCACGCTGCGGTGAGTTCCAGACCACTTCCCAGCCCAGGAACGCACTGACCACAAACACGGTGTGGAACAGCATACGTACCGGCGCCAACAGGACGGAGAACAGCACTTCCAGCAGCAGCGAAAGGGTCACGCGGAAGAAACCGCCGTACTCTTTCGAGCCTTTGCACCAGATCAGGATGATGCTGAGCAGCTTAGGCAGGAACAGCAGCACCATGGTGGAGGCAAACAGCGCAATCGCCAGCTCCGGACGCCACTGCGGCCACACCGGGAACAGCTGCCGCGGTTGCAGGAAGTATTGCGGCTCCGTCAGGGCATGGACAACCTGCAGCGCAGTGGAGAGCGCGAGGAACATAAACCACAGCGGTGCAGAGAGATAGGACATCACGCCCGTCAGGAACACCGCGCGGTGAACCGGGTGCATCCCTTTTACCAGGAACAGGCGGAAGTTCATCAGGTTACCGTGACACCAGCGGCGGTCACGCTTAAGCTCGTCCAGCAGGTTCGGCGGCAGCTCTTCGTAGGATCCCGGCAGGTCGTAGGCAATCCAGACGCCCCAGCCAGCGCGACGCATCAGCGCCGCTTCTACGAAGTCATGCGACAGAATAGAGCCGGCAAACGAACCCTCACCCGGCAGCGGCGCCAGCGCACAGTGTTCAATGAACGGCTTCACGCGGATAATGGCGTTGTGGCCCCAGTAGTGCGACTCACCCAGCTGCCAGAAGTGCAGACCGGCCGTAAACAGCGGCCCGTAAACACGGGTGGCGAACTGCTGGCAGCGCGCATAAAGGGTGTCCATTCCGGACGCTTTTGGCGAGGACTGAATGATACCGGCGTTAGGGTTGGCTTCCATCAGACGCACCAGACCGCTCAGGCAGTCTCCGCTCATGACGGAGTCAGCATCCAGCACTACCATGTAGCTGTACTGGTTACCCCAGCGACGGCAGAAGTCATCGATGTTGCCGCTTTTACGCTTCACGCGACGGCGGCGGCGACGGTAAAAGATCTGGCCTTCGCCCTGCACTTCTGCAATCAGCTCCATCCACGCTTTTTGTTCCGCAACGCAGATATCCGGGTTGTAGCTGTCGCTCAGGATGTAAACGTCGAAATGCTCCGCGTTGCCGGTCGCCTTCACGGACTCCCAGGTCGCACGCAGGCCCGCAAATACGCGGTCAACGTCTTCGTTACAGATAGGCATAATCAGCGCGGTACGGTGCTCGGGATTAAGGGGTTCATCCCCGACCGTTGACGCTGAAATGCTGTATTTGTCACGCCCCATCAGCAATTGGAGGAAGCCCATCAGCGCGGTCCAGAAACCGGCCGAGACCCAGCAGAAGAGGACCGCGAACAGCAGGAGAATGCCGCTCTGCAGGATATACGGCAGCAGCTGCATGAAGGAGACCCAGAGATCCTGGCCCATCATGTCCGTCGGGTTGATAAACGCCCAGCCCTGGTAAGGCAGGATAGTTTTCATGTACCAGGTCGCGACGACCGTCTGCGCCAGCGTCAGAAGCAGCAGGATATAGCGACGGATTGTCCCGACGGTACGCCATTTCTGTTCGGACGCCTGCTCTTCTTTCGTCAGACGCGACAGATAGCGCGGCGTCACATCACGCCCGCGCAGGCGATCCCAGAAGCGACCCACCGGGTTGGTGCGCCATGGATCGGGGAACATAGAGGAACGCGTAGCCTTCGGCATCGCCTGAAGCTGATCGCGTCCTTCATCGTCTTTAATCAACTGCCCTTCCGCCAGCGAGTCCGGCCAGGCCTGCTCCAGACGCGCCTTGACTGACCCGAGCGGCGTATCATCATCACGGGAAAACGTATGATGTTCACCATCCAGCGCGGTGTGAACCGCGCTGATGTCGCTCTTTGGCAGTGCCGCTTTTTCGATATCCGTCAGCGGCATGGCATCAATATATTCAGATGTATTATTCATTGGCAGGTAGCTGATAGCTCCAGGTTTCACTCAGCGGCTGATCGTTACTGACCAGCGCAGCTCGCATTTCAGTGGTCTGTTTCGGATCTTTCACTTTCACGCGCAGGGTCAGACGCCAGCCTTTGGTTACCGGGTTGTAACGCACGGTATTCTCAACGATCTCACCGTTATCACCGATGCTGGCCTGAGCGGCAACGGCGGTGTCCGGCGACAGTTTCTTCATATCCTGGCCTGTGAAGTCCACGACAAACGCCACGGTACCGTCAGGCTGACGGATAAGATTAGACTGCTTCACATCACCCGTTGAGCGGCGAGTCTGCATTACATACGCGTTATCCGGCGCATGCAGCTTATCTTCGTCGCGGCTGAAGGTAATGGTGTACTTGAAGTTCATCTCTTTACCGGCTTCCGGCAGCTGATCCGGCGTCCAGTAAGCGACGATGTTATCGTTGGTTTCGTCGTTGGTTGGAATTTCTACCAGCTCGACCTTGCCTTTACCCCAGTCACCGTTTGGCGTGACCCAGGCGCTTGGACGCTGGTCATAGCGATCGTCCAAATCTTCAAAGCGGGAGAACTGACGACCACGCTGCAGCAGGCCAAAACCTTGCGGGTTTTCCATTGCGAAGCTGCTAACCGCCAGATGTTTCGGGTTATTCAGCGGACGCCAGATCCACTCACCGTTGCCGGCATGAATAGACAGACCGTTGGAGTCATGCAGTTCCGGACGGAAGTTGGTAGCCGGTGACGGCTGGTTGGGCCCGAACAGGAACATACTGGTCAGTGGCGCAACGCCCAGTTTGCCCACTTTATCACGCAGGTAAACCTTGGACTGCACGTCAACTACCGTGTCACGACCCGGCATAATTACAAAGCGATAGGCACCGGTTGCACGCGGGGAATCCAGCAGCGCATAAATGGTCAGACGCTTATCCGTTGGCTTTGGACGTTCAATCCAGAACTCACGGAAACGCGGGAACTCTTCACCTGATGGCAGCGCGGTATCAATAGCCAGACCACGCGCAGAAAGCCCGTAAACCTGCCCCGCGCCGATAACGCGGAAATAGCTGGCTCCAAGCATGCTGACGATTTCGTCGTTTTTATCTTTGCTGTTGATCGGGTAAAGCACCTTAAAGCCTGCGAAGCCCAGGTCTTTCACCGTATCTTTGTCGTGTTGCACATTGCCAAAATTGAAGTAATCCGGGCTGTACTTGATCTTACGTACCGCGGTTGCCGTCACTTCATTGATGGCAACAGGCGTGTCGAAGTACATACCCTGATGATAAAATTCAAGCTTGAACGGGGTTTTAATATTGCTCCAGTACGCTTTGTCGTGATTGAACTGGATCTGCTGATAGTCCGCATACTTCATGTCGCGGAAAACGGAGGGCAAGTTACTTTTCGGCGCTTCGTAGCTCTTGCCTGCCATCGATTTTGCCTGTTTTGCGACATCGTCGATGTTAAAGGCCAGTGCCGATGAGGTATACAGTGATAACACCACTGCAGCACCCAACCAACGCATTTTCATCATCTGTGGTTTATGTTTCATAATAAGTAAGCACTTCCCCCTTTGTGTGCTTATATCGATCCGATCCATTTTAATGGAAACTCAGGCAATCCGACAACATTATCACTGCTTTGTTCAGCTGCTGGCTCATGGAATAAGCAAATGAAAGAACCCGCTATTCACTTTGCGTGCTTATCCTGGAGACAGGGTGTCGGTCTTGGTGTAGGGTTGGCTTCGAATGTAACCATTATGAGTCTTAGGGATAAGACGAAAAGTCTGAGAATGCACAACGTTATATGAGCACAACACCAACAGAACGTGAATATTTCCTCGACTCGATCAGGGCCTGGCTGATGCTACTGGGGATCCCCTTTCACATTTCGCTGATTTACTCAAGCCACACCTGGCATGTGAATAGCCAGATGCCCTCCTGGTGGCTGACGCTGTTTAATGACTTTATTCACGCCTTCCGTATGCAGGTGTTCTTCGTCATATCCGGCTATTTCTCTTACATGCTATTTCTGCGATACCCGCTCAAGCGCTGGTGGAAAGTGCGCGTAGAGCGCGTGGGGATCCCCATGCTGACCGCAATTCCGCTGCTGACGCTGCCTCAGTTCATTATGTTGCAATACGTCAAAGGCAAAGCGGAGAACTGGCCAAACCTTACGCTGTATGAAAAGTACAATACGCTGGTCTGGGAGCTGGTGTCTCACCTGTGGTTCCTGCTGGTGCTGGTGGTACTCACAACGGTGAGCCTGTTGATTTTCAGCCGCCTGCGCCACCGTCTGAGTACAAAAGCCGACACCTTCTTCGCCAACGTTACGATGGGCAAACTGTCTGTGCTCTTCTTGCTGTTGGGGATTGCCTATGCCGCCGTGCGACGGACGCTGCTTATCGTCTATCCGCCGATTTTGAGCGACGGGTTATTTAATTTTGTGGTGATGCAGTCCCTGTTCTACATTCCGTTCTTTTTAATCGGCGCGCTGGCCTTTATTCATCCGAAGCTTAAATCGCTGTTTGTCACCCCGTCACCGTGGTGCGCGCTGGGGGCAAGCCTCGCGTTCGCGGCCTATCTGCTGAATCAGCGCTACGGCAGCGGCGACGCATGGATGTATGAAACGGAAAGCGTGATCACTATGCTGCTGGGGCTGTGGATGGTGAACGTCGTATTCGCGCTGGGCCACCGCTTGCTGAACTTTAAGTCCAGCCGCGTGACCTACTTCGTTAATGCGTCACTGTTTATTTATCTGGTGCATCACCCGTTGACGCTTTTCTTCGGGGCTTACATCACACCGCACATCGCCTCCAACACGCTGGGCTTCTTTACCGGGCTGGTGTTTGTTGTAGGGGTGGCAATCGTACTCTACGAAATCCATCTGCGGATCCCGCTCCTGCGCTTCCTCTTTTCAGGAAAACCACAGGCAAAAGCCTCATAAATCACGCGGCGCATCAGATGCGCCGCGTTTGCATCAGCTCTCCAGCTCTTGTCTGCGCTGAGTCAGAAGCCGCTGATAAAGATGCGTGGTGTCGTCGTCGAAACAGACAAAAATCACCTTCTCTGGCAGCGGTTTTAGCGACAAATAGCGGTAAACGGTTTCTACGGCGATCGTTGCGGCAGCGGCCTTAGGGTAACCATACACGCCGGTGCAGATGGCCGGAAACGCCATCGTTTTATAACCGTTGTCGGCGGCCAGTCGCAGACAGTTCCGGTAAGCCTCTTCCAGAATACTCGCTTCGTGCTGATCACCGCCATGCCAGACCGGCCCTACCGCGTGAATTACCGCTCTCGCAGGCAGATTGCCCGCCAGCGTGATCACCGCGTGACCGGGAGGACATTCGCCCTGCTGTTGCCGCACGGTTTTACAGGCTTCCAGCAGCTGCGGTCCGGCAGCCCGGTGGATAGCCCCGTCCACGCCGCCTCCCCCCATCAGGGAGGGATTGGCCGCATTGACGATAACGTCGACGTGCACTGTCGTAATATCGCCATGAATAATTTCAATTTGCGGTTTCATAAAGCCCCTCTGCAACCCGCCATTTTCTTAAGTGTATCGCAGAGGAGACCGGGAGAAAAAACTATCAGAAAAAATCCTCATCCACCGCAGGGCGGGAGAGCGCGCATTAGCGATACTGGATTTCAACAACCGCGAGCGTTTTTTCAGGATTAAGGTATTTCATATTGAGCGTTGCCACGTTTGAGTCGCTCACTTTCCCGCTAAGCGCCTCTTCATAGCTGACCATACGCGTTTGCATACGGTTATTATCTGGACATGACATGGCAAACTGTTGCTTCTGGGGAGTGACTTCACAGGGGTCGGCGACAATGGCACCGCGAAAATGAATGACACCGCCGTCAACAACCGTGGCCGAATAAGCCGGGATACTCAAAGCAGAAACGACCAGACCCAGACCTGCCATGAGTCGAGCAAAATAGTTGTTCATTATAGGTACTCCTCAATGAAAATCGTCCATGAGGGGTAAACGCGCTTCATTTATTATTGCAAACGAAGTTTCACGTTACGGAACATAACGACCTGGTCCCTGATATCAGCATAGCTCAACGGCACAGACCCGCCACATTCCCAACCTATTGATTTCATGAACGTTTAGAGCGAGCGTTCCGCTGGCGACCACTGTTGTGATAAATGCAGCGATTTACCGTCTGAAACGGTGACAACGATTTTTACCGTGTCTCCCGCATTAATATTTAAACTCAGGCGCATTAAATCAATCGTCTGATTAGCGGGTATAAAAAGTGTGTTTTGCTGCCGGGAAGAACTTTGTCCCCCCTGCCCTTCTCGCACAGAAACAATCTGAACCTGACAATCACACGACTGCGCCAGAGTGACCTGAGGAACAATGGTGGTCATATTTTCCTGCTGTGACGTTTTGAAGGTTATCTGGCTGGAAAGCGCGGCAAGTAGAATTAAGGTATTCATGATGAACTCCCGAAAAAAAACAGGGCTGATGCCCTGTTTTTTTGTAGCACAGATTTCAGTATCAGTACTGATGAGCTGACGCGTGGTTACCAAAACCGATCTGGGTAACGTTAACAGTCGAGTTGGACGCAGTCTGGTCTACGAGTGCACCGTTAAAGCCGCCGGACTGGCTAACGTTCATAACGGATTTTTTACTGTTCCACTGATCAAGTGTCGCACTGTTGCCAAAACCTTTCTGGGTCAGGTTGATTTTACTGTCATCAGAACCCTGACCAACGTCAGCACCGTTAAAGCCGCCGGTCTGGCTAATATTCAGGACGGAATTTCTGGCGTCTGTCTGCAGGGCAACCGCGGAGTTACCGCCACCGTTCTGATAAATATTCAGGGTTGAATTTGGGCCACTATATCCACCATGACCATGTCCATGACCCCATCCGCCCTGATTAATAGAACCCGCCATAGCACTACCAGAAACTACGATTGCTGCAAGTGCTGCCACTTTGATAAATTTCATGGTAAACCCCCATCGGATTGATTAAAGTCGTCGCGAACGCGCTAATGTTGAATAACGTTAATCGCCATTTGCGACTGTTTCTGCACTACAACTGCGGTTTTCTGCGTACCGTACTGCGTAATATTTGCTCTATTACCCGACCCTTTCTGGATAATTTTCGCGCTATTACCGTATCCATCTTGCGTAATACCTGCATCATTCCCGTTACCGCTCTGATCGATCCAGGCTAAATTGTAACTCCCTGATTGATCAACTCTCGCTCTGTTACCCGCCCCATCCTGAGATACAATGGATAAGAGTCTTGAACCGTCCTGGCTAACCTCAGCGTTATTGAAAACGCCCCGTTGACCAATAATGGCTGCCTGATTGAGTGATGAAAGACTTAATTCGTTAACCGCAAAGTTATATTCAGCATTTGCCAAATCTGAATTCGCTGCGGTTACAAATCCAGGCGCACCCAGTAATGTAAACATCATAATTAACGATGTGTTTTTCATGTTGTCACCCTGGACCTGGCTATTTAATCACGCCATAACCCTATAACAATGCTACTTGTTAAAACGACTCGTATTGTGTTAACGCGTCGTTACGGTGAAGAGTATGTCCGCTGAAACATTTTAAATATCTCACCCGCGCGGCTTATTTTTATTTATCGGCTCACCACAAAGTCGTAATTTACATCAAAAATCACTTTAATCAGGTCAGCTTATATTTTTTATTAAGCAGGTCTTGCGATCGGGTTGTACAACGGGATGAAGGCTGTCCAGGCGTCATCCCGCGTTGTTTAAACGTAACGGCTGGAGATCATTTTTCTCAGTGCGTGACACGACGCCTGTTTTCTTAAGCCAGGCAGTAGCCCATTCATGGGCTTAGAAATAATCTGAAACTCATACTTAATCACTGCTGCGTAAAAATAACAAATAACCTCAAAAATCAATCATATAAAAATATTTGTATGATTTTTAAAATCTGTGCACATCTATTTATATGTACAACTTTTTCATCAATTATTACCATTAACAACAAGCAGTTTTCACAAATTAATATTGATTTTTACATTCTGTTACACGTTTAACACTTGCTTTAAACTTCGTAAAAGCTAGATTGAAATTAGATGTACGAAATTGGTTTTATATTTACCTCCCTGTGGAGGTTATGGTCTGATTCTACACACAGCAGTGCAACATCTGTCAGTACTTCTGGTGTCCTCTAATAAACAGGAGGACAGCTGCCAGGTGCCAAAAAAAAGTGGGGTTTCATCATGTATAATGAAGTCCATAGTTTACATGGTCATACATTACTGTTGATCACAAAACCTTCTTTGCAAGCGACAGCGTTATTACAACATTTAAAGCAATCTTTATCACTGAACGGGAAATTGCATAATATTCAACGTTCTTTTGATGATATTGCACCTGGCAGCATCATTCTTTTCGATATGATGGAAGCTGATAAAAAGCTTATCCATTACTGGCAAGATATTTTAAGCAGGAAAAACAATAATATCCGCGTGCTATTGTTGAATACGCCTGATGAATATCCTTTCAGAGATATTGAAAGCTGGCCGCATATCAATGGCGTGTTCTACGTCACGGAAGAAGAAGACCGGGTGGTAGAGGGGCTGCAAGGTATATTACGCGGAGAGTGTTATTTTTCGCAAAAGCTTGCCAGCTATCTCATCACGCACTCTGGAAATTATCGCTATAACAGTTCAGAGTCCGCGCTGCTCACGCACCGTGAGAAAGAGATCCTGAACAAGTTACGCATTGGTGCTTCAAATATTGAAATCGCCCGTTCGTTATTTATCAGCGAAAATACGGTAAAGACGCACCTTTATAATCTTTTCAAGAAGATAGCTGTTAAAAACCGAACTCAGGCTGTTTCGTGGGCAAACGATAACCTCAGGCGTTAATCACATGAAGCGCACGTTGAGTTGGATCGCCGCAGCGAGTTTCCTGCTCGCTGCCGGGAATCTGAAGGCCGTCGAGGTCGAAGTTCCCGGATTGTTAACAGACCACACTGTCTCATCGGTCGGGCACAGTTTTTACCGTGCCTTCAGTGACAAATGGGACAGTACCTACACCGGAAATATAACAATCAACGAGCGGCCCAGTGCACGATGGGGAAGTTGGATAACAATAACGGCTAATCAGTACGTTATTTATCAAACGTTTTTATTCCCGACCAAAATAGACTTCGATAAAAACGTAGCCTTAGCACTGGCACAATCAGAAGACGCTATTAATCGCCTGCAAATAGATAAAGCCCTATTAAGCACCAGCGATTTAGCAAAAGACGAGTTCTAGCGAACCGATATGCGGAGGCTGTCATGCGTATTGCATATGCAGTTGTTTCGATAATGCTGATAACACCCATAAGCTGGGCCGGAAACATGACGTTTCAGTTCCGTAACCCTAACTTTGGCGGTAACCCTAATAACGGCGCGTTCCTGCTGAACGAAGCCCAGGCGCAAAACTCCTATAAGGATCCCAGCTTAAAGGATTTTAGCGTTGATACCCCGTCCGCACTGGACAACTTCACTCAAGCTATTCAGTCGCAGATTTTAGGGGGGTTACTGACCAACATTAATACCGGTAAACCCGGCCGCATGGTGACCAACGACTTTATCGTTGATATCGCCAATACTGACGGACAGCTTCAGTTGAACGTGACCGATCGTAAAACCGGAAGAATCTCCACCATTCAGGTTTCCGGTCTACAAAGTAATTCAACTGACTTTTAAACAATAGCTAAATAAGGACAACGATCATGCAGCGCTTCCTGATATTTGTTGCAGTGTGCTTATTGAGCGGTTGTTTAACTGCTCCACCTAAAGAAGCTGCAAAACCGACATTAATGCCTCGGGCCCAGAGTTATCGTGATTTAACGCATTTACCTTCACCTACGGGGAAAATATTTGTCTCCGTATACAACATTCAGGATGAAACCGGGCAATTCAAACCTTACCCGGCAAGTAACTTCTCCACGGCTGTGCCGCAAAGCGCCACCGCCATGCTGGTTACCGCGCTCAAGGATTCGCACTGGTTTATTCCGCTGGAACGTCAGGGGCTCCAGAACCTGTTGAATGAACGCAAAATCATTCGTGCCGCTCAGGAAAATGGCACCGTCGCGGACAATAACCGCATGCCTCTGCAATCTCTGGCGGCAGCGAACGTGATGATCGAAGGATCGATTATTGGCTACGAAAGTAACGTTAAGTCGGGTGGTGCAGGAGCTCGTTACTTCGGTATCGGTGCGGATACCCAGTACCAGCTTGACCAAATCGCCGTCAACCTGCGTGTGGTTAACGTCAGTACAGGCGAAGTGCTCTCTTCGGTGAACACCAGCAAAACCATTCTGTCTTATGAAGTGCAGGCTGGGGTATTCCGCTTCATCGATTACCAGCGTTTGCTGGAAGGTGAAATTGGCTACACCTCTAACGAGCCGGTCATGATGTGCCTGATGTCAGCCATTGAAACCGGCGTGATCTTCTTAATCAACGACGGTATTGACCGCGGGCTGTGGGATCTGCAAAACAAAGCAGACGTGCAGAACCCGATCCTGGTGAAATACCGCGATATGTCAGTCCCTCCGGAATCCTGACAGGAAGCGCATAAAAAAGGCGAGATGATTATCTCGCCTTTTTTTATTCGCTCACCGCAGTGATGTTTTGCGCTTTTCCCCGTCGCGACGCCAGCCAAAGACCGCTGTTTTTCATGGCATAGCCAAACAGCAACCCCAGCGCCAGGGAGGGAACCACCAGCTTCCAGTCACCCTGCCCTGCAAAGGTCGCGCACGCCCCCATAAAGGTCCCCGGCACAAATGAAAGCAGCAGATGCTTAGCCTGGATGCACATTAAAAAGGCAACGACACCCGTCATGACGTACCCCAGCATCTCCAGATGTGGCGCCAGCGCGCTGCCCTTCATGATCACCAGCGCCCAGATAACACCGCTCATCAGCGTGCAGCCAGAGATAAAGAGCCCTTTGACGCCCCCCTGCGGACAGGCGAAATAGGCGGTGCAGCCGAGGAACCCGGCCCAGCTGAGCAATCCGAGAGACACGGCTACCCATCCCCAGAGCCCGGAGAGAATACCTGTCGTTATTGCGATACAAAGTAATATATTCATGGCGCGCATCTTAGCAGATGCGCACTATAGAAATGAGATCAGAAGCACATTACGTGCAAGTTGAAATGTTGAGTTGCAGAATTTATGTGATCTAAATCACCCTTCGTTCTCTTCTTCCAGCTCATCCCACATTGCCGCAATAGCGTCGCGGGTCAGCGGGGCCAGCGTTCTCCAGAACGGCGAGGTGGCATGCGCTTCGACTTTACCCAGGAATGTCCCGACCCACGGCAGCAGGTACGTTTCGAACAGGGTTTCGATGGCTTCATTCTCATCATCACCGGCGTTGTCTTCGATCCAGGATGCCGCCAGCAGCAGCGTACCGATATGATCGGCTGGCGTATCGCTCAGCGGCATACCGCGCGTGGAGAGGAACGCGCGGACTTCCGCTTCCGTTGCCCCGTCCTGCCAGGCTGAACGGTATGGCGAAACGCGGCACTCATCGCCAACGAACAGCGCATTGTAGTCCGTCGCAATCTGCTGCATGTCGCAGCTTTTTTGCAGACGTTCCAGTAAATCATCCTGTTCCAGCGGCCAGTTCTGCGCCAGTTTGCCTTCACGAATTAACGTAAAGAGCGGAACCAACAGCGGGTCTTGCGGCTGGCGATAATAGAGCGTACCCAGCACGCGGCAGAGGATGGAAAACTCGTTCATTTTTATGATTCCATTACACAATTAAAGATCGGCAAATTCGGCTATCGGTTCCATTCCGCGCGACTCTAGGAAATCGAGCATGCGGCGTGGGGTCACGTTCAGGATTTGCGCTTCCGGGAAGTTAACATCATTCAGCACTTTCAGGCACTCGCTGAAATCGCCCAGCGTAAACGCGGTATGAGAATCTGAGCCCAGCGCCACCATGCCACCTGCGTCACGCACGGCGGCAGCCACTTCGCGGCAGTTGGCTTCACTGCCCTTACGCGAGTGCACAAAAGAGGAGTTATTAATCTCCAGCGCCACGCGGTGCTTCGCTGCCGCCTGCGCGACAGCCTGAATATCAATCGGATACCTCGGGTTACCGGGGTGGCTGATAATGTGCACATTGCCGCTGGCAATGGTGGCAATCATCGCCGCGGTGTTGGTGTCTTTATCCTGAGGCGGGAAAACCGGCTCATGAAAACCGGCGAGGATAAGGTCAAGAGACGTCAGCATCGGGCCGGTGCAGTCGATCTCACCGTCGGTATTTTTGATGTTCGCCTCAATGCCGCGCAGTATCCCAATGCCGTCCACCAGACGTGGCCAGATCCGCATATTCACAAAATGCCAGTAGTGCGGCGCATCCGCCATGTCCGGGCCATGATCGGTGATCGCGAACAGCTTGATGCCTTTAAGCTTCGCCTGGGCGATATAATCATGGAGGTTGCTATACGCGTGGGTGCTGGCGACGGTGTGCATATGCAGGTCAACGGGATACATCTCTCTCTCCTCTGCGGTTTTTCCAAAGGATAGCAGTTATCAGCGGTGAATATTAGCAAAAACCCGGCGAACGCCGGGTTTCTCTCAGTAGCCGCGCTGTCTGTCGACCTGACCGGTGACCGCGTTACCCTTTTCCATTTCGCTGATGGTATGGGATATATACGCCACCGCTTCTGCCGGACGCGTCACGGCAGCCACGTGCGGGGTCATCGCCACGCGCGGGTGCGCCCACAGCGGGCTTTCCGAAGGCAGCGGCTCACGGCTATAGACATCCAGCATGGCGCCTTTTAGCTTTCCGCTGTCCAGCGCCTTCAGCAGATCGCCTTCCACGACATGTACCCCGCGCGCCAGGTTCATCAGGTAGCTCTGGTCGACGAGCTGATTGAGCAGGGCTTCATTGATGATCCCTACCGTTTCCGCCGTGTTTGGCAGCAGGTTAATAAGCACGCGTGTCCCTTTCAGGAATGCAGGAAGCTCATCCGTTCCGGCAAAACTCTCAACGCCCGGATAATCCTTGCGGCTGCGGCTCCAGCAGCGTAGCGGGAATCCCCACGGGGCAAGCGCTTCGGCCACTTTTGAGCCCAGCACGCCCGCACCGAGTATGCCGATCGTAAAGTCTTCGCGACGGTACTCCGGCAGCGGCTCCCAGTGGGCTCGCTGTTTAAAGGCCTGATAGTCATCGAAGCGGCGGAACCAGTGCAGTACCTGGCTCACGGCATATTCCTGCATTTGCTGGCCCATTCCGGTATCTTCCAGGCGGAAAAGGGGGATATCTTCCGGCAGCATTTCAGGGTGTGCCTTCAGTTTGCTCAGAATGGAATCCACGCCGGCTCCCAGGGCAAAAACGGCCTTCAGCTTGCGGCCCTGGAGCATTTCTACCGGAGGATGCCAGACCAACGCATAGTCAGCATGTTCATTATCGCCACGCTTCCACTCGCGAACGCGTGCGCCGGGTAACGCCGCCGAAAGCGCCTTGATCCAGTATGCCGTATCAAAAGTGGGGTGATAGAAAAGTATATCCATAGTCATTCCTGCCTTTTATTGCGCTGATTTATTTTGCTTTTTCACTGGACGGTCAGCATAACAAATTTATAGCGCGACTGTGTTGCTGATAAAAAATACGCTTTCAGCACATTTAAGAATCATGTTGCCTGAAGTTTGTCTAAACGCGCTAAATTACTGAAAAAGTGAGTTGACGGCAGTTCGGCTTTTCCTTACATTAGCGCCCGTCCCGGCAACAACGGGATGACAATATGGTGAGGTGTCCGAGTGGCTGAAGGAGCACGCCTGGAAAGTGTGTATACGGCAACGTATCGGGGGTTCGAATCCCCCCCTCACCGCCATATTTGAAGAAGAGCTCGCATGAAAATGCGGGCTTTTTTTTTCGCATATTGCATGCCTGCGGGGGGATGAGAATCCCCGACCGGGGTTCGACAACTGGCGACAGCCAGTTGGACAGACTGAGAGCGTAGCGAACAGGCTGCCCGCAGGGCGAGCGAAGCGAGTCAATCCCCCCCTCACCGCCATATTTGAAGAAGAGCTCGCATGAAAATGCGGGCTTTTTTTTTCGCATATTGCATGCCT